>NZ_CP011530.1:4180335-5573781 GCF_001605725.1 Mycobacteroides immunogenum
ATATCTACCGATTGTTCGGAGGCGAGGCGTTTGACGCGGCTGTGGATCTGCGGCAGCGAAATCTTGGCGTGCTCAACATCGATGTCAAAGCCCAGGTTGGGGGCGCGGCGCAGGTCGGTGCGCACACCGGTTGAGGCGATGAATGTCTTGGACGGCACACAGTCGAACAGCACGCAGGCGCCGCCGATCCCGTCCGAGTCGATCACCGTCACCTCGGTGGTGCTTCGCTCATGAGCAGCGGCCACAAGTGCCGCCTCGTATCCCGCTGGTCCTCCACCAATGATCACGATGCGCGTAGCCACGCAAATAACCTACAAGCACTCCCAGACCCCGGCTTGCCATCCCGGTCGCGGGTTCTTCGCCCGAGTGGCTCATCACCGTGGATCGAGGACCACTAGAGTTGCCCCCGTGCCGCTCTACGCCGCCTACGGCTCCAACATGCATCCCGAGCAGATGTTGCAGCGCGCGCCGCACTCCCCCATGGCCGGCACCGGCTGGCTGCACGGCTGGCGGCTGACGTTCGGCGGGGAGGACATCGGCTGGGAAGGCGCACTGGCCACCGTCGTGCAGGATCCTCATTCGAAGGTCTTCGTGGTGCTCTACGACATGACCGGCGCCGACGAGACGAACCTGGATCGCTGGGAAGGCTCCGAACTCGGCATCCACACCAAGATCCGTTGCCGGATCGACCGCGAGTCGTCCGACACCACCACCGATCCGGTACTCGCGTGGCTCTACGTCGTCAACGCCTACGAGGGCGGCCTACCGTCCGCCCGGTACCTGGGCGTGATGGCCGATGCGGCCGAAATCGCAGGGGCGCCAGAGGATTACGTGCACGGCCTGCGCACCCGCGCGTCCCGCAACATCGGCCCGGGAACCAGCTAGCCGAGCCCCTGAACCGCGCTCTGTTCGACCAGGTTGACCAGCGTCCGCACCCCGACACCCAGCGCCCGCTCGTCGATATCGAAATTGGGCTGGTGGATATCGAGCTGCGGCCCGGTTCCCGACCACACACCCAGCCGCGCCATGGCGCCGGGCACCTCCTCCAGGTACCAGGAGAAGTCCTCGCCCCCGCCCGACTGCGTGGTTTCGGCGAGCGCGTCCAAGCCGATGTCCTGAATCGCCCGCACGAAGATGTGGGTGGATTCCGCCTCGTTGATGACGGGCGGAACACCGCGCCGATAATTCAGGGTGTAATCGATGCGTAGCGGCGCCAGCAGCCCGGCGATCACATCGCGGACGGTGTCCTCCAGCGTGATCCATACGTCACGGCTGCCGGTTCGCACCGTGCCCGCCAGCGAGCCGATCTGCGGAATGGCGTTGGCGGCCTGGCCCGCGTTGACCGCGCCCCACACCATCACGGTGCCGGCTCGCGGATCGATGCGGCGGCTCAGCACCCCCGGCAGTCCGGTGATGACGGTGCCGAGTCCGTACACCAGGTCGGCCGTCAGATGTGGCCGTGAGGTGTGCCCGCCCGGGGAATGCAGCGTGACTTCGACGGTGTCCGCCGCCGAGGTGATGGCGCCCGCCCTGATCGCCACCTTGCCCACTTCCAGGCGTGGATCGCAGTGCAGGGCAAAGATTCTCGTGACACCCGCCATCGCCCCGGTGGCCACCACATCGATGGCACCGCCGGGCATCACCTCTTCGGCGGGCTGGAAGATCAGGCGCACACCCGCGGGCAGCGACGGCGCCGAGTTGAGCGCCATCGCGGCGCCCAACAAGATCGAGGTATGCGCGTCGTGCCCGCAAGCATGCGCGACATTCGGCACCGTCGACGAGTACGCGGCACCGGTCCGCTCTTGCATCGGCAACGCGTCCATATCGGCACGCAGCGCCACCCGGGGCCCGTCCTCGGGCCCGAAGTCACAGGTGACACCGGTCCCGCCGGGCAAGACCTTCGGATTCAGCCCTGCCTCGGCCAGCCGCGCCGCCACGTATTCGGTGGTGGCGTGCTCCTGGCGCGCCAGTTCGGGATGGGCATGGATGTGACGGCGCCACCGGACCAGGGAGTCGGTGTTCTCGGCCAGCCACTGCTCGGCTACCGCTGACAGGGACTGGGTCATACCTTCACCGTCCTGCGTGCCAGCCGATCCAGCACCCTGGCTCGCTCTGCTTCATCTTCGGCCAGCCGTATTACGGTGCGCGCCAACATCTTCGCTCCTTCGAGCACTGCCTTGTCGGCGCCCGGTTCCTTGGCCGCCTTTTCGAAATCGGGCTGATGAATGACCGCACCGCCCGAGTCGATACCGACGACCGGGTGGATGCCGGGCAGCACCTGCGTCACGTTGCCCATATCGGTGCTACCCAGCGGCACCGAGGCCTCGAACTCGGCGGGAACCGGCGTCCGGCCGAAGGATTCCATCTCCTCACGGAACACCGACACCAGCCACGGATCCGGAGTCAGCTCCAAATACGGGGGCGAGGATTCGACGAGTTCATGACTGCAGCCGGTGGCCATGGCGCCGGCCGCGAAGCAGGCGTAAACCTTCTCTTCCAACTCGCGCAGGGACGCGGTTTCGACGGCACGCATCGTGTACTGCATGGCGGCCCGCCCCGGAATGATGTTGGCCGCCTCGCCGCCCTCGGTGACGATGCCGTGGATCAACTGCCCCGGCGACAGATGCTGGCGCAACAGACCGATCGAGACCTGAGCCACAGTGACCGCGTCGGCGGCGTTGATGCCGAGGTGCGGCGCGACCGCCGCGTGCGACTCCTTGCCGTGGTAGGTGACCATCACGTCGGTCAATGCCAGCGACCGGGCGCCCGCGATATCGATCGGGCCGGGATGCAGCATCACCGCAGTGGCGATGTCGTCAAAGGCACCCGCCTTGAGCAGAAGTGCCTTACCGCCGCCGAACTCTTCGGCGGGCGTGCCGATGACCACCACCGTGAGCCCGAGGGCATCGGCGACTTCGGCAAGCCCCAACCCGGTGCCCACGGCAGAGGCCGCAATGATGTTGTGCCCGCAGGCGTGGCCGATTCCGGGCAGCGCGTCATATTCGGCGCAAACTCCGATGACCAGTGGTCCGTCACCGTAGGTAGCCCGGAACGCTGTGTCCATACCGCCCTGACCGGTGACGATCTCAAAGCCACGCTCGGCGAGTAGCCGTTGCGTCTTCAACGCGCTGCGAACCTCGTGGAAGGCCAGCTCGGGCTCGGAATGAATGTCATGTGATAGCGCGACCAGATCCGTCGCCGCGGCATCGACGACCGCGCTGGCGGCCTCGGCAGGCGCGACAGGCGACGCTCCGGTGGTCAAGGGCATTAGACGAGTATCCCATCATGGTTAGGCTCCGTAGCTGTGACCGATGAGCGGCTTACGCGAAGAGGCGACAGCACCGACGAGTTTCAGTCCCCGGAGCACGCAGCGGCTCTGGCAGCCGCGGCAATCGCGGAGCGGACCGGTATCGCCTGCCATCGCGTCGCGGTGGTCCTCGGATCGGGCTGGGCCCCGGCCGCCGCGGAACTCGGCACCGCGGCCACCACGATCCCCATGGCGGACCTACCCGGATTCAGCCCGCCGAGTGCGGCCGGTCATGGCGGCTCGGTGTTGTCCGTGCCCATCGGCGACAGCGACGACCGGATGCTGGTGCTGCTGGGCAGGATCCACGCGTACGAGGGCCACGACCTGCGCCACGTCGTCCACCCGGTGCGGACGGCCTGTGCGGCGGGCGCGAAGTCCATCGTTCTCACCAACGCGGCCGGCGGGCTGCGCGAGGATTACTCGGTGGGCCAGCCGGTATTGATCAGCGACCATCTCAACCTGACCGCCCGCTCACCGCTGACGGGAGCCCAATTCGTCGACCTTGTCGATGCGTATTCGCCGCGATTGCGGGCCCTGGCCCGAGAGATCGACGGCAGCCTCGCCGAAGGGGTGTACGCGGGTCTGCCGGGACCGCATTACGAGACTCCCGCGGAAATCCGGATGCTGCGCACCCTGGGCGCGGATCTGGTGGGTATGTCGACGGTGCATGAAACCATCGCGGCACGCGCGGCCGGGGCCGAGGTGTTCGGTGTATCCCTGGTGACCAACCTCGCGGCCGGAATGACCGGGGAGTCCCTCAATCATGAGGAGGTGCTGGCGGCCGGTCGCGCGTCGGCGACTCGCATGGGCCAACTTCTACGCTCGGTGATTGGTCGGCTATGACTCTGGCAGCACACACAATCCAGGAATGGATCGACCACGACCCGGACCCCGAGACCGTCGCCGAACTACGCGCGTGCTCCGAAGACGAACTCGCGCAGCGCTTCTCCGATCCGTTGGTGTTCGGCACGGCGGGCCTGCGCGGCCCCGTCCGGGGCGGCCCCAATGGAATGAACCTGGCCGTGGTGCTGCGCACCACCTACGGGCTGGCCAAGGTCCTCAAGGATCGATGCCTGGGCGGCTCCACCGTGGTGGTGGGCCGCGATGCCCGGCACGGCTCCGCGAAGTTCGCGCAGGGCGCGGCGGAGGTCCTGGCCGCCGAGGGATTCAAAGTGGTGTTGCTGCCCCGGCCACTCCCGACGCCGGTGCTGGCCTTCGCGGTACGGCATCTCGACGCGGCAGCGGGCATCCAGATCACCGCGTCCCACAACCCGCCCGCCGACAACGGCTACAAGGTGTACTGGTCGGGCGGCGCGCAAATCATCTCCCCCACCGATCGTGAAATCGAAGTAGCCACGGCCGCCGCGCCTTTCGCCGATGAGATTCGCCGAACCCCGATCGAGGCCACCGACGACGCGCTGGTGGACACGTACATCCAACGCGCCGCAACCGTGCGCCGGGGCTCCGGTGGCCTGCGCATCGCACTCACCGCACTGCATGGAGTCGGTGGACCCACCGCCCTGGCCACACTGAACGCCGCGGGTTTCACCGACATCCACGTGGTCGACGAGCAGTTCCAACCGGATCCGGACTTTCCCACCGTCGCATTCCCGAACCCCGAAGAACGCGGGGCTTCCGACGCGGTGTTGGCACGGGCCGCCGAGGTCGACGCGGACCTGGCGATCGCACTCGATCCGGATGCCGACCGATGCGCCATCGGCGTGCCCACCACCACGGGCTGGCGCATGCTGTCCGGGGATGAAACCGGTTGGCTGCTCGGCGATTACATCCTTTCCACGCAACTGGCGTCATCCACTCCCCCGGTGGTGGCCAGCACGGTGGTCTCCTCACGCATGCTCGCGCGGATCGCGGCATCGCTCGGCGCCCGCTACGTGGAGACGCTGACAGGGTTCAAATGGTTGGCCCGGGCCGCGGATTCCGACCTCGTCTACGCGTACGAGGAGGCCATCGGGCATTGCGTCGATCCCGCCGCAGTCCGCGACAAGGACGGCATCTCCGCGGCGGTACTGGCCTGCGATCTGGTCACTCATCTGCGTGAACTCGGCAGCAGCGTCGAGGAAAAGCTCGAGAATCTGGCCATCAGACACGGCATCCATGTGACCTCGCAGGTGTCACGGCGCATGGAGTCGCTCGAGGACATCTCCGCGATGATGGACCGGCTGCGCACGAACATCCCGACCGCCCTGTCCGGGTTTCCCATCACCGCGGAAGACCTGTTGGAGCGACGCGGCCAGGCGCGTACGGATGCGGTGATTCTCGCCGGCGAGATCGGCGGGTCATCCATCCGGCTGGTGATCCGCCCGTCGGGAACCGAGCCGAAGGTGAAGTGCTACATCGAGGTCCGCGAGCCCGTCATCACCGATCCGACCGTCGCGCGGATCTGGGCGGGTGTCGTGGTCTCCGAGCTGGAGGCCTACGCCCGCAGCATCTAGCCGGGCCCGACTACCTGGGCCCGAACTGGCGATCGCCCGCGTCACCGAGGCCGGGCACGATGTATGCCTCCTCGTTGAGTCCCTCGTCGATCGTCGCGGTGAAGAGCCGTACGGACGTGGACGGACCGAAACGCTCGGCGCACTCCCGAACCGCCGTGACCCCCTGCGGCGCGGCGACCACACACAACATGGTGATATCGGCGGCGCCGCGCGCATGCAGCAGATCGAGGGTGTAGACCATCGATCCTCCGGTGGCGAGCATCGGATCCAGCACGAACACCGGCTGCGCCGACAGGTCTGCGGGAAGCGATTCCAGGTACGGAGTGGGTTGCCAGGTGTCCTCATCGCGCGCCATGCCCACGAATCCGACACGCGCCTCGGGAATGAGGGCGTGCGCCTGATCCACCATGCCCAGTCCGGCCCGAAGAACCGGAACCAGCAACGGCGGATTGGCCAATCGATAGCCCGTCGTCTCCGCCACCGGCGTGTGCACCGTCAGGGACTCCACCGGCGCCGAGCTGGTGGCCTCGTAGACGAGCATCAGCGTCAGATCCCGCAGCGAAGCACGAAAGGCCGCGTTATCCGTGCGGGCATCGCGAAGGGTGGTCAATCGGGCCGCGGCAAGCGGATGCTCAACTACGTGCACATGCATGGACCGACCCTAAAGCAGCAAGCATCGATCCCCATCACCTCAAATGTGACGGGCGTCACTTCTGGCACTTCCCGGACAGGTGCCTCGATATCGTTCCCTGCAAAGCCGGGCAAGCTATGCTGAGCAGGTAATACGACGGGGTGGCCACGTTGCCAAAAAATCTTTCAAAAAGTTTGAGAAAGATGGAACCGAATCGCGACTACACCCGTCGTATCCAAGTACAAGGCGAAAACTGCCCGAAAACAGGCGGTAGCCGAACCACCGAGGAGATGGAGGGGACATGCCAGAGGAATTGTCGGCCAACACAGACATGTTGCGTGGCGTTGCCGGGGTGCAGATGGGCATGGGCGGAACGCTCGCGGCGGTCGGCACCGCCGTCAGCATCTTTCCGGTCGCCGCGCTGGCACCGGTCTTTGGCCCGATCGGCGCGCATTACTTGGGCGCCTTCGCGGCGACCTCAGCCAAGCAAGGGATGGATGTCGGCCAGCTCGCGACCAGCGTCACCGAGTCCGGTGTCAGCACCACAGTCGGTAGCAATGACTACGACAACACCGAAGACCACTTCAGCCAAGGTTTCACCACCACTGTTGAAGGAATCGAGGCCTGATCATGGTTGAGACAAGTCCTATCTCGCCCAGCCGTATGGCCGAGGCAACCAACACGAACTACCCGAGCTTCGAGAACAACCCCTTCTCCTCGGGCCTCATCGGACCGGCCATGGACATGGCAGGCACCGTCGGCCCCGGTCAGTTCAAAGAGGGCCAAGACCCCAGCAAGATGCTGGAGGGCGGCATGCAGGTCATGCAGCAGGTCATGCAACAGGGCATGCAGGCAGGCAGCTCACTCATCGGCTCCTTCGCCGGTGCGGCGGCACAGGCGCTGGGACAGTTCGCCGGCATGGCGGGCCAGGCACTGAGCAGCATGGCCACCCGCAGCGGCGCCATGGGCGCCAACGTTGGGCAGGCCTCCGAGTCGACCGCTCGTGCCACCAGCCTGATCACCGAAGCCCTCCAGGAGTTCCAGCACACCTCCGAGGCGCTGACACCGTTGCTCTGGGTTCCGGGCGTCGCCGGCGAGCTGGCGGAAGCCGCCAGCCGCTGCACGGCCCGCGTCGCCGAGCACACCGCACAGCTTGAAGGGGAGCTGGCCGGACAGGCCGGTGAACTGACCGGCATGGCGGGTGCCGGCAGGGGCAACCCCCCCCCCCCCCCCCCCCGGGCCCCCCCACCCCGCCATGTCCGCCATGCAGGGCGGCCTGCAGGCCGGCACCCAGGCACTGTCGGGCGCCGCCAGCGGCGTCACCCAGACCATGAGCTCGATGGGCCAGGGCCTCGGCCAGATTCCGCAGGCGCTCACCGGCATGTTCAGCGGCGCCGGCAGCGGTTCGGCCAGCGCGCTGGCCGAACCGCTGCCGGCGCCGCTGAACATGCCGGTGAGCGCCTGCGGAATCTGGCCGAGGCCCTGGCCCATCGAGCTCATGGTCTGGGTGACGCCGCTGGCGGCGCCCGACAGTGCCTGGGTGCCGGCCTGCAGGCCGCCCTGCATGGCGGACATGGCGGATTGGGTGGCGCCAAGCCCGCCGTGGCCAAGATGCTGCTCGACCCGCGCAGCATGGGCAAGGGCGTGCAGCTGTTCCTTCCCGACGGCAGCACCAGCCAGGCTCCGAATGCCTCCGCGGCCGAAGCCGTGCGCAAAGCCCTCAGCCAGGTGGGTGTGCCCTACGAGTGGGGCGGCACCAAGCCCGGGGTCGGCTTGGACTGCAGTGGCCTGACCCAGTGGGCGTACGGCGAGTCCGGCGTCGACATCCCGCGGCTTGCCCAGGAGCAGGGTGTGGGCGTCAAGGTCGACCAGGGCTCGGTGATGCCGGGTGATCTCGCGGTGTGGGATGGCCACGTCGCCATGGTGATCGGCAACGGCATGATGGTCGAGGCCGGTGATCCGGTCCAGATCTCCCCGATCCGAACCACCAACGCCGGACAGGGATTCCATGGATTCTACCGACCCACTTCCTAGTTCGGGAGTACCGCGGCCCGAGCCGCGTGCGAGCATCGATATGACGAATCGTGCTGGCACGCTGCGGGTCAAGGTGTCCGAATTCGGGCTGCCGCTTGAGGTTCACATCGAACCCGACATGCTCAATCGCGGCGCGTCGGCACTGGCACGGGAAATCAAAAACCTGTGCGAACTCGGTGCCGCGCGCTGCGGAGCGGCGCGACGCGAGGAGCTTGCCGAGAGCGGCATACCCGACTACCTCCTCGACAGGATCGGTCTGGCGACACCCGCTCAAGTCGCCGATATCGAGCTGCGGCAGTCCGAAGAGCAGATGGAACGGAGATCCTGATGACCGAGCCTGACCTCACCTTCTTCCGGGCGCTCGAACAGCAGTATCAAGAGACCATGACAAAGGCCCGTGCCGGAGGCCACATCCTGAACAGCGCCGTCGAGGAGCTGAAAGGCCTTCGTGGATGGGCCCGTTCGGCACAGGGACATGTCGAGGCGGAAGCCAACGGCAATGGTGCGCTGACCAACCTGCGGCTCGACGATTCGGTCACCAAGCTGTCCCCCAAGATCGTCGGGCAGATCGTGGTGGCCACGGCGGCCGCAGCCGCGGGTCAGGCGTTCGATCACCGCGAACGCGTGCTGGCACAGCTACTGGTAGATCTCAAAAACCCGCAGCCGTAACAGGTTTCAGCGCTACAACCCAACGCGGTCCCGATGCGCATCGCTCAGGAACACCGTATTTTCGGCGTTACGCCAATCGTGCTGGAGCCGACCGTCGCGGTATGCGTACGGTTTCAGCCCGGCGCGATCCAGCAGTGACACCACCTCGTCGGACGGCGTCTCGACGATCAACACCGGCTTCGACGCGGTAATGGTCGCGAGCCCGCCGCGAATCACCGCTGCCTCCATCCCCTGCACATCGATCTTGATGACCTGAGGCTCCAGCCCGAAATCGTCCAGCCGGCGAACCTGCACCGGGTGCCGTTCGATCGTCAGTTTGGATTCGTCGAAGCGGGCCATCGTTTCGGCGTTGAGCCAGTCGCGCGCCTCGTTCTCGTCGAGCGAGGCCAAACCGTCGTACACAAAGTTGCGATATCGCGGAATGAACAGATCGAAGGTTCCGTCCGCGTCGGAGAGGCCACACGCGTGCACCCGTACGGCATCGCCTTCGAATCGACGCTTGAGTCGTTGCGCCAGAATGGCATTGGGCTCAAAACTGACGATCTGCCCGGGCGACACCGTGCGCTGTAGCGCACAGATACTCTGGCCCCAGTTGCCCCCGACATCGATCGCCACCGATATCGGGCCGACCCGTTTCAGGAGATGGAACTCAGGGTCGACGCGCCATCCGAAGAGGCGGGTGCCCAGGTTGTACGCACCGAATTTGAGCGGCCGCAGAAACGGTAGATAGGTTTGCGCCGACCTCAGCGCTGGCATGCCCACGTGGGCAGATTAGCGCCACCACTATTTACGGTCACCGTCACACCTACCGACCCCTCGTCTATGCACCGGTAGGTGCTCGCGGCGACCAGCGCGATGAGTTGCGTGTGGGGTAGTTCAACCGTCAGACATGGCTCATCAACGCTGCGGGCACGGCCCGAAGAGACAGGGTCCGTACTTAGCCCGCCGATCGCGGGAGCCAGCCGAAAATATCGCTTCTGACCTGGTCTTCGCAACCTTTTACGAATACTCGCAACGGTGTCCAGCGCCGTCTCGCCGAATGCGTACCGCCGGTACACCGCTGATAGCATCCGAAGGTGGCGCGCGAGTGGCTTCTCCTGGAAACACTCGGCAACGAGCCAACCGTCATCGCGTCCGGCAATCAGCCGCGGAACATGGTTCCGCTGAGTACGTTCCTTCGGCGCAATCGAAATCTCGGCCTGCTTCGCCGAGTTATCACCGCCGCGACCAAAGCAAACAAAGCCGGCACGATCGGCCCACCCGATTCAGATTCGTTCATCGACGTCCGCCCCGTCGCCATGCCCGACGGTCGGGTGCATGGCGTCTGGCTGTGGACAGGTTCGACTCCCCCGCCCTCGGACCCGCCTGCCGAGGGCGGAGCGGTGGTTCTCAACGCCGATACCGGTCTGCTGTACATCAGCGACGGCGCCGCAACGGCAATGGGAATGGCCGCGGGCCAACCGCACGCCGAAATCAGCATGCCGGAGCTCTACCGATACCTGTCGCCGAACCCCGGCGAAACGGACGTCCTGGGGCTCATCGTGACGGCGACGGAAGGCATGACCTACAGCGCGACCTGGCCCGGCGTCGACAGCGACGGAAACCCCACGTTGTGCCACTTCGCCAGCCGGCTGGTTCTCGAGCCCAACAACGACGGCGTCCCCGAGCGTCTGGGACGCGCGATCAATCTGCGCGTCGGCCAGCCCGCCCCACCGGTTCCGCTGCTGGAGCAACAGGTCCTCGAAGCCGCCGCCGAACCCGGCGCATATCGCGCACTGGTCATGATCGCGGCACGCAGGCTGATCAAGTGGATCGACCCGCCTGCCCCCGAATGGCATTGGGAACACGACCCGCTGGGACGCGCCAAGATTCACCCCGAGGACGAGGCGAATCTGAATTTCATGCTCGACAATTCCGTATTCGGCGCCACCGAAGCGGTAGTTAGGTTCCGTTGCCACGACGACAGCTGGGAATCACTGCACTGCGCCACTCAGGTAGTCAAGCTCAACGAGAATGCCACCGTCGCACTGGTCACCTTCCGGCGCCGTTAGCTGGCCGCGGCGGGAACAAACATGGCGCGGCGCGACATCGCCGTAAATTGCTAACATCCGCGCATGTCGCGCGAATGGATGCTGCTGGAAACCTTGGGAGACGAGCCCACGGTGATAGCGATCGGATCGCAGGCACGCAACCTGACGCCGTTGGAGTCGGTGCTGCGCCGCAATCGGCATCGGCCCCTGATCGAATCGGCGATCGCCGACTGCCGGCGCACGGGTGAACTCACCGTGGCCCACACCCCCGCGCGCGACCGCGTGGTACGCGTCCATCCGATAGCCATGAGCGCGACGAAGATCCATGGCGTGCATGTGTGGTTCGGACCGGCAGAGGCCGAGCCGCCACCCCGGCCCATCGCCGGGGCCTGCCTGGGAGACCTGGATACCTCACTGACCACGCTCACCCCGGAGTACTTCGAGGTGATGGGTTTCGACCCACAGAACAGATCCGAACGGCAAGCCATCGCCGAAGGGCTCGCGCCGGTGCTGCCGAGCCCGCGCAACGCCGAATTGATGGCGCACGTGGTGAGTCCCGAGCTTGATTCCACATACAGCGGGACCTGCCTGGCGGCCGACCATCAAGGGAACACCCTCCAAGTGCACTATGCCGGACGAGCATCCAAGGAAACAGATCCCTTGGGGGCAGTGCGGCGCATCAACAGGATCGTGTGCACCCGGGTGGAGAACCGTCCCGCCGAGCCTCAGGCGGGGTTGGCGCAGCAGATCCTGGAAGCGGTGGCCGCCCCCGGCGTGCACCGGCTGTTGATGAACGTCGACACCTTCGCCGTCCTGAAGTGGATCGACGAGCCATTTCCGGATCTGGCCTGGCGTTACGACCCGGATCGGCCCGACGGCATCCACCCGGACGACGAAGCGACCGCACGCACGATGCGCGATGAATTGCGGGCCGGCTCGACCGCCGGGATATTGCGGGTACGGGCCATCTCCGGCGGGTGGCTCCGCCTGCACGCAGCTGCGACAAAATTTGCTTTGCGCGACAACGCTTTCGCCGCACTCGTCACCCTGACACCGGTGACGGCGGCGGACCCGGATTCATAGCGCACCCGCACGCGGAAGACTCTTGTTGCCTCGGTCACGCCGATTCTGGCGGTGGGTCTTTCCCTCACGCCCTGCCTTCTGGCTAGGCTTGCCGCATGGCTGCTGACATCGTCCCCATCGAACTCGGGCTCACCGAAGGTGACGTGGTCACCTTGTGGGCCCCGCGGTGGCGCGACGCCGGAGACGAATGGGAAGCGTTTCTGGGCAAGGACGACGACCTGTACGTGTTCGAGTCGGTGGCCGATCTGGTGGCCTTCGTGCGGACCGACAACGACAACGATCTTGTCGATCACCCGGCGTGGTCCACGCTGGCGTCGCTGTCGGCGGACGAGCTGGAGCCGGACGACGACAACCGCTACGACCTGATCGGCGTCCCCGAGCTGGTAGCCGACAAGCCCAGCGAGGATGCTGTCGATACCTTGCGCGCCACGTTGGCGATCGTGGCCTCCATCGGCGCGGTGTGCGAACTGCCCGCCATCAACAAACTCATCAACGGCAACCCGGTGCTCGGCACATTGTCGGGAGGGGCCGAAAGCTTCACGGGTAAAGACGGATTGAAGCGGTGGAACCAGATCGGCGCCATCGTCGGCAAGTCGTGGGACTCCGTCATCGACGCCATCGACGAGATCGCCGCCACTCCCGACGTCGATGAGGAGCTCTCCGCCGCCGCGGACGCCGAACTGCTTGCTGCCGCCGAGAACGCCGTCGACAACGAGGACGACCTCGAAGACGACGACGAACTCGATCTGCTCGACGAGGACTCTGGCTCGGACAACGAGAGCTCCGAGGATGCCGAAGACGACTCCACCGACGAAGACGAAGACGAGGACGAAGAGGACGGCGAGGAGGAGGAGACCGCGGACGACGATGTCGTTCTCGGCGGTGACGAGGACTTCTGGCTGGAGGTCGGCATCGACCCGATTCAGATGATCACCAACTCGGGAACCTTCTACACGCTGCGCTGCTATCTGAACGACGAGCCGATCTTCTTGGGACGCAACGGAAGAATCAGCGTGTTCGGCTCCGAGCGGGCGCTGGCCCGGTATCTGGCGGATGAGCACGATCACGATCTGGCCGACCTGAGCACCTACGACGACATCCGCACCGCCGCCACCGATGGCTCGCTGCGCATCGACATCACCGACGACAACATCTACGTGTTCACCGGGCTCGCCGACGACCTGGAGGACGGCGTCGACGAGGTGGACCGCGATCAGCTGGAGCTGGCTGTCGAGCTGCTGACCGACGTCGCCGAATACTCAGAGGACGACAGCGTCGACGCAGAGCTGGACAGCGACACCCCGTTGGGCAAGCTGGTCGGGCATCTGCTCGAGCCGGAACAGCACGATGAGCCCAAGGGCCCGTTCGCGGACGCCGCCGAGCGCTGGCGGACCCTGGAGCGCGCGATGGAGGCGCGGCTCCGGCGCGAGTAAGCCCGCGGCTAGCCGATCAGGATCGCGTACCCGGGCTTGATCACGTCATCGATGATGGCCAACCGCTCGTCGAACGGGATGAAGGCCGACTTCATGGCGTTGATGGTGAATCGCTGCAGGTCGCTCCAGCCATATCCGAACGTCTCGACAAGGCGCAGCATCTCGCGACTCATCGAGGTGTCGCTCATCAGCCGGTTGTCGGTGTTGACGGTCACCCGAAAGCGCAGCCGCGCCAGCAGATCAAAGGGGTGATTGGCGAGACTGTCGACGGCGCCGGTCTGCACATTCGAACTCGGGCACAACTCCAGTGGTACCCGCTTGTCGCGCAGTAGCGAAGACAGTCTGCCCAGGTGTGCCGTGCCGTCGGGGTCGATGTCGATATCCTCGACGATGCGTACCCCGTGCCCCAGCCGATCGGCCCCACAGAAGGCGATCGCCTCGTGGATCGAGGGCAATCCGAATCCCTCACCGGCATGGATGGTGAACCGGGCGTTGGCATTCCGCATGTATTCGAAAGCGTCCAGGTGGCGGCTGGGCGGGTATCCGGCCTCGGCTCCCGCGATATCGAACCCGACGGCACCCCGGTCGCGGAACCTCACGGCCAGCTCGGCGATCTCTCGCGACCGTGCGGCATGCCGCATCGCGGTGACCAGCGTGCGCACCGTGATGCGCTTGCCCGCGGCACTCGCCTGCCGCTCCCCGTCGGCGAACCCGGACAACACCGCATCCATGACGTCATCGAGGTTCAGTCCCGCGTCGATGTGAAGTTCCGGCGCGAAACGCACCTCGGCGTACACCACGCCGTCGGCGGCAAGGTCTTCCACGCATTCGGCGGCCACCCGGTGCAGCGCGGAAGCCGTCTGCATGACCCCCACGGTGTGCGCGAAGGTCTCCAGATACTGCTCCAGGGAACCGCTGTCGGCGGCGGTACGGAACCAGGACGCCAACGCGATCTCATCGTCGGCCGGCAGGTTCTCGTACCCGGATTCTCGCGCCAGATCCAGGACGGTGCCGGGGCGCAGCCCCCCGTCCAAATGGTCGTGCAGAAGCGCCTTGGGAGCCTGGGTGATTGACACCAAATCAAGTTCGGCCGTCACACCGAAAGTCTATCGACGATGAGGGGTGTAAGGGTGGGCGCCGCACCGATCTCCCAGCCACCGTCCAGGGCAGCGAGCGCGGCGGGCATTCGCTCCGGGGTGTCGGTATACAGCGTGAACAGCGGTTCTCCCGCGACAACCGACTCTCCGGGCCGACGGTGAATACGTACCCCGGCGCCGTATTGCACCGTCTCTCCGGGACGGCTGCGTCCGGCGCCGAGACGCCAAGCCGCGATCCCGACGGGCATCGCGTCAATGCGGCGCATGACCCCGCCGGCCGGGGCGAGCACCGTCTCCTGGCACTGTCCGAGCGGCAGCGGCACCGAAAGGTCACCGCCCTGCGCGCGGATCATCGCGCGGAACACATCCATGGCCGTGCCGTCGGTCAGCGTCGCGGCCGGGTCCTTGGCGTCGATACCGGCGGCGGCAAGCATCTCGCGGGCCAGTGCCACGGTGAGGGCGACCACGTCCTCGGGCCCTCCCCCGGCCAGCACCTCGAGTGATTCCTCCACCTCGACCGCGTTACCCGCGGTCATCCCCAGCGGCGTGTCCATCGCGGTGAGCAGGGCGCGGGTGGCGACCCCGTGCGCGGTGCCCAGATCAACCATCGCCAAGGCCAATTCGCGGGCCTGCTGTTCAGATTTCATGAACGCGCCCGCACCGACTTTCACATCCAGAACCAGTGCGGCCGTGCCTTCGGCCAGCTTCTTGCTCATGATCGACCCGGCGATGAGTGGTATCGACTCGACGGTGCCGGTGATATCGCGCAGCGCGTACAGCTTGCGATCGGCGGGCGCCAGTGACGCTCCGGCCGCGCAGATCACGGCCCCGACATCGGAAAGCTGCTGACGTATCTGGTCATTGGTCAGATCGACGCGGATGCCCGCGATGGATTCGAGTTTGTCGAGGGTGCCACCGGTGTGTCCGAGACCCCGGCCCGAGAGCTGCGGCACCGCCGCGCCGCACGCGGCGACGACCGCGACCAACGGCAGGCTGATCTTGTCGCCCACCCCGCCGGTGGAGTGCTTGTCGACAGTCGGCCGGGAGAGCCCGGACAGGTCCAGCCGCTCGCCGGAAGCCAGCATCGCGGCCGTCCACGCCGCCGTTTCCGCGCTGTTCATCCCGCGCAGATAGATCGCCATCAGCAAGGCCGCGACCTGTTCCTCGCCGATGCTGCCGCCGGTGTACTCCTCGATCAGCCAATCGATGGCGTCCGGGCTCAGCTCTGCGCCGTCGCGTTTGGTCGCGATGATCGAGGGCATATCGAACCGATATGTGTTTGCCATCAGATGCGCCCCCGGTCCAAGTCGTCGGGCCCGAATGCCTCCGGGAGCAGCTGCGCAAGGGCTCGTGGCCCGTCGGCGTGATCGATCAGCAGCTCCGGGCCGCCATGCTCAAGAAGTAACTGGCGACAACGGCCGCACGGCATCAGCGGCTCACCCCGGGAATCGACGCAGGACAGCGCCACCAACCGGCCGCCTCCGGTGGAGAACAGCGCGCACACCACAGAACACTCCGCGCAGAGACCTAGCCCATATGAGACATTCTCCACATTGCAGCCGGCGATCACCCTGCCGTCATCAACGAGCGCGGCGGCCCCCACCGGATACTTCGAGTACGGCGCATACGCGTGCTTGGTTATCGCGTATGCGTTGTCCCGCAATTCATTCCAATTGATTTTCATAACCCGGAGACCTCCTTGTCGACCCCATGAGAATCGCATCGGCTCATCATTTGCTCGTGCAAGGTTTACCTAACTTACTTTGGAGTACGGTGCATTTCGGCGCCTTTTCGCGCTCATGCGATTTCGGCGCCACCTCGGATTGGGTTTAGAGTTCGGATGACGGTTCGCCGACCACCGTTGGGCCATCGGATGCGCGTCATGGACGCCCCCATTTACCGCACCGTTTGGCCCCAGTCCACCATTGGTGTTGGAGGCCCACGTGACGACTGCGACGCCCGATACGGCCAGCTCTGGCCGCGAAGGTAATCGCCTCAAGCGATCGCTATACCGTGGTGATCCAGGAATGTGGTCCTGGGTCCTGCATCGCATTACCGGTGCCACGATATTCTTCTTCCTCTTTGTCCACGTCTTGGATACCGCCCTGGTGCGGGTTAGCCCCGAGACCTATAACTCGGTGATCGAGACCTATAAGACCCCGATCGTGGGTCTGATGGAGCTCGGCCTGGTCGCGGCGGTCCTGTACCACGCGCTCAACGGTGTCCGAGTCATCCTCGTCGATTTCTGGTCCAAGGGCCCGCGTTATCAGCGCCTCATGCTGTGGATCATCGGCACGGTCTGGTTCGTGGTGATGGTTCCCGCAGTGACCCGAATCCTCATGCACATGGCGGAGCGTTTCCTATGACATCTCCTCAGACCGGTTCGCACACGAGCGTTCGCGCCAGCGGCCGCCCCGCTCCCGTGATGGAGCGCAACTACGACCGCCCTGCCGCACTGGACAATCCACGTGCCCCCCGGCGCGGGTCGGGCATGCCCAATTTCGAGAAGTACGCGTGGATCTTCATGCGACTCTCCGGCATCGTCCTGATCTTCCTGGCTCTGGGCCATCTGTTCATCATGCTGATGTGGGACAACGGCGTGTACCGCCTCGATTTCAACTTCGTGGCGCAGCGCTGGGCCAGCCCGTTCTGGCAGACCTGGGACCTGACGATGTTGTGGCTGGCGCAGCTGCACGGCGGTAACGGGATGCGCACGATCATTGCCGACTACACCCGCAAGGACTCGACCCGGTTCTGGCTCAATTGCCTGCTGGCACTGTCGATCATCTTCACCGTGGTGCTCGGCACCTACGTCCTGCTGACCTTCAACCCGAACATCGGTTAGGGGCTTCGTTAATGTCTTCGCCTAAATCTGAGGCAACCATCCAGGAACACCGGTACGACGTCGTCATCATCGGCGCGGGTGGCGCGGGTATGCGCGCCGCCGTCGAGGCCGGACCCCGGGCCCGTACCGCGGTGCTGACCAAGCTGTACCCGACGCGTAGCCACACCGGCGCCGCCCAGGGCGGCATGTGCGCCGCGCTGGCCAATGTCGAGGAAGACAACTGGGAATGGCACACCTTCGACACCGTCAAGGGTGGCGACTACCTCGCCGACCAGGACGCCGTGGAGATCATGTGCAAGGAGGCGATCGACGCCGTCCTTGATCTCGAGAAGATGGGTATGCCGTTCAACCGGACACCCCAGGGCCGAATCGATCAGCGCCGCTTCGGTGGTCACACCCGCGATCACGGTAAGGCGCCGGTGCGCCGGGCCTGCTACGCGGCGGACCGCACCGGACACATGATTCTGCAGACCCTGTACCAAAACTGCGTCAAGCACGATGTCGAGTTCTACAACGAGTTCTACGCACTGGACATCGCACTCACCGAAACGCCGAACGGCCCGGTGGCCACCGGCGTCATCGCCTACGAGTTGGCGACCGGCGATATCCATGTGTTCCACGCCAAGGCAATCGTTTTCGCCACCGGTGGTTCCGGACGCATGTACAAGACCACATCCAACGCGCACACCCTGACCGGCGATGGTCTGGGCATCGTGTTCCGCAAGGGACTTCCGTTGGAGGACATGGAATTCCACCAGTTCCACCCGACAGGCCTGGCCGGGCTGGGAATTCTGATCTCGGAAGCCGTGCGCGGTGAGGGCGGCCGCCTGCTCAACGCGGAGGGCGAGCGCTTCATGGAGCGCTACGCGCCCACCATCGTCGACCTCGCGCCTCGCGACATCGTGGCCCGGTCAATGGTTCTCGAGGTACTCGAAGGCCGCGGCGCCGGACCGAACAAGGACTACGTCTACATCGACGTGCGCCACCTCGGTGCCGATGTGCTGGAGGCCAAGCTCCCGGACATCACCGAATTCGCCCGTACCTACCTGGGTGTCGACCCGGTGACCGAGCTGGTTCCGGTGTACCCCACCTGCCACTACGTGATGGGCGGCATTCCGACCAACATCAAGGGCCAGGTGCTGCGCGACAACGACAACGTGGTCCCCGGCCTGTACGCGGCCGGCGAGTGCGCCTGCGTCTCGGTGCACGGCGCCAACCGCCTGGGCACCAACTCGCTGCTGGACATCAACGTGTTCGGTCGCCGGGCGGGTATCGCCGCGGCCGAGTACGCCGAGGCCCATGACTTCATCGACCTGCCGGAGACCCCGGCGACGATGGTCACCCAGTGGGTGGCGGACATCCTCTCCGAGCACGGTGACGAGCGGGTGGCCGACATCCGTACCGAGCTGCAGCAGTCGATGGACAACAACGCCGCAGTGTTCCGTACCGAGGACACTCTCAAGCAGGCGCTCAACGACATCCACGCGCTCAAGGAGCGGTACAGCCGAATCACGGTGCACGACAAGGGCAAGCGCTACAACAGCGACCTGCTCGAGGCCATCGAGCTGGGCTTCCTGCTGGAGCTCGCCGAGGTGACCGTGGTGGGCGCGCTCAACCGCAAGGAATCGCGCGGCGGACATGCCCGTGAGGACTACCCGAACCGCGACGACACCAACTACATGCGACACACCATGGCGTACAAGCAGGGTGCCGAGCTGCTGTCCGATATCCGGCTGGACTACAAGCCCGTTGTCCAGACCCGGTACGAGCCGATGGAACGGAAGTACTGAGATGACTGCGGTTATCGAGAAAGCCGAAGCAGGCGACCCGCCGCTGCCTCCGGTCCCCGAGGGTGCGGTCATGGTGGATCTGAAGATCCAGCGCTTCAACCCCGAAGACCCCGACGCGGCGGGCTGGCAGACGTTCCGGGTGCCCTGCCTGTCGACGGATCGGCTGCTGAACCTGCTGCTGTATGTGAAGGGCTATCTGGACGGCACGCTGACCTTCCGCCGGTCCTGCGCACACGGTGTGTGCGGTTCGGACGCCATGCGGATCAACGGCGTGAACCGGTTGGCGTGCAAGGTGCTGATGCGCGACCTGCTGCCCAAGAACCCCAAGAAGACGCTCACCATCACCATCGAGCCCATCCGCGGCCTGCCCGTGGAAAAGGACCTCGTGGTCAACATGGAGCCCTTCTTCGACGCCTACCGCGCCGTGAAGCCGTTCATGATCACCAGCGGTAACCAGCCGACGCGTGAGTACATCCAGAGCCAGACCGACCGCGCACGCTTCGATGACACCACCAAGTGCATCCTGTGCGCCTGCTGCACCACCAGCTGCCCGGTGTTCTGGAGCGACGGAAGCTACTTCGGCCCGGCCGCGATCGTCAATGCGCACCGGTTCATCTTCGACAGCCGCGACGAGGCTGCCGCCGAGCGCCTGGACATCCTCAACGACGTCGACGGGGTGTGGCGCTGCCGCACCACGTTCAACTGCACCGACGCCTGCCCGCGCGGTATCGAGGTGACCAAGGCGATCCAAGAGGTCAAGCGCGCCCTGATGTTCGCGCGCTGACCCCTCCTGCCCCACCCTTTCGCCGAGTGTGAGCCCTGCTGCTCACACTCGGCGATTTTGTCGCACTGGCACTCACACTCGATGACCAGACTCCCCGGCCCTGTCACACATCCGGGCGCTGCCCCGTCATAGGGGTATGACCACCACATCACGTATCGCACCCATCGCCCCGCCGAACGCCTCACTGCTCACCCGCATCATGTACCGGATGACCAAGCGTCGTTTCGGTCAAGTGCCCGAGCCCTTTACCGTCATCGCCCACCATCGCAAGCTGATGGTCGCGGCCGCGGTGCACGAGCAGATGCTGGGCAGCGCCTCGCAGGTCCTACCGGCCAGCGTGCGCGAACTCGCGGTGTTCTGGACCGCCCGCACCGTGGGCTGCTCGTGGTGCGTCGACTTCGGCTCCATGCTGCAACGCCTGGACGGCTTGGACGTGGACCGCCTCAAGGCCATCGACGACTACGCGACTTCCCCGCTATTCACCGGGGACGAGCGCGCCGCGATCGCCTACGCCGATGCGATGACCGGAAATCCGCACGACATCACCGACGAGCAGGTCGCCGATCTGCGACGGCGGTTCGGTGACGCCGGGGTGATCGAGCTGTCCTACCAGATCGGCGTCGAGAACATGCGCGCCCGCACCTATGCCGCACTGGGAATCACCGAGCAGGGCTTCAATTCCGGTGACGCCTGCCGCGTTCCGTGGGCCACCTCCCAGGACTCACCGGGCGCCTAGGCGTTACGTAGCGGGGTACCGGTGAACTTGTCGGGATTACACACATCCCAGACCGCCAGCACCCTGCCGTCGTGCACAGTGAACGCGCTCACCCGGGGCAGCACCGGCCAATAACCGGAGTCGGCCGTATCTGCCGGCGTCGCGGTCAGGTACATGCCGAACTGCCCGTTCACCAGTGCGGGGTTCATGGCCTGCGTCATGTGCGGCCCGTAACGCTCCATCAAGCCCAGCAGGAAACGGGCCACCTTGTCGGGGCCATGGATGACGCGTACTGCCGTCGGCGCCTTGCCATCGGAGTCTCCCGTCATCGTCACGTCCGGATGCAGCACCCGCACAACCGCTTCCATACTCCCGGAGATGAGGGCCGCCAACAGCTGACCCACCGCTTCGTTGTGTTCGGCATCGGCCGCCGGTTCGGGGGTGGCCGTCACCGCTCGCCGGGCACGCGAGGCCAGCTGGCGCGCGGCCGCATCGCCGATGCCGAGAATCTCGGCAATCTGCTTGAACGGCACCGAGAATCCGTCGTGCAGCACAAAGGCGACGCGCTGATCGGGCGCCAACCGGTCCAGCACCACCATGGCCGCGAAACGCGCGTCCTCGCCGGCCACCAACACGGCCAGCGGGTCACTGCCGTCCAAACCGGTCACCACAGGCTCCGGAAGCCATTCCCCCACATAGGTTTCCCTGCGGTACACGGCCGACCGTAGTCGATCCAGCCCAAGCCGCGAGACAACGGTGGTCAGCCAGGCCGGCAAGTCCTCAATCTCGGCGGTCGCGGAATGCAGACGCAGCCAAGCGTCCTGAACAATGTCCTCGGCATCGGCCACGCTCCCGGTGAGCCGGTATGCCACCGCCTGCAGTCGCGGGCGCAGCGCCTCGAACTCACTGGTGCGATCGCCAGCGTGAACCGCCATCACCTGAGCCTAGGCCAGCCCGCGACTACGGATTGGGATCACTCAAGCAATAGGCGACGCCCGGCGCCGGTATCGGGAACGTCTCCGCAGACTGACCTGGCGCGCACACCAGCGGCGACGCTTCGCCGTCGACTCGTTTATCCACTTTGAGATGCACCCGGGGATCCGTACACGACGCCGTCTTCGCGGCCACATGCGCCGCGGGGTCTGATCGGTAGCCCGGCCAGGAGTAGCACAGTCCCTGGCCGAGATTCTTCGCCAGGCAGATTGTCGAAACCTCGACCGCTACCGGCTGATACCGGTGATAGTCCGCATTCGGACAGACCCGCCCGGACAACGAGGCGACCCGGAAGATCGCACGCGGGTCGGCGCAATCCGTGACCGTGATCGGCGCCCAGAGATATCCACCGACCGTCTTGACGCACTCACCGACCCGGAAATCCCTGGCTGAGAAATGGGCGGCGTCATAGGAACTGTGGGGCCGAGGAGACGGATCGTCACCCGAGTGCGCGATACAGGAAACAACCCGCGAAAGGACGAAGACGACCGTGGCGTACACCAGCCAATTTCCGGACTTTTTCCGCCCCGACTTCTGATTCCGGTTCTGCGACTTCTGATTC
Source organism: Mycobacteroides immunogenum (assembly GCF_001605725.1). Lineage (NCBI taxonomy): Bacteria > Bacillati > Actinomycetota > Actinomycetes > Mycobacteriales > Mycobacteriaceae > Mycobacteroides > Mycobacteroides immunogenum. Next base: position 4,202,762 of record NZ_CP011530.1, read on the forward strand.
CGCGTCTGTGATGTCGCGCCTCCGGCTGAACCCAGCTGATTGTCCAGATATACGTCCCACGCCGGCGCCGGCTCGCTCGACGCGGTGCGCCATCCAAGCGTGAACACCCACTTGACCCAGGTCCAGGCCAGTACCGCGGCCATGCATCCACCCGGAATGAGTACCAGCACCAGACAAACCATGACGATCAAATGGCGTGTCACCAACCACAGGATCGGCAACAAGCCGGCGACCACAACCCATGCCACCAACCAGCCGGTCAGTTTCAACGTCCCCATGACCATCGCGCGGAGCGAGGTCCGCACCCGCAACAACGCTTCCGCCAGCAGCATCAGGCTTGCTGCCGCGAATCCAATGGGCACGGCTCTGGACCACCAGGTCTCGGGAACCCAGCCGAGGGCCAACACGATGGTGGCGATTTCGCTGGGCACGGTGAGCAGCAGCGGAAGCATGAGGGCACGCTTGAACGCATCGGCCACGATCTGGCGGGCATGCGGAGCGCCCTGCGGGTCAATGCGCAACGCTTGACCCAACTTGTCAAGACCGGAGCTTCGAAGAGACCGGACGGCTTCGTCTCCCGCAAGCTCGGTCATCGCGGCAGTGTCTTCCGGATCCAGCTCAAGGGCCTTGCGCCACGCCCGTTCCCGGATCTCGCGATGCTCGGGCTCACTGTGCAGATAGCCGATCAGCCGATGAAGCGCTGGTTCCTGCGGCTCCAGTGCCACCGCGTGCTCGGCCGCCTTACGCGCCGCGTCTTTTTTCTTCTCACCGGCTTCGGAGCCCGGGGGCTGTCGGCTGGCGGCGGAATTGAGTGCGACGGCCAGCTGGTAGTGGTTCCAGGCGTCCTCGGGGTCCAGGGCGACCGCGTGCCTGGCGGCCTTCGTGGCCGCTATGGGCTTGTCCAATCCGATGAGCACGACGGCGCGCATCCGGTACAGCCAGTCCCAATCCGGATTTTCGGCGCCCAGTGTGTCCACCAGCGACAGGGCCGTCTCCATGTCGTCCATGGCGATCAAACAGCGGAGCAGCAGAATCCGCAGCGGAGTATCGTCCGGGTCGGCCGCCAACGCCTCTTCGACAAGACGCTTCGCGTCCGCCGGACGGCCGATGTCGAGCAACGCCTCGATGTGCTGATGGCCGCTCATGCCCGGAATCGCTCATCCGGCATCTCGAGAACATTCGAAAGAACCCACCCCCACACACCTCAGATATGTACACGATCAATCGGTTAGTGGTCACCTGTTGGCGGATTCGAGAGCATCTGCTGGGGCCATAATCATCCCCATGGCCAAGCCGTCGATCGATCCCATCCGCTGGCAACCGCCCGGAGTGCGGGCGCTTTCCCTGAACGCTCAGCAGCTGCCGCCGCTGAGCATCGTGGCGCTGCCCGGGCACGGCCCCGAAGACGTGGTGGCCGATGCCGCGGGAAACATCTGGGCGGGGGTGGCGGACGGAAGGATCTTTCGTATCTCACCCCGCGGCACTGACGGCGCGGAGGTCACGCATGTCGCCACCACCGAGCATCCGCCCCTGGGCCTGCACGTCGCGCGCGACGGCCGGTTACTGATATGCAGCCGCGACAAGCTACTGGCCCTGGATCCGGCCACCGGCGATATCGAGCCAGTGGTCACCACGGTCGACGGGCCACCGCTCATCTTCTGCTCCAATGTCACCGAATCATCGGATGGGACAATATATTTCAGTGAATCGACGGCGCGTTTCCCGTTCGAGCAGTTCATGGCGGCTATCTTGGAGGGCCGCCCCACCGGACGGGTGTTCCGGCGCGACCCGGACGGCACCGTGACAACCATCGCCACCGGACTGGCCTTCACCAATGGGGTCACGCTCACTGCCGACGAGTCCGCCTTGATCGTGGCCGAGACCGTCGGCCGCAGGATAAGCCGGTATCCGCTCACCGGCGCGGGTGCCGGCACGCTGACGCCGATTCTGGACGAGATCCCGGGCATGCCCGACAACATCAGCACCGGCGCGGACGGCCGCATCTGGGTCACCCTGGCCAGCCCGCGCAATGCGCTCGCCGAATGGCTACTCCCTCGCTCGCCCGCCATCCGAAAGGCGCTGTGGCAGCTGCCCGATGCCCTGCTGCCGGGGACGGACACCGATCCGTGGGTCATCGCGGTGAACCCGGACACCGGCGAGGTGGTATCCAACGTCAGCGGCGCGTCGCGGGACCTGCGCACCGTCACCGGCGTCGTCGAATCGGGCGGGCGGCTGTGGATGGGCTGCATCGGGTCGGCCGCCGTCGGTCACATCAGCCTGGCCGATATCGCACCGGCGGGGCGCTAAGCCAGTAAGTCACATCCGACACAGCCGTAACATCCCCCAGTTCAGGGTGGCATTCGCTTACTGTGACGAAGCGATGACCACCCGGACCTCAGTGCCACAGCGCCGCCAGGCCATGCGATCAGCTGCGACTCGTCTTGCCGCTGCCACCGCCGCCGGGCTGATCGTTGCCGCCCTGCCGCTGAGCACTCCACTCGCCAGCGCCGAGCCCGGATTCACGCCGCCCGACACCAGTGGCTGCCCCTACAAGGTGGTGACCCCGCCCGCCGTCGACACCTCCGAGGTACCCAAGGCCGGCGGCGACCCGCCCGCTCCACTGCCGGTACCGGCCAAGCCCATCGGCGGCGAGATGCTCGGACGCTGCGATGTGATCACTCCGGAGGGGGCCGGCCCGGTACCCAATGACGTCTCCGCGGAATCGTGGCTCATCGCCGATCTGAACACCGGCAATGTGGTGGCCGCCAAGGACCCTCATGCCCGGCACCGTCCCGCCAGTGTCATCAAGGTGCTGGTCGCCATGGAGGCCATCAACAACCTGAACCTCAACCAAGCGGTGGTGGGTACCCAGGATGACGCGAACAGCGAAGGCACCCGGGTGGGGGTCGATGTCGGCGGCACCTACACGGTCCGGCAGCTACTGACCGGCCTGCTGATGAACTCGGGCAACGACGCCGCGCACGCGCTGGCGGTACAGCTCGGCGGGATGGACGAGACCGTCGCCAAGATCAACGACATGGCGCAGAAACTCGGCGCACGGGACACCCGCGCGGCCACCCCGTCCGGCCTCGACGGCCCCGGCATGAGCACCTCCGCCTACGACCTCGGCCTGTTCTACAAATACGCGTTCGCCGACCCCACCTTCGCCGATCTGGTATCGGAGCCGAAGGCCACGTTCCCCGGTCATCCCGCCAAACCCGGTGAGCCCGACAACCATCCGGCATACGAGATGACGAACGACAACAAGCTGCTCTACAACTACCCCGGCGCGCTCGGCGGCAAGACCGGATACACCGACGACGCGCAACAGACCTTTGTCGGCGCCGCCGAACGCGACGGCCGCCGGCTGGTGGTCACCATGTTGCGCGGCACTCGCCTGCCGATCGCCCCCTGGGAGCAGGCGGCTCATCTGCTGGACTACGGGTTCTCCACGCCGCGTGATGCTTCTATCGGCAAGCTTGTCGATCCGGACCCGTCGCTGTTGACCAAACCGCATGCCGACGACACACCCGTGGCACAGGCCGCGGGTCTGCCCGCCGAGGCGGTCAACAGCGTTCCGGTGCGGGTGGGTGTGACCATCATCGGCGCGATGATCGTGTTCGGCCTCATCCTGGCGGCCCGCTCACTCAATCGCCGTCAGGCCTAGTCGCCGCCGCGGCCCAGCCACGAAATACCGATCGCACCAAGAACTCCGGCTCCAAACGCGGCAATCACTCCCAGCTTGGACGGGCGCTCCACGGTCTCGACCCGCGTGGTGATGACCACGGGTTCGGGCGGTGGCACATAGGCATATGGCCGGTTCTCGTCGGACGTGGCCGCCCACGCGGTGGCGTAGAGCAGCAGACGCGCGGTGATGTACGCGAACACCATGATGCCGAGCACCGGCCCGAACGTGGAACCCGCCGGACCGTGCATGATCACGCTCAGGTAGATCGAGGCAACCTGCTTGAACAACTCGAAACCGATCGCCGCGATGAGCCCCGCCCGCACCGAACTTGAGAACGGCAGCCGCTCCCTGGGCAGCCGCGCGATCATCCAGGTGAACAACGCCCAGGACAACACGGTCGCTATCCCGATGGTCACCACTTTGAGCAGCACCGACGGGATGGTGACGTCATGCAACCCCAGCCAGCCGAGTACGCGCAGGATCGTCTTCTCGTCGCCGACGGCGGTCACCGCGATGGTGAGTGCGAGCGCCACGAATGTGGAGCCGAGCGCGAGCAGGTCCGACAGCTTGCCCTTGACGAAGTTCTCCGAGTCGTTGGGCTGCTCCCACATGGCACTGAGCGCCGCCCGCACGTTGGCCATCCAGCCCAGCCCGGCCCAGGCCGCGGTCGCCAGACCTGCGATACCCAGGCTCGTGCGCGAAGCAATCGCCGTATCCATCAAATTGATTAGCTGGTTGCCCACCTCACCGGAGATGGCCCCACTAATGCGGCCGCGTAGCTCCGCAATCGTGTCCGGGCGGCGGGACAACACAAACCCCATGGCCGCGAACGCGACCATCATGAGCGGAAACAGCGCAAAGACCGTGAAATAGGTGATTCCCGCGGCGAAGAAGTTGCCGTTTACCTTTCCGTACCGCTCTTGCATGCGCATGATGTGGTCGAACCAGGGAAATCGTGCGCGATAGCGGTCAAGAATCCCAGGCTTATCGTCTCCGGCCACCACTCACCGCCTCTGCTGTTCGCTACCTCGCGGGCCGGACAAACCCTATCCGGTCGTAGACCTCGGTGAGAGTCTTCTCCGCCAGCTCCTGGGCGCGCGCCGCGCCGGACGCCAGGATGTCGTCCAGGGCCGCGGTGTCGGTGAGCAGCTCATTCGTCCGATCCCGGACCGGCGTGACGAACTCGACCAGCGCCTCGGCGGTGTCCTTCTTCAGGTCCCCGTAGCCGCGCCCGGCGTACCCGTCGACGAGGCCGTCGATATCGGCACCGGTGAGGGCGGACTGAATGCTCAGCAAGTTCGAGACACCCGGCTTGGCCTCCCGATCGAACCGGATCTCCCGGTCGCTGTCGGTCTGCGCCGACTTGACCTTCTTGGCCGAGGCCGCCGGTTCATCGAGCAGATTGATCAGGCCGGCGGGGGTAGAGGCCGACTTGCTCATCTTGACCGTCGGGTCTTGCAAGTCGTAGATGCGGGCCGCGTTCTTCGGCACGAACGTCTCCGGCAGCACAAAGGTCTGGCCGTATCGACCGTTGAATCGCTGCGCCACATCGCGAGTCAGTTCGAGGTGCTGACGCTGGTCGTCTCCGACCGGCACCACATTGGTCTGGTACAGCAAGATATCGGCGGCCATCAGCACCGGGTAGGTGAACAGGCCCACCGTGGTGGCGTCGTTACCCTGCTTGGCCGACTTGTCCTTGAACTGGGTCATCCGGGCGGCTTCCCCATAGCCGGTCAAACAGCCCAGTACCCAAGCCAATTCGGCATGTGCCGGCACATGGCTTTGTACGAAGATGGCGCTCACGGCCGGGTCGACGCCGAGCGCTACGTACTGCGCGACCACCGCGCGGGTGCGCCGCCGCAGTTCCTCGGGGTCCTGCGCGACGGTGATGGCGTGCAGGTCCACGACGCAGAACAGCGCCTCGTACTCGTGCTGCAACCGCACCCACTGCTGCACCGCACCCAGCACATTTCCGAGATGAAGGGAATCGGCGGTGGGTTGAATGCCGGAGAACAGGCGTCCCCGGGCGGCGGTTTCGGCAGTCATAGTGCGTCCATCCTGGCATGCCCGGTCAAAGCGATTTTGGCTGCCGCTCGGTGTGCGGGATACCTAGCGGTACTCCACCGTCACCGGCGCATGGTCGGACCAGCGCAGTGCGTAGGCCTCCGCCCGCTCGACTCGCGCCGAATGCGCACGCCGACCCAGATCGGGGGTGGCCAGGTGATAGTCGATGCGCCATCCGGCATCGTTGTCGAAGGCCTTGCCGCGCCACGACCACCAGCTGTACGGCCCGTCCACATCCGGATGCAGTAGCCGGAAACTGTCGACCCAGCCGGCTTCCAGCAACGAGCCCACCCATGCCCGCTCCTCCGGCAGGAAGCCCGCCTTCTTCTGGTTCGCCTTCCACGCCTTGATATCTCGCTCGGTATGGCCGATGTTCCAATCGCCACAGATCACCGCGTCACGGCCGCTGGCGGCCAACTTCCCCATCCTGGCACCCACCGCCGCCATGAAGCGCTCCTTCTCTTCCTGGCGTTCGGTGCCCGCCTCACCGGTGGGCAGGTAGATGCTCGCCACGGTGAGGTCGCCGATCTCGGCCTCCAGATACCGGCCCGACTCATCGAATTCGCCGCCGTCGGCGTCCAAAGCCACCCTGGTCGCGGTCGCCGGAACGCGGCTCAGAATCCCCACACCGCTGCGCCCCTTCACACTGGACGCGGCGCTGACCACCTGCCACCCGGCCGCCAGGGCCGGGGCCAGCGCCTCCAGCAGCTGCTCCTCCTCGGCGCGCACCTCCTGCAGACACACGATGTCGGCGCTCGTCTGCTCCAGCCAGGGCAGCAGTCCACGGTTCTCCGCGGACCGTTCCTTGACGGCGGCTCGGATGCCGTTGACGTTGATGGTGGTGACGGTGATCTTCTTGGCGCTCATCGGTCGCCGACGATAGTCGAGTGGTGTGACAGTCCCGAGTGAGCCTGAGCGAGCGCGGAAATAGGGGCCTGTAAATTGACGCAACAGACAGTAATGTCAACGCAGAGGTTGGCGCACTAGGAGGACCGCATGCTGGAAGCCATCTTGTCGAAGCCGTCGAACCGGCGTGCACCCATCGAGATGGGCGCGGGCGAGCCGGTGCTGCTGCTACACCCGTTCATGCTGTCGCAGTCGGTCTGGGAGACGGTCGCCGAGCAGCTCGCCGACGCCGGGTATGAGGTGTTCGCCCCGACCTATCCCGGGCACAACGGCGGCGGCCCGATGCCCAAGCTACCTCCGTTCTCACAGCGGTCGGTCGATGTCTATCTGGACCAACTCGAGCAGATCATGGATCAAAAGGGCTGGGAAACAGCACATCTGGTCGGCAACTCGCTGGGCGGCTGGATCGCCCTGGGCCTGGCGCAGCGTGGTCGCGCCCGCAGCGTCACCGCCATCGCTCCCGCCGGCGGTTGGACCAAGTACTCGGCGCTGAAGGCGGAGATCGTGGTGAAGTTCGCGGCCATGCTGCCCTGGCTGGCGTTCTCACGGCTGCTGGGCCGCCGCGCGGCGGGCCTGCCGTTCGTCAAATTCGCCACCGCGCGCGCCCTATGCGGGGAGACCGAGGCGCTGAGCCTGCCGGACTTCCACAGCATCTTCGAGGACATCACCCACTGCCCGGCATATTTCGCGTCGCTGACATCGATCCTGCCCGCACCGGGCCTGCAGAACCTGAACACCATTTCGGTGCCCGCGCAGCTGGTGCTCTGCGAGAAGGACGAGATCGTGCCTCCCGGCCGCTTCGGCACGCTGATCGGTCAGGGGCTGCCCTCCGGCGCCCGGCGGATCACCTTGGCGGGCATGGGACATGTGCCCATGCTCGAGGCGCCGGGTCAGGTCACCGAAGTGATCACCGACCTGATCGATCCGCTCGTCGCCGCCAAGCGCGGTGCGGCCTCCGACGCCGGCTAGTCACCCCGTAAACGCCGACACGCCGCGTTCTGCGCATCCCTCTCGGGAAACGCGTCAGAACGCGGCCTGTCGGCGCTGTAAGGACTTAGGCTTCGACGACGGATGCCAGGACGCTGTTGAAGGTCGCACTCGGGCGCATCACCGCGGCGGTCTTCTCGGGGTCCGGCGCGTAGTAGCCGCCGATATCGGCGGGGCTGCCCTGCACGGCCGCGAGCTCGGCGACGATCTCGTCCTCGTTCTCGACCAGCTGCTTGGCCAGCGGCGCGAACAGCTCGGCCAGCTCCACGTCCTCGGTCTGCGCGGCCAGCTCGGCCGCCCAGTACAACGCCAGGTAGAACTGGCTGCCGCGGTTGTCCAGCTCGCCGGCCTTGCGTGACGGGCTCTTGTCGTTCTCCAGCAGCTTCCCGGTCGCGGCATCCAGCGTGGTGGCCAGGATCTTGGCCCGGGCGTTTCCGGTCTTGATGCCCAGGTCTTCGAGGCTGACCGCCAGCGCCAGGAACTCACCGAGCGAATCCCACCGCAGGTGGTTCTCCTCGACCAGCTGGCTGACGTGCTTAGGTGCCGAACCGCCGGCACCCGTCTCGTACAGTCCACCGCCGGCCATCAGCGGCACGATGGACAGCATCTTGGCGCTGGTGCCCAGCTCCAGGATCGGGAAAAGGTCGGTCAGGTAGTCACGCAGGATGTTGCCGGTCGCCGAGATGGTGTCGAGCCCGCGGATGACCCGCTCCATGGTGTACCGGATCGCCCATACCTGCGGCATGATCTGGATCTCCAGGCCCTCGGTGTCGTGGTCCTTGAGGTAGGCCTTGACCTTCTTGCGCAGCTCGTTCTCGTGCGGGCGCTCGGTGTCCAGCCAGAACACCACGGTCATCCCCGACTCGCGGGCACGCGTGACGGCCAGCTTCACCCAGTCCTTGATCGCCGCGTCGCGAACGACCGGCATGCGCCAGATGTCGCCCTCTTCGACGTTCTGGGTCAGCAGCACCTCACCGGTCTCGATGTCGACGACGTCGGCGACACCCGCCTCGGTGATCTCGAAGGTCTTGTCGTGGCTGCCGTACTCCTCGGCCTTCTGCGCCATCAGGCCGACGTTGGGCACGGTGCCCATAGTCCGGGGATCGAACTGGCCGTGGGTCTTCACGAAATTGATCATCTCCTGGTAAATCCGGGAGAAGGTCGACTCCGGGTTGACGGCCTTGGTGTCCTTGAGCTTGCCGTCGGCGCCGTACATCTTGCCGCCTGCGCGGATCATGGCGGGCATCGAGGCGTCGACGATCACGTCGCTGGGCGAGTGGAAGTTCGAGATGCCCTTGGCCGAGTCCACCATCGCCAGCTCGGGACGGTGCTCATGGCAGGCGTGCAGGTCGCGGATGATCTCCTCGTGCTGCGACGCGGGCAGCGCCTCGATCTTGCTGTACAGGTCGGACATGCCGTTGTTGACGTTGACGCCCAGCTCGTCGAACAGCTCCTGATGCTTGGCGAAGGCGTCCTTGTAGAAGATCTTGACCGCGTGGCCGAACACGATCGGGTGGCTGACCCGCATCATGGTGGCCTTGACGTGCAGGGACAGCATCACGCCGGTCTTGTAGGCGTCCTCGATCTGCTCCTCGTAGAAGTCGCAGAGCGCCTTCTTGCTCATGAACATGCTGTCGATGATGTCGCCCTCGCCCAGCTTGACCTCGGGCTTGAGCACGACGGTCTCGCCGCTCTTGGTGGTCAGCACCATCTTGACCTTGCGGTCGCGGTCCAGCGTCAGCGACTTCTCACCGTGGTAGAAATCGCCCTCCTTCATGGTGGCGACGTGAGTACGCGAGGCCTGCGACCACTTCCCCATGCTGTGCGGGTGCTTGCGGGCGTATTCCTTGACGGCCTTCGGCGCGCGCCGATCCGAGTTTCCTTCGCGCAGAACAGGATTCACGGCACTGCCGAGACACTTGGTGTAACGGGCCTTGATCGCCTGCTCTTCGTCGTTCTTGGGGTCACCGGGGTAGTCGGGCAGCTTGTAGCCCTTGCCCTGCAGTTCCTTGATGGCGGCGAGCAGTTGCGGCACCGATGCGCTGATGTTGGGCAGCTTGATGATGTTGGTCTCGGGCAGCTGCGTCAGCCGGCCCAACTCGGCCAGGTTGTCCGGAACCTGCTGGTCTTCGGGGAGGTATTCGGCGAACTCGGCGAGGATGCGCGCCGCGACCGAGATGTCACTGGTTTGGACATCGATACCGGCCGGTCCGGCGAATGCCCGGATGATCGGCAAGAAGGAGTACGTCGCGAGCAGCGGCGCCTCGTCTGTCAGCGTGTAGATGATGGTCGGCTGCTGCGCACTCATGGTCACTCCCGGCATCGTTGATCGGACTTGTTGGTCGGTCAAAATCTCAGGTACCCCGTGGGTCACACGGGCTCCTATTCAGTATCACGTCGGCTCCGAGCCTAGGCGGGCGGACGGCCTGTGATCGCGCTCCCATACGTGCTTGGACTACCTGGTGGCAACCATTCGGTGAATTGAGATACGCTGCTAATCGGTCATGAGTACCAGCGTCAAGCCCCGGCTCGCTGGTCGGCAACCCTCCAACCGCGGTGGGGTGCCCCGGGTGATGACCAGGTTGAGTAGCCGACTGGCTGTCAGAGGTTGATGACGGAACGGTCGGCCACACGGCAAGCGCGGGTCCGATGGCGGGCCCCGAGAAGACAGGTTGGCCCGATGGAGTATTTGTCACCCGGGGGTAGGTCCCTGCGTTCCTGTTGTCGGTTCCGGTTGTTCTTCGCGCCAGCGGCTCATCAGCACTGTCACTGTTGCCCCCAGCCCTGACCTCCCTACCCGACCACTCCCAGGAGAGCTCCATGACCGATATCGACCGCACCGCCCAGTGGACCTTCGAGACCAAGCAGATCCACGCGGGCCAGTCCGCCGACACGGCGACCAACGCCCGGGCCCTGCCGATCTACCAGACCACCTCTTACGTCTTCAATGACACCGCGCACGCCGCCGCGCTCTTCGGATTGTCCGAAGAAGGCAACATCTACACCCGCATCGGCAACCCCACCCAGGACGTTGTCGAGCAGCGCATCGCCGCCCTGGAAGGCGGGGTGGCGGCGCTGCTGCTGGCATCCGGGCAGGCCGCGGCGACCCTGGCGATCGTGAACATCGCGCAGGCCGGCGACAACATCGTGTCCAGCCCCCGGCTGTACGGCGGCACCTACAACCTGCTGCACTACACCCTGCCGCGCCTGGGCATCTCGACCACCTTCGTCGACGACCCCGACGATCTGGAGTCGTGGCGCAAGGCCATCACCCCGGACACCAAGGCGCTGTTCGCCGAGTCGATCTCCAACCCGCAGAACGACATTCTCGATATCGCGGGCCTGTCCGAGATCGCGCACGCGGCAGGTATCCCCCTGATCGTCGACAACACCGTCGCCACGCCGTACCTGATTCAGCCGCTGGCGCACGGGGCCGACGTAGTGGTGCACTCGGCCACCAAATACCTTGGCGGACACGGCAATGCCATCGGTGGCGTGATCATCGACGGCGGCACGTTCGACTGGACCCAGGGGCGTCATCCCGGGTTCACCACCCCGGATCCGAGCTACCACGGGGTGGTGTTCGCCGACCTGGGCGCGCCCGCCTATGCCCTCAAGGCACGTGTGCAGCTACTGCGCGATCTCGGTCCGGCCATCTCACCGTTCAACGCCTTCCTCATCGCCCAGGGCCTGGAAACATTGAGCCTGCGCGTGGAGCGGCACGTCGCGAACGCACAGCGGGTGGCCGAGTTCCTGGTCAGCCAGCCGGAAGTCACCCGCGTCAACTACGCCGGGCTGCCCACGTCGCCCTGGTACGAGCGCGCGCAGGCCCTGGCCCCCAAGGGTGCCGGTGCCGTGCTCGCTTTCGAACTGGACGGCGGCGTCGAGGCGGCGACCACCTTCATCGATTCGCTGACCCTGCACAGCCAGGTGGCCAACATCGGCGATGTGCGCTCCCTGGTCATCCACCCCGCCACCACCACGCACGGACAGCTTTCGCCCACCGAGCAGGCGGCCTCGGGCGTCACACCGGGACTGGTCCGGTTGGCCGTCGGCATCGAGGGCATCGACGACATCCTGGCCGACCTGGAGTCCGGATTCGCGGCCGTGCGCCGGCTCAAACAACCCGCGGCGGTGGCATCATCGTGACCTTGACCGACGATCTTCGCGCAAGCGGCTCATCCGCCGGCCAGCAGCTGCCGGCGCCCGGCATTGCCCTGCCCCAGGGCGATGAGATCGCCTATGTGCCAATCGGTTCGGTGACGCTGGAAAGCGGTGCCGTGATCGACGACGTGACCGTCGCGGTGCAGAGCTGGGGAGAGCTCTCGCCCCGCCGCGACAACGTGGTCTTCGTCTGCCATGCGCTCACCGCCGATTCTCACGTGGTGGGGCCCGCCGGACCCGAGCACATCACCGGCGGGTGGTGGGAGGGCATCATCGGCCCGGGCGCGGCCATCGACACCAACCATTGGTGTGCCGTCGCCACCAACGTCCTGGGCGGTTGCCGGGGCACCACCGGCCCCACGTCACTCGCCGCTGACGGCAAGCCGTGGGGTTCACGATTCCCCGAGGTATCGGTGCGCGACCAGGTGCACGCCGATGTCGCCGCACTTGCGCAACTGGGTATCACCGAGGTGGCCGCCGTCGTCGGTGGATCGATGGGTGGCGCACGCGCACTGGAATGGGCCGTGACGCACCCGGATTCGGTACGTGCGGCGCTGGTGCTGGCGGTCGGCGCGAGGGCAACCGGCGACCAGATCGGCACGCAGAGCACGCAGATCGCCGCGATCCAGGCCGACCCGGACTGGCAGGGCGGTGACTATCACGGCAGTGGACGCAGCCCCGTTAACGGCCTGAATCTGGCCCGGCGCATCGCACACCTGACCTATCGCGGCGAGGTCGAGCTGGACACCCGGTTCGGCAACAGCCCGCAGGTCGGCCCGGACGGACCCGAGGACCCCTGGGCGGACGGCCGGTACGCGGTGCAGAGCTACCTGGAACATCAGGGCAACAAGTTCATTCGGCGCTTCGACGCGGGCAGCTACGTCATCCTGACCGAATCGCTCAACCGCCACGATGTGGGCCGCGGCCGTGGAGGCGTCGAGAAGGCGTTGAAGAGCTGCCCGGTCCCCGTCGTGGTCGGCGGCATCACCTCCGATCGGCTGTACCCGTTGCGACTGCAGGAGGAATTAGCGGACCTGCTGCCGGGTTGTACCGGCTTGCGGGTGGTTGAGTCTGTGCACGGCCATGACGCGTTCCTCATCGAGTTCGATGCGGTGAGCGAGCTGGTGCGGGAGACGCTCGCACTGGCCAAGGCAACACAGGCTTCGTAAACACCGGACCAGAGGGAGCGCGAATGCCGGACGCACAAGCAGAACCATCGCTGTCGTTCGGTTCGCAGGCAGCCGCCTACGAACGAGGCCGGCCCTCGTATCCACCCGAGGCAATCGATTGGCTGCTGCCGCCCGGAGCGCACGATGTCCTGGATCTGGGCGCAGGCACCGGCAAGCTGACCACCCGCCTGGTGGAGCGCGGACTCAATGTCGTCGCGGTCGATCCCCTCGCCGAAATGCTTGAGGTGCTGAGCAATTCGCTGCCCGATACCCCCGCGCTACTGGGCACCGCCGAAGAGATTCCACTGCCCGACAACAGCGTGGATGCCGTGCTGGTGGCGCAGGCCTGGCATTGGGTGGACCCCGAGCGCGCCATCCCCGAGGTGGCACGAGTACTCCGCCCGGGCGGGCGACTGGGCCTGGTGTGGAATGTGCGCGACGAACGCCTGGGCTGGGTGTCGGACCTGGGGCACATCATCGGCCATGAGAACGCGTCGGACTCGGCCGACATCCAGGAGCTTCCCGCACCGTTCACAGCGCAAGAGCGCCACCAGGTGGAGTGGACGAGTTACCTTACCCCGCAAGCACTTCTAGATATGGTGGCCTCACGCAGCTACTGCATCACCGCCCCCGAGGCCGCCCGGAAGAAGACCCTGCAGCAGGTTCGCGAGCTGCTTGCCACCCATCCCGCGCTGGCACAGTCGACGGGTCTTGCGCTGCCCTACGTGACGGTGAGCATCCGGGCGACCCTGAATCACTGAACGGGTGCCTCAATTCACAGGGTTCTTCCCAAGACGCGCGCGCCCCGGTGCCGCTACGGTGTACCCGTGCATACGGATCGCCGCCTGCTGGCAGCCCTCTTTGTCACCACCACGCTCCTGACCCCGGCACTCGCCAGCTGTGGCTCCAACGGGTCACCCTCCGAGGCTCCGAGTGCGTCCGAGCCCACCTCGAGCAGTGCGCCTGCCGAGCGGCATACCCGCCAGTTCATCCCCGACCTGGGCATCTACATCAGCACACCCAATGACTGGGTGTCCTTCGCCGACGGGGTGCACAACAACAAGGGACTGGTCACCTACCAGGTCCGGCCGAAGTGGGAATCATCGGAGCTGGCCCAGTACGTGCGGATCCGCAAGCTGGCACCGTCCGATGACGCCCCCGAGGTGAAGGGCTGGCTGGCCGCATCCAACGCCGACGCGGTGAGCGACTTCGTCAAGACCCGCAAGTCGAAAGTCACTGCGGACAAACGAGACTCATGGGATGGCCCCAATCTGCCCGGCGCCTCGGCCAGCCTGGAGCTGGAGAAGCCACCGGCCGCCGAGGGCAAGCCACCGGTAGCCGCCACGCCAAAGATCTACGTGGCCTTCGTGGGGCAAGGCGATCAGCGTTGGCAGATCGCCACCACCAATGTGGTCGGCGCCAACAGCGAACCGTCCGAGCAGTTCCTGGGCGAGCAGGCCGACTCCATCGCGCGGTCGGTGCAGCTGCTCAAGTAGCGCCCTAGCCGGTACCCAGCGGATCGATGGTCAACGCAAGGTAGACCATCGCCGCCGCGACGGCACCGAGAGCCCCCACATCAAAGGTCTTGCTGCGCACCGCAAGTAGGCCCGCGGTCTCGTCGGTAAGCACCAGGCGCATCGCCGCCGCGATACCGACGGCGATGCCGACCACCAACGCACCGCGCCGCCAGCGGTCGGCGATCACCAAACCCAACGCCACCAGAAAAACCGCTGACACCACCAGAATCGGCCACTGTTCACGGGCAAATCGGCGGACGGCATCCAACGCGTCGCCGAACAGGTCCCGGGTAGTGGTCACGAACGCTCCGCTCGCTCGATCACGTTGGTGAGCAAGAAGGCTCGGGTCAGCGGCCCGACCCCACCGGGGTTGGGCGAGACGTACCCGGCGACATCCCAGACATCCTCGGCCACGTCGCCGGTCAACTTGTCGTCGACCCGGCTCACGCCCACGTCGATCACCGCGGCGCCCGGCTTGACCATGTCGGCGGTCACCATGTGCGGCACGCCGGCGGCGGCCACGATGATGTCGGCCTGCCGGGTCAGCGCGGCCAGGTCACGGGTTCCGGTGTGGCACAGGGTGACTGTCGCATTCTCCGAGCGCCGGGTGAGCAGCAGCCCCAGGGGACGCCCCACCGTGACGCCACGGCCGATCACCACCACATGTGCGCCGTCGAGTGCGACGTCGTAGCGACGCAGCAGATAGACGATGCCCCGCGGCGTGCACGGAAGCGGCGCTTCCTTGCCCAGTACCAGCCGCCCCAGGTTCGTCGGGTGCAGCCCGTCGGCGTCCTTGTCGGGATCGATGCGCTCCAGCGCCTCGTTCTCGTCGAGATGCTTGGGCAACGGCAGCTGCACGATGTAGCCCGTGCAATCCGGGTTGGCGTTCAGCTCGTCGATGGTGGCGCACAGCGTGGCCTGGTCGATATCGGCGGGCAGATCGCGGCGGATCGAGTTGAGGCCCACCTTGGCGCAGTCCGCGTGCTTGCCACGCACATAGGCGTGCGAGCCCGGGTCGTCACCCACCAGGATGGTGCCCAGCCCCGGTGTCTTGCCCGCCGCCTTCAGCGCCGCGGCGCGGGTGGCCAGCTCCACAAAAATCTCATCGCGGGTGGCCTTGCCGTCAAGTCGAGTCGCCGTCACACGCCCAGTATTCCTGGGCCTACAGCTCTTCGCGCAAGCGGCTCATCGCCCCTCACCACGTGTCCCAGTGCAGGACGTCGGCGAGCGGCTGACGCTTGGCGAGCTGGAAGTCGGTGCCGACGGTGTACGCGATGGGGAACAGCCCACCCTGGGTGATCTTGTCGAACGGGATACCCAGGATGTCCGCGGTGCGCTTCTCACCGTCGTCCATCAGGTGCAATGTCGTCCAGGCCGACCCCAGACCGCGGTTACGCGCGGCAAGCATGAAGCTCCACACCGCGGGGAGCAGCGATCCCCACGACGATGCCGCACCCACCACCGGCAGATTGTCGAGGCGTCCCTCGATGCAGGGAATGAGGAACAGCGGCGAGCGCTCGAAGTTCTCGGCGAGGTAGCCGGCCGAATCCACGACCTTTGCCTTGCGCTCTGCCCGAGAATCACCTTCGGCGTAGGTGGCGCCCGCGCCCTTGGCGTACTTGTTCCAGCCCTCGCGGTAGATGTCGGCGATCGCCTTCTTCTTGCCGGCGTCCTCCACGATCACCCAGTGCCAGCCCTGATGGTTGGAACCGGTCGGTGCCTGCAGCGCGATATTCAGGCATTCCTCGACAACCGCGCGCTCGACGGGCTTGTCGAAATCCAGGCGCTTGCGCACCGAACGGGTGGTGGTCAGAACTTCGTCGGCCGACAAATTCAGGGAGGTCATACGACGAACGTACATCCACCGCGCGTGCCGAAAAGTAGGAGTCCACATCCAGAATCTGTCGCCCGTCGTCGCGGCGTAATGTCCCGCCCATGGGCAGTGACGCCGCTGGAGTTCCCGACGTGTTGGCGCCCGCGCGACTCGGCCCCATCACCCTGCGCAACCGGACAATCAAGGCCGCCACGTTCGAGGCCGCCTCCCCCGACGCCTTCGTGACCGACGATCTCATCGAATATCACCGCAAACCCGCACTCGGCGGGGTCGGCATGACCACGGTCGCGTATTGCGCCGTCGCCCCCGAGGGACGCACCGAATACGGCCAGGTCTGGATGCGCGAAGAAGCCATCCCCGGGCTGCGCCGCCTCACCAGTGCGATCCACGACACCGGTGCCGCCGTATCGGCACAGATCGGCCACGCCGGCCCGGTCGCCAACGCACGATCCAACGGATTCCCGGCGCTGTCGCCGATCCGGTTCTTCAACCCGTTGGGCATGAAATTCGCCCGCCGGGCCAGCGCCTCGGACATCGACGGTGTGATCGCCGCGCACGCGAACGCGGCCCGGCTGGCCATCGAGGCAGGTTTCGATGCCGTCGAAATCCATTTGGGTCACGGATATTTCGTGAGCTCATTCCTGAGCCCGCTGTTCAATCGGCGCGGCGACGAGTACGGCGGCTCACTGGCCAACCGTGCCAAGGTGGCCCGTGCCGTGGTGCAGGCGGTACGCAAGGTCGCCGGCGGGCGGCTGGCCGTCACCGCGAAGCTGACCATGACCGACGGCATCCGCGGCGGCATTCCCATCGAGGAATCCCTGCAGACGGCCAAATGGCTGCAAGAGGACGGTGGGCTCGATGCCCTGGAGCTGACCGCGGGCAGCTCCCTGGTCAATCCCATGTACTTGTTCCGCGGCGACGTTCCAATCCGCGAGCTCGCCCAGGGCTTCCCCAAGCCCATGGGGTGGGGCGTACGGCTGACGGGAAAGAAGTTCTTCCGGTCCTATCCCTACCGCGACGCCTTTCTGCTGGACGATGCCCGCCGATTCCGCGCCGAGCTGGACATGCCGCTGATTCTCTTGGGCGGCATCGCCGGCGGCGAGTCGATGGACCTGGCCATGGCCGAGGGCTTCGATTTTGTGGCCATGGGCCGCGCGTTGCTCGCCGATCCGGATCTGGTGAATCGGGTGGCGGCCGACCGGCAGACGCATTCGCGGTGCACCCACTGCAATCAATGCATGGCAACAATTTTCAGCAAAACTCATTGCGTGCTCACCTAGCATCGCTGTCATGACGACAGCGGCCGCGGGCCGGAAACCGGGGACCGCGGAGTCCATCGCCAGCTGGCTGCTCTGGCTGCTGGTCAGCGTGGCGGCAGGAATCGTCACGTTCACCGCGATCTTTCCGCTGGCATTCAGTGGCGCCGTCCCCGATCAGGCCGATGCCGCCGCCGCGTTATTCGTCTGGTCGTTACTGACCGCGGTCACGTGCGTGGCCGCGGCCGTTGCGATGGGCATCGGGCACTTGTGTCACTGGCACATTTGGTACTGGCCGGCGCTGTGCGCGCTCGTCCTCATCAGGACGCTCGTCTTATTGC
The DNA here is from genome assembly GCF_001605725.1 of Mycobacteroides immunogenum. NCBI lineage: Bacteria > Bacillati > Actinomycetota > Actinomycetes > Mycobacteriales > Mycobacteriaceae > Mycobacteroides > Mycobacteroides immunogenum. The sequence goes on from NZ_CP011530.1 coordinate 4,220,688, forward strand.
ACAACCTCTGAACTTCACGCGCACCAGGGCGTAGTCACCCGATGGTTACGTCCGTCGACGACAAGGCTCCATCATGGGCTTCCCGGTTGCGCACGATGCGCGCCACATTGCGCTCAGCCCACGCCCGCAGGTGGTCGATGGGCTCGCGAAGCGAAACGCCCAACTCGGTCAGCTGGTATTCCACTGTCGGCGGGACGGTGGCATAAGCCATCCGCGTCACCAAGCCGTCGCGGAGCATCGAGCGCAGCGTGGACGTGAGCACCTTGCCGGTTACGCCGCCGACGCGATCGCGCAGGACAGTGAACCGCAAGGGTCCGTCGGCAAGGGCCGCGACCACCAGGACTGTCCACTTGTCCCCGACTCTGTCCAACACGATCCGGGTGGGGCATTCCGTGTCGAACAGATTTCCCAACCAGTCATCCATGGGCTGTGACGAGGCAGACATCGAAAACTCCATTAGTTACTTTGAGGTACCAAGTTACCACTGGATACCGTCGGGGCGTTCGCACGAATCGAAGAAGGGACTAGCCCCATGAAGATCGCAATATTCGGCGCAACCGGAATGGTCGGCTCGCGCATCGCCGCCGAGCTACGCGGACGCGGACACGAGGTGACCGGATACAGCCGCCGCGGTAGTGACGACGCCCAACCCGGGACACTCTCCGACAGCACTCTCGTGGCGACAGCCGCCGCCGAGCATGACGCTGTTGTCTCCGCGATCGGACCAAGCCGTTCCGGTGAACCACACAGCGAATTCATCGACGCGATCAGCACAGCCGCCGCAAACCTGCGCGGCACCCGGCTGTTCGTCGTCGGCGGCGCGGGAACGCTCCGCGTCAACGGAATACGCCTGGTCGACTCCCCGGAGTTCCCGGAGGCATACCGCGCCGAGGCGCTGACTCAGGGTGCCGCGCTGGAGATACTCGAGCGGACCGGACAAGACGTGGACTGGGTGTACCTCTCCCCGGCGCCGCTTATCGAGCCGGGAGAGCGCACGGGTTCCTACCGCGTCGCAGGTGACTCCCCGGCGGGCCAGCGCATCTCGGCCGAAGATTTCGCGGTCGCGGTAGCCGACGAACTCGAACACCCGGCACACCGGCGCGAGCGATTTACGGTCGCCAATTGACGCTGCGCACGAGCGCACCGGTCTTCCCGCGCCCGTGAGCATCCGGCGCGGGAAGACTGACCACTGGCTGTGAACCGATACAGTCGGTAGCGATGACTGGTCGGGAAGCACCCACTCTCACGGTGGCATTCGACGGTGACGAGCGAAAGTTCGCACCCGGGCACGATATTCATATCGGCCGCGATATCCACGCCGATGTACGCATCACACACCCGTTGGTGTCGCGTATCCACCTGATAATCAGGTTTGTCGACGGCAAATGGATCGCCGAGGACCAACGCAGTCTCAACGGCATGTTCGTCAACGGCCGTCAGGTCGGTTGGGTCGAGGTGCGCGATGACACCGTGATCAACCTGGGCGATCCGGGCGGCCCACGGCTGACCTTCGCGCTCGGAGGCCTGGGCAGCGAGACACAGCTGGGCATCGCTCCCCCGACCATGCGCGGGTATGTCTCGGGCACCCAACAGCAGACGCCCTACACCGGCGCTCAGCAGCCCGGCACCACCGGCCAGCCGTACTCAAGTGCCCAGCAGCACTACCCCACCGGCGGGTACCAGTCCGCCCCGCAGGCATACGGCCAGCCGCCCAGTCAGCAGCATCCGTACGGAGCCCCGCCGTCGGCCGCCCATACCTACGGGACACCCAGCACCTCGGGCCCCACCCGGCCGCGCCAGCAATACCCGTCGGAACCCATCCCGGCGCCTGCCTCCTATTCCAGCGAGCCGGTTGAGCCCTTCGGGACACGGGCGATGCGCGCACTGGGCATCGGCGGCGCGCCCAAGCCGACACCCGGCGCCATCACCGTCGGCCGCGCTCCCGACAACACCATCGTCGTCAACGATGTGCTGGCCTCGCGCCACCACGCCTTGTTGCTTCCGACAGCGGGCGGCCTGGAGATCCAGGACCTGCACACCATCAACGGCACCTTCGTCAACGGCGTCCAGGTGGAGCAGTCGTCGCTGCGCGAAGGCGACACCGTCACCATCGGTAACGTCGACCTGGTCGTCCAGGACGGCACGCTGGTCAAGCCGACGATGGCCACCCGGGTCGGCGGCCTTGAGGTGCAAGGCATCGACTTCGTCGTCGAGGGCGGCAAGAAGCTGCTCGACGACATCAGCTTCTCGGCGGGTCCCGGCTCGCTGACCGCGGTGATCGGACCCTCCGGCGCCGGCAAGTCCACCCTGGCCCGGCTCATCGTCGGCAACACCCAACCGTCGGCGGGCAAGGTGTCCTTCGAGGGGCACGGGGTGCACGCCGAATATGCCGTGATGCGAAACCGCATCGGCATGGTGCCGCAGGACGATGTGGTGCACCCGCAGCTGACCGTCAGCCAGGCGCTGCATTACGCCGCCGAGCTGCGCCTGCCGCCGGATACCACCAAGGAAGATCGTGAGCAGGTGGTGTCCCGGGTTCTCGAGGAACTCGAGATGACCAAGCACGCCGAGACGCGCGTTGACAAGCTCTCCGGTGGGCAGCGCAAGCGGGCCTCGGTGGCCATGGAGCTGCTGACCGGCCCGTCGCTGCTGATCCTGGACGAGCCCACCTCCGGTCTGGACCCGGCGCTGGACCGTCAGGTGATGAGCCTGATGCGCCAGCTCGCCGATGCGGGCCGCGTGGTCGTGGTGGTTACCCACTCACTGACCTACCTGAGCTACTGCGACCAGGTGCTGCTGTTGGCGCCCGGCGGCAAGACCGCCTACTGCGGGCCGCCCCGTGGCATCGGCCAGGAGATGGGCACCACCGACTGGGCCGACATCTTCGCCAATGCCGCCGCCGATCCCGACGGGGTGCATCAGGCCTATCTGTCGCGGCACCCCGCCGCGAACAAACCGGTCACGGCGGCAAGCAAGCCCGGCGATCTGGGCAAGCCCCCCAAGACCAGCCTGCTGCGGCAGGTCTCCACGGTGGCGCGCCGCCAGGGACGGCTGATTCTTGCCGACCGCGGGTACTTCATCTTCTTGGCGCTACTGCCGTTTGTCCTTGCGGGCCTGGTGTTGTCGGTGCCTGGTAGTGCCGGTTTCAACGTGGCTTTGCCCGACAACCCGAACGAACCGGGGCTGTTGCTGGCGCTGACGAACCTCGGTGCGAGCTTCCTGGGTCTGGCGCTGACCATCCGCGACCTGATCGGTGAGCGGGTGATCTTCCGGCGTGAGCAGGCGGTGGGTCTGTCGGCCACTGCCTATCTGCTCGCCAAGATCATCACCTACTGCGGTGCTGCCATCGTGCAATCGGCGATCATGACGGCCGTCATCGTGATCGTGCGCGGCGGACCCACCCAGGGTGCGGTGCTACTGGGCAGCGCGAACTTTGAGCTCTGGGTGGCCGTCGCGGCAACCGCGTGCGCGGCCACGGTGTTGGGCCTGGTGCTGTCGTCGCTGGCCACCTCGGCCGAGCAGGTGATGCCGATGCTGGTGATCGCCACCATGACCCAGATCGTGTTCAGCGGTGGTCTCATCCCGGTGACGGGTCGTGCCGGGCTCGAACAGCTTTCGTTCCTCTTCCCGTCGCGCTGGGGTTTTGCGGCCACCGCCGCGACCTGCGATCTGCGCAAGCTGGTGCCGGTGGGGCCGCAGGACGAGTTGTGGAACCACGATGCCGGCACCTGGCTGTTCGACATGGGCATCCTGGCGCTGCTCTCGCTGGTGATGGCCGGGTTCGTGCGCTGGCGCATCCGCCTGAAGGCCTGACCCTCCCCGCCTTCCCGCCGAGTGTGAGCGCTAGTGCGCACACTCGGCGGAAATCGCGCCCTACCCCTCACACTCGACGCGAGGTTTAGCCCCCGTGCACGTCCAACCCGTGCGCGGCCGCATAGGCGACGGCCTGGGGCAGATCGACTTTGGCGCCGACCAGGGTGGCGGTGGTCCACAACGTCGGGTCGATGCGCGCACCACGCAGGTCGGCCCCATCGAGTTTGAGGTTCTGGGTGCGGGCGCCGGTGAAGTCGGCACCATGCAGATTGGCCTTACGCATATCGGTGCCCACCAGGTTGGCCTCGCGAAAACGACAGTCCGACAGATCCATCTCACGCAGATCGAGCCCCGCGAGCGAGGACAGCGTGAAATCGGATTCGGTGAACTTCGACGGACGCACCCGGCAGTCGGTGAAGGTGGAGCCGAGCAGGCTGCACTGCCGGAACTCCGAATGCCACAGGGAGGTGCGGCGGAAGGTGCAGTTCCGGAAGGCCGAGCCGATGTGCAGCGACTCGGTGAGGTTGGCACCGCTGAAATCACATTCGGTGAAAACCACGCGCTCGGTACGCAGTTCACGAAAGTCCTCGTCGTAGAAGGTCTCTGCGGTGATTTCGCGGTCTGTCCAATGCTCGGCCATGACTGCCATTATCTCCGCGACGAGTGACACCGCTTAGACGAAGCTGCTCGAGGGCTGATGCAGCCCAAATCGCACGCCTTGATCGTCGGTGCAGAAAGCGAAGCGCCCAAAGCCCGGTTCCTCCGGTCCAGGATCCTCCGCCGCACCGCCGAGTTCGCGAACGGTCCGGACGGCTGCTTCGATGTCCGCGACGCCGAAGAATATGTCTATCCGGCGGTCTTCATCGTCATTGTGCAGTCCGCCGTTGATGCCGCCCGTCTCGAGCCAGGCCTGCCCACTCTCGCCCATCGCATGGGGCGTCCAGCCCAGCAGTCCCTGATAGAACTTCTGTGCGCGTACCGCATCGGGCACGCCGATCTCAAAAAAAGTCGGTTGGCCAGTCATCGTGAATTCCTCTCCGCCGTTTAACGTGACGGCAGCGACGCTAGGCCCGCGATTCCCCCTCGTCTTGTACAAATGTTCCGCGAATGCCCGGATCGTGTATGCCGGGCAGGTCCTCGTATCGCAGCGCGGTCAACTCTCCCGGCGCGCACCCCGCGAACATCCTGAAATCCCGATTGAAATGCGCTTGATCGAAGTAGCCACACGCCACAGCGATTGAGGCGAGCGATCGGTGCCCCGGTGCGGTCAGCAGCGCCATCGCCCTGCCAAAGCGAAGCACACGTGCGGCGGACTTGGGAGTCAGGCCGACCTGGCTACGGAAGCGACTCGCCAATCGAGCACGACTCCAACCGGTCTCGGCCACAATCTCACCCACAGAGGCGGTCCCGTGGGTTTGACTCAGCAGGCGCCACGCCCAGGCCACCTCGGGGTCGGGCTCTGGGCCATTTCCCGCCGCGCGTACCAACATCGCATCCAACAGGTCGAATCGACGGGCCCAATCGGGCTCAGCGGCAAGGCGTTCGGCCAGGTGGCGACCCTCGTTGCCAAACAAGTCGTCCAGGCCAACCGCGCGATTACTGATGTCATTCATCGGCAGCCCGGTGATCCGGTACATCCCCAGCGGCGTCAACCGCACCTCAAGGCAGTGCTGCATGCCCTGATGCAGGGTAGCGGTGGGTCCCTGACACGCGCCGGCGCCGAACGACTGCCACATCCGTGTGGACCGCGTGTCCGCGGCATCGGTAACAAGCAGTGGATCACCGAATTCCACGATGAGCACCGGGTCGACACCGGCGACCTCGCGGCGGTCGACGGGTTTGTCGGAATACTCGCGAAACTCCGTGTATCCATGCGCAATCCCGGCCAACGCCGCGTCGGGCGGTCGGCTCACCGACTCCCACGCCGCGTCGCCGGGGGTCCCGCACTCGTATGCGGCCGGGCTGCCCATAGCTCCATCGTGCCTCATCGCCGCGAGCACGGATACTGTGGTTCGTCTTTCGAATCCTGTTCCCCGAAGTACAGTGCGCTCATCGCGTCGGGATTGAGGAGGGAACTGTGCGAGCTTTCCTGGTTATGCTGGCCACGCTCATAGGCTGCGCCCCAGTCAGTTATGCCGATCCCGTCAAGTTCTCCAGCAACAGCGACCTCGGTACATGGCTGGCATCGAACGGATTCAGCTGCGTACCCGCACTCGATTTTCTGCTGTGCTCGTATCAGGAGAGGGCGCATACGTGGCAATTTCAGGCGGTCAATGGCGATACCACCGCCAAACGAAAGGCAAGCTGCGACGTGGGTACGGCATTGAGCCAAAGCCATCTGCAGGGCGAGACCTGGGCACTGTTCTCGGGAAAGGGAGATGGCGCCCTACCCGGGATGCTCGAAACGATGAACGCGAAGGGTTTGACGGACGGGAAGATCGTCACCGCATGCCCCTACAGCTAGCCTGATCCATGTTCAGAGTTCTGAATTCATTAGCCGGCGAACATATTCCGCTGAACACGTCACGACTCTGTGCCGCTCCGGGCAATCCTGCGCTACTGGATGTCCAGTGTCATGAAGGTGCTGTGCGGGTCTTCGGCATAGCTGCCGAAGGGGCCACACGCAACGAACCCGTGTTTACGGTAGAGATCCCGCGCGGGGGCGAAAAATTCCATGCTTCCGGTCTCCAATGAAATTCTGCGCACTCCCCGACTCTTCGCGTCATCGAGGGCGTGCGTGAGCAGCGTCGAGGCGACACCCAAGCCTCGGCGCCGCGGATCTGTGCGCATGCTCTTGAGTTCTTCATGCCACACCGAGATTCTTGCTAGCGCAACGGTTCCGACGAGGTTTTGTTCTTCGGAGGCAACCCACATTCTGATTCCAGGTTTCTGGAGACCCGCAGCGTCCAAGGCATGCCGACTCTCTGGGGGTGCTGTCGGCGCCATGTCGTCCAAGTGAGCCTGCAAGAACGCCAGTAGCGCGGCATTCTGGAAATCTGCCGGGGTGATCACAAGCGCCACAAACTGTTCTCCATCGCTTCCGCGGATAGACCTCATCGCCTCTAAACCATAATGGTGAGATGTTCTCCGTGCTTTTCCACGAGCCCCGGATCGCTCCCAACACCGGGAACGCGATCCGGATGGTGGCAGGCACCGGGTGCGAGTTGCATCTGGTGCGGCCACTGTTCGATCTGTCCGAAGCCAAGGTGCGCCGCGCCGGCCTGGACTATCACGACATGGCGTCGGTGACGGTTCACGAGAGTCTGTCCGCCGCCTGGGAATCCCTGAAACCCCAACGGGTGTATGCCTTCACCGCGCATGCCAGCGTCACCTACACCGATATCGCCTACCAGCCGGGCGATGTGCTGTTGTTCGGTCCGGAACCCACCGGCCTGGACGCCGAGGTGCTCGCCGACCCGCATGTCACCGAAAAGGTACGCATCCCGCTGTTGCCAGGGCGCAGGTCGTTGAACCTGTCCAATGCCGCCGCCATCGCCGCGTACGAGGCCTGGCGTCAGCACGGCTTCGTGGGCAGTGTCTAACGAAAGTCTCTCGAGGTGGAGCGGACCTGAAGATCCAGCGGTCGCAGCTGATCGGCCACCACGGAAACAGCGCCACTGGCGTTTTGCACCTGACCACGGATGATCAGCGCCTGCGCGGTCACCGCCAGCTTGCGATGGCGCGACCACAGCCCCACCGAGCACACCACGTTCACCATGCCCGTCTCGTCTTCCAAGTTGATGAACGTCACCCCGGCCGCCGTGGCCGGCCGTTGCCGATGAGTGACCGCTCCCGCCACCAACACTCGTGACCCATCGGGCACATCGAGGAGCCCCTTGGCCGGAATGACCCCCAACTCGTCGAGGTGCTTGCGCAGGAATTGGGTGGGGTAGCTGTCCGGTGAGACTCCGGTGGCCCACACATCGGCGGCAGCCTGCGTCACCTCCCCCATCGCCGGAAGCACTGGGATACGCGACGACACTCCGACACCGGGCAATCGGTCGGGTCGCTGGGCGGCGGCAGCGCCCGCCACCCACAGCGCCTCACGCCGGGACATGTCGAAGCAACCCAACGCACCCGCCGTCGCCAGCGCCTCGACCTGCGCCGTGGTCAGCTGGATGCGGCCGGTCAGGTCGAGCAGAGAGGCAAATGAGCCGTGCGCTTTTCGCTCCTCGACAATGACCTGCGCTAGCTCGTCGCCAATATGGCGGACGGCGCCCAGGCCGATCCGCACCTCCAGGCCCGCATTCTCCAACGTCGCGTAGGACAGGCTGGCATTCACGTCGGGCCCGTGCACGGTGACACCGTGCCGACGCGCATCGGCCACCAAGGATTGCGGCGAGTAGAAGCCCATGGGCTGCGCGCGCAGCAGCGCCGCACAGAACGCGGCGGGGTGATGCAGCTTGAACCAGGACGAATAGAACACCAGCGAGGCGAAGCTTTGCGCATGGCTTTCCGGAAAGCCGAAATTGGCAAAGGCGTAGAGCTTTTCGTAGATCCGGTCCGCCAGCTCGCCGGTGATGCCGTGCAGGTTCCGCATGCCCTCGTAGAACCTGCTGCGCAACCGTTCCATCCGTTCCGGCGACCGTTTGGAGCCCATGGCCCGGCGCAGCTGGTCTGATTCGGCGGGGCTGAACCCAGCGACATCGACGGCCAGCTGCATCAGCTGTTCCTGAAACAGCGGCACCCCCAGCGTCTTGTCGAGTGCGGCCGCCATGGAGGGATGGTCGTGCTGCCAATTTTTGTCGATCTTGTTGTACCGCCGGATATATGGATGCACCGAGCCCCCCTGGATGGGCCCGGGACGGATCAAGGCCACCTCCACCACCAGGTCGTAGAAACACTTGGGTTTCAGCCGGGGCAGCGTGGCCATCTGAGCACGCGACTCCACCTGAAACACCCCCACCGAATCGGCGCGGGCCAGCATCTCGTAGACCGCCCGCTCCTTCAGATCGATATGAGCCAAGTCGACATCGATGCCCTTGTGCTCACGGACCAGGTCGATGCAATAGTGCAGCGCCGAGAGCATGCCCAGCCCCAGGAGATCAAACTTCACCAAACCCACTGCCGCACAATCATCTTTATCCCACTGCAACACACTGCGATTTTCCATGCGCGCCCATTCGACAGGCACCACATCGGCCAGCGGCCGATCGCAGATGACCATGCCGCCGGAGTGGATGCCCATGTGGCGGGGGAAATTCTTGATCTGCTGAGCCAGTTGGATCACCTGCGCCGGTATGCCGTCGACCTCCGCCGCATCGGCCAGACCGCCCCAATGCCCCATCTGCTTGCTCCAGGCATCCTGCTGCCCCTGCGCGAAGCCGAGCGCTTTGGCCATGTCCCGCACGGCCATCCGACCACGATAGGTGATCACATTGGCCACCTGCGCCGCGTACTCGCGACCGTACTTGTTGTAGACGTACTGGATGGCCTGTTCCCGTTCGTCCGATTCGATATCGATATCGATGTCCGGCGGCCCATCACGGGCCGGCGACAGGAACCGCTCAAATAGCAGACCATTGGCCACCGGATCGACATTGGTAACCCCGAGGGCGTAGCAGACCGCCGAATTGGCCGCCGAACCACGACCTTGGCACAAAATATTGCTGCGACGGCAGAACTGGGTGATGTCGTGCACCACCAGGAAATAGCCCGGAAAATTCAGCTGCGCAATGATTTCCAGCTCACGCTCGATTTGAGCGTAGGCCTTCTGCGCGCCGGGCCGGGGGCCGTATCGACGCTCGGCACCTTCCAGGGCCAGATGCCGCAGCCAGCTGTCCTCGGTGTGACCGGACGGGACGTCGAACGGCGGCAACTGCGGGGCGATGAGCCGCAGGTCGAAGGCGCACGCCTCCCCCAGCTCGGCGGCTGCCGTCACCACCTCCGGGCAGTGCGAAAACAGCCGCGCCATCTCATCCCCGGAACGCAGATGCGCCCCACCCACTGGATCCAGCCAGCCTGCCGCGTCATCGAGGCTCTTGCGCGCCCGCACCGCCGCCATCGCCATGGCCAGCCGCCCACTCTTGGGTGTGGCGAAATGTGCTGCCGTGGTGGCGATGACGCCGACACCCAAGCCCGGGGCCAGCGCGGCCAGCTCGGCGTTGCGTTCATCGTCGTCCGGGTGGCCATGCCTGCTGAGTTCGATGCTGACCCGATCGGCACCGAATCGATCCACCAGATCGGCCAGCGCCTTCTCGGCGGCAGCGGGACCGCCGGCGGCCAGAGCCCGGCGTACATGCCCCTTGCGACACCCGGTCAGAATGTGCCAATGCCCTGCGGCGGCCTCGGTGAGCGCGTCAAGGTCATAGCACGGCTTACCCTTTCGATCTTTAGGTGTTCCGCCCGATAAGTGCGCGGCGGCCATCTGCCGCGACAACCGCCGGTACCCCTCCTGTCCGCGGGCCAGCACCAGCAGATGTACCGAATCCTCCGTATTGCCCTGCCCACCCAGGGATAGTTCCGCGCCGAACACTGTGGGCAGGCCGAGTTCCTTGGCGGCTTCCGCGAAACGGACGACCCCATAGAAACCGTCGTGATCGGTGATGGCCAGCGCCTTGAGATCCAGGCGCGCGGCCTCCTGCGCCATCTCCTCCGGCAGGCTGGCACCGTCGAGAAAGCTGAATGCCGAGTGCGCGTGCAGCTCCGCATACGGCACCCCCGAGCGCCCACGCTCCTGCGGCGGCGGCTTGTAGGGCGGACGCTTTCGGCTCCATGCGGGACCGTCCCCACCATCACCCGGTGGGGCATGGGGATTGAGGCGCCCGTCGAGCACCCGTTCCATTTCCGCCCAGGTCGGCGGACCCTGCGACCAGCCCACCCTCACAGTATATCGAACATATGTTCGATACGTCCATGCGGGATCGGCTTCCATCATTTATCCCAGCTAAGTAACTATCTAGTTATTGATATTTGAGAATACGTTCGCTAGCCTTCACAACAACGGGGCAGATAACCCTGCGGCACATACTCAGCCAAGGAGAGATCGTTATGAAAGCCATTGTCATGACAGGCGCCAACCAACCCTGGCAAGTACAGGAGGTGCCCACCCCCACCGCAGAACCTGGCCAGGTTCTGGTCAAGGTCCATGCCTCCGGCATGTGCTACACCGACGCCTGGGCAACCCAGGGCTTCGGCGGCGACATCTACCCACAAACTCCCGGCCACGAAATCGTCGGTGAGGTCGTCGAGGTGGGCGCCGGCGTACACACTCGCCAGGTAGGAGACAGAGTGGGCGCCACCTGGGTGCAATCCGCCTGCGGGCGCTGCGCCTACTGTCGGGAAAACCGCCCCCTGACCGGCCAGACCGCCATGAACTGCGCGAATCCGCGCACCTCAGGATTCTCCGCACAAGGCGGTCACGCCGAGTACGTCGCGCTCGCCGCCGAGGGCACGGTGCTCTTGCCGGACGGGCTCCCCTACGAGCTGGCCGCACCGATGATGTGCGCCGGATACACCACCTGGAGCAGCTTCCGGGACGCCGCACCACAGCCACACGAACGGGTGGCCGTGGTAGGTATCGGTGGCCTTGGACATGTCGCGGTGCAGCTGTCCAAGGCGAGCGGATTCGAGACCATCGCGATCACGCACTCCCCCGACAAACGGGATCTGGCCCTGCAACTCGGGGCCGATCATGTCGTCGCAAGCGGGAAAGAGCTGCTTGAACTGGGTGGCGCCGACGTCCTCATGGTGACAACAAATGCGTTCTCCGCCGCTCAAGAGGCAATGGCAGGACTGCGACCGGACGGCCGTGTGGCGCTCAGCGGCCTGGATTTCAACCATCCATTCTCGATCTCGTCCGAAGGCGTGCCCTTTCACATGATGCGACAGAAGGTGATCGGTTCAACGCACGGCGGCCTTCAGCGACTTGCCGAAGTGCTCGACTACGCCGCCAAGGGACGGGTGAAGCCCATCGTGCAGACCTACTCCCTGGATCAGGCCACCGAGGCGTATGACCGCCTCGTATCCGGCCAGGTGCGCTTCCGTGGAGTGTTCACCCCATCCACGGCCGGCTAAAACTCGCACCACAATGCGGGGTCGGGGGTCGTCACCGGCCGGGAATCCACCCGGCCGGTGACGGTTGGCTCATCATGCGGTCGCTTGGCTCTAGGCTCAGGGACATGCCGCCCGATGCCTCTGCGACCAAGAAGCGGCTGCTCGACGCCGCGTTCGCGGAGTTCGCCGAGCACGGGCTGGCCGGTGCGCGCGTCGACCGGATCGGCGCCGCCGCGGAAGCCAACAAGCGGTTGCTCTACGTCTACTACACCAACAAGGAGACGTTGTTCGACACCGTCGTCGCGCATTCCATCCAGCGCATGTCGGATGCGGTCCCGTTCACTCCGCAGGATCTGCCCGGCTACGCGGGCGCGTTGTTCGACCACCTCATCAAGCATCCCGAGCACCTGCGGCTGGCCACCTGGGCCCAGTTGGAACGGCCCGTCGCAGGCCCTGCCGAAACTGCGGCCTACGCGTCAAAGGTCGCTGCGATCACCGAAACACGGCCACCTACAGGTGATGCCGAGCCGGCCGACATCTTGGCGCTCGTGCTCGGACTGACCACCGCCTGGCTCGGTGCCTCGCCGGCCCTGCGCGGCCTGACCGCAGCCGAGCCCTTCAGCCCGGAGCGCCTGGCCGCACACCGGACCGCACTCATCGCGGCGGTCGAGGCCCTCATCGCCATCGCGGGACGATGACCGGCTCTGTCGCCACAGCTGAAGCACTCCACATCGCCCGATAGCGTGCCACAACACCCTCGCCCAGCAAGATCCTAAATCGGGCTCACACACCCGACCGGGGGCACTGGTTACCTACACGTCCAAAGCTAGGCTGTCGGTCGCATCTAGGTAACTAACTAGATAGTATCCATCTACCAGCTATCACTCACCATGGTCCGCAACATTCAAATGGAGGAACACCAAGTGGCTCAGCATGGCAACTACACAGTCGAAAAGGTCACCTTTCCCTCGCACGGGGAAACCCTGGTGGGAGACGTGTACCGACCGAAGGGCGACGGCCCGTTCCCGGCGGTCGTGACACTCGGGCCCTACTCGTTCGAAAAGGAACAGGCCCCCACGCAATATTCGACCCGGCTAGCCGACGAGGGGTTCGTCGCACTCGCTTTCGACCCGCGTACGGTCGGCGAGTCCAGCGGTCAGCCCCGTAGGCTCGAGAACCCGGTAATGAAGAACGAGGACGTGGTCTCGGCACTCAGCTACCTGGTGGGCAGATCAGATGTGGACGCATCGCGCGTCTTCGCGCTTGGCATCTGCCAGGGTGGTCCCGAGCTGCTCGATGTGGCGTCCTATGACGACCGGATCAAGGCAGTCGCCTGCGTGACCGGCTACTTCCGTGACGCGGATGCCGACCTGTTCCCTGTCACCGCGGGGGTCGTAACCAACCCATTCGACGAGGCTTCTCTGCCATCGCGGGAACAGCTAGAGACGCTGCTGTCGGAGCGTTTGCAGCGGGCACGTGAGGCCAAGGAGCTCTACGAGACGACCGGGGAAGTCGTCTACCAGCCGCTGGTCTCCCCTGATCTCGCCGACCCCACGGTGGGCTCACGAGCGGGATTGCCGGGCCCGGCGGTGTGGGCTTGGTATGGGCCGTGGACGCTGAAGGGCTTCGAGAACCGCTACGCCATCATGAGCGACCTGGACCACTTCGGATATTCCACCGTTCCCGGCATCGCGAAACTCCAGAAGCCTGCGATCGTCTTCCACGGTGACTACTGCTTGAGCCCCATTTCCGCCAAGCGGCACTTTGAGTCGATCCCTACCGCAGACAAGAAGCTGGTCTGGGACAACGACGTGTTCCACTCGGAGTACTACGACACCCCTTACGTGGTCGACCGCACTGCAGGCGCTGCTGCCGACTGGTTCCGCGAACACGGAGCCTGAACAGTTCTGCGGACCGGAAGTCGTATATGAGATTCACGACGGTAGTGAGCGCGGCGGGCCACAGGCCCGCTCCGCTCGACCGTGCCGGATTGTCTGACGTACACACTTGACGAAAACCGCGACTAGCCAGCGATCTTCGCGCGGAACGGGCCGCCAACACTGTTGAAAAGCAGGTGTAGCCGTTGAGGAAAACGATGCCCGAGCGGGTGGATACCGCGGGCACCATGGACGTCGACACCAGAATCATTGTCGGAGAACATAATTAGTCCATCGCAGTGCAGCGATGCTAACACTCAAGGCACTGCCGTGGCAGAGAACAACGTCACCTCATTGATACAGCGAGGCCCCGTCCACCAGCCTGAACAGCTTCTCGACGACGTCTTGCGCGGTCTCGGCATCCAGGCCCACGATCCGCAGTTCGCCCTGGTCCGCCCGGACCACCACCGCCGCCAACCCCAACGACCGCTGCAGTCGGTCCTGACGCAGCTCCACGGTCCGCACCAAGGAAAGAGGAATAACCCAAAAAGATTTGAGCCACAACCTCTTCGAAGCGATGTATACCAAGCTGTCGTCCAGGACGCCCCACCGATACGTCCGATAACGCTGCAGCGGGCGAAGCACCACCCACGCGACCGCACATGACACGCACAGCAACCCCAGTGCGCCAATAACGTGTTGTAGCGGGGTCGTCGCATGGGCGGGCAACGCCGTAACTGCCCACACCGCCGCGACGACCAGAACCAGCGGAATACAGGCCAGTGCGTATTGGACGGCCCAGAGAACCGGTGCCGATCTGCTGGCACCGAGTTCGACCGGCGCGATCGGCGCCGTACGCTCCGTTGACACCGTATCGATCACCGCTGTTCCCTCACCGCCGGAGCAAACCGACGCATCCATACCTGCCGTATCGCGACGGCCACCAGCACGAAAAACAGCACCACGACCGGCGACCAGACGATCGTACGGTCGAGCTCACCGAGCGCATAGGCGATCAGACCCAACGAGGCGAACGGAATCACCACCGTCCACACGGCAATCCACCGCCGGACAATGGCCAACTCGACGACGGCCGTGATCACCACCACGCAGAAGGCGACCCAGGCCACCACGCCCACCAGCTGCACGGTGGGGTCAAACGGCACATAGTCGGCATAGCGGCGTGGCTGACCGTCGGTGAGCGGGGTGTATGCGGTCCACCCGCAATCCCAGCCCCGTGGGCCCAAGCCCCGGTTCACCAAGGCGGCAACCACAAATACCCACCAGGCAACGTTGCCCGCGCCGCGAGCGGCGGTGAACACCTGGGTGCGCGACATTCCTGGAGTATTCCCTATGGCTAACTCGGCGATGACGAACTTGTCACACATCGTTGACGAAACACCCCAAAACGGCAACGATGGCTCCAAACGGGCCGATAAGCGGTCTAACAGTCTCAGGGGTAGCGCGTGAAATACATCGTCACCGGCGGCACCGGCTTCATCGGACGACGGATCGTGACCCGAATCCTCGAGACCCAACCGGGCGCCGAAGTCGGCGTCCTGGTACGTCGCGAATCCCTGTCACGTTTCGAAAAGCTCGCCGGACAATGGGATGACCGGGTACAGCCACTGGTCGGTGATCTCACCCAGCCCGATCTCGGCCTGCCCACCGAAGGAGACCCGATCGCCGCCGATCACATCGTGCACTGTGCCGCGATCTACGACGTCACCGTGGACGACCAGGCACAGCGTGCCGCGAACGTCGAGGGCACCCGATCGGTGATCGCGCTGGCCAAGCGCACGGGCGCCACCCTGCACCACATCTCCTCCATCGCGGTCGCGGGCAGTTACGAAGGCGAATTCACCGAAGAAGACTTTGACGTCAACCAGGACCTGCCGACGCCCTATCACCAAACCAAATTCGAGGCCGAGCTGCTGGTGCGCTCGGAACCCGGTCTGCGCTATCGGATTTACCGGCCCGCCGTCGTCGTCGGCGATTCCAAGACCGGCGAGATGGACAAGATCGACGGTCCGTACTACTTCTTCGGAATTCTGGCCAAGCTCGCGCGTCTGCCCCGGTTCACACCGATGATGCTGCCCAAGGCCGGGCGCTCCAACATCGTTCCCGTCGATTACGTCGTCGACGCCACCGTCGAGTTGATGCACCAGGAGGGGCGCGATGGGCAAGCCTTCCACCTGACCAACCCCGAGGTGACCTACCTTCGCGATATCTACTCCGGCATTGCCGCCGCCGCCGGATTGCCACCCGTACGTGGCTCGCTTCCGCACGCCGTGGCCACCCCGTTCCTGCGGGCGCGCGGCACCGTCAAGGTCTGGCGCAACATGCTGGTCACCCAGCTCGGCATCCCGCCCGAGGTAGTCGACATCACCGAGATCATGCCCACCTTCATCTCCGACGCGACGCAAGAAGCATTGCGCCCCAGCGGCATCAAGGTTCCCCCGTTCGGCAGCTACGCGGGCAGGCTGTATCAGTACTGGCGCAGAAACCTAGACCCCGAGCGGTACCGCCGCGATGACCCCGCCGGGCCACTGGTGGGACGGCACGTCATCATCACCGGCGCATCCAGCGGTATCGGGCGCGCCGCGGCCATCGCCGTCGCCAAGCGCGGTGGCACGGTATTCGCCGTCGCACGCGACGGGGAGGCACTCGATCAACTGGTCACGGAGATCCGGGAGGACGGCGGTAAGGCCCACGCGTTCCCCTGCGATCTCACCGACTACGCCGCCGTCGACGACACCGTGAAGAGCATTCTCGGTCAGTTCGGCCACGTGGACTACCTGGTCAACAACGCGGGGCGCTCAATTCGCCGTTCGGTGGTCAATACCGTGGATCGATTCCATGACTACGAGCGAGTCATGGCGATCAACTACTTCGGCGCGGTCCGGCTGGTGCTGGCACTTCTTCCCCATTGGCGGGAAAGGAAATTCGGCCATGTCGTCAACGTATCGACGGCGGGCGTGCAGACCCGTAACCCCAAGTACGCGTCCTACATTCCGACCAAGGCGGCACTGGACGCGTTCGCCGATGTGGTGGCCACCGAGACGGTGTCCGATCACATCACGTTCACCAATATTCATATGCCACTGGTGAAAACACCGATGATCACGCCCTCCCACAAGCTGAATGTGGTGCGCGGTCTCACCCCCGAACACGCGGCCGCGATGGTGGTGCGCGGACTCGTCGAGAAGCCGACGCGCATCGACCATCCGATGGGCACCGTCGCCGATATCGGGCAGTACCTCACCCCCAAATTGAGCCGACGGGTTTTACATCAGATGTATCTGGCATACCCGGATTCCAAGGCCGCCCGCGGACTCGAACCCGTCGATGATCGCCGGGATCTGTCGACCTCACGGCGCCGTCCCCGGGCAGCCAAACGCGTCGCGGCCGTGTCGCGGCTACGCGTTCCAGGCCCGGTGATGAAGGCGCTGCGCCTCATCCCCGGAGTGCATTGGTGACCTCCCCGGCCGCCCGGGTGCCCGATTCGATGGCTCCATCGAGGTAGCCCGGGTGATCATGCGCCGTTTCGGTACCCGCCCAATGGATATCGGCCAGGGGCGCCGACGATACCGGCAGCTGCACGGTGGCATCGATATCGGGTAAGGCCATATATCCACCGCCGGCATATTCGTCTAGATGCCAAGACTTCTCGTGCCAGTCGGCCGGCTCCAGAACCTCTGGTCCGACATGCTGCGCCAGCGAGCCCAATACCGCGCGGCGCCGGCCGGCCGCGTCCAGCCGATCCATTTCACGCGCTTCGGGACCGCCGACAAGTACGCACAGATGTCCCGGGCCACCCGGCGCGGTGGTGTCGAAGACCGCCCGGCCCGGGCCGTCGAGAACCAGGAACTCACCGCCGCATCGCTGCCTCCAGAAGGGCTTCTCGTACACCGCGATCGCCTTGTACACCGATCCCATATACGTGTGCTGCTGGACGTCGACGCGCTCGGGAGGAAGCTGTGGTTGGAACGCTATCCGCGCCGCCATCGGCGGCGGCACCGTGAGGATGACCTTCGTGGCATGCACTCGGCCCGAGGTTGTTTCGAGGGTGACTCCCTGCTCATCCTGGCTGACCGAGACGACGCGCCGGCCCAGCCTGATCCTCGAGCCCAGCTCTGCGGCCAAACCTTCCACGAGCGCGCCCGCCCCCTCAACAAGCAAGGAGTCCTGGGCACCGCCCTTGGTCGACAACATGGTCCGCAGGCCACCTTGATGGCGGATCATCGACGTCATCGTGGAGACCGACATCCGCTCCACATCGGCCGTCCACGAGATTTCGGCAAGCACCTCCAGCAGCCGTCGCGCCGTGCGGCTTGGCACCTTACGCAGCCAATCCGCCACGCTGGTCGTGTTCCGACGTTCCGGCGTCGCCAGACGCGAGAACACCTCTAGACCGGCAAGAATGAATACCGTCGGCAGCAGAGACGGCAGCTTCACACGGCGGGGACCATCGATCACCGCGGGCAGCGGGCCCGTGTGCATCGGGTACTGGGTGAGGCCGAGTTCAGCGGCGAGCTCCATGACGCGATGGTGATCATGGCCGATCCACTGCCCGCCCAAGTCCAACCGCGAACCCAGCGCGGTGGTCTCGCCCAGCACTCGCCCGCCGAGGCGCTCGGCCGCCTCCAGCACGATCACATCGATCCCTTGCCGGTGCAGCGCGCGGGCCGCCGTCAGACCTGACAGCCCGGCACCTACCACTGCCACGGTGGCCAATTCCCGCGGCCCCTCGTCCTGGCCCATCCCATGCTCCCTTCCGGGCAATCGGCGTCTGTGACCCATACTAACCTAGATTCAGTCAGTCGTATGACTTTCTCTTAGTGAGGCGCTCTACCGCTTGTCGAAACCGTGGACGGAGCTAACTGGCGGTAGGTTGACGCCCATGGTTCCCGTTTTTGCCGACGTCGATACCGGAGTGGACGACGCACTGGGATTGATCTACCTCCTCGCTAGCGAGGAGGTAGATATTGTCGGTATCGCCTCTACTGCGGGCAATGTCTCGGTGGACCATGTTTGCGCGAACAATCTGGGCCTACTGGAGCTATGCAAGGCCCCTCAGATTCCGGTATCCAAGGGTGTCGCCGAGCCGTTGAGTGCGGCACTGCGCACCGCCGAAGACACGCACGGCCCCACCGGACTCGGATACGCGGCACTGCCGGATACCACCCGCACACTCACCGAGTACGACTCGGCCGAGGCCTGGGTAAAAGCAGCCCGCGCGTACCCCGGTGAATTGGTGGGCCTGGCGACCGGCCCGCTTACCAACCTGGCACTGGCCCTGCGCACCGAACCAGAGTTGCCCAAACTCCTCAAACGGCTCGTGATCATGGGCGGCTCGTTCGACTACCCGGGCAACACCACACCGGTGGCGGAATGGAACGTCGTGGTGGATCCGGGTGCCACGGCGGAGGTATACGCCGCCTGGGGAGCCGCCGGCGTGCAAGAACTTCCGATCGTGTGCGGCCTGAATCTCACCGAGACGATCGCCATGACACCAGAGCATCTGGTCAAGCTGGCCGATGCCGCGGGCGCCACCACCACTCCGCTGACCGTGCTCGACTCTCCGTCAAGCCGATCAGGGGCAAGCAATTCGGTGCTGCGTTTCATCGAGGATGCCGCGCATTTCTATTTCGAATTCCACATGAAGCAGGACGAAGGGTTCCTGGCACATATGCACGATCCCTTCGCCGCCGCGGTGGCACTGGACCCATCACTCGTCCAAACCCGTTCCGCAACGGTCGATGTCGAGCTGACCGGAGACCTGACGCGTGCGATGACCATCGCGGACTGGAAGGGCCAGTGGGGCCAGAAACCCAACGCGCAGATCGCGGTGGAGACCGATCCCGAAGTGTTCTTCCAGCTGTTCATCGAGCGAGTGAGCGCCTTCGCCCGAAAAGTCGATGAAACCGGCTGACACCCTTCCGTCATTCATACACACCCTCCACATACCAACGTTGCTTGCGGAAATGCAGCAGTAGCGCCTGGCCACCGCCCTTACCTTCGAGCAGTACCTGGGCCCGTGCGGCCACCGATACAGAAACCGGCTCCCGCTCCTCCCACCACCTTTCGTCGATAGGCCACGGTCCCGCCCACCAACTCAACTCCCAGCGCCCATTGCCGCGCCGGACCCTGGCCGGTTCCCCCGAGAACATCCCCCGCCCGGTCACGGTCACCGGTACCCCGTCGATATCCAACAACTCCACCGGTTCATCGGATAACACCACCGGAGCCGGATCGGGCAGCCTACCCGGCCATGGAGCATGGGGGTCGGCTCGCGGCCTCAGTTCATCCCCTAAGGGCACCAAGGTAATTCGTTCGGACGGGCCACGCCCGCCACTGATCACTCCCACCTGCACCGACTCCTCTCCCAACAGATCCTGAACCCGTGTCAACGCGCGGCGTGCCCGCTGCCGCTCCTCGGCGCCCACCGCTCCCCACAACGTCAGCTGCAATGCCTCGGCGGTCACCACCTCGACCGGTTCCAGCCGCAGCATCGCCACCGGCCCATCCAGGGACCGGCGCCGGGCAAGCCAACCGTCCAGCTGCCAGCGCACCCTGTCCGCGGTCGCTTCCTCGGTGAGCGGTTCGGCACACCGCCACACCCGGGACAGCTCTTGCCCGTCCACCGTGATGGCGTGGATGGCCAACCGGGAACAGGCCACCCCGGCCGAGGACAGCCTCTCGTGCAGATTCACCGCCAACGTTCGCCCCGCGAAAGCCGCCGCATCCACCCGATCGATCGGCGGATCACAGGACAGCTCAACCCCCAACTCCGCCGGGACGGCATGCCCCGAGGGCGGACGCTGCGGTTCGGCTCGCGCATGACGGTGTGCCTGCACCGCGTCATCATCGAACCGCGAGGCAACATCCGCCCGCGCCAGTTCGGCAAAAGCTCCGATGGTACGAATACCCATGCGCCACAACAAATCCACCAAGTCTTCACGCTGCGGGTGACACAGGCTGGGTTCAGCGGCCAACTCCTTGACCGACAATGGGGCCAGGAACTGCGCATCGCCACCCGGCGGTACCAGCGCCGCATGCCGCGCGGCATATACCGCCGTGGACATTTGATCGGCAATGCCCACCTGGCATTCGGCCCCGGCCACCGAGACCGCATCGGCCAGCCGTTCCGCCGCCGTCTGCTCGCTGCCGAAATACCGCGCGGCGCCGGTCACCGGCAGTGCCAGCAGCCCGGGACGCAGAATCTCAGCCCCCGGCACCAAATCGTCCACCGCCGCGATCATCGGTTCGAAGAACCGCGCGTCACGATCGGCATCGGCCACCGCGACATGCAGTAGTGGACAACGCGCTTGAGACTCGCGCCGTCGCATACCCCGGCGCACTCCCAGCGCCCGCGCGGCGGCGGTACATGCCGTCACCCTGTTGGCCAGCGTCACCGCCACGGGCCGGGTGGCAGGCAGATCTGCCATGGCCGCAGCGGCCACCGCAGGCCAGTCCGGGCACCAAATCGCCAGCACCCGTGGCGCTTTGCGCCGCCTCTTCTCCGGCTTGTCAGGCAGATCTGATCGCGCCACGGCTGCCACACACCTCCCGACCGCTCCGGCCTCGCACCCGCACCGCCGTCCGCACCCCACGAATCCGCCCCAGACCGCAGGCCGACACCCCGTCGTATCCCGTCACCTGCGCCTGCAACCGCATCGAGGCGCCTTCCCAGTCCCCATCGACGGCCAGCAGCGTGCACCCATTGCTGTGCGCCCGGGCCACTATCGCGCGAGCCGACGTCGAAGTCACTCTGCGCCCGCCCAGGCCCAGCACCACCAGATCCATCCCATCCATAAGCACCGAGGCCACCTCGACCGCACTCAGGCCCGGGCGGGGAATCAACGCCAGGCGGCTCAGGTCTGCCCCCCGCTCCACCGCGGCCAACACGCTCACGTCCGGCAGGCCCACAATCGCGGCATAACCGCCTGCGGCCGTCACCGAAGCCACCACATCCAAGGGCAACGACCGGGCCCCACCGGCCACCGCGACCGTGCCGCGCCGCAACACATGACCTATCGATCTGGCCAGCGCTTCGGAGCCCGGCAGCAAAGACTGCGCATCCGGCAGCACCTCCTGAAAGCGCCCCGCCGCGGACCGGTCACCGCCAACCTTTCCCGATATCGCCGCCATCTGCTGCCGGAGCTTTTGTAGCTGGTCAGCACGGTTTACCAGCGTTTCGTCAGCGGCCGCCACTGCCGTCACAACCGCACCTCCAGACACACTCGACTAGAACATATGTTCGATGTCTGGAGTAAACACCTCGCCACCGACAACCGTCAAGGCAGGCAGGTAGGCGCGAGAGCTATCTGCCGAGCGTCAGTCGAGCTGACGAGTATGCGCCCAGCGCGTCAACGCGTTGCGATTGGACTGCTGAGTCTTGCGCAACACATTGGAGGCGTGCGTCTCCACTGTCTTGACCGAGATCACCAAATCCTCGGCGATCTCCCGGTAGGTGTACCCCCGGGCGAGGAGCCGCAGCACCTCGAGCTCACGCGGAGTCAACGAATCCAGCTCCGGGTCCAGCGCCGGCTCCGGGGCATTCGATCGCCCAGTGAAGGAGTCGAGCACGAACCCGGCCAGCCGCGGGCTAAACACCGCATCACCACCGGCCACCCGGCGCACCGCATCGGCGAGCTCGCTCCCCGAAATCGTCTTGGTGACATAGCCTCTGGCCCCCGCCCTGATCACCGCGATAACATCCTCGGCGGCATCGGACACACTGAGCGCCAGGAAAACAGGGCACACCGGTCCCAATGTTCCGTTGATGACGGCAACTCCGCCACCGGAAGGCATGTGCACATCGAGCAGCACCACATCCGGTGCACTGGCGCGAATTCCGGCGACCGCCTCACCTACCGACCCTGCCTCGCCCACAATCTCGATATCCGCTTCACCGGCCAGCTCCGCCCGCACCCCGGACCGGAACACTCCGTGATCGTCGACCAGGAATACCCGCAACATCATTCTTCCTTCCCGTCGACGTCATTGGTCTTGTACGGCATGGTAATTCGCACCTCGGTACCCTTGCCGATCTCCGACTTGATCTGCACCTGCCCGCCCCGGCGCAGCACTCTGGCCTTGATGGAGCGCGCGATGCCCTGCCGGTCCTGCGGTACCTCCTCGGGATCGAACCCCTTACCCCGGTCCCTGACGAAAACACTGATCTGGCCGGGTTCCACCTCGGCGTACAGGTTGATATCCGATTGCCCGGAATGTTTGGCCGCGTTGACCAATGCCTCACGGGTGGCCCCGACCAGCGCCCGGCCGGTCTCGGGCTCCAGCGCCAGATCAGCATCGCCGACTATCACCGGACTGACCGCCACGGTGTGCGTGTCCTCCACCTCTCCTGCCACGGCGCGCAATTCCTGAGCCAACGACGAATCCGACGAGGCCCCCGAGGAGAACAGCCAGCTGCGCAGCTCCCGTTCCTGGCTGCGGGCCAGGCGCAACACCTCGCTGGGGTTGTCGGTGCGTTTCTGGATCAGCGCCAGCGTCTGAAGCACCGAATCGTGCAGATGCGAAGCGATCTCGTCACGCTCCTCGGTGCGGATGCGCGCGGCCCGCTCGATGCCGAGCGCACGCCACAACCGCAACCACAGCGGCACGGTCAACAGCACCGCGCCCACCAACGTGGCCGCGATGGCCACCAACGAATCACGCAACGAGGACAGGTCCACATTGCGCAGGACCACCACCGCGATGCCGCTGAAAACCAGCGCCGCACCGGCGATCACCCGAACCAAAGTCAGTATCGACGGCCGGCCAGGGGCACCCAGAACCGCCAAACTTGGTCCCTGCGCGTCGAATTCGCGCCACACTACCGCGAGACCGGTCAACGCCAACACAATGGGGAAAACCAACGATGCCGTCGAACCGCTGATCGTCGACATCAGGATGATCAGCGCGGCAAGGCTTAACAGCAACAGCCCGGTGGCCCGCCTGCGGTCGGTGGGGCTGACCGCGGCGATGTCGTCGCCCGGCGGCATCAGCATCCACAACAGTCCGTACGCCACGATGCCCATCCCGCTGGCGGCTCCCAGCACCGCGAAGGCCAACCGCACCCGGAACACCGGGACGTCGAGGTGATCGGCAAGTCCTCCGGCCACTCCGGCCACCACCCGACCACCGGTACGCCGACGCAACGGCGGAGCGGCGGTCAGCCGATTTCCGCCGGAGAAGGCATTCCGGAACCTGGGACTCACCTCTGCGATACTGCCATGGCAAAGCCCCGATGACATCGGGCTCATCCCTGAAGCGCTATTTCAAAGATCAGGGTGAATCCTGATGGCGGACATGCGCGTGACTGGGCACCATAGCTGTCATGGACACGGATACCACCACCAAACGGACACCGTCCTCCACACTGACAGACATGTGGCGGACTCGTCCGTTGCGGCTGCCCGGCCACGGCAAGCTAGCCGGTGTTGCCGCAGGAATCGGCTACCGCTACAACGTGGATCCGCTATTGGTCCGTGTAATTTTCGTGGTCACAACGATTTTCGGGGGTGCGGGCGCCATCATGTATGTGGCGTGCTGGCTCCTCATGCCCACCGCCCGGTACACCACCCCGTATCACGAATCCAAGCTCAAGATGGTCTTCTGGATCATCGTTCTGCTGCTCATCGGCGGACCGTTCATCGGCCCCGATCGCGACCCCTGGGGATTCGTCAGCGCCGCGGTGCTCCTCGGCGGCTGGTATCTGCTCTACCAGCGCCAAAGCGAGCCGCTGGCGGCTCCGCTGTCCGCTACCGACCAGCCACCCACCGCCGGTGCTCAGCCGGACCCCGTGACGGCTCCGGTGGACGTACACAAGACGGAGGCCGACCCGTTGTCAGCACCGCTGCCACCGCCTCCGCCCACCTGGGATCCGCCCGGGATGTCACCCTTCACCTGGGATCTACCCGACCCGACTCCCCTACCCGCACCGCCTGCCAAGCCCAAGTCCCGCGTGGCCCCGGTGACCATCGGCGCGATGCTCATCGTCAGCGCCGTGCTCGTGGCCATCGGGCTGCTCGGCGGCAGCTGGGTGACACCGGTGGTAGTCACCGCGACAGCGCTGGTGATCGTGGGTGCGGGCATGCTGGTGGGCGCCTGGCTGCGCAGCGGCTACTCATTGCTCTTCCTAGCGATCCCGCTAGCCGGCTTCGTCGTGGTGGCATCCTCGATAGGACCGCTGGAGGTTTCCCTCAACGTCGGCGACCAAAGCTACCGCCCCACAGAGGCTTCCGAGATCGACGACTACTACGAGATCGGCATCGGCACCATCACCCTCGACCTGACCGAGGTCACACTCACCGGCGACAGGACCGTGAACATCGATGCCGGGATGGGCGATATCGAGGTGCTGATTCCGCCGTCCATGAACGTGCACACCAGATGCGAGGTAAGCGTGGGCAGCTTCGACTGCCTGCCCTCGCCGACCGGCACCGGGCCGGTATTGACCATCAATGCCACAGCCAACGTAGGAAGTATCGAGGTGCGACGTGCCTGAAAATACCAATGAACCGGCGGCCGATACCGATATCGCCGCGAGCAACACGGAAGTGGCAGCTCAGGCGGAACCCGCACCTGACGCCACCGGCAAGGAGAAGGCCCGGCCCTCCATCATTCTTGCCCTGTCCGGACTGGTCGCGGTGCTCATCGGAGGGTGGGCTCTCACCGGCGAGGACTTCGTCGAGCTGATCCACAGCGACCTGCTCGGCTGGCTCGCCATTGCCATCGCCATCGCCATCGGCGTTGCGCTGGTTGCGGTTCCGACCCGGCGCAACCGCGGTTAGCGGATCATTCCCATTCGATGGTGCCGGGTGGCTTGCTGGTGATGTCCAGCACCACTCGGTTCACCTCGGGAACCTCGTTGGTGATCCGTGTCGAGATGCGCTCCAGCACCTCGTAGGGCAGCCGCGTCCAGTCCGCGGTCATCGCGTCCTCGCTGGACACCGGCCGCAGCACGATGGGATGTCCATAGGTGCGTCCGTCGCCCTGCACTCCGACCGAGCGCACATCGGCCAGCAGCACCACCGGGCACTGCCAGATGTTGCGGTCCTGCCCCGCGGCGGTAAGTTCCTCGCGCGCAATGGCATCGGCGCGGCGCAGCATATCCAGCCGGTCGGGCGTGACCTCGCCGACGATCCTGATGGCCAGACCCGGCCCCGGGAAGGGCTGGCGGCCAACGATTTCCTCGGGCAAGCCCAGTTCGCGCCCCACCGCGCGGACCTCGTCCTTGAACAGCAGCCGCAGCGGCTCCACCAGGGTGAAGGTCAGATCCTCGGGCAATCCGCCCACGTTGTGGTGACTCTTGATGTTGGCCGTGCCACTACCACCGCCGGACTCGACGACATCCGGATACAGCGTGCCCTGCACCAGGAACTGGATGCCCTCGTCGGAATTGCCGACGACATCGGAGACCGCGCCCTCGAATGACCGAATAAATTCGCGGCCAATGATTTTGCGCTTGGTCTCTGGGTCGGTGACCCCGGCCAGTTCGCCCAGGAAGGTCTCCGAGGCGTCGACGGTCACCAGCTTGGCGCCTGTCGCCGCCACGAAATCATGCTCGACCTGCGCCCGCTCACCGCTGCGCAGCAGACCGTGGTCGACAAACACACAGGTCAGCCTGTCGCCGATGGCACGTTGCACCAGGGCCGCCGCCACCGCGGAATCCACCCCGCCGGACAGCGCGCACAGCGCGCGGCCGTCGCCGATCTGCGCGCGCACCTGCTCGATGAGTGTCTCGGCGATATTGGCTGCCGTCCAGGCCGATTCGATGCCCGCGAACTCGTGCAAAAAGCGGCTCAGCACCTGCTGGCCGTGCGGCGAGTGCAGCACCTCGGGGTGATATTGCACCCCGGCCAGGCGCCGCTCCCGGTTCTCAAACGCCGCCACTGGCGCGCCTTCGCTGCTGGCGACCACGGTGAAACCCTGTGGCGCTTCGGTAACCGCGTCACCATGGCTCATCCACACCGGCTGCACTCCGGGCAGGCCCTCGTGCAGATCGCCCCCGGCAACCGTCAGCTCGGTGCGGCCGTACTCGCTGGTTCCGGTGTGCGCGACGGTCCCGCCGAGCGCCTGTGCCATGGCCTGAAAGCCGTAGCAGATCCCGAAAACAGGAACGTCCAAATCGAATACGCCGGGATCGAGCCGGGGCGCGCCCTCTTCATAGACGCTCGACGGTCCACCGGACAGCACGATGGCCCGGGGGTTGCGTTCCTTGATCTCGTCGATGCTCGCCGAGTGCGGGATCACCTCAGAGAAGACCCGCGCCTCACGCACGCGACGCGCGATCAACTGCGCGTACTGTGCCCCGAAATCGATGACCAGTACCGGTCGGTCGCCATGCTGCTCCGTTTGCGCCACTGGCTTAGTTTAGTGGCGATGGAGGTGCGCCCCGCTTGCGGGGGACTAGCTGACCGACCGCACCGGTTCGATCGGCAGATGCCGCAGCGCGCCGGGCGCACCTGCCGGCACCACCGGGTGCGACGGGGGCACCGGCGCCATCCGCTGATACGGCAGACCTTGCTCTGGCCGCAGATCCGTCTCGCCCTTGTTGGGCCACAACGACGCGGCGCGCTCGGCCTGCGCGGTGATGCTCAGCGACGGGTTGACACCCAGGTTCGCCGAGATCGCCGCACCATCCACCACATACATGGACGGGTAGCCGTACACCCGGTGGTAGGGGTCGATGACCCCATTCTCCGGGCCGGTGCCGATGACGGCGCCACCCAAGAAGTGCGC
Source organism: Mycobacteroides immunogenum (assembly GCF_001605725.1). Lineage (NCBI taxonomy): Bacteria > Bacillati > Actinomycetota > Actinomycetes > Mycobacteriales > Mycobacteriaceae > Mycobacteroides > Mycobacteroides immunogenum. The sequence continues at coordinate 4,248,125 of NZ_CP011530.1, forward strand.
GGTGAGCGGAATGTTGAACAGCTCACCCCAGGTACCGCCCGCGACCCCGTCGATCTTGGCCGCCAGGCGGCGCGTCGCTTCGTTACCCGCCGGAATCCAGGTGGGGTTGGGCTCACCGTGGCCCTGCTTGCTGTCCAGGCGCCGCCAGAACAGCGTCTTCTTGGTGAACGTGGTGATCGAGTTGTCCAGGTGCTGCATCACCAGCGCGATGACGGTGCGCTCGCTCCACTGCGTCACGTTGAACATCCGGAACGTGCCCCGCATGTCGGCCCGCGCGTTTTCAATCAGCTGGCGCCACCTCGACTTCGGCCCGTCGCCGTCGGTCATCAGGGTCTGCAGCAGACCCATCGCGTTGGAGCCCTTGCCGTAACGGACCGGCTCGATATGCGTGTCCCCGGTCGGGTGGAAGGAGGACGTGATGGCCACACCGTGGGTGAGGTCCAGGTCGTCCTTGTACTCCAACCGGCCCGCACCGACGATGGATTCGGAGTTGGTGCGGGTGAGTACGCCGAGGCGCTGCGACAGCTTGGGCAGCAGGCCCTTGTCCTTCATCTTGAACAGCAGGTTCTGCGTGCCCCAGGTGCCGGCGGCCAACACCACGTACTTGGCCGTGTAGGTCTTGCGCTGCTTGCGCACCCAGCGACCGGTCGACTTGGTGGAGACCCGCCACACGCCGTCGGCGCCCTGTTGCACCGCGGTGACGGTGGTGAGCGGAATGACCTGGGCGCCATTGGATTCAGCCAATCCCAGGTAGTTCTTGACGAGGGTGTTCTTGGCGCCGACCCGGCATCCGGTCATGCAGGAACCACACTCGGTGCAGCCCACCCGGTCGGGCCCGGCACCACCGAAGTAGGGGTCGGGCACCTTGACGCCGGGTTCCTTGGTGCCCACCGTCTGATCGTGAGACGGTCCGAAGTACACACCCACGGGTGTCGCGACGAAGGTGTCGCCGGCACCCATGTCGTCGGCGACCTCTTTGATGAGCCGGTCGGCGTCGGTGAAGGTGGGGTTCTTCACCACACCGAGCATCCGCTGGGCCTGCTCATAGTGCGGCGAGAGTTCGGCGCGCCAGTCGGTGATGCCCTTCCACTGCGGATCGTTGAAGAACGGGTCCGGCGGCACGTAGAGCGTGTTGGCGTAGTTCAGCGAGCCGCCGCCGACCCCGGCTCCGGCCAGGATCATGCAGTTGCTCAGCAGGTGGATGCGCTGGATACCGAAGCACTTGAACATCGGCGCCCACAGGAACTTGCGCAGATCCCATGAGGTCTCGGCGAATTCCTCGTCCGCGAACCGCCGGCCCGCTTCCAGGACGCCGACGCGATAACCCTTTTCGGTCAATCGCATGGCAGTGACGCTCCCGCCGAATCCGGACCCGACGATGAGCACGTCAAAGTCGGTATCGGCTTCGGGTGATACAGGGACTGCTACCGGTGATGACATCGTTGGCCTACCTCCGCATGGTCACGTTACCGACCAGTATGGAATACAACGAGGGGGGTAATGTAAATTAGGTCACCCTAAGTAGACACATGTCTAAGAGTTGACGGTCAGGCCGACCTTCTGGAATTCCTTGAGATCGCAGTACCCGGACTTGGCCATCGAACGGCGGAGCCCACCAACAAGATTCAAAGTGCCGAACGGGTCGTCGGACGGCCCGGCAAGAACCTCGCTCAACGGCGGCCGCTCCCCCACCGCCACCTGCAGCAGCGCGCCACGGGGCAGCGACGGATGCGCGGCGGCATTCGGCCAGAACCATCCCTCGCCTGCGGCTTCCTGCGCCGCGGCCAGCGGGGTCCCGAGCACGACGGCATCGGCACCACAGGCGATGGCCTTGGCCAGGTCTCCTGAGGTGTGGATGTCGCCGTCGGCCAAGACGTGCACGTACCGGCCACCGGTCTCATCGAGATACTCGCGGCGCGCGGCGGCGGCATCGGCGATGGCGGTCGCCATCGCCACGCTGACACCCAGCACCTCACCGCTGGTGGTCGCGCCCGCGGTCTGCCCGTACCCGACGATGACGCCCGCCGCTCCGGTCCGCATCAGATGCAGAGCGGTGCGATGGTCGATCACGCCACCGGCTACGACAGGGATATCCAGTTCGGAGATAAAGGTTTTCAGGTTTAGCGGCTCGCCGTCGCGGGCCACCCGCTCGGCCGACACGATGGTGCCGTGGATGACCAGCAGGTCGATGCCCGCGGCGATCAGATGCGGCGTGAGCAGCTGCGCGTTCTGCGGGCTTACCCGCACCGCGGTGGTGACACCGGCCCCGCGCACCTCGGCGATGGCCGCCGCCAGCAGCTCGGGATCGATTGGCGCCGAATGCAATTGCTGCAGCAAGCGAATCGCGGCGGAGGGCTCAGGTTCCTTCTGCGCGACCTCGATCACCTCGGCAATGCGGGCCTCGACATCGGCGTGCCGGCCCCACAACCCCTCACCGTTGATGACCCCGAGCCCACCGGCCTTACCCAGCTCGATGGCGAAGCGCGGTGACACCAGTGCATCGGTCGGATGCGCCACCACCGGAATCTCGAAACGGTAGGCGTCGAGCTGCCACGTTGTCGACACGTCCTGCGAGGAACGGGTGCGGCGCGACGGGACGATGTTCACGTCATCGAGTTCATAGGTGCGGCGGGCGGTTCTGCCCATGCCGATTTCGACCAGGTCACGCATGTTGATTTCCTTTACCGCGCCGAGGTGTTAACGCACGTAGTAGTTCGGCGCTTCGGCCGTCATGGTGATGTCATGCGGATGGCTCTCCTTGAGCCCCGCCGCGGTGATCTGTACGAACTGGGCGCGCTGCAGCTCCTCGATGCTCGAGGCCCCCGCGTAACCCATGGCGGCGCGCAGGCCACCCGTCAGCTGATGCATAACGGTCGACAGCGGACCCCGGAACGGCACCCGGCCTTCGATGCCCTCGGGCACCAGCTTGTCCTCGGACAACACATCGTCCTGGAAGTAACGGTCCTTCGAGTAGGACTTGGTCGCACCACGCCCCTGCATGGCGCCCATGGACCCCATGCCGCGGTAGCTCTTGAACTGCTTGCCGTTGACGAAGATCAGCTCACCGGGCGACTCGGCCGTGCCCGCCAGCAGCGACCCCAGCATCGTCGTGGACGCACCCGCGGCAAGCGCCTTGGCGATATCGCCCGAGTACTGCATGCCGCCGTCGGCGATCACCGGAACACCGGCCGGATGACACACGGCCGCCGCCTCCAGGATGGCGGTGATCTGCGGGGCACCCACACCGGCCACCACACGCGTGGTGCAGATGGAGCCCGGGCCCACGCCCACCTTCACCGCGTCGGCGCCCGCCTCAATGAGCGCCGCGGCACCCGACCGGGTCGCGACATTGCCGCCGACCACGTCGACGCGCTCGCCCACCTCGGCCTTGAGCTTGCCGACCATGTCCAGCACCTTGCGGTTGTGCGCGTGCGCGGTGTCCACGATCAGTACGTCAACACCCGCGTCCACGAGCGCCATGGCCCGCGTCCACGCGTCATCGCCCACACCGACAGCCGCGCCGACCAGCAGCCGTCCGTCGCTGTCCTTGGTGGCGTTGGGGTGCTGCTCGGTCTTCGCGAAATCCTTGACGGTGATGAGGCCGGTCAGCCGGCCGTCTCCATCGACGATGGGCAGCTTCTCGATCTTGTTGCGCCGCAACAGTCCCAGCGCGGCATCGGCAGTCACTCCCTGGCGCGCGGTGATCAGCGGCGGCTTGGTCATCACCTCGGCGACGGGCTTGGACAGATCGGCCTCGAACCGCATATCGCGATTGGTGATGATGCCGACCAGCGCCCCGCCCTTGTCGACAACGGGCAGACCCGAGATGCGGAACCGCGCACACAGTGCGTCGACCTCGGCCAGAGTGTTCGCGGGAGAACACGTCACCGGGTTGGTCACCATCCCGGCTTCGGACCGCTTCACCGTCTCCACCTGACCGGCCTGGTCCTCCACCGAAAGATTGCGGTGCAATACGCCCATGCCCCCGGCACGGGCCATGGCAATGGCCATCCGTGCCTCGGTCACCGTGTCCATCGCCGAACTGACCAGCGGGACGTTCAGTCTGATCCGCTTGGTCAGCTGGGACGAGGTATTCGCACCCGCCGGAAGCACGTCCGATGCCGCCGGCAGCAACAACACGTCATCAAAGGTCAGCCCGAGCATGGCGACCTTGTGCGGATCGTCACCGCCGGTGTGGACGGACCCTGCCGCAATGGTCATTCACGCCTCCATGCCAGATAGCCGTCGTATACATCCCGTTGCGCGATGGGCGCGCAACGAGGAAGGAGTGCACCCATCCTATCGGCTCGCCCGGGTTCCGATCTCGGCGGATATGTGCTCGGACATGCCCCACGTGAGCTGGCGCGCGAACCGGCGAACTGCGTACTCTAAGAGTGTGCGCGACCACTTTCCGCCAGGATTGCCACCGGACCCGTTCGCCGATGACCCCCACGATCCATCGGCCGCGCTCGATGCGATCGAGCCGGGTCAGCCGCTCGACCCGCAGGAGCGGATCGCGGTGGAAGAGGATCTTGCCGACCTCGCGGTCTACGAGGCATTGTTGGCCCATAAGGGAATCCGTGGCCTCGTAGTTTGCTGCGATGAATGTCAGCAGGATCATTACCACGACTGGGACATGCTGCGTGCCAACCTGCTCCAGCTACTGGTTGACGGCACCGTCCGCCCACATGAACCGGCCTTCGACCCCGAGCCTGAAGCCTACGTGACCTGGGACTATTGCCGTGGATACGCCGATGCCTCGCTCAACGAGGCGGCCACGGACCGCGACGGGTTCCGCTGACCGTTCGGGTGATTTCGGCCCCATGGACCTACTCGCCCCCGTGCGTGCCCGATCCACTCCCCTGATTCGCTGATCCACCACCCGGATTGGCCGGTGCGGCCGGGATCGACGTCATCGCAGGCATGTGCCGCGACGGTCCGTCCGAGCCCGAACCCGCGTTCCCGCCGAACCCCGGAGACCCGTGAAGGTTGCCCGACCCCGGGCTGTTGACGGGTGCCTGATAGTTCGGCACCGCGGCATCCGGCACGCGGGTAATCGGTGTCGGCGCCTCGATCGTCGTCGGCGCGGTGATCGCGGGAGTGTCCACAACACCAGGCCGGGTGGTGACGATGGTCACCCCTTCCGGCGTCGTGGGCACGGTCACGATGGGCGCTGTGGACGGCGCCGTAGCGCTCGGCGTCACGCCCGGCACCGACGTGGGCGTGACCGTGGGCACCGTCGTCGTTTGCGGCGCGCTGGACGGAGTCGAGGTGACCGCGGACGCCGAACTCGGCGGCGTCGTGGTGAGTGTGACCGACGTGGACGTGGAAGTCGGCACGGATGTCACGCTCGTCGAGGTGGCGGCGGAGGTACTCGCCGAGGTCGAGCCGCTTGTCTCCGTCGTCGGCGTCGACGTGGCGGTCGAGGTGGGGGCCGACGTGGATGTGGTGTCGGACGTGGTGACCGATGTCGACGTCACCGAGGTCGTCGCGGTGGTCGAGGTCGTGTCACTGGTTGTGCTGGTGACGGGTGCGATCGACGGCGGCGACAACATGATTCGCGGCGTCTCTGTCACCATCTCCGGCGGCACGGTGGCCTGCGGGTCCTTGGCGTCGATCCTGACTTCGGCCTGCTGCACGCGGCTGGCCAGCGCGGCCTTCTGCTGAGCGTCACCGACCTCGTTGACGCGCGCGGCGGCCACTCCAAGCTGCTGCTGGGCTCCTTCCCAATCTCCTTGGGAAATAAGCTTTTCCACCTGAGCGAGTTCGGTTTGCGCCGACAGCACCACCGGATCGGTGCGCACTGCCGGAGGCGCCCCGAACAACGAGGTGCGCAACCCGTACAGGGCGTCACCGGGATGTGATTGGTAGACCGCCGCACCGAATCCGCCGAACAGCAGCGTCACCGCGGCCGCCGAACCGACCGTCGTGGCCAGCAGTCGCGAGCGTCCGCCACGGTCGCGCAACGCGTTACGCGCCTGACCGAGTGTGGGTTTGGCGGGCATCGGCTCGCGCCCGACGTCCTCGCGCCACGCCGCCAGCATCATCGCCACGGCGTACTCGTCCGAGTCGGAGGTGGCCACCGGCAGATCGGCCGCGATGGCGTCGATCATCCGGTTGGTACGCCGCAGCGCAGCGAGATCCTCCGGCCCCTCGTTCTCTTGCCAGCCACCCTGGCCCGGGAACCATCCGCGTCCATCAGCCACGGTGATCACCCGCCCGAGTCATCTCGGCCTTGAGTTTCTGTAATGCGCGGTGCTGCGCCACCCGCACCGCACCCGCACTACTGCCGACCGCGTCGGCAGTCTCTTCCGCGGACAAGCCGACAACGACGCGCAGGATCAGGATTTCGCGTTGCTTCTCGGGCAGCACTTCCAGCAGCGCTTGCATGCGCCGCGATGATTCGGAGTTCAGTGCCTCCTGCTCGGGGCCGGCATGGCGGTCGAACTGCTCGGGCAGGTTCTCGGCGGGATCGGATTTGTCCCGCGCCATCGCACGATGCGCGTCGGCTACCTTGTGTGCGGCGATCCCGTACACAAACGCCAGGAACGGGCGTCCCTGATCTTGGTAGCGAGGCAGCGCTGCGATCACCGCGAGACACACCTCCTGCGCTACATCGTCTGCGGAGAGACCACTTCTTTCCGCCGTTCCGACACGCGCGCGGCAATATCGCACCACGACGGGCCGGATGGCACTAAGTACCTCGGAAAGCGCGTCGCGATCGCCATTGACGGCAGCAGCAACGACATCGTCGAGCCCGCTCTCCGTACTTGTCATCGACTGCGCATTCCCCAGTGTTACGTGTGGTGCACCGTTGTGGTGCTGTTACCTAGGACAATAGCGGTGGGCGCCAACAGGCAGCACATTTAGTCCACCACCTCAAGGCGCCAACGACCGCCCGCGCGGGCAATCCAGGCGGCGCATTCGCGGCGAACAGCAACGAGGTCTACGTCACCTTGCCCCGTCTCATCACACGTCGGCAGTCCGGCCAGCATTGCCGCCAGTGCCCACCGCAGCGGTACCAGCTTGTGGACGGTGGCCGCCTGTAACCCGCGGGCGGCTACCGCGGCGGCTTCTTCCAGATCGCCGACGCTGCTGAGCGCAGCGGCCAGCACCATCACCGTCTTGACCTGGTGCCTTACCGACGGCACCTCCTGCGCGAGCTCTTCGGCGATGCGGGCGTGCCGCAGTGAGCGCGCCCCGTCACCGGACACCATGGCCAGCTCGGCCCGTACCCAGGCCAGCCGCAGCGGCAGACGCCACGGCCAACGAACGTCACCATCCCCGGCGAGCGGCGCGGCCTGTTCCAGTAATGCGTGAGCAAGCGGAAAACGCGCCAGACCCAGCGCATCCGCGGCCAACCCGACAAGCGCGTCGGAGCGCGCCTCGGCATTGGTGCCGGCCAGCGCCAGCGCCCGCCCATCGAGCCCACGAGCGTGCGCATGCCAGGCGAGCTGACGCAGCAGTGATGCGCGGGCGCTCAGGGCCTGAGAGGCCAGCCTGCCGGGCCGCGATGCCGGGATGGCACTCAATTCGGCGTGCGCGGCGGCATACCTTCCCGCTCCACCGAGCGCGATGGCGCGCAACCAGGCATCATCTGGAGTCGAGGCCCTGGGCAGAGGCCAAGTAGCTGGACCGGCACCGAAGGCAGCATCGAGAAGTACTGCCGTCGCGGAGGTCGGAGAAGTCACCATGGGAGCGGCCACCGTACCAATTCCGCCAAATATGGCGTTAACAGTTGATGCAGCAGATGTTAAATCGACATCAACTGGAGCTGTGAACACTTCGCGAACGCAGCGTTAAGGAAACGGAAAACCCACGGCCAAAACCGGCTGACCACGCAGGTGAGCGACCCTTACGTACCAGGCATGAGCAAAGACGATGAACGTGATGTTAATTCTGGACCTAATGGTGTGATGTTGCCATGATCATCGCCTATTGACTGGATTTCTACCGCGCACCTACGTTGTTTACACCGCTTGTCATTGGCGACACGTCTGGTGCTACTTCACTCACGCGCAGGTCGACTGCGCGCGCAGCGAGAGGGTTAACCACATGCCGCAGCCACAGCAATTGCCTGGGCCCAACGCAGATATTTGGGATTGGCAGATGAAGGGTGTTTGCCGAGGAGTCGATTCGTCGGTGTTCTTCCATCCCGACGGAGAACGCGGCCGCGCTCGCGCACAGCGCGAGATGAAGGCCAAAGAGATGTGCCGGGCCTGCCCGGTGCTGGTGCAGTGCCGCGCACACGCGCTGGCCGTTGCTGAGCCGTACGGAATCTGGGGCGGGCTTTCCGAGTCCGAGCGTGAACTGATTCTGCGCCGCGGAGTACGCCGCACCGCCTGATACGCAGCGCGATGCGTCGGGCCCCCGCACCCACCTGGTGACGGGGGCCCGACGTTTGCGGGGCTTTATGTGGCGGCGCCGGGCGCCGGGTCGTCGACCTTCCAGTTGAACGAGATCTTCGTCCCCTCGACACCGGTGGCCGTCACGGTGACGCCGATCGTCTTACCTTCGCCATCGACGACAGCGCAGCGTTGGGTAGCGCCCTTCTCACCCTTCAGCGGCCCGTCACAGCGCACGTTGGTGAGCGCGACACCTGTCTTCTCCGTGATCGCGTCCTTGAGCCCGGCCTCCAACTTCGCCTTGGCGAGTTCGGGAGACGACGAACCCAGACTGAAATGCGCCTCGCAACCCGAGAGCAGCAGCCCGGTCAGGGCAAGCGCCGCCCATCGCGACATCTGAATAGCCATCAGTCAAGTAAACCCCCGCAGAAACGAAAGCACCCCCGGTCCTGTAGGTCCGGGGGTGCTTTCGTTGAACAGAACTAGTGCGCGTGCCCGTGGTGACCGTGCCCGTGGTCGGCCTCCACGGCCGGCTTGTCCACAATGCTGGTTTCGGTCGTCAGGATCATGCGAGCCGCCGACGCCGCGTTGATGACGGCCGAGCGGGTCACCTTCACCGGATCGATGACGCCATCGGCGATCAGGTCGCCGTACTCCAGCGTTGCCGCGTTGAAGCCGTGTCCGGCATCCAGCTCGGCGACCTTGCTCACCACGACGGCCCCGTCCAGCCCGGCGTTGGCGGCGATCCAGAACAGCGGCGCGGACAGCGCGGCCTCGAACACGTCGACGCCCTTGGCTTCGTCACCCTTGAGCTCGACACGCAGGCCGTCCAGCGCCGACCGGGCCTGCACCAGGGCGCTACCGCCACCGGCGACAATCCCCTCCTCCACGGCAGCCTTCGCTGCCGCGACGGCGTCCTCGACGCGGTGCTTGCGCTCCTTGAGGGCGGTGTCGGTGGCGGCGCCGACCTTGATCACCGCAACACCGCCGGCCAGCTTGGCCAGGCGCTCCTGCAGCTTCTCGCGGTCCCAGTCCGAGTCGGTGGATTCGATCTCCGCCTTCAGTTGGGCGACACGTGCCTTGATGGCCTCCTCGGAACCGCCACCATCGACGATGACCGTCTCGTCCTTGCTCACCACGATGCGGCGGGCGGTGCCCAGCACCTCGATACCGACCTCGCGCAGCGACAGACCCACATCGGGGTTGACCACCTGTGCGTTGGTGACGATGGCCAGATCCTCCAGGAACGCCTTGCGGCGGTCACCGAAGAACGGCGCCTTGACCGCGACGGCCTTGAGGGTCTTGCGGATCGCGTTGACCACCAGGGTGGACAGCGGCTCGCCCTCCACGTCCTCGGCCACGATCAGCAGCGGCTTGCCTTCCTTGGCCACCAGCTCCAGCAGCGGCAGCAGGTCCGGCAGCGAGCTGATCTTGTCGCGGTGCAGCAGCACCAGCGCGTCGTCCAGGATCGCCTTCTGCTCGTCGAAGTCGGTCACGAAATACTGCGACAGGTAGCCCTTGTCGAACTGCACACCGTCGGTGATGACCAGCTCGGTGTTGATGGTCGAGGACTCCTCGACGCTGACGACACCGTCGCCACCGACCTTGGTCATGGCCTCGCCGACCAGCTCGCCGATCTCGGGATCGCGCGAGGACACGGTGGCCACCTGGGCGATGGCGTGCTCGCCGGACACCGGCGCGGCCACGGTCAGCAGCCGCTCGGACACCGCGTCCGCGGCGCGGGAGATACCGGCACCGAGCGCGATGGGGTTGGCGCCCGCGGCCACATTGCGCAGACCGGCCTTGACCAGCGCCTGCGCCAGCACGGTTGCGGTGGTGGTGCCGTCGCCGGCAACGTCGTTGGTCTTGGTCGCCACCGACTTGACCAGCTGGGCGCCCAGGTTCTCGAACGGGTCTTCCAGGTCGATGTCGCGAGCGATGGTGACACCGTCGTTGGTCACGGCGGGGCCGCCGAATGCCTTGGCCAGCACCACGTGCCGTCCACGGGGACCGAGCGTGACCTTGACCGCGTCGGCCAGCTTGTTGACCCCGGCTTCCAGGGCGCGGCGCGCGGTCTCGTTGAATTCGATCAGCTTGCTCATGTGTTCTCTCTAGTCGGCTTTCTCAGCACCGGACAGGAATGGGTAAAACGCGTACCGCCCCGGAAATAGCCTGCATCGCAGGTCATTTCCGGGGCGGTCACATGGTGTTACTTGCTAACGACAGCCAGCACGTCGCGAGCCGACAGGATCAGGTACTCCTCGCCGTTGTACTTGATCTCGGTGCCGCCGTACTTGCTGTAGATGACGACGTCGCCCTCGGACACGTCCAGGGGGATCCGCTTCTCGCCATCCTCATCCCAGCGGCCGGGGCCAACTGCGACGACGGTGCCTTCTTGCGGCTTCTCCTTGGCAGTGTCCGGGATAACCAGACCGGAAGCGGTCGTGGTCTCGGCCTCATTGGCCTGCACGAGGATCTTGTCCTCGAGTGGCTTGATGTTCACGGCCACAGTGATCCCTTTCCCTCTCAGGGTGGCTCGGTGGGCCTGGTGCCCATGAGCCTGGATTGTCAATAGATGTTTCGGCGGCCGGATGAGTGTCGCGTCGTCGTCGCGGGTGCCGACACGACGTCAACCGATCGCCATCTAGCACTCTATACATGAGAGTGCTAGCGCTCAAGGGTGGGCTGCTCCCTAACCGCTCAACGCGCCGGGATCCATCAGCAGATGAGCCGAGACGTCGCCGACCATCTCGACATCCACCCGCCGCGAGCTGAAATACCAACCCTGCCCGTCGTGGCCGAAGGTGTCGCGGTATCGGCCCACCGCGATCGGCTGCAACGGCAGCTGCTGGGTGGCTTGGACCACGCAGAACGTCGATCGGGCCGAGGCAGCTCCGTCCCCGGTGACCTCGACGATCGGGTTGAGCACCAGGTGCCTGGTACGCGGTGTGCCGCCGGTTTCCCGGTAGCGGCGGGTCGTCGTGAAAAAGAGCTTGGTGATGGCCGAGGCCCCCGACACACTGCCCTGTTCCCCACCGAAGGAACCGCGGCCCAGCAGCTGGCCGACCCCGTCGAAATCCCCCGCGTCCATCAGCTCGGCGTAGCGGTACAGCAGGTCTGTGATGGCCAGCCGGTCCGCGATATCACTCACCGCACCTGTCCCTTCACCACCGGTAGCCCGGGATCCGCGGCGGCCTGCAGCGAGGACGGCTCGGCGCCCGCGGCCACCAGGTGCGCCGCGAACGAGGCGATCATCGCGCCGTTGTCGGTGCACAGTCGCGGCGGCGGCACCCGCAGCGTCAGGCCGGCCTCGGCGCACCGCTGCTCGGCCAGCGCCCGCACCCGCGAGTTGGCGGCCACGCCACCGGCGATCAGCAGGGTGGAGACGCCCAGGTCCGTCGCCGCGCGCACCGCCTTCATGGTCAGTACATCGGCCACCGACTCCTGGAACCCCGCGGCCACATCGGCCCGGGAAAAATCGGCTTCCGCGCCATGTTTTTCCACGTAGCGCGCCACCGCGGTCTTGAGTCCGGAGAAGCTGAAACTGTGCCTGGCATCACGCGGACCCGTCATACCCCGCGGAAACGGAACCGCTGACGAATCACCTTGTTGCGCAAGCTCGTCAAGCACCCGGCCGCCGGGATAGCCCAGCCCGAGTAGTCGGGCCACCTTGTCGTAGGCCTCGCCGGCCGCATCGTCGACGGTGGCGCCGAGCTCTTCAATGGGCTCGGCCAGTGACCGCACGTGCAACAAGCTGGTGTGCCCGCCGGAAACCAGCAGCGCCACGCATTCGGGCAGCGGCCCGTTTTCATAGACGTCGGCGGCGATATGTCCGCCGAGATGGTTCACTCCGTAGAACGGCACCCCCCAGGCCAGCGCCAGCCCTTTGGCGGCCGATACCCCGACCAGAAGCGCACCTGCCAGCCCGGGACCGATGGTCGCGGCGACCACATCCGGCTTCTGTACACCCGCGATATCCAGCGCGCGCCGGGCGGTGACGCCGAGTGCCTCCAGATGTGCACGGGAAGCGATCTCGGGCACCACTCCACCGAAACGTGCGTGCTCGTCGACGCTGGAGGCCACCTCGTCAGCCAGCAGCACGACCGACCCGTCGGGGGTCAGTTCGGCGATACCCACTCCGGTTTCGTCGCAGGAGCTTTCGATGGCGAGGATGACTGTCATGGCAGCATCAGCCTATTTCACCTCGCCGTGGGCAGGGCGTTTCATGGTGAAGGCGTCTGCTCCGCTACCGGGGTAATACCGCTTGCGCAAGCCGACGGTCTCGAAACCGGCGCCCTGGTACAACGCGATCGCGGCCTCGTTATCGGTGCGGACCTCCAGGAACACCGGCCCCGGATCACTGTCTGCGTGTGCGAGCAGCGCATCCAACAGGCGCCGTCCCAGGCCCTGTTTCTGATAGGCCGGATCCACGCCGATGGTGTGAATCTCATACTCGGGCTCATTACGTCCCAACCGGGAGATCCCGCCGTACCCCACCAGCGTGTGTCCGTCCCGTGCCGCCAGATAGAAGATGTGCGCCGACGCGAGCTCGGCGAGGAAGGCAGACTCCGGCCAGGGGTCGTCGCCCTCGAACAGGACCGCCTCCAGTGCCGCACACCGCCGGGCGTCGCGGCGGCGCAGCGGCTTGAGCTCGATGCTCATCGACGAGGTTCTTTGGCGTCGGGGCGACGCAGATACAGCGGAGTCAGCGCACCAGGAGGCCGGTCCCAGTCCGCCACCTGCACCAGCCGGGACGGCGACGGATACTGACGATCCAGCACCGGAAGATCGAAAAGCGCTGCGTGATCGGGTGATCCGGCGATCTGGGTGTAACCGTTCAAGGACACGTCCGCGGGTGCGTCGACGGCCGGGCCGCTGACGCGGGTGCCGTCGCGATATCCCGCCCAGTACACCTCACGCCGGCGCGCGTCGGTGACGACGAGAACGCTGCCGGCGGTGTCATAGCCGATGGCGTCCAGGGTGCACACCGGGTACACCGGAACATCCAGAGCCAGACCCATGGCCGCCGCTGTCGCCATGCCGACGCGCAGCCCGGTGAACGGACCGGGTCCGCAGCCCACCACGATCGCGCCCAACTCACCGACCGCGACACCGGCATCGGCGCAGGCCGCCCCGATGTTCGGCGTGAGTGCCTCGGCATGTCCCTTGGCGCCCATGGTGATTCGCTCGGACAACGGTCGCACCGATCCGTCCGGCGCGCGCCGGACGAGCCCCGCCGTGATGGCGGGGGTGGCGGTGTCGAGGGCAAGTACTACGGTCACGGTTCGCGGCTCCAATGCCAGGTCGCGGTGCGTTCATCGGAACCGGGGGCACGTTCCAGCCGAATATCCAAGTGATGCGCCGAGAGCCGCTCGGCCAGCCCCTCTCCCCATTCAACGACGACCACCGAGTCATCCAGATCGGTGTCCAGGTCCAGGGAGTCGAGTTCACCGAGTAGGTCGGCATCGCGATGTTCCAGCAGCCGGTAGACGTCCACATGTACCAGCGCCGGGGCTCCGGGCCGCCGCGCCTCATGAACCCGTGCCAGCACGTACGACGGCGAGGTGATCGGCCCGTCGACATCCATGCCTTGCGCGATTCCCTTGGCCAGTGCGGTCTTTCCGGCCCCCAGCGGCCCGCTGAGCACCACGACGTCGCCGGCGGTGAGCCCGCGCCCGATCTTTTCCCCGAACTCCAGGGTGTCCTGCAGCGTCGGCAGCGCCGCGCTTCCCGATTCATCGATCACAGCCCGGTCCGATCCCGCAGTCGCTGCTTGATCGCGGCGAAAAGTGTTGGCGTTGAACGTCTGACCAGCCGGTCTATACCGTCATTGACGATTCCCGGATGTTCCAGCTGCACCAGATGCCCCGATTCACGCACCAGGATCAGCTCGGTGTGGCCGCTGGCCCCCAATTGCGCTGCCATGGACTCCGATTGGGTATGCGGGGTCAACATGTCGGTATCCCCGCATACCACCAGGCTGGGCAGTGGCGCGATGATCGGCAGCGCCGCGGTCTCGTCATGCTCCTCCAGTGCCCGCAGGAAATCCACAATGGTGGTGACGGGCGTCTGGTGAATCATCCGCGCACTGAACTTCACCAGCGTGGGACTTACCCGCTGGCCGCCGTACGACGCCGCCTGCAGCACCGGACCTACCAGTGATTTCACCGCGCCGCGCCCGTGGTGGGCCGGACGGGGCGCGTAATGCACCGCCGTGCGCAGCACGCGCAGTGCCGGATTGCGCAGTCCCTCACCGATCGCGGTATGCGAAAGACCTTCGGCCGCACTGGCGATCAGGCCCACCCCGACGATCCGGCGGCCATACTGCTCAGGATGGCGCCCGGCGTGCGCGAGGATGGTCATGCCGCCCATCGAGTGCCCCACCAAGACGGCGTTACCTTTCGGCACCAGCACGCGCAGCACCGTTTCCAAGTCATCGCCGAGCTGTCTGATGGTGCACGAGGCGGGCGCGGGCGCGCCCGAACGGCCATGTCCACGCTGGTCGTAGAAGACCATCCGCACGTTGTCGCCCCACCGGGCGGCAAGCTCGCGGCGCTGAAAATGAAACGACGCCATCTGCAGGCAGAAACCGTGCACGAACACGACGGTCAGCGGCGCGCTGGATGGGCCCACCTCGCGAACCGCAAGCGGGACACCGTCATCGGTCATCACGATGCTGCCGCGATCGGTCTCCAGCAGGTCGAAGTCCTCGTCGCGGTAGGGGTCATCGAAGCCGCGCCTACCGAGGGAGCGGGCGGTGCCGACACCGGCTACCGTCACCACCGCCCCCAGACCCGCGACGCCGGCCAACCAGGCGTTCGACTTGCTACTCAACGGCCCTGACATCCCGGTACGTCCGCACCACCCTGCCCCGCGGGCCGGTAACCACTTCGTAGGCAATGGTGTCGAGCAGATCCGCCCAGTCTTGTGCCGTCGGCTCGCCGCCGGTGCCGGGCCCGAAAAGGGTTGCCACATCGCCTGCTTGGACCCCGGCCCCATTGTCACCCAGGTCGACCACGAACTGGTCCATGCACACCCGGCCGATGTTCGGATACCGGCGCCCGCCGATGGCGACCTCGAAGCGGTTGCCCAGTCCCCTCACCACGCCGTCGGCATAGCCGAGCCCGATGAGCGCCGCGTTGGTGTCGCGCGGAGCCGTCCACACATGCCCGTAGGACACGCCCTCACCGGCCCGTACCGGCTTGACCGAGGACACCGCGCACGTCAACGACATCGCCGGGATCAGGTCAACGGAAGTTCGGCCGCGGTTGGATGTCGCCGACTCCGCGGCTCCAAGCGGGTTGATGCCGTACACCGCGATACCCGGGCGCACCATGTCGTACCGCGCGTCCGGACGCGTCAAGGTGGCCGCCGAATTCGACAGATGCGCCAGCTCGTAACGCACGCCGACGCCGCGCGCCACCTGGAGCGCCTCGTTGAACCGGCCGATCTGCATGTCAATGGTGGGATTGCCCGGCTCATCGGCATACGCGAAGTGAGACATGATGCCGCGCACCCGAATCGCCTCCTCGGCCTGCGCCTTGGCCAACGCCTCGAAGAGGTCACGGGTGTACTCGGCGGGCACCCCGTTGCGATTGAGCCCGGTATCCACCTTGACCGACGTGATCGCCTGCCGCCCGGTGGATCGCGCCGCCTTGAGCAGCTCGCCGAGCTGACCCAGCGACGAAATCGCCACCTCGACATCGGCGTTCAGCGCGCCGGCATAGTCGGCGCCCGGTGCGTGCAGCCAAGCCAGCAGCGGCGCGTCGATACCCGCGGCACGAATCCGCAGCGCCTCGGTAACGGTGGTCACTCCGAGCTCGTCGGCACCGGCGCCGAGCGCGGCACGCGCCACCCGCACCGCGCCGTGCCCATAGCCGTCGGCCTTGACCACCGCCATGAGACGCGCCGATCCGGCGTACTCACGCAGCAACCGGACGTTGTGGGCGATGGCACCGAGGTCGACGACCGCCTGCGCGGTCGCCTCACCCGTGTTCGGCGGGGGGCCGTCCGTTGTCGTCGAAGTCGTGCTCACCGGCCCCATTGTCCCATCCGCACGCTAATGGGCGAACGGCTGCACCTCGTCGAAGTGCCCGTTCGGCTTCAGCTCGTCCAGTCCCTTGAGCACAGTGATGAGGTCGTCGCGCAGCGCCCTGGCCAGGTCACCCGAGAAGCCCTCGCGCACCACCACGCGCAGCACGGCGATATCGGTGACGTCATCGGGCATGGTGTACGCCGGTACCTGCCAGCCGAAAGCCCGCAACGAATGCGAGATGTCGAACTCGGTATACGGGCGATTGCCCTTCAGCCGGAACGACACCACCGGGATGGCCGAGCCATCGGTGATCACCTCGAAATGCTCACTCTTGTTCAGCTCGTCACCGAACCAGCGAGCCGTCTCCGACAGGCAGCGCATCACCTGGGCATACCCGGCTCGGCCCAGCCGCAGGAAGTTGTAGTACTGCCCCACCACCTGATTACCCGGCCGCGAGAAGTTCAGGGTGAAGGTCGGCATGTCGCCACCCAGGTAGTTGACCCGGAACACCAGGTCCTCCGGGAGGTGTTCCTTGCCGCGCCACACCACGAAACCGATCCCGGGATAGGTGAGCCCGTATTTGTGTCCGCTGACGTTGATCGACACCACCCGCGGTAGCCGGAAGTCCCAGTGCAGTTCGGGATGCAGGAAGGGCACCACGAAACCGCCGCTGGCGGCGTCGACATGCACCGGCACATCGGGTTTGCCGGGAGTGGCGGCGAGTTTGTCCAGCGCCGCGCAAATCTCGGCGATCGGCTCCAGCTCACCGGTGAACGTGGTGCCCAGGATTCCGACGACGCCGATGGTGTCCTCATCGACCGCGTCGAGCACCTGCTCGGGAGTGATGACGTATCGGTCCTTGGCCATCGGCAGATACCGCGGTTCCACATCGAAATACCGGCAGAACTTCTCCCACACCACTTGCACGTTGGAACCCATCACCAGGTTGGGGGTGCGCCCCTTCCAGTCGTCACCCACCTTGGCGCGCCAGCGCCACTTGAGGGCCAGACCGGCCAGCATGACCGCTTCGCTGGATCCGATGGTTGACACGCCCACCGCCGAGGACGGGTCCTCGGGCGACAAGTCGTCGGCATGGAACAAATCGGCCACCATGGCCACACACCGCGACTCGATCGCGGCGGTCGCCGGGTACTCGTCCTTGTCGATCATGTTCTTGTCGAACGTCTCAGCCATCAGCTTTTCGGCCTCGGGGTCCATCCACGTCGTGACGAAGGTCGCCAAGTTCAAGCGGGAGCTGCCGTCGAGCATCAGCTCGTCGTGGATGAACCGGTAGGCAGCCTGCGGATCCATCGGCTCGTCGGGCAGCCGCAGCGCCGGGATGGGCGCCGTGGACAGCCGGCCGGTATAGGCGGGGCTGAACGAGGAGGCGTTGATCTTTCCGGCGTGCGCCGAGAGACGGAACTGATCGCGAGAATTCGACATAACCCGATTCTCACCCTATTTCGGCGATCGCCCACCGGAGATGTCCAAGAAGACGGGAAGCCGAAATGGGAGCTTTACCCGGCCCCGGGTCAGCGGCGGCAGCGGCAGCGGCGCGGGCGTGCACGTACGCGCCCATCGCGGCGGCTCGATCCGCCGGAATGCCGGCCGCCAGCAGTGCGCCGATCACGCCGGCCAGTACGTCACCCGAGCCCGCGGTCGCCGCCCACGATCCATGTGCGCGGTTCAGATACGCGGTCCCGTCGGGCTGGGCGATGACGGTGACATTGCCCTTGAGTAGAACCGTGGCGTTGAGCCGGGCCGCCAGCGACCGCGCGGCACCGACCCGGTCGGGCCCGGGCGGTGCACCCGCCAGCCGGGCGAACTCACCGGCATGCGGGGTAAGGACGGTGGCGGCAGTACGCGATGCCACCAGCTCGGTCAGGTCGGGGTGCTCGGCCAGGATCGTCAGCGCATCGGCGTCGACAAGAACGGGCAGACCGCCGGAAAGGACACGGCGCAGGGTTCGCGTCTGGCGTTCGGCGGTGCCGTATCCGGGACCGATCACCCAGGCCTGCACCCGGCCCGAGGCCTCCTCCGTCTGGGTGGCGATCGCTTCCGGCCAGTGCGAAACCACTTCGGCGGCAGCCGTTCCCGCGTAGCGAACCATCCCGGATGTCGCGGCCACCGCCGCGCCGGTGCACAACACCGCTGCCCCGGGATACGTGCTCGATCCGGCCAGCACTCCCGTGACGCCCTGGGTGTACTTGTCGTCGGACGGTCCTGGGATGGGCCACGCGACGGCCACGTCATGGGCGTCCAGTTCCCGCAATGTCGAGGCGGGCAGGTCCAGTCCGATGTCGATGAGTCGGACCTCACCGCAATCGCCCAGAGCGTGAACGGGTTTGTACCCGCCGAACGTCACGGTGACCGCGGCCCGAAACGCCGGGCCGTCCACCGCTCCGGTGTGTACATCGACGCCGCTGGGGATGTCCACCGCGATCACCGGTATGCCTTCGGCGCTGATCTGCTCGGCGATCTCGGCGGCTCCCGGTCGCAATGGGCCAGTACCGGAAATACCCACCACACCGTCGAGGACGAGGTCGGTGTCGGCGGGCACGGCGGATACCACCCGGCCGCCAACCTTGCGCAAGGCCGTCAGACCCGCGTGATGCACTCGTTCGGGGTTGAGCAGTATGGCGCTGACCGCAACGCCACGCCGCCGCAGGAACGTCAACGCCCACAGGGCGTCTCCCCCGTTGTCGCCAGAACCCACCAGGGCGCAGACACTGCGCCCGGCCACCACACCCGCGCGCCGCGACAGCTCCTCCGCGACCACGGTGGCCAGTCCGTAGGCGGCGCGCCGCATCAACGCGCCGTCTGGCAGCGCGGCCAGCAGCGGCGCCTCGGCGTCTCTGATCTCTTGGGCGCTGTAGTAGTGCCGCATCACGCTATCTTCGCCGAACACACGCACCGCACGCCGCTCCGGGGACCTTTGTGCACGACGTGTCGTCTCGCTCTGGGAGCTATTCGACGGTGACCGATTTGGCTAGGTTGCGCGGCTTATCCACGTCATATCCACGGGCCTGTGCCACCGCCGCGGCGAAAACCTGCATCGGAATCGTGGACAGCAACGGCTGGTACAACGTCGACACCGCGGGAATCTCGATGAGATGGTCCGCGTAGGGCCGGATCGTCTCATCACCCTCTTCGGCGATGACGATGGTTCGCGCACCCCGGGCCTGGATCTCCCGGATGTTGCTGAGCAGCTTGGAGTGCAGCAGTCCCATGCCCTTGGGCGACGGCATCACCACGATGACTGGCAATCCCTCTTCGATCAACGCGATGGGGCCGTGCTTGAGCTCGCCTGCCGCAAAGCCCTCGGCGTGCATGTACGCCAATTCCTTGAGCTTGAGGGCGCCTTCGAGTGCCACGGGGTAACCGACATGACGCCCCAGGAACAAGATGCTGGAGGACTGTGCGTACTGCCGGGCAAGATCGGCGACCGGATCCATCGCGGAGATGACCCGTTCGATCAGCTCCGGCATGGCCTCCAGCTCGTGGTACTCACGGGCCACTTCATCGGGGTACTTAGTACCTCGGGCCTGCGCCAAGGCAAGTCCGACAAGGTAATTGGCGGTCACCTGGGCCAGGAAGGTCTTGGTGGCGGCGACACCTATCTCCGGCCCGGCGCGGGTGTACAGCACGGCGTCGCACTCACGGGGAATCTGCGAACCATTGGTGTTGCAGACGGCCAGCACCTTGGCCTTCTGTTCCTTGGCGTGCCGCACCGCTTCCAGGGTGTCGGCGGTCTCGCCGGACTGCGAGATGGCGACCACCAGTGTGCTGCGATCCAAAACCGGATCACGGTACCGGAATTCGCTGGCCAGCTCGATCTCCACGGGCAGCCGCGTCCAGTGCTCGATGGCGTACTTGGCCAGCAATCCGGAGTGGAACGCGGTGCCACAGGCCACCACGAACACCTTGTCGATATCGCGCAGCTCCTGATCGGAGAGCCGCTGCTCATCGAGCACTATCCGGCCGAGGTCGAAGTGCCCCAGCAGCGTGTCGGACACCGCGGCCGGCTGCTCGGCGATCTCCTTGAGCATGAAGTACTCGTATCCGCCCTTTTCAGCGGCCGACAGATCCCAATCGATCTTGAACACCCGGGCGTTGCCGGAATCGTCGTTACCGTCGAAGTCGGTGATGCGGTACCCGTCCGCGGTAATCACGACAACCTGGTCCTGCCCCAATTCGACGGCATCCCTGGTGTATTCGATGAACGCGGCCACATCGGAGCCGAGGAACATCTCACCGTCACCGATACCGACAACCAGCGGGGTGGACCGGCGCGCGGCCACAATGGTGCCCGGATCGTCGGCGTGAGAGAAGACGAGGGTGAAGTGCCCCTCCAGCCGTCGCACCACGGCCTGCACCGACGCGACGAAGTCACCCGCGGTATCCCCGGACTCGTACTGACGCGACACCAGGTGCACGGCCACCTCTGAGTCGGTGTCACTGGCGAACTCGACGCCGGCGGCTTCCAGCTCGGCGCGCAGCACCGCGAAGTTCTCGATGATGCCGTTGTGCACCACCGCGACCTTGCCGCTGGCATCCCGATGCGGATGCGCGTTGCGGTCCGTGGGGGCACCGTGGGTGGCCCAACGGGTGTGGCCCATTCCGGTCGTCGCGGCGAAAGATTCACCCGATTCGGCGATCGCCGCCTCCAGGTTCGCCAGCCGGCCCGCCTTGCGCTGCACCAACAACGCGCCGCTGCCGTCGGCAAGCGCAACCCCGGCGGAATCGTAGCCGCGGTATTCGAGCCGCCGCAGCGCCTCAAGGACGACACCAAGAGCGTCCCGGTGGCCGACGTACCCGACAATTCCGCACATAGCCCACCAGGGTAGTTCAGTTCCCACTGCGGTCCGCAATACCGGCGATCAGCTACGGTCATGCCATGGTTGTCGGTCTTCGAGCGAGCGGCTCATCCCATGGCTAGCACCAGCACGCTCTTCAAAGCCCTGACCCGCCGTGGTCCGCACAAGGTTCTGCGCGGCGACCTGGCCTTCGCGGGGGTCACCGGCGTCGTCTACACACCGGATGCGGGCTTCAACCTGCCCGCAGTGGCGTTTGGGCACGACTGGCTGACCGGTACCGACAAATATCGCGCCACCCTCGAACACCTCGCGTCCTGGGGCATCGTCGCCGCCGCCCCCGACACCGAGAAGGGGTTGGTCCCGTCACACCTCAATTTGGCCGCCGACTTGGCCACAACACTCGAGATCGTGACTCGGGTGCGCCTCGGCGACGGCAAGATCAGCGTGCACCCCACCAAACTGGCACTCGCCGGCCACGGCCTGGGCGCCTCTGCGGCTGTCTTCGCGGCAACCCGGACTCCGGCACTGGTGGACAAGAAGAATCGTCCGGTCGGTGCCAAGACGGTGGTGACGCTGTTTCCCAGTACGACGCAGCCGCCGGTTGAGGCCAGCGCGGCCGGACTGACCATCCCCGGGCTGGTGGTGACGAGCACCGAAGACGCGCAGTCGCTGCGCTCCAACGCGACAGCTCTGGCGCAGGCGTGGCCGGGCGCCGAGTTGCGCTACCTCACCAAGGCGAAATCCGGCGGATTGCCCGAGCACAGCTGGGTTCGCAGGTTCATCGGCCTTGGCGGATCGAACCGGGCCACACAACGCAACACCCGGGCCCTGTTGACCGGCTATCTGCTGTTCCAGTTGGTGGGCGACAAGCGCTACCGTGATTTCGCCGACGCGGCAGCCGAGCTGCCCAACACCTCACGGCCGGAGGCCACCGAGCGCGAGATCAGCCAGCTCGACCGCGTGCAATCGCTGCTGAAGTAGTCAGCGCCGCCACCGCTGCCAGCGATAGATATCGTCCTCGTCGAAGTCCGACTCACTCATGTACGTCTGCGAGGGCATGCGGAATTCATTGACGGACTTCGCGATCGCCGCCGCTTCCGGCGCCTCGGGCACCGGCTCCTCGCGCGCCGCGTCCGCGTCGTCTCGCAACTGATCAAGCGTGCTCTCGAAATCCGCGACGATGCCCGCCAGCGCATCGGTGATATCGATCATCGCCCGGCCTTGGGCAATTCGTCAGCGGCGATCTCGCACGGCGTCTCCCCTGCCTCAGCCTTCGCGGCGCGGGGCTGGGCTGCAACGTTGGTCGGCCCCACCGACGGCAAAGGTGAGGGCTGTTGCGCCGCGGGCTGTGGTTCGGACTGCTGTGCCGGAACCGGTTGCTGAGCCTGCACCGGGTGCGGAGTCACCGGAGCCGTGACACCCGCGGGTTGTGCGGCCGAAGGACCACCGGCCGCAGGCGGAATCGCGCCCAGCGGCGTGGTGCCCAGGGGGGTTCCCGGCGTGGTCTGTCCCGGAACGCCGCTTGGCGCGGCTTCGGGTCCGCCGGCGCCGGCGAGTTGAATGCCCGGCGCCGCCTTACCATCCGTCGCGAATGTGGCCCCGGCGTCGGCCCGTGCCTCCTGGATGGCAGCGTCCTTGGCCGCGGCCATCTTGGCGTCCGGGTCCTTCTTGCCATCGGTAGGGGCATCGTCCTTCTTGTCGGCGGCCTCCGCCGCCGTGCCGTCCAGCTTGTCGGCGCCGTGATCGCCCTGCCCCATCTGGTCGAACGGAATGTTGGAGATGCCCTCTGTGATCGCGCTGACTATTCCGCTCGCCGCCTGGCCGATGGAACTCAGCGCGCCGGTCAGGGCGCCGGTGACGCCGCTGACCATTTGACTCGGGTCCATGCCTTGCTGACCCTGCCCTTGACCGGCGCCCTGCTGCCCGGCGTTGGACATCTGGCCACTCGGACCGCTCATCGCGGCGGCCGGCGTGGCCGTGCCCTGCA
This sequence comes from Mycobacteroides immunogenum, assembly GCF_001605725.1. Taxonomy (NCBI): domain Bacteria; kingdom Bacillati; phylum Actinomycetota; class Actinomycetes; order Mycobacteriales; family Mycobacteriaceae; genus Mycobacteroides; species Mycobacteroides immunogenum. The sequence goes on from NZ_CP011530.1 coordinate 4,271,309, forward strand.
TGCCACCGGCCGCGGTGTCGCCGGCGGCCCCGCCACTCGCACCGGAACCGACGTCGGCGGACTGGCCCTTCTTGACGTGCTTCTTGTGTTTGTCCTTGTCGTCGGATGTGTCCGTCGAGTCATCGGTGCCGTCATCGGGGAATACACCGGGTGGCGGTTTGAACGCGGCGGGCACGTTCTTCGTCAGCCCGTTGATCAGGACGTCGTACGCTGCGCCGCCTGAGGACCACGCATTTTTGAAGGCAGGCAAGAGCTGGCCCTCAATATTTTTCTGGACGTGCGGACCGATCATGGTCGCGTTGGTCTCGTCGGCTTTGGACCTATCACCCGTACCGGTCTTGTAGGTCGCGACCGCACTGTCGAAATGCGTTCGGTCGGTCACCAGTCCATCGACCATGGTCGTCGCCTGCGTCTTCAGATCAGTGATGTGCCACAGCGTCTTCCGCAGACCTTCAAGCCCTGTCGAGACTTTCCCGAATTCATCGGCCACCGCATCGGCAGTCGAATTGTGAGTCTTCAGAAAATCATTCGCCACTTCGGAGCCCTTGCCGTCCCATAACCCGGCTAGCTGCTGCAGCTGTCCGCGCTGGCGTTCGGCAGCGGCCTTCATGGTGGCCGCCGCACCCTTGAACAGCTCAAGGTCCGCACTCAGCCTGTTCAAGTCCATCCCGGCATCCATGTCATACCAATCGAACAGCTGACGCTCGTTGGCGGTGAGATCCGGATTGGTGATGGTGACGGGCGACTTGCCGTTGCCATGGATCGCGGCGGTGACGTAGTTCTGCGAGTTCGCCAACGCCTGCAGCCCCTCGCCGCGGAGCGCCTCGATATCCCACTGGTTAGCCATAAACGCGGGTCACCTGCTCTGTCGACTTGGCCTCAGTTTCGGCATACCGTTGCGCGGTCGCGCGCAGTTGTTCGGCGATCACGGCATTGGTCCGGTACCAGTCCTCGAGGTGGGTCACCACTTCGCGCAGTCCGCTCATGACGGCGTCGCCCTTGGCGGTGTGCCACCGGCCGGCCGATGCCCCGCCGAACGACAATCCTCGCAGCTGCTCTATTGCCTTCTGCAACTCACCGGCAATGCTGTCGAACTCTCCGGCGACCCCCTGGACACCAGCGACATCGATCCTGGTTTTTCCCATATTGACTACGACGGGTGGGTACCGATTCCGGTTCCATCTTTTTTCCCGGATCTGTGGATCACAGCATCTTCCCGTTCAACTACTTGGTCGGGTAGGGTCGCCGCATGCGCATTGGAACCACGCTGAGCTACGCCGGCGGATTCACCGAAGTGGTCGACGAGCTCGCTGAGCTGGAGAAAGTCGGTCTCGACATCGCTTTCGTCGCCGAGGCCTACTCGTACGACGCGGCGAGCCAGCTCGGCTATCTCGCTGCCAAGACTTCTACCGTAAAGCTCGCGTCGGGCATCTTCCAGCTGTACACGCGCACCCCCACCCTGCTGGCCATGACGGCGGCCGGTCTGGACTACGTCTCGGGCGGCCGGTTCGTTCTCGGTATCGGCGCCTCAGGCCCCCAGGTGATCGAGGGATTCCACGGCGTGAAGTACGACGCGCCACTGGGCCGCACCCGCGAGACCGTTGAGATCTGTCGCAAGGTGTGGCGCCGCGAGCGCCTCGAGTTCGAGGGCAAGTACTTCACGGTGCCGCTTCCCCCTGAGCAGGGCACCGGTCTCGGCAAGGCGCTCAAGCTCATCAACCACCCGGTGCGCGACCGCATCCCGGTACTCATCGCCGCGCTCGGCCCCAAGAACGTGGCCCTCACCGCCGAGATCGCCGAGGGCTGGCAGCCCATCTTCTTCCTGCCCGAGAAGGCCAATGACGTCTGGGGTACGGCCCTGGCCGAGGGCAAGGCCAAGCGCGACCCGTCCTTGGGCGAGCTCGAGGTGTACGCCGGGCCCGCACTCGCGATCGGTGACGACGTGGAGGCGCTGTACGGATTCGTGAAGCCGAGCCTCGCGCTGTACATCGGCGGTATGGGCGCCAAGGGCAAGAACTTCTATCACAACCTTGCGACCGCCTACGGGTTCGGCAAGGAAGCCGACACCATCCAGGAGCTCTACCTGGCCGGCAAGAAGGCCGAGGCCACCGAGGCGGTGCCCGACGAGCTAGTGAAGAACATCTCCCTCATCGGGCCGAAGAGCTTTGTCGCCGAACGGGTCGCCGCGTTCAAGGAGGCCGGGGTGACAACACTCAACGTGGCCCCGCTCGCGGCCGACGCGGCAGGGCGGATCAAGCATGTCGAGGCGCTGCGCGAGCTGCTCTGATTCCCGCGCCGTTCGCTTAGCGTTCGGCGTGTGTTCGCCTGCTGCCCCGAAGGTGGTGGGATGACAGCCATCCCGCGCCGCACGGTGCTGCGCACAGCTCTGTTTGGGCTCGCGGCGGCCCCGGTGGCCGCCTGCGGACCGGCGTTGGTGACAACGCGCCCGAAGCTCACACACGGCGTTGCTAGCGGATTTCCGCGCACCGACGGTGCGGTGATCTGGGCGCGCTCGGACCGGCCTGCCACCATGATCGTCGAAACAGCTGCCACAGAGAGCTTTTCGGATGTTCGGCGCTTCAAGGGCCCCATCCTCACCCCGGACACCGACGGCACCGGCCGGCTGCGTCTGACGGGCCTGCCCGCAGACGCGGAGGTGCACTATCGGGTGACCCTGGACTCGGACGGATCCCTGAGCGAGCCCTTGACCGGCGTCTTCCGGACCGCGCCGGCAGCGGCGCGGAACGTGCGGCTGATCTGGTCCGGTGACGTGGCCGGGCAGGGGTTCGGCATCAACCCCGACCTCGGCGGAATGCGGGTCTTCCGCACCATGGCCGACCGGAACCCCGACTTCTTCCTGCACAGCGGGGACACGGTGTACGCAGACGTGCCGATTCCGCAGACCCTGACCCTGCCCGACGGACGGATCTGGCGCAACGAGGTATCCGAAGCGAAAAGCGCTGTCGCGCAGACCCTCGATCAGTACCGGGGCCAGCACGCATACAACCTCACCGATGCCAACTACCGATACTTCAACGCGCGCGTGCCGCAGTTGGTGCAGTGGGACGACCACGAGGTACTCAACAACTGGTACCCGGGCGAGGTCCTCGACAACGACAAGTACACCGAAAAACGGGTTGATGTCCTCGCCCAGCGTGGCCACCGGGCATTCCATGAATGGCAGCCCCTGGAACCCCTTGAGGCCGTGGACGGCCGTGTATACCAAAGAGTCTCGTACGGACCCCTGCTGGACGTATTCATCCTCGACATGCGCAGTTACAAAGACCCCAACTCCCCCAACCGGCAGCAGCACGGCACCATCCTGGGCGCCCGCCAGACCGAATGGCTCATCGACGCGATGGCCGCCTCCACCGCCGTGTGGAAGGTCGTGGCCAATGACCTGCCGCTGGCGCTCGTGGTTCCCGACGGCAAGACCGACTTCGAGGCCGTCGCCAACGCAGACAATGGACCACCTCTCGGGCGGGAAACCGAACTGGCGCACATCCTCTCGCAACTCAAAGCCCGAAAGGTACGCAACGTAGTGTGGTTGACCGCCGACGTGCACTACACCGCGGCCCACGAGTACTCACCGGCACGTGCCGCCTTCACCGACTTCGATCCGTTCTGGGAGTTCGTCTCCGGCCCGCTCAACGCGGGCGCGGGGAAAGAGTCACCCCTCGACAAAACCTTCGGTCCGCAAGCCGATTTCGTCCATGCGGCGCCGCCGGACAAGCAATCGCCGCTGGACGGCTATCAGCACTTCGGCCAGATCGACATCGACGGGGGCAGCGGCGATCTGACGGTCACGCTATGCGACGCGGCAGGCGCGGCGCTGTACACGCGCACCCTGGCACGCGTTTAGACCGCGCCGACCACCTGGGCCACCCGCTCCGCGAGTCGCTGGGCGGTCGACTGCTCGTCGGCCTCCACCATGACACGAACCAGCTGTTCAGTTCCGGATGGGCGCAACAGGATTCGGCCATTACCGGCAAGCTCGGATTCCACAGCGGCGACCGCGGCCAGCACCTCGGGCGCCTGCGCCACGGTGTGCTTGTTCGAGACAGGCACATTGATGAGCGTTTGCGGCAGGCTGCGCATGGCGGATGCGAGCTCGGCCAACGACTTACCCGTCTGCGCCATGCGCGACATGAGCCGCAGGCCGGTGACGATGCCATCGCCGGTGGTGGCCAGCGAGGGCAGCACGATGTGACCGGATTGCTCACCGCCCAAGGCGAATTGCCCCGCGCGCAACTCCTCCAGCACATACCGGTCGCCGACACCGGTGACCTTGACGTCGATGCCCGCGGCACGCATGGCGATGTGCAGGCCCTGATTACTCATCACCGTGGTGACCAGCGTATTGGCGGTCAGCTCACCGGCTTCGGCCATCGCCGCGGCCAGCACCACCATGATGGCGTCGCCGTCGATGACGTTCCCGTCGGCATCCACCGCGAGGCATCGATCCGCGTCGCCGTCGTGGGCGAGCCCCAGATGCGCGCCGTGGGTGCGGACCGCCTCCTGTAGCGGACCGAGATGCGTTGACCCACAGCCCTCGTTGATGTTGAGACCGTCGGGGTCGGCGTTGATATCGACCACGTGCGCACCTGCCGCCCGGTAGGCCAGCGGCGCGGCATCGGAGGCCGCCCCGTGCGCGCAATCGACCACAACGGTGACGCCGCTCAGTGGGTGGGTGCCGGCGTTCTCGACATGATGCAGGTATCGATCGAGGGCGTCCACGGCGTCGCGCACCCGACCGATACCGCCGCCGGTCGGGCGGATGGAAAGGGCTTCCAGCTGCCCCTCGATGGCCGCCTCGGCGTCATCGTCGAGCTTGTGGCCGCCCGCGCCGAAAATCTTGATTCCATTGTCAGGCATGGGGTTATGCGAGGCCGAGATCATCACGCCGAAGGCCGCGCCGTATGCGCCCGTCAGATACGCCACCGCTGGGGTGGGTAGCACACCGACGCGAAGCACGTCGACACCTTCTGCCGCGATACCCGCGACAACGGCCGCCTCCAACATCTCACCGCTGGCACGCGGATCGCGGCCCACCACGGCAACGGCGTGCGCGCGTCCGAGGGATCGTGCCGCGGCGGCGCCGAGGGACATCGCGAGCTCCGCAGTCAGATCGGAATTCGCGACACCCCGCACGCCGTCAGTGCCAAACAAACCCATGCACTTAACCTCTCACACCCAACTGGGCCCAATAACGCGATTGCGCCGACACACAGGTGTGTGCCGGCGCAATACGCGGACGAACAGAATCGATCAGCGCTTCGAGTACTGAGGCGCCTTACGGGCCTTCTTGAGACCGTACTTCTTGCGCTCGATCGCACGCGGGTCACGAGTCAGGAAGCCGGCCTTCTTCAGCACCGGACGGTCCTCGGGCTCCACGATGATCAAGGCACGGGCGATGGCCAGACGCAGCGCGCCGGCCTGTCCCGAGGGGCCTCCACCGGTCAGGTGGGCGTAGATGTCCACGCTGTCCGCGCGGTTCACCGAGACCAGCGGGGCCTTGATGAGCTGCTGGTGCACCTTGTTCGGGAAGTACTCCTCCAGGCTGCGGCCGTCCAGGTGGAACTTGCCGGTGCCGGGAACGAGACGGACGCGAACAACGGCTTCCTTGCGGCGGCCGACGGTCTGGATGGGCTTGTCGATGATGACAGGTCCACGAGGAGCGGCCTTGACGGTGTCGTCGGCGGACTCCTCAACCACGACCTCGACGACCTCCTGGCCACCGTTGTCCACGATGTTCTCTTCGGGGGTCTGCTCTTCGGCGATATCGGTCACTGAGCCACCTGCTTAATCTCGAACGGGATCGGCTGCTGCGCGGCGTGCGGGTGCTCGGGACCTGCGTACACCTTCAGCTTGCGCTCGATCTGACGGCCGAGCTTGTTCTTGGGCAGCATGCCGATGATTGCCTTCTCCACCGTGCGAGTGGGGAATTTCTCCAGCTGCTCGCCGACGCTGCGCTTGCGCAGACCGCCCGGGAAACCCGAGTGACGGTAGGCGAACTTATCGGTGAGCTTGTTGCCGCTGAGGGCAATCTTCTCCGCGTTGATGATGACGACGAAGTCGCCACCATCGGCATGGGGGGCGTAGGTCGGCTTGTGCTTGCCGCGCAGCAGGGTGGCTGCTTGGACGGCAAGACGGCCGAGCACCACATCCGTGGCGTCGATGACATACCAGCTTGTGGTGATGTCACCCGCCTTCGGGGTGTAGGTAGGCACAATCTTTCCTTGTCTACTCGGGTGGATCCCCAGACGGTGTCAGCCGTTCGGGGCGCTGGTCGTAGCGCGCGGCGGAGGTTGATCTCGGCGACCAGTGGTGACCCGAGCCTCGTGTACATGACGTACCGCACACCAGCGGAGAAGCTTACCGGGACACGTCGCCGCAGGTCAAAACGCGGTCGAGCACCGGCGCTGGAGAACTGGTCCAGCATGCGGACAGAAAAAAACTGTGGGGCCTTGGTGGCTCTCCTCCACCAAGGCCCCACAGAGGCATTTCGCTAGTCCGAACTAGTGGCCCCAGCGGCCCGCGTTGGACTTGTCCGTCTGGTGCATGTCCGAGTTGGCCTGATCCACAACGGAGTTCAGCTGACTCTGGATCTGATGAACCGTGTCCGCCTGCTGGTGCCAAGCCTTCTGAACCTCTTGGTACGCCCCGGCGTCGTCACCCAGGTTGTGGGCCAACGGCGCAACATCGTGCTGAAGATCAGCAAGGGTCTGCGAGTAGTTGTTGGCGATGTTCTTCAGCTGGTCGACCAAGGCGTTGATCTGAGCATGGTCATATGTAATTACGTCACTCATAGCTATTTCCTCCCATTACCTACGTGGATGTATTGGCGCTTAGTTCGCAATTCCGCCGATGGACTGCTGCTGGTTGGCAATTTCCTCCTCGACGTGCTTCCGGTTGCCCTGCATCACTTCGGCAATCTGCGCAAGCGACTGGTTGGTCTTGCGCATCTCGTCGTGCAGCCGGGCTACCGCCTGGTCGAAGGACTGCCGCGCGCCACCCTGCCATACCGAGTGCGGCACGCTCTCGCACTCATTCTGAAGCCGCGTCGTCAGCGTCGAAAGTTCATCATGCCGACCATTGATATCTGACTCGGCCTTAACGATCGCCCCGAGATCTTGCTCCATTGTCATTCGATAACCTCCCTGTTCTCCCCAGGCCCGGCCAGTCACGGGTGTGACGTCCGGTTTCTGGCCGGTTTTGTCCTTACAACTACATACGATGGCCCTACCGTCAGATCGGTTCCATCTTTTTCAAAGTTTTTTTCAGCAATCTGGCTAGCTACTCGACTTTACCGCGTGAACCGTATGAATTGCAAGTTCACAGGCCTGAAGAACGTCGTCATAGCTACCTTTCTTGAACTGGCAGCCAATTCCTATCCGTAGATCGCCATCCAAAAGTACCGCCCAGGCGATGTCATGGCCCTCCCGGACCTCGGTGTAGGTGACCGCCGGCCGCTCCATCTTCTGGTCATCGGCCTTGAAGTCGGTGAACGATCCCGGCGGTTCCTTCTCCATCGCGGCGCGCAGCGTCTCGGCCGTGGCTGCCAGGGTCTCCGTCGGCTTCACCCGCACCTGAGTCATGTGCACGACCGCTTCGGGATCCTCCGGCGATATCACCTCGACCCGAGCGGACCCGGCCCCGCCGGCGGGTATGCGCCGCACCGCCCACTCGGCGGGGACCATGAACTGCACTCTCCCCTCGACCAGCAGCGAGGTAACCATCTCGGGTGCCGCCGGTGCGGGCTGCCGCGCCCGCGTGGATGCCACGGTGAGCACGACACCCGTCACCACGATCGCCGCCGCCACACCGATCGCGACGGCCGGCCACCACCGGGGCAGCCGGGGTGCGGACCTGGCGGGTGCCGCCGGCGTCCATTCGGATGTCCTGGCCACTGCGGGCTCGTCGGCGGCCTGCTCGAGAAAGGCCGACGCACGTGGCGCCTGGCCCATGTCGCGGAACACGAAATCCGCGGCGACCTGCGAAACCCCGGGTGTCAGACCTATCCGGTCAATCGCATCGACAATCGCCTCACCCAGGTACCTATCGGCCGAATCAACGAGAATCGCAGCGATTCCAGGGCGTTCATCGCGGACCACCTGCTCGACGGCACGTGCCACGGCCCGCGCGACCTCGGCCGCGCTCGCGGTCTCCCAGGACCGGTCTTCGAGGTGACGAACCGTCGACGCCGGCTCACCGTCGGAGCCGGGTCCGACGACGGTGACGGCCACCTCACTGGGCGATACCTCGACCACCACCAATGAGCGGCCGGATATGTCGGTACGCACCCCGCGCTCGGCCAGCGCGAAGGCCCGCGACCGCACGGTCAGCGTCGCCGCCATCATCCGCGCGGCACCAGACAGCAGGGTGCGGCGCGCCGGACTCCACGCGGTCGGATGGATCAGCACCATCGAGTCGAGGCGGACCGGCGCGTTCCGGTCGGTGAGCAGTGATTCGAACAGTGCCGCCCACAGCGCGCGGGACGGGACCACCCGACCGGGCAGCAGCGCCATATCGTCGTCGAGCGCGGCGACCGCCGACCGAACATCGGCGCGCCCGGCTTCCCGGAGTCCGTCGTCGGTTCGCGCCCGAACTACCGTTTCGGTCACTTCGATCGCCACCCGCGCCCCTGTCTGCGGGTCGCGATCGAGAATCACTGCGGGTCGCTCCAAGCGACCTGGATCAGCTGTTGACCGCCCGAACGCATGACCAGGGTGCCTCGGCCCGCCGGTTGCTCACTCGGCCGCACCGTACCGATCAGCACGCCCTCGTCCTTACTACCGCTCATCTGCAGACCGATGCAGGAGAGGTCCTTCATGCGCGCCATCATCGGCTCGAACATCGCCCGCGAGGCACCGCTGGTACGCCGCGCGATAACGACATGCAGACCGATGTCTTTCGAGTGCGGTAGGTATTCCGCCAACGGCAGCAGCGGGTTACCGCTCGCCAATGCCACCAAGTCGTAATCGTCGACCAAGATGTAGATCTCCGGACCCGACCACCAGGACCTGTCACGCAATTCCTGTTGCGTGACATCGGGTCCCGGCATGCGCGACTTGAGTAGCTCGATGAGCGCCGGCACCTCGTCGACCAGCGTGTTGCTCGACATCGCGTATTTGGCAAGGTGCTCGGTCTCGACGACACCGAGCAAGGTGCGGCGGTAGTCGACGATGAACAGTTGCACCTGCTGCGGGGTGGTGGTGCGGACAATCTCGCGGCAGATGGTGCGCAACAGACCGGTCTTGCCGCACTCGCTGTCGCCGAAGATCATCATGTGCGGCTGCTCGCCGAATTCCAGGAACATCGGCGCCAACTCGGACTCGTTGATACCCACCAGGATCCGCAGGTTCGGCTGATCGTTCTGCGGTGCCTGCGGCACCAGCGCCGCGTAATCGATCTTGTGCGGCAGCATGCGCACCTGCGGCGCCTCCGCCGAGCTGCGCTGCCGCATGCTCGCGGCCGCCGCGGCGATGGCCTCACCGAGGTCCTGATTCGACGAGACGCTGTCGACACGGGGCAATCCGATGAGCATGTGCCTGCGGTCGCGGGTGATGCCCCGGCCCGGCCTGCCGTCCGGGACAAGCTGCGCCAGCTTGCGATCGAAGTCCGAATCCAGCGGGTCACCCAGGCGAAGCTCGACGCGGGTACCGATCTGGTCCTTCAGGGCCGGCCGGATTTCCGCCCAGCGTGACGCCGTGACCACCGTGTGCACGCCGAAACCGAGACCCTGCGCCGCCAGCGCGGTGACCTGCGGCTCCAGCACCTCGAATTCCTGGCGGACGGTGGACCAGCCGTCGATGATGAAGAACACGTCACCAAACGGATCACTGGCCAGCTGCGGGTCGCCGGCACCCTTGCGCCGCCGGTACTCGGCCATCGAGTCGATGCCGTAGGCACGGAAGGCGTTCTCACGCGACCTGACGATCGTCAACATCTCGGCGAATGTGCGCCGGATCAGATCCGATTCCAGTCGGCTGGCCACCGAACCGACATGTGGCAGCTGAGCCAGCGACGTGAGCGTGCCACCGCCGAAGTCCAGGCAGTAGAACTGCACCTGAGCCGGACTGTGTGTCACCGCGAGCGACGTGACCAGGGTGCGCACGGTCATCGACTTACCGGACTGCGGTGCGCCCACGATGGCGACGTTGCCCGCGGCGGCGGACAGATCCACGATGTACGGGTCGCGCCGCTGCTCGTAAGGCCGGTCCACGATGCCGATCGGGACGGTCAAACTACCGACCGCGTCGAAACCGGCGCGACCGTGCCGGGGAATCAGGTCGCCGAGCGTAGGCGAATCATCCAATGGCGGCAGCCACACCTCGTGCGCCGGATTACCGTGTCCCTCAACACGATCGAGGATCGTGTCGATGACCGACCGTCCGGTGGCCTCGGCCACAGCCGGCGAATCGTCCTCCACCACTTCCGCGGGACGCATCTGCAGCGCCACCGGCGATGCGGTGAAGAGGCGTGGAGCAGCGCCCCCACCCCCGGAGGAGACGGCGCGCCGCGCCGGCCCATAGGGCACGTAGGCCCCGGACACATATGAGGTTTGGAATCGCGTCAACTCGCCCGAGTCATCCTTGAGGTAGCAGGACCCCGGGGTGTTGGGCAGGTGGTAGGCATCCGGAACGCCGATCGCGGCGCGGGATTCGTTGGCGGAGAAGGTCTTCAAGCAGAGTCGATAAGACAGGTGCGACTCCAGACCGCGCAGGCGGCCTTCGTCCAGACGCTGCGAGGCCAGCAGCAGATGCACGTGCAGCGACCGGCCCAGACGGCCGATGGCTACGAACAGTTCCGCGAAATCCGGGTGCTGGCTGAGCAATTCGGAGAACTCGTCGACGATGATGAAGAGTGCGGGCAGCGGGGCCAGAGACGCACCCGCGGCACGGGCACGCTCATACTCGGTGACATTGGCGAAGTTGCCCGCGGCGCGCAGCAGCTCCTGGCGCCGGTTCATCTCGCCTGCGAGCGCGTCCTTCATGCGGGACACCAGGTTTGCCTCTTCGGCGAGGTTGGTGATGATGGCCGCGACGTGCTGCGCCCGGTCCAGGCCGAGGAACGTGGCACCACCCTTGAAGTCGACGAGCACCAGGTTGAGCGCATCCGGCGAATGGGTCGCGATCATGCCGAGCGTCAACGTGCGCAGGAACTCCGACTTACCCGAGCCGGTCGCTCCGATGCAGAGCCCGTGCGGACCCATGCCGTTTTCGGCGGCTTCCTTGATGTCCAGCTCCATCGGCGTGCCGTCGACCGCGATACCGATCGGCACTCGCAGCCGGTCACGACCAACTCTGTTGCGCCACACCACTTCCGGGTTGAGTAGCCCGGGATCGCCGATTCCCACGATGTCGGACCAGCGCGTACTGACCTCGGTCTGGATCTGGACCTCATCGCCGCTGCCGGTCAGCACCCGGTAGGGCGCCAGCCGGCGCGCGCAGGCCATCGCCTCGGTGATGGTGAGGTGATCGGGGTGGGCGAAGACCTCGGACCCCACGTTGCCCTTGGCGCCCAGTCCGCGTTCGGTGAGCTCCAATTGCATGCCGCGCCGGGCCGCCAGCGGATCCACCCTGGTGCCGATCTCGACAAGGGTCACCGAGTCGATGCCGTGATCGACGATCAGGCGCTCGGAACCGATCAACGTGCCGCTGTCGACCACGATGAGGATCTGCGGCCTGTCTGGCGAGGGCTGCGCGGTCCGGGAGAACCGTTCACGCTCGGTGATCAGCGAGGCCAACGACTCCTCGACCTCGCCCAGCGAGTGATACACCAGCCGAGACGTACCGACGCCGTCGAATGAGCTCGGGTGCTGTGCGTGCGGAAGCCATTTGAGCCAGTCCCAATGCGGTGCCGCATGGCGGTTGACCACCGCCGCGACCAGGAATTGGTCGGGCCCGTGGAACATGGCCAGCTGACAGATCATGGCGCGCAACATTCCGCGCGCCACCTCCGGGGAACCGTCGATGGTGACGGCGGCAAAACCCCTCAGATTCAGTGCGATCGGCAACTCCGGAACCAGCGAGTGGGTACGTACGAATCGGCGCAGCGCCACGGAGGCAACCGGCTCCAACTCCTCGACCGGCCCGATCTCGGGCGCCACCAACTGCGCGGCAAGCCGCTGATCGCCGGTGCCGACGCGCACGTGGCAATAGTCGCTATCGCCGGGACGCCGCTCCCACATGCGGCGCCCGCCCGCCAGGGTCCACAGCGCGGCGGGGTCCGGGTTGTTCCACAGCAGCGCCTTGCGCTGAGCCGCACCGGTATCGGTGACGTTCTTGCGCACCACTTCCAGGTACCGCAGGTAATCCTTGCGGTCCTCGTTGATCTCACTGGTCTTGGCGCCCTTGCCCCCGCTGTTGGACACCATGCTGACCATCGAGACCATCATCATGATCGGGAAGAGCATGAACATCGGGCTGCGCATCATGCCGCCGCCCGCACCGCCGCTACCGAAACTGCCCGAGGTGACGAAGAAGGCGATCATGCCGACCATCGCCACCACCATGACCAGCGGCATGATCTTGGCGATGATCGGTGAGGGCACCGGCCGCGGGATCTCCGGCGGTGGCTGCACATTGACCTCGCCACCCGGCACGCGCGGCACGGCAAGCCGAGGCCGCCGAATAAAGATTGTGGTGTTCACTCGGTGCTCACCCCTGGCCCTCCGGTTCCCCCGCGTCGCATCTCGTGGCTATCTGAGTCATCCACGCTACCGCCCAGCCCACGGCGGGCTACAGGATAGGGTCGTTATATCCGGTGCCGCAACGAATTCGCTCATAAGATCGCTGCTACCGCTGTTCATCCGTGCGACGATCGCGCGGATGCGCCGAACCGCTGGCGACCTTCAGTCGCGTTCGGCTAGTGTGCATGCGCAAAGATCAATGACCGTGGGGGCAGGTAGGGGGCACAGCATGACACATGCGCAGTCGGGCGCCGAGCAACGTTCGGCGGTACTCGAACTGTGCCGCGTTTCCGTTCAGGCTGAGCGAACCCAGGTCGACCTGGCGCTGCCGACGAGTGTTCCGCTGGCTCTCTTGGTCGGATCGATCGTCGACATCATCAACCAGCATGTCGGTGTCCCCGAGCTGACCAGCCCGGAGGACGCCGTGGAAACGCATTGGCGTCTGTCCCGGCCCGGTCAGCCACCGCTGCAGATGTCCAGCACCCTCGGGGAGCTTGAGATTCGCGATGGCGACCAGCTGATTCTCACCCGATCCGATGTCGCGGCACCGGATCCGCTGTTCGACGACGTCTTTCTGGCGGTGTCGACCTTCCGTACCGTCTCGGCCCATCCGTGGAGCCGGAACGCGGCCCGCATCCTCGGTGCCTCGGTCTGCGGGCTGTCCGCATTACTGGGTGCCACCGCGCTGCTGCGCGCCGGCGCCACCAACCCCGGTCTGCTGCTTCCTATCATTGCGGTGGCGATAGCGCTGGTGGCGATGACCGCCGCGGTGTTCGCGAACAGGGTCTACGACGATTCGCTCGCCTCGGTGATGCTCAGTCACTGCGCGGTCGGCTTTTCCGCTGTGGCGGGAGCTCTTTTCGTGCCCGGAAAGTACGGCGCTCCCCACGCCATGCTGGCGCTCATGGTGGCGATGGTGGTGGCGATTCTCGCCATGCGAGCCACCGGCACCGGCACCACATCGCTGGTGGCGGTCGCCTCGGCATCATTCCTGGGGTTCGCCGCGGCACTGGGTTACGTGCTGTTCGAGCCGCCGATTTACAGCTTGGGGGCAGTGCTGGGCTCGGTGGGAATCTGCGCGGTGGCGCTGTCGCCGCGTGTGGCGATGGTCTTGGCCCGGCTCCCGCTGCCTCCGGTGCCCACCCAGGGCGCCCCATCTCGTCCCGAACATTCCACCGCGCCGATCGAAGCCATCGAGGGCCTGGACGGGCTTGATACCGAGGGCGACGACGTCGAGGACGCCACGGCACTACCCCCACTCCCCGACCTTCGCGAGAAGGCGCTGCGGGCACATGCCGTGCTAACCGGATTGGTGTGCGGAACCTCCGCGGTCACCGCGGTGGGCGCCGTGCTCGCGGCGCTGTCCTTCTCCGGGGCGGGCGCACATCACCCCACCGGCGCACATCGGTTCAGCGGAGTGGTGCTGGCGGCCTTGATCGCGCTGGCGATGATGCTGCGGGCGCGGTCGCATGCCGACCTGGCGCAGACGGTGGCGATCAACCTCGGCGGCATAGCCATTCCGGTGGCCGTATTCGCGTTCGTCGCTATCGCGTACCCGACGGCAGCGGTCTTCACCACTGTGTTGACCGCCATCGCCGCGGGGTCGGCCATCGCATTGGGCTTCTTGGTATCGGCGCGAAAGTACTCACCCGTGGCACGGCGCACGGTGGAGATCATCGAATACATCGCGCTGTCCCTGATCGTTCCGGTCGCCGTCTGGGTGTGCGGCGTGTACAGCGCCGTGCGGGGATTGAACCTGCCATGAGCCTGGGCGTGGCCCGCCGTATCGCCACCGCTGCAGTCGTTGTGATGTTGGCGATGTCGTCGCAGCTGGCGACGGGCTCGACGCATGTGCTGGCGACAGCGCGCGCCTTCGCGCCGCTGCCCGTCGACCCGAGCATGCTGCCCGGCCCGCGTCCGCCCGCCCCGATCGAGCCGACCGAGCAGAAGGAACTGTGCCGATTCCCCGGCATTGATCCCAAGCGCGACCTCAACAAGGTCCCCACGCAGCAGCGCGGGCTCGATCTGCCGCTGGTCTGGCAGCTGTCCCGTGGTGCCGGCCAGACCGTCGCGGTGATCGACACCGGCGTCGCACGCAGTCCCCGGCTGCCACCGCTCATCCCGGGCGGTGACTACGTCTTCGAGGGCGGCAACGGCACCCAGGACTGCGACGCGCACGGCACGATCGTCGCCGGAATCATCGCGGCGGCACCGGATCCCACCGGGGCCAGCGCTTTCAGCGGTATCGCGCCAGACGTCAGCCTGATCACCATTCGGCAGTCCAGCGCGAAGTTCGCGGTGAAGAACAAGGGCGGCAATGACCGCGACGACCCCTCCAAGATCAGCGGCGTCGGAAACGTGGACACCCTGGCGATGGCGGTACGTACCGCCGCGGACATGGGTGCGACCGTCATCAACATCTCCGAGGTGGCCTGCGCCTCGGCCAAGCAGTTCCTGGATGATCGGCCGCTGGGTGCCGCACTGCAGTACGCCGTGGACGTCAAGAACGTCGTCGTGGTGGTGGCCGCCGGAAACGTCGGCGACGGGCAGTGCAAGAGCCAGAATCCTCCGCCCGATCCGGCCCGGCCCAACACCCCGGATTGGGATTCCGTGCTGGAGACCGTGAGTCCGGCCTGGTACAACGATCTGGTTCTCACCGTCGGTTCGATCGGGCCGGACGGGCAACCCTCCAAGTTCAGCCTCGGCGGCCCCTGGGTCGATGTCTCCGCGCCCGGAGAGGACATCATCTCCCTGGACCCCAACCGCGACGCGCTGACCAACGCCTACATGGGCGACCAGGGCCCGGTGCCCATCCAGGGCACCAGCTTCTCGGCTCCGGTGGTCAGTGGTGTTGTCGCGCTGGTGCGTTCACGATTCCCCCAGCTGAGTGCGCGTGAGGTGATGAGCCGCATCAAGAACACGGCGCATCGCCCGCCCGGCGGCTGGGACCCGTATCTGGGTTTCGGCGTGGTGGACGCGCTCGCCGCGGTCAGCGATGACCTGGGCACCACCAGTGATCTCTCGCGGGCCAATGCCGCCAAGAAACTCGTGCTGCCGCCCGCTCCCCCGCCGCCCGATCCGCGGCCGCGCCGTGTAGCACTCATCGGGATAGCGGTCTGCGCAATGTTTCTCGCCGCCGCGCTGGCGATGTTGGCGCCGGTCCGCAGGCTCCGGCAGAGCCGGGAACACCCCGACGAATAACGCCGGCCCGTCCGTCAGGACGGGGCTTGGGTGGCCGATGTCGACGGGTTGATTGCCAAACCGGTCTTGTCCGGCGGCATTCCGTCATGGACGACCAGTGCGTCTTCCTTACTCAGCCGCGGCCCAGGGGGCAGCAGCCCGATGATCGGCCAGGGAGCCGGCACGGGTTCGACGTTGAGCCCCAAGGCTTTTGCAGCCTCCAGACCACCAATGCCGAAGCGCACGCCGGTGTCGAGAATGAGGTACAGCGACTCCGCGCGACCGGTATCGCCACCCAGACCGGTGGACCGCACGAAGGCACTGCGGGCCGGCGGGATGTACGCCGAGTCGACGTTGGGGCCTTCCTTATCGGCCTGCGCCAGCACCACCGGCACCTGATCGGTCTTCAAGGGCAGCGAGCTACCTATCAACAACTTGGTGGCGGCGTGCTCCTGCGTCTTCTCCTGGCCCGGCTTCCAGCTGCTGCACAGCACCGACTTCTCCGGCACGTCCACGATCTTTCCGGCACGGTCCGGGAAGGTCTGGACCGCAAGCAGATTGAGGCTGGGATGCCCCGCGATCACATCTGGCGCCACGGTGACGATGTCCTGGGCACCCTGGGAATCGGAGAATCGGATCAGGTCGGCGGTGACCTCGTTGATGCGTTGCACGCCGCCCGCGAGCACCACGTAGTACTCGGCGGAGTCCGCCCGGCTCATCTTGATGACGGACCCGACACGAACGCCCGCGGTGGTGATGGGCGAGGCCGCACCGGCGTCCGGGATGGGCGGCGGCGCAATGGCCGGCACCTCGGGGATGGCGTTGAGCACATTCATCGAAATCGGCCGGGCCGTGACGCCCTCCAGCCGCAGCGCGCGGGTGACCGCGGGATTCGTCATGTCGACCGCCGCCCGCTTGCCGTCATACAGCAGGTACATCTGGCTGTTCACGGTCACCAGGGCGTAGCGGTCCTTCGGCATCTCCTCGTTGCCGTTCTCCAAGGTCACCTTGCCTGCGATCACGGTGGTGGTGACGGTGGAGCTGGGCGGGGGTGTCGCGACATCGCACACCGTCCAGACGGTGTCGTCACCAGTCAAGGCGCCGGGAATCGAGGCCGGGGCGCCCGGAATGCCGACCAGCGGCCCACGGCGCGCCTTGGCCAGCTCCGAGTCCTTGACCGGCTTGGGGTTCTCGTTGTTCCCGGAGATCAACCGCGCCGAGGCCAGATTGAGCGCCGGATGCAGCGTGTCCTGGATCCGGACGTAGACCGCACCGGTGTCCTTGCCCATGACGATGGGCTGATCACCCAGCGGCATGTTGGGCCGGAAGAACGCCAGGATCGCGCACCCGGCGACCACGACCGTTGCCAGCACAATGCCGACCACCAGTGAGCTGGACTGCGACCGCATCGGGTCGTGGATCATCCGGACGTCGCGGCGAACCAGTGCGTGCTCCATACGCCGCACCAGGAACCGGTACCCGCTGACCTGCAGCCGGGTTGTCGGTTGTCGCGCCATCGTCCCCCCTCCAGGAAATACTGCGAAACGTGAATCTATGACCTAGCGATGCCTCTAGGCCGGCCCCCAGATCTTGTTAGATCCTACGTACCGGCCACACGGCCATGCAGCCTATTGCAATACTGGGCAACCACGATAGGTTGCGGGTGACGGCCGAAATGACCGGACAGGTCGTGCGGCGATATCCACCGCTGTTACGGCGGCACAGAAGGGGGAAAGGTGACCTCGAGCGGGGCGGCTCCGGAACAGGTACGTCGGGCGACGATGCCGATCCAGATCATGGTGATCTCGCAGTTGCTGGTGCTTGCCGCGGTGCTGGTTTCCTTGCTGTTCGGCTGGCCATGGTGGGCTGCGCTCTTGATCGCGATCGTGTCACTGGCGCTCGTGCTCGGCAGGTGGGGCGGCCAAACCGTCAGGCATTGGGCAGTTACCGGATTCAAGTATCTGACGGGCCGTACCTATCGCAGCTCGGGCAGCATCGCCGACACCGCCAGCGGCCAGGACAGCTGGACGGGCACCCGTTGGGAGAACGGCAAACTCATCACCGTCCTGGAGATCAGCGCGACCCAGCTTCATCCGTCGGTCATCACCCCCGATCACTGCGCCACCGACTCGTTGGTGCCACTGCGCGTGCTCCGGGAGTGCATGCACCAGAACGACATCGAGCTGGAAAGTATCGATGTCATCAGCAACGGTCAGCGCACCTCGCAGGGCACCGTATTGCGGGGCGGCTACGACCGGCTGGTGGGTCCCCTGCCCGCCGTCGCGATCCGCACGGTCTGGGTGGTGCTCAGATTCGACCCGGGCGCAAACGTCGACGCCGTGTTCCGCCGTGGCGGCGGCAGGCGCGGCGCGGAACGATGCGCCGTCATCGCCACGGCACGTGTGCGGCGCGCCCTGGCGACCGCCCACTGCGGCAGCACCATCCTGCAGGCCGGCCAGATCCACCGCATCAGCGCCGAAATGCTGCGCCAGTACGCGGGTGCGCCCATGCATGAGGACTGGAGCGGACTCACGCTGATCGACTCCTACAACGTGGCCATGGGCATCGATCCCTGGTACATCACCGACGCCACCCTGACCGGATTGTGGGCCCGGCCCACGCTGGAAACCAGCGTTACCGTCCGTCTGCGCCCGGCCACCAAGGGCCGCACATCGGTGGGCGCGCTGGTGCGGTGGGCCACCGACGAGCAGCTCCCGGTGCGCCGTTCCACCGGCATGACCTCGCTCAACGGCAGTCAGCGCGACGCGTTCTTCGCTGGACTGCCGGTGGGTGCCATCGGGTTGGAGTACCTGACCCGAAGCATCGAAATGAGCAACGAGGAGCTCGACGGCATTCACCTACCCACATCGGGCTGTGGCCAGTTGATCGGATCTGACATGTCCGGCCGCGCCATCGCGACCCGACTGTCCGGGCAAGGTGTGCACACCGTGGTGGTGCGCGCCGAACTGTATGTGTGCCAGCAGGTGGTGCTGCGGTCGGTCGCGATCGGCGCCCTCGTCGTCGTCTACACCGACCGGCCCCACATGTGGGATGTCATGGTGACCTCGATCGGCGATGCCAATCGCATCCAATTCGCCAGTGGCCCTGGCTTCATCGATCCCCGATGCACCCTGGCGGTGGTGGACGGGATGCAGCCGACCGCGCTGCCCAGTAACTGCACGGCACTGCACATCATCAGCAGTGAGTATGACGCGTTGCCGGCGCGGCCCGACGTCATCATCGATCAGCCCAACGGATACGGCGATCACATTCTGCTGACCGCCGGCGGCGAGACCATCCAGGTCCGCCTGGTCACCGTGAGCGATGAGCTGGCCTACCTGGGCCGGCCCATACAGGCCTTCTCGCAGTAGCACTTTCGCGCTACGGCTCGTCGCGCAGACGCTCCCGATAGGCGGCGACATGCTGCCTGTTGCCGCAGTTTCCGGTATCGCAGAATATGCGAGATCGGTTGCGGGACAGATCAATCAGGACGGCATCGCAGTCCGGTGCGGCGCAGGTCTTCAGCCGCCGCTGCTCCCCGGTGCGCACCAGATCCGCGAACACCATGGCCGTCTCGGCACCCAAACGGTCCGCCAGCGGCGCATCGCTGGGGGCCATATGCAGGTGCCAATCGGGCTCCTCGACATGACGGGTCAGCCATGGAGAGGCATGGGTATCCGCCAGCAAGGCATTGACCTGCCGGACCACGTACTCCTCGTCGTTGATATGCGCCCAGATATCGCCCAGGCGCACCCGCAGCGCCTTGACGGCCGCCAGCTCGGCGTCGTCACCGTCGCGCCTGCCCGTCCAGCCGTATTGATCCAGCAGTACCGGCAGCGCCGACGCGTCCGGGAGTAGCTCCCGGCCATTGCGGCCGGTGTTGATCAGCGCGGCCGCCGACCGCAAGCCCTGCTCCGTGTCATGAGTAAAAAGCATTTGACACCTGTCATCCTTCGCCTATACCGTCATGACCGTATTTGATTTTACTCATGACACGCGGGAGGTGCGGTGAACGACAGGGCCAATTTCCGGGCAGGCGTGATCCTCGCCCTCGTCTCCGCTGCGGCCTTCGGATTTTCCGGCCCCTTCGCCAAGTCGCTGATGGCGGCGGGCTGGTCACTGACGGCCGTGGTCACCGCACGCCTGGCGACCGGCGCCGTGGTCATGGTCGTGTCCGCCTGCATCGTGGCACCCGGATGGTTCTCCGAGGCCCGGCGCCACGCCAAAGTCGTTGTCCTCTACGGAATCATTCCCATCGCCGGTGCCCAGTTCTGCTACTTCGGCGCGGTCCAGCACATGTCAGTCGGAGTGGCGATGCTGCTGGAGTTCCTGAGCCCCATCCTGGTGATCGCCTGGACGTGGCTGATCACGCGGCAACGCCCGCACACCCGGGTACTCGCCGGGGCAACCCTGGCCTTGTTGGGAATGCTGTTGGTGCTCAACATCTTCAGCGGAGCGCGCGTAGAGCCCGCCGGGATCGCCTGGGGCCTGGGCGCAGCAGTATGCGCCGCGTACTACTTCATCTCCTCGCACCGGGCGGGCAGCAAGACCGAAGAGCTGCGACCCATCACACTGACCACCAGCGGGCTTCTGGTAGCGACGGCCACCGTAGTGGGCTTCGGGCTTACCGGGATCATGCCGATGACCTTCTCTACCCACAACGTGCATGTAGCGGGGTGGAACGCACCGGTTTATGTCCCCATCCTGGTTCTCGGAGTGATCACCACCGCGATCGCCTACATCACCGGTATCGCCGCCATCGCCCGGCTCAAGCCGAGTTACGCGTCGTTGATCGCCCTCACCGAAGTGCTGTGCGCGGTCATCGCGGGCTGGGTACTACTCGGCGAAACCATCGCACCCATCCAGTACGCCGGGGCCGCAGTCATTCTCGCGGGACTGGTACTCGCGCATCGGGGCGCGGGCTCCCCCGCGGAGCCCGAATCCAGCACAACTGGATTCACAGCTTCTCTACCTGCAGGATTGAAATCACATGGCGATGACAGCGAATTATCCGTAATCTCAGTGTGTGACGCTACAACCGAATCCACGCCCAGCCAGTAAGTTGCTCACCGCCGCCGCCCGCGCGGCGGTTGTTTCGGTTGCGGCCATCATGCTGACCACGGGGCTGGCTGTCGTCATCCCCGCCACCGCGTCGGCGGCCTGCCCCAACGTCGAGGTTTCCTTCGCACGTGGCCGGAGCCAACCGCCCGGCCTGGGCAACATCGGCGACGCATTCGTCAGCGCACTGCGCAATCGGGTGAAGAACCTCAGTGTCTACGCGGTGCGCTATGACGCCAACACCGATGTCGGCGGGGGCGCCAATGACCTGAGCGCACACCTGCAGGAGACCGCCAACAACTGTCCCGATACCAAGCTCGTCGTCGGCGGCTACTCGTTGGGCGCGGGCGTTGTCGACACCGCGCTGGGAGTGCCCGGACCGGTACAGATCGGCAACCTCTTCTCCTTCGACAACCCGGTACCGCCGGAGGTGGGTGACCACATCCGCGCGATCGTGACGTTCGGCAACATCGTGAATCGCTTTGCCCCCGTTCAGAGTCTGGCCGGTGCGTACGGCGACCGGGTATTGGATCTGTGCAACGACGGCGACCCGGTATGCATGGACGGCAACCAGGACACCTGGAAGTCCCACACCTCGTACCCGGCCGCGCTGATCAATCAGGCCGCCGACTTCGCGGCCGCCAGAGTCAACTAGCCTCGCCCGGGTGACTGCCCCTCAGATCACCCATCGTCAGCTGTCGGTCAATGGAATCGACATGCACGTGGCCGAGCAGGGTCAGGGTCCGGCAGTGGTGCTGTGCCACGGCTTTCCCGGCCTCTGGTACACATGGCGACACCAACTGGCCGCCCTGTCCGCGGCCGGATACCGGGCCATCGCGCCGGATATGCGCGGCTACGGACATACGACCGCACCACGCGATATCACCGCGTACGACCGTGCCTCCACCGTCGGTGATCTGGTCGGCCTGCTGGATGCCCTGGATCTGCGGGACGCGGTGTTCTGCGGGCATGATTTCGGGGCACATCTGGTGTGGGACATGCCCGCCTGGGCCGGGGACAGGGTTCGCGCACTGTTCCAGCTGTCGGTGCCGCGGGCCCGTCGCCTTCCGGTGACACCGAGTGTCGGCTTCAACTACCTTGCCTCTCAGCACTTCACACATCTGGAGTACTTCCAGGAACCCGGCCTGGCCGAATCCGAACTGGACGCGCAGCCAAAGATGTTCCTGGCCACGCTGTTCCATGCTTTGAGCGGAGCCAATCGCTACCTGGACTGCTGGAACCATCCCGCGCGGGTGGAGGGTAAGCGCAATGGATATCTGGACGTTCTGCCGAGCCCCCCTCCCCTGCCGTGGAATTGGCTTTCCGGACACGATCTCGACTACTACGCGGCCGAATTCGCGCGAACGGGATTCACCGGCGGCCTGAACTGGTATCGGGCAGAGGATCTGGTGTGGTCCCAGAACAAGGACCTGCACGACAAGCCCATCGAGGTCCCGGTGGCCTTCCTCGCCGGATCGGCCGACCCGGTGCTGGAGATACTCGGCCGCGACCCGATGGCCGCCATGGCAGACCTCGTGCCGGGCCTGCGATCGACCCAGATCGTGCAGGGAGCCGGGCATTTTGTGCAGATGGAACGCCCCGACGTCGTCAACCGCGCGATGGTCGAGTTCCTCGATTCCCTCGCGCGCGGGTGAGAAGGGCCATACCGCACCGATATGACAACTAGGTTGACGTACCCGTAGCATTTGCCTGTGCTGACGTACTGTGCTGTTTCGCCCGCGAGTCCGGACCTTCGCCGGTGGGGATATCTGGCAGCCACCCTGCTCATGTTCCTGGGCCTAACGGTCGTATCGCAGCCGAGCTACGCGGCCGCCGATCCGTGTGCCGCTGTCGACGTCTCCTTTGCCCGGGGGCGCGACGAACCGGTCGGCCTCGGCCGGGTGGGCGACGCCTTCGTCGGTGCCCTCCAAAACCGGGTCAGCAACATGAACGTCTACCCCGTGAACTACAGCGCGGGCCTACTGTCCACCGGGGAAGGCGCAGATGACTTGCGCGGCCACCTGGTCGATGTCGCAAATTCATGCCCCAACACCAAGTTCGTGATCGGTGGCTACTCGATGGGCGCCACCGTGGTGGACGATGTCGCGGGCAGCCCGCCGCCCGAGGTCGCGGGCCGGATCAGGGGCATCGCAACATTCGGGAACATCGATCGCCGTGGTGGCGGCATGACGGGCCCGCTGGCCGGGCGGTGGATCGACCAGTGCAACCCCGGTGACCCAGTCTGTGACAGCGGCGGCCGCTCGTGGACCGCACACACGACGTACGAGCAGACCAACCTGCCCACACAGTCAGCGTCATTCGTGGCGGGCAAACTCTAAGAAAGCGCACACGGGAACGCGTTGACCCGTAGCATCATGGCGTGACCACGCATCAGCGGGGCACGAGGGTCGGCGTTGTCCTGAGTTACTTTGTTGCCCTGACGGTGCTCGCACTGTCCGCGGTGAATGTTGTCGGACTTGTCTATGCGGCACCTCACGCATCGGCGGATCCGTGTTCGGATGTCGATGTCTCGTTTGCGCGCGGGCGCAAGGAGCCAGTCGGTCTGGGCCGGGTCGGCGACGAATTCGTCGACTCCCTCACGCCACGCATCCAGGCCACCGGCGCATCCATGAACGTCTACCCCGTCAATTACGACGCAGGCATCTTCTCGGCCGGCGGCGGGGCCAACGACCTGAGCAATCACCTGCAATCTGTCGCGGCGAACTGCCCGCGGACCAAGTTCGTCATCGGCGGATACTCGATGGGCGCGGAGGTGATCGACACGATCATCGGTGTCCCGAATGTGGGCATCGGCTTCAACCGGCCACTGCCGCCCGCCGTAGGCGACCGTATATTCGCGATCGCGACATTCGGCAACGCCACCCACCGAACCGGCGGCCCACTGAGTGGCATCGCGGGCGTATACGGTTCGCGGGCAATCGATCTGTGCAACCAGGGAGATCCGATCTGCATGGCCGGGCCGAACAACAGCTGGGACGCTCACACGTCCTATGAACGCACCGGATTACCCGCCGAGGCAGCCGCCTTCGTCGCCTCGAAACTCAACCGGCACGGTGAAAGCGAAGCCGAATAGTTCTCGGGCCGTGCCTAACTCGCGTCGGCGACCTTGTTGATCGCAGCGGTCAGTAGCTGATCGAGTACCGCACGATTTGCGGCGGCGGCCCGCGGCGCACGTATCCGCGTCCACACGGCATGTTCGCCCACACGCGCGTAGGCCAGGTAAGCATCTTGGTTCAGCACGCTGCTCGTTGTCTTCTCTTCAACCACCACCAGCTCGTCCGCCCGAGTCTGCGGACCTTCTACACCCGTGTAGGTCGTCTCCATCGGCATTTTCCCGTCGTTCATCTGCACAGACCGGCACTTTCGGAAGTAGTCAGCCAATCCGCCGATATCCGGGCGCTGCGCTACGACAGCCTCGTTGAAGTACTCACCCTTGCCGTCTTGTCCGACGATCACCCCGAAGCGGGAAATGTCCGCCGGCGCCGAGGCGCCGAACATCGACACCGGACGGCATTCCGCCGGGGAGAACGTCACACCATCCCAGCCTTGCCCAGTCAGTTGCTCGACGATACTGCGCGTCATCTGGTCGTCGGAATCCATCGCCGTAAACCCCGGCGGCAGCTCGGCGGCGGTGAGTACCAAATCCTTTGCGGCCCTTGAGGGTGCGGCTGCCCGCTGTTCGGTTGAACTGATGGTGCTGGGTGGAACATCGGTCTTCGATCCGCCCCCACACCCCGCGACACACATCATGCCCGCCACCGCGGCCACCCCGAGCCTACGCACGTTCGTCATGCCGAAAGGCTAGCCGGACGGTCTGATCCGTACATCGCGGGTGATCATCACTCGCGCCGCCATCTCGTCGTCCGGCGGGTAATCGACCCCGACCAGCGTCAGTCCACGCGCCGGTGCTGCCGCGAAATCGCTGGAACGCCTTTCCTTCTTCAACAGATCGGCGCACCACTGCACCGGTCGCCGGCCCTCCCCCACTGCCAGCACCGCGCCCACCAACGAGCGCACCATGGACCAGCAGAAGGCGTCGGCGCTCACGCGCGCGGTCAGCTGATGACCGTCCACGCCCCAGTCGAACCGCTGTAACTCACGGATGGTGGTAGCGCCCTCACGGTGGCGGCAGAAGGCGGCGAAATCGCGCAGCCCCAACAACTCCTGCGATGCCGCGTTCATCGCATCCACGTCCAGCGGCCGGTGCCAGCCGACGACATCGTGACGCGCCAGCGGCAGCACTCCAAAGGGGGCCCTCGACAGCCGGTACTCGTAGTGGCGCCGCAGCGCCGAGAAGCGCGCATCGAAATGTGCCGGGGCACGCGCGATATCGAGCACGCGTACATCGTTGGGCAGAAAGCGTGACAGCCGCCGAATCAGCCTGTCGAATTCCGGTGCACCATCCGGGCGATACCGACCGCGCAAACCGGGCAGGCAGGCCGCGGGGACATCGAGGTGGGCCACCTGACCGGTCGCATGCACACCCGCATCGGTACGTCCGGCGGCATACAGCGACACCGGCTCGCCCACGATGGTCGTGAACGCCTCAGCCAGCACCCCGGCCACCGTGCGCTGGTTTACCTGCGTCGCCCAGCCTGCGAAAGCGGTTCCGTCATAGGCGATATCGAGCCGCAAACGAACCAGCCCGCCATCAGAGATGGCGGGCTGGTCGTGAGATGTGACCAAAGGTCAGTCCTTCTTGTCTGCGTCCTCAGCAGCAGGCGCCTCGGCCGAGTCAGTCGCGGCGTCGGCCGCACCTTCGACCTCTGCGGCCGCGTCATCGGCGGTGTCGGTCTCAACCTCGACGGCCTCGTCAGCCTTGGCCTCTTCCGCGGGAGCTTCGGCCTTCTTGGTCGAGGCAACCCGGCGAGCCCGGTCGGCCTCGGAGGTGACCGTCTTCTCCTTCACCAGCTCGATGATCGCCATGGGCGCGTTGTCGCCCTTGCGGTTCTCGACCTTGATGATGCGGGTGTAGCCACCGTTGCGATCGGCGTAGAACGGACCGATCTCCTCGAACAGGGCGTGCACGACGTCCTTGTCACGGATCTTCTTGAGCACCTCGCGCCGGTTGTGCAGATCGCCCTTCTTGGCGTGGGTGATCAGCTTCTCGGCGTAGGGCCGCAATACGCGGGCCTTGGTCTCGGTGGTCTTGATCCGGCCGTGCTCGAAGAGCGCGGTGGCCAGGTTGGCCAGGATCGCCTTCTGGTGCGAAGACGACCCACCGAGGCGGGCACCCTTTGTGGGCTTGGGCATTGCGACTATCTCCTATTCGGGGCCGGCCCCCGTATCAGGTAGGGCCGGGACGGATTGTGTTAGAGCTGTTCGGTTTCGGCGAAGTCTTGATCGCCATCGAAGTCGTACGAGCCGGTGTCCGACCAGGTGCCGGTGGCGACGTCGTATCCGGCGACCTCGGACGGATCGAAGCTGGTCGGGCTGTCCTTGAGCGACAGACCCAGCTGGTGCAGCTTGATCTTCACCTCGTCGATGGACTTCTGGCCGAAGTTGCGGATGTCCAGCAGGTCCGACTCGGTGCGCGCAACCAACTCGCCGACGGTGTGCACACCCTCGCGCTTGAGGCAGTTGTACGAACGGACGGTCAGGTCCAGGTCCTCGATGGGCAGCGCGAACGAGGCGATGTGGTCTGCCTCGGCCGGCGACGGCCCGATCTCGATCCCTTCGGCCTCCACGTTCAATTCACGTGCGAGCCCAAACAATTCAACCAGCGTCTTGCCGGCCGAAGCCAGTGCGTCGCGCGGGCTGATCGAGTTCTTGGTCTCGACGTCCAGCACCAGCTTGTCGAAGTCGGTGCGCTGCTCGACGCGGGTGGCCTCGACGTTGTAGGTCACCTTGAGCACCGGCGAGTAGATGGAATCGACCGGGATACGACCGATCTCAGCACCCGAGGCCTTGTTCTGCACGGCCGGGACGTAACCACGGCCACGCTCGACGACGAGCTCGATTTCCAGCTTGCCCTTGTCGTTCAGCGTCGCGATGTGCATGTCGGGGTTGTGCACGGTCACACCGGCGGGCGGCACGATGTCACCGGCGGTGACGGCGCCCGGTCCCTGCTTGCGCAGGTACATGGTGACCGGCTCGTCCTCTTCCGAGGACACCACGAGGCTCTTGAGGTTCAGGATGATGTCGGTGACGTCTTCCTTCACCCCGGGAACGGTGGTGAACTCGTGCAGCACACCGTCGATCCGGATGCTGGTGACGGCTGCGCCCGGGATGGACGACAGCAGGGTGCGCCGCAGCGAGTTACCCAGGGTGTAGCCGAATCCCGGCTCCAGGGGCTCGATGACGAAGCGCGACCGGTTCTCGGCCAGCGTGTCCTCGGACAGGGTGGGTCGCTGAGAAATCAGCATTCTTTTCTTATCTCCTTCTCGGCACCCGCTATTTGATGCCGGTCAGTGGACCTGTAGCAGGATCGCTACAGACGATTACTTCGAGTAGAACTCGACGATCAGCTGCTCTGCCAGCGGCACGTCGATCTGGGCACGCTCGGGGAGCTGGTGCACCAGGATGCGCTGACGCTCGCCGACGACCTGCAGCCAGCCCGGGATGGGGCGCTCGCCCGCGGTCTCGCGTGCGACCTCGAACGGCAGGGTGTTCAGCGACTTCGGCTTGATGTCGATGATGTCGTACTGCGACACCCGGTAGCTGGGCACGTCGACCTTCACGTTGTTGACGGTGAAGTGGCCGTGGCTGACGAGCTGGCGGGCCATCCGGCGGGTACGTGCCAGACCGGCGCGGTACACCACGTTGTCGAGACGGCTTTCCAGGATCTGCAGCAGCTGCTCACCGGTCTTACCCGAGGAACGCACGGCCTCGGCGTAGTAGCGGCGGAACTGCTTCTCCATGACGCCGTAGGTGAAGCGGGCCTTCTGCTTCTCCTGCAGCTGCTGACGGTATTCGCTCTCCTTGATCCGCGCGCGGCCGTGCTGGCCGGGAGGGTAAGGACGCTTCTCGTACGCGCTGGAGCCACCGACCAGGTCGACGCCCAGACGACGGGACTTGCGAGTGACGGGTCCGGTATAACGAGCCATTTTCTAGATCCTCCCTAGACCCGGCGCCGCTTGGGCGGACGGCAACCGTTGTGCGGCTGCGGAGTGACATCGGAAATCGCGCCCACCTCGAGGCCGGCGGCCTGCAGGGAGCGGATGGCGGTCTCGCGGCCGGAGCCGGGACCCTTGACGAACACGTCGACCTTCTTGACGCCGTGCTCCTGCGCCTTGCGGGCAGCGTTCTCGGCGGCCAGCTGCGCGGCGAACGGGGTCGACTTGCGCGAACCCTTGAAGCCGACGTGACCGGAGGACGCCCAGGAGATCACGTTGCCCTGAGGGTCGGTGATCGAGACGATCGTGTTGTTGAAGGTGCTCTTGATGTGAGCGGCGCCGTGCGGGACGTTCTTCTTTTCCCGGCGACGGGTCTTCTGTGCCTTCTTGGGCCCTGCGGCCCCTGGTTTCTTCGGTGCCATTGGGGGTTACCTGGCCTTCTTCTTGCCGGCGATGGTGCGCTTCGGGCCCTTGCGGGTACGCGCGTTGGTCTTGGTCCGCTGACCGCGCACCGGCAGGCCGCGACGGTGCCGCAGGCCCTGGTAGCAGCCGATCTCGATCTTGCGGCGGATGTCGGCCTGAACCTCGCGGCGCAGGTCACCCTCCACCTTGAGAGAGGCTTCGATGTATTCACGCAGCTGCGTCACCTGATCATCGGTCAGGTCCTTGCTGCGCTGCTCGGGGCTGATGCCCGTGGCGGCCAGGATCTCCTTGGAGCGGGTCCGGCCAATGCCATAGATATAAGTGAGCGCGATTTCCATACGCTTATCGCGCGGTAGGTCAACGCCTACGAGACGTGCCATGCGGCAGTTCCTCTTTCAATTCAACGAAGGTCTGTTCCCAGTCCGCCCCCTCTAGGTTGGGGCCCCGGCCTCCGTTCCGGGGGTGGTCCGATTTCTCGGTAGCCGGCGTGTCCGGCCATTGGATCTGGGAGGTCATCATTCAGTTATGTAGCGGGCTTGGCCTGACGGCTTGTTAGCCCTGCCGCTGCTTGTGGCGGGGGTCCTGGCAGATCACCATGACCCGCCCGTGCCGGCGAATGACGCGGCACTTGTCGCAGATCGGCTTGACGCTCGGGTTGACCTTCACGTTCCCAATCCTGTTCTTCTGTTACTTGTACCGGTAAACGATCCGACCGCGGGACAGGTCGTAGGGAGACAACTCCACTACCACTCTGTCCTCGGGCAGGATGCGGATGTAGTGCTGCCGCATCTTGCCGCTGATGTGAGCGAGTACCTTGTGTCCGTTCTCCAGCTCAATGCGAAACATCGCATTGGGCAGGGGTTCGACCACCCGACCCTCGACCTCGATGGCTCCGTCTTTCTTAGCCATATCCTCCGCGATTCTGATTGCCTGCTCCGGCTATCGCCGGCTTGGACACGGCAAACGTTACCGACCCTCGAACGTGAGCCGGTGACAGGAAATTCCAGGACTGGGCACGCAGATAGTCGGCACGGAAAGCCGCACCGTTGGTCAAGGATACCCGCGTAGCGCCCCCAAACCAAACCGGCGAAGGGAGCCGCCACTCCCCCGGCCGCCTCAGGACCAGGTGACTCCCGACCTGCTGATATGCGGGATCGCCGTCGGACGCACCAGGCCCGCCGTCAGCCAGGCACCCGCGATCCAGATATGGGGTGCGGATTTGGCCGCCATGGTCCTTCGGGCTCGCATCGACACGTCCGATCCGTCGAGCACCCGCTGGGCCCGGGCGGACAGCATTCGGTTGCGCACTCCCGAGCGGCGCCGTTCCCGGGCGCTGCGATTGATCGCCAGCCATGCCGCCGCCAGATCGCCGGGCTCGCTCAACGCCTCCGCGATGGCCTCGGCGGCCACGATCGCGTCCGCCACGCCCGAGTTGAGACTGCGTCCACCCAGTGGAGCGAACTGATGGGCGGCTTCGCCCGCCAACAGCACCCGGCGGTTCACATCGGTGTAGCTGGCGGCCACGCCCTGCACCGTCTGATGCACCTCCACCGACCTGATGTGGTCGGCGTACCACTCGTCGCGGGTAAGTGCCGTCACCCAGGACCGCACCTGTTCGTCGGACGGTGCCGTCTCATCCTTGGGTAAGAGTTGGACGTCCAGGCGCAGCCCGTCCGGGTATGGCAGCCGGATGGCGTGCCGTCCGCCGAGATCGGGGTGGTGGTACTGGATCTGCACGGGCAGATCCACCGTGGCACCGTCCGGGTGCGGTTCCACGTCGATGACCACGCAGGACGGGGACGGCGGCCGCTCCGACATGCCGATGTGTAGCGCCTGACGAATGGCCGACTTGGTGCCGTCGGCGGCAATGACATAACTGGCGCGCACCCGGTCACCGCTGGCAAGCGTGAGCCGCGCACCGGTGTGATCGGTGCTGATGTCGGTAACCGCGGTTCCGGGGTGGTACTCCACCCCCAGCTCCAGCGCCTCCGCCAGCGTCTCGTCCTCAATGGTGCGCTGCGACAAGCTCATTCCCCAAGCCGCCGGGTTCCACGGGCCGGGCATGCGTGACGGCGCGTAAGAGGACATGACGAACACCGGCCGGCCCTGATAAAAGGTCTGCACGCCGTGCACGGCAAGCGCCGAGGCACGCAGCCGTGTACCCAGCTCTGGCGCCACCCGGTCGTAACGCCGCAACGTCGAATGTCCCACGAAGGTCGCACAGTTCCGGTGCCGCTGGCGTTCCTTCGAACCGGCGGCCTCCAGCACCACCACGCGAATTCCCCGGCGGGCAAGCACCGTAGCGGCAAGCAACCCCACGGGCCCGCCGCCGACAATCACGACAGCGTCGTCGGTGATGTCCCGGCGCGCATCTGCCGAAACTGCCGCGAGGTGAGCCACCCCATGACGGTACCGCGCGCGGCCCATCGGGCGCGCGCGGTAGTCGGGTCAGCGCAGCGAACTGGCTAACTCACGCCTGCCGGCCCGCAGCAGTCGCCCTCGGCGCTCCCCGGAGAACTGTCCGTCCCGGATCACCGGGGTCCCCTCCAGCAGCACCCACCGCATGCCGACGGGCGGCGTTTCGGGACTGCGGTAAGTACCGGCGTGGTCGATGACCTTGGGGTCGAAGACACATATGTCGGCCGCAGCACCGCGCCCCAACCAGCCCCGGTCCGAGAGTCCGAATTGTGCTGCGGACGCCGATGTCATCTTGCGCACGGCCTCGCCGAGCGGCAGCACCTTCTGATCACGGACGTAGGCGCCAAGGAAGCGCGGGAAGGTTCCATATGTGCGTGGATGGACAAGGCCCGCCGGGACGTCGTTGTCCGAACCGATCGAGACAAGCGGGCTCTGCATGAATGCCTGAACATCGTCGGCCCGCATCACATGCAGGACGGTGTCGGCGCCGGGGTCCGCGAGAATCAAATCGCACAGGGTGTCCCACGCGTCGCGGTCACCCGTGATGTCGGCCAGGGTGCGACCGGCAACGGCCGGCTCGGCGTGCCTGCTGACTGTCAGGTCGCCGGGTCGGATCTCGCGCCAGATTCCCGCTCCCGCAAAATCAACGGGGTCCTCGGCGATCCGGCGTAGTCGCAGCCGTTCCTGGGGATCGGCCAGTCTTTCCCGCAACCTGCCCTCACCGCCTTCGGAGGCGACGGTCGGCAGCACCGCGACGAGTCCGGTGCTGCAGGCCTCGTAGGGATACATGTCGCCCAGCACGTCCACCCCGGACAAGCGCGCCTGGATGATGCGCGCGAGTAGCCGGGGCGCGGTCCCGTGCGCGACATGTCCGGAGACCTTGCAATGCGATATCTGAAGCCGAATCCCGGCGGCACGGGCGACGGCAATCGCCTCGTCGACGGCATCGAGCAGTCCCTCACCCTCGTTGCGCATATGTGTGGCATAGCTTGCGTTCCAGCGGCGCGCGACCCGCCCGAGCGCGATGAGTTCCTCGCGTCCGGCGTAGGCGCCCGGCACGTACTCCAGCCCCGAAGACCAGCCGACGGCACCGGCGGCGAACGCTTCGTCGGCGAGCGCGCACATCTGCTCCAGTCCACCGGGTGGCAGCTTCTGTTCGAACCCGGCCACCGCGATGCGCAGCGTGTTATGCCCTACCAGCGGTGCCAGATGGTTGGTCGTTCCGGCGTCATCGACGGCATCCAGGTAGTCGGCGAACCGCGGGAAGGCATGTCCCATCTCGGCTTTCACCGTCGAAGCATGCTCCGGATACGTGGGCGCACAGGTGTATCCGCAGTTTCCGACGATCTCGGTCGTTACTCCCTGCAGCAGTTTGAATGACTGCGGATCCGACATGAACGGGACGGCGTCGGAGTGCGAATGCGGGTCGACGAAGCCGGGCGTCACCGCGAGGCCGTCAGCGTCGATGCGCTGGCGAGCAGGACCCAGATCCGCGCCGATCGCGGCGACTCGCCCATCGGCGATGGCGACGTCGGCGGTGATGCCCGGGCCGCCGAACCCGTCATAGACGGTGCCGCCCAGGATGATGAGGTCATGCATCTACTTCCACCTTCGAAGTCGTGTGTTGACGTTCGCGCGCTTGCGCCTCCAGCGCGCGTTCAGTATCGGAGAGATGTTCGGAAACCATGCGGCGCAGCGGTTCTGGGGCATCCTGATGTGCGTCGAGCCACGTGCGAGTAGCGCGGGCCAACTCGACGTTGGCGAGCGGAGACGGATAGAAACCCTCCACAATCTGCTCGACGATCACGTAGGTGCGTGACTCCCACACCGGCAACAGCGCGTTGAGGAAAGGTTCAATGTAGGGCTCTAGCAACGTGACATCGTGCACCTGCAAGAAGCCCGCGCCAATGGCTTCGATCGTGTGGTTCGACACGTCGCCGCGCTCGAAGACCGTGGCCCAGGCGCGGGCCTTCGCCTCGGGGGTGGCAAGCGCCGCACGCGCTCGGGCCGCCGCGTGTTCGCCGGCGGCGGTGCGGTCTTCGGCAAGGCGCGCCGCGATCTGCGCCTCGGTGGCGCGGCCTCCGGCGGCGAGGGCGGTGAGCAACATCCAGCCCAGATCGGTATCGATCGTGAGTCCAGCCAGAACTTTCGTGCCATCGAGGAGTCCCTGCACCAAATCGAGTTGCCCAGAGCTGACAGCGAATTGAGCGAAGGCAGTGACGAACTGGAACTGGCTGTCAGATCCTTCGCCTGCGCCATTGGCGAGCTGCCAGAGCGCGTGCGCGGCGTGGGCCCTGGTCGTGGCGCGCCCTCGAGGAGGTATATAGGTGGCGACCGCGTCGCCGAGTTGGCGAAGCACGGTGCGCAAGGTGGTCGAGTTCGTCTCACTTCCCGCGTGAGTGAGCAGAATGTCAATGAAGTGGGAGGCGCGAAGCTCCGCGTCACGGGTCGCGTCCCACAGCGTGCCCCAGATCAAGGCGCGGGCCAGGGGGTCTTCGATATCGCCGAGATGGTTCGCCGCGGTGCGCAACGAACGATCATCCAGCCGGATCTTGGCGAAGCTGAGGTCGTCGTCGTTCACGAGCAGTAGATCCGGCTGAACCGTGCCGATGAGTTCGGGTACGGGCGTGTGCGCCGCGCTGATATCCCGTTCGATCCGATGGATCCGGCGGACCATATCCCCTTGGCGCGCATACAGACCAATGGCTATGCGGTGCGGACGGAGGGTGGGATGTTCGGACGTCGCGGTCTGCTCGATCGCGAACGAGGTGTACCGACCGGAGGCGTCGAGCTCGAAGACGGGCCGCAACGTGTTCACGCCGGCTGTTTCCAGCCACAGCGCCGACCATTCCGTCAGGTCGCGGCCGCTCTGCGCTTCGAGCTCAGCCAGGAAGTCGGTGAGTTCGGTATTGGCATGGTGATGCTTGGTGAAGTAGTCATGCAAGCCGCGCATGAACGGTTCGCGGCCCACCCAGGCGACGAGCTGCTTGAGCACCGACGCCCCCTTGGCGTAGGTGATGCCGTCGAAATTGGTCAGCGCGTCCTCAAGATCTCGCACTTCCGCGGCGATCGGGTGTGTGGAGGGCAGCTGGTCCTGCCGGTAGGCCCACGCCTTATCGGACGACGCGGAGGTGGCCCAGCACTGCGTCCATTCTGTCGCCTCAACGGTCGCGAGGGTGGCGACGTAGTCGGCAAATGACTCGTTGAGCCACAGATCATTCCACCACCGCATCGTGACGAGATTCCCGAACCACATATGCGCCAGTTCATGCAGGATGGTCGCGACACGTCCCTCACGTTTGGCGTCGGTGACACGGCCGCGGAACACGAACTCCTCGATGAACGTCACGGCGCCTACGTTCTCCATGGCCCCGGCGCTGTGCTCGGGGACGAAGAGCTGGTCGTATTTGTCGAAGGGATACGGATAGCCGAACAGCTCCTCGAAGAACGCGAAGCCCCTGCGGGTGGTCTCGAAGATGTAGTCGGCATCGAGGTGCTCGCGCAGCGACTTACGACAGAAGACCCCCAGCGGAATGGTCCGGCCGTCACTGCTGGTCAGCTCGCTGCGCACCACGCTGTAGGGGCCCGCGACCAGCGCCGTGATGTAGCTCGAAAGCACCTGAGTGGGCTCAAACGACCAGATTGCGATCGCCTCGCCGTCTTTCTCGCCTGCGGCAACGCGGGCCGGTGTCGGCTGGGTGCTCACCACCTCCCAGTGTGCGGGGGCTGTGACGGTGAATCGGAACGTCGCCTTGAGGTCGGGCTGTTCGAATACCGCGAACATGCGCCGCGAATCGGGCACCTCGAACTGGGAGTACAGATAGACCTCACCGTCGGCGGGGTCCACGAAGCGATGTAGGCCCTCGCCGCTGTTGGTGTACCGCTGCGTCGAGGCAATCCGGACGGTGTTACGCGCCGCCAGCGCGGGCAATTGCACCCGTGAATCAGCGAAAGCCGAAGCAGAGCTTAATAACTCGCCATTGAGCTCGATGTGCTCCACGGATTCCGCGATCAGATCCAGGAACGTCGACGCGCCTTCTCGCGCCGCGAACCGGACGGTGGTGACCACCG
This sequence comes from Mycobacteroides immunogenum, assembly GCF_001605725.1. Classification (NCBI taxonomy): domain Bacteria; kingdom Bacillati; phylum Actinomycetota; class Actinomycetes; order Mycobacteriales; family Mycobacteriaceae; genus Mycobacteroides; species Mycobacteroides immunogenum. Next base: position 4,306,229 of record NZ_CP011530.1, read on the forward strand.
CGAAGGTTTCCGGGCCCGTGGTGAGATCCAGGGCCACGTCATAGCTTTCGACACTGACGAGCCGTGCCCGCTCCCCCGCCTCGGCTCGAGTCAGGTTCTCTCCCGGCATGTATGTCTCCTCGCTGGTTCCGGTATTGCTTGCCGCACGCCTTGCGCGCGACCGTCAGCTGCGCTGCAAATCGATTGCGGTGGGGCCCGAGCCGAACCGAACGAAATCCGCCGATCCCGTGCCGATGACCAGCCAGCCCAACCCGCACCTGCCGATCCACTGCCCGTCCCGGACTCCGTAGGGCACCACACGCGTAGCCTCGCCGCTCGGCGGGAGCACCCAGAGTTCGCCGTCGCGCTCCTCGAGGCGGTAGCCGGCACCCCGGTACGACTCCCGGTATTCACCGAGCACGCACGCCGGATAAGGCTCGGCCGGAGCCAGCCGCTCAAAATCCTGCGTCAAGCCGAATTCGACTGCAATGCTTAATTTTTCATCGGTAACCTGCACCAGGCTCAGGTCGCCGTCCCCGGTCCAGCGACCGGCTCCTGCCGCGACAAGGCGTGTCGCGTCCTGGCCGTTGTGTACCTCTAGCGCGCCGTCGCCGAGCACCCGTAGCCGCAGCCCGAAGAACCCCTGTTCCGAGAACCAGCGGCCCGCGACGTCGCCCTCACCGGCGATGAGTCGGTAGGCGCGCCAGGCGGTCTCAGCGGTGTCGAGGTCGTGACGGTTCGCGAACACGGCGACGCCGATTCCGGTGATCGGGTCGCAGAGCGAATAGGAGGTGTACGACCACATGGACCCGCTGTGGGCGTAAACGCCTGTTCCACCGCGATGTTCGTGCTCGATGCCCAGTCCGTAGGTCGACACGGAGCCGTCGGCGAGCACGGCCCGGGTGAGCAGCTGCTGACGGATCTGGGCACCCAGGATCCGTCCGTCGAGTAGGAATCCGTGCCATGCGGCGAACTCGACCAGCGAGGTGTTCACCTCGCCGTCGCCGTTAACGCCGCGCACCGTCCTTTCTTCGACCTCACCGATGCCCATGCCGTGCCGGGTGGGGGCGGCGCCCGCGTTGAGGGTGTAGCTGATCGACATTCCCGGGACGGCTTGCCCGATCCAGGTGGTGATCAGACTGCGGTCCATGCCAAGTGGGCGGAACACCAGCTCGGCAATGAGCTCCGGGAACAAGGTCCCGGTGGCCCGCTCGGCCGCGAGCGCGGCGATCACATACCCGGTGTTGGAGTACGAGGCGCCGTGGCCCGGCGCGAAATCGGCACGCTCGACGGAACTGAGCCAGGCCAGAAACACATCGAGGCCCGCCATCTCCAGCGTTGCGATACCGATGATGTCCCCGACATTCATGTAGTCGGGCAGGCCTGCGGTGTGCTGCAGGCAGTGCCGCACGGTGATGCCCGGCAGAGACAGTTCGGGGATCAGCGCACGGATGTCTTCGTCGATATCCAGCTGGCCGCGTTCGGCAGCCAGCAAGATGGTCGTGGCCACCATTTGCTTACTCACAGACGCAATGTTCATCAGCGTGTTCTCGGTGAGCGGTTCGCCGGTTTCGAGTTCGGCGAGACCGGCGCAGGCCGTTGCGGCGAGTTGCCCGTCGCGGTAGGCGGCGATCACCGCGCCCGGCTCCTGGGCGCCGACACGGTCTGCGAGTAGTTCGCGATGCAGCAGCGCGCTGAGGTCCTCGGTCACGAGCGGCATGGGTGTCCTCCTAGTCCTTATGTTCGTTGGTATTTCACGTCGGTCAGCTCATCGGACCGTGGCGGTCACGCTGGCAGTGTCGGGACGCTGCTCTCCCGGCAGCGCGGCCAGCAAGCCACGCGTGTACTCGTGAGTGGGCCGCAGCAGCACGTCTTCGGTGGTGCCGCACTCCACGATCTGCCCCTTGCTCATGACGGCGACGCGATCGGCGATGTTCCAGGCCAGCCCGAGGTCGTGGGTGACGACGAGCAGGCTCAGACCGAGTTCGTTGCGCAGCGAAAGGAACAGCGCCAGAATCTCGCCCCGGATCGACGCGTCAAGGCTCGATACCGGCTCGTCGGCGATGAGCACCTTCGGCTCGACGGCCAGCGCACCGGCGATGAGCACGCGTTGGCGTTGACCGCCAGAAAGCTCATGCGGGTAGCTCAGGAAGTACTGTTCCGGCCGCCTCATGCCGGCACGCAAAAGGGCTTGGGACACGAGCTCTGTCTCGGTGACGTCCTCACCGCGCTCGCTGGCCTTCTTGACGATGCGGTGCAAGCGAATACCCTCGGCCACCGATTCATACACCGAGTGCTTCGGGTTGAGCGCGCCCGAGGGGTCCTGCATCACCAGCTGGGTGTGCCGTCGATACGCGCGCAGCGCCTTGCCGCGCGTCGGCAGCGGCTCACCGAGTGCCGTCACCTCGCCGCTGGTCGGCTGCTCGAGCCCCAGCAGGGTGCGCGACAGGGTGGTCTTGCCCGACCCCGAGGCTCCGACAAGAGCCAGGATTTCTCCCTCGTGTAGATCCAAGGTAACGCCGTCGACCGCGTGCACCTCGCCACGAGCATTCAACGAGGAGAACGTGACACGTAGATCTTTCGCGCTCAACACGTTGCGGGTCATCGGGCTGCCTCCATTTCCAGTCGGCTGGTGCCGAGGTCATCGGCGCCCAGGCACTCAGCGTCGTTGTCACCGACAAACCGCGCGAACTCCGGGCGATGCACCAGACAGTTTCCATCCGCGAGTCGGCAGCGCTCGACAAACGCCAATTCGGCTGCGGCGGAATCGATACCGGAAGCAACCCCGTCCGCCACTCCTTGCGGCCGATAGCGGGACTCCGGGTCGCCAATGGTGGGGAATGCCGAGGCCAGTGCCCGGGTGTAGGGGTGGCGGGGGTTCTCGAAGATGTCCGCTCCGGGCCCTTGCTCGATGACCCGCCCGCCGTACATGACCAGCACCTGATCGCACACGCTCGCGAGCACGGACAGGTCATGGCTGATAAGCATCAGACCCAGACCCAGCTCTGCGGACAGCGAAGCGAGCACCTCCAGGATCTGTGCCTGCACTTTGACGTCGAGTGCCGTGGTGGGTTCGTCGGCGATGAGCAGTTTCGGGTTGCAGGCCAACGCCATGGCGATCATCACGCGCTGCTTCTGCCCGCCCGAGAGCTGATGCGGGTAGCTGTACGCGTGCTCGGGGGCAAGGCCCACCATCTCCAGCAGTTCGGCGACCCGCGTATTCGCCGCAGCCTTGGTGGTGCTCGGCGCGTGGATAAACACGGGTTCGGCGACCTGTTTGCCGATGCTGTCGATAGGGTTGAGTGAATGCATCGCACCCTGGAAAACCATGGCGGCATCGGTCCAACGCATGCGACGCAGCGCACCCCAGCTGAGCGCGTTGACATCGTTGCCGGCCACAGTCACCCGCCCGGTGACCGTGGTGCTCTTCGGGTGCAGACGCAGCACCGCCGAAGCCACCGTCGACTTACCGCTGCCGGACTCGCCGGCGATCCCGATGGTCTTGCCGGCTTCGAGGGCCAACGAAACATCGTGTACGGCAACAACATTGCCGCGCGACGCACGGTAGGTGACCGAGAGGTTCTCGATTTCAAGCAGCGGGGTCATTCGGTCTCCTTGAGCCTCGGGTTGACGATGTCCTCGAGCGCCTGCCCGACGAGGGTGAAAGCCAGCACGACCACGACCACGCAGATTCCGGGCGGGATGAGGAACCACCAGGCGCCCAGGGTGACCGCGCCGTTGTCGAAGGCGGCGTTGAGCATGGTGCCCCACGAGACCTTCGTGGGGTCGCCGAATCCGAGGAACGCCAGGGTCGTCTCCGCGAGCACGGAGCCGGCGACCGTCAGCGTGGTGTTGGCAAACACGAGCGGTAGCACGTTCGGGAAGACATGCCTGATCATCAGGTGCCAGCGCCCCGCGCCGAGCACCCGAGCGCGCTCGATGAACGGGCGCTCCCGCACCGACAGGGTCTGGGCCCTGATCAACAATGCGGTACTCGCCCATCCGGTTACCCCGATGACGATGATCAACGAGGCCAGCGAGCCCCCGAGGAGCGTCGCCAGCACCAAGGCAAGAGGCAGGAAAGGAAGGACCAAAAACCACTCGGTCAGCCGGAACAGCAGTGCCCCGAACCACCCGTACAACAGACCGGAGGCGATACCGACAAGGGTGCCGATGACCATCGAGATGACAGTCGCCGTGGTACCGACCACCAGCGGTACCTGCGAACCATAGATCAGCACGGTGAGCACGGACCGGCCCAGATCGTCGGTGCCGAGCGGGTATTCGGCGCTCGGCGGCCCCAGAATCGGGCCGACGGCCTGGCTGGCGCGCAGCTCGTTCGCATCGGCGAGGAGCGGCGCCGCGAGCGCGATGGCGCCGAACAACAGCAGAACGATGAGCCCCGCCAAGCCACGGCGGTTCGCCTGGAATCTGCTCCAGGTACGGACCGCCGCGTTGCGGCGCAGCTGCCAGCGCAGTGCGCGGGGGCCGATTGTTGACGTGGAGGCAGTCGTCATGATTTCACCCTCGGATCCTGAAACGCGTAGAGGAAGTTGGCCACGAGGTTCGCCAGCACCACGGCCGCGGAGAACACGAGGAACGAACCCTGCAGCAGTGGGATGTCGGGAATCCTGAGCGCCTCGGTGGTGAGCAGCCCGAGTCCCGGAATGGAGAACACCGTCTCAACGGTGATTGCCCCGCCGACAGCGAACGCAAGATCGAGCGAGACGAGCGTGGTCACCGGCAGCATCGCGTTGGGTATGGCGTGCCGACGCAGCACCTGATCCTCGGTGAGGCCCTTGGCGCGCGCGGTCTGCAGATAGTCCTGCCCCATCACATCGAGCATCGACGAGCGCATGATGATGGAGTATTCGGCCACGTAGGCGAGGGTCAGCGTGGTCACCGGCAGCACGAGGTGCCAGATGCTGTCGACGAGTCCGTTGAACGACCACCAGTCCAGGCCCTGCGAATGCAGCCCGCCGATCGGGAAGATTCCGGTGATCGGACCAATCCCCGCGGCGAACACCATGAAGAGCAGCAGGCCCAGCCACCACTCGGGCATGGAGTAAACGACGACGGTGATGATCGAGGTGGACCGGTCAAAGCGCCCGCCCCGGCGCCAGGCCGCCCGGCTGCCGATCCACAGGCCGATCATGACGGACAGCACTGTCGAGGTACCCACCAGCGCGAGAGTGGGACCAAGACGCTCAAAGATGAGATCGCTGACCGGCTGGTTGTATTTGAACGAAACCCCTAGGTCCCCCGTGAAGACGTTCTTCAAATAGGTGATGAATTGAACGTGCAACGGCTGGTCGAGGCCGAGCCGGTGCGAGATCTCGGCGAGTTGCTCGGCAGTGGCCGCGCGCCCCCTACCCAGGGTCCGCTCCGGGTGCGGATTGATCACCCGAAAGAGAAAGAAGTTCACCACCAGAATGAACAGCAGCGTCGCCACGGATCCCAGCAGATTGCGCCGCACAAATGGCCAGCTGAACCGCCGCCAAACACCCATCTTTCCCGCGGGCGGCTTGTGGGCGGCACCGGATTGGGCGTGGGTAGTTGTCGGTGCCAGTGTTGATGTCATGCTCGGTCCTCCGCTGTTGCCTGCCGCCGACGGCGCACTAATAACCATGAGATAGCGACGAGCGCGATGGTTCCGGCACCACCACCGACGATCAGCTTGGGATCACCGGCCGCGGCACTGGTGCCGCCGGCCCCGTCACTTGCCTGGGCCGGCCCGGGCTGCACCTTGAAAATCGAGTCGACGTCGTACTGAAGTTCGGGGTCCTTACCCGCGGGCAGACCATGGAATCTGTCGCTGCGGTATGCCTCCGCCCCCTTCTCCGAGACGGTGATGATGTAGGGGGTGTCGCGGTAAAGCAGCTCTTGCATCTTGCGAATATCCGCAATGCGGTCCGCGGGGTCGATGCGCCGCTTCTGCGAGGTGTAAAGCGCGTCGTACTTATCGGAGCAGTACCAGGAGTCCGAAAACAAACCACGCTGATCGCAGGCGAAGTACATGAGAATCGAGTCGGGATCCTCGTCGTAGTTCCAGCCCCATTCGAAGAGGTCGTAGTTTCCGGTGCTTATGACGTCCTGCAGCCTGTTTTCCTCCATGGCGGTGACCTTCGTCGGAATGCCGAGGTTCTCGAACCACTCGCGAACAAGCTGAACCGTGCCCAACGACGTCTGCTCGGTGGAGCGGCCGATCAACCGCAGCGGCCGCATCTCGGTGCCATTCGGCAGGGTCCGAGTCCCGTTCGGCCCGCGACGATACCCGGCCGCGTCGAGCAGGCGGGCCGCACGTTCCGGGTCATAGACCGCGGCTTCCTCGGCAGGCGGATCCCAACGAAAACGGTCGAAGGGGGGTGCAATTGTGGTCGCAAGCGGCGTGGCACCGCCCTGGAATGCCTTCGCCGCGATGGCCTTTCGATCGATCGCCGTCGTCAGCGCGTAGCGGAACTTCGGGTCCAGGACCGCCGGATTCGGGTCGCCGATGGGCTTACCCGTCTCGGTATCGACCGAGCCGGTGTTAAAGGCAAGCTCACGGAACGAGCCGACCTTGTCGAAGAGGCGAGCGCTGATACCACGCCGTTTCATCAGCACATCGGTCTGCAGCAGGCTGAGGCTGCTCGTGTAGTCGATCTCCCCCTTGACCAGAGCCTGCACAATGGTGTCCTGCGACTTGAAGATTCGGAATGTCAAGGCGTCGAAGGCGGCTGGTCCACGCCAATTGTCCGGGTTGTTCTCGAATCGATACAGCGAGCCGCCGGGTGATCCTTCGATCAGCCGGAACGGCCCCGAGCTGACCAGTTTTCCCGGGGTGACCGGAAAGTCGGCGAGTTTGTCGTCGGAGTACTTCTCGAACACATGCTTCGGCAGGATCGGAATCGGCAGGCTCGGCAGCAGCGCGTTCGGTTCCTTGAGATGTAACACCAGCGTGGCCGCGTCCGGCGCGTCGACGCTGCGCACCGAGGTGAGGTAGTTACCCCAGGTCCCCCGTCCCGGGCCGCCCGCGAGGATCCGACTCAGCGTGTACGCGGGATCCTCGGCGGTCAGCGGGTGCCCGTCGGACCAATGAAGCCCGGTGCGGATGCGGTAGGTCCACGTCAAGTTCCCGTCCGAAGGCTTCCACGACTGTGCAAGCCCGGGTGCCGCCGAGAAATCGACCGGGGAAACGGTCGTGATGGTGTCGTACAGGAAGGTGCTGAACAGGATTCCGGCCGACATGATGGCCAGCATGGGGTTGAGGGAGTCGATTTCCTCGATCGTGCCCACCGTGAAGACCACCGGCTCGCCGTGGCCCCGGCTAGCGCTCACCCCACCGCCCGGCACCGGGTGTGCCAGGGGCTGAAGTCCGGGCAGGCTGGCGATTCCGATCACCATGGCTGTCAGCACGGCCACCCTGCGCGCCGCGGAGCGCCAGCGATGCGGAGACCGCTTCGCGCCGGCGTCCAGCGTGTGTCTGGACTGATCCGCTAACGACATATATTGAGCCTCCTTGCCCACCAATGCATTTACAGACAACGGTCACGCTGCATCCGGCACAGGAATCCGAGTCCTCATGGCAGCGCATCAGCATGCACCACCGAATCCCGCCTGACTACCGCGGCGCACGCCCACGTGGGTGGCGCACACGCATTGCGTTCCGCGACAACGGGATAGACGCCCCGACGAGGGACTGCCGTCGAATCCGCCGGCGACCTGGAACACATAGCAACTTTCACAGCGATCTGCCTCACAGTCATTGGCCTGCGAGCTGCAATAGCGGACCATATATTGTGAGCCGATCACAGTGCGCGTGGCGGAGCGCAACTTCATGATGATTTTCATGACGATCCAAGGCACTCCCGAAGTTCAGCGCGCGCGGCCAACGGACGGCATCCCCGCCCCCACCACCCGGGCTGTGATCGACCTCGACAATGACGTGGTGTCCATCGCCGAGGCCCTGGTCAATATGGAATCGGTGAGCTACAACGAACGGGCGCTCGCCGATGCGGTGGAGCACGCGCTACTCCGGTGTGAGCACCTCACGGTGTCCCGGTCCGGGAACACGGTGGTCGCCCGCACGTCGGCTGGGCGGCAGCGCCGCGTCGTCATCGCCGGACACTTGGACACGGTCCCCCGCAACGCCAATCTGCCCGCCCGCAACGACGGTGAAATGCTGTACGGACTCGGCTCCTGCGACATGAAGGGAGGCGTTGCCGTCGCCTTGCGGCTCGCAGGCAGTTGCGCCGACATACTCAGTGACCTCACGTTCGTGTTCTACGAATGCGAGGAGGTCGAGTCTGCCGCCAACGGATTGGCCAAACTCGCCAACCAGCAGCCGGAACTCCTGCGGGCCGATCTGGCGATTCTGATGGAACCCAGTAACGCTCGGGTCGAGGCGGGCTGCCAGGGAGTCATCGACTTCGACATCACATTGACCGGCAAACGGGCGCACTCGGCCCGGTCGTGGCAGGGAACCAACGCCGTTGAGGCGGCCGCACCGGTACTGGCGAAGTTGGACAGCTTCCGTCCCCGCACCCCGGTCGTCGACGGATTGACCTACCGCGAAGGGCTCAACGCGGTGGCCATCCACGGCGGCATCGCGCGCAATGTCATCCCGGATGAATGCCGCATCAGCGTCAACTTTCGTTTCGCGCCCGACCGCACCGCGCAAGAGGCAATTACCTTCGTACACAGCTACTTCGACGGTCACGATGTCACCATCGTGGACTGCGCACCGGCCGCCGCCCCTGGGCTGACAGGAACCGCGAAGTCATTCGCCGACGCGGTGGGCGCGCCCGCTCAACCGAAACTCGGCTGGACCGATGTAGCCCGCTTCACGCAACTGGGGGTACCGGCATTGAACTTCGGCCCCGGCGACCCACTGTTGGCCCATACTCAACACGAGCACGTACCCATCGCGCAGCTGCACGCCTGCGAGGAAACGCTGCGCCAGTGGCTATCAGCCTGATGTCAGCCCGCCGCCACGGCGCCCGTCAGGCCTTGCACTTCAAGCCCCACCCAGATCGGCAGCAGTTGGTCGGGGTCATCAAGATCAATCCCGAACGTCTCGCTGAGGCGGTTGAGTCGGTATCGCACCGTGTTCGGGTGGATCTCCAAAACCGTTGCGGTACGGGTGGCATCGCGCCAGCTGCGTAGGTAGGTACGCAGCAGTTTGGCATAGGCGGTACTGCGCTCCGCATCGTGTTTGAGCACCTCCACCACCCGATCGGAGATGATCCGCGGGTCATCGATTGCCGCAGCTGCGAGATCGACAAAGCTTGTGCGGTCGGCCATTTGACGATAGGTGGCGATCCGCGGAAGTTCCGCTACCCGCCGCAGCAATGTGGCAACCTTGGCCGCGCATTCTGCCGAATGACCAATACGGTGCGCCGCCGATACCACCGGTCCGATGCCGATCACCGCGTCAAGATCGAGCGACCCGTGCGCCGCACGCCTGATGGCCTCAGCCACCGAGAGAATGTCGTCGGCCGACTCGATATGTCGCGCCGAGCACACGACGTGGAGCAGGTCACCGGCACCCGCGACACCGACCGACAACCTGCGCGATTCGCAGTTCATCGTCACCAAGGACACCAAGCGATCGTGGCGGGCGGTACGGCGATCGACCGGCGACGTGAGCGCGATGGTCATCACCGCGACCGCATCGTCGGGGTTAAAACCCAGCACCAGGATCGCATTTCGCAGATCCCCGCTGCCCGCGACAAGAGCTTCGGCCGCCTCCGTCCGCTGCTGCCGCACCAGATCCTCGGCATGACGGGCCCGCAAAAGATGAAGCGCGGCGACCGGTGCGACGTCGGCCAGTTGCCGCTCCGCGCCCTCGCGCAGCCCATCCGTGGGTATGACCACCCAGATGGAACCTATGATCTCGGTGCCGGCCCGCACGGCGACAGCTAATCGCTCCAAACCACCTGGCGCGCCGGGAATTCGGCATACCGAACGCGACTGATAGACCTCGCGGTATTGGCCGGGATGCTCGGGGGCCGTAGGAACGCGGCGACCCAGGATGCCACTGCGGCGATCCTCGTCGATGGGATGCTGTCCGGAGGAATAGGCCAACACCCGCAGGTTCATATCCTCGATCGCGGCGGCGCCGCCTACTGTGTCGGCGATCGCCTCGGCGAGAGAGAACAGATCACCCGAGGGCACCGATTGCAACGAACCACCGGCGTGTGTGGTGGCGTACAGCGCACTGCGAATGTGGGTGTCCACCGTCAACCAGTCGATCATGTCGTCGACCGTCAACAACGCCAGCCCACATTCGTTTGCTGCGGCGACCAACTCGGGGCTTTCTCGCAGGGCCGAAGCCTTGATCACCAGCGCCGTGATCTGCGCCGCCGAGGCCTGTGCCACGACGGTGAACGGATCGACGAACCTCCGGTCCACGCCGACACCGAGTAGAACGCATTCGGGTGCGGCGCGCACCGCTTCCACCGGGTCGAACAACAGTGTTCGGCTAACGGTTAGATCCAGCCCATCACCATCAGTGACCAGGGTGAGGCTCGCCCCGCTCAGCGCCGTCAACAGGTCACGGACTCGACACCGCCCACCCAAACGCATTGATAGTTCGGCGACTTCCACGGCCAGCAGCCTAGCCGGATGTTTGTGATCAGTGCACAATAATTGACATCTTGGCAATGACCGGAGGCCAATGACTGTGTGCCCGGTGCCTGTAACAGTGGTGATGTGACTCGCTTCACCACCACAGCCAACACCGTCAACACGGTCAACGCGTGTGATGCCATCGGCGACGCGCTCGCGGCAGAAGCCGTACGCGCGGCCGAGGCGGCGGCGCGCGAATGCAATGTGCTTGTCGAAGAGACCGAGGACAGCGACACCCTTCGGGATGTCTCGGCTTTGCTTGAGTCGGTATGGGGACGCACTAACGAGGGGGCGCCGATACCGTCCGATGTGATGCGCAGCCTCGTCCACGCGGGCGGCTGCATCACGACTGCACGTGACCGCCACCGCGCATTGGTCGGTGCCGCCGTCCTCGCGCCCGCGGCCGAGGGCGCCTATTCGCTGATTGCCGCGACCTCGCCCCATCAAACCAGCCGTGGGCTGGGTCGCGCCCTGAAGCTGCATCAACGTGCGTGGTCCCTCGCGCGCGGCTGGCGGCGCATCGAATGGACCTTCGACCCCCTGGTCAGCCGGAATGCCCGGTTCAACTTGAGCAGGCTCGGTGCGCTGGCAACCATCTACGAACAAGACTTCTACGGCTTCATGTTCGACGAGATCAACGCCAATGACCATTCGGATCGGCTGGCGGCGGTATGGAGCCTGGACACCACACGCGCGATCCTCGCCGCCGACGGCCGGCCCACACCGGATTCGGCACGCCCGGAGAACGCGACGGTCCTATCTCTCGGTCCTGACAACCAACCGCAGTTGATAACCGATGGCATCCGCAGGTGGTGCCGGGTGCCTGAAGACATCGTCGCCATCCGGCGCCAACAGCCGGAACTGGCTCAGCAATGGCGGCTGACAGTGCGCGCCATTTTTGTCGAAGCCTTCGCCGAAGGGTTTACCGCAGTGGGTTTTTCGCGCGACGGCTGGTACGAACTCGACCAAATCATGAAGGATGCGCAATGAAAATTGAAGCCGCAGAATTGCATCACCTCCAGATCCCTCTGGTGGGAGCGTTCAGAACGTCGTTCGGCACCGCGAACTTCAAAGACACATTCCTGCTGCGCCTGATCACCACCGAAGCCGAAGGCTGGGCCGAGTGCGCGGCCGACCCGGAGCCTTACTACAGCAGTGAATTCCTTGCCGGCGCCGAGATCGTGCTGACCGAGCATCTATTACCCCGCCTGGTGGAGTTCGGCCCCGACCTCGGAGCGTCCGACGTGCACTCGACGCTTGAGTCGATCACGGGACACCAGATGGCCAAACACGTTGCGGAGACCGCCCTTCTCGACGCCGAACTACGCGCCCACAACGTGTCATTGCGCCGCCACCTCGGTGGTCAGCGCACCCAAATCCCGGCGGGGGTTTCGGTGGGGATCATGGACAGCATCCCCGAGCTGCTCGACCGCGTTGAGGAGTACGTGGCCGAGGGCTACGTCCGGATCAAGCTCAAGATCGAACCCGGTTGGGATATCGAGGCGGTGCGTGCGGTCCGCGAGAAGTTCGGGGACGAGCTGACGCTGCAGGTCGACGCCAACGCGGCCTACCGCCTCAGCGACGTCTCGGCGTTGGCGGCCCTCGACGACTTCGATCTGCTGCTGATCGAACAGCCCCTCCCGGAGGACGACGTTCGGGGCCATGCCGAGCTGGCACGCCGTGTCCGCACGCCCATCTGCCTCGACGAGTCGATACGCTCCGCACGCGACGCCGCCACGGCCATCGCCCTGCGGGCATGCGATGTCATCAACATCAAACCCGCGCGCGTTGGGGGCTACTACGAGGCGCGCCGCATCCACGATGTCTGCGCCGCACACGGAATACCCGTCTGGTGCGGCGGCATGTTAGAGACCGGAGTCGGGCGCGCCGCGAACCTGGCGTTGGCCTCGTTGCCGAACTTCGTTCTTCCCGGCGATGTTTCGGCTTCGCGGCGGTACTTCGACCAAGACATCACCGAACCGTTCGAACTGGAGCAGGGCACCGTCCGGGTACCCGAGGGCCCGGGCATCGGCGTGGTGCCGATTCCGGAGGTGCTGGCGCAGTTCACCACGCGCACAACCTATCTAGATTTCAACAAGTCACGATGACGCACGAAGCACACCATCACATCTACAGAAGGAACCAATCCATGGGACGCGCTATCAGCCGGGTCGCGGTTTTCGGCCTCGGCAAGGTCGGTGAACTTGTCGCCGGCATACTCGTCGACTCCGGTTTCACCGTGGTCGGCCACGACCAGGGAGCCCGCGCGGCGACCGAGTTCGAGACTCATCAAACCGATGTCACCGACGGTGACGCCGTGCGCGCGGCACTCACCTCGGTCGACGCTGTCTTCTCCTGCCTGCCGTTCCACCTCAACATCGCCATCGCCGAGGCGGCCGGCGATACCGGTGTGCACTACTTCGACCTCACCGAGGACGTGCCGACCACCAACCATGTGCTGAGCTTGGCCGAGCGTCGCACCGATACGGCGTTCGTGCCGCAATGTGGTCTGGCCCCAGGACTGATCGGCATCATCGGCGCGTCTCTTGCCAAGCAGTTCGACAGCGTCCGGTCAATCGAACTCAAGGTCGGGGCCCTGCCCCAAAACCCGACAGGACTGCTCGGATACGCCGTCACCTGGTCGGCCGAGGGCGTCGTCAACGAGTACATCAACGACGCCGAGGTGCTCCGCGGTGGCAGGCGCCAAATGGTGCCCGCCATGACCGAAACGGAACGCGTTGTGCTGGGTGGGATTGAACTCGAGGCCTCCCTCACCTCCGGCGGGTTGGGCACCATGTGCCAGACCTACGAAGGGCGAGTTCAGCGGTTGGACTACAAGACCATGCGCTACCCCGGCCACTTCGACCAAATGCGTTTTCTGCTAGACGAACTCAACCTGCGCGAGCAGCGCGAACTGGTAGGCAAGATGATCGTGAGCAGCAAGCCACCCGTCAACGACGACATCGTCTATCTGCATGCCGCCGTCGAGGGTGTCAAGGAGGGCAAGCCATTCCGCGAGAACTATGTGCGCGGATACCGCCCGATCGATATCGCCGGTCAGCGCTGGCGCGCGATCTCGTGGACCACCGCAGCCTCCGCGGTAGCCGTGGTCGAGCTCGTCGCTGACGGTCGCATCCCGCAGAGCGGGTTCGTACGCCAGGAAGACATTAACTTCGCGGACCTGTGTGACACCAAGGCCGGTGGCAGGTTCGCCTACGAAGGCAACATTGGCTGATTGACGCGTTGTGGCTGGATCTATTCCGCTCGCCCGGGGCCCAATGGCTCCGTCCGAGCGGGATAGATCCACCCGATGAGATCGCCACTACGTCGATGGCGCCGATTACCGTGGCGGCGCACATCAGGAAACATGGATCATTAATTGTTGTAGCAGTGGAATTTAGGAGCACACCAAGATGACGTCGACCACCGCTTCATCGACGCGCCGCCGTACATCGCGCACCGCGCTACTGGCACTCCCGCTGGCCGCGCTCACGATGCTGGCGCCCGGATGCGCAGATCACGCACAACCCGCTTCCCCGTCGAATCCCGGACCGGACACCACGAGCGCCGCGCCGACATCGGGCAACGCCGATCGGATAGCACGCAGCGACAGCCTGCTCGCCAAACTCCTCAAATCGGACCAGCCCGGATGCACCGCAGCTGTCGGACGAAACGGCACCGTCGTATGGGCAGGCGCTCGCGGCGTAGCGAATCTTCAGACCGGCGCACCGATCACGCCGGATACCGTGATGGACATCGCTTCGACGTCAAAGCAATTCACCGCTACTGCCATTCTGCTACTGGCCGACCAACACAAACTACGCCTGTCAGATCCCGTATCCAGGTACGTACCAGGCCTACCAGCATGGGCCGATTCCGTGACGATCAGCCAACTGATCCACCACCAAAGCGGCATCGCCGATTACACCGATCTGCTCACCGCCGATGGCGTCAACATGAACGCCCACGTCACCCAGGAGCAGGCCGTCCGCAGACTCGATAAAGTGCCCGCCCTAACCTTCACGCCCGGCAGCACATTCGAATACTCGAATTCGAACTACCTGTTACTCGCCGAGATCGTCAACAAGGTATCGGGAACACCACTGCCGCAATTCCTGAATGAGCAAGTGTTCCAGCCGCTTGGCCTGGCGATGGTGATGGACCCGGTGGCCAAGATCCCCGCAAAAGCCATTTCCTACGAAGCCGGGCCCTCGGGATTCACGATCGCCGACTCACTCTGGGAGCCAGTCGGTGACGGCGCAATCCAAACCACACCTTCACAACTCGTACGCTGGGCCGACAACTACCGCACCGGACGCGTCGGCGGGCAAGAACTTCTCACCGCACAGCTGGCCGATCCCGTCGTCGACCCCGAAGAACCAGGGGCCGCCTACGCCGCGGGAATTGAAGTGTTGAACGACGGATCCCTGGAACACACGGGCGGCTGGGCCGGTTTCAACTCCGACTTCCGTGTTAGTAAGGATCGCCAGACATCCGTGGCCATGATCTGCAACTCAGATAACGCCGCGCTCGGTGAAGTCATGCAACAGCTCTGGCAGATTTGGAACTAGACAGCGCGGTGTCGCCGGTGGCTCGAATGTGACAGAGCCACCGGCGACACCACCAGATCTATCGTATTGCGATGCAATCGATTTCGATTTTGGCACCGAGCGCCAGCTGCCCGCCGACCGTAGTCCTGGCCGGCCGGTGCTTGCCGAAAGCCGACACGTAGGCATGATTCATCTCCGCCAAGTCGGCGCAGTCGGCCAGAAACACCCGAACCTGCACCACATTGATCAGGTCGGCTTCCACGGCGGCCAATGCCAGGCGGAGGTTGGCGAAGGCCCGCGCCGTCTGCTCCTCGACCGTGTCTCCGATCAGGGTGCCCGCCGCGTCGGTCCCGAGCACACCCGAGACGAACACCATCTGACCGTGCGCCACAACGTGGCTCAGCGCCGCGACCGGCATGAGCCCGGCAACATTGATGAACGCGGGATGCTCCGTGGAACCGGTCCCTGGTGTGGGCATCGGGCGCCTACTGTCGTTGGTCATATTCATATCTCCGTTCACATGCTCCGATGGGCCTGGTCGATGATCACCGACGACACGGCAGCGCCGCTTGTCCGCGCGCACGAAACGACAGGCTTGCCGCTGACGACGGCGACTAACGCCGGGTGTCGCCCACCGCTGAATGGTGACCAACATAAGCAGGCTCAAGAGATTTGAGGTGTAAGGAGTTGCGCCCAGGTGAGAGCGGCATCGATGGTTATGCGGTACCCACATTGATGAGGGAACCCACCGACGACCTGTTCTCCTTCGCCGAAGCCATCGGCGTGTTAGTCGATGCACCGATCACGATCGAGGACAGCGATTCTCGCGTGCTGGCGTTCTCCGGCCGACAGGACGAAACCGACCAGCCCAGAGTAGCGACGGTACTCAATCGGCAGGTTCCCGCCCGCTATCGCGAACGCATGGAACAGTTGGGCGTTTTCGAACATCTGCTGCGTACCGACGAGCCAGTATGGATACCGGCCGAAGCACCCGATATGACGCTGGGACGTAGCGCCATCGCGGTGCGGGCAGGCGGCGAATACCTGGGTTCGTTGTGGGCCGCTTTGGCCGAGCCGCTCTCACCCAAACGTGAAAGCGCGCTACGCGAGTCGGCGAAACTCGCCGCGCACTATATGTTGCGGCACCGCGCTGAC
Organism: Mycobacteroides immunogenum; assembly: GCF_001605725.1. Lineage (NCBI taxonomy): Bacteria > Bacillati > Actinomycetota > Actinomycetes > Mycobacteriales > Mycobacteriaceae > Mycobacteroides > Mycobacteroides immunogenum. Next base: position 4,322,521 of record NZ_CP011530.1, read on the forward strand.
GCCGACCCGCAACGCCGACATCACACCAATCTGGTGGCCGCAGTGCTGCGGGGAACCGACGGCGCCGACTATGCCATGACCCGGTTGGGCCTGGGATCGGGACCCGCCGCCGTCCTGGCGTTGGGCTTGCGCCGCCCGCCTAGTACCAAAGGCGACACCGACCTTGGCAGGCTGACCGACGCGCTGGCGATCCATCTGGACGCCATGTATCCACGATCGGCGACCGCACTGGTCAACGGCGTCGGATATGCCGTACTAGCCGCCCCCTCCGGTCCAGATCCACTGGACCACAATCAGAGTCCGGCGGCCGGGATACTCCGGGTGTCGGTGGATTTCCTCGACAGAATCGGTCCCAGAGCCGACGCCATCATCGGGATCGGCCGTGTGATCACGCCACCGGCGCCGATCGCACGATCGCGTCAGGACGCCGAGCGAGCGCTGGAGGTGCTGCGGTCCGGCCGTGTTCCGGACCGGGTCGCTCACTTCCAGGACGTCTACGTCGATTCGCTGTTGATCCAGCTCGCCGGCGCGGCGACGGCCGACGGGCTCGACCCCCTTCAGGCCATTCGATCGGTCGCCGAACAGGGCGCCTACTTTGTCGAGACACTCGAGGCGTGGCTGGACGCCTTCGGTGATGTCCCCACGGCATCGGCGGCACTGCACGTACACCCCAACACATTTCGGTACCGGCTACGTCGGGTACGCCAACTGGTCGACGCCGATCTCGACGACCCCGAGGCGCGCTTCCGGTTGATGGTGCAGCTGCGGCTAAGCCGCATCATCGACAGCACACCACCGAACCACCGGAGCCAATAGCCGCCCTGGGGGCACCCCTGGTGCCGCAGGACAACATTGTGCCTTTCGCTTCTCACACGACGACGATGTGACGACCCGCCACCGCAGCCGAGACTAACGGTTCATCTTCAGCAAACGACTGAAAAGGCGGATGGAAACGTGATGAAGTCAGCTGGCTCAGCGCCAAAGCGAGTAGTGGTGGTCGGGGCCGGAATGGTGGGCCTGGCGACTGCCTGGTTCCTACAGGACCACGGGGTGGAGGTCACCGTCGTCGACCGCAATGGTGTGGCGGCGGGCGCCTCATGGGGCAACGCGGGCTTCTTGACCCCGGGGCTCGCCGCTCCTCTTGCCGAACCGTCAACGCTGCGATACGGCATCGGCAGCCTCGGGAAACGCGATGCGGCATTGAGCATTCCGCTGATGCCGTCCCTGCATACGCTCGGCTTCCTTGCCCACTTCGCGGCGCGATGCACCCATCGAGCATGGCAGCAGGGTGTGGACCGCCTTGCCAGCCTGAACACCGGCGCCCTGGGCGCGTTCGACGCGCTGGTGGCGGGAGGCGTCGACTGCGCGCCTCGTGAATCGTCGATTTTCGTCGGTTACGAGCGCGCCGAACAAAGTGCCCCGCTGCTGCGGGAGGTCGATGCCCTGGCGCGGTCCGGCGTCGAGATCGCCGCACATCGGGCCGGCGCCGATCGCCGGCCCGCGCAGTTCAGCGATGCGATCACCTCGGTGTGGGAGCTCACCGGCCAACGCTTTCTGGAGCCCGAACCGTTCCTACAAACGCTGGCGCAGTCGATTCGGGCACGTGGGGGCGACATCCGTGAAGGCGTTGACGTTCGGGGCATCCGCCACGGGTCCGGCCCGGTATTCGTCGACACTTGCTCGACCGCACCGCTGCGTGCCGATGCCGTCGTGGTGGCCAACGGCGCCTGGATTTCACGGTTCGCGCGTGATCTCGGCATTCGCGTCAGGGTGCAGGCGGGACGCGGCTACTCCTTCTCCGTGGACACCGGATCGGTGGCCGCCCCGCTATACCTGCCCGCGTCCCGGATCGCGTGCACTCCGTACCAGGGCCGGCTTCGGGTGGCCGGGACAATGGAGTTCCGCGGCTCCAACGCGCCCCTGGACTCGAACCGCGTTGACGCGATGATCCGTGCCGCGGCTCCGATGCTGCGCGTGCGCGATTGGGATGTTCAAGATGTCTGGGTGGGACCCCGGCCCATGAGCCACGACAACCTTCCACTCGTCGGTGCCACCAAGCTCCCCGGCGTGTACGCCGCGGGTGGTCACGGCATGTGGGGAATCCTGCAGGGCCCCATCACCGGCCAACTCTTGGCGCGGCAGATCATCACCGGCGTGGTACCGCCTCAGCTGGAGGCGTTCTCACCGGTCCGCTGAGAACGGCCGGACACGACAGGCCTAGACAGTCCCGGCGACGCGCTGCATCGCGCGCACGCCGATATGGATGATCCGCTCACCCGATGGCAGCACACTGAATGTGACTGCCTCCCAGGGACCGTCGTCACCCTGAAGGCGGGTCAGGAGGCGGTCGGCCCCCGCAGGCAACGCCCGCTGTTCGATGACCGGTTCGGCCTCGACAAGCGGACCGGTGTAGGTCTGTCGGATCCGCAACCCATCCTCGCTGGTGAAGACCTCAACGCGCGCCTCCGCCGCCTCGTAGGTGCCGAGGTGCTCGGCCACCGCGCCACGCCAACGTTCTGCGTCACCGGCAATGGGCTGTACCCGCTCCGGCAGGGCAATACCGGCAAGCTCCCCGAAAACCTCGCCCGCGAGGTCCTCGTAGAGCCCGTCGGTGTCGCCACCGTTCGTCAGCAGCGCGAACGCGATGTTGTTTCGCGCATCGAGCACCAAATAAGCGAATTGTCCGATCGTGGCACCGTCATGCCCAAACTGATTACCGTCACCCCAGGTGAAGCGAATCCAGCCCAGCCCCCAGGATCCGATGAGCCGATCGGTCGCGGGCACGTCTACCTCATGCGCCCGCATCGCGGCGACATGTTCTTGCGTCATCAGTCGGGTGCCGTCCGCCGCGACACCGTCGCGCAGATGCAGCGCGGCGAAGGACAGCAGATCGCCCACCGTGCACGAGATGAGCCCGGCCGGCCCCATGGCGCGGGGCAGCACCCACACCGATGCGGGTGCGAGCACGCCGTCGGATTTCTCGTGCCCGACGGCGGCGGCGCGGAGCACCGCCTCCTCGGGCAATGTCACGGTGTTGCGTAATCCCATTGGTTCGCAGAGTAGTTCGCGCATCGCCTGGTCCCACACCTTGCCGGTCGCGCGCTCGATGATGCGACCGAGCAGCACGAATCCGGAGTTGCAGTACGCCCACGAGGCACCCACCGGGAACACACGTTTCAACTCGCCGAGCTGCTCCACATAACGCGCCACGCAGTCGTCGCCGCGGCCGGTGTCGGTAAAGACGTCGCCGTCGAGGCCGCTGGTGTGGTTCATCAGGTGCCGCACGGTGACGCCCTCGTACAAGGCCGACGACGGGTGCAGCTCAGGCAGCAGCTCCAGTACGGGTGTGTCGAGACCGAATTTCCCTTGCTCGATGAGCCGGATCGCGGCGGTGGTGGTCCACACCTTGGTGATCGAGCCGATCTGAAACACGGAGTCAAGCGTCACCGGCGCCCGGTCGCCGAACGCCAGATTCAAGGTGCCCGTGGCGAGTTCGACACGCGACTCCGGGTGCCCGGCGCCAAGTCTCAGCACGCCGAGCTGGGCGCCCGGTACGCCATACTTGTCCGCCAGCTCGGTGAGCCGCCGCTGCCAACGCGCGCTCGGCAACGGCGCCGGCCGTGCCCCGCTCACGTCTCCCGCATAGCGCTGCGCCCATTCGGCGACCCGGCGGGCGTAATCGATGCGATGACTCAGCCGTCCCGCCGCCGGGAACTCGTGGGAGGCACCGGGATAGACCACGAGCTGGGTCCGCACCTGACGTTCCCGCAGGGCCGAGAACCATTGCTGGGCCTGGCCGATGGGGCAACGCAGGTCGGCCGCGCCGTGCAGGATCAACGTCGGCGTCTGCACCTGTTGCGCACGCGACAGCGGGGACAGCTCCCATAACCGTCGGTGGTCGGCCGGCCGCCACGGGAACAACCCAAGTTCGAGCGGGTTGACCTCTGCGCTGTCATCGGCGGTGCCGCCGCCGCTCACCAGGTCGCACATGATGCCGCCCGCGATGGCGGCGACAAAGCGGTTGTCGCGGCTCGGCAGGTCACACGCGATGTAGCCGCCGTAGCTGTAGCCGGTGACGACGATGCGCGCCGGGTCCACCAGCCCCTCGGCGACCAGGGTGTCAACCGGTTCGAGAAAGTCGTTGCGGTCCGCCTCGCCCCAGGCACCGTTCACGCCGGTGTAGAACGCCTCGCCGTAGCCGTCGCTGCCGCGCGGGTTCACCATCAGAATCGTCCAGCCGCACTCCACGAGTTCCTGGTGCTGCAGGTGCCACGCGTCGGCCAGCCCGTTCCAGGCGTTGTGCGGGCCACCGTGGACATCGAGCAGCAGCGGCCCCGGCTCGGTGCAGTCCTCGTTTCGCAGAATCCAGCCCTCGACGGATGAGCCGTCGGTGATCTGGAACCAGCGGCGCTCGCGGCGTCGCATCCGGATCCCGGCGCACGCCGCGCCGTGCGCGGTGATCGGCTCGCACGCGCCACTCGCCAGGTCGATCACGGCGACCTCACCGAAAGACTCGGGGGTCGCCAGGATGGTGACCGCTTTGCCGCCTCCGCAGGCGAAGCCGCTGATCTCGCACTCGGCGGAATCACCCAGTTCTTGCGCGGGGCCGCCGTCCAGGGGCGCGGTGTAGAGCCGCGCATACCCGCCGTCGAGAGCCGCGAACACCACGTCGCCGTTCGATACGGCGGCGGGCCGCGCCCCCGGGTAGCTCGAGCTTCCGGCACGTGCGTTGCGGTCAAGTTCCGGAGCGACCCGCACCACCTCGCCGGTGCCACCGTCGACGACGAAGACGCCCGCATGTCCGCCCGAAACATCTTGGCGGCCAAGCACAACCAGGCGCGTGCCGTCGGGTGTGTAGCTGACGGTCTGGGCCATGCCCTCGGCGAAGGCCAGCAGCCGCGGGTATCCGGTGCCGTCGGCGGCGATGACATGCACCGCCGAGTGCAGGTCGAGTTCGGTGCTGCCCTTCGGGCGCGCCGTGTACGCGAGTTGCCTTGAGTCGGGACTCCATCCGAAGTCCTGAACGTCGCCCTCGCCGTCGGTGAGGCGCCGCACGCTGCCGTGCGTGACATCGATGACGTGCAGATGGGTGCGAATGCCACGCCGGTAGCCCACGCCGTCGAGCTGCGCGTCGAGCGTGTTCACCACGATCGGGAGGCTCTCATCGGCCGTTTTCTCCGCCGATGTGTTGGGCGCCCCGAGGTCGACGTCGGCCAGGGCCGCGAGGCTTCGCCCATCCGGGCTCCATCTCAAAGCAGAAGCGCCAAGCGATAACTCGGTAATCTGCACGGGTTGGCCCCCGGCCACCGGAATCGACCACGGCTGGCCGTCGCGCAGAAACGCGACGGTACGACCGTCCGGGGAGATCACGGGGCACGCATCGGCGGGCCCGGCGGTGACCGCGCGCGCCTCACCGCCCGGGCAGACGGCCCACAAACACGTTGTAGTGCGGTCCAAGTCGCCGTCGTTGCGTTGCAACGTGTAGATGATCTGCTGCCCGTCCGGGGTAACGGTAGCCTCCGCGGGGATCTCCACGTCGAGCAGATCTTCGATGCGCATCGCGCGAGTCATACGGGTCCTCTTTCGCTCCGGGCCTGGGACAGGGAGTGACGTCAACGTTCGAATACGTCTCCCCGGAACGGTGGCAGCACCTGTCACCGTCTGGGTAGTGCGTGGGGCACCATGCGCACGTCGCTCTTTCGTCGTGGCGACCCAACGCCGAGGCCACGGGCACTGGCCCGCTTCGCCGAAGTGCGCCTCGTTGTGTCGTCACGGCGATCCGATCGCCCCCTGTAAATCGTCGTTCACCACGGCCCGCACGACTGCGGTGACGGCTCGCACCGTGCGGCGCGCCACAGAGGCGACGGGGCGGACGAGCACGATCTCACGGCTGAAGTCATCGGCAATACGTAGCCGGACGATGGGCGCCGCGGGGTTGAGCGCAATCATGGTGTCGGTCACGAACGCGACGCCCAGGCCGCGCGCCACCAACGCGAGCGTTACCGCCGAGTCCATGATCTCGTGATGGACATTGGGTTCGAATCCGCTCTGGCGGCACACCGCGCGCACGGCCGCGCCGAACGGGGTATGTCCCGGTGGGATGACAAAAGCCCAATCGGCCAGTTCCCGGAGGTGCACCGCTTCGGCATCGACGGTCCGGCTGAAATCGCGAGACATCGCCAATCCGAATGATTCCCGGCGCAGCATGGTGATCTCGGCATCGCCACTACGCGGCATGGGCGCAATCGGGTAGTCCAAACCGATCGCGGCATCGACGGTGCCCCGACGGACCGCATCGACCACCACGTCGACACTCAGTTCGCGGCTGGTGAGTTCCAGCCGCGGATAACGTCGTTGCGCTTCCGCCATCACGGCGGGCAGCAGTGCCGCGGCCGTACTGCCGAACACCCCGAGGACGAACGGGGCCGACAGTTCTTCATTGACCGATCGCAACGCCTCCAACGCGTCCTGTTCTGCCACCAGGATCCGGTCGGCATGTAACGCAAGGACGCGGCCGGCATCGGTGAGGATGACGTTTCGCCCCGCGCGGGCGACCAACGGTGCACCCACCGCCGTTTCCAGGGCCGAGATTTGCTGGGATACCGCACCCGGGGTGTATCCGAGAGCTTGAGCCACCGACACCATGGTGCCCAACCGGTCCAGCGCGCGCAGCGTGGCCAGGTGCGTCAAACTCATTACCATCGACTAATCCTAATTAGAAGGCGTTGGTAATACATAGATTTACTGATTATTTGGCGGGCTGCCCGTGGGTGCTGCCAACGAGGGATATCGCGGCGTGCGCGATCGCTTCTTCGCTGACCAGAACCTGCAGAGCAGCGTCTCCGAGCGGAATGAAGCTGTCATAGCTGCATACGCGAGCCAACGCGCCGCTGTAGCCGTTGTCGATGAGCTCGGCGAGAACCTGCTGGCCCACTCCCCCGCTGCGCCGGGTCTCGTCGACAATCAGCACATGCCCGGTGGCGGCCGCGTCGCGCAGCACGTCCTTGATCGGTAACGGGGATAGCCACCGTAAATCCGTGACCCGGCAACGGATCCCGTGAGTACGACGCAGCGACTCGGCCACGCGCAGGCTCATCGGGACGCCGTTGCCGAACGTCACGATGGACAGGTGCTCTCCGTCGCCGTAGGTGCGAGCGGTACCGATGGTGGCGTCCAGCAGCTCGTGCGAGCCCGTCAGCCACCCGCCGTCGCCCTCACTGTGCAGATCGCGAGTGTGGTACAGCGCAATCGGTTCCAGATAGACGCACACCGCGCCAGCCTCCACGGCGGCACGCGCGCAGGCCCGCAACATGATTGACGCGTCGTCGGGGTGCGAGGGCGAGGCCACGATGATGCCCGGAATATCCAGTAACGCGGCCACCGAGTCATCGTTATGGAAGTGCCCGCCGAAACCCTTTTGGAAGCCGTAGCCCGCGATGCGGATCACCGCGGGATTGCGGTACTGACCGTTGGAAAAGAACTGCAGCGTCGCGGCCTCCCCGCGGATCTGATCCAGCGCGTTGTGCACATAGGCCAGGTACTGAATCTCCGGGATGGCCAGCAGACCGTTGAGTCCGGCACCGAGCGCCAGACCAAGAATCGTCTGCTCATCGAGGATGGTGTCGAAGACGCGGGCGCCCCCGAAATTCTTCTGCAGGCCGCGGGTCAGTCCGTACACGCCACCCTTGCGGGCCACGTCCTCACCGAACACCAGCGCCTGCGGGTACTCGCAGAGAATGTCCTGTAGCGCAGCGTTAATCGACTGTGCCAGAGTCATTTTGCCTTCGAACGGCTCGCAGCGCACCGTGCGCGAGGCCCGCACCGAGGCGCGCAACGTGCCCCTGAGCGGTTCCATGACCGCAGCCGGCGAATCCAGCTGCGGCAGCTGGCACACCTCGGTGGCCAGTCGCATCACGGTGGCGCGCTTGTGCTCATAGATGTCGAGCAGCTCGCCGGCACTGCGATGCCCCTGTTCGACGAGCATGCGCGCGGTACCCAGGACAGGGTCGCGTGCGTAGTCATCGGAGATCTCGCGCGGGCTGCGATACCCCGGTTCGAAGTCCGAGCCGGCGTGGCCCATCAACCGCACGGTGCTCAGATGCAGGAAGGCGGGGCGCCGGTAATGCCGGACGTAGTCCGCGGCCGCAGACGCCGCGGCGAAGGTTTCCGCGACATCGGCACCGTTGGCGGCGAAGTAGGTGAGGCCCGGCCGGTGCGCGTAGACATTGGCGATCCACCCCTGCGGCGTCTTGGTGCTGATGCCGATGCCGTTGTCCTCACACACGAACAGCAGCGGCACGTCCAGGCCGCGGTAGGTCGCGTTCAGCGCGGCGTTGATGGCACCGACGGCGGTCGAATGATTGGCCGAGGCGTCACCGAAACTGCAGACCACGACAGAGTCCCGCGGCCACGGGCAGCTGCCCCCGGCGCTCGCCTGCCCAAGCAGGAATGCCGTGCCGAATGCCCGCGGCAGATGCGAGGCGATCGTCGAGGTCTGCGGAACGATGTTGAGGTCGTGGCGGCCGAACACCTTGTGCCGGCCACCGGACATCGGTTCCTCGGTGGCCGACACGATGCCCAGCAGCACATCGCGCAACGCGTCGCGTCCGCCGCCACACTGGCGGGCGCGCTGCAAAAAGAACCCGCCCGAACGGTAGTGCAGCAGTGCGGGATCCGTCGGGCGCAGGGCCGCCGCCACGGTGGCGTTGGCTTCGTGCCCTGCCGACCCGATGGTGTAGAAGCCCTGGCCGTCGGCGCGCAAGGCACGTGCGGCCAGGTCGAGATGACGGCTGCCGATCTGGGAGTCAAAAATGTGCAGCGCATCCGTGACTGTCAGCGATGCCCCGGGCCGCACCGGCGCGTTGTCGTCACGCCCCGGTGCGGATGTCACCGCGCTACAGGCTTGCAGCGCGGCAATGAAGTGATCGTCTACGGCATCGGACATCAGATAACTCCCTTCCCCTCAACTACCGGTCACGCAAATGCCGCGTGACCGGTCAGCGCCTGCCCGATCATCAGCAAATGCATCTCGCTGGTGCCTTCATAAGTCAACACCGATTCGAGATTGCATGCGTGCCGCATCACCGGATATTCGGCAGAGATCCCATTGGCCCCCAAAATGGTTCGAGCGGTGCGCGCAATGCTCAGCGCTTCGCGTACGTTGTTCAGCTTGCCCAGGCTCACCTGGTACGGCGCCAGTCCAATGCCGTCCTTGATACGGCCCAGATGTAATGCCAGCAATATGCCCTTGCCGTACTCCAGGCTCATTGTCGAGAGTTTCTCCTGGGTCAGCTGGAACGCCGAGATCGGCTTGCCGAACTGAGAACGGTTCTGCGCGTATTCGATAGCGGTGTACAGGCAGTCGCGGGCGGCGCCCATGGCACCGAATAGGATGCCGAACCGGGCCTCGTTGAGGCACGAGAGCGGGCCGGACAACCCGCGCGCCTCCGGCAGCAGACACGCATCGGGCACCCGCACGTCCTCAAGCACCAGTTCACTGGTGACCGACGCCCGCAGCGACATCTTCGACTCGATGCTGCGCGCACTGAAGCCCGGCGTGTCTGTGGGCACCGCGAAACCGCGGATTCCGTCCTCGGTACGGGCCCACACGACGGCGACATCGGCAATGGATCCATTGGTGATCCACATCTTGGTGCCGTTGATGATCCAGTCGCTGCCGTCGCGCCGCGCGTTGGTCCGCATACCCGATGGGTTGGACCCGAAGTCGGGTTCGGTCAACCCGAAGCAGCCGATGGCCCGCCCCGCCGCCATGGCGGGCAGCCAGCGCTCCTTGAGCTCCTCGCTGCCGAACCGGTGGATGGCGAACATCGCCAGCGAGCCCTGAACGCTGACCAGCGACCGCAGCCCGGAATCGGCGGCCTCCAGCTCCAGGCACGCCAATCCGTACGCCACCGCCGAGGTTCCGGCGCATCCGTACCCCTTCAGGTGCATACCGAACAGGCCGACGGAGCCCAGCTCGGCGGCGAGTTCCCGGACGGGCAGCGCGCCGTCTTGATACCACCGCGCGATGTGCGGGGTGATGCTGCGTGTCATCAAGGTACGCACGCTGCTGCGGATGCTTTTCTCTTCGTCCGACAGCAATTCCTCGATCCCGAACAGCACATCGGGACTCACGGGCACATCGATCATCGGTGGTTCACTCCTAAGGTGAATTGCGGCAGGTGAATTGCGGGGCTTCGGTCATCGCGGCAGACGCCCGCGCAGCGCCATCGCCTCGGCGACTCTCAGCTGCGCGGCATGCCGCGCGGCCTGATGGGTGGTCACGCCGTCGCGAGCCGACATCTCCAAAGCATCGTGGGTTCCCGCGCGCAGTTTGGTGGAGATGTTGGTGAACACCGAGGCCGTGTCCGGCCGCATTCCCGAGGTCCGGGAGTCCATCGCGACCGCGGCGGCCACGACGCCGCCGGCGTTGGCGATGAAGTCGGGCACGACCAGCACGCCCCGCTCGCGCAGAATCTCTTGCGCCGATGGGCTGCTGGGAAGATTGGCGCCCTCGACAACGATCGCGGCGGGCAGCGCCCGCGCCATGTGATCGTCGATGACATCCTGCAGCGCCGCGGGCACCAGGACGTCAGCGGGAACCGTGATCTCCTCGCCGCAGGCAATCGGCTTGGCTGCGCTGTAGTGGTTGACCAGTGCATCGCCATGACGGTCGCGCTCTTTGAGTAGCTGTTCAACATCCAGGCCGTCAGGATTGTGCAGCCCACCCTGCGATGTCGAGATGGCCACGATGGTCGCACCGAGATCCGCCAGTCGCCGCGCGGTAGCCGCTCCCACTGCCCCGAAACCCTGGATGCTCACCGTCAGTGACGCGGTGTCGCGCCCGATGTATTGGGCTGCGGCATCGACTGTTTCGGCTACTCCGTACCCGGTGACACCGAGTTGGTCGTAGGGCAGACCGCCTAGCGCATAGGGGGTTCCCACCGCGCCCCCACGGCCCCCGATCTCGTCCTCCAATATCGCGGCGTCGTCTTCGGTCAATCCGACGTCGAGGCCGAAGACGTACTCTTTGGGGACCTCGTTGTGCAGGGCGCGAGCGAAGGCGCGCAATACCTGTTCCTTATCGGAGGCGTGCGGGTCCGCACGGATGCCCGCCTTGGCGCCGCCGTAGAACAGGTCCACACCCGCCCACTTCCACGTCATGTTGCGCGCCAGGCGCATCACCTCGGTGGTGCTCACCGTGGGCGACATCCGGGTGCCGCCCTTGCCCATTCCGCGCGCAGTGTTGTCGATCACCAACACTCCGCGCATGCCGGTGCGGCGGTCTGAGACGCAGACGACCTTCTCGGGTCCCCATTCATCGATGCTGTCGAGCATTGTCGATTCCTTTCCTCACGCGGGCTATCAGGAGAAGCTGACGCCTTGGGCCAGCGGGAGTTCCGCCGAGTAGTTGATGGTGTTGGTGGCGCGGCGCATGTAGGCCTTCCACGAGTCGGACCCCGATTCACGGCCGCCTCCGGTCGTCTTCTCGCCGCCGAACGCACCGCCGATCTCGGCTCCGGAAGTGCCGATATTGACGTTGGCCAGTCCGCAATCCGAGCCATCGGCGGCGATGAATTGTTCGGCCTCGCGCTGGTCCAGCGTGAAGATTGCCGACGAGAGGCCTTGTGGGACATCGTTATGAATCTCGATGGCCTCGGCCAAGGTGGCGTAGGTCATCACATACAGAATCGGCGCAAACGTCTCGGCTCTGACGATGTCGCTTTGCCTAGGCATCCGCACCACCGCCGGTTCGGCATAGAAGGCCCCGGCCGGCCCTTCGCGACGCTGGCCGCCGATCAACACCGTGCCGCCTTCGGCACGCGCCTGCTCCAGGGCTGCCGACATGTCCGCAAAAGCGCCCGCATTGATGAGCGGGCCCACCAAGGTGGATTCAGACATCGGGTCGCCGATCGGTAACCCACTGTATGCCTTGAGGATACGGCTGATCAGCTCCTCGGCGATATCCTCGTGCACAATCACCCGTCGCAGCGTCGTGCAGCGCTGCCCGGCGGTGCCGGCCGCCGAGAAGACAATGCCGCGGGTGGCCAGATCCAGGTCGGCCGACGGCGCGACGATGGCCGCGTTGTTGCCGCCCAGTTCAAGGATGGCCCGGCCGAACCGCGCCGCGATACGCGGGGCGACCTCGGCACCCATACGTTCCGATCCGGTGGCACTGATCAACGGCACCTTGCGGCTGTCGATCAACGCCTGACTGTCGGCACCCGATGCCGGCACGGTGATGTTGAGGTTCTCCGGCGCACCGACTTCGCGGGCCGCGCGGTCGAACAGCGCCGAACAGGCCGCTGCGGTCAGGGTGGTCAGCTGAGAAGGCTTCCACACCACCGTATCGCCGCACACGATCGCGATCGCGAGGTTCCAGGACCATACCGCTGCAGGGAAGTTGAACGCCGAGATGACACCGACCACCCCCATCGGATGCCAGGTCTCCATCAGCCGGTGCCCCGGCCGTTCGGAGGGCATGGTGCGCCCGCCGAGCTGACGTGACAGGCCCACCGCGAAGTCGCAGATGTCGATCATCTCCTGCACTTCACCGAGGGCCTCGGCGCTGATCTTGCCGACCTCGATGCCGATCAGATGTGCGACATCGGCCTTGTGCTCGGCCAGTAACTCACCGAGGCGCTTGATGAGCCCGCCACGAACGGGCGCCGGAACAGTACGCCACCGCAGGTATGCCTCATGCGCGGCGTCGACAGCTCGTTCAACATCGGCAGCATCGGCGGCAGGAAAGTCGAACAGATCCTCGCCGGTGATCGGGGTACGCGCGGTGATCGTCGAAGAGCCCGCACCCGCGAGCGCGTCGATATCGACCCCGCACCGCGTCAGGCTGGCGCGCGCCAGCGCGCGTAGGTCGTCGGTAGTGGTCAGTTCACATAGCGCGGGGCTGAGCATGCGGTGCGTCCTCCGGATCGTTGTGTCAGTTGCGGAAATTCAAGGCCGCCGTCGATGGACAGCTCGTGCGCCACGGCGGTCAATGAGCAGTGCCGAATCTGGTCATAGAGGTGGTACGGGTCGTGGAGCTCCGTGCCGAGCACGCCCTCCATCCAGGCCGCGTCGATGGTCGTGGCCCGCTGGCCACAGTCCATGACCGTGTCCGAGGTCAGGTTCGATTGGAAGATTCCAGCCGCCGATTTCGGCAGAAAGTCCTCGTAGACAATCGGATCGAGCGACACCCAACGATCCTCGATCAACTTGCGTAAGGTGCGGGGCGGCTCCTGGCCTCGTGGCCGGCGAGTCTCATCCACGTGAAACGTGAAGTAGGCCAGATCGTCAAGGGCCAACTCGGTTTCGGTCAGCGGCACCGATTTGGTCCAGATCTCGGCCTCGAATTCACTGCGCTGATACCTATTCATCGTGACCGTGGGGCTGCACAGCCCTATCAGCCGCTCGACCTCCACTGTCAGGTCGTCGTAGAGTTTGCGGCCCGCCGGAGTGACCGCAATGCCACGTGCCTCGACCTCGCCGAAGCGCACACGTACGTCTCCTTCGGAGTGGCTGCCATCGGCCTCCCGGAACGTACGCATCTCCGCGAGTGCGCGAAATGACGTCTGTCGCAAGAGCAGGTCGGGCCCGCACCAGCGCGGAGGCCCCTGGATGGCATCGATCATGGCGATACCACCGGCCGCCAGCCGATGATGGAGGACATCGATATCGAGCACACGCGGCGTGAGATGATTGATGTGCGTGCTCGGCACGCCGCCGATATCGGCGGCTACCGGTGATACGGCGTGCAATTCCTCGTACCAACCGCGATCAACAGGTTCGCGGGAGAGCCTGAACACCGCTGTCGCGCGGGACAGAAACTGTTCCGCCTCATCAACCGGCAAGCCGTATCGCTCGACCGCCCGGTCAGCCAAATGCAGCAGCTCGTCGTCGAATAGCGTTCGCGCGTTGAGGAAGTTGATGAGCCGTCGTTGCAGGTCCGCGTTGAAGAATCGGCGATCGGTGGGCACCAGCATCGACGCAAAGACACGAAACGGATTGCGGGCCAGCTCATCCTGGTCAATCGGGCGAAAAGCGGTGGACACCACCGGAACCGCGGTGGCGGCGTCACGCAAATCGTAGAAGCCCACCGGGTACATTCCCATGGCCGCGAAAATCCTGGCGGCGTCCGCCATCTCGCGCGGGGAGCCCAGCCGGATGGCGCCGTGTCGCTCGACGCCGACTCGCCCGATCGCACCGAACCGTTCGGCATCGGCACCCCGCTCGGCCCGTACTTGGCGATTGACCTCCCGGGTGACCGACAACAATGTGCGGTAGGCGGGCACCTCTTCGGCGTACATATCCGAAAGTCGCTTGGCGAACTCCGCGCGCAGCCGGTGCGGCTGCACGATGACCATACGCATGAGACTCCTAACGTGTGGGGCAGCGCGCGATTTCGGATCTGTAGCCATCGTCGCAACGCGGATCAATCAAGACAAGCGATGGATACTTAGCTAAATCATTCAGAATTTCTATGTTGTTACGCTGTGGCCTATCACCAACCGGTGCGGCACAGCCAAAGTGCCTCGCGCTGGAGCGTTTATCCGCCCTTGGGCAAGTGCTCCGCGAGCAACTGCGCCAGGTGCCGGCCCTCGACATGGGCCAGATCCGCGAGTTGCGTGCGGCACGAATAGCCGTCGGCGAGTGCGACGGTATTCGGCGCGGCGTTGCGCAACGCCGGTAGCAGCTGCTGTTCGGCAACGGCAACCGAGACGTCGTAGTGGCCCTTCTCGACGCCGAAATTACCTGCCAGCCCGCAGCAGCCACCGAGTCTGTGCACATCGGCGTCGGCGCCGGCCAGCAGTGCCGCGTCGGCATCCCAGGTCATCACGGCGTGGTGGTGGCAATGCGGCTGTGCCACCACGACGGTGCCGCGCAGGGAAGGTGGTGTCCAGCCGCGCGCGGTGAGCAGCTCGGCCAACGTCGTGGTGCCGCCCGCAACGGCCTCGGCGCGCGAGCCGATCAGCTCCAGCGCGTCCGAGCGTAAGACCGCGGTACATGAGGGCTCCATGCCCACGATCGGCGTGCCGCGATCCGCGGCCGCGGTCAAGGAATCAACGGTGCGTCCCAGGATTCTCTTGGCCGCGTCGAGCTGCCCAGTGGTGATCCACGTCAGCGCGCAGCAGGTGGAAGACGCGGACAGCTCAGGCTGGAATCCCGCCGCTTCCAATACTTTTACCATCGCTTGGCCTACTTCCGGAGTGAAGTAGTTGGTAAACGAGTCCACGAACAGCACGACCGGGTCACCGTGACCGGCGTTGGGTGCGTGGACCCGTTCGAACCAATCACGAAAGGTCTGGCGCGCGAACTGCGGCAGGGTGCGCCGGTGATCGACGCCGGCGCCGGCGAGCGCGAGTCGCCCGACACCGGGAAGGGCCATGGCCGCATTGACCAAGCGCGGCGCGGAGCTGGCCATGCGCGCCCACCGGGGCAACCAGCCCAGGCTGTAGTGACTGATCGGCCGCAGCTTGCGCCGATACGTTTGATACAGCACTTCAGATTTGAAGGCAGGCATATCGATCCCGGTGGGACAGTCCGAGGTACAGCCCTTGCACGACAGGCACAGTTCCAGCGCCTCGTGCACCTCCGGCGAGCCCCAACCGCCGGTGACCGCCGAACCATTGATCATCTCCTGCAGCACCCGCGCTCGCCCCCGGGTGGAGTCGCGCTCCTCCCGAGTGGCCAGATATGACGGGCACATGACGCCCCCGGCGGCGCCGTTGTCGGCACGGCACTTACCTACTCCGGTGCACCGGTGCACGGCCTGAGTGAAGTCACCTCCGTCGTGGCGGTAGGCAAAACCGAGATGGCGCCGCAGAATGGGCGCCTCGGCCACCCGCACGTCGGCGTCGACCGGCCGCGGATCCACCACGATGCCCGGATTGAGCATGTTGCCCGGATCGCAGGCGTGCTTAACGGCAGCGAAGGCCGCCAGTGCCGCCGGCGAATACATCTGCGGTAGCAATTCACTGCGGGCGCGACCGTCGCCGTGCTCGCCGGACAACGATCCTCCGTAGCGTCCAACCAGGCTGGCTGCCTCGGTCAGGAAGTTCCGAAACACGGTGCGGCCACCTGATTTATCCAGTGGCCAGTCGATCCGGATATGGATGCATCCATCACCGAAATGCCCGTAGGGCAATCCGTCGACCCCGAACTCGGCCATCAGAGCCTCAAAGTCACGCAGGTAGGCGCCCAGGCGTTGCGGCGGCACGGCCGCGTCCTCCCACCCGGCATGCGCCGGTAGGCCTTTGGCGCTGCGCCCCGACAATCCCGCGCCGTCGGCCCGGATACGCCACAACGCGGACATGGCGGCGGCGCCTGTCACAAGCAACGTATCGTCGGCGCCGCTATCGCCAGCCAGGTGACGGGCCCGCTCGGCCACCTCACCGGCGTCGTCACCTGCGATCTCGACGAACAGCCACGCTCGCCCGCCCGGCAGATCGGGCACCGCGCTCGGCCCGCGACGCCGCCGCACGACGTCGACGATCCGGGAATCGATGCCCTCACAGGCGGTCGGCCCGAATCCCAGCAGATGTGGGGTGGCGTCACCAGCGGCCGCCATATCAGCGAACCCGAGAACCACCAGGATCGTGTGCGCCGGGTCGCGCACCAGCTGCACGGTCGCCTCGGTGACGACCGCCAGCGAGCCTTCCGAGCCCACCAACATGCGGCGGACGTCCAGGCCGCGTTCCGGCGCCAGATGCTCAAGCGCATAGCCGGACACCTGACGGCCGAACGAGCCGAATTCCGTGCGAATGGTGGCCAAATACGCGGAGGCGATCTTCCGCAGGTCCGCCGCGGTCGACGAGCCCGTTCCACTCGTCGCCTCGGCCGTCAACAGCATCGGCTCGCCGTTGCCGAAGTAACCACGCAGACCTCTGACGTTGTCTACGGTGCGACCGTAACCCAGTGTCCTAGAACCACATGCGTTGTTGCCGATCATCCCGCCGATCGTGCAGCGGGTCATTGTCGAGGGATCCGGGCCGAATCGAAGTCCGACGGCCGCGGCGGCATGCTGCAGGCTGGACTGCACCACCCCGGGCTCGACGATCGCCGTGCGCTGTTCAGCGTCGATCGCGCGGATACGCGTCATGTGGCGGCTGAAGTCGATGACCGCCCCGGTACCGATCGCATTGCCGGCAACAGACGTTCCGCCGCCGCGCGCGGTGATGGGCACGCCCTCGGCGCGGCATACCTCCATCGCGACGCGGACTTCCTCGTCATCGTGCGGCCGTATCACCACTAGTGGCCGTACCCGATACAGGGAAGCGTCCGAGGAATAGGCTGCGCGGCTGGTGTCATCGTCGAGGACGTCATGCACACCTGCTTGGCGAAGCGCGGTGGCGAAGCGGGCAGCGGGCATCAGCCGATGCTAGGGCCTGTCGCGCCCTAACTCGTTGCGGAAAGAACCGATTCGGGACCGTATCGCCGACCGTCAGATTGGCGGCGCCATCTCGAATTAGACTGTCAAATAAGGATTTTCGGCGAATCGCTACAACTATGCAGCCAAGATCTACCATAATGGCTATAGTTGCTAAAGGAAATCAGTCACGAAATGTAACTGGTTGAATAGCCGGAGTGCATCACCGCGCGATGGGCACATAGCCAGCGGAACCGATTCGTGGTACCTATGTCGGTGATGGCGAATATCGTCGTTGGCAACGGGGAGGGGTCCAGTGAACGGTCTAACAGTCGGATATCTGGCGGCCTTCGCGGTCGGCGGGATCGCGGTGCTGTCGGCCCTTCTGCTCACCGACATCGGACATGGCGACGGAATGCCGTTTCTTAGCCTGACCTCCCTTTCTGCCGCCCTGACCGGCGCCGGTGCCGGCGGGTTCGCCGCTTCCGCCCTGGGCGTCGCCGCACTGCCGACGGCAATCATCGCTGCTGTCTGCGCCGTTGCGCTGGTGTCTGGCCTGCAACTTTTCTTGAAGTATCTGCGGGGCCAGCAAGCGAACTCTCACTCGGGGCGCGCGTCCTACATCGGCAGGCTCGGCACGGTAACCCTCGAGCTGCCCGCCGCGGGCGGTTGGGGCGAGGTCGCGTTCACCGATGCCGACGGCAACCGGGTGCGTGCGCGGGCGATCACCGCCGAACCCGAGGGGCTGGCCAAGAACGCCGCCGTCTACATCGCCGATGTGGACTCCGAATACCTGCACGTTGTCAGCATTCCCGACGCATCGCCGGATGCGCCTTCCCCGCCCAACCCGTAAGGAATCCGCATGAGCCCGCTTCTCATCGTCGTCATCATCGCCATCGCGGCGCTGGTGCTGTTCGTGGCGCTACCGCTCATCTACGTGCGCAACTACGTCAAGGTGCCGCCGAACGAAGTCGCGGTGTTCACGGGACGCGGTCAGCCGAAGGTGGTGCGTGGCGGTGCCCGGTTCAAGATGCCGGGTATCGAGCGCGTGGACATCATGTCCCTGGAACCGTTCAACGTGAACATCAACCTGCAGAATGCCCTGTCCAACAACGGTGTTCCGGTCAACGTCGAGGCTGTCGGACTAGTGCGCATCGGCTCCAACGACGAGGCCGTGCAGACAGCCGTGCAACGCTTCCTCACCTCCGACCTCTCCGAGTTGCAACGGCAGATCAACGAAATCCTGGCGGGCAGCCTGCGCGGCATCACCGCCACCATGACCGTCGAGGACCTGAACTCCAACCGCGACTCGCTGGCACGCAGCGTGGTCGAAGAGGCCGGCGGCGACCTCGCGCGTATCGGCATGGAGGTCGACGTCCTCAAGATCGCCGGTATCTCCGACCGCAACGGGTACCTGGAGTCACTCGGCCAGCGCCGCATCGCCGAGGTACGCCGGGATGCCACGGTCGGCACCGCCGAGGCCGAACGTGACGCGCAGATCCAGTCCGCACAGGCCCGTCAGGCCGGGGCCATCGCGCAGGCCGAGGCCGATACAGCCATCGCCACCGCCACCCAGAAACGTGACGTCGAGCTGGCCCGGCTGCGCGCGCAGACGGAGGCCGAGAACGCTCAGGCCGACCAGGCCGGTCCCCTCGCCCAGGCACGTGCCGAAAAGGATGTCGGTATCGCCCGCGAACAAGCGGAGGCGGCGCGCGTGCAGGCCCGCACCGAGGTGGAACAACGCCGCACCGAGCAGGCGCAGGCCGCGCTGCAGGCCGATGTGATCGCACCCGCCGAGGCCCGGCGCCAGGCCGATATCGCGATCGCCGAGGGGGCCCGGCAGGCCGCCATCCTCAAGGCGCAGTCCGACGCCGAGGCCGAGCGGCAGAAGGGCGCGGCCGAGGCCGACGCGCGTAAGGCGGCCGCCGATGCGTTCCGGGTGGAACAGCAGGCCGCGGCCGAAGGCGCCAAGGCCAAGCTGCTCGCCGAAGCCGACGGCACGAAGGCCAAACTGCTCGCCGACGCCGAGGGCATCAAGGCCAAGCTGCTGGCCGAGGCCGACGGTAAGAAGGAGGTCGCCGCCGCCCTCAACGCCTACACACCGGAGGCCGCCCGGCTCCTCACCCTCCCGGACATCCTCAACTCGGTGGTGCAGGCCACCGAAGCCGCGTCGAAACCGATCGGCGAGATCGAAAATCTGTCCATCATCGGCGGCGCGGGCGATACCCAGGACGCGTTGGGCACCCTCTTCGGGGTAAGTCCGCAGGCAGTGGCGAAAGTCATTGAGAGTCTCCGGGTCTCGGGGATCGACGTGCCCGATCTCCTGCGGCGCGCCCAACAACCCAACGAACCCGCGCCCCGCGCTCCCGCACCCGCCGCCCATCCGGAAGGATCTGTGGAGGAATAGCGACACCTCCTGCGAAGTTGGGACGCGGCATGAGCGAATCGAAGCTGAATCGGTATGGAGTGTGGAACGGCGGCCCGGTCACCCCGGATCAGGCCAAGGCCATCGAGGATCTCGGCTATGCCTCGGTGTGGATCGGCGGAGTGTTCACCTCCGATCTCGCGTACGTGGAGCCGCTGCTGGAAGCAACGGAGCACCTGACGGTTGCCAGCGGCATCGTCAACATCTGGACCTCCCCCGTCGATGAGATAGCTGCCGCGTTCCATCGCATCGAGGCGGCCTATCCGGGACGCTTCCTGCTCGGTGTGGGCGCCGGGCATCCCGAGGCCTCCGCCGAGTACCGCAAGCCCTACGACGCCCTCGTCGAGTATCTGGACGAGCTCGACGAGGCAGGCGTTCCCAAGGAGCGTCGCGCGCTGGCCGCACTGGGCCCCAAGGTGCTCAAGCTCGCCGCGGATCGCACCGCCGGTGCGCACCCGTATCTGACGACGCCCGAGCACACCCGGCAGGCCCGCGAGATCATCGGTCCCGACGCACTGCTCGTCCCCGAACACAAGGTGGTGCTCAGCACCGATGCCGAGAGTGCGCGCAAGATCGGCCGGCGCACCGTCGACTTCTATCTGAAGCTCAGCAACTACGTAAACAACTGGAAGAGGCTCGGTTTCAGCGACGAGGACGTTACCTCGCCCGGCAGCGACGCCTTCATCGACGCGGTGGTGGCGCACGGCACCGCCACCGAAATCGCCGCCCGCCTGCACGAGCACCTCGACGCCGGCGCCGACCAGGTGTTGATTCAGGTACTCGGCGACAAGGGCCTGGTCGACACATTGACCTCGTTGGCGGACACCCTTCGGTAGTCGCCCACTAGGGTTAGGGCATGCGAGTCTTGGTGACCGGCGGCGCCGGTTTCATCGGAGCCAACTTCGTACACGCGACCGTCCGTGAGCGCCCCGACGTCTCGGTGACGGTTCTCGACGCGCTGACCTATGCGGGCAGCCGGGAGTCGCTGGCGCCCGTCGCCGGGGCGGTGAAGCTGGTGCAGGGCGATATCTGCGATGCCGACACCGTGGATCGGCTGGTCGCCGAAAGCGATGTGGTGGTGCACTTCGCGGCCGAGACACATAATGACAACTCGCTGGCCGACCCGTCACCGTTCCTGCGCAGCAACATCATTGGTACCTACACGCTGCTGGAGGCGGTGCGCCGTCACGAGGTGCGGCTGCACCACATCTCCACCGACGAGGTGTTCGGCGACCTCGAACTCGATGACCCGAACCGGTTCACCGAGACCACCCCGTACAACCCGTCCAGCCCGTACTCGGCCACCAAGGCCTCGGCCGACTTGCTGGTGCGTGCGTGGATCCGGTCGTTCGGAATTCGTGCCACCATCTCGAACTGCTCCAACAACTACGGCCCGTATCAGCATGTGGAGAAGTTCATTCCCCGCCAGATCACGAACATCCTGACGGGCCGTCGTCCCCGTCTGTACGGAGCCGGCGCCAACGTCCGGGACTGGATTCACGTCGACGACCACAACAGTGCGGTGTGGAGCATCATCGAGGCCGGAACCATCGGGCGTACGTATCTCATTGGCGCAGACGGAGAACGGGACAACCTGTCGGTATTGCGCACCATTCTCGATCTCATGGGCAAGGCGGCGGACGACTTCGACCATGTGACCGACCGCGCCGGCCACGACCTACGCTACGCCATTGATCCCACTCCGCTGCGCGACGAATTGGGATGGAAGCCAACGCATAGCGATTTCACCGGCGGCCTGGCCGCCACCATCGACTGGTATCGACACAACGAAGATTGGTGGCGACCCATCAAGGACGATGTGGAATCCCGATACGCCGCGAGAGGGCAATGATGAGCGTTTACGCGAAGAACAGAGGGCACTGACGTGAAGATCCGCGAACTCGCGGTACCCGGTTCCTTTGAGATCACTCCAGTCCAGCACCACGACAGCCGGGGAGTTTTTCTCGAACTGTTCAAAGGCCCAGCGCTTGCCGAGGCCATCGGGCACCCGTTCGATCTGCAGCAGGCCAATTGCTCGGTCTCGGCCGCGGGCTCGCTACGCGGCATCCACTTCGCCGATGTGCCACCAGGCCAGGCCAAGTACGTGACCTGTCTGACGGGCTCCGTGTACGACGTGGTCGTCGATATCCGCGTCGGCTCACCGACGTTCGGCGCATGGGACGCGGTGCTTCTCGATCCGCAAGACCGTCGCGCCGTCTACGTGCCCGAGGGGGTGGGCCACGGCTTCCTCGCGCTCGAGGATGACTCGACAGTGGTCTACCTTTGCTCGGCCGGATACGCACCGGGCCGCGAACACGGTATCGACCCCCTCGACTCGACGGTCGGGATTCAGTGGCCCACCCGTAGACCCGACGGCACCGAGTTGTCATTGCTGATTTCTGAAAAAGACGGTGCCGCACCGTCATTGCTGGACGCCAGGGATTCGGGCCTGCTTCCCGCCGCCGGCGAGGTGCAGGAGTACTTGGCTGGTCTCGCCGACTGATGAACGAACACACGAACGCCAACCCGTGATTGCTAAAGTCCCTACATGACGCAACCGCCTGCCGGGCCCCCGCCGCCGGATCCCGGGCAACCGGAGTTTCCGCCGTACCCGACGCCGGGCGGCACCGGGTACCCACCGGTCGAGCCGCCCCCGGCGGGCGGCTATCCGCCCATCCCGCCGGCCGGTCCCGTCGGCGGCGAACCGTATCCGCCCTATCCGCAGGCCAACCCGATGGGCTACCCGGCACCACCGGGATATCCCCCGCCGGCATCGCCGTACGGGTATCCAGCGCCCGGCGCCTATCCCCCGGTGGAAAGCGCGCGAGGCACCAACGGATTCGCGATAGCGTCGCTGATTCTGGGCATTCTGCCGATCTGCGCCGGCATCTTCGGTGTCATCTTCGGGTTCATCAGCCTGAGCCAGATCAAACGAACCGGCCAGAACGGCCGCGGTTTGGCGATCGCGGGCATCGTGCTCGGGTTCATCTGGATGATCGTCATCGCGATCATCGTCGCGGTGGGCGCCGGCCAGTCCGCCAAACGCGACGAGTCGGGCCATGTGTCCCAATCCGGCGATATGGACGTCACCAAGTTGCGGGTGGGTGACTGCATCGCCGATCTCGGCGAGAAGAGCTACTACACCACTACCAAGGCCATTCCGTGCGCACAGTCGCACAAGGCCGAGGTCTATGCGGTGGTACCGCTCTCGGGTAGCTCGCTGCCGTCACAAACGGTGCTGGACGAGAAGGGCAACGAGGAATGCGGCGCCGAGCTTGAGAGCTACGCACCGAGCGCATTCGACGACGACAGCGTGCAGATCACGTACCTGTATCCGACGAAACGTTCGTGGGCTCAAGGCGATCACGCGATCGCATGCGTGGCCACCTTCACCACCGCGCGCACGGCCTCGATCAAGGGCAAGTAACTAGGGACGCAGGGTGAGGATGCGGGGGCCGTCCTCGGTGACGGCCACCGTGTGCTCCCAGTGCGCGGCCCGGGATCCGTCCGTGGTGACTACGGTCCAATCGTCGGCAAGCACCCGGGTCTGGGTGGTGCCGAGGGTGAGCATCGGTTCGATGGCGAGCACCGACCCCACCGCCAGCAGCGGGCCCTTGCCGGGCGCACCCTCGTTGGGCAGGAACGGGTCCAGATGCATCGAGCGGCCGATACCGTGGCCGCCGTAGCCGTCCACGATTCCGAATGCCCGGTCGAACTGCTTTTCGGCGGCGCGGGTGCCCAGCTCGATGGCGTGCGACACGTCGGTGAGCCGGTTGCCCGGGACCATCGCCGCGATACCGGCTTCCATGGACAGACGAGTCGCCTCCGACAGCGCCTCGTCAATGGGGATCACGGTGCCCACCGCGAACGTCCACGCGGAATCTCCGTGCCAACCGTCCAGGATCGCGCCGCAATCGATGGAGACAAGATCACCATCGGCCAGAACCGCTGTTGCCGAAGGTATTCCGTGAACCACCTGATCGTTGACCGAAGAACAGATGGAGGCCGGGAAGCCGTGGTAGCCCAGGAACGACGGCACCGCGCCCGCATCACGGATCACAGCCTCGGCAACCTGATCCAAATCCAGCGTCGATACACCGGCCTTGGCGGCATCGCGCACCGCGACCAGCGCGGCACCCACGATGGAACCCGCGGCGGCCATGGCTTCGAGCTCACCGGGGGTGCGCTGCTCCACCGTCTTCTTGCGGCCGAAGAGACCCACTAACGACTCGCCTGCTACCGGCCCAGGGCCTGCGACGTGCGCGCGAACACCTCGTCCACGGTGCCCACGGCATCGATGGTCTGCAGCACGTCCCGGTAGTACTCGAGCAGCGGGGCGGTCTCGTCGCGGTAGACGTTGAGCCGGTTACGGATGATGTCCTCGGTGTCATCGGCGCGGCCGCGACCCAAGAGCCGCTGCACCAGCTCCTCTACCGGCACCCGGAACTCCAGCACGGCATCGATCTTGACGCCACGAGCCTCTTCCATGGCGGCCAGCGCGTCGGCCTGGTCCACCGTGCGCGGGAAGCCGTCGAGGATGAATCCGGCCGCCGCGTCCGCCTCATCGAGGCGCGCCTCGACCATCTTGTTGGTGACCTCGCTGGGCACCAGGTCGCCGGCGTCCAGGTACTGCTTGGCCTGCACGCCCAGCTCGGTGCCCTCGCTGATGTTCGAGCGGAACAGGTCACCGGTGGAGATCTGCGGAATGCCGAACTTCTCCGAAATCAGTTGTGCCTGCGTACCTTTGCCTGCCCCGGGCGGGCCGAGTAACACCACTCTCACTTCAGGAACCCTTCGTAGTTACGCTGCATCAACTGGCTTTCAATCTGCTTAACGGTATCCAGACCCACGCCGATCATGATGAGTACCGCAGTGCCACCGAACGGCAGGTTCTGCGCACCCCCGGAGTTGCCGATCTGCAGGAACAGGTTCGGCAGGATGGCGATGATGCCCAGGTAGATCGAGCCCGGCCACGTGATGCGGTTCAGCACGTAGCGCAGGTAGTCGGCGGTGGCGCGTCCGGGACGGATACCGGGAATGAAGCCACCGAACTTGTTCATCTCGTCGGCGCGCTCATCGGGGTTGAAGGTGATCGACACATAGAAGAACGTGAAGAACACGATGAGCGTGAAGTAGATGGCGATGTACCAGTAGTTGCTGGGGTCGGTCAGGTAGGTGCTGACGAATCGATCCCACCAGCCCGTCTTGTCCTTACCGCCGCTGCGCACCAGCTGGGTGATCAGGCCCGGGATGTACAGCAGGGACGAGGCGAAGATGACCGGGATAACACCGGCCTGGTTGACCTTCAGCGGCAGGTAGGTAGACGTACCGCCGTACATCCTCCGGCCCACCATGCGCTTGGCGTACTGGACGGGGATACGCCGCTGGCCCTGCTCCACGAACACCACACCGACGACGATCAGTAGCGCGGCCACACAGACCGCGGCGAAGGTGACGCCGCCACGGCTGTCCAGGATGGTCTTGCCCTCGGCTGGGATGCGGGCGGCGATACCGGCGAAGATCAGCAGCGACATGCCGTTTCCGATGCCGCGCTCGGTCACCATCTCACCGAGCCACATCACCAGGGTGGATCCGGCGGTCATCACCAGGACCATCACCGACAGGGCGAAGATCGACTGGTCGGCCACGATCTCGTCCTTGCGGTCGCAGCCCTGCAGCAGGTTTCCGCTGGCGCCCAGGGCGACGATCGAGGTCGACTGCAGCAGTGCCAGCGCCACCGACAGGTAGCGCGTGTACTGCGTCATTTTCGCCTGGCCCGACTGGCCTTCCTTACGCAGCTGCTCGAACCGTGGGATGACCACAGTGAGCAGCTGAACGATGATGCTGGCGGTGATATACGGCATCACGCCGACCGCGAACACCGACAGCTGCAGCAACGCGCCACCGGAGAACAGGTTGATCAGGGAGTAGATCTGTGCGGAATCACCGCTGCTGACCTGCTCGACGCAGTACTTCACGTTGGCGTAGTTCACACCGGGAGACGGCAGGGTGGCACCGACTCGATACAGGACCACAATCCCGATCGTGAAGAGGATCTTCCGCCTCAGGTCAGCTGTCCTGAGAGCAGAGACAAAAGCGGAAAGCACACATCCTCCTGGCGGACATCTAGGCAGCTCAAGATCTGCTAGATGAATCAGCTGGTGATCCCAGCGCTGGGTAACCGTTTCGGCGGCCGTCAGGGCACGCCCGGGCCGCGTACGAGACTAACAGTTCGCTACATACCCGTGGAAAAGACGGTGTCCTTCTGGTCGGGGACGACGGTACCGTCGGAACGTAGCAGCGGCCCGCTGCTGCCATCGGGGTTGGTCCGGCCGTCGGCCGCACAAGGGTATGGATCCAGTTGTTGCGGGTCCGGGTCGATGAACATCGGGTTGATCAGCCATTTGCCGTCGGCATTGTCGTAGGCCCGGCACATGAGTTCGGTCTTGTTGCGGTTGATGGCGAGGTGCGCCACGGTGGCATCGTCGACGAAGGTTACGTCGGTGGTCGAGTCCCCTGCGGCGAGAATCTGCCGTTTGTTCACGTCGTACGGTTCGAACGCGGCGGGCCCTTGCACCCCGAAGACCACCTGATTGGCCCAGCATCGTTTGCCGTCGACATAGGTGATGACGGTGTCGGCGCCGTCGGGCTGTCCGCCGCAGCCCCGCACGTGCGGGGTCTGCCTTCCGCTGGCGTCGTAGACGCTGCGCACGCCGATGACCTGAGCGGGCGGGATCCCGATTTCCGGTGACCACACCTTGGCGATGACCTCCGAGGAGGCCGAGATGACCCAGGTGCTCACGCCGTGGGCCTGCAGGGTGCCGATCAGATCCTTGATCTGGGGGTAGATCCGCACATAGCCGGGCACCGTGGTGCTGCCGATCGTCTGGACGGCGCCGACGGGTGCGGCGAGGTTCTCACGCTTGGCGGCCCGCGCGAATTCGGCGACCTCATCGGCGGTGTAGCCGGTGGTCAGCGCGACGGTCCACACATAGGCGCCATTGCTCCAGCGCTGGTTGTATCCGGTGAACGCTTCCTGCTCGTCGTGCGTCTTGCCCTCACGGATGGCCAGGATCTCGTCGGCGCACGCGGCGTTGGTCGAGGTGGGCAGCGGCTGCCCGGCGGGCGTGGCGGCGCCACATGCCGTACGCAATGCCGTCGCGGCGGCCTCGGTGATGTGCCGGCTGGTGGCGTGCCAGTCGGCGGGCTGACGAATCTTGTCCTGCCGCAGCATCCACGCCAGGGTGGCATCGGAGATGTCGTTCTTGACTTCGGTGTTGTCCCAGTCGAACAGTGCCACCGCCCGGGTGGACCGCTTCCAGGAACCGGTGCAGGTGCTGTTTTGGTCGATGGCGGCCTGCAGTCGCTCGCGAACATCGCCGTACCAGGGCAGTGCGGGGTCCAGCTGACGGCATTGCGGCGCCGCCGACGCGGCACCGGCGTTCCAGGCCACCGGTACCAGCGCCAGAGAAAGTACGATGACAAGCCAGCCCGTTGCCTTCACCGCCCGAAAGTACCACCGCGCGTCCGTGATTCGGGACCCATCAGCGACCCTTGGGCGCCGGCTTCAATCTGTTGGCCGCGGATCTGCCCGGCTCGTGCCCAAATGGCTTCCCGCAGTTGCTGACTGTCGGACGGGTGAGCCGTGCCGAGAATCTCGGCGCGCGCCTGCCGGGCAATGCCTACGTCGCGGTGATAGTTCCGGAAAATCTGGATCTCGCCTTCCCTGTCGGCAAGATATTCGTAGTCGGTGTGCCAGGGCTCGACGATTCGCATCAGTTCGGCGTAGACGGCCCACTGCCGCAGCGTCTGGGGACCGCCCGCCAAGACCAACAGCCCACCGACGCGTTCGACAGCCTCCCAGCCGGTGGGTGCCGGGATGAATGGGTATTCGCGTTGGCCATAAGGCGTTTCCCGCCACTGGTGAAATTCGGCGGTGCGGGTGTCCAGGCCGTGGGTGTGCCAGCGCACGGTCCCGTCGGGTTTGGTCCAGGACAGCCGGCGCAACGCCCGGGCGGCTTGCCGGGTGAGGACCGACAGGTGCGAGGGCAGCAGCACGATCGGGTCCGCGGGTTCGGCGTCGAACGGATTGGGGTCCAAATGACGGCCGTCGATCAGCACCAGAGTGCCTTCGTGCCGCTGGTACGCCAGACCCCACAGCAGCCGCGCGAGCGTTTTCGCGCCGGCTTCATCGGAGATGACGTGCCAGGTTTCATGAAACCGGTTGGTGGAGAAGCGCACATCAGCATCGGCTCGTAGCGTGATGACGGTGTACGGCCTTGCGTCGAGCATGACAGCGTGCCGGTGCAGCTTCATCAGACTGCCTGCGGTTGCGGCCGTACGTGGCCGCGCAGCTGCCTCGGCCACATTCACCTCCTGATATCTCGGCCACCCACTGTGCCGGAAAAGCAAACACCTCGATCCAGGTCGCGCGCAACCGAATTTGCGCAGGCCACGGGCACAAGGGTGCGCAATCGTGAACGGCGGCGCACTATGGTCGGGGCACTGGTGACCCGCTACAACTAAGGAGCCTGGAATGGCGCGGACCGATGACGACAGCTGGGATCTGGCCTCAAGCGTCGGGGCTACGGCGACGATGGTGGCCGCGCAGCGCGCACTGGCCAGCCACGTGCCCAATCCCCTGATCAATGATCCGTACGCGGAGCCGCTGGTGCGGGCCGTCGGCATCGAGTACTTCACCAAGTTGGCCTCGGGCGATTTCGACCCCGAGCAGATGGCGGGCTTGGTGCAGCTGGGCATCACCGCGGACGGCATGGCCAACGGAATGGCAAGCCGCACCTGGTACTACGACACCGCGTTCGAGTCGTCCACGGCCGCCGGTGTACGCCAAGTGGTCATTCTCGCCTCGGGCCTGGACACCCGCGCCTACCGCCTCACGTGGCCGGCGGGCACCACGGTGTACGAGATCGACCAGCCCGAGGTGATCGCCTTCAAGACCGACACCCTGGCCGAACTGGGGGCCGCGCCGAGCGCTGAGCGCCGCACCGTCGCGATCGACCTGCGCGAGGATTGGCCTGCCGCGTTAAAGGCGGCCGGTTTCGACCCCGGTCAGCCGACAGTCTGGTCCGCGGAGGGACTGCTCATCTACCTGCCGCCAGAGGCGCAGGACCGGCTGTTCGCGTCGATCACCGAGCTGAGCGCGCCCGGCAGCCGCATCGTGTGCGAGCAGGTTCCCGGGTTGGAGACTGCCGACTTTTCCAAGGCGCGCGAGCTCACCCGGCAATTCGCGGGAGACACATTGGATTTGGATATGGAGTCGCTTGTCTACGCCGAAGAACGCCAGATGGCCGCGGACTGGCTGGCCGAAAATGGCTGGACGGTGATCACCGAGGAGAACGACGCGCTGTACGCCCGGCTCGATCTTGAGCCGCCAAACCCATTGTTGCGGACCATATTCCCCAACATCGTGTACGTCGACGCCATCTTGAACTAGCCGGTCACGCCCGGGCGCGCAACCGCCTCCACCAAGGCCGTCCGGGCGCTTCGGTTACCTCAGGGTCCCCGACTTCCAGCGGAATCCCTTTGTAGACGGCCAGGTACATGTCGATCGTGGTGACAATGACGATCATCAGCACCGGACCCAACATGATTCCCCAGAAACCGAAGGCCGCGATTCCGGAGAAAACAGCAAGCAGCATCAGCGCTGGGTCCAGGCGTGCGCCCCGGGGTACAAGGAAGGGGCGCAACACGTTATCAATATTGGACACCACCAGCAGGTGCCAGGCGATGACGAACAGTCCGCCGACCGGGTGACCGAAGAGAATCATGCCGATACCGAACGGGATCGTCACGATACCGCCGCCGAGCGGGATGATCGACAAGGCGGTCAGCAGTATCGCGAAGAAGAAGAAACCCTGCCGGAACCCGGCAACGTAGACGGACGCCGCACCCGCGACGCCCTGTGCCATCGCGATCACGAACTGCCCCTTGACCGTTCCGCGCACCATCGCGCCGATCTTGTCCAGATACAGGTCGGTGATCTCCTCACCCAGTGGGTTGAGCTGGCGCAAGAGGGCGAGCACTTTGTCTTGCTTGACCAGAAGAGAGACAAAGACATACAGGAAGATGATGCACGCGGCCACCGCCGCCGCGACACTGCCCACAGTGCTCTGCAGCACCTGCAGCAGCCCATGTCCCACGTTCTCTGTCAACGAGGCGATCGAATGCCGCAACGTATCCGGCGTCAGCTGCACGTGCACGAACGGGATCCGCGCCAACACCCCGTTGACCAGCGCGAACGCCTTCTGCCCGAGGGCGGTCATATCGGTGTCGCCCACCCAGGTCGAGACACTGTCGACCATGCGGGTGATCTGAAGGGTCGCGACATATACCAGCGCGCCGATCGGAATCACCACCAGAGCCAGCGCACACAGCAGGGTTAGCGTGGCGGAGACACCCGCTCCGAACTGTCGGCCCAGCCGCCGGTACAGCGGGCTGAACAGGTACGCGGCCACCGCGGCGACCACAATCAGCATCAGGTAGCCGCGCAGGAAGTAGATACCGAAGGCAATGCCCACAGCTGTCAGGACTGCGAGCACCCGCCGCTGAAACACGGTCAGTTCGGTGTTCACACCACTCCCCTTCCGCCGCCTGCACACGACACGTTAGCCGCTGCGGGGGCCGGTTCCGGCGAAACGCGCTCGCCCGGGGGTGGCTAGAAGCGGTAGTCGCCCAACATCATCGCCTGAGCGCTACCGATCGACCGCTGTGCCCGCTGCAACGTCTCCACGGCCAACTGCGCCACCCGGCCCAGCACCGCGTCGGTGACTGCCGCCGCGGCGGGCTGCGACGACGACCGCTGCCGCAGCAGCGATGCCAGCTGCGAGCTGGGGAAGTTGGCGATCCGGACATCGTCGTCAGCGCCGATACCCGCGAGCTCCTTTGCCTTGGCCACCGCCTCCCGGAAGCCGCCGAGCTCATCGACCAGGCCGTGCTCCAAAGCGTCCTTGCCAGACCAGATCCGCCCCTGGGCAACCGCTTTCACCGCGTCGACGGTGAGATTACGGCCGTCCGCCACCCGCTGTACGAAGTCCTCGTAGTGCATGTCGATCTCGGCCTCGACGAGATCGCGTTGTTCGTCGGTGAACGGTTCGTTACTGGACCACGCGTCGGCATTGGCGTTGGTGCGCAAGGTGTCCGACCCGACGCCGATCTTCTCCTTGAGCCCCTTGGTGATGAACTTTCCGGTCAACACGCCGATCGACCCGGTGACGGTGCCCGGATTGGCGAAGATGGCATCGGCGGACATGGCCACGTAGTAGCCACCGGAGCCCGCCACCGAACCCATGGACACCACGACCGGCTTGCCCGCCTCGCGCGCCCGAATCACTTCTCGCCAAATGGTTTCCGATCCGTTCACCGAACCTCCCGGACTGTCCACCCGCAACACGATCGCAGCCACCGAGTCGTCGGCGACGGCGTCGCGCAGCGCCTCGGCGATCACGTCACCCCCACTGGCCGGTCCCGGCGGAACCAGGCGCGGTCCGCTGCGCCCGCTCACAATCGCACCCGCCAGCGTGACCACGCCGATGGCCTGCCGCGATGCGCGCCCCGGCAGCGAGGGCAGACCGGGCACCTGTGACTTGCCGGCACGCGCGTAACGCGCGAAGTACAGCAGTGGAGGCTCTTTGTCTGCCGGCACGCCGGTGAGCTCCCCGATACGCGCATATGCCTCGTCGCGGTAACCGATGCGATCCACCAGCCCACCGGCCACCGCGTCGGTCCGGCGCAGCGGCGCGCGATCCGCCAGGGCGCCCACCTCGGCGGGATCAAGCTTGCGCGATGCCGCTACCGCGTCACGAACTTGTTCTGACAGACTCTCCAGTAATCGCCCGTCGGCTTCCCGCTGCGCGTCGGTGTAGCCGTCTTCGGTGAAAAGGTTTGCCGCCGACTTGTATTGGCCGCGGGTGAGGAACTGTGCTTCCACCCCGGCTTTGTCGAGTGCACCGCGCAGGAAGGTCCCCTTCGCCGCGAACCCGATGAGCCCGACCGATCCGGAGGGCTGCATCCAGACCTCACCGAATGCCGAGGCCAGGTAGTAGGCAAGTGTGCTGGGATAGGTCTCCGACCACGCCAGACTCGGCTTGACGGCGCTGAATGCCTCGATGGCGGCCCGCAGTTCCTGTACCGCTCCGGCCGACGCCGGCGGGATCTGCACCCGGGCGATGAGACCGGCCACCCGTGGATCGTCGATGGCCCGGTGAATGGCGGTGATGGTGTGCCGCAGCGACAGCGGCCTGCTGCCGCCCGACAGCACCAGACCCAGTGGATCGATGTTGACCGATTCCGGCGGGACTTCAAGCAGGTCGAGCTCCAGAATGCAGTCCTTCGGCACTCCCCGGTGACGCGCGGTGTCGACCTTGGCAAGCAGGTCGTGGACGTCCGTGGGCGTGGTGAAAGCGAACATGTCTTGAGCGTACCGACGAATGCGGTGATCCTGCCGACCACAAATCCGTGCTCCGGCACCACCCGGCGCGTAGGGTCGGGGCATTCGCTGGCGGAGGGGCAACGATGACACGTGCACACAAGACGACGATCCGGAGAGCGGCCCACCTGGCCGCACTGCTCGCGGTGGCCGTGGCACCCGGTGTATCGGGATGTCTGGACACATCCGGTTCGCGCGAGCTGACCCCATCGCAATCGACGTCGGCGGCGGCGTCCGCGCCGACTCGTAGCTACTCCGGGCTGCCCGGCGAGTATCGCGGCAAATTCCATCCCAACCACACGGATCTGGGTGGGCGAAACAACGCTGAACTCGCGAGCCTGCTGCCGGTGGCGGCCGACTTCCCCGGCCCGGGAACGACTCGCGCACCCAATATCGCCTCCGAAGACGGTTCCGGCCTCGGCATGCATGGCCAAACCGATGGCGAGACACGTCCGCCGGAATGCCTGTACGCCCCTTTCGCCAAATCGTTTTCGAGAACACCCGATGGTTCCGACTGGAACCTGTACTACGTGGCCTCGACGTATCACGAGTCCGACCCCGCCGGTAACCACGTCATCGTCACGGTGAACCGTGAGCGCGAGAACGCCGACGTGTTCGCGTTGACCACCGACTGGATCAAGAAGTGCGGCCAGTACGACAAGGCATTTCCGACCTTCGCGAAACCGGAGGTGCGCAACCGGCACATCACCGATACCTTTGCCGCCGGCCCAGTCGTCGACGGCGTGCCGACCTACGTGTACACCAGCGCCACCACCGACCTCGATGACGCCTCCGCGGACAAACAGCCCTCGGGAGTTCGCGGGCAGCGCATTGTGCTGGCCCGGGTGCGCTCTGTCGTGTTCGAGGTGGCCGGCACCGATCAAGCGGACGCCGGCCTGCTGGACCAGCTGATGGCCACCACCATCGCCAATGCCAAACATGCGCCGCCCCCGCCGGACCAGAACGCGGCACGCCTGGCCGGGCTGCCCACCTGCGACACCGCTGCGCCCCCAGCCGGCAACGCGCAACCGGATCCGGCGCTGGACTGCACGATTCGCACCTCGGACGGCAGCGGCGTGGTCTTCGAGGTACTCGGCACACCGGCCGGGACCATCCGTGTTTTCAATGGCAGTGGCGCTCAGCTGCAGTCGATTCGCGTGCCCGACCCGATCTTCGGGCAGCGCCTCCCCTTCGTGCACGATCTGGACCAAGACAAGCGGGAGGAGTTGCTGATCGTGAGGGCGACCGGCGACCCCGCGGGCGACGTGATGGATGTGTGGCGCTCGCGGCCCAACTCCGATCAATTCGAGATGACCGGAACGATTTTCGGCGTCCCTCGATTCTGGATGACCTCCGATCGATTCATCGGGCTGTTCGCACGCAACGGCAACGACGCCGGGGTGGCAGCACTTTTTCGGTTCGTGGACAACAAGCTGGCGGTGCTGGCACTGCTGGACACCGAAAGACGGGTCGACAACAAACCTCTCGATCCAAAATGGCGTCTTAACGCCAACGTCAAGTGTGCGATGAATCTGTCCGACGATCCGCCGGGCGCGCTAGGAGCGCGTATGGACGCGTTGCGCGCGGCGGGCGTCGACCCGGCCACCGCCGAGGAACACTTCTGCCTGCAACCGTGGGTGGCCGGCTTGTACCGGCAAGGCAACCGGTGATGTGCCGATGAAAAAGCGCCACACCGCTGTACTTTTCGCGGTTGGTCTGGCTATCACCGCCTGTACGCACGGCGGTATTCACCGAGCCGCCACCTCCACCAGCCCGGCACCCAGCCGGCTGGACTCGTTGCCGTCCTGCTTCTCGATCAAGCCGCAGGCCACCGAGCCCGACCCGGACCCAAAGCTGGACTGTGTACTGCGGTCCAATGATTCGGCGAAACTGACCTTCGAGGCGCTGGGCACACCACCCATCACCATCAAGGTGTACGAGCCCACGGGCACGCTGAGTCAAACCTTTACCGTCCCGGTCAACAAGCCGGAGCGGACTCCGCCCCTGATCGCCGACCTCGATCGGGACGGTCGTGACGAACTGATCGTCGTCAGTGACGTCGGATCGGGCGGTGACACACTCGATATCTGGCGAGCGCACAAGGATTCGGGCAAGTTCACCCCGGCCGGCCAGATGTTCGGGTACCCCGACTTCCGGATCACCGATGAGCGCTTCACCGCGTTGTACGCCGGTACCGGCGCCGGATCAGGCCGGGTATCCATCTACCGATTCGTCAACGACAAGGTGGTGGAGGTCGGTTCGCTCTTCGTGCAGGCCGCGGACTGGCCCGATCCACCCGATCCCGCCCGCACCTGGTACACAAACGGGAACACGCTGTGCTCTTTCAACAATGACGACAATCCGCCGGGGCGCGCGGCCGCCCGTAATCAGGCGCTGACCGACGCAGGCATCGATCCCGCGACCGCGCAGGACCGATTCTGCAAGCAGTCCTGGGTCGCCGACGTCTACCGGAAACGCTAGCCGCCCGTACCGTGGTGGCATGCGGTTCTCGATCTCCATCCCCCAGTTCGACACCGGCAGCTTCGACGCGGAGGGCATCCGCGCATATCTGATACGCGCCGAGGAGCTTGGCTTCACCGGTGGCTGGACGCTGGAACAGACCATCGGCTCTGCGCCGATCATCGCGCCGCTGGAGCTACTTGCCTACGCGGCGGCGTGCACCACCCGCCTGCGCCTGGGAGTCGCGGTACTTGTTGCCTCCCAACATGATCCGCTGCAGTTGGCGTCCGCCGTCACCGCCGTCGATCGCCTCAGCCACGGCCGTTTGGACATCGGTGTGGCCCCGGGCGGCGGATTCCGTAATTTCGCGGCGTTCGGTGTGGATAAGCAGACCTTCATCGCGAGCTTCACCGAGGGGCTCGAGCTGATGAAGCTCGCCTGGTCGGACAACCAGCGCATCACCTTTCACGGGCGTTTCCGCGACGTGGACGACCTGGCGATCCAGCCCAAACCCGTACAGCGCCCGCATCCGCCCATCTGGTTCGGCGGGCACGCACCGGCCGCGCTGGCCCGCGCGGTACGCCACGGCGACGCGTTCCTGGGCGCCGGATCCTCCACGACAGCGGCCTTCGCAGAAGAAGTCACGATCATTCGCCGCGAGTTGGGAATCCAGGGCAAGGACGCGGCCGGATTCACCGTCGGCAAGCGCGTGTATCTGATGATCGACGATGACCGCGACCGTGGCCGGGCGCGCGTTCAAGCGGGGCTGCGCCGGATCTACGGCGAGATGAAGGGCATCGACGCGGTACCGGTCTGGGGTCCGCCGGGCGAGGTGGCGGCGGGCCTGCGCGCGGTGGCCGACGCCGGCGCGCAGATGATCCTGCTCAACCCCGTCGGCGAGAATATCGCCGAGGACCGCGAACAGATGGAACGCCTCGCCGCCGAGGTCATCCCGCAACTGAGCTGACGCCGAGAGTGAAGATACGGCGGGAAAAAGCCCGAATTGTCGCCATGGCTTCACACTCGGCGAAACAGAAAGGGCGCCCACCCGTAGGTGGACGCCCTTTTCCGAAAAGCGAGAGCTAGACCTCGTTGATCGATCCGCCTGCGGCGGTGATCTTCTCGCGGGCCGAGTCGCTGAACTTGTTGGCCGTGACCGACACCTTGACCTTGAGGTCGCCGTTGCCGAGCACCTTGACCAGCTCGTTCTTGCGGACCGCACCCTTGGCAACCAGGGCCTCGATGGTGACGTCGCCACCCTCGGGGAACAGCCGCTCGATGTCGGCCACGTTCACAACCTGGTACTCAGTGCGGAAGCGGTTCTTGAAGCCCTTGAGCTTCGGGAGCCGCATGTGGATGGGCATCTGCCCACCCTCGAAGGTCACCGGCACGTTCTTGCGTGCCTTGGTGCCCTTGGTACCGCGACCCGCGGTCTTACCCTTGGACCCTTCACCACGACCGACGCGGGTGCGCTCGGTCTTGGAGCCCGGGGCCGGGCGTAGGTGATGCAATTTGATGGTCATTACTTCACATCCTCGACGGTGACCAGATGGCGGACCACCTGGAGCAGGCCGCGGGTCTGCGCGTTGTCCTCACGGACAACGGTCTGACGAATCTTGCGCAGACCCAGTGTCTTCAGACTTTCACGCTGCTTCCATCGGGCTCCGATGGTGCTGCGCACCTGGGTGATCTTCACATCAGCCATGGCTGCCTCCCTGTGCTGCCGCAGCTGCGAACTCGGCGCGGGCCCGGAGCATGCCGGCCGGTGCCACGTCCTCGATGGGCAGACCACGCCGGGCCGCAACCTCTTCGGGGCGCTGCAGCTGCTTGAGCGCCGCGACGGTTGCGTGAACCACGTTGATGGCGTTGTCGCTACCCAGCGACTTGGCCAGGATGTCATGCACGCCAGCGCATTCCAGCACCGCGCGGGCAGCACCACCGGCGATCACACCGGTACCGGCCGAGGCCGGACGCAGCATGACGACACCGGCGGAATCCTCGCCCTGAACCGGGTGGGTGATGGTGCCGCCGATAAGCGGAACACGGAAGAAGTTCTTGCGAGCCTCGTCCACACCCTTGGCGATGGCGGCCGGAACTTCCTTGGCCTTGCCGTAGCCGACGCCCACCAGACCGTTGCCGTCTCCGACGATCACCAGCGCGGTGAAGCTGAACCGGCGACCACCCTTGACGACCTTGGAGACGCGGTTGATGGTGACCACGCGCTCCAGGTAGTTGCTCTTCTCGGCGTTGTCACGCCCACCACGACGGTCGTCGCGGTTGTCACGGCGTCCACGGCCGCCCTCGCGACCGTCGTTGGAGCCGCCTGCATTGTCGGGAGCGCCCGAATTGCGCTGCGCCATCATGCATTCCTTCCGTTGAAAGTCACGAACATCAGAACACCAGCCCGTTCTCGCGGGCGGCGTCGGCAAGTGCGGCAATCCGGCCACCGTAGGTGTAGCCACCGCGGTCGAACACCACGGTGTCCACGCCGGCAGCCTTCGCACGCTCGGCGATCAGCTGACCGACCCGAGCGCTGCGCGCCTTCTTGTCGCCATCCACTGCCTGCACATCGGCCTCGATGGACGAGGCCGCGGCCAGGGTGGTGCCGGTGAGATCGTTGACCAGCTGCACATGAATGTGGCGGGCCGAACGGTTGACGACCAGACGCGGCCGCGCGTCCGTGCCGGACACCTTCTTGCGCAGACGTGCGTGACGACGCAGACGCGAGGCGCGACGCACCTCCGAGACGCTCTTGCCGACGGGCTCGTGCTGCTTCGATTCTGTCTTGGTTTGAGCCATGGTCACTTACCTGTCTTTCCGACCTTGCGGCGGATCTGCTCACCCTCGTAGCGAATGCCCTTGCCCTTGTAGGGGTCCGGGCGACGCAGGCGGCGGATGTTGGCCGAGATCTGGCCAACCTTCTGCTTGTCGATTCCGCTGACCGAGAACTTGGTGGGGGTCTCGACCGCGAACGTGATGCCCTCGGGCGCTTCGATCAGCACCGGGTGGCTGTAACCAAGCGCGAACTCCAGGTTCGAGCCCTTGGCCACCACGCGGTAACCGACGCCGAAGATCTCCATCTTGGTGGTGTAACCCTGGGTCACACCGGTCACCAGGTTGGCGATCAGGGTGCGGGACAAGCCGTGCAGCGAGCGGTTGCGCCGCTCGTCGTCCGGACGGGTCACCACGATGGCGCCATCGTCGTTGCGCGACACCGAGATCGGCTCGCTCACTATCAGCTCAAGGGTGCCCTTGGAGCCCTTCACGGAGATGTTCTGGCCGTCGATGTTGACGTCCACTCCGGCGGGAACCGGCACCGGCTGCTTACCAATACGCGACATGTTTTAGTCCTCCCCTACCAGACGTACGCGAGGACTTCGCCGCCCACGCCCTGTCGGGCTGCCTGGCGGTCGGTGAGCAGGCCAGTGGACGTGGAGATGATCGCCACGCCGAGGCCACCGAGAACCTTGGGCAGATTGGTGGATTTTGCGTACACACGCAGACCGGGCTTCGACACGCGACGCAGACCGGCGATGCTGCGCTCACGGCTGGGGCCGTACTTGAGCGAGACAACCAGGTTCTTGCCCACGCGGGCGTCCTCGGTGCGGTAATCGGTGATGTAGCCCTCGCGCTTGAGGATCTCGGCGATGTTGGCCTTGATCTTCGAGTGCGGAAGGGTCACCTCATCGTGGTATGCCGAATTGGCATTGCGCAGACGTGTCAGAAAGTCTGCGATCGGATCAGTCATGGTCATGACAGAGTCCATCAACCTTTCTCGCCGCGGTTCCCATGCAGCATGCTTGCACTGGTTCCCAAAAAAATGGGGCCTGGCACATCGCACGGTGGGCCTACTGCGAAGTGATCTTCCGTATCTGACCGGGTTCGGTCAGGGGTCGTGCATCAGCAGTGCGATCAGATCAATCTGGAAGCACATACCGACCGGCCGTGGGCATGACAAGCCCAAGCAACCGGTCAAGTGTAGGTGACCTGGACGTACGGACCAAATCGGCGAAGAACCGTCTCAACCCGTCGGCGTCAGCGTGAACGGCAGCCAGTAGGTGCCCGGACCATCACCCGGGCAGCCCGGTGCACCCACCGTGAACGTCCGCTCTCCTGAGAAGCTGCCGTCCCCGTTCGGGATCAGGAAATCGGACCTGGCCGCCATCACCGTGCCGCCCCCATCGCAGTGGAACGGATAGTTCGCCGACGATTCCCACCGATCACCGTCCCACCGGTAGTCGAACAGCGCGGGGGCATGGGGGTTGTCGGCCAGCTCGACCTCCCGCAGCCACCGCGCGACACATCCCTGGGCGGTGCAGGTGGTGGTGAAGCTGGCCGGCTGCGTCGACGGGTCCGAGGGATCCGGCCTGCCCTCAAATGTCTGCCGCGAATGATCCAGATAGGTGGCGTAGCTGCCGTACAGCGGAACCGGCTCGGGCCTGTCGGCCCGCGCGGCAACAGCACCGGTCAATGCCATGATCGCCGCCAGCACCAACGCGCCGCACCCGCGCATACGTCACTGATAACACAGCCGGAGCACACCCGGACTCTAACACAGCCGGAGCACACCCGGACTCGGAATTCTCAGATCACGCCGAGGGCGACCATCGCATCAGCAACCCGGGTGTATCCGGCGAGATTGGCGCCGGTCACGTAGTTCCCCGGGTCGCCGTAGTGGTCGGCGGTCTCGATGCAGGTGGTGTGGATCGATCGCATGATCGCCCGCAGACGTGTCTCGGTCTGCTCAAAGGACCATGAATCACGGCTGGCGTTCTGTTGCATCTCCAGCGCGCTGGTCGCCACGCCCCCGGCATTGGACGCCTTACCCGGCGCGTACAACACCCCTGCCTCCTGGAGGTACTTCACGGCCTCGGGCGTACACGGCATGTTGGCACCCTCGGCGACCAGCTGCACACCGTTCTCGATGAGCGTGCGGGCATCCTTGCCGTCGAGCTCGTTCTGAGTGGCGCACGGCAACGCGACCTGGCACGGCACCTTCCAGATGGTGCCGTCGGTAACCTGGCGCGCTCCCCCGCCATGCTCCTCGACATACTCCGACAGCCGGCCACGGCGGACTTCCTTGATCTCCTTGAGGAGCTCAAGGTTCAGGCCGCGTTCGTCAACGATGTAGCCGTCGCTGTCCGAACAGGCGATCACCTTCGCACCCAGCTGCTGCGCCTTCTCGACGGCGTAGATCGCGACGTTGCCCGCGCCGGACACCACCACCGTCTTGCCGTCCAGTGACTGCGCGCGGGTGGCGAGCATCTCCTGAGCGAAGAGCACCACGCCGTACCCGGTGGCCTCGGTGCGCACCTGGGATCCGCCCCAGGGCAACCCCTTGCCCGTGAGCACCCCGGATTCATAGCGATTGGTGATGCGCTTGTACTGCCCGAAGAGGTATCCGATCTCGCGCTGGCCCACGCCGATATCACCGGCCGGCACGTCGGTGTATTCGCCGACGTGCCGGTACAACTCGGTCATGAAGGACTGACAGAAGCGCATGATCTCGGCATCCGAGCGGCCCTTGGGATCAAAGTCGGATCCGCCCTTGCCGCCGCCGATCGGGAGTCCGGTGAGCGCGTTCTTGAACATCTGCTCAAAGCCAAGGAATTTGACGATCGACAGGCTCACGCTCGGATGAAAACGCAGGCCCCCCTTGTACGGTCCGAGCGCGGAATTGAATTCCACCCGATAGCCGCGATTGATCTCGACGGCACCGTCGTCCCTGATCCAGGGGACACGGAAGATGATCTGCCGCTCGGGCTCACAAATCCGTTCCAGGATCGACCACCGGTCATAGTCCGGCGTCTTACCCACCAAAGGGGTCAGACTGGCCATCACCTCGAGGACGGCCTGATGAAATTCGGCCTCCCCCGGGTTACGTGCGAGGACGGTCTCGAAGCGCGGCTGGAAGACGGGATGCAAGGCCTCTGGCATACCTAACAGAGTGCACCACAGCACATTTGGCTAACGACCCGGCATCAGACCCGCAGCTAGGCAGCGGGAGCCGGCGCGGGAGCCAGCGCGTTGCCCTTGATGACGTAGAAGACGGTGCCCTGCTCGGTGTCGGCCTTGATCAGGCCTGGTCCGGCGCTCTCGGGATGGCCGTCGACCACGCCGACACGTGACAGCTTGGGGTTGGTGCCCACCGCGTGCCAGATGGCCCATTTGCCATCCTTCACGCGCGCGTCGACCTGGACCAGCAGATCATCACGCCCGTCCTGATCGATATCGAGCAACTCGACGGCAGCGCCGCCCAGCCAGCCCTTGAACGGCTCGGAGATCGTCTGCACAACCTTGCCGTCGGCGGTGCGCACCGTGATGGTGGTGGTGGCCCCTTCCGGCTGCGGCGTGCTGCTCTTCTCGAAGCGCAGGCCGAGCTGGTCGTTGGACTGCAGCACCTCGGGGTCAGCGCTGGCCACACCGGGAAGTGCCACCAGGGCCAGCGCCGCGAGCGCCGCTACGCCGGTTGCGCGCAACCGCGCCTTGCTGATTTCTCGTCGACCCTGCGAGATCTGCATCGGTGTGTCCATTCGTCAAGATTTGCTCAGACATGAATTCTTCGACACCCCCCGTCACCTAACGCTCCAGATCAGCGAGTTTGTCGAGCCACTGCCGGGTTATCAGCAATGCGGCATCACAAAGGTATACCAGCGGCACGGCTGCCGCTAACTCAGCGCACTGTTGTGCATCGCATAACAGTGCGCAGCCAACTCCAGCACAGACAACACCCCTGGAACTTTCCTGGCCGTGCGAGGTGCTCAAGTTGCTGAATAGATAGCAAAGTATCTACACGCGGCGGCGCGCATCGTTGCGGGTCCGCGCAGGGCGCTACCGGACACCTCTGGCACAGCATTGAAGGTTGCTGGATGATAGCCACCCGGTGGGCCCGGCGAGACCCGGCGCGCTGCCCCCACGGGCGCCCGCCGACCTCACGGGCGGGCGTGCTCAGCGATGAGGCGCGCGAATTCCGGCTGCAGCCGTTGAGATTCGCCCACGGTGATGTGCCCACCGTCGCGCGCCACCCACCGCCAGCCGATATTGGTGCGACACATCTGCTCCGGGCACATCAACGGACCCAGCTCGGTGGTGGACACCCCGGGTAGGCCGTCGGCAGCCCGCTGTTCGGCTGCCGCGACAGGTTGTTGTTGACGCTGAATATCCGCCAGCGGCACCGATCGGCCACAGCGGCCCGACGGCGACATCCACACCTGATACCCCGGGCACTTGTACAGGTCCCAGTTCACGAAATGCGGCAGAGTGTGCACGACAAGGACCGGAACCCCGGCGGCAGCGAGCCTCTGCAGCACGGTCCGCAGACCCCGTTCCCACAATTCGGCCTTGCCCACGTCGTCGACGACCCACTCCCCGCTGCTGGGCTCGCGGAATCTGACGTGTTGATCGGCCAGAAAGTAATCGCTCGACGCGGACGCGATCACCACCAGACCCGGACGCATCTCCTCTGCAAGGGCACGTGTCCA
The DNA here is from genome assembly GCF_001605725.1 of Mycobacteroides immunogenum. Lineage (NCBI taxonomy): Bacteria > Bacillati > Actinomycetota > Actinomycetes > Mycobacteriales > Mycobacteriaceae > Mycobacteroides > Mycobacteroides immunogenum. The sequence continues at coordinate 4,364,694 of NZ_CP011530.1, forward strand.
GCGCTGCACGAAGTCGAGGCAGCCAGGCGGGGAAGGATCGAGAACCAGCGCGACGAAGGGGCAGGCGGCATTCGTCGCCAGAATCGCCGTCCGGTTTTGCTGCGTCGCGGCGGGGATGAGCGCCTCGGCGAACTGTCCGGCGTTCGAATCACCGACCAGAACCACCGACCGCGAGCCGACTTCTCCGCCCTGCGGCCATAGGCAACTCAGTCGGGTCTTTTCGTCGTCGGGCATGTTGCCAATGCAACCTTTGTCCACATCCCAGTGCGCGACCCGTTGCGCACGTGCATCGCGGATCTCCGGTGTGGCTATCTGGGCCGCACCGAAAGCCGCCGCCGAAACGAACACGGCCAATCCCACTGATGCCGCCACCAGTCGCGGTGCGCGCAGATCACCGAGCCGGCGTCCGGTACGAATCGGATCCTCGACATACCGCTTGGACAGCCAGGCGGGCAGCAGTGACAGCGCACCGGCAAGGGGCACCATCCACCAGCGATGCTGGACGCTCGCCAGAATGTTGACGAAGACAATCACCGGCCAATGCCAGAGGTACCAGCTGTAGGACAGATCACCGATCCATTGCATCGGCGGCGTCGAGAGCGCCCAGCCGACCGGCTGTCGTGTCGAGATGGATCCGGCGACGATCAACAATCCCGAACCCAGCACGGGGATGAGTGCGAGCAGGCCCGGGAAGGGGTCGGCCGCCGAGATCGCGAGCGCGCCCCAGGCGATACCGGCTGCCCCCAGTGCCGCCGTCGGGACCACCGCCCGCGGGCTCCAGCGCCGTATCCGATGCTCGCCCAGCGCGATCAGCGCACCCATGCCGAATTCCCATGCGCGCGTGGGCGAGCTGTAGAACGAGAAGGCCGCGTTGTGCGCATGGAATGGGAACCCGCCGCTCGCCGTGAGGTACATCGCGAGCAGGAACGACAGCAGGGACAGCACCAGCAGCAGCCAGAAGGTGACCGCTGGGCGGCTGGCCCGCCACCGCGCCGCGACGCACGCGGCCAGCACCATCACACCCGGAAAAATGAGATAGAACTGCTCTTCGACGGCCAGCGACCAGGTGTGCAGGAACGGGTTCATCGCCGCCGGCGCGGCGAAATATCCCGAGGGCTCCAGAAAAAGCACGGCGTTAGAAACGAACAAGGCTGCGGCGGCAGCCGTCCGGGCCGCAACCTGCATTGAGCCCAATGGGCTTTGAATGACGGCGGCCACCGGCAGCACGGCCACGATCAGCAGGGCAAGCGCGGGCAGTAGTCGTCGTACCCGGCGCGCGTAAAAGCGACGCAAATCGATGCGCCCCGCCCGCTCGGTCTCGCGTAGGAGCAACCGGGTGATGACAAATCCGGAGATGACGAAGAAGACATCGACGCCCACGAATCCACCGGAAACAGGTAAACCGCTGTGATAGGCGACAACAAGAAGGACGGCTACCGCACGTAAGCCCTGGATATCCCTCCGGCGGTCAATCACCGGCCGAGTCTAGATGACGAGCGTTCCCAGATTAATCTTGGCTAGCTACCGCCAGTAACCGCACTGATGATTGTCCGCGAAACCCTTCTCGGATGCGGGCGCCGGTGGCGCCAGACGCTGGAACGCTCCCCCGGGTACGTACTTGGGCCAGTCAGGCTGGCCTCCTACGTTGGGGTTTCCCGTCTTCACAAACTGAGTCCAGTACGCGATCATCTGCGCGGACAAGGCGGCGGATTCCCGATTCATGGGCTTGGACAGGTCGAACAGATACCCCAGTTCCGAGCCGTGCGAGGCGCCCAGCGGCAACGGCGCATCGCGATACTGCGCTTCCACCGGGGCGGCGGGGTCGGCGAATTCGTAGGCATACACCGGCATCTTGCGGCCCAGCGCCTCGGCCATCGCGAACGTCGGACACGCGTAGCTGTTGTCGGTGTCGATGGCCGCGAGGGCGGCGAGCACATTGCCGCCAAAGGCCGGCAGCGGATACCGCCGTCCCAGCTCGGTTGCCCGGTCCCCGTACTTGCTTTCCAGTGCACTCTGATACTCGTCGACGCGGCTCGGCACCGGCTTACCCTGGTATTGCTGGGCCTCAAACACTGTGGCCTCGTTGGCATTACTGCCGATGAGAACGGGCACGGGAGACAGCGAGAAACCACTGGTGAAGGCATCGAGAGGCGGCGCGGGCAGCTCCGGGGTGCCCGTGACGGGGCTCACCGGCAGGCCAATGCCGGTGAACTGCGGGGAGTCACGCAGCGCGTCGACCGACAGCGCGCGCAAGCAATCCGCCAGGGTGGGACCGGCAGCACAACCAACCCCCGCGGCATAGGCCGTGCTATCGCGGACCGCCGAGGAGACGGCGGCCTGGGCCTGGCATGGGGCGCTCTCCATGATCGCGGACCGAAACAGACCGGTCGCCTTGGGCGACACCATCAGATCGCATACCGCTACCGCACCCGCCGATTGGCCGGCAATGGTCACCTGACCGGGATCGCCCCCGAATTCGGCAATGTTGTCTCGCACCCAGCGCAGTGCCGCTTCCTGATCTAGCAGTCCGTAGTTGCCGATCACGTCAGAGAGACCGTGGGCGGCCAAAAATCCCAGCGTGCCCAACCGGTAATTGAAGGTCACCACCGCAATCCCGCCCTGGGCGGCCAGTTTGCGCGCGTCATAGCCGGCGCCGTTTCCCGCGATGAACGCACCACCATGTATCCACACCAGCACCGGCACCTTCCCCTCGGTGTGCCGGGGCATGGTCACGGTAAGCAGCAGACAGTCCTCGGTCTGCGGCAGATCGCTTTCGTGACCCGGTTGCGGGCATTCGACACCCGGGCCCGTCGCATCGCGGGTACCCGACCACGGTGCGACCGGACCGGGCTCGGTGAATCGCCGCGCGCCCACCGGCGGTGCCGCGTACGGAATTCCGGTGAACACACGGACCTCGTCATCGACATGCCCGCGCAGCGCACCCGCACGGGTATTGACGATCGCCGGATCCGCCGCCTGGGTGGGGCTGCACGAAACAACCGCCGTCAGAACAACCACCGCCGCCAACAGCAGCCGCATCACGTTCCACTTCTCGGGCACGGGCGCAAGCGTAATGGCCCCGGGACCCCGCAGACGCAATCGAGCGCAGAGACGACAATAGGCCGGGACAGCTGCCTGTCCCGGCCTATTGTTCAGTCGCTTACCAGCTGCTCTTGCGGATGCCTGGCAGCTCGCCCGCGTGTGCCATCTCCCGCAGGCAGATTCGGCACAGGCCGAACTTGCGGAACACCGCATGCGGACGTCCACACCGGTTGCACCGGGTGTACGCGCGCACCGCGAACTTAGGCTTCTTGTTGGCCTTATTGACCAGCGCAGTCTTCGCCATCTACTTCTTCGCTCCCTGCTCAAGTTCTTTGAAGGGGAAACCGAGTTGCCGCAGCAGCGCCCGCCCCTCGTCGTCGGTGGTCGCCGAGGTGACGACGGTGATGTCCATGCCCCGCGGGCGGTCGATGGAGTCCACGTCGATCTCGTGGAACATCGACTGCTCGGTGAGACCGAAGGTGTAGTTGCCCTTGCCGTCGAACTGCTTGGGCGACAGGCCGCGGAAGTCCCTGATACGCGGCAGCGCGATGGACACGAGGCGGTCCAGGAATTCCCACATGCGGTCGCCGCGCAGCGTGACGCGCGCGCCGATCGGCATGCCCTCACGCAGCTTGAACTGCGCGATGGACTTACGGGCCTTGCGGATCTCCGGCTTCTGGCCGGTGATCAGGGCCAGGTCGGCGACGGCGCCGTTGATGAGCTTGGCGTCACGTGCTGCGTCGCCGACACCCATGTTGACGATGACCTTCACCACGCCCGGGATCTGCATCACGTTGGCGTAGTTGAACTCGTCGTTCAGCGCGGTCTTGATCTCTTCGCGGTAGCGCGTCTTCAGACGCGGAGGCGTATTCACGGTGTTCTCGGTGGTGGTCATCAGATGTCCTTCCCGTTGCGGCGGGAGATACGGACCTTCTTGCCGGTCTCTTCGTCGATGCGGTAGCCAATGCGGGTCGGCTTGCCGTCGGAGTCGATCACCATCACGTTCGAGACGTGGATGGCGGCCTCCTGCGTGACAATGCCGCCGGAGGATGCGCCGCGCTCATTTGCCGACTGGGGGGTGTGCTTCTTGATCCGGTTGACGCCCTCGACGAGGACCCGGTTGCGCTCGGGGTAGGCCGCGATGACCTTGCCCTTGGCGCCCTTGTCCTTACCGGCGATGACGAGAACGGTGTCGCCCTTGTGCACCTTCATTTACAGCACCTCCGGGGCGAGCGAAACGATCTTCATGAACTTCTTGTCGCGCAGCTCGCGACCGACGGGCCCGAAGATACGGGTGCCACGCGGGTCGTTGTCGGCCTTGATGATGACGGCGGCGTTCTCATCGAACTTGATGTAGCTGCCATCCGGGCGGCGACGCTCTTTGACGGTACGGACTACGACGGCTTTAACTACGTCTCCACGCTTGACGGTGCCTCCGGGGACGGCGTCCTTGACGGTCGCCACAATGATGTCCCCGATCCCGGCGTAGCGTCGCGACGAGCCACCGAGCACGCGGATGCACAAGATCTCCTTGGCACCGGTGTTGTCGGCGACCTTCAGCCGTGACTCCTGCTGAATCACTGGTCTCTCCTACGTGACCTGGAAGTGGATGTGTGGCGGATTCCGACCCGACACACGCGGTCATATTGCCTCCGGTGGCTAGCCACCGCAGACAACCGGCCCAGTGTAGGCGAACACGCAGGTGAAACCCAAATCGTCGCCACCCTCCCCGCCGACACGCCGCGTTGTGCGTCACCCACTCGCACGATGCATCAGAAACCGTAGTTTCGGTGCCGGGCTATCGGTTGAAGGCCGCGCCTTGCTCGCGGTCCAGGTACGTGTCCGACTTGTTCTTGAGGAAGAACAGGTAGACCACCAGCGAGATCGCGATACACACCGTCACATACCCGATGAACAGCGGAACCTGACCGTGCTCCTTGAGCGCCTGATAGATCAGCGGCGCGGTACCGCCGAACACCGAGTTGGCCAGCGCATAGCCCACACCCACGCCCAACGCGCGCACGTGCGACGGAAACAGCTCGGACTTCACCAGCGCGTTGATCGAGGTGTAGCCCGTCAAGATCACGTAGGAGACGGCAACCAGCAGAAATGACGCGATCGGTGAATGCGTCTGCGGCAGGTACGTGATGAGCACATAGGTATAGAAGACGCCGCCGAAACCGAACCAGAGCAGCAGCGGCTTGCGGCCCACCTTGTCGCTGATGATGCCGCCAATAGGCTGCAGCAGCATCAGCAGGATGAGCCCTGCCAGGTTGATCCAGGTGGCCGTCATCGCCTGGTCCTTGTAGGCGGTCTTGACGATGGCCGGCGCGTTGACGCTGTAGGTGTAGAACGCCAGGGTGCCGCCCATGGTGATGAGGAAGCACAGCAGTAGCGGTTTCCAATACCGGGTGAGCAGCACGCGCATGGATCCCGAGCTGGTGTCATCGCCTGCCTTGATGGCGGCCAACTGCTCCTCGCTGAGGGATTCGTCCATGGTGCGCCGCAACCAGTACACGACGATCGCTGCCACACCGCCGACGGCGAAGGCTATGCGCCAACCGAATTCGTGAACCTGCTCGGGGTCGAGCACCGTCAGGATGATCAGCAGCGTGAATTGGGCGAGCACGTGCCCACCCACCAGAGTCACGTATTGAAACGACGAGAAGAATCCTCGCCGCTCCCGGGTGGCCGCCTCGGACATGTAGGTGGCCGAGGTGCCGTATTCGCCGCCCGTCGCGAAGCCCTGAACGAGACGGCACAGGATCAACACGATCGGTGCGGCCATGCCGATGCTGGTGCGTGAGGGCACCAGGGCGATGACCATCGAGCAGGCCGCCATCAGGGTGACGCTGAGGGTCAGCGCGGCACGACGGCCATTTCGGTCGGCGAAGCGACCGAAGAACCACGATCCCAGCGGCCGCGTGATGAAGGTGACCGCGAAGATCGCGTACACGTAGACCGTCGAGTTCTGATCGGATTCGTCGAAGAATTGCTTCTCGAAATACATCGCGAAGACGGTGTAGACGTAGACGTCGTACCATTCGACGAGGTTGCCGGACGACCCTCTGATGGTGTTCCAGATTGCGCGACGGGTCTGCGCCCGATCCGAGGGGGTTGGGGTTTCAGCAGCAGAAACAGTCATGCAGGCTTACTGACCCGGACCTGGCGGCGGACCGTGCCGTGCCGGGTCGGGCGCGGGGAGGGTGCTGGTCACCGCCGCGGGCACATCGGCCTCCGGAGCGTCGGTCGCCGGCAACATCCACGCGGGCACCCTTCGGGAGGTCGGGGCGGCCACCGGTTTGGGCGTGGACGACGAGGTCGCCGCGGGCGCCGGTGACGCGCCGGACGAGGTGGGTGCCGGCGTTGTGGCGGGCGTCGTGGTGGCGCTCAACGGATTGGCGCTCTTGGACGTGGACGCCGGGGCACCGGACGCGCTGGTGGATGTACTGCTGGAGGCGGCGGCGGCACTGCTGCTGGCGGCGACGGCTGCCAGCCGGTTGACGACGAAGTCGGCCGCCTTGTCGGCCGATCCGTCGGATTTGTACTGCATATGCGGGCCCAGCCCGCCGCCGTTCGGATCGCAGATGCCGTCGCCTGGATTGCAGATGTCGATGATCTTGCTGCGCTGGTCGTCTCTGATCGTCAGGTCCAGGTTCATCCCGGCGACCTGCCAGTTCTTCGGGTTCCCGATCAATACGATTGCGGCGACGCGCTTTTCGAGATCTGCCGGCAGCGGGTTGTTGAAGGTGAGCCCGGTTCCGTTCTTGCCGAACAGCACGTCCACCACGGCCGCGCCCTGCGAGAATCCGCCCAGCACGAATTGCGTGTTCGGGCAGTTCCGGGCCACTTCCTGAACGTGGTAGCTCATGTCGTTGGCACCGTCACCGGCGCGCACCCAGTCGAAGCTGGCTGGATAGTTCACCGCGTAAACGTCCACGGCCTTGCCCGCGAGGCGGCCGGTGAGCTCATCGGTGAACGCCTGGCCCACATCGCCCAGCCCCGGCGAGTCATTGGTGCCGCGGGCGAAGGACACATCGACGTCCGGGCAGCCCGCGGCGTTGGCGGTGGGCCAGTTGTCGTTGTGGGTGGCCAGTATCGCGGCGGCCGCCGCCGATACCGAGAAGATGGAAACCCCGACCGATCCACGCCTGACGTATCGGTTCATTGGTCCAGCGTAGACAGGTCGGCCTTCACATTCACAGTCTTGGACCGATCCCAAAACGACTCTTACCGGGTCCTTACTCGCACCTCATCGGCAGGCCCGGAACCGGCCTGTGCCCTACCCACTCAGCGGACACCGCCGTCGCCCGAAACTGAAACACGTTCTACTCTTGTCTGGTGGACGTGACATACGAGGGCACCAAGAAAGAACTGGCCACCGACGAGGGTGTGCTGCGCTATCACGAGGCCGGCGAGGGCGAGCCGCTGATCCTGCTGCACGGCTCCGGTCCCGGCGTCACGGGATGGCGCAACTACCGCGGGAACCTCGCGGTTTTCGCCGAGCACTTCCACACCTACGTCTTGGAGTTCCCCGGCTTCGGCGTCAGCGACGCCGTGCAGGGACACCCCGTCCTGACGGCCGGTGCCTCGGTGATCAGGTTCATGGACGGTCTCGGCATCTCCTCCGCCGCCATCGTGGGGAACTCGATGGGCGGTGTTGTCGGCGTCAATTTGGCGATCAAGCACCCGGATCGCATCACCAAGCTCGTCACCATCGGCGGCGTCGGACCGAACATCTTCAGCCCTAGCCCCAGCGAGGGTCTACGCCTACTGCAGGAGTTCACCGACAACCCCGACCGCGACAAGCTGGTGCGCTGGCTCAACTCCATGGTGTGGGATCCCGCCGTCGTCACCGACGAACTCATCGAGGAACGCTGGGAAGCAGCGATCAATCCGGACGCGCACAAGACCGCGCAGCTGATGTACGGCTCCAAGGCCTTTGCGATGCAACAGCAGTTCCTGGCCAACGCCGACATCCCGCCGTACTGGGCGATGATGCACAAGATCAAGTGCCCGACGCTGCTCACCTGGGGCCGCGATGACAGGGTCAGCCCGCCCGATATGGCGATCGTGCCGATGCGGCTCATCCCCAACGCCGAGTTGCACATCTTCCCGAACAGCGGTCACTGGGTGATGATCGAGGCCAAGGCGGCCTTCGAGCAGACGGTGGTGGACTTCCTGCGACGCTAGTCATCGAGCGCATACCGCACGCGGACCGATTATCGGGATCGCCTGCGTGCGGTACGCGCTCGACACAGGACCTCACTCCCCCGACGCAAAAGCGCGCCGCCCCTCACGGGAACGGCGCGCTTTACACGTAGCTGACTACTTGGCCTTCTCGAGAACCTCGACCAGGCGCCACCGCTTGGTGGCCGACGTCGGGCGGGTCTCCATCAGCGAGACGCGGTCGCCGACACCGGCGTCACCGTTCTCGTCGTGGGCCTTGACCTTCGACGTGGTGCGGATGATCTTGCCGTACAGCGAGTGCCGGTTACGGGACTCGAGCTCGACCACGATGGTCTTCTGCATCTTGTCCGAAACGACATAGCCGATGGCGGTCTTACGACGCCCGCGCGGCTGCTCGGTGGCCGGGGTGTGCTTGGGCCCTGCGGCCTTCTTGGTGTCGCTCACTTGCTGTCCTCGCTATCGGGTCCTGCGGCCAATCCGAGCTCGCGCTCACGCATCACCGTGTAGATGCGCGCGATCTCCTGGCGCACCGCACGCAGCCGACGGTTGTTGGCGAGCTGACCGGTGGCCATCTGGAAGCGCAGGTTGAACAGCTCTTCCTTGGACTCACGCAGCTTGGTAACCAGCTCTTCCTCGGTGCTTTCCCGCAGTTCGCCAGCGGAAATTCCCACTGCCATCAGAACTGCTCCTCTCGTGTGATGATGCGCGCCTTGATCGGCAGCTTGTGGATCGCGCGCGTCAACGCCTGGCGCGCGGTCTCTTCGTTCGGGTAGCTCAACTCGAACAGCACACGACCGGGCTTGACGTTCGCAACCCACCACTCCGGCGAACCCTTACCGGAACCCATGCGGGTTTCGGCGGGCTTCTTGGTCAGCGGGCGGTCCGGGAAGATGTTGATCCACACCTTGCCGCCACGCTTGATGTGCCGGTTGATGGCGATACGAGCGGACTCGATCTGCCGGTTCGTGATGTATGCGTGGCCCAGCGCCTGGATGCCGTAGTCACCGAAGGCGACGGTGGTACCGCCCGAGGCGGTGCCCTTCTTCTTCGGGTGATGCTGCTTGCGGTGCTTGACCTTACGGGGAATCAGCATGTTTAGCTCTCCGTGCTTGTCTCGGCCGCAGATGCGTCCGGGGTCGCGGTGTTTTCCACGGCGGCACGGCCGGCCTCAGTGCTCGTCGCGGTGGTACCCGAGGCGCCGCTACGACGCGGACGGGCACCGGCCGGACGCTCACGGCGCGGACGGTCACCGGCGGGCGCGGCCACCGAGGCGGCGAGCTCGCGCTTGCCACCGACGATGTCGCCCTTGTAGATCCAGACCTTCACACCGATGCGGCCGAAGGTGGTCTTGGCCTCGTACAGGCCGTAGTCGATATCGGCACGCAGCGTGTGCAGCGGCACCCGACCTTCGCGGTAGAACTCCGAACGGCTCATCTCAGCACCGCCCAGGCGGCCGGAGCACTGCACCCGGATGCCCTTGACGTTCGGCTGACGCATGGCCGACTGGATGGCCTTGCGCATTGCGCGGCGGAATGCCACACGATTCGAGAGCTGCTCGGCGACACCCTGGGCAACCAGCTGCGCCTCGGCCTCGGGGTTCTTCACCTCGAGGATGTTCAGCTGCACCTGCTTGCCGGTCAGCTTCTCCAGGTCGGCGCGGATGCGGTCGGCCTCGGTGCCACGACGGCCGATGACGATGCCGGGACGCGCGGTGTGGATGTCGACGCGAACCCGGTCACGGGTGCGCTCGATCTCCACCTTGGCGATACCGGCACGCTCCAGGCCAGTGGCCAGCAGACGGCGGATCGCCACGTCTTCCTTGACATAGTCCGCGTACTGCTTGTCGGCGTACCAGCGGGACTTCCAGTCGGTGGTGATACCGAGCCGGAAACCGTGCGGATTGATCTTCTGGCCCACTAGCTGGTGCCTCCCTTTGACTCAGTCTTCTTGGCGGCAGCCTTCGAGCCCTCGGCCCGGCGGGCGCGAGAGCCGGCAGCGGAGGCTCCGGCCTTACCGCCCTTGTCGGTCTTGGGACGGCTCTCCACCACCACAGTGATGTGGCTGGTGCGCTTGCGGATCCGGAACGCACGACCCTGCGCGCGGGGACGGATGCGCTTGGCGGTCGGGCCCTCGTCGGCGAAGATCTCCGACACCACGAGGGTGGAGGGATCCAGGCCGTCGTTGTTCTGCGCGTTGGCAGCAGCGCTGGCGATGACCTTGGCCACCGGCTCGCTGGCCGCCTGCGGCGCCCACCGCAGGATGTCGATCGCGTCGTTCACCGACTTGCCGCGCACCAGGTCGATGACCCGGCGTGCCTTGGTCGGCGAGACCCGCACGAAGCGGGCCTTGGCTGTCGCCGAAGGAAATTCGGTAGTAGTGGTCATCGCCGCTTGCTCTTTCGGTCGTCCTTGATGTGACCCTTGAAGGTGCGCGTCGGGGCGAACTCGCCCAGCTTGTGACCGACCATCGACTCGGTGACGAAGACGGGGACGTGCTTACGCCCGTCGTGCACCGCGAAGGTGTGGCCAATGAAGTCGGGGATGATGGTCGACCGACGCGACCAGGTCTTGATGACCTGCTTGGTGTTCTTCTCGTTCTGCACGTCGACCTTCTTGAGCAGATGGTCGTCGATGAACGGGCCCTTCTTGAGGCTGCGTGGCATCGCTTACTCCTAGCGCTTCTTGCCGGTGCGCCGGCGACGGACGATGAGCTTGTCGCTCGCCTTGTTCGGCTTGCGGGTGCGGCCTTCCGGCTTGCCCCACGGGCTCACCGGGTGACGACCACCAGAGGTCTTACCTTCACCACCACCGTGCGGGTGGTCGACCGGGTTCATCACGACACCACGGACGGTGGGGCGCTTGCCCTTCCACCGCATACGGCCGGCCTTACCCCAGTTGATGTTGGCCTGCTCGGCGTTACCGACCTCGCCGACGGTGGCGCGGCAGCGCACGTCGACACGACGGATCTCACCGCTGGGCATGCGCAGGGAGGCGTAGGCGCCTTCCTTACCCAGCAGCTGGATACCGGAACCGGCGGAGCGAGCCAGCTTGGCGCCACCGCCCGGACGCAGCTCCACGGCGTGCACCGTGGTACCCGTCGGGATGTTGCGCAGCGGCAGGTTGTTGCCCGGCTTGATGTCGGCGTTGGCGCCCGACTCCACCACATCACCCTGCGACAGCCCGACCGGCGCGATGATGTAACGCTTCTCGCCATCCAGGAAGTGCAGCAGCGCGATGCGTGCGGTGCGGTTGGGGTCGTACTCGATGTGCGCGACCTTGGCGTTGACGCCGTCCTTGTCGTGGCGACGGAAATCAATCAGCCGGTAGGCACGCTTGTGGCCACCACCCTTGTGGCGAGTGGTGATGCGGCCGTGGGCGTTACGTCCACCGGTGCCGTGCAGCGGGCGGATCAGCGACTTCTCGGGAGTCGAGCGAGTGATCTCCGAGAAATCGGCGACGCTCGAGCCGCGGCGACCGGGGGTCGTCGGCTTGTACTTGCGAATAGCCATGTCTTCTCTAGTCCTCTACTCCCCGACTACGCGGGGGCTCCAAACAGGTCGATCGGCTTGCTGCCCGGTGCCAGGGTGACGATGGCGCGCTTGGTGCTCTTGCGCTGTCCGAAACCGGTGCGGGTGCGCTTGCGCTTGCCCTGACGGTTTGCGGTGTTCACCGAGGAGACCTTGACGCTGAAGATCTGCTCAATGGCGATCTTGATCTGCGTCTTGTTCGAGTCCGGGTGGACGATGAAGGTGTACACGTTGTCTTCGATCAACGAGTACGACTTCTCCGAGATCACCGGGGCCAGGATGATGTCGCGGGGGTCAGCGATGGTTGCCATCAGGCCGACACCTCCTCTTTCTTCTTGGCGTTGATGAAGCCGTTGAGTGCCTCGACGCTGAACACAACGTCATCGGCCTTCAACACGTCATAGGTGTTGAGCTGGTCGTAGGCCAGCACATGCACGTTCGGCAGGTTCCGGACGCTCTTGACCGAAGCCAAGTCGTCGCGGCCCAGCACCACCAGCAGCTGCTTGCGGTCGGTGATCTCGGCCAGGAACGACTTGGCGCTCTTGGTCGAGGGTTCCTGTCCGGCAACCAGTTCGGTGATGGCATGGATCCGGCCGTTGCGGGCCCGGTCCGACAACGCACCGCGCAGGGCGGCGGCGATCATCTTCTTGGGGGTCCGCTGGCTGTAGTCACGCGGCTGCGGGCCGTGGACGATGCCACCACCGGTGAACTGCGGGGCGCGGGTCGAACCCTGACGGGCACGGCCGGTTCCCTTCTGCCGGTACGGCTTCTTGCCACCACCGGACACCAGGCCACGCGTCTTGGTGGCGTGGGTGCCCTGACGGCCGGCGGCCAGCTGAGCGGTCACCACCTGGTGCAGCAGCGCGATATTGGCTGGGGCGTCGAACAATTCGGCCGGCAGCTCGATGGAGCCGTCCGTCTTGCCACCCGGAGCCTTGACGTCAATCTTCAAAGTGCTCACTTCTCACCTCGCTTGACAGCGGTGCGGACCACAACCAGGCCACCCTTACGTCCGGGGATGGCACCCTTGATCAGCAGTACGCCGTTCTCGGCATCAACCTTGTGCACCACCAGGTTCTGCGTGGTGACGCGATCGCTACCCATACGTCCGGACATCCGGGTGCCCTTGAAGACACGACCCGGGGTGGCGCAGCCACCGATCGAACCGGGACGACGGTGTACGGCCTGCGCACCGTGGCTGGCGCCCTGACCACTGAAGCCGTGACGCTTCATAGTTCCGGCGAAGCCCTTACCCTTCGAGGTCCCGGTGACGTCGACGTACGCGCCGTCACTGAAGATCTCGGCGGTCAGCTCCTGGCCAACCTCGTACTCGGCGACGGCGGCCTCATCGTCCAGGCGCAGCTCGGCCAGGTGACGACGCGGGTTTATGCCCGCGGCGGCGAACTGACCGGTGACCGGCTTGGTCACCTTGCGGGGGCTGATCTCGCCATACGCGAGCTGCACGGCGCTGTAGCCGTCCTGCTCGGTGGTGCGGATGCGGGTCACCACATTGGGTCCGGCCTTGACGACGGTCACCGGAACAACCCGGTTGTTGTCGTCGAACACCTGTGTCATACCCAGCTTGGTGCCCAGAATTCCTTTTCTTGCCATGGTTTCTGGTTCTCCTACTGGATGTTCACGTCGACGCTGGCCGGCAGGTCGATGCGCATGAGCGCGTCAACCGTCTTCGGCGTCGGGTCGAGGATGTCGATGAGCCGCTTGTGGGTGCGCATCTCGAAATGCTCGCGCGAATCCTTGTACTTGTGCGGCGACCGGATAACGCAGTACACGTTCTTCTCGGTCGGCAGCGGCACAGGTCCAACGACACTCGCGCCGGTACGGGTCACCGTCTCAACAATCTTGCGCGCCGAGGCGTCAATCGCCTCATGGTCGTAGGCCTTAAGCCTGATGCGGATCTTCTGTCCCGCCACGCTTCCTACCTCTACTGTCACTGGTCCGGAGCACGCCGAAGCGCGCAACCCGATACCGCCGCTGTTTACCTGTCGTAGTTCACCGACCCCCGCGGTCGGGCGTGTCGCCCTCACGCGCAGTCGTCCGCGTCGAAAATTCTCGTCGCTTGGACTGGGCCGACGCGCCCGTAAGGGCGCTAGTGGTTCGCCGTCCCCGTTCACGCGCCACAAAAAGGCGTCGCAACCGGTTCACGGCAACCCGAACAGTATGCCTTATCCGGCGGCTGCGGCCAAATCCCCGCGGTAACACCCTCGGGGCGGCGATTGGAACCCGGTGACCTGCGGTTCCGGGGGCATGTGGAACGGTAGTACAAGTTCCACTCGAGGAGGTTGTGAGGTGCGCTGGCTCGATGCCGACGGAGGGCGTTCATTCCTACGGGCGCTACCCGTACTGGCCGGCAGTGCGCCGCCCTTCGATATCGGGTCTGCGCCCGCCGAACCGCTCCCCTTGTTCATCGAATGGATCGAGCAGGCCGCGCAGGCGGGCGTGCCGGAACCGCAGGCGATGACGATCTCCACTGTCGACGCCCTGGGTGCACCGCGCGCACGGGTGCTGATTCTCAAAGCCATCGACAAGGACGGCTGGCATTTCGCCGCGAGCTCGGCGAGCCAGAAGGGCCGCGACTTGTCCGCTCATCCCGCCGCCGCGCTGACCTTCCATTGGCCCGAGGTGGTGCGACAGGTGCGGGTGGTGGGCACCGTGGTGGACGACGGCGCGCAGGCAAGTGCCGCCGACTTCCTCGGCAGGCCCATCGGTTCGCGGGCGATGGCGTTGACACTGCGACAGAGCCAGCCGCTGGCGGATCCGGCGGAAATCGACGCCGAGATAGCGAAGGCGCACCGGAAGCTGACCGACGACCCCGAGCTCGTCCCGGCCGAATGGGTGTCCTACGCCGTGCGGCCGACGCAGATCGAGTTTTGGCAGGGCTCTCCCGACCGCAAGCACCTGAGACTTAGTTATCAGCGAGCCGGGGACGACTGGGAGCGCACGCAGCTCTGGCCATAGGCGACGAGTAGTCAGTGGGGTTCGCACTGATCTTACTTTCGAGTAAGGTACGCACCGTGAGCGCATCTCCGACCTACAAGATCTGGCAGCGTCTGCATAACAAGCCCGGCGGTTCCGCCCTGTTCTCCGCCGCCATGATGGCCCGTGTCCCATACTTCGCCTCGGTGGTGCCGCACGTGCACCGGATGGAACCGGGCTACTGCGAGGTGACCGCCCCTAAGTGGTACTTCGTCTACAACCACATCAAGACCTTCCACGCGATCGCCGCGTGCAACCTGGCCGAAGTCGCGATGGGCATGCTGATGGAAGCGACCACCCCGTCTACGCATCGTTGGATTCCCAAGGCGATGAACGTCCAGTACCTCGGCAAGGCCACCACCTCGCTGCGTGCCATCGCCAAGCTGGAGGGCGTCGACTTCGCCTCCATCACCGAAGGCACCGACGTCGTCGTGCCGATCAGCATCACCGATCGTGACGGCAAAGAAGTGGTCAAAGCAGAGATCACCACCTGGGTGACGCCCGCGTAGCACGCCCTGTCGGCCAATTCGGCCGTTATAGACAAATCTATGGTGTGACGCGCGCACACTCCGGCTATGGCCACCGCATTGTCTGACATCGAAGAAGCCGGCCGAGTCTTGGCCGATCCCACCGCCTACGCCGACGAGCCCCGGCTGCATGCCGCGATGACGCTGCTGCGGCGCGAACAACCCGTCGCGAAGGTGATCGCTGACAATTACCGACCGTTCTGGGCGATCACCAAACACGACGACATCATGGACATCGAACGCAACAACGCGCTGTGGATCAATGAGCCGCGTCCGCTGCTGATGAACCTTGAGCAGGAAGCCGAGCTGGATAAGCAGGCCGCCATGGGGATCGAGCTCAAGACGCTTGTGCACATCGACGACCCCAAGCATCGCGTGCTGCGCGCCATCGGCGCCGACTGGTTCCGGCCGAAGGCCATGCGGGACATGAAACTCCGCACCGATGAACTCGCCGCCCGATATGTGAACAAACTGCTGGAGGCCGGCGGTACCTGCGATTTCGCACAGGATGTCGCGGTGCACTTCCCCCTGTACGTCATCATGTCGCTGCTCGGCATTCCCGAATCGGACTTCGACCGGATGCTCAAACTCACCCAGGAACTCTTCGGCGGCGACGACACCGAATTCCAGCGCGGCGCCACTCCTGAGGAGCAGCTGCTGGCCCTACTGGATTTTTTCGGATACTTCAGCGGTCTGACCGCATCCCGCCGCGAGAACCCCACCGATGACCTGGCATCGACGATCGCCAACGCGAAGGTCGACGGCGAGCTGTTGAGCGACGTCGATACCGCGTCCTACTACACGATCATCGCCACCGCCGGACATGACACCACCAGCGCCACCATCGCCGGAGGACTCGAGGCGCTCCTGGAGCATCCCGACCAGCTGGCGCGGCTGCGCGAGCATCCGAATCTGATGCCGCTGGCGGTCGACGAGATGATCCGTTGGGTCACACCGGTCAAGGAATTCATGCGAACAGCGACCGCCGACACCGAGATTCGCGGTGTGCCGATCGCCGAGGGTGAATCGGTGCTGTTGTCTTATCCCTCGGGCAACCGCGACGAGGACACCTTCACCGATCCGTTCACCTTCGACATCGCACGAGACCCCAACAAGCATCTGGCATTCGGTTTCGGTGTGCACTTCTGTCTGGGAGCTGCGCTGGCGCGGATGGAGGTCAACAGCTTCTTCTCGGCGTTGTTGCCCCGCCTTGAGTCCATCGAGATCGACGGGAACATCGAGCGGACATCCACCATCTTTGTCGGCGGCATCAAACACCTGCCGATCCGCTACACCCTGCGCTAGCGGTCCACGCTAGTTGAGCCGCGCCGACCCATCCGCCGCGACTTCGATTGAGGCACCGGCGATGTCGGCATCCGCGAACTGCGCGGAGGCATCGCGGTCGTCGATCTTGGCGAAGGTACGTGCTCCCGAGGGCGTGCGCACGCTCACGAATGCCTGGAACGGCGATCCGTCCCGTCCGTAGTTGACGGTCCACGCTTCGACGGTTGCCGTGCCCGCGTAGCCGTCGGCGGCCTCGGTCCGGGGTTCTTGATCCACCTCGGCCTGCACATCCTCGAACCGGAAACCGGAGGCGGGCGGCTCGGTTCCGTAGATTCCGAACGCATGTTTGGTGAGGTACCCGCCGTTGGCGGTGATCAGACCCTTCGCACCTGGACGGGCACGCAACCGCTGGGCCATGGTGGCGATGGAGTGGGTCACGTAGTTGCACCAGGGGCCACCCGCGAAGGTGAGACCACCGGTGACCGTCAGCGGCCGCGCCGGATCATCGAGCGCCAGCCCCAGCTCGGTGGCCGCGACCTGTACCGCCGACGGGAAGCAAGAATAGATATCGATCAACTCCACATCGTCGGTACCCAGCCCGGCGATCTCGAACGCGCGCCTACCCGCCAGCCGGATGGCCGGTGAACGGTGCAGCTCGAGGCGCTCGCTGAGTGCGAAGGTGTCGTTGGCCTGAGCGCCAGCGAGCGGAAATATCCAGCGGTCCTTCGGAATTCGTAGCCGCTGCGCTGTTTCCAGTGAGGTAAGCAGCACTACCGCGCCTTGCTCCACCATGTTGTTGGAGTTCATCAGCTTGGTGTACGGAGAGCTGATCCATCGATTGTCGGGGCCGGGAGTGGCAATCTCCTCGGCGGTGTAGGCGTCGTTGGACCAGGCGTGCGGGTTGTTCACCGCCACCGCGTTGAAGCGTTGCCACAGCTGCGAAATCGCGGCGCGGTGCTCTGCGATGGAAGCACCGTTGGCGACGCGGATGGCCTGCTCGAACAGCGGATAGACGTGACCGGGAGAGATCAGCCCGATCGCGGTTTCGGCGCCACCGACCTGATCCATGCGACCGCCGAGAACTGTTGCCTCGGGTACGGATTCGTCCTGGCTGGTCCAGGTGGGCTGTACGCCGGTGGCCATCATTTTGTTGCGCGAACGCCACATCTCCGCACCACCGATGAGAACCACGTCGGCGTCCCCGGCGCGAATATCGGCGGCCGCGTTGTTGACCAGCAGCTGCGGTGAGTTGCCGCTGGCCCCGGTGTAGAAGGTGCGCTTGGGCACCGCCCCCAGTCGCTCACCGAGCAGCGCGCCCGGGTCGCGGTACTTCCAGGAGAAGATGTTCGCCACCGATATCGTGTCGATCGCGGCAAGCAGCTCGGCCGTACCCGCGTCCTCCGCCGCCAGACGTGCGGCCTGCTCCATGAGATCGATGGGCTCCGGGATCTCCGAGAACGGGGTGTCGGCGTCTGTCCGCTGGTTGACCTGTCCGGTTCCGACGAGGACCGGCGTGCGAGGGTCGAGGGCCATTTCCCGATGGTAACCAACCACCCGGTTGACCCCGGCAGGTCGTCCCGTTAGGTGGGCAGCTCGGGCCCAGCTCCTTCGATCTGATTGCCGGCCCCGCTCATGTCCTTGAGGTCGACGCCGGACCTGCCGATCTGCCGCGCTCCCGCCACCAGGGCGGCGACCACCTGTGCGGCCTGGTCATAGCCGAGCCCTTCGGGGGGATGAATGTTGGAAACGCAATTACGTTGCGCATCAGTACATCCGACGACGGGATTGTGCGTGAGATAGATCCCGACACTGTCCGCGACCGATAGACCCGGACGTTCCCCGATGAGCACCAGCACGGTGTCGACGCCGAGGGCCGCGCCGATGTGATCGCCCAGGGCCACCCGCGCCTGGGTCGCGATGACCAACGGGGCAAGCGAATACCCGCGAAGCCGCTGGTGCAGTGCCTGCAACAGCGGTACCCCGTGGTCGTCGAGAGCGCGCGGCGAGAGTCCGTCCGCCAGCACGATCCCGATATCGCCGCCGGATCCAGGCAGCACGTCAAGTGCGCCGTCGGCAGGGGCTCGCCCCAGGTCGGGCCGGCGCAGATATTCGGACCGATCTGCCGCGCGGCTGGTCACCAGTAGCGGCACGCCAAGCCCGAGGCCGTCGATCCGGCCCGCCAGCGCGGGTGCGTCCAGGGGCGTGTGTACCGCGTCGCGGGCGGCGGCATGCGCGGTACCGAACTCCAGCACTCGGGTGGTGGGCAGCGCATCGCCACTGCGCCCCAAACCGATCCGGGATTGCGTAGATCGCCGCAAGGTGTCCCAGATATTCTGCGCGGCTCCGTTGTTGGCGATATCGCTCATATCAGCGCCCGCAACGGGGAGTCGCTGACCGGAATCTCCCGCAGTCCGCCGTCGCGGTCCAGCATGCCCATGCGCTCGAGCCAGTCGTTGAACTCCGGGGCAGGTCGCAGCCCGAAGGTGCGGCGGGCGAAGAGCGCGTCGTGGAAGGACAGGCTCTGATACCCCAGCATGACGTCGTCGGCGCCGGGGACGGCGATGACAAACGCGACCCCCGCCGCGGTCAGCACGGTGAGCAGCACATCCATGTCATCGGAATCAGCTTCGGCGTGATTGGTGTAGCAGACATCCACGCCCATGGGCAGTCCGAGTAACTTGCCACAGAAGTGATCTTCCAGGCCGGCCCTGATGATCTGTTTTCCATCGTAAAGATATTCCGGCCCAATGAATCCCACGACGGTATTGACCAGGAGCGGCTGTACCTCACGTGCGACGGCGTAGGCCCGGGCCTCCAGGGTCTGCTGATCAACCGCGACGCCGCCCACTCCGAGATGCGCTCCCGCCGATAGCGCCGACCCCTGCCCCGTTTCCAGGTACATGACGTTGTTACCCACGGTGCCGCGTGCCAGCGAGCGCCCGGCTTCATTGGCCTCCCGCAGCAGCGCCAGGTTGACCCCGAAGCTTTCGTTGGCGCCTTCGGTGCCGGCGATCGACTGGAACACCAAGTCCACCGGGAGGTTTCGCTCGATCAGCTCGATCGTGGTGGTGACGTGTGCGAGCACGGACGACTGGGTGGGGATATCGAATCGCACACGGATGTCGTCGATGAGGCGCAGCAGATCTCCTGCGGCATGTGGGGAATCGGTCGCCGGGTTGATCCCGATGACGGCATCACCACACCCCAACAGCAGGCCATCGAGAGTGGCCGCCGCGATGCCCCGCACGTCGTCGGTGGGATGGTTGGGTTGCAACCGGGTCGCGAGTGTGCCGGGCAGCCCGATGGTGGTGCGGAAAGCACTGTGATTGCGCACCGCCGCACCGACCGCGATCAGGTCTTGATTGCGCATCAGCTTGCTCACCGCCGCGACCATCTCGGGCGTGAGCCCGGGCGATACCTCTTTGAGAGACTGTGCTCCATGGGGTTTGGTGATGGTTTCCAACAGCCAGTCCCGAAAATCGCCAACGGTCAGATGTGCGATGACGGCGAAGGCCGCGGCGTCATGACTGTCGATGATGAGCCTGGTGACCTCGTCGGTGTCGTACGGGACGATCTCCTCATTCAGGAACATCGCCAACGGCACCTCGGCGAGCACCCAGCGCGCCGCCGCACGCTCAGCATCCGATTGCGCCGCGCAGCCCGCCAGCTCGTCACCGGACCGCGGTGGCGAGGCCTTGGCGAGAACTTCAGCGAGCGACCCGAACTGGTAGGTGACCGGTCCGGCGATGTGACGAAAAGTGCTCATAATGTGCCTATTTCAGTTCGTTCTCGGCTTCGGTGAGCGCCGCGAACTCTTCGTCTGGCGAGTTCGCAACCAATGGCGACGGCTGTACAACCCAAAATACGCCATAAACAGCACGAACACATCAGATGCAGCGAACACAGGGTCGGGCGCCGAGATTCCTGCCGTGTTACGACCAGGCAACAAACCTCGCGGCCCGATGCCCGATCATCGCGATGGTGGCAGCCGGCCCTCGGCTCGGAATGGCAGGCAGGATCGACCCGTCGATGACAAAGAGCCCGTCAATTCCCCTGACACGACAGTATTTGTCGACAACGGCATACTTATCGTCGTCATTCCCTATCGGAGCCGTCCCGCACAAATGCTGCGAGGTGGACCACCGTGGGCCGCCAAAACGGCGACCGTACAGCTCCGACACCAAACGCACCCCGTTGCGCAGTCGATCCATATCGGCGGTCTCGCTGTCGTACCTGAGGTCGATGTACACCGGCGCCGCCGGGTCGGCCGATCGCAATTCGAGCCGGCCGCGACTCTGCGGCGTCATCAACGCCACACCGATCTGCCGGGCATCCACACCAGCGGCCCTAACCCCCGCCATCGCGGCGAATCCGGTTGTATAGGGCCGTATCTCAATGCCGGACTGCCGATCGGTATGGAGCACGGTGTCCAGCACCGGGTAGCCCTGTTGGCCAGCGTCACCGGTATCCAGCACCCATTCCGCATGGTCCATGATGCGGGTACCCACCCCGGGCAGATCCACAACGGGTTGTACCCCCACCGCCCGTAAATCGTCCGCGGGGCCGAGTCCGGACAGCAGTAGCAGCTTGGCGCTCTCAATCGCCCCAGCGCTCAGAATGATTCGATCAGCGGTCAGGGTCCTCACCGAACTCCCCACCGTCACCTGCACTCCGGTCACCCGCCCGCCACCGCTCAGCACCCGCAACACCCGGGTACCGGAATACACCGCGAGGTTGGGACGCCAGCCTGCGCTTTCCAGGTAGGCGCGCGCAGGTCCGACCCGCATTCCGCTGTCGATGTTGAGCGGGACCAATCCCACCCCGACACCGGCCGAGCCATTGAGATCGGCCACCACCGGATATCCGCGTTTGACCGCGTGATCCATCAATTCTCTTCCGGCGGCGCTCTGTTCGTGCCTGCGTCCGACAGGTATGGGCCCCGAAGACCCATGCAATGGATCGTCACGGAAGTCCCGGTCGGTCTCGATCGCCCGGAAGTCTTCGCGCACATCGGCCCAGGACCAGCCCGAAACTGACCATCCATCGAAGTCCGCGGGTCGGCCACGCACGAAGTAGCCGCCGTTGATCGCGCCCGAACCACCCACCACAGACCCACGCACCAGCTCGGCCTGATCCCCCGTGGAGGTCAGTGTCGCCCAGTAGTAGCTGGCGATCTGGCTGTCCGGGCCGATCGGCAGCCGGTATCCATCACGAACGCCATCCTCATCGGCCGATGACGCCGGTCCCGCCTCGACAAGTACCACGCGAAACGATGGATCCTCGGAAAGGCGCCCTGCCAGAATCGAACCCGCGCTGCCTGCACCTACGATGAGGGCATCGGCGTGGATCGGCCTGCTCAGGGCCGTAGTTCCGGTCGGAGCGCACCGAGATCACGCTCCTGCACCATCCCAGACCACAGCCCTATCCCATAGGCGATGTCGTCCAGGCGCTTCAGAAGTACGTACTCGATCAAACCGATGCGGTCATCGGGCGAGGCCGAACTGTCGTTGCGCTTCATCCAATCCACCACGCCGTCGACGATGGCGGCCACCAGGAGAACCTGACGGCTGCGGCGTGAGAGCGCGGCCGCCACCAACGCCAACGGCCAGTAGTGACGGCACAGTGCGGATGCGATCTGCAGCGCGGCTCCACCAACCCCTTGCGCGGCCACCCGAACCACATCGCGCGGCGGAGTGTCCACTCCCCGCAAGGTGCGTGCCACCCGCCCGGCCGCCAGCGCCGCCATGCCGACGGCAGCCAGATAGCCCATGCCCGAACCCACCGCGGCGAGCACCCAGACCAACAGCGTCCATCGGGAGATGACCATAGGCGCCACCTTGTCGGGGTGCCGGGTCGACAGCGGCGCCGCGCTCTTTCCGTAGAATGCCTTGCGCGCAAACCATTCCCGCAGAGTGAGTCGATGATCGTGAGCCACATGGGACACCGGCTCGTAGCGCAGCCGAGACCCCGCCTCGATCAGCCGCCAACACAGGTCCACATCCTCACCGCACTGCAGCGATTCATCGAATCCGCCGATCTCGTCGATCGCGGTCCGGCGCACCACTATGGCCGCACTGGGCACATACGACACCGGCCCGTACGGCACGACGGGCGCCTCCCGTAGGCCGAGGTCGAGCGAGGACCGTACCGCCTCGTATCGGGCAATAGCGTTGTCACTCAACACCAATCCCACGATCCTCGGTGCGACAAGGGCTACCGCCGGGTCACTGAAGTGCCCCAGGAGCGCCTCAAGCCAACCGCGTCTGGGCACCACATCGGAATCCAGGAACGCGACGAAGTCAGTGGTCGCGAGGCGCAGGCCTGTGTTGCGAGCCGCCGCCGGGCCCTGACTCTCGTCGTGACGCACTACCTCCACGTGACAATGCAAGCCCTCCAGATCGCTCTCCACGATCGGGATGGTGGACCCATCGTCAACGACGATCACCCGCATTCCGCGCAGCGCACGGAGCAGTCGACGCAGTCCGAATCCATTGTCACGACAGGGAATAACGACGGTGACATCGCGATAGCCAGGCCCACCGACCGGCCGGGGATGCGCAACGGTGGCATCGAGGAGCGTCCGCGCCAACTGGGCACTGGTGGCATCGCGGACCTCGAGCCGCCCGCCGGAAAGCAATGATCGGGCAGCGGGCGCCAAGCGCAGCAGCCGCGTCGGGGAACCGCCGAGCAGCGCCGACCCCTCATCGAGAACGCGAACTCGGCGGTCAACCTGCACCGCAAATCCATCGGGCAGGCGCTCCTGAGACGTAGGCATGGGCTGCGCCTGCTCGTCACTCGTGGTCATACCAGCCGCCCGTCGGCATCGGGTGTCCATCGCCGCACCGCCTCGGCACATCCTCGAGACATCGCCTCGAGCATCCGCGCACCGTCCTGACTGCTGGCGGTGGTCGGATCCCCAAGGACACCGATGGCACTGACCGCGGCCACACCACCTGCCCGCATCGGACCGATCAGCTCACGCAGCGGCGCCAGGTTTCCGGCCAAGACTTCCTCACGGCGCACTACATCTGGCGAAATATGCAGCAGCAGAGACGTTTCCACATGTCCGGCATGAGCGTCACCGCCCTGGACCGCGCACGCCCACCACGCCACATCACGCCCCTCCGAACGCAGTAGCCGAACCGCCGAGACCGCCGCCTCGATGTTTCCGCCATGACCGTTGACGAAGACGATCCGCCGGCACCACTGCGTAGCCGATCGCCCGTACTCCACCAGAAGCCGGCTGAGCACCTCGGTGCCGATCGAGATTGTTCCCGCAAAGGACTGGTGTTCCCCGCTCGCTCCGTACGCGATGGCCGGGGCGAGTGCGATGGGCCCCGCCCCCGAGTCCGCTGCCAGCTCCCCGATCGCAGCGGTTGCCACGGCACCGGCAATCCGGGTATCGGTATCCAACGGCAAGTGCGGACCGTGCTGCTCCGTGGAGCCAAGCGGAGTGAACAGAGTGGTGGCCTCGTCGGAGAGCTCCGGGGAGATGGCGGTGCTCAAGACAGTCGGAACAGCCACCCGCCGATGGTAGGCCGAATTCACTTCAAATGCATCCAAAGTTGGCGCACCTGACCAAGGTCTTTACATCCTTGCTGGCCGTCGGCCTATGCGGGGGGAGCTATTTCGCCCCGATTGTCACGCCAGCCCCTGCCGCCACACCGAGTGTGCCCGACACCCTGTTCAATTCGCGATGCGCCGAACTAGTGCCGCCCGAGGCCCCGGGCAAACCCTTCGGGGATCAAAAGATCATCTGGGGACAGCTCGTGCACAGATTTCTTTCCGAGCCCCATCAGCGCCGAGTCGATACCGCCACGCATGATGTCCAGAACGTTCTCGACACCCGCTTGGCCGGAGGCCGCCAGGCCCCACAGATACGCCCGCCCGATCATGACCGCACGGGCACCGAGCGCCAGTGCCTTGACCACATCGCTGCCCCGTCGGATGCCGCCGTCCAGCAGCACCTCGATCTCGTTTCCGACCGCCTGGGCAATGCCCGGCAGCGCGCGAATGGACGCCGGCGTGCCGTCCAGGTTGTTGCCCCCATGGTTCGAGACCGAAATGGCCGAAACACCGCAATCCACAGCGCGTTTGGCGTCATCTATGCGCATTACACCCTTGAGCATGAACGGACCGTCCCACTGCTCGCGCATCCAGCGCACATCGTCCCACGTGGGCGCCGGGGTTCCCATCCACTGCCCATAGGCATCGAAGAACGGCGGGCCGGCCTCGCCCCGCACCGCCTGGTTCGGCACCCGCAGGTCCGGGATGTTCATTCCTTTGCCGAACGACCACAGCCAGCCGGGCTTGGTGACCACTTCAGGGGCCAAGCGGATCATCGAGCGCAGGTTCATCTTCTCGGGGATGGCGGGACTTCCCCAGTCACGCCCATGCGAGAAGCTCCAGTCGAGTGTCGCGATAAGACCAACCGCACCAGCATCTTTGGCGCGCTGGATACGCTGCGCGACGTCGTCACGACCACCCAGCCAGTAGATCTGGAAGTGCGTCTTCGGGTTCGCCGCCACCACATCTTCGATGGGCTTACTGGCAAACGACGACAGCCCCATTGCCGTGCCGCGCGCCGCTGCCGCCCGTGCGACGGCGACCTCACCGTCGGGGTCGACGGCCTGCACCCCGGTGGGCGATATCATCACCGGTAGCGAAATTTCCTGCCCCAGAACAGTTGTCGACAACTCGCGGTCCGGCTGGATGCCGACGACGTGCGGCTCGAATCCCAACTCCCCAAACGCCTCGACATTGTCACTGACGGTCAGCCCCTTTTCACTGGCCGAAATCAGCGAGCTGTAGACGGACTTGGGCAGTCGTTTCTTGGCCCGCTGCTGAGCAATCGCGACCGTCTCGAACCAGGTGTTGCGGGCCATCTACCGTCCTGCTCGTAAATTGGAAAGGGGGTTCTCGTCGCACGCGCGAGAGGGTGGGC
Source organism: Mycobacteroides immunogenum (assembly GCF_001605725.1). Lineage (NCBI taxonomy): Bacteria > Bacillati > Actinomycetota > Actinomycetes > Mycobacteriales > Mycobacteriaceae > Mycobacteroides > Mycobacteroides immunogenum. Next base: position 4,390,201 of record NZ_CP011530.1, read on the forward strand.
GCCGTGTCAGGGTCAGCGCGACCGGAGCGCGCTTGCTCGCCGAACGCGAATGGTCGCCACTGGGTTTGGGTACAACACGATCGGCGGCCAGGGCCGCCTCGCCGAAGCCCTGCACGCATTCCGGGTCGGGGCCGTCCATCGGGAGCCCGGTGAAGAACTTGGCCGCCATGCAACCGCCCCGGCAGCTGTCATAGTGTCCACAGCTACCGCAGGCGCCCGCCGACTGCGGCTCACGCAGCTCATTGAACAGCTGCGAATGCTTCCATACCTGGTCAAATCCACCGTCGGACACCACGTTTCCGGCACGGAAGCGGTCGTGGATAGCGAATGGGCAAGCATAGACATCGCCGACCGGATCGATCAGGCATACCACCCGGCCCGCGCCGCACATGTTGAGTCCCGGCAAACCACCGGACCCATCCCCATACGCCGAAAGGTGGAAGAAAGAATCTCCCGTGAGAACCCGCTCACCGTTGCGCACCAGCCAGTCGTACAACTGTCGCTGCTGCGCCGACGTGGGATGCAACTCGTCCCACACATCGGCACCGCGGCCCGACGGGCGCAGCCGCGTGATCCGTAGCGTCGCTCCGTATCTGGCTGCCAGCGCGGCGAATTCGTCGAGCTGGTCCACGTTGTGGCGGGTAACCACCACCGAAATCTTCGCGTCCTTGAATCCGGCGGCGGCCAGATTCTCCAGTGCACGTACCGCCATGTCGAACGAGCCCGCGCCGCGCACCGCGTCGTTCACCTCTGCGGTCGCACCGTCCAGCGAGATCTGTACGTCGACGTAGTCGCTCGCAGCCAACCGCGCCGCGACCTCCTCGGTGATACGCACGCCGTTGGTGGAGAATTTCACCCCGACATGGTGCTCGGTCGCGTAGTCGACAAGCTCCCAAAAGTCGGATCGCACAGTGGGTTCCCCGCCACCGATGTTTACGTAGAACACCTGCATGCGCTCGAGTTCGTCGATGATGTCCTTGCACTGTCGCGTCGACAACTCGCGCGGGTCACGCTTGCCCGACGAGGACAGGCAGTGGACGCAGGACAGGTTGCAGGCGTAGGTCAGCTCCCAGGTAAGGCAGATGGGAGCATCCAGTCCCTGCTCGAACTGATCGACCAGTTTCGGAGCCGCAACGGCGGCGACGTTGAGGCGGGGTACTGCGGGAGCGCTCATGAGGCGTCCTCTCGGGTCACGATCATCTTGGAATCCGCCAACACCGTCAGGGCCTGCTGATAAGCGGTGGCCTGACCGTCCGCGACACCGGCGGCCTGCCAGGCGCTCTCGGCACTGTGGTGATCAGCGAGGGACTGCACGATCTGCAGCAGAGTGCGGTTCTTCAGGAATGACAGCTTGCGGGTCCCAAAGTGATAGAGCAGCGCCCCGAACGGTTCCGGACGCAGCGACACCTGGGGATGCAACTGCCAGGGCCGTGTCCAGTCGAAACCTGCGGGCGCCTCGTCAACCATGGCGCTCATCGAGATGGGGCGTCTCAGTAGACGCCGCACATCCCGTCGATCGACACCTCTTCAACCAGTGATTCCTGCACCAGTTCGGTGTCGTTGCGCTGTCCGGCGACAGTGGTGGGCTCGGCCATCTTGTTCACTCCCTTGTGAGTCTGGACTGTGGCGACGGTCACGATAATAATGGCATCGAGTGCAGAAAAGAAAGAGGGTGCCGAGAAATGGCAGAGTTCTGGGCATGAGTGCGCAGCCGTCGCGCGTGGGACGACGCCCTTCGACAACCCGGGATGAGATCACCGCGGTGGCGATGGCGCTTTTCGCGCAGCACGGCTTCGACGGGGTGAGTGTCGATGACATCGCCGCGGCCGCCGGCATCGCCCGGCGCACGGTCTTTCGGTACTACAGCTCCAAGAACGCAATCGTGTGGGGAGACTTCGATTCCCACCTCGGCGTGATGCGCACGCTGCTGGAGGAGACTCCGGACACCGTCGATACCAGTAAAGCGTTGCGGCAGGCGGTCTTGACGTTCAACGACTTTCCAATGGACGAAACGCCGCGTCATCGCATGCGGATGCGGATGATCCTGGAAATCCCAGCGTTGCAGGCGTATTCGATGTTGATGTACACGGGATGGCGCGATGTGATCGCGCAGTTCGTGGCCAAACGCAGCGGCACAGATGCGAACTCGCTGTTGCCGCAGACCGTGGCCTGGACTCTGCTGGGGGTCGCGCTCGCGGCGTACGAACAGTGGCTCGCCGACGAGTCGTCACGGCTCACCACTCTGCTCGGCAGGGGCTTCGACGCCGCCGAGGCGGGCCTGCGCGTGCTGGGCTGACCGCGCTGTCGCTACTCCAGCACCTCGGCGATGGGTGTTCCCGCCGCGATCTTGGCCCGCATCTTCATCACCGGACCAGCCATGCCACAGCCCACGACGCCGGTCAGCACACCGTCGCGCTCCAGGTAAGCCAGGAACTTCCGACCATCATCGGAGATCAGGTGCACGGTGTCCGAACTCCCGAGGTGACCGAGCGACTGAATCTTGACGTCGTACTGGTCACTCCAAAAATAAGGCACCGCAACCGTATTCGCGGCCTGATCCTGCCCCAATAGCGCCGGTACCAGCGCGCGAACCTGATCCGCGACATTGCTCCAGTGCTCCACGCGGTTCGGGCGCCCCTCGGCATCGGCCCAGGCCGCCACATCTCCCAGCGCCCACACGTGCGGGGTGCCGGTACGGCCCACCGCATCGCACAGCACGCCGTTGTCCACGGCCACACCCGACCCGTCCAACCAATCGGTCGCGGGCCGACTGCCGATACCCAGCACCACCAGGTCGGCGTCCAGCCGCGTCCCATCCGACAGGGTGACCGCGGTGACTCGCCCCTCCCCCTCCACGCCTTGCACGCCGACACCCACCCGTACGTCCACACCCTCATGACGGTGTAACCGGGCCACCAGGTCCCCGAGCTGCTGGCCGATGGCCGCCAACAGCGGCGCCGGCTGAGGTTCCACCAAAACCACCTCAACACCGTTGGCCCGCAAGGTCGCCGCCACTTCGCAGCCGATGAACCCGGCCCCGACGATCACCGCACGCCGCGCACTGGCGGCGTCGGCACGCAGCGCGAAGCTGTCGTCGGCGGTACGCAACACATGGATGCCGGCCAGGTCGGGGAACGAGGGAATCCGGCGGGGCACCAGACCGGTCGCGATGATGACCTCGCCGTACTCGAGCGTGCTGCCGTCGCTGAGGGTGACGGTGCGCGCAGCAGGATCCAGGGTGGTCACCTCGGTATCGAGACGCAGCTCAATCTGCTTCTCGTCATAGAACTCTCGTGGCTTGAGTACCACAGCATCGATCGTCTTCTCCGTGTCACCCAAGACGTCCTTGGACAGCGGCGGACGATCGTAGGGCAGGTGAGTCTCTCGGCTCACGATGGTGATCGGCCCGGAGAACTCGGCACGGCGCAACTGCTCGGCTGTTCGCACCGCACCCAGCCCACCACCGATGATCAGCACTCCACGTTCCGCGTCGGTCATGGGTTTCTTCATACACGACTGGACACGCGCGATGTCAGGCCTACCGGCCGTCGCCCCTCAGCCCTGGACTTGGGCTCGGTCCACCAGGTTGGACAGCACCACAATGCTCTCGGTGCGGTCGATATCCGCGCTGGCCCGGATGCGCTCCAGTGCTCGCTCAAGGTGCTGGATATCGCGCGCCAGGACCCGCAGCATCGCGTCCGATGTTCCGGTCACCGTCGCGGCGCTGACCACCTCGGGGATATCGATCCAGGCGCGCCGCAAGGCTTCCGGTGTAATAGTGCCCTGACAGTAGATCTGGACGTAGGCCTCGGTGTTCCAGCCGACGGCGGCGCGATCGACCACCGTGGTGAAGCCCTTGATGACCCCGGTGGCCACCAACCGGTCGACCCGGCGTTTCACGGCGGGTGCCGAAAGGTTGACCTCCTCACCGATCTCGGCGAATGTCGCCCGGGCGTTGCGCATCAACAAGGTCACGATTCGCTCATCGGTGGCGTCCAGCTCCGCCATTGACCTGCCTCCTCCACGATTCGGTCCGTTCCTGCAATAGACTGCCAAAACCGGGATCTTGGCGCAATGAATCGCGCCCTGCTGCGCAATGGATAAAGATTGATTGCGGTAGACGGTCCTCATACGCTCGGTGCATGACCGTTGTACACGAGGGTGGACACCCGGCCGACTCGCCGATGACACAACCAGAACGGACGCCGACGACCCGTCACTACGTGATGGTGCCGCCGACGCACTACACCGTCGAATACGCCATCAACCCCTGGATGGACATATCCAATCCTGTTGATCCGGCGCTGGCCACCTCCCAATGGGAAGCGTTGCGCGCCACCTATGAACGGCTCGGGCACACGGTGGACATCCTGCCTCCCGTCGCGGGCCTGCCGGACATGGTCTACGCCGCCAATGGCGGAATCGTTCTGCGTGGCAACGCCGTTGTCGCGCAGTTCAAACATGCCGAACGTGCGGGTGAGTCCGAAGCACACGCCACGTGGATGCGTCAGCACGGATTGCAGCCGAGGCACTCGCACTACACCAATGAAGGGCAGGGCGACTTCCTACTGGCCGGCGACGTCATGTTGGCGGGCACGGGCTTCCGCACCGATGTCAGATCACACTCCGAGATTGGACAGATGCTCGACATCGAGGTGGTGACGCTGGAGCTCGTGGATCCCCGGTTCTATCACCTGGACACCGCGCTGGCGGTGCTGGATTCGCACACGGTGGCCTACTACCCGCCGGCATTCAGTGAGGACTCGCAGGCGCGACTGCGGTCCATGTACCCCGACGCGATCATCGCCGGCTCCACCGATGCCTATGTACTCGGTATGAACGCCGTCTCCGACGGCCGGCACGTCATGCTGCCCGCCGCGGCGACCGGATTCGCCGCGCAGCTGCGCGCGGCCGGGTTCGAACCGATCGGCATCGATCTTTCCGAGCTACTCAAGGGTGGCGGATCGGTGAAATGTTGCACACTGGAGCTGCACTCGTGACCGTCACGGAGGCCCCCGGCATGTCACCCGACTCATACAAGAGCGCCGAATACATCGAGCTGGCCCAGCAGTACGGCGCACATAACTACGCGCCGCTACCCGTGGTGGCCCACCGCGCCGAGGGCGCATGGATCGAAGATGTGGACGGCAAGCGGTACCTGGACTGTCTGGCCGCCTACTCCGCGGTCAATTTCGGCCACGGAAACCCGGAGATCCTCGCGACGGCACACGCGCAGCTCGACACGGTGACGCTGGTGAGCCGGGCTTTCCACTCTGATCGCCTCGGCAGGTTCTGCCGCGATCTGGCCCAGCTCTGCGGCAAGGGCATGGTGTTGCCGATGAACACCGGGGCCGAGGCCGTCGAGAGCGGCATCAAAGTCGCGCGTAAGTGGGGCACCGACGTCAAGGGAGTGCCCGCGGATCAGGCGAATATCGTGGTGGCGCACAACAACTTCCACGGCCGCACCATCAGCATAGTGAGTTTCTCCTCCGACGAGACGGCGCGCAACGGGTTCGGCCCGTTCACGCCGGGGTTCCGTGTTGTCCCGTTCGGCGATGCCGCCGCACTGGAACGCGCCATCGACGACAACACCGTCGCCGTACTCCTCGAGCCCATTCAGGGCGAGGCCGGCATCATCATTCCGCCCGATGACTATCTGCCCGCCGTGCGCGCGATATGTACCCACAACAATGTTCTGTTCATCGCCGATGAGATCCAGGCCGGGCTCGCGCGCACCGGCCGGATGTTTGCCTGCGACCACTGGAACGTGGTCCCCGACGTCTATCTGTTGGGAAAGGCGCTGGGCGGCGGCGTGGTGCCTGTCTCGGCCGTGGTGGCCGATACCGACGTGCTCGGCGTACTGCATCCCGGTGAACACGGCTCCACCTTTGGCGGAAATCCGTTGGCCGCGGCCGTCGGATCCACCGTGGTGGCAATCCTGGAGCGCGGCGAATTCCAGCACCGGGCAGCCGTTCTGGGACGACACCTGCGAACCCGGCTCGACGCTCTGATCGGCCAAGGCGTCACTGAGGTGCGTTCGCTGGGGCTATGGGCCGGAGTCGACATCGACCCGAATCTGGCAACGGGAAGACAAATCAGCCTGCGCATGGCAGAGTTTGGCGTCTTAGTGAAGGACACGCACGGCGCGACGCTCCGGTTCGCACCACCCCTTGTCATCACCGAGGGCGAAATCGATTGGGTGGTAGACCAGTTCGCTGACGCGCTGGCCAGCTTCCGATAGGTTTCGCCCGGCCACAGGAGGCACCATGGCACCCTCGTCACCCAGTCTTGCCCAACAATTGCTGCGACGGCGCCCGACCACGGGAGCGCCCACCGCCCACGGAGCCGGCGGACACCTCAAGCAGTCGATGGGTACCTTCCAGCTCACCATGATCGGCGTCGGCGCCACCGTGGGCACCGGTATCTTCTTCATCCTGTCGGAATCCGTGCCGAAGGCAGGTCCAGCGGTGATGGCCTCGTTCCTGGTCGCGGGCCTCGCCGCCGGGCTGGCCGCGCTCTGTTATGCCGAATTGTCCTCGGCGGTACCGGTATCGGGCTCCTCGTTCTCCTACGCGTACACGACCATGGGTGAGCTGGCCGCGATGGTGGTGGCCGCCTGTCTGCTCTTGGAATACGGAGTGTCGGCCGCGGCGGTGGCCGTGGGCTGGAGCCAGTATCTCGACAAACTCTTGGTCAACCTCTTCGGATGGCATCTGCCGCATGCGATCAGCGCCGCCCCCTGGGATAGCGCCGACCCCGCGGCCCCGCATCCCTGGCTCAATCTTCCCGCGGTCCTGCTCATCGTCATGTGCGCAATCCTGCTGATCCGAGGGACAAGTGAGTCCGCGCTGGTGAACACCGTCATGGTGTTGCTGAAGCTGGCGGTCCTGACAGTCTTTGCGATCATCGCGTTCACCGCCTTCCAGGCCGGTAACTTCTCCGACTTCGCACCGTTCGGCGTCAGCGGCATCGGCGCCGCGGCCGGGACGATCTTCTTCACCTACGTCGGGCTCGACACGGTGTCCACCGCAGGCGAAGAGGTGAAGGATCCCCAGCGGACCATGCCGCGCGCACTGATCGCCGCGCTGCTCATCGTCACCGCTTTCTACCTGGTCGTCGCGCTGGCCGCGCTGGGTGCACAACCTTGGAAGGAGTTCGAGGGGCAGTCCGCCGGCCTGGCCCTGATTCTGGACAAGGTCACCGGAAGCACCTCCGCCAGTACGTTCCTCGCGGCGGGGGCGGTGATCTCGATCTTCTCCATCACGCTGGTGTCGATGTACGGCCAGACGCGCATCCTGTTCGCCATCGGTCGCGACGGCCTGCTGCCCTCGATCTTCGCGCAAGTCAACCCTCGCACGCTGACCCCGGTGAACAACACCATCATCGTCGCCGTGGTCGTCGGTCTCATGGCCGCCTTCGTGCCCCTGGACAGCCTCGCGAACATGGTGTCGATCGGAACACTCACCGCATTCATCGTGGTATCGATCGGCGTCATCATCCTGCGGATACGGGAGCCAGAGTTGCCGCGCGCCTTCCGCGTTCCCGGCTACCCGGTGACACCTGTCCTGTCCGTCATAGCCTGCGGCTACATCCTGTTCAGCCTGCCCCCGGTCACCTGGATCGCCTTTGGTTCCTGGGTTGCGGTGGTGCTGGTGTTCTATCTGCTGTGGGGCCGACACCACAGCGCACTCAACGACTTACCCAGCGACCCAGCCGAATTACCGGAGAAGGAACCGGTATGACCGTCGTCGTCGGATACCTTTCGGGCAAGGGCGGCAAGGGTGCCCTGCACCTGGCCGTCGAATCTGCCCGTGTCCTGGAAACCTCACTCACCGTCACGACCGTGGTGCCGAAGCCGTGGACCACGCTGTCGAAGGCCAAGATCGACGCCGAATACGCGCAATGGGCGCAGAAGCTTTCCGACGATTCCAGGTCCGAGGCCGCCGCTTACCTCGAGAAGATCGGCACCGGAATCGATGTGACATTCCACAATGTGGCGCATCGTTCGGTGTCCGGAGGACTGTTGGAAGCCGTCGAGGCATCCGACGCCGACGTCCTGGTGGTCGGATCCGCCTCGGAAGGGCGACTCGGACAAGTGGTTTTGGGCTCGACGGGCGATAGATTGCTGCATTCCTCCCCGGTGCCGCTGGCCATCAGCCCACGCGGCTACCGCGGCTCGAAGGAGGGCACGGTCAGCCGGGTGACGTGCGGCTATCCCGGCACGGAAGATGCGGTCGACGTTGTGCAACAAGCCGTTCGGCTGACGCAGCGGCTGCACGCGCCGCTGCGTGTGGTCACCTTCGCCGTACGCGGCCGGACCATGCTCACCGCGGGTGTCGGACCGGAAGCCGAGGACGCGGTGCTTGCCAGCTGGGTCGCCCAATCCGAAGAGGCCCTGGAAGGGCTGCGCCACAGCGGCGTCGTGACAACCGATGTCGAGCTGAAGGTCGTCACCGGCGATACCTGGGACGACGCGTTGGACAACGCCGAGTGGAACGACGGCGAGCTGCTGGTGCTCGGCAGCCGCCCGCACAGCACCGTGGCCCGGGTGTTCCTCGGGTCACGCGCGACGAAGATCGTCAGGCACAGCCCGGTCCCCGTCGTGGTGATGCCGGGCTAGTTCCGGGCCGGTCAGTAGGTCAGATGCCCCTTGTCTACCGGCACCTGAGCGCCGGCCAGGGTGCCCGACGCGTCACTGGCCAACCACAGCACCACATCGGAGATTTCATCTGGTTCGAGCATCTTGGTGGGCGACAATGGCATTGGCGCGATGCTGGGCAGATAGTTGGGGTGGTCGGCGAGAATCTTCATCATGGCATCGCCGGTGATCATCGGCGTGGTCACGCCATACGGATGGATCGAATTGACCCGAATCCCGTACTCGGCCAGTTCGATTGTCAATGACTTGGTGAGACCGGTCAGACCGAACTTCGAGGCGACGTAAGCACCGTTACCCGGAGTGCCCTTCAGGCCGGACACCGAACTCACGATCACGATCGAACCGCCGTTTCCAGCCTCAATCATGGTCGGCACAACAGCTTTGATTGTCTTCCAGGTGCCCGTGAGGTTGGTATCGATGACGTCTTCCCATTGCTGGTCAGGCATCTCCCACAACCGGCCCCAGCTCAGCACCCCCGCGTTGGCGATCACGATGTCGATGTGCCCGAACTGCGCGACCGCCTCTTCAACCACGCTCTGCAGCGCGGCGCCGTTGCGAACATCGGCCTGCTCGGCGATGATCGTGCGACCCGCGGCCTCCACGAGCCTGACGGTTTCCTTGAGGTCTTCGGGCGTGGCGGCGTCGTATCCCGCGTACTCCGACACCGGGGCACAGGCGTCGATCGCGACGATGTCCGCTCCGGCTTGAGCCAGCCGCACGGCGTGCTGACGCCCCTGTCCGCGGGCCGCACCGGTTACGAAGGCCACTTTTCCGGACAAGATCTGATGGGCCGACTGATCCGCCATGTGTTTTGCTCCTTTGCAATCGGAACCAGGCTAGCAGTATTTCTAGAACGTGTTCCAGATCGAGTACCGCTCAGCGGACACCTTGCCAAACCGCACGGCCGGTCTAGAGATCGCGCAGGATCTCCGCACGCTTGTCGTTGTACTCGGCCTCGGACACCAACGAAGCCAACTTGAGTCGATCGAGCTCCGCCAGCCGGTCGGCCACCGAGCCACCGGCGCCGGCATCGGCACCCGCGGGTTCAGCCGGCTCTGTCTTGCGCAGAATCGCATCAATCTGTTGACGGACAACCGGATTGGATCGGATGTCTACCACGCCGTCGGTACCGATGCCGTTGGCCTTGAGCACCCTCATGATTTCGAAAAGCGGTCCGGCCTGCCCGGTGAGGTCGTATTCGCGCCCCTGGGACGAGCTGGTGAACTTGGCCGGCACCTGCCCGTTGAGTAGCGCGCTGCGCTGCCAATCGATCTGGAATTGCTCAGTACCGGGAACAACCAGCACCACCAGCTTGCCCCGGCTGAGGGCAGGTATCTGCAGTACGGACACCCGGGCCCGTGTCTCCGCACGGAATGGGGTGATCCCTTCCCCATGTATCTGCAGCGTCAGCTTGATGACCGGACGATCGTTGACGGTCATGCCGGTCTCGTTGGCCGCCACCACATCGGCGAGTGCCAGAACTCCGTTGGCCTCCAACAGCTTGCGCGCATCCTCGTTCTTGGTGAATGCCAATGTCAGCACGAAAGCCAGGACAACGATCCCGATGGTGATGCCGACACCGCTGTACAACATCCAGCTGGTCGCGGGTTCGTCGATCACGTAATACATCACGATGAAAATCGGCCCGACGATCCCGCAGAGCAGCGAAAAAGCCAGGATTTTGAGGAAGCGTGCCACCACGTTCATGGGCATCATCATCCTCTTCCCGCTCTCCCCATCATCAAGAACCGACGAAGCACAACTGGACACCACCGTTCTCGCGGTAGCACCCATCGCCCGGTAGTAACCTCTAGCCCATCTACTGGCGCCAGCAGCCAGAGCTTTCGGGGAGACGGGGTCGGGCAAATGTCGGGGCGGATCTATCTGCGATTGGTGCGCGGAATCACGGCAACATTCATCGTGGCCACGCTGGTTTTCACCGGGCTTCTCTACGGCGGAACAACCGCCGTGACTCAACAACTCAGAAGGATCAGCGCCGGTGTCGATCTGACCGGAGTCACCCTGGGCCTGGGCGGCACAGGCGACGGTCAGGCCCACACTCTTCCCTACAATTTTGGCTACGCGCCCACTCCAGAAGGATTGGTCGAAGCAGCCTTCACCATGCTGCAGGTGGTGGGTGTCCTTCCGAACCTCGGCTACAAACCGCCCGCCCATTCCGTCGTTCCGGACGGCGACACATTCAAGGCGGTCGAGTACCCCGCGGTAGTCCCGTTCCTCGACGCGCTGTTCCGGGGTGCGGGCTACTCCCTCGCCGACTCCGTGGAGACCGGCGCAGAAAACATGCTGAAGGCGCTGCAAGATGTTCCCGCGGGCGAAAAGGTCACCATTGTCAGCATTTCGCAGGGCACCATGGCCGCCGAGCGGGTCAGGGCAGAGCTGGCGCGCAGACTAGCCAACGGCGAGCAGAACGTGCCCAACCCCGAGTTCAAGATGATCGGCAATCCCTACCGCCCAGACGGGGGCCTGCTGACCAGGTTCGCTTTCCTCTCACCGCTGTCCGCGATTCTGGGTATCCCGTTCGAACGCCCAGGGCCTGCCGATAGTCCTTTCAAGACAACCGATTACGCGAATCAGTACGATGGGTTCGCCGACTTCCCGAAGTATGCCAATCCACTGGCGATCGTGAATGCGTTGGCGGGCATAGTGATCCAGCACGGGTTTCCGGGTTACTTCGCCGGCGATCCCAACGATCCGAATCGTGTGGAAACCACCGTGGGCAACACCACGTACGTGACGTTCCCCAAGACACTGCCGCTGCTGGCGCCATTTCGCATTCCCCTCTCGTTGATCGGCGCGGAGCGCTTTGTTGACTTCCTCGAACCCGTACTCAGGGTATTTGTCGAAATGGGCTACGACCGCACCGCCGATCCCAGTAAGACGCAACAGCTTCAGCTCTTCACGCCCCTCAGCAAGGTGACCGAGGCACTGAGCAAGCTGCCCGCGGCAATCGCACAGAGCTTGGACATCCTCAAAACCGGAAAATACACACCGACATTGCCCAAACCGATCGTTTCTCCGGAGACGTCAACGACCGATAAGCAATCGCCCGCCGCCACTGACAGCACAGGCACCCTCACTGCTGGCGAAAAAGATGAGACCACAACAGGTCTCAAGATCGATGCCTCCGCGACACCCAGCGCAAAGCCATCGACACCGGCCCTCAGCGAGCAGACGACCGAATCCAAAGCCATCGGCAAGCAGGTCTCCGCGACGACAACCGACGATGCCACCACCGGAAAACGCACCAGCACCGAGTCCGGCGAGAATGCGGCCCCGTCCCAACCTACCGATACGCACCCCGTCACACCCGCCGACAAGACGGCCCCATCAACTCCGAGCGACTCCGACAAGTCGGCCGATGGCGCGACCGACAAGACGGACAAGGTGCCCGCGGCAGCGCCCGTCCGGGTCTCGACGACTTCTCCGAAGACCAAGACGCTGACATCACCGAAGCCCGCCACGGCGGCTCCAAGCACTCAGGCCGACCACGGCGCAGTGCCGGCGCCGAAGTCCGAGCCAGCCTCCGCGGCCGGCTCGACACCAGGTACCGCCAAGACCGACACAGCGTCGCCGTCCGAAAAGACAACGACCACAAGCACCGTCACCGGCACCAAGCAATCCGACAAGTCCACGCCGTCGCCGACCACCGCCGGTACCACGTCGGAAAAGTCCGGCACATCGGCGTCGACAGCCGGCGAGAACAAGTCCTCCCCTAACGAAAGCAAGCCTTCCTCGGTATCCGGATCTCACTCCGGCTCCGCCAAGGAATCCTCGGCGTCGAAGGAATCATCCTCGGCCAAGCACACCGAGAAGTCGGCGTCGTAACGGGAACGCACGCCACTGCGAACTCACCGGGTGACAAAGCGGGTCCACCCGCCTTATATTGGCAATGGATGTTGTCAATGACGTCGGCATCGAACCTCAGGAGGCGCCCGGATGCCCAAGCTCACCGTGGTCGACGAACCACAGACAGGCGACCCGCACCCGTTCGACTACTACTACCGCCCGGGAATGGACCTACGCCCAATCCCCGAGGGCAAGAACGAGTTCGGGTGGATATGGAGCCACTGCCGGCACTATCTGTTTGATCCGTGGTTCGACGTCGAAGACGAGGTGACCCCCACCCCCGCGACGCGCATGTTCGATGACCACATGTGGCAGGGCGACGAGCCGATGGACGCAGTGGTGGAGCTTTTTCACGAACTGGGTTCCGCCCAAGCGCGCGCCTTGTTCGAGCAGGCCGTCGAGCACGGCATCGATAGCCTGGACGATCCTCCCGAGGCACTGCGCGCACTGTTCGCAGACGCCTACCGCGTCCCGCAGTGGTGGGACGCGGAGAAGGCCGAGCGGGGCCGGCAGCGAGCACGGCAGGTGACCACGGCGACCACCGCCGTCATGGCGACGTTCGCGGTGTTCGACACCGTGATGAACTCCGATGTGTCGGCGGCGACCGGGGCCACCGGCCGGTTCCGCTATCAGAGCGCTCAGCGACTGGCCGAGACCAACCGGTTCTTCTCGATGATCTTCGATCGCGACGGCCTGGTGCCGGGCTCCGAGCAGATCAAGCTGACCATGCGGGTGCGGCTGGTGCACTCGCTGGCCCGGCGGGGTCTGCGCAGCGCCTGGGGCGAGGACAATTTCGCCCAGTTCGGCGCACCGATCTCGAACGCGTCCATGTGCGGGTTCATCGAGGCGATGCTCGGGGCCCTACTCGTCGACTATCGGCTCGGAAGATCTTGCACGCTGAGGGAAATCGACGATGTCTGGCATTACCTGTTGCGCTGGGCACTGATGTTCGGTGTCACCGAGGACTTGCTGCCCCGCACCGGAATCGATGCCATGCGCAACCTCGACTACCTATTGGCGCGCTCCGGGGACGCCTCGCGCTGGCGCGTCGAGCTCATCGAGGCGCTGGCCACGGGCATGTCCGGCGCACGCACGGGCCCGGTCCGCCGCCTCTTCGCCGAGGTGATCGCCGGACCCGGCTCCATGTTGATGGGGCCGTCGGCGATGGATGAATTCTTCCGGGACACCACATTTCAGGGCGTCAACCACCGGCTCTCCGGCTGGCTGTTCAGCAGAGCCGCCGCGGTCAACGCGAACGCGAGCGCCGTCGTGGACCGGCTGCCCGGCATCGGGATGGTGCGCCGGCAGCTGGACGCCTTCAACCCGAATCCCAGTGTGGTGAACAATCTTTTGTCCGAATTGATCGAGAAGCGCGCCAAGGTGAGCTCGACGTACACCATGCACGACAACAACACCTCAGGGCATAACTTCGCCTCCTGATCCGCCGAGTGGGAATCTCGCGAGGTAAATCGGACCGATTCCCTCGCGAGATTCCCACTCGGCCAGGGACAGACAACGAAAACGGCGCCCACCCCGAAGGGTGAGCGCCGCTTTCTTGGCGTCTTTAGATCACTTGAGGATCTTGGTCACGCGACCGGCGCCGACGGTACGGCCACCTTCACGGATCGCGAAACGCAGGCCCTCGTCCATGGCGACCGGCTGGATCAGCTTGACGGAGATGTCGGTGTTGTCACCGGGCATAACCATCTCGGTGCCTTCCGGCAGCGTCACAACACCGGTCACGTCGGTGGTGCGGAAGTAGAACTGCGGACGGTAGTTGTTGAAGAACGGCGTGTGGCGGCCGCCTTCGTCCTTGGACAGGATGTAGACGCTGCCCTCGAACTCGGTGTGCGGGGTGGTGGTGCCGGGCTTGACCACAACCTGGCCACGCTCGACGTCCTCACGCTTCACACCACGAACCAGCAGACCGACGTTGTCGCCAGCCTGGCCCTGGTCGAGCAGCTTGCGGAACATCTCCACACCGGTGACCGTGGTCTTGGTGGTGGTGTCCTTGATGCCGACGATCTCGACATCCTCGTTCACGTTGATCACGCCACGCTCGACGCGACCGGTCACCACGGTGCCACGACCGGTGATGGTGAACACGTCCTCGACGGGCATCAGGAACGGCTTCTCGGTCTCGCGAACCGGGTCCGGGATCGACTCGTCAACCGCGTCCATCAGGTCGGCAACGGTCTTGCCCCACTCGGCGTCGCCCTCGAGCGCCTTCAGCGCCGAGACACGCACGACGGGAGCGTTGTCGCCGTCGAAGTCCTGGCTGCTCAGCAGTTCCCGGACCTCCATCTCGACGAGCTCCAGGAGCTCCTCGTCGTCCACCATGTCGGACTTGTTCAGCGCGACGAGGATGTAAGGCACACCCACCTGACGGGCGAGCAGCACGTGCTCGCGGGTCTGCGGCATGGGGCCGTCAGTCGCGGCGACCACCAGGATCGCGCCGTCCATCTGGGCGGCACCGGTGATCATGTTCTTGATGTAGTCAGCGTGACCGGGGGCGTCGACGTGTGCGTAGTGACGCTTCTCGGTCTGGTACTCCACGTGCGAGATGTTGATCGTGATACCACGAGCCTTCTCTTCGGGAGCGTTGTCGATCTGGTCGAAGGCCGACGCCTCGTTCAAATCGGGGTACTTGTCATGCAGCACCTTGGTGATAGCTGCAGTGAGAGTGGTCTTGCCGTGGTCAACGTGACCGATGGTCCCGATGTTGACGTGCGGCTTCGTCCGCTCGAACTTCGCCTTCGCCACTTGTGTCCTCCTGGACTCTTGTTGTTGTTACTTACAGTGTTGCGCCAGGGGCGCGGTGCTCCGGCGGACTATTCGCCCGTTGCCTTCGCGATGATCTCCTTCGACACGTTCGCCGGAACTTCGGCGTACGAGTCAAACACCATGGAGTAGTTAGCCCGGCCCTGGGTCTTCGACCGAAGGTCGCCGACGTAGCCGAACATCTCCGACAGCGGAACCTGCGCCTTGACGACACGAGCACCGCTGCGCTCCTCCATAGCCTGGATCTGGCCACGGCGGGAGTTCAGGTCGCCGATCACGTCACCCATGTAGTCCTCGGGTGTGGTGACCTCGACAGCCATGATGGGCTCAAGGATGACCGGCTGAGCGGCCTGCGCGGCCTTCTTCAGTGCCTGCGAGCCCGCGATCTTGAACGCCATTTCCGACGAGTCGACGTCGTGGTAGGCGCCATCGAGCAGGGTCACCTTGATGTTCACCAGCGGGTAGCCGGCCAGGATGCCGTACTGCATGGCGTCCTGCGCACCGGCGTCCACCGACGGGATGTACTCGCGCGGCACGCGGCCACCGGTGACCTTGTTCTCGAACTCGTAGGTGGCGCCGTCCTCGGCGTCGACCAACGGCTCGACCTTGATGATGACCTTCGCGAACTGGCCGGAGCCACCCGTCTGCTTCTTGTGGGTGAACTCGACGTTGTCGACGAGCTTGCGGATGGTCTCGCGGTAGGCCACCTGCGGCTTACCGACGTTGGCCTCAACCTTGAACTCGCGGCGCATGCGGTCCACCAGGATGTCCAGGTGCAGCTCGCCCATGCCGCCGATGACGGTCTGGCCGGTCTCCTGGTCCAGCTTCACCTTGAAGGTGGGGTCCTCTTCGGCGAGCTTCTGGATCGCGGTGCCCAGCTTCTCCTGGTCACTCTTGGTCTTGGGCTCGATCGCCACCTCGATAACCGGATCCGGGAAGGTCATGGACTCCAGGACGATCTGGTTCTGCGGATCGCACAAGGTGTCACCGGTGGTGGTGTCCTTGAGTCCGATCACCGCGTAGATGTGGCCCGCAGCGGCCGACTCGACCGGGTTCTCCTTGTTGGAGTGCATCTGGAACAGCTTGCCCAGACGCTCCTTCTTGCCCTTGGTGGAGTTGACGACCTGCGCACCGGAATCGACCTTGCCCGAGTACACGCGGATGTAGATCAGCTTGCCGAAGAACGGGTGCGTGGCAACCTTGAACGCCAGCGCGCTGAACGGCTCCGAGGTGTTGGGCTCACGGGTGATGAGCTCCTCTTCCTTGCCGGGCACGTGGCCGGTGGTGGCACCGACATCCAGCGGGGACGGCAGGTAGTCGATGACCGCGTCGAGCATGGGCTGCACGCCCTTGTTCTTGAACGCACTGCCACACAGCACCGGGTATGCCTCGGAGGTGATGGTCAGCTTGCGGATCGCAGCCTTGATCTCCTCGATGGACAGCTCCTCGCCACCCAGGTACTTCTCCAGCAGCTCTTCATCGGTCTCGGCGACGGCCTCGAGCAGTGCCGCCCGGTACTCGTCGGCCTTGTCCTTGAGCTCGGCCGGGATCTCGACGGTCTCGTAGCTCTCGCCCATCTTGGTCTCGCCACGCCACACCTTGGCGTTCATCTCGACCAGATCGATGATGCCCTCGAAGTCGTTCTCAGCACCGATCGGCAGCTGGATGGGCAGCGCGCGCGCACCGAGACGGTCCTCGATGGTCTTCACGGTGAAGTAGAAGTCGGCGCCCAGCTTGTCCATCTTGTTGACGAAGCAGATACGCGGAACGTCGTAGCGGTCGGCCTGACGCCATACCTGCTCGGACTGCGGCTCCACGCCTTCCTTGCCATCAAAGACCGCTACGGCTCCATCCAGGACGCGCAGGTTGCGCTCCACCTCGACGGTGAAGTCGACGTGTCCCGGGGTGTCGATGATGTTGAGCTGGTTTTCTTTCCAGTACGCGGTCGTCGCGGCGGACGTGATGGTGATGCCGCGCTCCTGCTCCTGCTCCATCCAGTCCATGGTGGCTGCGCCATCGTGAACTTCACCGATCTTGTAGGTGATACCGGTGTAGAAGAGGATGCGTTCGGTCGTGGTGGTCTTGCCGGCATCGATGTGAGCCATGATGCCGAAGTTGCGGACCTTGTTCAGGTCAGTCAGCACTTCCTGTGCCACAGAAGTTTCCGCTCTTTCGCTTCGAATTTAGGACGGGTGCGCTGGACGAGCCGAACGGGCCCCACCAAGGATGAGGCCCGTCAAGATCACCAGCGGTAGTGCGCGAACGCCCGGTTGGCCTCGGCCATCTTGTGGGTGTCCTCGCGACGCTTCACCGAGGCGCCCAGACCATTGCTGGCGTCCAGGATCTCGTTGGCGAGACGCTCGACCATGGTCTTCTCACGACGAGCGCGCGAGAAGCTCACCAGCCAGCGCAGGGCCAGAGTGGTGGAGCGATCGGGGCGGACCTCGACCGGCACCTGGTAGGTGGCACCACCGACGCGGCGGCTACGCACCTCGAGGGCGGGCTTGACGTTGTCCATGGCGCGCTTGAGCGTGACGACCGGATCGGTGCCGGTCTTGTCGCGAGCCTGCTCCAGGGCGCCGTACACGATGCGCTCGGCGATGGACTTCTTGCCATCGAGCAGCACCTTGTTGACCAGCTGGGTTACCAGCTGCGAACCGTACACCGGGTCGTTGACCAGGGGACGTGAGGGCGCGGGTCCCTTACGTGGCATTAGCTCTTCTCCTTCTTGGCGCCGTAGCGGCTGCGAGCCTGCTTGCGGTTCTTGACTCCCTGGGTGTCCAGCGAGCCGCGGATGATCTTGTAGCGCACACCGGGGAGGTCCTTCACACGACCACCGCGCACGAGCACCATCGAGTGCTCCTGCAGGTTGTGGCCTTCACCCGGGATGTAAGCGGTGACCTCTACCGCGCTGGTCAGCCGCACACGGGCCACCTTCCGCAGCGCCGAGTTCGGCTTCTTCGGGGTGGTGGTGTAGACGCGGGTGCACACGCCACGGCGCTGCGGGCTGCCCTTGAGGGCCGCGGTCTTCACCTTGGCGATCTTGTCCCGGCGACCCTTACGGACCAGCTGGTTGATGGTTGGCATGTACCGGCTTTCTTCTCTAGCTACTACTGGGCTCTAGCACTGTGAGCCCATCTAAAGGCCCTGTTGTCCTGCGTTTTTCGCCCAGTTCGGTATCCCGAGGCCGGGCGTGTCGCACGCACCGCGGCCGCGAAGAAAAACTCCTTCACCCTCTGGGCATGCGAATTGACCTGGCGCCTTATTTGGCCCCCACCGGTGCTACCAGTGGTGGCCATTGGCCAGGCACAGCGCCCTACCATACCAGGGCTGATCACAGTGAGACAAACTCGCCTACCAGGGACAAAGTGCTGGTAGGCGGCGGCTCACCAACACCGGAGCAACATGGCTACTTACGTTCGGCAAGACCCGAGGCGAAGCGGTGCACCATCTCGGCGAACGCGGCATCGGGATCCATCTCGATACCTGCCATGAAACCGGTCATTTCCAGCATGACGAAGCCGTGCATGGCGGCCCACAGCTCGACGCCGGCGTGGAAGGCGGTGTCTTCGTTGAGCCCGTAGACCCCGATGACCTCGGTCGCGGGCTTGGCCAACTCGCGTGCGTCGATGGTCGGCCGATCCACCGCGTCCAGGAACGGCATCCGGGTCAGCGCGGCATATCTGCCGGGATGGTGATGCGCATAACTGCGGTACGCACCCGCCATTGCCAGGATCGCGTCCTCGCTGGTACGACCCGAACTCACGGTGTGCAGCATGCCGACGATCTCGACCAGCACCCGGTCGCGTACCTCGTGACGCAGATCGTCGAGGCTATCCACATGGTTGTAGAGCGAGGGCCCCTTGGTGCCGAGCTCGACGGCCAGCGCGTTGATGGTCAGCGCATCCCATCCCGCCCGATCCAGAAAGGACAGCGCGGCATTGACGACGGTTTCGCGGTTGAGCCTGGTCGCCCGCGCAGGGGTTCTGCGGTGCGCGGTTGCGGGCTCGGTCGTCACGTGGGGCCGCCTTCGAGGATGAGTCGTTCTAGTTCTGGGCTGACAAACGCGGCCTCCTGGGCAGATGGCCTGCTATGACCCTATCTCCCCCACCGTCACCTTTGTGTTTGTCTGCCCATCGAACCTGTCGTGGCGTGCCGTGGCTTATTCTCATCGAGTGATCGGGACGCTGAAATGAAACACGTTCTAGTTTCTGTCGCGCAGCGCATGCTGGTCGGCATCCTGGTGACCGCCGGTATCGCCGCGTTGATGAGTTCACGCAGCGGTGGCTCGCACCTTGCCGACAACATCCGGCTGGCCAAGAACGGCGATACCCACATCACCCAGTACGGCCTGGTCACCACCATCGACTGCGGCGACTCCACTGTTTTCGTGAACGGATCGCAGAACGTCATCACCGCGCTCGGCAGCTGCTACGCGATCTCGGTGCAGGGATCGTCCAACACGATCATCGCCGACAACGTGGTCAACGACATCACCGTCTACGGCTTCAATCAGAAGGTGCTCTACAAGTCTGGCGAACCGGCGGTCATCGATCGCGGCCGCGAGCTGGGCATGATGAATTTCATCGACCGCATTCCTGGCTGACCGCTCCCCTTTCCCCGCGAGTCCCCCGCGAACATGGCTGGGCCGGGATACTTGAGGACATGTCCCGCACTCGCCTGGTCTGTGCCACCCTCGCCATCGCCACCCTCGGACTGGCCGGCTGCGGCACCATCAAACCGGGTTCGAGCAATCCGACACCCGGCACCTGGACGCCCCCGTCTAGCAGTGCCACCACCTCAAGCGCCAGCACTCCGACATCGGCGCGAGTCAACATCGGTGACGAGACTGTCATCGGCTACTTCAACCAGACCACCACGGCGGCCTGCGAAGCGGGCAAGGGCCTGAACATCACCGGCGCCAACAACACCCTCACCATCACCGGGCCCTGCGACAAGGTCACCGTCTCGGGTTTCTCGAACACCGTCACATTCGATGAGCTCAAGACCGAAGTCACGGTCACCGGCTACGGGAACAAGCTCACCTATAAGACGGGCGAGCCCAAGGTCAACAACTACGGGAGCAACAACACCATCCAGAAGGCTTCCTAGTCGTACTGACCCAGGCCGCGGTCACAGCACCGTCTGCACGATGTTCTCCACCAGCTGGCGCGCGGCAGCGCAGCTGTCGCCGCCTTTTCGGTACTGAACCCACCAGGTCAGCGAACCTGTGCCGGCCGGAACGGTCACGCCGCAGCCCCCGCCGGGACCACTGCTGGTGAACCCTTTACGGCCATTGATCGTGATGTCGGCGGTCTTCTTGCCCATCCCGTCCGCGGACCTGCGGTCGCGATCGACATCCCCGCCCTCGTAATACGCGTAGAGCAGGTCGATGAGGTTTCCGGCATCGTCGGCGGCTACCCAATAGCACAGTGCCCCAAAGAAGTTCTGGTAAATCTGGGCGGCCTTGACCGCTTCGACAATCGTCTTCTCATCGAGGGGACCACATTGACCGTTGGCGAATCCGTACGGATCCAGCTTGTCGTTCTCCCCCTTGTCGTCGGCATGCAGACCATCACCGGGCGCGACGGCGATGCCGTCCACGGTGCGCGCACACCCGGTCGGTCCGGCAAGTAGTAGCGCCACGACAGCCAGGGCGCTGGCAATCTTCTTCATTCCTTGCCCACCTTGCCCAACAGCGAATCCATCAGGGTATCGACGGCCTTGCACGGATCATTCTTGGCGACAGGCGATTGCAGGGACCAGTGCAGAAAGTCCGGTCCCGATCCCGCGGATAGCTCGCACAGCCCGACATTGCTGACTCGATACCCCGGGTAGGACTTGGTGGTCACCGATTCCACCGTGTGCCCGAGGTTCCGGGCCACTGACGCCTCCTTCTGCGCCGAACTGCCCCGGTACCAGTACAGCGAGATGGACGTGTCTTGCGTTCCGGGCCCCGTGGACCACCGGCAGCCCAGCAGACTGTCGACATCGCGCTTGAGGCCCGGGACACCCACCGCCGCAACGACTTCCGCATCGCTCATGCCGCCGCAGTCACCCAGTTTGAAACCCTTGCCGGGCCCGTTGTTCACCTCGGGCACCGTGCTCACCTGAACATCGGGCGACCCGCCGCTGTCGCTGTCGCCATCCGCGGGCGGTTTAGGTGAACATCCCGCCAGCATCGCGGCGGCAATGACCAGGGCCGACACCGGGACAATCCGCGCACTCACGGTGTCCACAGTACGTCCGCATGTCGTGGGACTCCGATAACTCCCAGTGTGTCGGCGCTCGCGGCGCCGCGTGTCAGACTCCGGCGCCGTGCCGGCCCGCACCGGCTGCGAACCTGCCCGCACCTTCCATCGCCTCGGCGGCGACACGCTCGATACTGCCAAACTCGTTGTCCAGGGCGGCTTCCTCGCTCATCCCCCACTGTGCGATGGCCGAATCACGGTCGGCGCGCACGCAGAGTTGCGGGAAGGCCGCGATCTCGGCGGCCAGCGCCTCGGCCGCTACCCGGGCCTGACCACGCGGCACCACTCTGTTGGCAAGCCCGATGTCCAGCGCCTCACTCGCCGCGACGGGGCGCCCGGTGAGGATGAGATCCATGGCACGCGAGTGCCCGATCAGCCGCGGCAGCCTGATCGTGCCGCCGTCGATGAGCGGGACACCCCAGCGCCTGCAGAACACGCCCAGCACGGCGTCCTCTTCGACCACCCGCAGGTCGCACCACAGCGCCAGCTCGATCCCGCCGGCGACCGCGTGCCCCGAGATCGCCGCGATCACCGGTTTGGACAGCCGCAGCCGCGAGGGGCCCATGGGACCGGGGCCGTGCGGGTGCAGTTCGTTTCCGCGGTCTGTACCCATCGCCTTGAGATCGGCCCCGGCACAGAATGTTCCGTTATCGCCCCAGAGCACGGCCACCGAAGCCTCGGGATCAGCGTCGAATTCGGTGAACGCCGCCAGTAATGCCGCCGCGGTGGGACCGTCGACGGCGTTACGGGCGTGGGGCCGATTGAGGATGACCGTCGTCACCGGCCCCACCTTCTCAACCCGGACTGCCGATTCCTTGTCGTCACTCATAGAGAGGCTTCCTCCATCTCGGCGGTGTCCCGCAGCGTCACCAGCTCTTCTTTGAATTCCCGATAACGGGAACGTATTTCGTCGGCAGGCCAGTCTTTCGGCAAAAGTTCGTCCGGCAGCACCGGGTCGGCCAGCAGATGCCGCACCATTGCGGCGGCCAACACGAATCGGGCCGGAACCGCTTCGGCCCGGTCCCACCACTGCAATAGTGCCGTTGCGTACAGCGACCACCCGGATAGATCCCACAGTTGCGCGGCGAGCGATTCGGGGTGGTCCGTCCTGGTGCGCAAGACCCACACGTGGTCGGTCACCGACGGCGGCAGGTCGACCTCAAGGTTCTCCGGACGCAGCCACACACCTTCCCGGAGCTCTCCGAAGCGGCTCTGCCGCAGTGTAGTTCGCAGGTCGTTACGGTCACGGGCATCGCGGCCCACGCTGGTGATGACCAGCTGCCTCCAGGTGCCGTCCCACGAGCCCCGATGCGGATCGCATGCCTCGTCCTGCCGGAGCTGACGAGCCTGCAGGCGTTCGGCAAGCCGATACCCGGCGTCGGTTCTGAGCAGGTCCCCGGCGGCGACCATACGGGTCAGCGCCACTCGAACCGTGGTGTCACTGATTCCGAACAGGGTGGTCAATGCCCGGATTTCGCGTACCGACAACTCAGCGGGATGCGCACCGAGCAGCAGACTCAAGATGACCGAGCGCGCGGTCAGCGGGTGATGATCGACCGGGTTGTCCATCGCTACAGTTCGGTGGGCTTACGGCCGTAATCACCGAATGGCTCATCTCGATGCCGGACCGCTTGCCGGTAGCCGTTCGCGATGGCATCGGCGGTGAATGCGTGGGCCTCCGGAGTGTGCCGCGAGATACCGTCGAAAACGGTGCCCACCATGGCACTGTTAGCGATTCCTTGATTGATGAGCACCGAGTTGCAGGCCAGCTTGACCATCATCAGCTGATTCAGCGGCATGGCCGCGATGCGCTCGACAAGCCGTTCGGTGCGCTCATCCAGCTCATCGGGATCAGGCGCCTCGACCGCCAGGCCCCAGTCGTAGGCCTGTTGGCCCGATAGGCAATCACCGGTCAGCAGAAGACGTTTCGCACGCTGGTCGCCCAGTTTGTGCGCCCAGAGCCCGGTGGCCGGCACGCCCCACACCCGGGTGGGCGGGTATCCGATCTTGGCATCGGCGGCGATGATCAACTGGTCGGCGTGCAATGCGATATCGGTGCCGCCCGCCACGCAATATCCGTGCACCTTCACCACGGTCGGCTTGTTGGCGTGCAAGAGCGAGGAGAAGCCGCGGGTGAACCGGCTCATCATCTGGTAGTCGAGCATCGGATCCCAGTTGATGTTCGGCAGGTGGTTGCGCAACTGCACCTGACCGTCCAGGGCGGTGCCCGAATATCGCGCCGAGCCTTCGTCATTGGCCTCGGCGTAGGCACTCAGATCGAAGCCGCCGCAAAACCCATCACCCCTGCCGGATACCAGAATCACATGCACCTGCGGGTCCAGGTCGGCGCGTTCCACCAGTGCCGCCAGTTCCAGCGGAGTCTCGGCGATGATGGCATTGCCCTGCTCGGGTCGGTTGAAGGTGATGCGCGCAATCCGATCGGTGACCTCATAGGTCATCGTCTTCAAGGTGTCCACCGTCAGTTGCCCGACTTCACGGTCGCCCGCTCCAGGATCGGCGAAAGGTCCAATCCTGTTGGCAGAGTTCCGAATGCCCCGCCCCAGTCACCGGCCAGCCGGGTCGCCAGGAAGGCCTGGGCAACCGCCGGATGGCCATGCCGGACCAACAGCGCACCCTGCAGCGCCAGGCAGATATCTTCGGCGACCTTGCGAGCGCGATAGGTCACCGACTCCAGATCACCGAGCTGCGCCTGCAATCCGTTGATGTGGCGATCCAGACGCTCGTCCTGCCCTTGGGCCAGGGCAAGCTCCTTGAACAGCACCTCGACACATTCGGGCTTAGTGGCCATGGCGCGCAACGTGTCCAGGGCACTCACGTTGCCGGAGCCTTCCCAGATCCCCATCAGCGGCGCCTCGCGATAAAGGCGCGGCAGGCCCGAATCCTCGACGTAACCGTTGCCGCCCAGGCATTCCATCGCCTCGCCGGCGTGCGGGGTGGCACGCTTACACACCCAGTACTTACTGGCGGCCAACCCGATACGACGCAGCAAGGACTCGGTCTCATCCCCGCGCGTGGCCCGGTCGGTGGCACCCGCCATCCGCATCGCGACCATGGTGGCCGCCTCGGCCTCGATCGCGAGATCCGCGAGCACGTTACGCATCAATGGCTGATCAATCAGATACTCGCCGAAAGCCTTACGGTGCTGGGCGTGATGCATGGCCAGTGCGACACCCGTGCGCATGCTGGTAGCCGATCCCAGTGTGCAGTCCAATCGCGTCATGTTGACCATCTCGATGATGGTCTTGACGCCCTTGCCCTCCTCGCCGACCAGCCACGCGATGGCGTCGTCGTACTCGACCTCGGAGGACGCGTTCGAGTGGTTACCGAGCTTGTCCTTCAAGCGCTGCAATCGCATCCGGTTGCGGGTGCCGTCGGGTAGCACCCGCGGCAGGAAGAAACATGACAGGCCGCCGGGGGCCTGGGCCAGCACCAGGAACACATCGCACATCGGCGCCGAGGTGAACCACTTGTGCCCGACCAGCGTGTAGCTGCCGTCGGCGTTGAGTGTGGCGGTAGTGGTGCCCGCGCGCACATCCGAGCCACCCTGCTTCTCGGTCATCGACATGCCTGCGGTCAGCCCCGCCTTGGCGGAGGGCACCGCCAGGGCCGGGTCATACACCCGGCTGGACAGCAGCGGCTCATAGACGGCAGCGAGCTCGGGGTTGGCACGCAGCGCCGGAATCACGGCGTAGGTCATGGAGATTGGGCACATATGTCCGGGATCGGCCGTCCACACCCCAGTCTTCGCGGCACGCACCACATGCGCACCCGGCCGGTCATCGGCCCAGGGCGCACCATGCAACCCATGAGCGACTGCCTCTCGCATGAGCTCGTGGTAGGCCGGGTCGAATTCGACTTCGTCGACACGATGCCCCCACCTGTCGTGTGTATGCAGCACCGGGCGGTTGCGGTTCGCCAGCTCGCCAGCCCGCTGCATGCGGTCGGTGCCGTTCAAGGCCCCGACCTCCAGCACCTCCTCGACGCCCCACTGACCGCCCTCGCGAATGAGCGCTTCCATCAACACCGGACTGGTCGCGGCGTTGTAGTCGCGGAGCTCGGGGACCTGGTTGGTGACGACATGCGTATCGGCCATGGACCCAGTGTTACATTTCTTCGACAACCGCACAAGATCTGTTCACCCGGCCTTTCGAGGCTTCCGGTGCACTAGAAATGAAGACGTGGAGAAGGTCGTCTTCGTGCTGCGCCAACCATCCGATGCCGCCACCGACGAGTGGGCAGAACAGCTGCGCACCGGCGCCGTCGACAAGATCCGCGCGGCGGGCGTGCACGGGCTGACCGTGTGTGTGCATGACGCCGACGTGCGCGCGGCGAACCTGCGCCTGACAACCCTGGACCCGCCTTTCACCGCAGCGATCAGCGTGTGGGTTCAGCAGTCGTACGGGCCGCAGACGCGCGAGATCGAGGCAATCCTGAGCAGGATCTCGGCCGCGGCGCACGGCTATCTGGTCACCGAATCGGTGCCGCTCCCCTCTCCTAGCGCCGAACACGGGGAACGGTCGACAGGCTTCACCAACATCGCACTGCTGCGCAGACCTGCCGGGATGCCGTTCGAGGAATGGCGCCACCAGTGGCAAGGCGTGCACACACAGAACGCACTCGATCTGCAGTCGACGATCCGATACGAACAGAACCTGGTCGTCCGGCCCACATCGTCCGGCGCACCCGCGATCTCCGCCATCGTGTTCGAACAATTTCCGGCCTCTGCCCTGACCGACCCGCTGGCCTGGTACGGCGCCACGGATCAACAACAGCTGACCGAGCGCGTCACTGCCATGCTCGAAAGCGTCAAAACCTTTGGTGCTCATACCAATATCGACACCGTCGCAACCAGCAGATACGACGTGATCCGACCGTTCTAGAAGCATCGGGCACAAATTGCCCCGACGCCCGTGTCGGCGACCTCTACGCTCAGGTCATGGTGCAATACCGCGATCCCGGCGCCATCACGTTTGCGGCAATCATCGAGAAGCCCGAGGGGCCCGGCGCCTACGTCGAGTTTCCCCACTCGGCGCTGGACACCTTCGGCGTCAGGACCCGGGTGCCGGTACATGCCCTATTCGACGGATCGGTGGCCTACACGGGATCGTTGGCTCCGTACGGCGGCAAGCACCTTCTTGGCGTGCGCAAGGATATCCAGAAACTGCTGGGCAAGGGGCCGGGCGACCGAGTGACCGTAGAGATCAGGCTGGATACCGACCGCACCTAGGCGTCTTGGTCTTGCTCGGCGTGGTGCACCGGCTCGCCGTGATGCACGAAGTAGCCGAGCACCACGATGATGAACCACACCACACCCACCAGGATCGCGGTGCGGCCGTCCTCGGTGAAGAACAGCAGCACCACCACCAGGGCCAGGAACCCCAGCGCCAACAGATTCGTCACCGGAGCACCGGGCAACCGGTAGTCCGAGGCAGGCAGCGCTCCGGCAGCAACCCTCTTGCGATAAATCATGTGGGAAACCAGGATTGAGCCCCACACGAAGATAATGCCGATAGTCGACACCGACGTGATGTACGCGAACGCCTTATCGGGCGAGAGCCAGTTGACGAACACACCGATACCCATGGCGAGCGCCGAGAAGCAGATGGCCAGCATCGGGACGTGCCGCGAACTCAGAGCCTGCAACCCCACCGGGGCATCGCCGCGCTGAGCCAGGCTGCGGACCATGCGTCCCGTCGAGTAGATGCCCGAATTGCACGACGAAAGCGCGGCCGTCAGCAGGATGAAGTTCACGATATTGGCGGCCTGCGGAATGTTGAGGTACTCGAACACGGCGACGAAGGGGCTCTCCCCCTTGTGATAGTTGCGCCAGCCCTGGATCGACAGAATGACGATCAGCGCACCCACATAGAACAATCCGATGCGGAACGGCAAGGTGTTGATCGCCTTGCGCAGAGTTACTTTTGGGTTCTGAGCTTCCCCGGCCGTCACGCCGACCAACTCCACGCCGACATAGGCGAACACGACGATCTGCAGACTCAACAGCGCCTGACTGAATCCGGTCGGGAAGAAGCCGCCGTCGTTCCACAGATTGGCGACGCTGGGACCTGTCTCCGGCCCCAGCCCCGAAATGGGTAGCAGTACACCGATACCGATGATGATCATGCCGAGGATGGCCGTCACCTTGATCATCGAGAACCAGAACTCGGCCTCGCCAAAGATCTTGACCGATATCAGGTTGGCCCCGAACAGAATCAGCAGAACCACCAGCGCGGTGACCCATTGCGGGACACCTGGCCACCATCGCTGGATGTAGACGCCGGCCACGGTTATCTCCGCCATACAGGTGGTGGCCCACACGGCCCAGTACGTCCAGCCATTGGCGAAGCCGGCGAAACGTCCCATGAATTCCTCGGCGTATTCGGAGATACTGCCCGAGACCGGCCGGTAGACCAGCAGTTCACCGAGCGCGCGCATGATCACGAATATGGCCAGGCCTGCGACGAGATAGGCCAAGATGAGGCCCGGGCCGGCTTTCTCTATCGCACCTCCGGCGCCGTAGAACAGGCCCGTGCCGATGGCACCGCCGATTGCGATCATCTGCACCGTGCGGGCGGACAGGCCACGTGAGTATCCGGCGTCAGGCGTCTCGGATTCGGAATTGGCAACGGTCATCCGGACATCATTGCGTGAGTAGACAGTTATTGCACAGGAAACCCCGGACAGCCCCGCCCCGAGCGGCTTATCGCACCGGTAGCACTGGTGAGTGCGTTTCGATATCACGTGAACACCGGGACAACCAAAGCCGTCGAGATCGACGAAATGCAGGGCCGGACTCGATCTTTCGCTGCAAAAAGTCGATCTCGCGAGACAGCACGACACTGATGGACCAGCAGCACAACGAAAAAGGGCCCCGGGGTTATCCCAGGGCCCTTTTTCGTCTGAACTAGCGGTAGTCGCTGTATCCGTAGTCGTCCAGCGGCACCGCAGCACCGGTGTTGGAACCGAAATCGGGGCTGTAGTACTGATCCTCGTACGACGGGATCGTGTACGCCGCGGCCCGCGCCTCTTCGGTCGGCTGCACCGAGATGTTGCGGTAGCGGTTGATACCGGTACCGGCCGGGATCAACTTACCGATGATGACGTTCTCCTTCAGACCATTCAGTCTGTCGCTGCGGCAGTTGATGGCCGCATCGGTCAGCACGCGAGTGGTCTCCTGGAAGGACGCCGCCGACAGCCACGAGTCGGTGGCCAGCGATGCCTTGGTGATACCCATCAGCACCGGACGGCCGGCCGCGGGCTCGCCGCCCTCGGCCACCACGCGACGGTTCTCCGACTCGAACTCGCCACGCTCGGTGAGCGAGCCGGGCAGGAATTCCGTTGCGCCCGAGTCGATGATCGTCACGCGGCGCAGCATCTGGCGCACGATGACCTCGATGTGCTTGTCGTGGATCGACACACCCTGGCTGCGGTACACCTCCTGAACCTCGTTGACCAGGTGCACCTGCACCTGACGCGGACCCATCACGCGGAGCACCTCGTGCGGATCGGCCGCACCTTCCATCAGCTGCTGTCCGACCTCGACGTGGTCGCCGTCGGCCAGCGGACGCTCGGAGCCGTCTTCGTGCTTGAAGACGCGCAGACGCTGACGCTTGGAGAGCTTGTCGTAGACGACTTCCTCGCCGCCATCGTCCGGGACGATGGTGATCTTGTAGAAGCGCTCGCCCTCTTCCAGGCGCACCCGTCCGGTGACGTCGGCAATCGGCGCCTTGCCCTTGGGAACTCGCGCCTCGAACAGCTCGGTGACACGCGGCAGACCACCGGTGATGTCGTCACCGACGCCACCCTGGTGGAACGTACGCATGGTCAGCTGGGTACCGGGCTCACCGATCGACTGGGCGGCCACGATGCCCGCCGCCTCGCCGATGTCGACAAGCTTGCCGGTCGCCATCGAGCGGCCGTAGCACATCGCGCAGACCCCGGTGCCGGTGGTGCAGGTGAGCACCGACCGGACCTTGACCGTGGTGACACCCGCGGCGAGCAGCTTCTCGATCGCCGGGTCACCCAGGTCGTGTCCACGCTCCACCAGCACGTTGCCATCGGCATCCACCGCGTCGGCGGCGAGAGTCCGTGCGTAGGCGGAGGTTTCGATGTGCGCATCGCGGATCAGCGTGCCGTCGGCCTGCTTCTCGGCGATGGTCACGTTGATGCCACGCTCGGTGCCGCAGTCGTGCTCGCGGACGATGACGTCCTGCGAGACGTCCACCAGACGACGGGTCAGGTAACCCGAGTCAGCGGTACGGAGCGCGGTATCGGCGAGACCCTTACGAGCGCCGTGCGTGTTGATGAAGTACTCGAGAACGGTCAGGCCCTCACGGAACGAGGACTTGATCGGACGCGGGATGTACTCACCCTTCGGGTTGGTCACCAGACCCTTCATGCCCGCCAGGTTGCGCACCTGGGTCATGTTTCCGGTCGCGCCGGACTTGGGCAGCAAGGTGATCGGGTTGTCGGCCGGGTAGTGCTCCTCCAGCGCCTTACCGACCTCGTCGGTGGCTTCCTGCCAGATCTTGACCAGCGCGTCGCGACGCTCCTGCTGGTTCAAAGCACCACGCTGGTACTGCTTTTCGATCCGCTCCGCTTCCTTCTCGTAGCGGTCGAGGATCTCCGCCTTCTGCGGCGGCACCAGCACGTCGGCCATGGAGACCGTGACTCCCGAACGCGTGGCCCAGTGGAAACCGGCGTCCTTGAGCTTGTCGACGGTCTGCGCGACCACGATCATCGGGAACCGCTCGGCGAGATCGTTGATGATCGCCGACTGCACCTTCTTGTGCATCTGCTTGTTCACGAACGGGTACCCGTGGGGCAGCAGTTCGTTGAACAGCACGCGGCCGAGCGTGGTCTCGGCGACCCAGGCATCACCTGGCTGCCAACCGTTTTCAAACAGCTCGGCCTCAACCTCGGCCGGCGGACGCTGCTGCGTCAGCCGCACCCGGATAGGTGCCCGGACACTCAGCGCACCGCGGTCCATCGCCATGATGGCCTCGGCGGGCGAGCTGTACACGCCCTCCTCCGGCTGATCCTTGGCGGCGGGCACGTGTGCACCGGTGTCGCCGGGGATCTCGGTGGTCAGGAAGTACAGACCGGTCACCATGTCCAGACGGGGCATGGCCAGCGGGCGACCCGACGCGGGCGACAGGATGTTGTTCGAGGACAGCATCAGGATGCGAGCCTCGGCCTGCGCCTCCGCCGACAGCGGCAGGTGCACGGCCATCTGGTCACCGTCGAAGTCGGCGTTGAACGCCTCACACACGAGCGGGTGCAGCTGAATTGCCTTGCCTTCCACCAGCTGCGGCTCGAAGGCCTGGATACCCAGGCGGTGCAGCGTAGGTGCACGGTTCAGCAGCACCGGGTGCTCGGCGATGACCTCTTCGAGGACATCCCACACCTGGGCGCGCTGACGCTCCACCATGCGCTTGGCGCTCTTGATGTTCTGCGCGTGGTTCAGGTCGACCAGACGCTTCATCACGAACGGCTTGAACAGCTCGAGAGCCATCAGCTTGGGCAGACCGCACTGGTGCAGCTTGAGCTGCGGGCCGACCACGATGACCGAACGGCCCGAGTAGTCGACGCGCTTACCGAGCAGGTTCTGACGGAAGCGGCCCTGCTTGCCCTTGAGCAGATCGGACAGCGACTTCAGCGGACGGTTACCCGGTCCGGTGACCGGACGTCCACGACGGCCGTTGTCGAACAGCGCGTCCACGGACTCCTGCAGCATCCGCTTCTCGTTGTTGACGATGATCTCGGGCGCGCCCAGATCGATCAGTCGCTTGAGGCGGTTGTTGCGGTTGATGACGCGGCGGTACAGGTCGTTGAGATCGGAGGTCGCGAAGCGGCCACCGTCGAGCTGAACCATCGGGCGCAGCTCCGGCGGGATCACCGGCACCGCGTCCAGCACCATGCCACCGGGTGAGTTGGTGGAGTTCTGGAACGCCGCCACCACCTTCAGGCGCTTGAGGGCGCGCAGCTTCTTCTGTCCCTTGCCGCTGCGGATGGTCTCGCGCAGGTTCTCGGCCTCGGCGTCGAGATCGAAGGTCTGGATCAGCTTCTGCACGGCCTCGGCACCCATGGCGCCGGTGAAGTACTCGCCGTAGCGATCCACCAGCTCGCGGTAGAGCACCTCATCGACGATCAGCTGCTTGGTAGCCAGCTTGGTGAAGGTGGTCCAGATCTCGTCGAGCCGGTCCAGCTCACGCTGCGACCGATCGCGGAGCTGACGCATCTCGCGCTCGCCACCGTCACGCACCTTGCGGCGCACGTCGGACTTGGCACCCTCGGCCTCCAGCTCGGCCAGGTCGGCCTCGAGCTTCTGGGCACGGGCCTCCAGGTCGGCGTCACGCTGATCGGCGACGGCCTTCTTCTCGACCTCCATCTCGGCCTCAAGCGTCGAGAGCTCGTTGTGGCGGAGCTCGTCGTCGACCGAGGTGATGACGTAGGCGGCGAAGTAGATGATCTTCTCGAGATCCTTCGGCGCCAGGTCCAGCAGGTAGCCAAGGCGCGACGGAACACCCTTGAAGTACCAGATGTGCGTGACCGGGGCGGCCAGTTCGATGTGGCCCATCCGCTCACGGCGCACCTTGGCGCGAGTCACCTCGACGCCGCAGCGCTCACAGATGATGCCCTTGAAGCGCACGCGCTTGTACTTGCCGCAGTAGCACTCCCAGTCGCGAGTAGGTCCGAAGATCTTCTCGCAGAACAGGCCGTCCTTCTCGGGCTTGAGCGTGCGGTAGTTGATGGTCTCCGGCTTCTTGACTTCGCCGAAGGACCAGTTACGGATGTCATCCGCCGACGCGAGGCCGATACGGAGTTCATCGAAGAAGTTGACGTCCAGCACGTAAACTCCCTTTCCCCTTGCGGGATAGAAATCGGTTAGGCGAAGTCCTCAATGGACGCAGATTCGTTGCGGGACAGGTTGATTCCCAGGTTCGCGGCAGCGCGCTCCAGGTCCTCGTCGTCGCCGTCGCGCATCTCGATGGCAGCGCCGTCCTTGGACAGCACCTCCACGTTGAGGCACAGCGACTGGAGTTCCTTGAGCAGAACCTTGAACGACTCGGGGATACCCGGCTCCGGGATGTTCTCGCCCTTGACGATCGCCTCGTAGACCTTCACGCGACCGACGGTGTCGTCGGACTTGATGGTCAACAGCTCCTGCAGCGTGTACGCCGCACCGTAGGCCTGCATGGCCCAGCACTCCATCTCACCGAACCGCTGGCCACCGAACTGCGCCTTACCACCGAGCGGCTGCTGGGTGATCATCGAGTACGGGCCGGTCGAACGCGCGTGGATCTTGTCGTCGACCAAGTGGTGCAGCTTCAAGATGTACATGTAGCCGACGGTCACCGGGTACGGGAACGGCTCGCCGCTACGGCCGTCGAACAGCCGCGCCTTGCCGTCACCGTCCACCATGACCTCGCCGTCCCGGTTGGGCAGCGTCGAGGACAGCAGTCCGGTCAGCTCCTCCTCGCGGGCACCGTCGAACACCGGGGTGGCCGTGCGGGTGTCGGCGGGCGCCGACTGCAGGTCCTCGGGGAGGTTCTGCGCCCACTCGGGATCGCCCTCGATGTTCCAGCCGGTCTTGGCGATCCACCCGAGGTGGGTTTCCAAGATCTGGCCGATGTTCATACGACGCGGCACACCGTGGGTGTTCAGGATGATGTCCACCGGGGTGCCATCGGGCAGGAACGGCATGTCCTCGACGGGCAGGATCTTGCCGATGACGCCCTTGTTGCCGTGGCGTCCGGCCAGCTTGTCACCGTCGGAGATCTTGCGCTTCTGCGCGACGTACACGCGAACCAGCTCGTTCACGCCGGCGGGCAGGTCGTCGTCGTCATCACGCGAGAAGACGCGGATGCCGATGACCTTTCCGGACTCACCGTGCGGCACCTTCAGAGAGGTGTCGCGAACCTCGCGGGCCTTCTCACCGAAGATGGCACGCAGCAGGCGCTCCTCGGGGGTCAGCTCGGTTTCACCCTTCGGGGTGACCTTGCCGACGAGGATGTCGCCGTCACGGACCTCGGCGCCGATGCGGACGATGCCGCGCTCGTCGAGGTCAGCCAGCACCTCGTCGGAGACGTTCGGGATGTCCCGGGTGATCTCCTCGGCGCCCAGCTTGGTGTCGCGCGCATCGATTTCGTGCTCTTCGATGTGAATCGAGGTGAGCACGTCCTCTTCCACCAGACGGTTGGACAGGATGATGGCGTCCTCGTAGTTGTGGCCTTCCCACGGCATGACTGCCACGAGCAGGTTCTTACCGAGAGCCATTTCGCCGTTCTCGGTGCAAGGACCGTCTGCGAGAACCTGACCGACCTCGACCCGCTGACCCTCGTCAACGATGGGCTTCTGGTTGGCGCAGGTGCCGTGGTTCGAGCGAGCGAACTTGCGCAACCGGTAGCTCTGCCGGGTGCCGTCGTCCGCCATCACGGTGACGTAGTCGGCGGACACCTCTTCGATGACACCGGCCTTCTCCGCGACGACGACGTCGCCGGCGTCGATGGCAGCACGCAGTTCCATGCCGGTACCGACCAGCGGGGCCTCGCTACGCACCAGCGGAACCGCCTGGCGCTGCATGTTGGCACCCATCAGGGCACGGTTGGCGTCGTCGTGCTCGAGGAACGGAATCATGGCCGTGGCGACCGACACCATCTGGCGCGGCGAAACGTCCATGTAGTCGACCTCGGTCGCCGAGACGAACTCGACCTCGCCGCCCTTGCGGCGGACCAGGATCTTCTCCTCGGTGAAGCGACCGTTGGCGTCCACAGGCGAGTTGGCCTGCGCCACCACGTGGCGGTCCTCTTCGTCAGCCGTCAGGTAGTGGATCTCGTCAGTAACCACACCATCCGACACCTTCCGATAAGGCGTCTCGATGAAGCCGAACGGGTTGACCCGCGCGTACACCGACAGCGAGCCGATCAGGCCGATGTTCGGGCCTTCCGGGGTCTCGATCGGGCACATGCGGCCGTAGTGCGAGGGGTGCACGTCGCGGACCTCAAGGCCGGCGCGGTCACGGGTCAGACCACCGGGGCCCAGCGCCGACAGACGACGCTTGTGGGTCAGGCCCGACAGCGGGTTGTTCTGGTCCATGAACTGCGACAGCTGGCTGGTTCCGAAGAACTCCTTGATCGCCGCCACGACGGGACGGATGTTGATCAGGGTCTGCGGGGTGATCGCCTCGACGTCCTGCGTGGTCATGCGCTCACGCACAACGCGCTCCATGCGGGACAGGCCGACCCGGATCTGGTTCTGGATCAGCTCGCCGACGGTACGCAGACGACGGTTACCGAAGTGGTCGATGTCGTCCACATCCACCGGCACCTCGACGCCGCCGGGGGCGGTCATCGTGGTCTGGCCCTCGTGCAGGCGCACCAGGTACTCGATGGTGGCGACGACGTCTTCCTCGGTGAGGGTGGTGGTGGTCACCTGCGCCGGGTTGGTTCCGCCCAGACCCAGCTTCTTGTTCACCTTGTACCGGCCCACCCGGGCCAGGTCGTAGCGCTTCTCCTTGAAGAACAGGTTCTCCAGCAGGGCCTGCGCGGACTCCTTGGTCGGCGGCTCGCCCGGGCGCAGCTTGCGGTAGATGTCCAGCAGCGCCTCGTCGGGTCCGGCGATGTTGTCCTTCTCCAGGGTCCCCATCATGATCTCGGAGAACCCGAAGCGCTCGACGATCTGCTCGTTGGTCCAGCCGAGCGCCTTCAGCAGGACGGTGACGGGCTGGCGGCGCTTGCGGTCGATGCGCACACCGACGGTGTCGCGCTTGTCCACGTCGAACTCGAGCCATGCACCGCGGCCGGGGATGACCTTGACGCTGTGCAGGGTCTTCTCGGTCGACTTGTCGATGTTCTCGTCGAAGTACACACCCGGCGAACGGACGAGCTGCGAGACGACCACGCGCTCGGTGCCGTTGATGATGAAGGTGCCCATGTCGGTCATCATCGGGAAGTCACCCATGAAGACCGTCTGGCTCTTGATCTCACCAGTGTTGTTGTTGATGAACTCGGCCGTGACGAACAGCGGGGCCGCGTACGTCATGTCCTTGTCTTTGCACTCGTCGACGGGCGCCTTGACCTCGTCGAAGCGCGGGTCGCTGAAGGACAGCGACATCGAGCCGGAGAAGTCTTCGATCGGCGACAGCTCCGTGAGGATCTCCTCAAGGCCGCCGGTCGGGTTCACCTCACCGCGTGCGGTCGCAACCTCGCGCCAACGGGGCGAGCCGACCAACCATTCAAAGGAATCCGTCTGCACATCAAGCAGGCCGGGAACCGCGAGCGGTTCACGCAGCTTGGCGAAGGAAAGTCGGTTGGGTGCCCCAGGTACGGAGTTAGTAGTTGCGTTATCGGTCTTAGTCTGGCGAGAGACTGCCAAGATCGGTCCTCCAGTGTTGCCGCGCATCTGCGATGTTTTGCGCAAGCAAACGACCAAACACACACAACAAAGACCACACCGTCATCGGCGAGGGAAGGTGGGCAGGAGGCAGCCAGCGCAACGTCTAACAATAGCGTACTATCGCGCAGCCTTCAACTGCCCGGTCAATTCAGCGGATCAGCGCTGGCTGGCGGCCTCGCTGAAATCGCATGCGTCCGTGCTGCCAAACAGATTGACGCCTCGCACGCCCTCCGTCAAGAGATAGCGCCAGTATTTTCGGTGTTTCTTTCTCTGTGATGTCGAGCGCATACCGGGCGCAGGCAAAGAGCCACGATGACCTGCATGCGATATGTCCTCGGCAACCTGGACATACCTCCCCCACACCCGTCACACACACGACATCTTCGCCACCTGTGTGGGGTGTCACACCTCGCTGGCGCGGGCGCCCGTCCCATCGCCTTACGCGACAAACCAACCCAGTGAGCGCTACCCCTTTACGGGCGGGATCTGACCTGTCGGTGCGTCGTCGTCACTCGTGTTGATGGTCTGGGTGGGCTGCTCGGCGTGCGGCGGAGCCAGCGTCGCCGTGGTGACCCCGGTGGGCTCGTCGCCGAAATCGTGCACCCGGTACTGGTGGGTGCCCGCGAAACTGTCCTGGATCGCGGCCTGCGCGTCGGGAGGCAGCTGATGCATGATCTCGCGGACGCGCGCCTGCCGGCGGCCCACCGCCTTGCGCTCCGGCATACCCGGGGTGGCCTGAATCTGCGGGGGCACACCCTCGATCTCCTCGACACCACCGTCGTGGTGGCCGGCGTCCAGGTGCGCCTGCTCCTCGGCCATGGTGGCCTCGTCCTTTTCCTCGGACATACCGATCGGACCGATACGGCGGCCGTTGAGGAACTGCTTGATCACCGGCTCGTCGCTGGTCAACAGCACCTCGCGCGGACCGAACATGACCAGGTTGCGGCGGTACAGCATGCCCATGTTGTCCGGCACGGTACGAGCGATGTTGATGTTGTGCGTCACGATCAGGATGGTGGCGTCGATCTGCGCGTTGATGTCGATGAGCAGCTGGCTGAGGTACGCGGTACGCACCGGGTCCAGACCGGAGTCCGGCTCGTCACAAAGGATGATCTGGGGGTCCAGCACCAGCGAGCGGGCCAGACCGGCGCGCTTGCGCATACCGCCGGAGATCTCACCGGGGAACTTGGTCTCATGGCCGGTAAGACCCACCACGTCAAGCTTCTGCATGACGATGTCGCGGATCTCGGATTCCTTCTTCTTGGTGTGCTCACGCAAGGGGAAGGCGGTGTTGTCGTAGAGGTTCATCGAGCCGAACAGCGCGCCGTCCTGGAACATGACGCCGAACAGCTTGCGGATCTCGTAGAGCTCCTTGGACGAGCACTCCATGATGTTGGTGCCGTCGATGTAGATGGCTCCCTGCTCCGGTCGCAACAGGCCGATCAGCGACTTGAGGAACACCGACTTACCGGTACCGGACGGACCCAACAGCACGCTGACTTCACCCGGGGGCAGGGACAGGGTGACGTTCTCCCAGATTCGTTGTGAACCAAAGGACTTGGTCAAACCCTCGACGGAGACTTCTGCACCCACCAGGCGTTCCTTCCGCAACACGCACACTTCACCACGAACCCGGCCAGGCTGTGGTTCGGATCACTTTAGCGTATGCCCCAGAACTGCATCGCGTTTGTGTCCAGACCGAGTCCGGGGACTGGCTAACTGTGATAACCAGCCACTACGTCTCTAGTGCGAGCCCTCAGTCCGACGGGGATTCGGCGGATACGGCAGCGGTAGAGCTGCCCCGCCGGCGCTCCACGACGAGCAACGCCCCAGCCAGCAGCGCGATGAGCACGACGATCATCGCGACGACATCGGCGAAGACACTGGGATGGCCAAGGCCGTAGCCGGTCAGCAGATCCACCTGCGCGCGCTGGCGGACGAACTGTCCCAGGACGACGCCCAGCGCGGAAGCGGTCACCGCCAGGCCACCCACCACCGTCAGCTGTGCCGGCGACACTCCGTGAAACACCGCATAGAAAAGGTAGACGGCCAGCGTCGAGATGCCGGCCCCGGAAAGCAGCAATCCCCAGATTAGGGCGCCCTCGGTGGTTGCGGCGTGTAGTTCGATCACGGTCACCGTCACGCCGGCCACCAGCAGCAGGGTGCCCAACAATGCGACAAGCGTGCGTTTTCCCGCGTCGATCAGGTATCCGGCGAGCGGGGCGAGCACCAGTCCGGCGGTAAAAAGCGCCAGCGGCGGCGTATCGGAAGGTGCCAGCTCACGGTCAATGGACCACCACATCGCCGCATGGTCGAAGTCCGCGAACCGCACCAAGAAGGTCAGCACGGTGATCGCCAGCAGCGCCGCCAGCACAACCGGACGCGTAAGGGCGTCCGCGGCGATCAACGCCGCCGAGCCCCTGCGGCGGGTCTGCGCGAACAGACCACCGAAGGCACCCAACGCGATGATCCCGAGGATTACCGCCCGCACCGGGGAGGAGTCGTCGACCAGCAGCCAGGACAGCGCAGATACGCCGATCAGCCACAGCAACGCACCGACCAGGTCGAACGTATCGAAGGTGCCGACGAACTCGCGGTGCGGCTGGGTAAGCACGACCACCAGCACGACAACGGTCGCAGCCAGGATTCCGTAGGTGATCGAGCGCCAGTTCTGCGGCGAATTGATGTCCAGCACCTGACCCGCCAGCATCGCCAACGGGTACATCGCCACCCAGAATCCCAGCGAGAAGCCCCGCCCCTGCCGGGGTGTCGAATGCAGGACGATCAGCATCGACGCCACCATGGTCAGTCCGGCGCCCAGCGCCGAGAACAACATCACCCAGGCCAGCAGTGTCGCCGATCCCGGTATCAACGACCCGGCCGTGGACAGTGCCAGAATCACCAGACCGGTGGCCAGGAATGTGGTGGGGCGGAAGTGGTTGCCCAGCCGGGCGAACACGAGCAAGGTCACCACGGCGACTATGTCGCCGGCGACGGTCGCCCATTCGATGGAGCCGAGGGCATCCTCACCCCGGTCCACTCCCCACACCGCCGCCAGACCGTGGTCCAGCATGGTCAGCCTTGCCACGAACAATGCAGCGCACGCGATTACGACGTGCCGTACGGCCAGATTCATGTCACCTTCACCCTCTCGTCAGGTCACTCTATGGGCCGCAGCCACATTCGTCTTGCGATAGCGGTGATCGTCGGGGCAACCTACTGCCCGGTAGCGTCGGTTTTTCGTCTGCCCCGCGCCCATCGGATAGCCCGGTATGCCAGCCATCCCAGACCCACCAAAAGCGCCAGCACCACGAGAAAAGCCAGAATCGGCACCGCCAGCGCGAGAATCGTCAGCACCAGCGAAGTGCCGTCCTCGGCACTGGAAACCATCGGATTACCCACGCCGGCAGTGGTCCCGGTCACGAAGGGGCGCGCCACCATCCGGCCGGCGTGTACACCGCCCGCCGTGATGGCGCCGAGGATCGCGGCCACCGCGGGCGGCAGATTCGACGAAAGACTTGTCTCCGCGGTGAACAGAATGGCTCCCGACGCGGGTGCGATGAACGTGCCGACCGCATGCAAAACGGAATCGAGCGCCGGAATCTTGTCGCCGATCAGGTCGAGCACAAAGATGATCGCGAGCACGATCAGCGCCGGCGTAGAGGACAACCAGCCATAGGAGGGTCCGAGCTCGATCCAGCCCAGACGATCGGCCGCGCCCACCGCAAGCAACGGCAGCCAGGCATTCAGACCGGCTGCGCCCGAAAGCCCGAACGCCCCGAGGACCGCGCTGATGGCCGACGTGATCTCCATGCCACGAGTGTGACGCCGTCAGCGCGTTTCAGCGACGATTTGCCGTGTCACGCTCCAGTGGCGAGTTCCACGACCAACGGAATCCCGCCTTCGAACCACGCACGATGCAATTCGGCGATCTTGCGCCTCGACGGCAACCCCTTGCGGTGAAACATGTTCTCGACGTAGTCGAAGGGATGAACGACACCACAGAACCGCTCGCGAGCGGCCTCATACATCGGGTCGTCCGGGCCGATCGGCCGGGCCTTCCCCGCGTACGTTCCGCCGGTCAGCCGAATCCGCACGTGCGGATCGGCCTGAATGTTCTTGACCCACAGAGTGTGCCGGCCAGTGATCGCCGCCAGGTACACCCTGTTCCCGTCACGCACGGCCTTGACATAGGTGACGCGTGGACTTCCCGACTTTCTTCCGATGGTGGTCAGCACCCCGACGCCGCGTGGCACCCGGATCGCGAACCACGGCCGGTGTACCGCGTGCAGCGCGTTGGCAAACCGGCGTCGCTCCGCCAGCGCAGCCGTGGTCGTGTCCCATCCGGGCATGCGCTCAAAGACGTACTGCCCGTCGGTATAACGCAGGGAATCTGGCAGCGCCCCGTTCATGGACGAACCGCGTGCGCGAATACCTCCGGCCATGGTCTCAACGCGGGGCCCAGTTGCCGTGGAATCCCGCCGGAACGCGCTGCGGCAGATCCACCGTCGCCATCAGATCCAGTGTTTGTGCGTCCAGGACGACGAACTTGCCCTCCGATGTCCCCGCGCTGAGACCGAACCCCACCAGCACACCGTCGTCTTCAGCAGTTCCGGATGGGTTCGCCACAAAGGACATCTCTCCCACCGCCAGTGAATCGAGCGTGGTTCGAGTGTCGGTACCCGTCTCGTAGTCGAATTTGACGAGGCTGCCATCTACGTTGCCGTCGGACTCGAACGCTCCGGCGATACAGGGTAGATATCCGTACCGGTGCTTCTTACCGGTCAGCTCCTCGTTGATCCGGGGGAATTCGAGGTGACGGTCATCGCGGCGTTCCATGGCAACGGTGCCCTTGGCAAGGTTGATGACCCAGCGGTCCAGCAGACCGCGCGCATCACTAGGACCGAGCACATCGGCGGAGAACATCGAGTCGTACCGCACCAGATCAATCACGATGACTTCCTGGCCGTCACGGACCTCGGAATATCCGTTCAGCGGATGGAATACGTAGCACGGCTCGATCTCGAACCATCGCACATCGGCATTGCGGCCCTCACGCGGCATGACGCCGATCCTGGCCGGGTAGGCCGGGTTCCAGGAATACGGAATGGAGGGAGACTTGCCCGAGAGCTGAGTCGCCCTCGCCGCGATGGGGCCGGGAATCTTGATCTTGCCAATCAGGGATTGCATCACCAATTGAGCGGGTTTGCGCAGAATCGGCGGCATCGGAACCGATTTGGTGATCATGTTGGTATCAAGCGTCACCGGCAGGTCGTACAGGACGACGTACTTTTCGGTGAGGGTGAAGTCATGCATCATCGGCGAACCGTGCACCTTGATGTCTACGGTGCGGCGGGCCCTGCCGGAGGTGTCGATGACCGAATATTGGACCGTGTTTCCGCGCGCGAAAGAATATGACACGGCGTGCATTTCGCCGGTGTCAGGATCGATCTTGGGGTGGGCCGTGTACCCGCCCGGCAGCGTCCCGCGGAAGTCGCAGGGGCCGACGGTATCCAACTCGTCAGTGAGTTCGTAGTTGGCGATACCGCCCTCGACCAACGCCAACGTGCGGCCCGCGTGACTGAGCGCATTGGTGTTGGGCCCGATCAGCGACGTCCCTGCCGAACTGCCCACGGGCGGCACCGGTTCGCCGAGCGCCTTGCGCACCGACCCGGTGCGTACCCAGCGATTGCGGTACCACTGCGCCGTGCCGTCGCGCAGCGACAGGCCGTGCACCATCGCGTCCCCGCTGAAGAGGTGATACGTCGCGGGGTCCACCTCGGCAGCAGGGTTGGGTCCGTTGCGCAGGTAACGCCCGTCCAGATAGTCCGGAAGGGTGCCGGTGACTTTCAAATCGGTGCTGGTCATTTCCTGCTGAACCGGCTCCCACACTCCGGTCAGATACGGGCTTTCGGTGGCGAGCGGCTGAGCTGTGGCGGTCATCGCGTCCTCCAAGGGGCTGGCTGGCATAACGCTGTTATTACGACGTTATGGTGAACGTACTCCCGTTGTGCGAACATGGCAAGACCATGAGTTCATCTGTCCGACGAAAAAGTGAGGGTGCAGATCGGGCGGTGACCCGTAACCCCCGGGTTGATCTCGTCTCCGCGGCCGTGCGACTTCTCAACGAGCAGGGCCCCGACGCGTTGCAGACGCGCAAGATAGCCGCCGCGGCGGGCACCTCCACCATGGCCGTCTACACCTATTTCGGCGGCATGCGAGAGCTGATCGCCGAAGTGGCCGAGGAAGGGCTGCGCCAGTTCGCCGACGCCCAGGCCGCTGTCGCGCAGACCGACGACGTGATCGCCGACTTCATGTTGACGGGTATGGCCTACCGCCAGTTCGCGATTGACTACCCGCACATGTACCGATTGATGTTCGGAACAACCAGTGCGCATGGCGTCAACGCTCCCCGTAAGAACATGTTCGACACCTCGCACCTGACCCCCGAGCACCCCAGCGCGGCCTATCTGTTCCGATCCGTGCAGCGCGCCATGGCCGCCGGCCGGATCGACGGCTCCCCCGATGATGCCGCGAAGGTCGCCGCGACGGCCGCCAAGTTCTGGACCGTGATGCACGGGTTCGTCATGCTGGAGCTGGCCGGATTTTGGGGCGACGACGGCGCCGCCGTGGGCCCGGTGCTGGGCTCGATGACGACGGATCTTCTTATCGCCCTGGGCGATACCCCCGAGCGGGTCAGCGGTTCAGCGGCCGCCGCCGCGGCCCGGATCGCGGCATCCATTTAGGGCGCCCGGCACTTCGATGAGTGTGCGGATCGTGTCGATTTTCCGCGGAATCTCGACCGGATCCGCACACTCGGGGATCTCAAAAAAGGCTCTATTGCCATGAATGTGGGTCGGGTGGGGTGTGCTATGTCTCGCGTGGCGGAGTGGTCTGGGCGCACGGGTAGCTCATAGGTTCGAAAGCTCCTACACCTCGTACCAAGGAGCTTGCCCGTGCGCGCGACCACTTTACTCAACCGTGTCCTCGACCTGCCGAAGACCACGGTCCGCGACGTCGAGTGCGGCGACAAGGTGACGGTGTGGGTGCGCCCGCAACAGCGGGTGATGTCCTGTCCGCATTGCGATTTCCGTACCCGGCACCGCTACGACACACGGATGGTGGATTCGGCGTGGCGGCACCTGGACCTCAGTGGGCGGGTATGTGTGCTCAAACTGCGGCGACGTCGGTTGCGCTGCCCCGAGCACGG
This sequence comes from Mycobacteroides immunogenum, assembly GCF_001605725.1. Taxonomy (NCBI): domain Bacteria; kingdom Bacillati; phylum Actinomycetota; class Actinomycetes; order Mycobacteriales; family Mycobacteriaceae; genus Mycobacteroides; species Mycobacteroides immunogenum. Next base: position 4,433,387 of record NZ_CP011530.1, read on the forward strand.
TGTCCTGGCCGAGTCAGTGCCGTTCGCGCGGCCGGGATCGGGGTTCACCCGCGACTTCGAGGACCTTGCGGTCTGGCTGGCCGCCAAGTGTGACAAGAAGACGGTGTCGACGTTCTGCCGCGTCACGTGGCGCACCGTCGGGGCGATGTGTTCGCGCGTCGTGGCCGAGAAACTGGACCCCGACCGGCTGGCCGGGCTGGTCGACATCGGCGTCGATGAGATCTCCTGGCGCAAGCACCACAAGTATTTGACTTTGGTGTCCGACCACGACACCGGCACAATCGTGTGGGGTGCGCCGGGCAAGAAGGCAGCCACTCTCGACGCGTTCTTCACCGCGGCCCTACCCGCCGATGGCGCGAAGAAGATCGAGGCCGTGTCGATGGACCTCGGGCCGGCATTCGCGAAATCCGTTCGCGCACATGCCCCGCAGGCGGTGATCTGCTTCGATCCGTTCCATGTCGTCAAACTAGCCACCGACGCCCTCGACGACGTTCGCCGTCAGGTATGGCAGTCCGCGCGCAAACTGTCGGACAAGCAGATCGCCAAAACCTACAAGGGAGCCCGCTGGGCGCTGCTGAAGAACCCCGAATCCCTCACCGACACACAGAAAGCCACCCTCGCCCAGCTCAAACGCGAGGGCGGCGCACTGGTCCGCGCCTACGAACTGAAGGAATCGCTGCGGGCGGTGTTCGCCGGGGATCTTGACGCCGACACCGTCACCGACATGCTCGGGAAATGGTGCTCATGGGCGCAGCGGTGCCGGATCCCGCAGTTCGTCAAGGTCGGCCGAACCATCAACAAACACCTCGATGGCATCCAAGCCGCGGTGGAGCGCGGACTGGCCAACGGCCGCCACGAAGGGCTCAACAACAAGGTCCGGTTGATCATCCGCAGGGCCTACGGCTTCCACAACGCCGAGAACGCGCTCGCCATGATCATGCTCGTCTGCGGACCGGTGACCCTCGAACTCCCATACCACACATGAGGTCATCCACATTCATGGCAATAGAGCCTCAAAAAAGACACTGGCCCCGGAAGTCCGAAGACTTCCGGGGCCAGTGTGAAAGGTACTGCGAACTACTTGACGGTGACCGTCGCGCCAGCGGACTCGAGCTTGGCCTTGGCGTCGTCGGCGGCCTCCTTGGCGACCTTCTCCAGCAGCGGCTTGGGGGCGCCGTCGACCAGGTCCTTGGCTTCCTTCAGGCCCAGGCCGGAGACGATCTCGCGCACAACCTTGATGACGCCGATCTTCTTGTCGCCGGCGCTCTCCAGGATGACGTCGAACTCGCTCTGCTCTTCAGCAGCGTCAGCGGCGGCCGGGGCAGCGCCAACGGCGGCAACGGCGACCGGAGCGGCAGCGGTAACTTCGAACTTCTCCTCGAACGCCTTGACGAACTCGGACAGCTCGAGCAGGGTCAGCTCGGCGAACGCGTCAAGCAGTTCTTCGGTGCTCAGCTTTGCCATAATTTTGGTTCCTTCCTTGATTTACAACAGGTTTGGGTTTGAGTTGAGCGGACGCTTACGCGGCGCTCTCTTCGCCGGCCTTCTTCTCCTGAAGGGCCGCGGCCAGGCGTGCAACCTGAGACGCCGGAGCCACGAACAGCCCGGCAGCCTTGTGCAGGTTGCCCTTCATCGCGCCAGCCAGCTTGGCCAGCAGCACCTCGCGCGTTTCCAGATCCGCGATGCGCTCAACCTCGGCGACTGACAGAGCGCGGCCATCCATGTAGCCGCCCTTGATGATCAGTGCCTTGTTGTCCTTCGCGAAGGTCTTGATGGCCTTCGCAGCGTCCACGGGCTCACCCTTGATGAACGCGATTGCCGTTGGGCCGGCGAACAGCTCGTCCAGGCCCTCCACACCGGCGTCCGCAGCCGCACGCTTGACCAGCGTGTTCTTGGCAACGGCGTAGGTGGCGGAAGCTCCGAGGGAGCGGCGGAGGGTGGCCAGAGCGGTCACCGACAAGCCGCGGTACTCGGTGATCACGGTCGCAGTCGAATCCTTGAACTGCTCAGTGATCTCGGCAACGGCGGTGACCTTGTCAGTCTTGGCCATGTATTGCCTCCTCATCTCGTTTCGGTCGCTACACCTCGGACAAGACGGTCTGACGATCGAGAAGGCATCTAAAACGACGAACGCCCCGACGCAGACAGGTCGGGGCGTGAGAATCCACAGGCCTTGGGCCCGCGGGTCTAACCTCGTCCTCCTGCGTGGGCCGCCAGGACGAGTCCTGAACCTTCAACCTCTGACGAGGTGACCGACGGTCTTCGGTGGAGCTGGATCAGGTTACCGCAGATGAGGGCAATCATCCAAAACGGCCCCGAACTCCCGTGGTATCCAGGAATGGTGCCGCTGTCCTCCGAAGTTCCGACCCGATCGGGCGTTGCACGCAACGGCGATATCGAACTCTTCTACGAAGACCTGGGCAACCCCGACGATCCCGCCGTGATCCTGGTGATGGGAGTAGCGGCCCAGCTTCCCATGTGGCCGGACGGGTTCTGCCAACAACTGCTCAACCGCGGCTATCGGGTGATCCGCTTCGACAACCGCGACTGCGGTCTGTCCACAAAGCTGGACGGGCAGAAAGCACCGGGATCGGTGCAGCGCCGGGTGGTGCGCTACGCCTTCGGCATGGGCAGCGAGGTGCCGTACACCCTGATCGACATGGCCGAGGACGTCCGCTGTCTGGTGGACCACCTCGGCCTGGACGCGGTGCATATCGCGGGCGCCTCGATGGGCGGCATGATCGTGCAGGTCTTCGCCGGCACCTATCCCGAGCGCGTCAACTCGGTGGGCATCATCTATTCGGCGACCGGGCGCCCGTTCTCGCGGCTACCGTCCTGGCAGTTGATCAGGACAGCCATCAACGCTCCCGGCAAGAACGCCAGCCCCGAGGAATGGCTTGAGTTCGAGGTGAACAACGGAATCGTCTACAACGGACCCGACAACCTGCCCTCCCGCGAGGAGCTACGCAACCGCATCCTCGATCACCGCGCCCGCAGCGACTACAAAATCGGCACCGTGCGCCAATTCGACGCCATCCTGGGCACCGGGAGCCTGCTGCGCTTCACCCGCGCCATCACCGCACCGGCCGTCGTGATTCACGGCCGCAACGACCCGCTGGTGCCGTATCAGAACGGACGGGTGGTGGCCAAGAACATCCGCAACGCACGTTTCGCACTCATCGACGGCATGGGCCACGATCTGCCCGAACCCGTGTGGAAACCCGTCACCGATGAGTTGTTGGCAACTTTTGACAGCTGCGTGCAGGACTGACTAGGGCCGTAGGGGCATGATGCGGCACACTTGCATTTCATGACTGCGCAAGATCGGTCCGGCCGGAGCGTGAGTGAGGGCCGTGGGCGTCAGGTGACACCGCTCGGGCGCGTGGCCCTGATCTCCGAGGCCGCGCGGCTGGGCACCACCGGCTGGCAGGTCGCCCGCACCGCCGGACGCGTGCTGGGCAAGCTCACCAAGAAGGGCAGCCTGGAACAGAAGTTCATCGCCGAGCTCCCCCAGACCTTCTCCGATCTAGGCCCCACGTACGTCAAGCTCGGGCAGATCATCGCGTCCAGCCCTGGCGCGTTCGGCGAGCCGCTCTCCCGGGAGTTCCGCGGCTTGCTGGACCGCGTCCCGCCCGCCGACCCAACCGAGGTCCGCGAGCTCATCATCGCCGAGCTGGGATCCGAACCGGAGAAACTGTTCGCCTCCTTCGACACCGAACCGTTCGCCTCCGCCTCCATCGCCCAGGTGCACTACGCGACACTGCATTCCGGCGAGGATGTGGTGGTCAAGATCCAGCGTCCCGGGATTCGCAGACGGGTGGCGGCGGATCTGCAGATCCTCAAACGTGGCGCGGTGCTGCTGGAGTTCGGCAAGGTGGGCCGGATGCTCTCGGCCCGCGATGTGGTGGACGACTTCTCTGGAAATCTCTCCGAGGAACTCGATTTCCTCGCCGAGGGGCAGGCCATGCAAACCTGGGTGGAACACCTGCACACCTCCTCGCTCGGCAAGAACATCCGGGTGCCGGATGTGCATTGGCACTACACGACATCCAAGGTGCTCACCATGGAACGGGTGCACGGCATCCGCATCGACGACGCGCCAGCCATCCGTAAAGCGGGTTTCGACGGCACCGAGTTGGTGAAGTCGCTGTTGTTCTCGGTGTTCGAATCCGGCCTGCGTCAGGGCCTGTTTCACGGCGACCTACACGCGGGCAATCTGCTGGTCGACGACGAAGGCCGAATTGTGTTCCTGGACTTCGGCATCGTCGGCTTCATCGATCCCAGGACGCGCTGGCTACTGCGCGAATTGATCCACGCACTGCTGGTCAAGAAGGATCATCGCGCCGCGGGAAAGATCGTGGTACTACTGGGCGCGGTCGGCAACCCCGGGGACGCCGACAAGGGCACCCAGGATATCCAGGCGTTTGCCACTCCCCTGACCATGAAATCGCTTGGGGATATGTCGTATTCGGATATCGGCAAGCAGCTGTCCACGCTCGCCGAGCAATATGACGTCAAATTGCCGCGTGAGCTGGTGCTCATCGGCAAGCAATTCCTGTACGTCGAGCGCTACATGAAGCTGCTGGCACCGCGCTGGCAGATGATGGACGACCCGGAACTCAAGGGCTACTTCGGCAATTTCATCGTCGACATCAGCCGTGAGCACAACCGCGAGGGAGATATCTGAGATGACGGCCAGCACCGCCAAGGTTGGCGATATCGAGTTGTGCTACGAGGAATTCGGCAATCCGGCCGACCCTGCGGTGTTGCTCATCATGGGCATCGGCGCGCAAATGGTGTTCTGGCGCCCCGAATTCTGCCAACAGCTCGCCGACCAGGGGTACCGCGTCATCCGATTCGACAACCGGGACTGCGGTCTGTCGACCAAATTGGACGGGGTGCGCGCCGGTGGTGGCTCGCTGGTTCCAAGCATGGCGAAATTCCTTGCCGGAGTAAAGATCACCGGCACCGCCTATACATTGGTGGACATGGCCGGCGACGCCGCGGGCTTGCTCGATCACCTCGGCATCGAACAAGCCCACATTGTGGGCGCGTCGATGGGCGGCATGATCGCGCAGGTATTCGCCGCCGAGCATCCCGAGCGGACCGCAACGGTCACCATCATCATGTCGAGCAACAATCAGCCGTTCCTGCCTCCGCCCGGCCCCCGCCAACTGATGGCACTGCTGAAGCCGCCGCCCGAGGGCGCCAGCCGCGAGCAGATCATCGCCAACAGCGTGCAGGTCGGCCGGATCATCGGCAGCCCGAAATACCGTCAGTCAGAATCGAAGTCGTATCTGCATGCCGCCGAGTACTATGATCGCAGCTACTACCCCAGGGGATTCGCCCGGCAATTCGCCGCGATCATGGGGACCGGCAGCTTGGCGCCCTTCGACAATCGGATCACCGCCCCCGCACTGGTTTTGCATGGCAAGGCCGACAAGTTGATGCGTCCTTCCGGTGCCCGTGCCATCGCCCGGGCCACGCCGGGATCGCGCCTGGCGCTGATCGATGGAATGGGCCATGACCTACCCGAGCCGCTCTGGGGCCGCATCATCACCAAACTCACCGAGAACTTCGCCCGATCCGAGTCCGCGGAGGACGCGCCGGAAGCCGAGGCGGCGGGCCGCTAATTAGCTCCCCTAGGGAACGATTTTCACAAGCTCAAACTGCTTGTTAATTCTGCGCGGAACCCTTGTCGGTGCGGTAATCGTGCCCTAGCCTCGGCACGGGACACACAGCCACCACCAGATCCGATCAATCGTTCGCGCGCCGTTCGGGGCACCGCGCCATCTCTCCTGAGAGGCCGCCGCATGTCCAAATTGACTCCGAAGTTCTCGGATGTACAGGCCCATTACGACCTGTCCGACGAATTCTTCGCATTGTTTCTCGATACCAGCAGGACTTATAGCTGTGCGTACTTCGAGCCGGAGACCCTGACGCTGGCGCAAGCACAACAAGCCAAGATCGACCTTGCCCTCGGGAAACTGGATTTGGAACCCGGAATGACACTGCTGGACGTGGGCTGCGGGTGGGGCTCCACCATGAAACGCGCGCTTGAGCAGTACGACGTGAACGTCATCGGCCTGACTCTCAGCAAGAACCAGTTCGCGTATGTCGACACGCTGTTGCGCTCCGCAGAAAGTTCGCGCAACTACGAGGTCCGGCTGGCCGGGTGGGAAGAATTCGAGGGCACCGTCGATCGCATCGTCAGTATCGGCGCCTTCGAACATTTCGGCCACGAACGGTATGACAGTTTCTTCTCGATGGCGCACCGGGTGCTGCCTTCGGACGGAAAGATGTTGTTACACACCATCGTCAGTCACCATCCCGACGAGTGGAAGCGCATGGGAATCCCGCTGCTGATGTCCCGGGTCCGGTTCATCTACTTCATCGGCACCGAGATATTCCCTGGCGGGCGTTTACCTTCCGTCCCCATGGTGGACAAACACGCGGCACTGGCGGGCTTCCACATCACTCGCCATCACTCGCTGCAACCCCACTACGCCAGAACTCTGGACTGCTGGGCCGAGAATCTGGCCGCACACAAGGATGAGGCCATTGCGATCCAGTCCCAAGAGGTTTACGACCGGTACATCAAGTATCTGACCGGGTGCGCCGACGGATTCCGCGAGGGATGGATCGATATCGTTCAGTTCACCTGCGAGAAGTAGGAGTCGACAAGGCCCTGTACCGACGGGATCGCCGCGCTCCTGTCGGTGGGCACCAGCCCGATGCGGGTACGCCGATCCAGAATGTCGTCGGCGTCCAGGGCCCCTTCATGAGTAAGCGCGAATTCGGCCTGCTCACGAGTGATCGCGACACCTTCAACCAGCCGGGTACCTGCGACACCCGGCCAGTCGTCCACCACCGCCAAGTTTTCTGTCACGCACTCAGCGGCCCGTAGTGGGCGCCGCTCTAGCCCGGCATCCAGCGCGTCCTGGGCCATCTTTCGATATGTGGTCAGCTTGCCGCCCACCACACTGACGACCCCAGATTCCGACACTCGCACCGCATGCTTACGGGAGAGATCCGCGGTCGCCGAATCGTCGCCGTCGAGCAGCGGGCGCAGTCCTGCGAAACGCCCCACCACATCCGCCCCGGACAACGACGTCTGCAACACCGTGTTGACCGTGTCGAGAAGGAATTGCTCTTCTGCCGCAGAAGGTTCGGCGACATCCGGTATCGGCCCGGGAGCCGGCTCGTCGGTGAGCCCGAGATACACGCGATTGTGGATGGCAGGCAATGCGAACACGAACCGGTTGATGGTGCCGGGCACCGGGACCGTCAGCGCCGCCGTCAGGGCGCCGAAGCTCTCGGCCCGAAACACCAGGTGCGTTCCGCGGCTGGGACGCAGCTTGATATCGCGGTCAACCTGTCCGGCCCATACGCCGGCGGCGTTGATGACCAGGCCCGCCCGCACTGCGATGGTGTTACCGGTCAGCTCGTCACGAAGCACCGCACCATCGCCGGTCACCTGCTCGGCCGACACCCGGGTGAGGATCCGGGCGCCCAGCCCGGCGGCCGTGCGCGCGATCGACACCACCAATCGTGCGTCGTCGACCAGCTGTCCGTCGAACGCCATCAGCCCGCCGCGCAGCCCGCTGCGGCGCACTGTCGGGGCGCGGCGAATGACCTCACCGGCATCGATGGCGCGGGAACGCGGCAGCACCTCGGCCGAGGTGTGTGCGAGCTTGCGCAGTCCATCGCCTGCGATGAACCCCACTCGTACCAGCGTGCGGCTGAACATGCTCACCGCCGGATGCAACGGAACCACCTGGGCCAGCGGATGAATCAGGTGCGGGGCGGTACGGGTCATCAAGATATGGCGCTCCACCGCGCTTTCCCGGGCCACACCCACCTGCCCCGAAGCCAGGTAACGCAATCCGCCGTGTACCAGCTTCGAGCTGAATCGGCTTGTCCCAAAAGCTAAATCGTGCTTCTCCACCAGGGCTACCCGCAATCCGCGGCTCGCCGCGTCGAGCGCCACCCCGACTCCGGTGATGCCGCCGCCGATCACCAGGACGTCGACCGGGGCACCACCGGCCAGCGCGTCCAGGTCGGCGCGGCGGCGCGTGCTGTTGAGCTGCGTTGTCATCACTTCTCCTAAAGGGGCGGATCAGGCCTTGAGATATCCGTCGATGGCGGTGGCCAACTCGTTCACCAGCTCATCCGGCGAGAGGATGTCGGCGACGATGCGCGCCGACTGCAGCACCGACTGACCGATCAGCAGCACCATCGCCGCCATCTGCTCCGGGGCACCCGGACGTATCGATCCATCGGCCTGCCCGTCGGCGATAAGCATGGACGTCCAGCCGATGAGAGCGCGCTGGCTGGTGCCCAACCGCTGCACGATGTACGTCAGCAACAGTTCGGGATCGGAGCGCAGGATCGCGGCGAATATCGAGTGTTCACGCACCTGCGTCACCAGGGCGCTCACCGAGCGGACCAGCCGATCGCGGGCGCATCCCTGTCCGGTCACGGGCAAAATCGAGCCCATCTCCCGCGTGAGTAGCTCGGCAACCAGGGTGCGCACGTCCGGCCAGCGCCGATACACCGAGGGGCGGCTGACTCCGGCACGCTTGGCCACTTCCACCAGCGTGGTGCGGCGCACCCCGAATTCGGTGACGCACGACAACGCGGCATCGAGGATGCGTTCGGACACCGGATCGGCCACCGGATCTGACACGGTCTCCGCGTCTGTGATGTCAACCGTCATGCCACCTCCCTACGCCTGCCCGCCGAGAAATCTGCGTTACAACTTGCCATCGTATGTAATACTGTAACGCATGATGGAGTGGGACGCCTGGGGCGTAGCCGAGAAACGACAAACCCTCTCACCCCAGGTGAAGGCGCTTTTGGCGTCCGCGCTGGGCATTCCCGAGCGAGGGCCCGTTACTCGAGACGAGTCGGCGGTCGCCCTGGCTCCCAGCTCCCTGACCGCAGATCAGCACGCCGCGCTCGCCGAACTGCTCGGCGCGGAAAACGTCAGCACCGAGCACGGCGCACGGTTGCGGCATGCCGGCGGCAAAAGCACCCCGGATCTGCTGCGCCGCCGCTCCACCGGCGTTCAGGACGCGCCCGACGCCATCGTCTACCCGGCATCGCATGACGAGGTGTCCGCCCTCTTGACGCTCTGCGGCGAGCAGGGCATCGCGGTGGTGCCGTTCGGTGGCGGTACCAGTGTGGTGGGCGGGCTGGATCCCGAACGCGCGGGATTCACCGCGGTCATCGCGGTCGATCTGCGACGCATGTCGGGCCTGGTTTCCCTGGACGAGGTATCGGGCACCGCCGTACTACTGCCCGGGACGACGGGCCCAGAAGCCGAAGAACTCCTTGGCGCCAAAGGCTTTTCACTCGGGCACTTCCCACAGAGCTTCCGGTTCGCGAGCATCGGCGGATTCGCCGCCACCCGCTCTTCCGGGCAGGCCTCCAGCGGATATGGGCGCTTCGACGCGATGGTGGACGCGATCCGCATCGCCACCCCGCGCGGCGACCTCAACCTGGGCAGGGCGCCCGCCTCGGCGGCCGGACCGGACCTGCGCCAACTCTTCCTGGGATCCGAAGGCGCGCTGGGCATCATCACCGAGGTAACGGTGCGTGTGCATCGGCTGCCCGAGGAGACCTGGTACCAGGGTTGGTCCTTCCCCTCCTTCGATGCCGGCGCGCAGGCACTGCGCACCCTCGTGCAATCCGATGCGGCACCCACTGTGCTGCGGCTTTCCGACGAGGCCGAAAGTGGGCTGAATCTGGCCCTGGCCAAGGATATCGGCGGCAAGAACCCCGCCGCAGGCGTGCTCGCGATCACCACCGTGGAAGGTACTCACGGTCATGTCGCGGCCAAGTCGGCCGAGGTGGCCGCCGTTCTCGCCGCGGCGGGCGGCACCGCCCTCGGCGACGAACCCGGCAAGGCCTGGGATCACGGGCGTTTCGACGCGCCGTACCTGCGCGACGCGCTCATCGACGCCGGCGCGGTGGTGGAAACACTGGAGACCGCGACGTCGTGGCAGAACCTGGGCGCACTGCGCACCGCCGTCACCACGGCGCTCGCCGAAGCCCTTGGCGCCCAGGGCACCCCGCCGCTTGTGTTGTGCCATATCTCGCACACCTACCGCACCGGGGCATCGCTTTACTTCACCGTGGTGTGTGCGGCCGCCGAAGATCCACTGGTCCAGTGGGGCAAGGCGAAGAAGGCCGCGGGCGACGCCATCGTCGCCACCGGCGGCACCATCACCCACCATCACGCCGTGGGGCGCGACCATCAGCCGTGGCTCGCCGACGAGGTCGGTGAGCTCGGTATCGAGATCCTGCAAGCGGTCAAGCGCACCGTCGATCCTCGGGGAATCCTCAACCCCGGCAAGCTGATTCCCACACAGGGGTAATGGTGACCCACCTGACCGTTCTCACCAACCCGACCGCCGGGCACGCCGCGGCACAGGCGGCCGAGGCCGCTATCGAGCATCTGCGCGCCCGCGGGCTGACGGTGACCCACCATGCCGCTTCGTCGGCTGCGGAATCACACGCGCTCGCGCAGGAGGCCGCCCGTACCGGTGCCCGCGGAATCGTCGCCGCGGGCGGCGACGGTCTGGTGAGCATCGCACTGCAGGCGGTGGCCGCCACCCCGATAGCGCTCGGCGTGATCCCGATCGGCACCGGAAACGACTGCGCCCGCATGCTGGATATCCCACTGGGTGACCCGGTTGCCGCCGCCGATGTGATTGCCGGCGGCAATATCCGCGCCATCGATGCCGGCCGTATCCAATATGACGGAAACACAACGTGGTTCGCCACTGTGGTGGCGTCCGGATTCGACTCCCTGGTCAACGATCGAGCCAACCGGATGAGCTGGCCGCGCGGTCGGCGCCGCTATGACATCGCGATGGCTCTGGAGGCCGCCAAACTGCGGCCGCTACCCTTCCGCATCGAGCTGGACGACCAGGTCATCGAGACCGATGTCACCCTCGTCGCGGTGGGAAACGGAACCTCGTACGGCGGCGGCATGCGCATCTGCCCGGGAGCCGTACTGGACGACGGGCTGCTAGATGTGACGGTGGTGGCGGCCGGTGGGCGGCTGCGCTTGTTGCGCTTGTCCCCTACCGTCTACAAGGGCACCCACGTCGAGCTGCCGGAAGTGAGCACCTATCGCTCGCGGCGGGTCCGGCTGTCCGCCGCCGAGATCACCGCCTACGCCGACGGCGACCCGGTCGCGCCGCTGCCTGTCGATATCGACGTGGTACCCGGCGCCCTGAGTGTCTTCGCCTAACCTGCCTTTTGCGCGAACAGGAACGCCGAGTGCGGGGTCGCATCGGGCAGGTCGGCCGGTATATAGCGACCGTGCCGCGCCAGCAGCGCTTGCGCCGTCTCGCTGGTCACCTGCCAGCCGAGGCCGGTGAGGAATTCTCCGACATCGGCGCGTTTCTCCAGGTACCACAGGTCGGCCACGTCGGGAATCTCCTGGCCCTGCATCTCTTCGGCGGCACGCCGCAACGCCTGCCCGCGTTCACGTTGCCGGGCAAGGGTTTCCGGATTGAAGAAGTCCTCACCGAAGCCCTCCACCGCGATGCGGCTGCCCGGGACGCTCAGCGCGTCAACCCGCTCGAACAGCAGATCTTGCGCCGCGGGCGGCAGATACGGCAACAGCCCTTCGGCAATCCAGGCCGATGGTTCTCCGGCATCGAATCCGCCGGCCCGCAACGCCGCGGGCCAATCGTCACGCAGGTCCACAGCCACCGGAACGTGACGGACTCCCTGGGTGGCGCCCTGCGCGTCCAAGGTGCCGATCTTGAAGGCCAAGACCTTGGGCAGATCCAGCTCGAACAACGTCGCGTCGCGCGGCCAGTCGAGCCGCCAGGCACGGGCGTCGAGCCCGGCCGCCAGGATCACCGCCTGACGAAGGCCTGCCGCACTCGCATCGCGGAAGAAATCGTCAAAGAATTTGGTGCGGCATGCGACATAGGACCGCATCGCGGCAACACGCTCGATCAGCCGGGGCTCGGCCTCCAGCAGAGCGGCGGACGGTTCTCCGTCGAAGCGGTACACGTTCCAGACACCTTCGCCCGCGGCGGTGAGAAAGTGACCGGCATACGGGTCACTGATCAACGGATTGGCGCTGCGGGTTTCCGCATCCCTGGCGCTGGCCACTCCCAACGCGGTGGAGCCGACACTCTCGGTGATTTCCCAGCTGTCTCCGTCACTGCGCGCCATGAGTTCCTTTGTACGCCAGTCCGCATGGCGCCCTGGTGGCACGGATGCACCATGGGTGGCAGCGCGGACCCCTCAAACCGCACATCCCACCCACTACACCTCAGCAAGACGCGTCCGGAAGAGCCACGGACGACAAGCTCGCACTATTTATAGAACAGGTCGATATATTTGTCTAGTAATTCTAGGGATCGGAACACACGGTGACGGATCACGCCGGCGCCTCCGAGGCAGGACGGGGCCGAGGACGGCCCATCAAGGATGGCAAGACATCCGAAGAAGTACGGTCGAAGCTGCTCGACGCCACCGAACGGGTGCTGGCCCGGGTAGGCGTGACCTCACTCAGCATGGGGGCCGTCGCCCGCGAAGCCGGGTACAGCCGGGGTGTCGTGTACCGCTACTTCGACAACCGTGACGAGGTTCTCGACGCCCTCGTGGTGCGCAGGGCCACCACCAGCATCGCGGAAACCACACCCCGGTTGATGGCCCTGGGCAGCTGGTCCGACATGGTCGTCGAGTCCATGGTGATCGTCGCGACAGAAACCACGCAGGACCCGCTACTCGGCGCTCTGGTAGATCCCGACGGCAGCCACAGCACCGCCGCGAGCCTGATCTTCGGCTCGCCGGGGCTCAGCAAGATGCTCACCTCGTTGTACGAGTCGATGTTCAACAGCGGACTGGCACCGCTACGCGAAGGTCTCAGCGCGCACGATGCCTCCCGCTACGTGCTGTCGGTCGTCATGAGCCTGCTGTCCGGCTCCATACCGGGCTGCGATGACCCCGATCAGGTACGCCGGTACGTGCGTACCTTCGTGCTTCCCGCGCTGCTGCAGACGCCGCCGCCACCACAACAGGTTTTCTCGTAATCGGTAGCAGATGTCGGATCGATGGTGCGCCGTTCGTCGGACAGGTAGAGAGTGGATCGCAGAGTTCCGCTCACCGAATACAGACGGAGGACTCCACCATGTATTACCTCGCACTACTCATCGGTCCCCAGCAGGAGCGCACACCCGACGAGGCCGCGCAGGAACTGACGGACTACCTCAACTTTCAGGCCAAGGCCGCATCGGCCATCCGCGCCGGCGACGCCCTGTACCCCGAGGCCGACAGCGTCCGGATCACCGGTGGGCCGGATGCGCCCGTCATCACCGACGGCCCGTTCGCCGAGGGCGCCGAAATCGCGAACGGCTACTACGTGTTGGAGGCCGACAACCTCGATGACGCCCTTGCGCTGGCCCGGGATATTCCGGAGGCCAAGCGCGGAGCCGTCGAGGTGTGGCCGCTGGTCGACTGCGCGCAGGAATTCGGCGGGCAGGGGTCCACGAGTTGGCTCGCGCTGCTGCTGGAGCCGGGCGAACGCGCGTATGTGCCGGGCAGCCCGGAATGGGAGGCCGTGGCCGCCCGGCATGGGGTGTTTGGCGAGAAGGCGAGCGGGCACATCAAGATCGCCGGACCGCTGCATCCGCCGTCGACGGCCACCACGGTCCGGGTGCGTGACGGAGAGACAGTTCTCACCGACGGCCCGTACATCGAGGGAACCGAGATCGCGAATGGCTTCTACGTACTGGCGACCGATGACCGCGACAGCGCCATCCAGTTGGCCGCCCAGATACCCGCTTCGATCGTGCAGCTGCGACAACTCACCGGCGTCTCGGGCTTTTAGTAGCGAATGACCGAACTGGACGGCGTCTTTCGGCGGGAGTGGGGGCCCACCGTCGCCGCCATCGCCCGGTGGTCCGGTGATCTCACCGTCGCCGAGGACGCCGTCCAGGAGGCATGTGCCGATGCCCTGCGGAGCTGGCCGCGCGACGGAGTGCCCGATAACCCCGGCGGCTGGCTGTTGACGGCCGCCCGGAATCGGGCACGCGACCGGCTGCGACGCGAAACCCTGCGTCCGGGAAAGGAGTTAGCCGCTGTGGTCGACGACATCACCGCCCGCACCGACGTCTCCGATCCGCATCCGGTGCGCGACGACGAGCTGCGGATGATGTTCACGTGCGCCCATCCCGCGCTCGAGCGGGTATCGCAGCTCGCTCTCACACTGCGGCTGGTATCGGGCCTGACGGTGGCCGAGATCGCCCGGGCACTGCTGCACAGCGAGGCGGCTATCGGCCAGCGGATCACCCGCGCCAAGGCCAAGATTCGTACCGCCAACATTCCGCTGCGGGTGCCGCCGGCCGCGCTGCTGCCCGAGCGCACACCGCACGTACTCAGCTGCATCTATTCGGTCTTCACCGAGGGGTACTGGTCGACGGCCGGACCGTCGGCGATTCGTGACGAACTCTGCGACGAGGGTGTGCGGCTGGCCGGAGAGCTGGCCATCCTCATGCCGCAGGAACGGGAAGCCAATGCGCTGGCCGCACTTGTGCTGCTTCATGATTCGAGACGACTGGAGCGGATGGACAGCACCGGCGCCCTGGTTCCCCTGGAGGAACAAGACCGGACTCGATGGGATGCTGAGCGTATTTCCCGCGGCCTGAGCCAGCTGCGGCGTGCGGCCGGATCAACCGGTCCGTATCTGCCGCAGGCGATCATCGCCGCGCTGCATGCCACCGCACCGTCCTGGGAGGACACCGATTGGCGGGCCATCTGCCTGGCGTACGACCGGCTGGTGACCATGACGGATTCCCCGGTGGTGCTGGTAAATCGGGCGTTGGCCATCGGTTTGCGCGACACCCCCGAGGCGGGATTGACCGCCCTGGAAAAGGTCGCCCACGATCCCCGGCTGAGCAGGTCCAATCTGCCGGCCACCGTTCGCGCCGATCTGCTCCGGCGCGCCGGGCGTCACGGTGAGGCGATCGACTGGTATCGAACGGCACTGTCCGCCAATGGCTCCGATCCCGGCCGGGAATTCCTGCGACGCCGTATCGCCGAATGTGAAGAACTGTTGTGAAAAATCACGGCGCCAGCACCCCGTCCAGCCAGTGACCGATGTCTCGGTGGACCTGATCCTTCTCCGGTTCGTTGAGGATTTCATGACGCCCACCAGGGTAGAAGCGGTATGCCAGGCGCCGGTGACCTTGGGCCATGTATCGGGTGATGAGGCCCTGGATGGTCTCGGTTCTGCCGCCCACCGGGTCCTCGGCCCCGGCGACAACGAGGATCGGCAGATCCGATGGGATCTTCGACTCATTGCCCGGTTCCCACAACGAGTGGAATCCCTTGATGACCGAGTATGTCATCGCGTTGGAAAACGGCTTGCCGCACAGGGGATCTGACTGGAAGGCCCGGATCTCGCCAGCATCGCAGGTTTGCCACTCCGAGCCGGTGGGTGTGGCGCCGGCCGGCACAAACGGCGCGTTGAACTGGGCCAGGAGCGCGCCGAAGAACTCACTGGGCACCATGGCGCCCTCGCCGGTCGCCGCTGTCTGCAACCGGCCGATGGCCTCGCGATAGGCCTCTTCGGTGAGTCCCGGCACCGCACCGAGAGTGCCGCACAGTACCGCGCCCGCCAGCAGGTCGCCGTGATTCTCGATATGGGACTGCGTCAATGCCGACCCCATGCTGTGCCCAAACGCGATCACGGGCAGCCCGGGATTGTCGGCACGCGCGATATCGGCGAGCTGCTTGATGTCGGCGGTCATATCGTCCCAGGCCGTCACCCCGAGCAGCCCCAATCCCCCAGCACCGGCCGTCTGGCCATGCCCGCGCAGGTCCAGGGCGTACACCACGCACCCGCGTGCGGCCAGGAACCGTGCGAGCCGGTCGTATCGGGCGCTGTATTCGGCAATGCCATGGGTGATCTGGACGGCGGCGCGCGGCTCGATGCCGCATGGCGGCTGCCACGTGCGGTACCAGATCACCATCTCATCCACCCCGGAGGTGAACGTGGAAAAGGCTGGCCCACCAACGAGGTTCGTGTCGATCGCGGACAGGTTCTCAGTCATGATCATCCACCTCAGGCGATTTCTTCGGCGTACCTGCGGGCGTAAATCGCGTAGAGCACCGTGTCTTCCGCCTCTTCGATGGCCGAGATCGCGATGTCCACGGCGTAGGCCGCATCGGATTCGGCGGCATCGGCCTCCCGCGCCGCCAACTTCGCATCGATATTGCGTTCCTTCTGGCCAAGGGCGGTCTTGATCTTCACGATCTGAGCCTTCCAGCTGACACTCAATTCGGACCACGAGGCGCTGGCCTTGGCCGCCGCCTTATCGGCTTTGGTCTCGAGCTCTTCACGGCGCGTTGTTGCCCGATCGACGTCGTCCTGCAGCTGGTCCGCCGTCTTGCTCCATGCCTCCTGGGCGTTGCGCTCGGCCGCCCGGGCCCGCTCGACGATATGCGCGAACCGATCTGCACTCATGGCCAGACTCCTTGCTCTCAGGGAATTACACGCCATTCGAAATACGGTGAATGCCGGCTCCGCATTTCCGTCATACAAAGATTTGCACACCCCCGAAAACCCGGCATCCGCACCCGGCCGATTGCTGATCAAGATTTACGCTCACCGCGAAAGTCCATGCCTACCGAGACCGCACCCGGCAATACCACAGAGGCGGTAGGCAATTCGCTGAAGTGCCTATAGCGCCACAAGCAGTCGCGACAGCAAGACGACGGGAGCCGCATTCAGTGGACTTCGCGGCAGTATTGCTAAATTAGGCACGCTGTATTGCGCACCGCGAAATAATGGCGTCCCCGATCGATAATCGCTCCGGTTCTGCCCGATATGATACGGCCGTGGGTCTCCAGAGTCTTGATGTATACGACCTTCGGTGCTTTGTCGCTGTGGCAACAACACTGAATTTCACGCAGGCCGCCCGCGACCTTCATGTGTCCGCACCTCCACTTAGCCGCCGAATCCGTGACATGGAGCGGCTGTTGGACGTAAAACTGTTTCTCCGCGACACCCGTCGGGTCACCTTGACCGCCGAGGGTGCCCGGCTGCTTCCCGCCGCGCGGCGCATACTCGCGCAGTTCGATGAGTTGCCGTCCATCGTGTCTCCGGAACCGTCCACATCGACCCGGCCCATCGCTTACGGCGCACCGCCCTGGCTGCACCCCGACCTGCGTGCGGCCATGGCAGATCTAGAGAAGGTGCACGCGAGCCGCTTCACCTTGAGTAAGTGGCCACGCGGCAGTGCGGACATCATCGCGGCGCTGCAGCGCGGCGAGATCGCCTTCGGGCTGGCCCGTCCACCGTTCGATTCGGTGGGGTTGGTCAGAACCGTGGTGCACGAAGAACCTTTGGGCGCAGTGCTTTCCAAAAACAAGTACGGAACCAGATCATCGATATCGATCTCCGAACTCGCCACTTTGAACTACGTGACCGCCCGGCGGGACACCGATACCGAATACCGCCAGCAGGTGGATAGCGCCCTGGAATCCGCGGGTGTGCCCCGGCGGCAAAACGTCGACCCCGGCGACTATGTGGGTGCTGCCGACGTCATCAGCGTGGGCGACGGATTCGCCATCGCACCGCTTGCCCCCGTCAGTGGCGCCCGGATGTACAACCTCGCCGAGGACATCTGCGTACCGATCAATGATCTGGACCTCACCCTGGTCACCTGCTTGGTGTGGCAGGCACAGCTCGCCGAACAAGACCACGAGGTCCGCGAAATCATCGATACCGCCGTCGCCCTCTTGCGCAGACCCGCCGCCCAGCAGCGAGCCGACTCCGCGTAGACACCGGCGCCGGCCGAAGCCCTACGGCAGTGGAGCCGACCACACCAGCCGGGTGCCTCCGGTGTCCATCGCCGAGACACTGAACGTGCCGCCCGACTCGGCGGCCCGGTTCGCGAGACCGCTCAATCCGCTGCGCGCCACCACTTCCGGTATGCCGATACCGTCGTCGACGACCTCGATGACCAATTCGTCGTCCACCGACACCGTCACCGACAATTCTCTGGCGCGGGCATGCCGGACCACATTGCTCACGGCCTCGCGCACCACCGCCTCCGCGTCGCCCGAGGTGCTGGCAGGCACCACATCCAGGGGCCCGCTCATCCGCACGGACACCCGCAGCCCTGTCTCGGCGGTGAGCTCGTTGATGGTGGATCGCAATGTGGCACGCAGGGATTCGTCGTTGGTGTGCAAATCGAAGATGGCGGTCCGGATCTCCTGGATCACCTCGTGCAGCTGGTCGATGTGATCGGCGAGCCGGGCCGCCACCATCGGGTCCGCCGACCGGCGGTGGGTGCTCTGCATCGCCAGCCCCACGGCGAACAGCCGCTGAATGACGTGGTCGTGTAGGTCGCGGGCAATGCGATCACGATCGGCCAGCACATCCAATTCGTGTTTGGCCAAACGGACCTCGGCCTGCTCCAGCGCCAACGCCGCCTGCCCCGCGAAAGAAGCCGCCATATCGAGCTGCTCCTCGTCGAACGCGACCGCGCCGACGGTCCGAAGCAGGATCAGCACACCTGCCGTCGACTCCCCGCCCCCGAGCGGCAGCACCAGGGCAGGCCCAAAAGCCAGGTCCGTTCCCTCGGCCAGATTCACCGCGAGCCGCCCCACATTCCGGGGCTCGTGATCGACGAAAGTGCTTCCCGAAGTTGAGCCATCGATGGGGATCAGTTTGTCGGCGAGCACGTCCGCGCCCTTGCCCTCGCACACCGCCACCACCAGCTCGGCGGTGTCCTCCTCATCGCCGGCGGGCAGCGCGATGAACGCGAAGTCCGCCTCCGCCAGCAGCGCCGCACTCGACGCCACCAGGTGTAGCGCCTTACCCGGGTCAACGCCCCCGAGCAGTTCGGCGGTGATATCGGCGGTGGCGCGCTGCCATTGCTCACGGCGGCGCGCATGCTGATACAGGCGGGCGTTCTCCACCGCGATACCGGCCGCACCCGCCAGCGCCCGCACCACCACCTCGTCGTCCTCGGTGAATTCCCCACCGTCGAGCTTCTCGGTGAGGTACAGGCGACCGAACACCTCGCCGCGCACCTGCACGGGCACACCCAGAAACGTCCGCATGGGCGGGTGATTCGCGGGGAATCCGACCGACGCCGGGTGCGCAGCGATATCCCGCAGCCGCAGCGGCTTGGCCTCGTCGATCACCACGCCGAGTACACCGTGGCCGGTGGGCAGCGGGCCGATCATGTCACGGGTGGCCTCGTCGATGCCCTCGTAGACGAACTCCGCCAGCTTCTCGTCCGATCCCACCACGCCCAGCGCACCGTATCGAGCACTCACGAGCTCCGATGCCGCACAGACGATCTCGCGCAGGGTCGCATCCAGTTCCAGTCCGGAGCTGACCGCCATGACGGCGTCCAGCAGGGCATCCATCCGCCCACGGGTGCCGTCGACAATCTGCTCGATCCGGCCCTGCACCTCCGCGAGTAGCTCACGCAACTGCAAATGAGCCAGCTCGGCTGTCACCCGATTGGGTTGCGCACCAACGTCCTCGACCACAATTCAACTTTCGCACACCGCGCCCTGGGGCGTACACCAACCCGTCAGCCGTGCAGTCCCTGATTCTCGCGCGCGAGTTTGGTGGCCAGCACGGCAACCTGGGTGCGGCGCTCGAGATCCAGTTTGGTGAGCAGCCGCGAGACGTAGTTCTTGACTGTCTTCTCCGCCAAGAACATTCGCTCCGCAATCTGACGGTTGGTCAGCCCCTCCCCGATCAGCTCCAGCAGTGTGCGTTCCTGGGCGGTCAGTCCGGCCAACGGCGACGGATTGTCTGCCGCGGCACGCAGTTTGTTCATCAACGCCGCTGCCGCCCGGTTATCCAGCAGTGAGCGCCCCGCCCCGACGGTGCGGACCGCGGAGATGAGCTCCATGCCCTTGATGTCCTTGATCACATAGCCACCGGCACCGGCCATGATCGCGTCGAGCATGGCGTGTTCGTCGGTGAATGATGTGAGCATCAGACAGTTGAGGTTCGGCAGCTTGGAACGCAGTTCACGGCATAGCTCAACCCCGTTGCCGTCGGGCAGCCGAATATCCAGCACCGCGATATCGGGTTGCAGCGCAGGGATACGCGCCATCGCCTCGGCGACCGAGGACGCCTGCCCGATCACCGAGAAATCCTCTTCCTCTTCCAGTAGATCGGCCAGACCGCGCCGGACTACCTCGTGGTCATCGACCAGGAACACTGTGATCATGCCCGTTTCCCTTCCACCTGCCGCCCCCAGTGTGGCACCGGCAGAACGCACCGACATGGCATTCCTTCCCGTCGTACCCCGCTGGTTCCACGGTAAGCCGGGAAGGATCGTGGCAGCTACGGTCTTTGGTCCCTAGAACCGCCGCGAAAACCGCAAAAGCCCCCATCTTCGAAGATGGGGGCTTTTGCGTTGTACGTACGAAGGCTCTTAGGCCTCCAGGAAGTTCCGGGTCACGCCCGGGTCGACCTGGATGCCCGGGCCGGTGGTGGTGCTGACGACGACCTTCTTCAGGTAGCGTCCCTTGGCCGAGGACGGCTTGGCACGCAGGATCTCGTCGAGCACCGCTCCGTAGTTCTCCGTCAGCTTCTCGGCGTCGAACGACGCCTTGCCGATGATCAGGTGAAGGTTGGAGTGCTTGTCGACGCGGAAGTTGATCTTTCCGCCCTTGATGTCGGTGACGGCCTTGGCCACGTCGGGGGTCACGGTGCCGGTCTTGGGGTTCGGCATCAGACCGCGCGGGCCCAGGACACGGGCGATGCGGCCGACCTTGGCCATCTGATCCGGGGTGGCGATGGCGGCGTCGAACTCCAGCCACCCGCCCTGGATCTTCTCGATCAGGTCGTCACTACCGACAACATCGGCGCCGGCGGCCGTGGCCGCTTCGGCCTTGTCGCCCACCGCGAAGACGATGACGCGAGCGGTCTTACCGGTACCGTGCGGAAGGTTCACGGTGCCGCGGACCATCTGGTCAGCCTTACGGGGGTCGACACCGAGGCGCATCGCGACCTCAACAGTGGCGTCGTACTTCTTCGACGAGGTCTCCTTGGCCAGCTTGGTGGCCTCCAGAGGGCTGTACAGCTTCTCGCGGTCCACCTTTTCGGCGGCCTCGCGATATGCCTTGCTGTTCTTGCTCATTGGTATCCAATCAATTGTTGGGTCGTGGTCGTACAGGCCGAAGCGGGCCTTACCACTGGGTGTTCAGCTATTCGACGGTGATGCCCATCGAACGCGCGGTGCCGGCAATGATCTTGGCGGCGGCGTCGATGTCGTTCGCGTTGAGGTCTTCCTTCTTCGTCTCTGCGATCTCGCGCACCTGATCCCAGCTCACCTTGGCGACCTTGGTCTTGTGCGGCTCACCGGAACCCTTGGGCACACCGGCGGCCTTCAACAGCAGCTTGGCGGCGGGAGGGGTCTTGAGTGCGAAGGTGAAGCTGCGGTCCTCGTAGACACTGATCTCCACGGGGATGACGTTTCCGCGCTGCGACTCCGTCGCGGCGTTGTACGCCTTGCAGAACTCCATGATGTTGACGCCGTGCTGACCGAGCGCGGGACCGACCGGAGGCGCGGGGTTGGCTTCGCCGGCCTTGATCTGAAGCTTGATCAGCCCGACGACCTTTTTCTTCTTCGGGGCCATTGGGTGTTTCCTTACTTTCCTTCCGTGTTCCGGCCGTTATTCGACCGGAGTTCTGCGGACCGCGACACGGTCCGAAGTCTTGTTAGAGCTTCTCCACCTGGGTGAAGTTGAGCTCGACCGGGGTCTCGCGACCGAAGATGGACACCAGCACCTTGAGGCGCTGCTGTTCGGCGTTGACCTCGCTGATGCTGGCGGGCAGCGTCGCGAACGGACCGTCGGTGACGGTGACCGACTCGCCGACCTCGAAGTCCACCTCGATGGCCGGGCGCTCCAGGGCACCGGCTTCGGCGGACGACGCCGTCGCGGTGTCCGTGGCGGTTCCGCCCTTGGCCGGCTTCTTGGCGGGGGTCTGCGGGAGCAGGAACTTCACCACATCATCGAGCGACAGCGGCGACGGACGCGAGGTCGCGCCGACAAACCCGGTGACGCCCGGGGTGTTGCGCACCGCGCCCCAGGACTCGTCGTTCAGTTCCATCCGGACCAGGATGTAGCCGGGCAGCACCTTGCGGTTGACCTGCTTGCGCTGACCGTTCTTGATCTCGGTGACCTCTTCGGTGGGCACCTCGATCTGGAAGATGTAATCGCCCACGTCCAGGTTCTGCACACGGGTCTGCAGGTTGGCCTTGACCTTGTTCTCGTATCCGGCGTACGAGTGAATGACATACCACTCGCCGGGCTCGCGACGCAGCTGAGCCTTCAGCGTGGCGGCAGGGTCGGCATCCTCGTCAGTCTCTACCTCGGCGCCCGGCTCTTCCGAAGACGACTCAGTCGACTCAGTCGACTCAGGCGCAGCGCTGTCGGACTCGTCGATTACGTCAACCGACGCAGCCGTATCAGCGGTGTCTTCTGGCTCGCTCGCAGCGTCGCCGTCGAAGGTCGTCACCGTTTGTCCTCTCTTGTTTCTTGCGTCTCGTCGGTCTACTACCCGAACACCAGCATGATCAGCCGGGCCAAGCCCAGGTCAATCACACCGATCAGGGTGACCATGAACACCAGGAAGACCAGCACCACCGAGGTGTAGCTGACCATCTGCTTGCGGTTCGGCCAAATGACCTTGCGCAGCTCAGCGACAACCTGCTGGAGGAACACCCAAAGCTGGACGAACGGGTTACGCGACGGACCCGACTTGTCCTTCTTATTGGCCGGTTTACGGCTCTTCTTCCCAGCCTTCTTCTTCACCTCACCGGTCTCGGACGCACCGGATTCGGTGAGTTCCGTAGCCACGGTCGAGGCGTCAGCACGGCGGGTCCGCTTACCCGTCGGGCGAAGCGGCTTGGTCGAGGTGACGGCCCGGTCGCTCTCGGCAGTGCCGGTGTCGGGCTCGTCTAGCTCGTCGCTCATTCCCTTCCGTACCTCTCTGTTTCCCTAGTGCTTACTCCAGGGTGTTGCAGGGGTGACAGGACTTGAACCTGCAACCTGCGGTTTTGGAGACCGCTGCTCTGCCAGTTGAGCTACACCCCTAAGGCTGGCACGCCAGCCCGGTGGCCGGGGGCCTCACACAACACACGCGCCTCCCGAGTAGCCGACAGGCGCGTTGTGGTGGGAAAACCCCGAATCTCGAGTGTACCCCGAGGCCAGCTCCAGACTGAAATTGCCCACCGATCTAGGTGCAGACCAGCGGGCGCCGTTGCTCAGATCAGCTTGATATCGGCCATTCGGTCCGAATCACGGCCCATCAGCGTGGTGAATGCCTCGAGTACAACCTCACCGTGCTGGTCGCGGACGACGTTCCGGGTGGTGACGATGTCCACCCCGAAGGACTCCTTGTGCGAGAGCACCTCGAAGTCGCAGGACAGCTCGTCCCCTTCGGCCAGCGGCTTGTGGAAAACAAACTTTTGATCGGTCTGGACGATCTGCATGGTTTCCATGCCGACGTCATAGGTCCGGAAGAATTCCTTCTGCACCAGCAGCGCCATCACCGCCGGAAAGGTAACCGAGGCGACAAGACCCTTGTGGCCCAGCTCCGCGGCCGCCGCGACATCGTGGCTGGCGGGCGACTCGGATTTGATGGACTTGGCGAACTCGCGGATCTTCTCGCGGCCCACCACATAGGTCTGGGAGTACTTATGCGTCATTCCGACGACGTCGAGACTCAGCGCCATGATTACGCCAGCGTCGCAGACGCAACGGCTCGTCCGAAGATTTTCTTGCCGTTGGTGGTGGCGGTCAGCGCGATGGTCACCGACTTGGCATCGGCATCAACCGACTTGACGCGGCCGGTGAACAGGATCTCGGCACCGACACCGTCATTGGGAACGGTGACGAAGCTGGTGAAACGCACGTTGTACTCGGTCACCGCCGCCGGGTCGCCGACCCAATCGGTGATGTAGCCGCCGCCAAGACCCATGGTGAGCATGCCGTGCGCGATGGCGCCGTCTTCGAGGCCGACCAGCTTGGCGGTCTCGTCGTCCCAGTGGATCGGGTTGAGGTCACCGGAGACCCCTGCGTAATTGACAAGATCCTGCCGGGTGAGCTGAATCGTCTTCTCCGGCAGCTGGTCTCCCACGTTGACCGAACTGAACTCGCGCAGTGCCATCAGTTGAACCCGCCTTCTTCTCCGTCGCCTTCGGCACGTCCGGCCAGAGTGGTGTACGACTCCGTGACGAACTCGCCCTTGTCATTGGTGATGATGTTCTTGATGACGATGATGTCGGTACCGAACGATCGGCGGATCGAGTCCACGTAAACATCGCAGTACAGCGTGTCTCCGGCCCTTACCGGGCGGAAGTACTTGAACGCCTGATCAACCTGAACGATCTTCTCGTCCTTGATGCCGATATTCGCGTCTTCAAAGAATGCCGACTGTGCCGTGTACCCGAAAACGGCCAGAAAAGTCGGAGGCGCTACCAGCGCTCCATGTCCAAGCTCCGCTGCCCCGGCCTCGTCGTGATGAGCCTGGTTAAGGCATTTGACTGCCTCGGCGTGCTCGCGAATCTTCTCTCGCCCAACCACATAGTGGTCCGGGTATCGGTAGTGCGTTCCGACGAGATCTTGCGATAAAGCCACGGCCGGAATTTACCTACTGACGTTGATCGGTACCAAGTAAGGCTTGCCTACTCGTGTCGCCTCGCGACGACCCAAGTGCCTATTGGCTAGCGGGATTCCTTGTGCGGCTGGTGCGATCCGCAGTTCGGGCAGAACTTCTTCAGTTCCAGCCGGTCTGGGTCGTTACGCCGGTTCTTCTTGGTGATGTAGTTACGGTGCTTGCACGTCTCACATGCCAAGGTGATCTTGGGCCGGACGTCGGTGCTGGAGGCCACTGCAGTTGCCCTCTTTCGTTCGTTGTCTCTATGTTCGGGTGGTAGCGGTGGGGAGGCTCGATCTCCCGACCTCACGATTATGAGTCGTGCGCTCTAACCAGCTGAGCTACACCGCCCCGCAGACAGGGCCGGCGTTTCCGCCTGCCGTCTACCGAGCCCCCTAACGGAATCGAACCGTTGACCTTTTCCTTACCATGGAAACGCTCTGCCGACTGAGCTAAGGGGGCATTAAAGCCCTCACGAGGGTACCCGCTGACGTCTGTGGAACCAAAACGGCTTATCGGAGGCGGCAGGGCACCGGTGCGTACAGCGCCTGCCTGCATAATTCCTCGGCCTCCGCGGTGGACCGGTCCAGCGGCTGGCGGGTATCGATCACGTGAGCCTCACCCCACCCCCGGTCCGGACTCACGAACTCGGCGCCCAGTGCGGCGGCGATGTCACCGGCAGCATCCGAGATTCCGTCATGACGGGTGGCGACTCGATGCTGCGCGGTGACCAGCGGCGCCATGCACAGAAATTCCACCATCGGCGCACCCGCCTCATAGGCAAGCTGATGCGCACGCAGCCGGTGCCGCGGGCTGCGCCATGTCCCGTCCAGGATCACGGTGTGACCGCTGGCCAGCGACAGCCGCGCGCGCCTCAGTACCGCGTCATAGACCGCGTTCACGTTCTCCGCGGTGTACAGCCCGCCGTCCAGCACACCCTTTCCGCCGGATATGACGCCGAGCCGGTGTAGCTGGTGACGTACTTCGTCTGTCGAAATTACCTGAGCACCAATATCTTCCGATATCCGGCGGGCCAATGTGCTCTTACCGGCGCCCGGGCCGCCACCGACGAGAACCAGCCGTACCGTGGCCGCCCCCAGATGACTCAACGCCATCGCCACATGCTTGGTGGCCCGCCCCAGGGCCGACCGCTGCCCCTGGGTGAACCGGCTGCAGTCCACCTTGGCCCGCACCAACGCGCGATACGCGATGTAAAAGTGCCGCAAGGGTTCCGGCGCGGTGTCGGCGGACAACTCCACATAGCGATTCATGAAGTACTCGCCCAGGTCCGGGCGCCCCAGAAACTCCAGATCCATCGCCAGGAAGGCCGCGTCGTCGAGCCCGTCCACGTGACGTAGCTGGTCGTCGAACTCCAGGCAGTCGAGCAGCACCGGACCGTTGGGCAGGCAAAAGATGTCGCTGGCCAGCAGATCTCCGTGCCCGTCAATGATTCTCCCATCGGCCACGCGCTGCGCGAAAAGCACCGCGCGACCTGAGATGAACTGGGTGGCGAGCGTGCGGATCAGGCGCACATCGTCGGCCGCGAGCACTGTTCCCGCGTATTTCTCCAGGGTGGCCAAGGTGTCGTCCCACCGGTCGACGATGGTGTCCAGGGATCCGGCCTCGTCGATCGACGGACTGCGATCGGCACGTTTGTGAAATCCCGCCAGCACCTCGGCGATCGCGTCCAGGTGCGCCTTGGTGACCCGCTTGGCCTTGGCCATCGCCGACAGCCGCGCGGTATCCGGGTAACGCCGCATCACCACGACCGGCTCACCCGACCCGCCATCGGGGGCGGTGAGATGCGATACGCCGATATAGCTGTCGTGCGAGATGCGGCTGTTGAGCGCCACCTCGCGGGCGCAGGCTCTCTCACGAAGCTCGGGTGTGCTGAAGTCCAGGCAGTTCGTGACGACGGGCTTCTTGATCTTGTAGGCCATCCCTCCGACCAAAATCACAATGCCCGTGTGCGTTTCGCGTATCTCGGCACCAACGGAGGTAGGGCTTATGGTCGACCGTAGTGAGCGCATGACCTCATCGTTGCCGGACGCACGCCGCGGACATCCGGCCATGGGCCCCCAATTCGTGGGCCGGAAGTCACCAGTTCGGCCCACCCGGGGCGCGTTGGACGTCCTTCGCTTCACCACTGCGGGGACTTCGGGCATCTGACCGGTGACCAAGGGCTCTGTCGGCGGGTGCGGCGGTCACCAAGAGTCGAGGGCACCACCAGCCGAGCGGGAGCCGACATGCCCAAGACAATGGTTCACATCGACGTCATCCAGACCGCGATTCAACTTGCCTGCCGCGCACCGTCTTTGCACAACACCCAACCGTGGCGCTGGATTGTCGACCTTGGCTCGGGACCGGGCGATCTGCACCTGCATCTGGACCGCAGCCGATGCGTCACCCGGACCGACGGCGCGGGGCGCGAGGCCATCATCAGCTGCGGGTCGGCACTGGATCATTTCCGGGTAGCGATGGCCTCGGCCGGCTGGACAGCACGCGTGGAACGCATCCCCGACCCCGATAATCCAGACCATCTGGCGAGCATCACCTTCTCCCCCAGGGGTCTTGTGGTGGTGGCTGATCGACGCCGCGCGGATGCGATTCTGCAGCGCCGCACCGACCGGCTGCCGTTCGAAGCCCCATCGAACTGGTCGCAGTTCGCTCGCATGCTGAACACGGTGATCGCCGACCGGGCGGTGATTCTCGATGTGATCGACGACGTCACGCGGCCCAAGTTGGCGGACGCGTCGGCGCTCAGTGACGCCTTGCGTATCTACGACTCCGCGTACCAAACCGAACTCGATTGGTGGACAGCATCGTTCACGCTCGAGGACGGGGTTCCCCGGAGCGCACTGGTATCGGCCGCCGAGAGCGATCGGGTCGATATCGGCCGTGCCTTCCCGGTTGTCGCGGAAAGGACCTCACACCCCGCCCCACAGGAGGACCAAGCAAAGGTGCTCGCGTTGTCCACCGCCCGAGACACCCCTAAACATCTCCTGCGCTGCGGTGAGCTGCTCTCGGAAGTACTGCTGGAGGCGACACTCGCGGGCATGGCGACCTGCACCATCACCCACATGCTGGAGCTGACCGCGAGCCGTGAGGTCGTCGGTGCCGCTATCGGCAGGTCACATCCGCAGGCATTGATAAGGGTGGGGACGGCCCCCACGTTTGGCCGCATTCCTCCGCCGACGCCGCGCCGGTCGCTCGCCGACGTATTCGAGATTCGCGGTTAGGACGCAACCATGAATGAAGTCCGTATGCCCGGCCCCGCAGTGGTTGTTGGCATTGATGGGTCACGATCCGCGGTCCGTGCCGCGCTCTGGGCGGTCGACGAGGCAATGCACCGCGAGCTGCCATTGCGTCTGGTGCATGTGACGCCCCAGCCCGAGTTCCCCGAGTTCAGCGACGAACGCAGTCCCGCCGGAACGGCTGTGCGGCACGCGTTCCGGCAGATCGGGGCCACCGGTAAACCCGTGAAGGTGGAGGCCGAGATCCGCCATGGCCGGGTGGCCGACCTGCTGTTGGAGGCCGCACGCAATGCGGTGATGCTCTGTGTGGGAGCCATCGGCATCAGCGGCTCGGATACCCGCAAGGTCGGGTCCACCGCATCCGAGATTCTCGGGTCGGCACGGTGCCCGGTCGCGGTGATTCGCGGCGATCACCCGCCACCCGGGGCGGCTTCCGCGGTAGTCGTCGAGATCGACGAGACCCATGAGTCGGCGGCCTGTCTGGAGTTGGCCGCCCACGAGGCGCGGCTGCGCGCGGCGCCGCTGCGGGTACTGCTGCGGCATCGCCCGATCGCCCACTCCGGTCAGCGGATAGCCACTTTGACCCGCGTGGACCGCGGCGTGGCCGCGGTCCACTTGGAACGGCGCCTGGCACCGCTGCGAATGCGGCACCCCGACCTGGACATCCGTGCCCTGGATCCGGTGGGCGGCACCCTCGACTACCTGGAACGCCACGGGCACGCCGTGCAATTGGTGGTCGTCGGGGCCGGCGACGCCGCCCATGTGCGGGAATTGGTCGGCCCTAACGGATGCGGCGTCCTGGGCAGAACACACTGCTCGGTGTTGATCACGGCGCGCCAGCGGCTGCTGTAGGCCTCACCCCCGGGCGGTACCCACCACGCTTTCATTTGGGGTACCTCGCTACTCGCGTCATCGAGACCACGCCGGATCAGGATCGTTGTGTATCGCTTTTACACAACGGAACCGAGCCACACACCTGTGCCGGGAGGAGTCGAAATGATCACACGAATCGCCCCATACAGCGTCTCGCCGGACGTCAGCCTGCTCATCCTGGTTGAGGCCGGTCCTGCCCACGACCTTCGCGAGCATCCCGGCGCAATCAATTCAGCGACACCGATTTTCGAGGCCATTCGAGCGGCCGGGCACACGGTCGCGCCCCTTCATGCCAACGCCGCGAGCGTACCAACCGAGCTGCGATCCATCTTCGTCGTCACCGCGCCCGCCTGCCCGGAGTTCGAGCGGCTCGCCGAACATCTGCGGGCCCTCCCCGGTGTTGCCGCGACCTACCTGGAATGTGATGACGCCTGCCCGGCACCAAGCAGCGTCAGCACCATCCCGGTATCGATCGGTGCGCAGCGCCGGGCATCGGTCCGCCATGTCACCCAATGCGGCATCGGAAGTCTCGGCGCGCGCAGGCTGGCCGGCTAGTACACACGAGGAGTAGAGATCGACACGCGGTCGGCCAGGTCGATACGGCCGGCGGCCTTTGTCTTAGTGCCCGAACGCGCCGAGGACCAGCCCTTCATCCGGAGCGGATATGTCGGCCATGAGAAGCGCCTTGGGCATGTCTCCGGCATTTCAACTCTACCCTTCCGTAAGGGTAGAGTTGTGATCCAGTAGCTGGTACCGCGACGCGGCTGCCAGTACTCCGACTGCCGTGCAGCGCCGCACTTTCCGTAGATCTCGCACGCCCCCGCCGCAGGTGGGTGTTGTTGTGCTGCACCACGAATGGAGCCGACCATGATTTCTGGACAGATACCCGTCACCTCAGCAGATCCCAGCACGTCGGTGTGGCTGGCGCTGCGGTCCTGGCCGCGGATGCGGACCGAGGTGCTGGCCGGGCTGGTGGTGGCGCTGGCGCTGATTCCCGAGGCGATCTCGTTCTCGGTGATCGCCGGGGTCGATCCCCGGGTCGGGTTGTTCGCGTCGTTCACGATGGCGGTCACCATCGCGATCACCGGCGGGCGCCCGGCGATGATTTCAGCGGCCACCGGCGCGGTGGCATTGGTGATCGCCCCGGTAGCCCGCCAGTACGGCATGGACTATCTGATCGCCACGGTCATCCTGGCTGGGGTCATCCAGGTCACGCTCAGCGTGCTGGGGGTGGCGCGGCTGATGCGGTTCATTCCGCGCAGCGTCATGGTCGGTTTCGTCAACGCACTGGCCATCTTGATCTTCACCGCCCAGCTGCCGCACCTGATCAATGTGCCCGGACTGGTGTATCCGTTCGTCGGAGTTGGGCTGCTGATCATGGCCTTCCTACCCAAACTCACCACCGCGATACCGGGGCCACTGGTGGCCATCGTGGCCCTGACCGCCGCGGCGATCGTGTTCTCCGTTGACCTGCCCAGCGTCAGCGATGAAGGCACCCTGCCCTCAAGTCTTCCCACGGTATTCATTCCACACGTGCCCTGGACCATGCACACTCTGGAGCTCGTCGCCCCCTATGCGTTAGCGATGGCACTGGTCGGGCTGCTCGAATCGCTGATGACCGCCAAACTCGTCGATGACATCACCGATACCCACTCCAACAAAACCCGAGAGGGCTGGGGCCAAGGCATCGCCAACGTCGTCACCGGGTTTTTCGGCGGCATGGGCGGCTGCGCCATGATCGGCCAGACCATGATCAACGTGAAAGTCTCCGGCGCCCGCACCCGCATCTCCACATTCTTGGCCGGCGCCCTTCTTTTGGGATTAGTTGTCGGACTGGGCGATATCGTCGGCCGCATCCCCATGGCCGCCCTGGTCGCGGTGATGATCATGGTGTCCGTAGGCACCATGGACTGGCACAGCATCAACCCGGCCACCCTGCGCCGCATGCCCCTCAGCGAGACCCTAGTCATGGCCGCCACCGTGATCGTGACCGTGGCCAGCCACAACCTGGCCTACGGCGTCATCATCGGGGTAATCACCGCTATGGTGCTGTTCGCGCGCCGCGTCGCCCACATGGTCACCGTCGCCAAAACTCAACAACCCCAACAAGACCCAAACACCGGCACGGTGGTGTACCGGGTCACCGGGGAACTGTTCTTCGCCTCCAGCAACGACCTGGTCTACCAATTCGACTACACCGGCGACCCCGGACACATCCTCATCGATATGACCGACTCACACATCTGGGATGCCTCCACCGTCGCAGCCCTGGACGCCATCACCACCAAATACCGTGCCCGCGGCAAACACGTGGAAATCATTGGCCTCAACCAAGACTCAGCTACCCGGCACGACCGCCTCACCGGACAACTCGGCGGCAGCCACTAACTGCACTTGGCCGCTTCGGATGCTGGCTACAGTTGAGCAGCACATGAAACAAGCACGTACACAAGATCGGAGGTGCGTCGCACGTTGACTGACACAGACACCGCGAAGTTGCAGATCGGGCAAGTCGCCGCCCGCACCGAACTGTCGATCCGCACCATCCGCCACTACGACGACGTCGGCCTGATCACCCCCTCGGCCCGCAGCGCAGGAGGGTTTCGCCTCTACACCGAAGCCGACGTCGAACGGCTCCTGGTCATCCGGCGGATGAAGCCCCTCGACTTCACCCTCAATGAAATGAGGGACTTGCTGGAAGCTATCGACACCCTGAACACACCTAACGCCACAGCAGCTCAACGAACCGCTGCCGCCGATTACCTGCAGCAATGCCAAACCCGAACCCACGACGCCATCAATCGGCTACGCAAACACCTCGCCTACGCCGAAGAACTCGACCGCATCCTCACCACACGCGCAAGGAAGCCGGTCTAGACCGGGTCGGGCCTCACGCCCACACGAAGGAAGTAGTCCGCTACTCGTGCGGGCTCCTGTTCACCGGTCCTACGGTTCGGGAAGACCCACCACCCCGAGGAGCCGATCATGACAACGCTTGAACGCCAAGCAATCCGGCAACCATCACACACGCCCACAACCAAAGTGGCAGCCAGCGGGACCGCCGGTGCGATCTCGGTTCTGCTGGTCTTCGTTCTCGGTAAGTTCGACATCCAAATACCGGGAGACGTCGGCTCCGCCATCACCGTGCTCTTCTCGGCGGCCTGCGGCTACCTGGTGCATGAACGCACCGTTGTGCAGCGGCCGGCACCGCGAGCCAGGGATGAGAATTGACCCGCCGGACCCGCCGGACTACGGGCGGTGTGCCTGCTCCTGCGGGTCGGCCAGGTCGCTCCACACGATCTTGGCAAGCTGATCGCGATCCACGACATCGAGTTTGATGCAGGCGCGGTAGATGTGCCCCTCAATGGTGCGCACCGAGAGAGTGAGCCGCTCGGCGATCTCACGGTTGCACAAGCCTTCACCGATCAGGGCCGCGATCTCACGCTCGCGCGCGGTGACCGGCAGCGGACGCGCGGCGGCCCGGATGGCTGGCGTGGCCGCACCACCACACTGGCCGGCGATCCGCAGCGCACGCGCCGCGGACTCGGCGCTCTTGCTTCGATCCCCACTGCGACTCAGCAGCGCTACCGCCTGCGCAGCGGCATCGGCCGCCGAGAGCAGCAGGCCCGCATTCTCGAATTCGATGCTGATCTGAACCAGCGCCGCGGAATCGGATGCGCCGACGGCGAGCGCATGCCGCGCGTACAGCCCCACCAGCGGACCATGCACCCGCGGGGCAAGTGATTCCAGGCGGCGAGCCACCGTCCGGTCACCGAACCGCGCCGAGTGGTGCAGCGCTTCGGCCTCCACCGCGTATTGCCCGGCGGTGTGTGCGGCATCGGCCGCACGACGGGCGATATCCACCGCCGACCGGTCCGCGCCGCGGGCGGCGGCCAGCCACGACTTCGCGATCAACAGCTGTGGGTCATGCAGCGCGACGAACTGCCCCGCGTGCTCGCCCGATTCGGTCAGCACACGCTCCGCGTCTTCGACCTTCCCGAGCGCCGCGTAGGCACGCGCCAGCAGTAGTCGCGCGGGCAGCTGCCACGGCAACGGCCGCTCGGCGTTGAGCGCCGCCAGCGCCTGTTCGATGGAGGAGATCGCCGTAGGGAATACACCACGGTGCACGGCGACCAGACCCGCCATGATTCGTGCTATCGCCCACGCGAGAAACTGTCCAGCGGAGGAGAACTCGGTGTACTCGGTAACGCGGCGGTCGGCCAGCTGGAGCTGCCCGGTGTAGACGAGTGCCAGTACGTCGCAGTAACGCACCATCACCGCGATCATGCCGTCGGTGGACCGTTTCTGTGCGCGACATCTCGCCGCGATCGGCTCGAACTCGTCACCACGCCCGGCGACAGGCAGCGCGAGCCCGATACCGAATGCCGCGAATTCCACGGCCTGCCGGGGAGCCTCCGGGTCGGACAGCACGACGGTCGCGGCGGCAAGCCCGTCATCGAACTGGTTCTCGTGCACGGCCAAAGCCGCGCCCGTCGCGTCGACGACGAGTTTCAAGGCAGGATGCCGCACCCGTTCACGCAGCAGTGCCATCAGCTCGTGCGCACGCCGGACATCGCCCATCGACCAGAACGCGATGGAGACGAGCGGAAGGCCCCAGAGAACCAGGGAAAGCTCATCGAGCTGGTCCGGATCGAACTCGGCGAGCGCCTGCTCGGCTTCCTCGGGCCGGCCCTGCCACAGCAGCGCGCGCGAGAGCACTTCGGCCGCGCGCAGACCCCCATCGCGTTCGACCGCGCACCGCGCCAAGTGTTCCCCGACAGGAAGGTTGGACAGGTATACGGCGTCCTTCGCGGCGGAGACCAACAGGGCCGGATCGGTGACTTCATCACTTTCGACGGACAGTTGCGCGAGCCGAATGCGTTTGGCCGCCGAGTCGATATCGCGTTCCCGGAGTGCCCGTACCAGCTGACCACGCAGGCGCCGGGCCGATGCGGTGCCCACCCTGCGCCGAATCACCTCACCCAGCATCGGATGGCTGAACCGCACGTTGATACGACGGCCGTCGGCTTCGACACGGACAAAGCCGGTGAGCTCCGCGCCGTCCAGCGCGTCACCGCCGGCAATCTCGCACAACGTGTCGAGGTTGAGCGGTTCGCACAGGGACAGCAGTTTGAGCACGTTGAGTACATCGCCGTCCAACTGTTCGAGACGATCTCCCAGCAGCGCGGCCAAGCCCGAGGGGACGACGGTGTTGCCGCGCAGCTGCCACACCCCGTTGACGGCGGTGAGGGATCCGGCCTCAACGGCGCCCTCCACCAGGTGGCGCAGGAACAGCGGGTTTCCACCGGATGACTCCCACATCACGTCTGCGCTCAGCCCTTCGAGCGCACCGCCGAGCACCGATTCGACCAGTGCGACACTCTGCTCCTTGGTGAACGCCTCGAGTTCGAACCGGCGTAGATAGTCGTCCTTCCACAACGCGGTGACCGCGTCCGGAACAGGCTCGCCGCTACGCACCGTGGCGACCAACCGGCTGGCATGCCCGACAGCTATCTGATGCAGCAAGGTCGCGGAGAGGTCGTCCAGCAGATGGGCATCGTCGACTCCGATGATCGGATGTGGCGACGCGACAATGGATTCCCGTGCCGCGGCAATGAGCGCGGCCGGATCACGCGATCCGGTCGCCTGTATCCAATGGGCGAATACTCCCAATGGAATACTCCGCGACGATTCGGTACATGCCACCCAGCGAACCTGACATCCCAACGAGTCGGTGACGGTACGCGCGAGGGTCGTCTTGCCGACTCCGGCGGAGCCGACCAACACCACGCCGCACGACACACTGTCCGTCAGCGTCGAGCGAACGGCGTCGAATTCGGTTGGGCGGTCGAGCAACTGCCAGCTCCCCGACATGGGAAAAGAGTCTAGATCGCGATGGCGGTTTGCGTAAGCCGGTCCGTGGGAGGGCTTCTGCTGCCCGGCGATTTTGGTGATCGAAACTGTCATCGCAACCTTCTCAGTCCGGTAGATCCTGGACCCCCGCCGGCTCCATCCGCGACACCCCGTTCTTTTCATGCCTGAAGTTGCTGGATGCCTCATAAACCTTGAGTTTCAATCGATTGATCGATCCCAGCGGCCGATGCGCGGCCAGAGCGCGCCACGAATTGAAGGACAGCACATCGTCACCGAAAACCTGCCGCGCGGTGCCATATGAATCCTGCACGGGGAAGATGATTTTGGCGATACCCCGGTGCGGGGAATCCGTTTCGGGCCACGCGACGGTGGCATCCTCGAGCGGCATCGTCTTGGCATCGGTGCACAGTTGGGCCCGCAATTCATACTCAGCGCTGTTGTGCTGAAAGAACTCTGAGACCAGATGGCGGAACTCGTCGTCAGCGATATCGTCCGGCAGCAGCACTCCCTCAAGGTCCCGCACGGACTTCGACAGGGGTACGTAACTGAGTTTGGCCACATACTCCCCGTACCGCAGCGGTGCCGAGGAGTAGAAGGTATCGCCCAGGATATGCGTGTTGGGACGGACGAACACCGCCACCGATTCCGGGAGTGAGAGTCCCACGCGTGGAAGAATTTTCGCCACCCCGCCCAGAAGGTTGCTGCCCAACCTCAGCGCGGTGTCCGGCAGGCGCGCCAGCAACCAGGCCGTCGGCATTCCCCGCCGCAGATACGCCTTGGCGTCCGCGAACAGGAACTCGCGGTGCGTAACCAGCACAAAATCCTGGGTGGTGGCCTCATCGTCCGGGAGCGTCCGCGGACCACTCACACCCAGAACCTTGATACCCAGGCCCCGCACGCCCCGAATCCGGTCGCTGCGCAGCAGGCCGGACGTGGTGGACAACCTGCAGATGACCGGGTACGCACCAGCAGTCGAGAACATTCCCTGGCGTAGGTGCGGCGGTAGATCCGGGTACACGATCAGCTCGCCACGCAAGATGCCATGACTCTTCGCGTGCGCATCCCGGACAGCATGCCGGTACTTCCGGAAGGCGCGTTCGTTGTTGGTATGCAGTACTTTGACGATCTTGTCGATGGCTTCGTCCTCACCGGGAGGCGTCGCGTCCATCTCCTCGCTGTACGGGAGGTAGGTACGCGTGGGGTCGAGCGATTCATCCGTTGTGCTCATCGCGGCCCAGTCCTCCCGTATTGGTGATGCGCTCAGTGTCGTGAATGCCGGAGGTGCGCGCATGAGTACACGACTACTCAATCCTGCGCCGCGGCTGACGCCGATGTAGGCGAAACGGCGAGGTATTCCCGGCGCTATCGGGAACCCGAATTCCACGAGGATCGAGTAGCCCAATACTCATGTTCCGGCCCGCCGGAATTTGTCAGCATTACCGGTATGGCGAAAAAGAATGACGCCGCCAAATCGGCCACCACACTGGCGTCGTGGCTCGCAACACGAATCGATCGGTCGATCGGGTGGTCCCGGCTTCCCACGGCATTCGGCATCGCGGTACTCATCGGGCTGCGCAACGCGCTGCGAGCCGACAACCTGTTCGACACGGGACGGGCGCCTGGCGGATCACCGCCGCCTGAGAACACCGACTACCGCAACGCCCGGACCGTCGACGGCACCTACAACAACCTTGAACACCCACTGATGGGATCGGTCGGCAGCCGCTTCGGGCGCAACGCACCCCTTGCCCAGACTTTCCCCGAGCCCCCCGAACAACTCCTGGACCCGAATCCGCGGCTGATCAGTCGCAGGCTGCTGACCCGCGACGAGTTCATTCCGGCGACGACGCTGAACGTACTGGCCGCCGCCTGGATCCAGTTCGAGGTCCACGACTGGTTCAGCCACAACACCGTCGAGACCAAACCATGGTCCGTGCCGCTCGACGGCAGCGATCCGTGGCCACAACGCCCGATGCAAATACGCCGCACCGCACCCGACCCGTGCCCCGACGCGTCAGGCCCCCCGACGTTCGTCACGCAGGACACCCATTGGTGGGACGGATCGCAGGTCTACGGCGGCACTCGCGAGGTCGCCGAGGCACTGCGTTCCGGAAGCGGGGGCACACTGCGGATGGACGGGCAGGGCCTGCCGCCTGCCGATGTCGAGGCGCTGGCCAGCACATCGGAGACGGCCGCGAACTTTTGGGTCGGTCTGGCCGTCCTGCATTCGCTGTTCATGCGGGAACACAACGCGATCTGCGAGCATCTGGCTGCCTGCCATCCGGAAATGTCCGATCAGGAGCTGTACGACAAGGCCCGTCTGGTCAACACCGCGCTCATGGCGAAGATCCACACGATCGACTGGACTCCCGCGATAATCGGGCACCCCACCACGGTATTCGCGATGCACACCAACTGGTCCGGCATTCTCGGCGAGCGCCTGAACAACCTGTTTCAGCGTCAGCCGCATAACGCTCTCCTACGCGGCATACCCGGCTCCCCGACAAGTCTGCACAACGTGCCATATTCGCTGACCGAAGAATTTGTCGCGGTGTACCGGATGCACCCGCTCATTCCCGACCGTTTCGTGCTGCGGTCGGCGTCTGACGATTCCGTGCTCGCCGAGCATGAATTGCCAGATCTCGCCGTTCAATACGTGCGCGCCCGCTTCAGCGAGACACCACTGGAGAACATCATCTATTCGTTCGGCCGCGCCCACCCGGGCGCACTGACTCTGCATAACTTCCCACGCCATCTACAGCGTCTGGAGCGGCCGGACGGGTCCATTTTGGACCTCGCAGCCATCGATGTGCTTCGCGTCCGTGAGCGGGGCGTCCCCCGCTACAACGAGTTCCGCCGGATGCTGCGGCTGCGGCCGGTGTCGTCTTTCGGCGAGCTCACCGACGACCCGGTGGTGGCCAAGGAGCTCGCGGCGATATACGGCGACGATGTGGAGCGGGTGGATCTGATGATCGGACTGTACGCGGAGCCCAAACCGAAGGGATTTGGCTTCAGCGACACAGCCTTTCGAATCTTCGTATTGATGGCGTCCCGGCGGCTGGAAAGCGACAGATTCTTCACGTCCGATTTCCGGCCCGAGATCTACACCCCGGAAGGCCTCGCATGGGTGAGAAACAACTCGATGCGTTCGGTGCTGCTCCGGCACTTCCCGTCCCTGGCCGCCGCCCTGGACGGCGTCACGAATCCTTTCGCACCGTGGACACCGACATGGGCCGGCAGATCGACCGAGTAGGCGAATACTCATGACCGACAACGGCGTTTGGGTTCACAATCATCAGATGAGCCCCACCGGATTCATGTCTTCGGTGTGCGATGACTAGCCCCGTGCCCCGTGGTCCCAAGCGGCCATCGGTCATCAGCCCGATGGTCCTGGCCGACCCGCAGACGGCACCGCCCGCCGAGGCCAACGCCTTGGTCACCGACGATGACGATCGCAGGATGGTGCTGATCGAGCTTCTCGTCGGTACCGGCATCGACCCCAAGCACGTGCGCGATCAGTTCCTGCACATGTTCCATCGAGTACTGCGTGACGAGCCACCCACACCGACGCCCGTCGGGCGCCACTATGTGCGGTGCATGCTCACCCCTGATGAAATCCAGCGTCTGGTTCGCGGGGGCGCCAAGTCCCCGACCGCAAAAAGCGCACAACAAGCACTGCAATTGATCTGGCGGGTGTGGCCCGACCTGGTGGTTGAGGCACACCTGGACCGCTCACTCACCACGATCAAGGCCGATGCGGCGATCCGCACCTATGGCTCCGGTGGAACCGGTGTCGTCTGGGCGGTGCTGGATTCGGGAATCGATGCCGAGCACCCGCATTTCGCGGCCAACGGCACCCTCACCGCTGACTGTGTCAGACCGCTGCACAAGGACTTCACGCTTACCCCAGGTGTTTCGAAGGGGCCGCTTGTCGACGTCTACGGACACGGCACCCATGTGGCCGGCATCATCGCGGGCGAATCCCCCACCGATCCGAAACTCATCCGGATCGCATCCACTCAACCGACTGCCGAGGGGCTACCGGAATGGGTACCGCGGGTACTGGCGCAGGGGTCGCGGCTGTCCGGGGTGGCTCCACACGCCAACCTGGTGAGCCTCAAGGTGCTCGACGACGACGGCAAGACCCTGTCGAGCGTGCTCATCGACGCCCTCAACTACGTGCGCGAGATCAACAGCTACGGCAATGACTTACAGATCCACGGCGTGAATCTGTCTCTGGGATGCGGCTGGATGCCAAGGGACTACGCGGCGGGCCAAAGCCCGCTGTGCCGCGAACTCGATCTGCTCACCGGGTCCGGGGTGGTCTGTGTCGTGAGCGCCGGAAACCTCGGGGCCGGCACCGCGGCGGCCGGTGTGGGCGCCGCGATCATGGGAACAGCGACCGATGTCTACGGTCAGCTCTCTACCATCACCGACCCCGGGAATGCCGCCACCGCGATCACCGTCGGCTCGGTCCACCGGTACCGGCCGCACACCAGCGGGGTCACCTTCGACTCCTCAAAGGGGCCGACTCTCGATGGCCGGCGCAAACCCGACCTGGTGGCCCCCGGTGAGCGAATAACTTCCGCGGCAACCGGTCTCATGGCCAAGGGCATTGACGTGTTGAAGGACGACGGCACCGAGGGGGCCGCCAACTACATCGAAGACAGCGGCACCTCGATGGCCGCCGCGCATGTGTCGGGTGCGATCGCCGCGTTCTTGTCGGCTCGCACGGAGTTCGTGGGTAAACCACAAGAGGTCAAGGACATCTTCCTGAAGTCGGCCGTCGACTTGGGGCGCCACGAGTTCTTTCAGGGCGCCGGTCTTGTCGACCTGATGCGCGCACTATCCAACACCTGAAGACGAGCGAGTACATCATGACAACCATCAAAGGATTGCCCTACTACGAACCGGATTTCAACGCCGACGGCTCGCTCAACGACGCCACCGGTGACGGCGACGGCGGATTGCCGGCCGCCGTCGCGAACGGAAGCATCACCGATCTGTTCCTGATGTCGCACGGATGGAACAACAGTGTGGCCTCCGCGCGCCAGCTCTACACCGCGATGTTCTCGCTGATCGCCGATCAGCTCGGCGCAGATACCGCCGGTGTGGCCGTCGCGGGAATCAACTGGCCATCGGTGCTGCTGCCCGACGACAGCCCGGATAGCGCGCCACCCGTACCGTCCACGGGCGCCGAGCTCGCCGCGGCGCTGGCACCG
This sequence comes from Mycobacteroides immunogenum, assembly GCF_001605725.1. Taxonomy (NCBI): domain Bacteria; kingdom Bacillati; phylum Actinomycetota; class Actinomycetes; order Mycobacteriales; family Mycobacteriaceae; genus Mycobacteroides; species Mycobacteroides immunogenum. Next base: position 4,473,289 of record NZ_CP011530.1, read on the forward strand.
GGTTTCCCCGGCCAGGACGCGCAGCTGAAAAAGATGGGCGAGCTGCTCGATGAGAAACCGCAGCAGTCCGCCAAGCTCATCGAGTTTCACACCTTGGCCGCCGGACTCGTCACCACTGCCGCGCAGTCACCGGAGGACAGCGGCGAGTCGGACATCGTGAAGGGCGATCCGCTCGCGGTGTTCGGGCAAGCTGCCGCCATGGCACCGAAGTCGACGGGTGCCGCACAGGGACTTGGCAATCCCTTCGCCGCGCTGTGGTCGGGGGCGCGCGAGATCCTGCGCACGATGAGCTATTACGAGATGAAGAACCGTGCGGGAGTCATCGGCCAGCACGGCCTTGGTCCGCTGCTGGGCACACTGTCGGGACCGGGCGGCCCGCCCCGCATACACCTGATCGGACACAGTTTCGGGGCGCGGCTGGTCTCCTACGCGCTGGCAGGGCTTCCGGAGGCCGGCACCAGCCCCGTCAAGTCGCTCACCCTGATCCAGGGCGCCTTCTCGCATTTCACCTTCAATCGTCAGCTGCTCTTCGATCCGGGCCGCGGGCCCGGCGGTCTCGCCGGGCTCGAAGAGCGCGTGGACGGGCCGCTGCTGTCGACATTCACCGCCGCCGACCGCGCGGTCGGCTGGTGGTATCCGGCGGCCAGCATGCTTGCGCGGCAGGACGCCCAGGCCGGACAAGACCCTTGGTTCCGCTGGGGGGCAATGGGTCACGACGGGTACCAGCAAGACCCGGCCGCGACGACACTCGAGCTCGCGGACGCCGGAAAGCCGTACGACTTCCAGCGCGGGCGGTTCTACCGGCTTGACGCCAACAGAATCATCGCCGACGCCAGCCAATCCGCGTTCAGCGGTGCACACAGCGATATCAGGCACCCGGAAGTGGCGTGGGCAATCGTCTCGGCCGCGCGCGCAACCCAGAACTGAACACGAAAACTGCTCCCGCAGTGTGAGATCGAGTACCGCACTACGCGTGAATCAGGCTGCGATGCCGAACAGGATGAACACGTCCTAGCTCGAACTCACCTTACGCAGGAGACAAAATGGCCACCGCAGTCAAGTCGACGAATCACAAGCCGTCCGAGACCGAGTACGAAATTTCTGGGTCCGCCGGCGCGGCCGCTGTCACCGAACACGAACTACCTTCGGCGCAAGCAAGCGACGCCGATACCGAGACCACCAACGCCGCAACCCAAGCCCATGGTGAATCCACAATCAGTGAACTGGGCTCCCCCGACGCAGTGAGCACCGACGAGTCGGAGCTTGCGCCATTGGACGCCATTCTGGGGAGTTACCCCGAGTTGGCCAACCGCGCCGAGATCATCATCGGTACCGATGATCGTGTTCGGGTCACCAACACCACCACGTTCCCCTGGCGTGCGATCTGCCACCTGATCATCACCTCCGCCAACAACCGCACCTATGTCGGAACGGGCTGGCTGATCGCGCCCCGCACCGTGGTGACGGCGGGGCACTGCGTCTACATGCATGCCGATGGCGGATGGGTGCGCTCGATCCAGGTGATTCCAGGGCGCAATGCCGGGACCCGCCCATTCGGCACTCACGTGGGCGCCGCCTTCCGCAGCGTCACCGGCTGGACCCAGAATCAGAATCGCGACAACGACTATGGCGCGATCATCCTGCCGGCGTCGTCGCGTCCCGGCGATCAGACGGGGTACTTCGGTTTCGCTACCCGCAATGACGATTTCCTGAAGGCCTCCGCACTGAACCTGTCCGGGTACCCCGGCGAGAAGAATGGTGAGCAGTGGTTCATGGCGCAACGCACCAAGTCGGTCTCCGACCGCGTCATCACCTACGACATCGACACCACGGGCGGCCAGAGCGGCTCACCGGTGTGGGTATTGCAGAACGGCAACCGCTATGGCGTAGGCATTCACACCAATGGTGCCAATTCAGGCAACTCGGCCACCCGGATCAACAGCGCCGTCTTCAACAACATGTCGACGTGGAAGAACAACGGTATGTGACAAGGCATTTCAGGTAATCAGAGAATCCGGACACAGGAGGATACGTGGTCGGCGTCTCATTTCGCGACTCCGCCGGGCGTCCGATGGCCGGTGCTGTGATCAGCATCGACGCGGCGCCCGGCGAGGTCCACGATATTGCCATGGTGGCCGACGACTGGGGTGAGGTGGTCATCTCCGCGCCGGTCGCCGGTGACTATCGATTCCTCGTGTCGCACACCGGGAAGACCTTTCATGCCACCGCACATATCGCCGAGGGACAAGATCAGCTCACGGTCACCGCCAGCTAGGCCGTCCCGGACAGCGCGGCGCTCAAGGCCGGGGCCATCGTCACGCTCAGCGAGCCGTAGGCCCGTGCAGCGATGGTGCCACCCGCCCGTCCACTCACGGCACCACACTGTGAACCTGAGCGCCGTTTTGATCGTGCATAAAGAGTGCACGTCGATTCAGGGAGGTGATGACCATGACAATTCAGGCACCCGCCGGCACGGCGGGCCCCGACGTCGATCTGATCTTGCTGGTCGAGCCCGGACCCGCGCATGACCTGAGGGAACACCCCGGCGGCCGCAACTCCGCGACGCCGATCGTGCAGGCCGTCGCGTCCGCGGGACACCGCATCGTGCCGCTCTACACCAATCCGGACACCGTTCCGCCGGAACTCCGGTCGATCTTTGTGGTCACCGCGCCCGCCAGCCCGGAGTTCAGTGACTTCGCCGAACGGCTGCGCACGCTGCCCGGCGTGACATCGGCGTATCTGGATTCGGTGGCCTGACCAGTCGCCGTCGCGCGGAACCTACCGCCCGATGGAATAGGTCAGGCCCCCTCGAGAGGGGGCCTGACCACTGTGGCGGGTGCAGGATTCGAACCTGCGTAGGCGTAAGCCGACGGATTTACAGTCCGCTCCCATTGGCCGCTCGGGCAACCCGCCTTATCAGACGATGCAGGATACAACGATAGGGTCGGGCTAACGCAAACCGACTGGATACGGAACATGCGAAGACCGGAAAAGAGGGAGCAGTCATGGCTGATTCATCATTCGACATCGTGAGCAAGATCGACCGCCAGGAGGTCGACAACGCGCTGAACCAGGCCGCCAAGGAGCTGGCCACCCGCTTCGACTTCCGTGGCACCGACACCACCATCGCCTGGAAGGGCGACGAGGCCATCGAGCTCGTCAGCTCCACCGAGGAACGCCTGAAGGCGGCCGTCGACGTCTTCAAGGAGAAGCTGGTGCGCCGCGACATCAGCATGAAGGCCTTCGATGCCGGTGATCCGCAGCCCAGCGGCAAGACCTACCGGCTCACCGGCACGCTCAAGCAGGGCATCGACACCGACAACGCCAAGAAGATCAACAAGATCATTCGCGACGAAGGTCCCAAGGGCGTCAAGTCGCAGGTCCAGGGTGAAGAGATCCGGGTATCGAGCAAGAAGCGCGATGATCTGCAGGCGATCATCGCGCTGCTGAAGGGCTCCGATCTGGATATCGCGTTGCAGTTCGTGAACTACCGGTAGCAGAATCGATCGATGATTCCCGCCGTCTCGCCAACGCATCTGATCGGGTTTGCGGTGGTGGCGTATGCGCTCATCGTGATCCCCGGCCCCAGCGTGCTGTTCACGGTGGGCCGCTCGCTCAGTTTGGGCCGTCGATCCGGTCTGATGAGCGTGTTGGGGAACACCGCCGGTACCGCGGTGTTCCTGGTGCTGACCACAGCCGGGTTGGGCGCACTACTGGCCGCCTCCTCGTGGGCGCTCACGGCGGTAAAACTGGCCGGCGCGGCGTACCTGATTTATCTTGGCGTGCAAGCATTTCGAGACCGCAAGTCGCTCGCGGAGGCGCTCCACGCCCGCCAGCCGGCCGTCGTCGGCCGCCAACGGGTGTTCCGGCAAGGATTCCTCGTCGGTATCACCAACCCGAAGACCGCGCTGTTCTTCGCCGCGGTGTTGCCACAGTTCGCCGACCCGGCCGCGGGCTCGGTAACGGCACAGATTTTTGTGTTCGGCCTGATGTTCGTCGCGATGGCCATGGTGTCCGATAGTTGCTGGGCACTGCTGGCCGCCGGTGCCCGCGACTGGTTCGCCCGCTCGCCCAAGCGCCTTGAGGCGGTTGGCGGCGCGGGCGGTCTCATGATCGCCGGGCTGGGCGCCGGGGTCGCGGTCAGCTCCGCCTAGCGCCGAGATGACATTGGCGTGCACCTCAGGAGCGGCAGGCAGCCAGCAGCTCTGCCAACAGCGCGCGGTCCGGCTGGTACGGGGTGTTGAAGCCCAGCCGGTGCACCAGATCGCCGTAGCGGTCCTGCAATTCGCGCGCACCTTGGCCCGGGTCGGTAACAGTGACGGTCGCCGTGTCGACAAACTCGTCATCGATCAGAGCGGCCATGGCATCCCATTCGCCCCGCTTGGAAAGCTCTTTCAGCTTCGGGCCAACCTCTGCCCTGCCATGCAGTTCCAGGATGGGCCAATAGGCCGGTGTGGACCCGTAAAACGCCAGCTGCTTGCGTACGGCGGCGCGCGCACCGGCCAGCTCGGTGTCGTCGCGCCCGATGACGAGCATCGGCGAGTGATGAATCTGAATGTCGGCAAGCATCTTTCCCGATTTCAGCGCGCCGCGGGCCAGGGTGGGACGGGTAACCTGGGCAAGGTAGTCGGGTGTGCAGAACGGATGTGACATGAACCCGTCGGCCACCTCCCCCGCCACTTCTGTCATCCCGCTGCCGACGCCCGCCAGCCAGATCGGCGGCGGGCCAAAGGCACTCACCTCGGCCGGATCGGGCATGAACATCGGTGTCATGAGGGTGTTCTGATAGAACTCACCGCGATAGTCCAACGGCCCACGCTTCTGCCACGACTGCCAGATGGCCCGCACCGCGAGCACCATGTCCCGCATGCGGGCGGCCGGGCGGCTCCACGGCATTCCGAACCGGCGGGTGATGTGCGGCTTGATCTGCGTACCGAGCCCCAGGATGAACCGGCCACCCGAATACGCCTGCAGGTCCCAACCAATATTCGCCAGCAGCATCGGGTTTCGCGCAAAAGCGACGGCGATCGAGGTGCCCAGCGTGACGTTCTTGGTGTGCTCGGCGGCCAGCAGTACCGGCAGGAACGGGTCGTGTGCACCCTCGAAGGTCCAGATGCCGGCATAACCTGATTCCTCGGCCCCGGCGGCATCGGCGGCCATGCTGCTCAACCCCGTTGTGAGCGTCACATCAATCAACACCCCACTCATATTGCCGAAGTGCATATTCGCGGCGCATCTGGCCCATACCCTGGCGACCATGGCAGCACTTCGCGAACCGCAAGTCGTCGTCCTCGGTGGCGGATCCTGGGGCACCACGGTGGCCTCGATTGTGGCGCGGCGCAGCCCTACGCTGCAGTGGGCCCGGTCGCCGGAGACCGTCGCCGATATCAATGAACGGCACCGTAATTCGCGATACCTGAGCGACGAGGTGGAGCTGACCGAGAGTCTGCGTGCCACCTCGGATCTGCATGAGGCCATCGAGCAGGCCGACGTGGTGATCATGGGGGTTCCCTCGCACAGCTTCCGCGAGGTGCTCACCGAGATCGGGCAATCGCTACGCCCGTGGGTGCCCATCGTCTCGCTGGTCAAGGGCCTTGAGCAGGGCTCACGGATGCGGATGTCGCAGATCATCGAGGAGGTCCTGCCCGGGCACCCGGCGGGCATCCTGGCCGGTCCCAATATCGCCAAGGAGGTGGCCCGTGGATATGCGGCCGCCGGTGTGGTCGCGATGCCCGACCAGCACCAGGCCGCCCGCCTGGGTGAGCTCTTCCGCACCTCCCGTTTCCGCGTGTACAGCACCAACGACGTGGTGGGTGTCGAGATGGCGGGCGCGCTCAAGAACGTCTTCGCCATCGCCAGCGGCATGGGCTACGCGATCGGCATCGGCGAGAACACCCGTGCCATGGTGATCGCGCGGGCCCTGCGGGAGATGACCAAACTCGGTGTGGCGATGGGCGGCAATCCCGAAACCTTCCCCGGCCTGGCAGGTTTGGGTGATCTCATCGTCACCTGCACGAGCTCCAGCAGCCGCAACCGGCATGTGGGTGAGGAGATCGGCAAGGGCAAGACCATCGACGAGATCATCAAATCGATGAACCAGGTGGCCGAGGGCGTGAAGGCCTCCTCGGTGGTGATGACCCTTGCCGACGAGTACGGCATCCAGATGCCGATCGCCCGGGAGGTCGACGGCGTGATCAATCAGGGCTCCACCGTGGAGCAGGCCTACCGGGGCCTCATGGCCGAGACACCCGGCCATGAGGTGCACGGCACCGGTTTCTGATCAGGACGGCAGGTACTCGGGTTTCACCACATCGTGCAGCTCGGAGAGCGCTATCCGGCTCTGCATCGGCCCTTCGGCATATGCCGCCACTCGGTAGGGCTCGAAGGAGAACAGCAGCGCGTCGCCGTCCAGCGTGAAGTATTGAAAATTCCCCGGCTCGGGAGCCGTTCCGGTGTCGACGAATTCGGTGCCGACGCCGCCAAGCTGTGCGCGCAGATCGCTGCGCACCAGCGCGGCGATCTTGGGTAGTGCCGCCGCGGGATCGATCAATAGCGTGTCCAGGGTGATGGCCTGTTTGGTGGTGCGATCGAAGGCGAGGGTGCGAAACGCGAATCCGGGGTGGTAGCCGCCCAGAGACTCACTGATCGAGAACCGCACGCTGTCGGAGGGGTGCGCCCCCTTGCCCTGATACGCCTCAAAGCTGACCTGAAGCGCCCAGGGCTTGCCGTCGGGTGGCGCCCCGGCACGTTCGGCCGACTTGCGGAAGCCGGCGCGAATGTTCGCCACCGTGTCGTCGACCGCCTGCTGCAGCTCCGGGAACGACGAGTCCCACTGCACGGGGACCACCAAGTGCTGGGTCGCCTGCGGCGTGGCCTCGTCGATGACGCAACCCTGTGCCGGATCCCAGCGCCCGCCATGTTTGGGACAGACAGCCTCGGCACCCGGATCGGCGATGGCCGCGGACGCCGACGTGGTCGTCGTCGCCGCGGCCGATTCCGGGGAAGCGGTTTCCCGCGGGGTTTCTCCCCGATCGCAGCCAACGAGGACGACACCGCACACGACGGCGATCAGCAGGTACCCGAGACGCATGCAGACCAATCTAACCGGCCGCTAGGTGGTGTAGCTGCCACCCGGTCCGACCACGAATCCGTTCTGCCAGCGATTGTTGACGCAGGTCAGGGTGCCCCCGCCGTCCAGACCGCAGCTGACCTCCCGGTAGCTCAGCCGTGAGCCCGGCGGCAGCGGCTTGAACGGCTCCCCGCCCATGCCGTAGATCGGCCGGTCCGTGCTGGCGAAACCGGGTGCGTTGCTGCCGCTGACCAGGTTCGCGCCATTCGGGGCACCTGGCAGCGGACCGCTGCAGCCATAGCTGGCGTCGGCGCGTTTGATCAGGCACGAGATTCCGCCGGGAATGGTGAAGCCGTAGGCGGTATCGGCCAGCGTGCTGTACTCCAGCGGTGACACCGGGGTGAGCCCGTTGACGTTCGGCAGCCCGGACGGATCCAGCGGGTTCGGGGTGTCCGGGTCGGCGGAAGCCGCGCCCGCCAACATCACGGCGGCGACGGCGCTGGTCACAGCGCCAAGGATGGGCAGGATTCGCATCCCGTGACCCTATCCAAGTTCGCGCGCAATCTCGCGTCTACTGGTCAAAGGCGATATCGACGCGGTCCGTGACCGGCACGGCCTGGCAGGCCAGGGTCAACCCCATGGCGAGGTCGGCGTCGACGAGGGTGTCGTTGCGCAGCATCCGCACCTCGCCGCCGCGCACGGTGCAGGCGCAGGCGCTACACGCGCCCTCCCGGCACGAGTACGGCGCATCGATGCCCCGCGCGAGCAGCACGTCGAGCAACGGAGTGTTTCGGGGCCACTCGACGGTGACCCGCGCACCATCGAGTTCCACGGTCGCTTGGGCCGCGTCGCCGCCGCTTTGCGGAATCACGATGTCGGCGAACGGATCACCGGTCAGTGATTGGTAGAGCTCGAGATGAATGTGATTGGCGGGCATGCCGACCGCCGACAGCGCGGCGCGCGCCTCGTCCATGAAGGCCGCCGGACCGCAGATGTAGGTGCTGTACCGCGTGTAGGCGGCGAAGAGTTCGGACATGGCGTCACGGGTGGGCAGGCCGCGATCGGCTTCCAGCCAGTGCACGACCCGCAACCGGTCCGGGAACTCCACCATGATGTCGTCGATCTCGGCGCCGAAGATCACGCTCGGTGCGTCGCGGTTCGCGTAGAAGAGATACACGGTTCCGACGCCACCGAGCAGCACCGACTTGGCGATGGACAGCATCGGGGTGATGCCGCTGCCCGCGGCGATCAGCAAGAAGTCGCTGTCCAGCGAGCGCGGAACGAACACCCCGGACGGTGTGAGTACGGTGAGGCGATCACCCACACCGACGTTGTCGCACAACCAGTTCGACGCGTATCCGCCGGGCGTGCGCTTGACCGTCACCACCAGGTCGTCGTCGAGATGGGGAGAACTGGACAGCGAGTAGCAGCGCGCCACCGAGCCCGTCTGTTCGCTCGGGATTTTCAGGGTGAGGAACTGGCCCGGCCGGTAGCGGAACGCGTCGGCGAGCGCGTCCGGCACCTCGAACACCAGGGAGACGGCATCTCCTGTCTCCCTGATGATCTCGACGACCTCCAGCGCGTGCACATGAGGGTTTCCGGTCACCTTGGGCGTATCGGGCACGACTGTGTCTGTCATCGGCGATGCCCCTACAATTCGATGCCGAAGCGGGCCGCGATCTTCTTGCCCACACCGTATTTGCCCATTCCGTAGAAGGGCGCCATCAGGTCCTCGTAACGCGGCCCGATGATGCGCGGAATGGCATCGAACACGCGCGCGTCCGGACCGATCAGAACGCGCGGGCGGTCCTTCTCGACCCCCCGCAAAATGATCCGGGCCGCCGAATCAGGCCGGGTGATCGCCATGAGCTGGAATCCTTTTCGGACGGTCTCCCGGTCCACGCCGTCGGGTATGCCACGCGCGTTCGAGGCGATGTTGGTCTTGATGCCTCCGGGATGCACACAGGTGACCCCGACCGGATATTTTGCCGCCCGGATCTCCTGGCGCAGCGATTCGGTGAAGCCACGCACCGCGAATTTGGCCGCGTTGTATGCACTTTGGGACGGTATGCCCATCAGCCCGAATACCGATGACACGTTGACGAGGTGGCCGTCACCCGATTCGATCAGGTGCGGCAGAAACGCCTTGGTGCCGTGCGCCACACCCCAGAAGTTGATGTTCATCAGCCAGTCGAAGTCATCCCATTCCATGTCCTTGACGTCGGCCGAGAGTGCCACCCCGGCGTTGTTGAACACCAGGTTCACCTGTCCGAACTCGTTCTTGACGTCGACGGCATGGGCGTAGACGGCAGCCCGGTCGGCCACGTCGAGTTCAAACGGGATGGCCGTCGCGCCCGCTTTCTCGCAGCGGCCGGCGGTGTCGGCCACTCCGGCGGTGTCGATGTCCGAGAGCGCCAATCGCGCACCGCGCTGCGCCAGTGCCAGCGCCAGGCTGCGGCCGATACCCGAACCCGCACCGGTGATTACAGCGACCTTGTTATCGAAGTTCTTCATCGTTTCTCGCTTCTCTTGGGCGGACTACTGTGCGGCCATGCTTGGCGAGGTCTGCCGGGGACCGTTCGCGAGCGGGATGGTCTTGCGTACGGCAGGACGCACCGCTCCCGCGAACTCGTATTCGGTGGGATCGACTTTCCTTGTCTGCGACCAGTATTCGAACGTGAATCCGGACCACAGCGTCCGGTTCTGGCCGTGCTCGTCCAGATACCAGCTCTGGCAGCCGCCGCTGTTCCACACCGATCCCTGTAGCTTGCGCTGAACCTCGGCGTTGAACCGATCCTGCGCTTCCCGGGTGGGCACGATCGCCTGAGCGTAGGCCTCATCGACCTGTTTGATCGCCTCGGTGACGTAGTGGATCTGCGACTCGATCATGAACACGATCGAGTTGTGGCCCAGGCCGGTGTTGGGCCCCAGCAGGAAGAACAGGTTGGGCATGCCGGCGATGGTGATGCCGCGATGTGCGGTGACGCCTTCCGTCGACCATCGATCGCCGAGGTCCTCGCCGCCCTGCCCCTTGAGGTCCAGGTACTTGTACGAGTCGGTGACGTGGAATCCGGTGCCGAAGATGATGGCATCGACCTTGCGCTCGACTCCGTCACCGGTGACGACGCCGTCGGCGGTCACCCGCGCGATGGACTCGGTGACCAATTCGGTCTTCGGATTGTCGATGGCCTTGTAGTAAGTGGCCGATCCGAGCAGACGTTTACATCCGGCCCGGTAGTCGGGGGTGACCTTACGGCGTACCCCGGGATCGGAGATCTGACTCTTGATGTACGCACGGCCCAGCAGCTCAACACCTTTCAGCAGGGCCGGGCGCCGGTTCATCGCATACGCGCCCGCTTCCGCGCCGAAGTACATGCCGCTGCGGAACAGCGCACGCAATCCCGGAACGCGGGCGAACGCGCGTTTGACCAGTGGACTGAACTCGATATTGGTGCGCGGTAGCACCCACGGCGGTGTGCGCTGAAAAAGTTTGAGCTCCCCGACCTTCCCGACAATCTCGGGGACGAACTGAATCGCGCTGGCACCCGTCCCGATAACGGCAACCCTCTTGCCGGTCAGGTCATAGTCGTGGTTCCACTGCGCGGAGTGAAAGACGGGACCCTGGAAGCGGTCCAGGCCGTCGATCTCCGGGATGCTCGGGATGTGCAGTGCGCCGACACCGGAGATGAGGAACTGGCAGATGTACTCCTGCCCGCCCTCGGTGAAGACATGCCAGCGGTATTCGTCCTCGTCCCAATAGCCGCGGGTGACCCTCGTGTTGAAGGTGGCGTGCCGGTAGAGATCGTAGGTGGTGGCCACTTCCTTGAGGTAGTCGAAAATTTCGGGCTGCCGGGAGAACAGCTGGTCCCAATGGGATCGCGGCTCGAACGAGAATGAGTACAGGTGTGTCGGGACATCGCAGGCCGCACCGGGATAGGTGTTATCGCGCCAGGTTCCGCCCATCTCCCCGGCCTTTTCGAGGATGTGGAACGGCACCGCCATCTTCTGCAGGGCGATGGCCGCCCCGATTCCGGAGAAGCCCGTCCCGACAATCAGTGCACGTATCCGGATGGGCGCCGATGAACCGCTCTCGCTCACGGTATCGGGCCGCTGTCCTTCGTACGAGGTCTCGGTAACAGTCATGTGGCGCAATCTCTTTCTATTTCGCTGAGGGACCTTGACATGGCTGAACCGGCCCATTGCGCCGGCAATGAGCCAGTTCGCGCGTCCGTTTACCGCGCCTTGATCTCGGCCAGAATGTCTTCCGGCATCGCGCGCGACATCCGCAACAGCCGGCCGGTGAGCTTGCCATCCAGGAATCCGATCTCATGCATGAAGCGCATCAGCGGCTCCGAAACCCAGGTCGCGTTCTCGCGATAGTGCGGCGAGGTCAGGAACGCGAAGAATCCCCGCAGCGGGTGGATGCCCACCGATCGATAGGCCTTCGGGTTGAAGAGCACCGGATAAACACCGATCACCGATAGCGCGAAGATCGCCCGGTGAATCGCGTTGGAGACCGGTCCCCGCTCGGCGATCTGCCGCACCAGTTCCTCACGCGCATAGGTGATATGCCGCGCCTCTTCCAACACGTGGATCTTCATGAGCTGGCGCGCATGCGGCTGCACCGTCTCATCCATCATCGTTTCCCGCTGCGCACGGTCCAGCACTTCCTCGACCAGCAGCAGGTTCCCCAGCCCCGAGGGTCCCAACGGCACCAACCCGAGCAGCCTGATGACGCGTGTCGCAAATTTGGGGTAGGTGTACGGCTCGATGCCCATCTTGTTCACCGGGCGTCCGAACATCGTGGAATGGCGGGCTTCCTCACTGACCTCGGTCAGCGCGTACCGGCCATGGTCGGTCGCTCCCCCGTTCTGTTCAACCACCTGCCGCCACAGCATGGCGCTGAGCCCGGTCTCGACGTATATGCCGAAACTCAAGACCGAACCGAGCTCGTGACGGGTCAGCTCGATACGTTGTTCCTGAGTCAGCTTGTCCCACAGCTTGGTTCCATATAGGGAGGTGCGGTGCGGGGTGGCCCAGTAAAGGCCGGGCACCGGCGGGGCATCCCAGTCGATGTCAACCTCACCGTCGTATGCCCGGTCAGCCGCCGAACGCAATAGCCGCTGCGCAGTCTTTTCCCGCTCCCCCACGGACTTGCCCCGCACCGACGAGGCGCCGGCCTCGTGCAGAGCCCTCGGCTGGTCGATGGTCGTCATTGTCCCGCCCTCCAGTTGTGCATTACTTTAAGTATCCGTTACTTGCTATACCGCTAATCTGAGTCTCGGCCTGGCACGCCGGTTTGTCAATGCCCGTCAGAGGAGGCCGTGACCTCCGAGAATTGCCCTGGCGGTGCCGGTTCTGAACATGCCCGCGTCCTCGGCGACGTCGAAGTATCGACTCAGCAATACCGCGTTGCGGTGACGAATGTTGTGGCTGCGCGCGGCCGCACGACGCCCCGTTCGCGAAGTCAGGCCCACGCCGGGGTAGACCTGCGGCCGGACGATCAACGACGTCGTCAGCACCGTCAACATCGCCAGCGACGCATCGGCCCCCGCCGCCGGCAGATACCTGCGCGACTGCACGGCCCGGTACAGCTCATCCTCGGCGAATTCCAGCTGACGATGACTCACCAGGACACAGATCTTCGCGACCTGGCGAACCACAGGCTGGGCCAGCTCGTCGGCCTCCAACTCCACCATCAACTGATGAATCAGACTGTGTAACAACAGAATGAAGCCGCGACCCAGCGGACCGTGCGGTATGAGCGGCACACAGAATCGCTGCAGGCGCTGCACGGCCATCGGAGCGGGCTGCAGTTCCAACCCCGTTTTGTTGATCAGCCGGCCCACCATGGTGGCGTTACGGCTGATGTCGCGGACACTGGCCAACAGAAACCGCGTGTAGTCATCGGCGAGCGTGTTGCCCTCGATGACGTCGCGGAACATCAACGAGGCCAGTGCCCCCTGCGCATCCATCACGAAACTGAGCAGGCTGACCAGTTCCCGGCGCGCCAATTCACCCTGCCGCGCGTCCGAGAGCGTGTCCCATTCCGGGGTCCCGTAGATCGACACCCGATGAGCAGCCAGCCAATGTTTCCCCGAGTCCAGCGGCGCATCCCAGTCGATATCCAGCTCAGGGTCATAGCTGAGTTCGGTTGCCTCGAAAAGCAATCGGCGGGCGGTGTGCAGCCGGTCTCCCACCTTCCGGCGGCGGCTAGGCACTCGACCGTCCACGGTGATGGCCGGGGTGAACTCATAGTCGGCGTAGTTGATGTCTTTGTAGCTGCTGGACGTCACGTCACTGCCTTCTGATCAGCCAAGATTAAGTATCCGTATCCAAAAGTATGGGGTACTGTCTGTTACGACTATGTGAGCGAGTCTGTCGGGACGGCGTCCCGATTGTCAAGAGGCAACCAAGCCGGACGGAGCGTCATGAGCCTTTCCCGCCAGGACGACGCCAATAGCGTCTTCACCCACAGCCCGCATGACGATTCGGACTACATCGGCGACGCGACGGTCACCGTTCGTGGTGTCGATATCCCCGTGCAGCTGGAACTCAAGGGCTATAGCGAGCCGATCGACGGCGTCTTTCGCTGGATCGGCCGCATCAGGCCGAACGCGCGGCTGACCGAGATCGTCGGTGACGAGGCTCGCGTCAAGGCCACCATCCGCACCTCACACAGCGCCCGGGACGCGTTCATCGGCGATCCCGACCCCTGGAATCGGTACCGGGTGATCGGCAAGAGCACCCCGCCGTTCCATGTGCCCACTAACCTCTCGGAAGTCGAAGCGCAGTAAAGACTTTCGCCGTCAGTCCGTCCGCGCGCGGATGAGGGCGATCAGCTCAGCTTCCACCTCACGCAAGGGCTGCACCGAGTGCGCGGCCTGCGCTTGCAACAGTGCGCCCTCGATCGCACTGACGGCCAGTGAAGCCAGGCTGTCAACCCCCTCACGCACCCCGGAATCCCGAAAAGACTCCGCGAGCCGAACGCGCATTCCCACGAAGGCGTCGTGGGCGGCGGCCCGGATCTGGGCCTCCCCCGGACCGGCGAGCGCGGCCGCGGCGTGCGGGCAACCGGTGTCGAAGTCGTGCGTCTGCAGCTGATTGACCCACCATCCGATGAACTTGGTGAGCAGGTATTCGGCATCACCACGAGCGCGCAGCGCATCGAGGAAACCGTTGGCCAGTCCGGAGGCCTCCCGCTCGGCCGCGGCGATGAGTTCGGCCTTGCCCTCCGGGAAGTGCTGATAGATGGAGTTACGTGCGGTGCCACTGCGTTTGAGTAGGTCGGCAAGGCCGGTGGCGTGCACACCGCGCTCGCGCATCATGGCGATCGCACTGTCGATCAACCGCTGCCGTGGACCGGGCGCCACCTCACCCTCCTCACTCATATGGACCAATTGGTCTATGCCCTGCTACCGTCGGTATGGACCAATCAGTCTACGCGGAAGGGTGGCCATGACCACGGAAATCGAGAGCCTGTCCGGGCTGGAGCTGCTCCGCAGCATGGGCGGGACGGTAGACGGGATGCCTCCCATCGCCCGTCTGCTCGGCATGCGGCTGGAGGACATCGAGTTCGGGACGGTGTCGTTCAGCGTGGTCACCCGGCCCGAGTTCGCCAATCCGCTGGGCACCTTGCACGGCGGCATCTGCGCCACGCTGCTGGACTCGGTGCTGGGCTGTGCGGTGCACTCCACACTGGAGCCCGGAATCGGTTATGGGACATTGGAACTCAAGGTGAACTACGTGCGCACCGTCCCGGTCGACGGCGAGCGACTGATCGCGACGGGCACGGTGCTGCACCCAGGCCGCCGGGTCGCGACGGCCGAGGGCAAGGTCGTCGACTCCCAGGGCAGGCTGGTGGCGCACGGCACAACCACCGTCATGGTGTACCGCTGATGAGCGCGAGCGAAGAAGATCGGGCACAGATGAGCGCGGAGGACTTCACGCGCGCCTCGACAGCCATCGAGGCGATAATCGCGGCGGTGCGTCCCGATCAATGGGATACCGCGACGCCGTGCACGGAGTGGAATCTGCGACAGCTGGTCGACCATCTCGTCGAGGTGAACTACTCGCTTTCCGGGCGCTTCGGCGGAATCAGCAGCGGTGCCGCCGATGAGCCGGCGGCCGCGTATCGGCTGTCCGCACAGGCGTTGCGTGACGCGCTGACGTTGCCTGGCGTGCTGGATCAGACCTATCCCGGCCCGTTCGCGCACACCACCGGCGACCGGCAACTGCAGGTCCGCATGGCCGATCTGCTGACGCACGGCTGGGACCTGGCGCAAGCCAGCGGAGTTCCCGCCGATCTGCCCGCCGACTTGGTCGAGGACGCGTTGGGTTTCGTGGAGAAACTCGCCGGGGCGTTCGCGCGATCAGGAAAGTTCGGCGCCCCGCAGCCCGTCGCCCCGGATGCTCCGGTACTCGACAGGCTGGCTGCGTTGAGCGGCCGGGTGGTCTAGCTCTCCACCGAGCGGCTACTCAGAAGCGGGCCATATCCTCGAGGCGCGCAATACGATCGGCCATCGGTGGATGCGTCGAGAACAGCGACGCCACCCGATCGCTGGCCCGGAACGGGTTGGCGATCATCAGATGCGACTGGCTGGCCAGCTGCGGCTCGGGCGGCAACGGCGCGGCCTGCACCCCACCGGAGATCTTGCGCAGCGCCGAGGCAAGCGCCAGCGGATCACCGGTGAGCTCGGCGCCGGATTGGTCGGCCTGATACTCCCGGGAACGCGACACCGCCATTTTCACCACCGTGGCGGCTATGGGCCCCAGCATCGACACCAGGAAAAGCGCAAAGGGGTTGGGCCGGTTCTCGTCACCGCCGCCGAAGAAATTCAGGAACATCGCCATATTGGCCAGGCCCGAGATGACGGCTGCGAGGGCACCGGCGACGCTGGAGATCAGGATGTCGCGGTTGTACACGTGCGAGAGCTCGTGCCCCAGCACCGCGCGCAGTTCACGCTCACTGAGCAAGTCCAGGATGCCGGTCGTGCAACACACCGCGGCGTTGCGCGGATTGCGGCCCGTGGCGAACGCATTGGGCGCATTGGTATCGCTGATGTAGAGCCGCGGCATGGGTTGACGGGCGACGGTAGCCAGCTCCCGCACGATCCGGTACATGGCCGGCTGCTGCAACTCGGTGACCGGCTGGGCGTGCATGGCGCGCAGCGCCAGGGTATCGCTCTTGAAGTACACGTACGCGTTCATGCCGACGGCGAACACGATGGCCAGCAGCAAGATGCTCTTGCTGTGGAACAGCGAGCCGATGAACACGATCATCGCCGACATGCCGCCCAGCAGCAGCACTGTCTTGAGTCCGTTGGCGTGGCCGTGCATCGCTATCCTCTCGTTCGCTCGACGGGTGTTACCAGGTGTCACTCAAGCTAACGAAGAAAGATCTAGCAGGGTTCCGCGGCGCGCTACCCGTGGCGGCGCACGGTGTACTCGATGAGCACGCCCAGCGCGTCACGAGCATCACCCGGTGGCAGCTCCACCAGCTCCGCCTTGGCGCGGTCGGCGTAGTCGATGACGACGGACTTGGCCTGCACAAGCCCGTTCGAGGCACGCAGCAGGGTGAGCGCCTCTTCCACTTCGGCATCGTCGGTGATCGGCGCCGCCAGCAGGACGCGCAACCGGTCGGCGTCGGGCCCGGTATCGCGCAGGGCGTACAACATCGGAAGGGTGTGCACACCCTCACGAAGGTCAGTGCCGGGAGTCTTGCCCGACTCGTCGGTGAGGCTCTCGATGTCGATGATGTCATCGGAGATCTGGAAGGCGGTGCCCACGATGGCGCCCAGACGGCTCAGCCGTTCGATCTGCTCGTCGTCGCAGCGCGAGGTCATGGCGCCGAACCGGCCCGCCGCCGCGATCAGTGATCCGGTCTTCTCGTGGATCACCTTGAGGTAGTGCTCGGTCTCGTCGCCGCCCTCGGGCACCCCGACGGTTTCCCGCATCTGCCCGGTGACCAGCTCGCCGAAGGTCTCGGCGACGATCCGCACGGCCGTGGGACCCAGCCGGGACACCAGCCCCGAGGCCGTGGCCAGCAGGTAGTCACCCGCGAGGATGGCCACGTTGTTACCCCAGCGGGCGTTGGCACTGGGCACCCCGCGCCGCTTCTGCGCCTCGTCCATGACGTCGTCGTGATACAGCGTCGCCAGGTGGATGAGCTCGCACACCGCGCCGGCGAGAATCACCTCGTCGTTGTCCGGATCGGGACCGGTCTGGGCCGCCAGCACCGTGAACAGCGGGCGGAACCGCTTACCCCCGGCGTGGAAAAGGTGCAGCACAGACTCGGTCAACAACGGGTCGGACTGCCCCAGCTCGGTCACGATGAGGGTTTCGATGGCGGCCAAATGGTCGCGCACCTTTGCGGCGAATACGGGATCACCGAGGTCAACTCCGGCCACCGTGGTCGAGTTACTCACCGGTCCAACATACTGGGAAGGTGCAGACCTCAGCGGACCTGGTCGTCGTCGGTGCCGGCCCAGCCGGATCGGCAGCCGCGGCATGGGCGGCCCGCTCCGGGCGCGAAGTGGTCTTGGTCGATTCGGCGGTGTTCCCCCGAGACAAGACCTGTGGCGACGGATTGACCCCACGCGCGGTCGAACAACTCGAGTTGCTGGGCCTGCGCTCATGGCTCGATGAGCACATCCAGTACCGGGGCCTGCGCCTGCACGGATTTGGCGGAAGTATCGAAGTCCCTTGGCCCGGGCCGTCTTTCGGAGGAACCGGCAGTGCGGTGCGCCGCACCGAGTTGGACGACAAGATCCGGCAGGTGGCCGTCGACTCGGGCGCCACGATGGCCGCGGCGACCAAGGCCGTTGACGCGGAGCGTGACTCGGCGGGCCGGATCACCTCGGTGCGGGTGCTCGATGACAGCGGCCCCAGGGACATCGCGTGCAAGGCCGTCATCGTCGCCGACGGGGTGCGCTCCCCCCTCGGGAAAGTCCTGGGCCGTGAGTGGCACAAGGACACCGTGTACGCCGTCGCGGGCCGCGCGTACATCGAGTCGGCGCGCGGCGACGAGGAATGGATGACCTCACATCTGGAACTGCGGTCCCCCGAGGGGGACGTGTTACCCGGATATGGCTGGATCTTCCCGCTGGGGGGCGGACAGATCAACATCGGTGTGGGCGCCCTGGCCACCTCCAAACGGCCCGCCGACGCGGCGCTACGTCCGCTTATCGAGTACTACACCGAGCTGCGGCGTGAGGACTTCGGCCTCAGCGGGCGGCTGCAATCGATCGCGTCGGCGCTGTTGCCGATGGGCGGTGCGGTATCCGGTGTCGCGGGACCCAATTGGATGTTGATCGGCGACGCGGCAGCATGTGTCAATCCGCTCAACGGCGAGGGTATCGACTATGGGCTGGAGACCGGTCACCTGGCCGCCGAGGTGCTGGACGCCGACGATTACGCGCAGCTGTGGCCGGAGCTGTTGCGGGACCGCTATGGCCGCTCGTTCTCCATCGCGCGCCGGCTTGCCGCGCTGCTCACGTTGCCGCGATTCCTGCCTGTGATGGGGCCGGTCGGCATGCGCTCGGCGGTGTTGATGCGAATTGCCGTGCGGCTCATGGGGAATCTGGTGACCGACGAGGATCACGATGTGATCGCACGCGCCTGGCGGATTGCCGGCGGCGGCTCCCGGCGTCTGGATTCGCGCCCGCCGTTCAGCTGATTTGCCCGCGGTTAGAGGGTGGCGACATGCAGGGCGACGATGCCGCCGGTGAGATTGCGCCACCGCACATTCGACCACCCCGCCGACTCGATGCGGTGGGCCAGCGCCTCCTGATCCGGCCACGCCCGGATCGACTCGGCCAGGTACACGTAGGCATCCGGGTTGCTACTGACGGCGCGCGCCACCTCAGGCAGCGTCTTCATCAGGTACTCCATGTACAGCGTGCGGAACGCCCGGTTTACCGGAGTTGAGAACTCGCATACCGCAAGGCGGCCACCAGGTTTGGTGACGCGGGCCATTTCCCGCAATCCCTCGACGTGATCGACGACGTTGCGTAGCCCGAAACTGATGGTCACCGCATCGAACGAATGGTCCGCGAACGGCAGCCGCGTCGCGTCTCCGGCCACTTTCGGCACGTCGCGCTGAGCGCCCGCCTTGAGCATGCCGACAGAAAAGTCTGCCGCCACGCACCACGCCCCGGATTGGGTGAGCTCCGCGGTCGAGACAGCCGTGCCCGCGGCGATATCGAGCACCTTGTCGCCGGGCTTCAACTTCAGCGCCGCCCGGGTAGCCCGGCGCCAGAATCGGTCCTGCCCAAACGAGAGCACGGTATTGGTGATGTCGTATCGCTTGGCCACCGCGTCAAACATCGACGCTACCTCGTGCGGATCCTTTTCCAGGGTGGCGCGGTTCATACCGTGACGGTACAGGGCAGGGCGTTCGGACGCCGACACACTGTCGGCGCGATCAGGGCCGCACCAAGACTCCGCGTGCCACCTACTTCCAGCCCCTATGCCCCGGGATAACTCGGATAGCACGTGCACGACCGGGGCACACGCTGATTCTTGCGGGTGCGCTTGGCCTCATAAAGGCTGAAATCAGCTTCTCGCGAGAGTGATTCGAATGTGAAGTCTTCATCATGCGTGTACTGCCAGGCCGAGCCGACGCTGATCGACACCGTGGCCTCGGCCGTGTTCAACGAGGAGTCGCAGATCCGGGCACGCACCGTATCGACGTCCTCGGAACGGTCCAGGAAGGCCACGATCATGAACTCGTCTCCGCCGATGCGAGCAGCGAAATCGCGGTTGCGGATGCCGCCGGCGAGGGTGTCGGCGACATACTTCAAGGTGGAGTCGCCGACGTCATGGCCGTAGGTGTCATTGACCTCCTTGAAACGGTCGATGTCGATCACGAACACCGCCACGATGGCAGGTGGCGGTTCGCCGCGCAGCCGGGCCCGCATGGCTGATTGCACACCGCGCCGGTTGAGCAGGCCTGTCAGCGGATCATGGTGGGCGGCAATGGCGTTTCTATAGATGGACTTACGCATTCCCTCAATGACCGCCTGAATGACGATGGGCAAGAACACCACATTCGAGTACGCCGGCGCGTTGTAGATGTACAGTTCGGACAGGGTCGCGGCACCGGCGTGCAGATTCCCCAGTGTGAGCGCGGTGATCACCGCGGTAGCGAAGAGACAGTGCGCGGCCAGCACCCGCCATCCCAGCAGGAACGCCGCGAAGATCCCGATCAGAGCCAGGTGATTGGTGGCACCGAGCTGCGACGCGGGCTGAGAACACATGCTGGCGCCGACGGCGGTCGCAGTGTCGGCCCAGAAGACGAATGCGATGGCCCAGGGCCGGCTGGGCCAGGGACGCACAATCCATGCCACCCCTACCAGCAACGCCGAACCAGCCGCGATGCCATGCACTACCCGCGGCCAGAGCCCCTGTGGGCCCAGCGGGTTGAACTGCGCGATCACCGCCAGCACGGTCATCGAAATACACAGCACCCCGATGGCGATCTTTAACCGCGCGGTGTTTCTCGTCGTTTCCAGGGCAGTGGTGAGAAATCGATAGGACACGCCATACCGCCGACCGTTCAATACGGGGCGTGATTCGATTATCATTTTGTCGGTCTCACGCCGCATTGCGTTGCGCGGTGCCGTCCCGTTCATTATTGACAGCTCAGGCAGTAAAAATGGCCTTTGACGGCCAAAATTCGCCGCTGACCAGCGAAACCCGTTTCCTCAAAATGCCATTGTGATCTTGACAATAAAACCGATCTATAGCTCGATACTCCATGATTCATCACCAATCCACCTCAGTAGTTGCCGTCACCAACTCATAAGGAAAGGCATCGCCCCGACTGTGACATAATCACCGGCACGATCAATTCTCTCTGCATTCTTGTAACGGCCACCGTACCAGTGTGGCCATGACCGTTACCAGTTTCCAGTAATCGCGTGGCGGCCATTGTTCGGCCTACCTCCGGTGGCCGGCAGAATCATTCCCCCCGACTTCGGGCCGGTCTGGGCGACCTCCCGGAGCAAAAGTCAGGCAGTCATGATGCCGCGGCCCAGCGTGGTGCCCGCCGCGGCGGCATAGTGCTCCAGCAGCTCATCACAGATGGCGGGCCAAGTGCGTGCGAGCACTCCCCGGCGCGCGGCCGCCGAGAATCGGCTGCGGGTGGCCGGTTGCACCAAATGATCAACCGCCATGCTCAACCGCGCCTCGAAGTCGGCCACCGGCAGCAGCATGCCGTTGCGGCCGGGGATCACCAAGTCCCTCGGCCCACCGGCATCCGGCGCGATGGACGGCACCCCACTGGCCAATGCCTCCTGCACCGCCTGACAGAACGTCTCGTGCTCGCCCGGATGGATGAAGACATCGAGGCTGGCATACGCCCGCGACAACGCCGATCCGGTCAGTTCGCCGGTGAATATCGCTGCGGGCATCAGCTTTTCGAGCGCATCCCGCTCGACGCCGCCACCCACGATGACCAGCTGCACATCGTCGCGCGCCGCCAGCACCGCCAGACGCTCGACATGCTTTTCAGGCGCAAGCCGCCCAACAAACCCGACAATCGGCTTGCCCTCGGGCGACCAGGATCGGCGCAGCTCCTCGTCACGCGCCGAGGGGGCGAAGCGTTCGATATCGACACCGCGGGACCACCGGAACACTCTCGGAATTCCGTGCGCAGCAAGGTCTTCCATCGCGGACGACGAGGGAGCCAGGGTACGGTCGGCGCGTCCGTGTAGATGCCTTGTCCAGCGCCAGGCGGCACGCGCGGCGAATCCGGCACCGTAGCTGTCCGCGAATCCCGCCACGTCGGTCTGATAGACAGCCACGACCGGGATGTCGAGATGCTGCGCGGCGCGCAGTCCGCCGTATCCCAGCACGAACGGCGAAGCCAGATGCACCACGTCGGGGGCAAACTCCCGGAAAATCCGGACCATGCGCGGTTGCGGGACGCCCAGCGGCAGAGTGCTCACCTTGGGGAACATGATGGCGGGCACCCGGTGCACGGGAACGCCGTTGTGCTCGGTCCCGGCGGGTGCCTGTCCACGCGGGGTATCCGGCGCGATGACGATGGCCTCATGCCCGGTGCGGCGGAAGTGCTCCAGCACCCGCAGCACCGAGTTGGAGACTCCGTTGACGTTCGGCAAGAACGACTCGGCGACGATCGCGATGCGCACATCGACAGCATGTCAGGATCAACTGGCAGTTAGGTTGCCCCCAGGCATACGTCACGCAAACTTACACATGAACGGGCGCCGGACCGCGGCGCCGCATCCAGGCAAGCCCCAGCAGTATCGTCCCGGCAACCGTCCACACCACCACGATGATGGAACCAGCCGGAATGATCGACAGCGATGCGTTACGTCCTTGCACGCGAACCAGATCCGGGTTGGACTTGTCGTACTCGACATAGATGCGCATGCCCGGACTGAGCTCCGACGGATAGAGAACGCCCAATTCCGGCCGGTACGTGACTCGTTCGGGCGTGACGAACTCGATGGTGGACCGCCGCGGCCCCGCGCTGAGCACCTCGGCCAACGCGACGCCCATATCGCGTTCGATGGCTTTGTCGTTACGCCAGGCACCGGCGACCAACAGCAGCGACTGCAGTGTCATCAGGCCCGCCAGGATCAGCACCCCGATGCGGAATCTCTTGATGACGCGGGAGCGCCGGTTCACAGCGCGGCCCTGATCGCGGCATGCAGCTCGCGCAGGGTCGAGCGATCGGCCTTGACCTCCAGAACCCTGATGCCCCGGGCCGGTTCGTCCAGGGCGGGCCCCAGCTCCTCCACCGAGATGGATTGCGAATCCACATGATAGGCCCGGCACAGCGCCGCGATGTCGACATCATGCGGGGTACCGAAGATGCGCGACGATACATCGTGGAATCGCGGGTCACCCTGCTCCAACAGCTCGAAAATGCCGCCGCCGTTATCATTTGAGACCACGATGGTCAGATTCTCGGGCTGCGGCTCGGTCGGGCCGATCAACAGGCCCGAGCTGTCATGCACAAACGTCAGGTCGCCGATCAACGCCACCGTACGGCCGCCCTTGTGCGCCAACGCGGCACCGATGGCGGTCGAAATCGTGCCGTCGATACCGGCCACTCCTCGGTTGGAGCGCACGCGCACGTCTTTGGCGCCCCACGGAACCAGCGCGGCGTCGCGGACCGGGTTGGACGCGCCGAGAACCAGCTGGTCGCCGTCACGCAGTGACCCGCAGACCTGTGCCGCCACATGTAAACCCGTGGTGAGGGGGTGTGTGCTCAGTTGGCCACGGACCGCGCCGAGCGCCTTCTGATGCGCATGAGTACACCGCTGCAGCCATGCCGCGTCGGGGTTTCCGGATGCGACGGCCCTGGTCCCGGTGGCTTGTGAGTTGCCGGACACATCGGGCCAGCGTGGGCCGGTGGTCAACGCGTACACCGGAATCCGGCTGTCGGCCAACAACGCCGACACTTGCCGATGCAGCGTCGGCCGCCCCAGCATGATCACCTGCTGTGGATGCAGCAAGGTGAGCGCCAGCGGATGAAGCGGGTTATCTGGTTGCGGCGCAGTCGGTTCAGCCACCGTGGGCAGCATCGAGAGATTCGGGTGGGTACCCGCACCATGCCCGGCGATCACCACGGTATCGAGCGTCAGATCGATGTCGACAGGTTCGTCGAACGTCACGTCCGGCGTGTACGTCCACGGCACACCGCCTGGGCGTCCCTCCGGCACCGGGCCGCCATCGCGGTCCGGTACGAGCGGTTCCCGCAGCGGGATGTCGAACTGCACGGGTCCAGCATTCGCGGTACGGGATCCCTTGGCGGCAGCCAGAACTCGGCAGGTAGCCGAGCGCCAATGCGGGTTCTGTGCCTCGATCTTCTCCGAGCCTTCTTCGGCCAGACCGATACTGATCGCCGCGCGCACCTGGGTACCGAAGTACCCGAGCTGCTCCATGGTCTGGTTGGCTCCGGTGCCCAGCAGTTCGTACGGACGATTGGCCGACAAGACGATCAAAGGCACCCGGGCGTAGTTCGCTTCCACAACCGCCGGACCCAGGTTCGCCACCGCCGTTCCGGACGTCATCGCCACCGGCACCGGTGCACCGCTGGACGCGGCAAGCCCTACGGCCAGGAAGCCGGCGGTGCGCTCATCGATGCGCACGTGCAGACGTAGCCTGCCGGCCTTATCCGCGTCGTGCAGCGCGAAGGCCAGCGGGGCGTTCCGCGAACCAGGGCACAGCACCACGTCGCGGACGCCACCGCGGATCAGCTCGTCGACTACGGCATGGGCCTGTGCGGTCGACGGGTTCATGCCATCAGGGTGTCATACCGTCCGAGCGGTGCTCGCAAAGAACTCCAGGATCACGCGATTGACCTCGTCGGGACGCTCGATGAAGCCCAGGTGCCCCGCGTCGGAGATCTCGACATACTTACCGCCGGGGATCGCGTCGGCCACCTCCTTGCCCAGATAGGGAGGCAGGGTCATGTCGTCGGTGAATCCGATCACCAGCGACGGGACCTTGATTCCGGCGTAGGCGCCCGGCCTGTCGGGGGCCGGTATGGCGCTGCGCTGATGATCAATGCCGCCCGATGCCGGTTCCGGCCACAGCGTGAACATGTCGATCCAGTCTTTGATGGCCGCATCGTTGTTCAGGGTCTTCGGGGAGAAGTTCAGCATCAACCGCATCGCTGCCTGGTATGCCGCCGGCACCTCGACACCGGAGGCGGACAGCTCGAGCTCGGCCTTGCGGAAGAACGACCGCGTCGCGTCCTCGCGCCCCCGCGTCCCCATGAAGACCGCCGCGGTCACCAGATCAGGACGGGTGAGCGTGAGCTCCTGGGCGACGAGCGCTCCCATGGAGAAGCCCACCAGCCGTGCCGGGGCGGCGCCGAGGTCTTCGATGAGCGCCGCGGTGTCGTCCACCATGTCCTGCAGGGTGAACCCGTCAGCGGACTCTGTGGTCGGAGGTATGCCCCGGTTGTTGAACGTGATGGTGCGATAACCGGCGGCGCGAAAGGCCGGCACCTGGTGCAGATGCCAACTGCGGCCCGCGCCACCGCGCCCGGAGATGAAGACGACGGGATCACCTGAGGCGCCGAGCGCCAGGGGCCCACGATCGTCGTAACTGATCTGGATGCCGTTGATGTTCGCGAGAGGCACGTTGATTGAACCTACCGGTTCAGCAGCGCGTAGCACTCGGCCACTCTGCGCCGCCACCAATCACGCCGGTCAACGGGTGCCGCGAGCGCGGTCAACCGGGCCGGGTCGGGAGCGACCAATGCGGCCGGAAGGTGGCCATCCACCAACGGCGGTACATCCGCTACGTCGTCCACGAAGAATCCCCCGGTACCCAATCCACACGCGTGCCCCAGCACCGGCAGCGCCGCCGCCGCCCGCAGACCGATGCCAATGCCCACCGCGCTATCCAGCGCACTGGAGATCACCACCGGCATGCCGATGCGTTCGGCGATGCCCAGCAGGGCGCTCACCCCGCCGAGGGGCGCCACCTTGAGCACCGCGATATCGGCCGCTCGCGCCTGCGCGACACGGAGCGGATCGCTTGCCCGCCTGATGCTTTCGTCCGCCGCAATCGGTACACCCGGCAGCCTGCGGCGCAGTTCGGCCAGCTCTTCCACGCTGACGCAGGGTTGCTCGGCGTATTCCAGAGCACCGTCGCGAGTCAGCGCGGTCAACGCCCGGATGGCCTGTTCAACGGTCCAACCACCATTCGCGTCCACCCGCACCGTGCTGATGTGGGCGCGCACCGCTTCCACGCGGGCGATATCGTCGGCGAGCGTCTGGCCCGGCTCTGCCACCTTGACCTTGGCGGTCCGCGCACCCGGGAAGCGTGCCAATACCGCGGGTACGTCGGCGGCGGGCACCGCGGGCACCGTCGCGTTGACCGGGATGCGGTCGCGGCGCGGCGCGGGAAGCTCGCGATATGCGGCCTCGATGGCCGCGGCCAGCCACGCGGAGGCCTCGGGCGGTTCGTACTCGGGGAAGGCACCGAACTCGCCCCACCCCGCCGGGCCGTCGATCAGCGCGACCTCACGAGTCGTGATGCCGCGAAATCGCACCCGCATGGGCAGGGCGACCACATGCAGCCGGTCGAGCACATCCTCCAACGCGGGCAGCTCCACATCCGCGATCGTCGCACGCGACGTGGAGCGACCGCCCCACCGGCCCGAAGTGACTTTCGGATCTAGTGCGTCCCCGTATCGGCTGCCAATCTGCCCTCGGGGCAGATTGGCGCGAAGAGTGCGAAGGAGAGGGCATGACAACGGCTCACGGAGTCGCGGGATTTCAAGCTGGTTGCCGGTGCGGGGGCTGTTCCTCGGCCGAGTCACGACGGCTGCGGGAAATCGGCGAGCTGGAACGGGAACGCTGGGAGCCCATCAATCAACGTGCCACCCGGCGGTCTCAGCACTACTTCGCCGACGCGTCCGATCATCCGCTGAACTGGCAGAAGCCGTGGACCAAGGACGAGATCAACACCGTGCTCGATTCGTCGTCGACGGCCGCGCAGGTCGCGACGCGACTGGGCCGCTCGGTTGGCGCGATTCACGCGGCCCGCCGGAGATTCCGGGCACGGCCGCGCCGTAACTAGCCCACCACCGCCATCTCGCGCAAGCTCGCCGAGCTGGGACTCAACGCCGTCGTGGCCGAGGAGCAGGTGACCCGCCGGCTCGGCGACATTCTGCGGGGCAAAACTCACTGACCCGGCTGAAAATCCAAAACCCGCGACCTTGTCAGCATCTGGTGTACAACGTAAACTAGAGTGGGTAATCGGGCGCGTGCACGCCGTATGTGGCGGCGAGAACTGCCTGGCGATGGTGGCGCCCGTCGACCTTCTTCGGCGGGCGTCGCCGCATGACGTCCGCCCCAAAAGGTCATCCGCACAATCGCGTTGGAGGTTTTCATGTTGGTTCGGCGCATTGCCCGCCCGCTGCTCGGCTCGTACTTCATCGCTGCGGGTTTGAATGGTTGGCGCGAGGCGGCGGCACCTGCCGCCGAGCCTGTGGTGCCCGGAGCCCGAAACATGTTGCCCCAGGGTGTCACTCGATACTTGCCGGATGATCCTCAGGTGTATGCGCGGGTCAACAAGGCACTGCAGCTGATTGGCGGATTGGCGTTGGCCAGCGGAAAGCTGCCACGGATCTCCGCACTGGTACTCGCGGGCACTCTGGTGCCAACCACAGTGGCCGAAAACCAATTCTGGCAGGAGTCCGACCCCGCGGCGCGTGCGCAACAACGCGCTCATTTCTGGAAGAACACGTCCATACTGGGCGGCCTGATCATCGCGGGAATAGACACCGAGGGCCGTCCGGGACTGTCATGGCGCGCCCGGCGGGCCACCCGCCACGCGGCCGCAGTGGTGGCCTCTGTCGTTCCCACAACAAATGACACGGCACCGTCCCTTACCGACAAAATAAATGAATTTGGCGACGCCACAAGGTCATTGGCAGAGAGGGCGAGCGAACGCTGGGATGAGGTGTCCGAAACCATAGGCGAGGGCGCTTCCACACTGAGCGAGATCGCCCGCCACAAGGCGCCCATATTGGCCGATTACGCCCGCGACAAGGGCAACCAGCTCGCGAAGGTCGCGCAAGAGCAAGGCAACACGCTTGCCGACGCCGCGTCGCAGCGTGGCCGTAAGATCGCCGACCATGCCGCACACCTGCGGTCAGAACTGAAAGACGCCGCGACGCGTAGCTAGCTCCACCGCACCAACCCTGATCCATTCCTGGCGCCAAACCTCTAGCCAAACGGCACATCGCAGGAGTACCGTGATGTCATGTCAGTTGACATAAAACCCGTTCCCAAATGGCTCAAGTACTTCAACAAGGTTGTCATCGGCGGGCATAAGGTGGGCCTCAAATTGCCGATGGTGGTCCTGACAGTTCCGGGCGCCAAATCCGGCAAACCGCGCTCGACCCCCATCACCCCGTTCACACTGGAAGGCCAGCGCTACGCCGTCGGCGGCGTACCGGGATCGGCCTGGATTGCCAACGCGCGTAAGGCCAAAGAGGGCACCCTGACCCAGGGGCGGCACACCCAGCGGGTCCGTATCGTCGAGCTGTCTGCCGAGGATGCCCGTCCGGTGCTGCGCGCCTTCCCCATCGAGGTGCCCACCGGGGTCGGCTTCATCAGAAACGCCGGGCTGGTCAAGGAGGGCACACCGGACGAGTTCGAGGCATTGGCCGGGATCGCCGCCGTATTCCGGTTCGATCCGGTGGGAAGCTAGGCGCCCGAACGCCACACATACCGAACCTCGGAGTCGTGGCCCGGATACAAGATCCGGGATTGATCTCCTCCGTCGCGTTTCGCCTCGTACATCGCGCGATCGGCGCAGGCGGTCAGGATGTCGATCGCATCCTGCGACGTGGTCGACACCACGCCCGAGATGGCTTGCGCCGCAACACCCACACTCGCCGTGACGGCGATACCCGCCGGCATCGAAGCCGTGACGGCCTCCCGGAGCCGGGCGGCGAACTCGGCGACGGCCTGCGCCGGGCAGACCGTCACCACCAGGAATTCCTCACCTCCCGAGCGGCCGACCACAGCTGCCCCGATGGACCCGGACGTGAGCGCGGTGGCCAGGTCGACGAGCACCCGGTCCCCCGTGCCATGGCCGTACCGATCGTTGATCGACTTGAATCTGTCGATATCGACAATGGCAGCGGCGATCACCTGATCGCCCTCCAACGAATGCTCACGCCGCAGCCCGTTGTAGAGGCCCTGCCAGGCAGCGTAGATGCCGCGCCGGTTGAGCAGCCCGGTCAGCGGGTCACGCTGCGCGGCAAGCGCATCCAGACGCACCACGGCGATCCCGAATTGAATGACCGCCGGAATCAGCACCACCACCAGCAGCATGCTGGTCACCTTCACCAGCGCCGTCATCGCCGCGCCGACCGTGCCCTCGGCGAACAGCCGGGACGACAACGCGACGATCATCGGAGCGCACCAGGCGATATGGGCCACCAACAGCCGGTTCGCCAGGAAGAAGCTGACGTACGCCCCGACGGGGGTGAACAGCACCGTCCCCACCAGGCCCGCGAGCGGATCGGAGTCCTGCCAACAAGCGACCGCGATGCCGATATCGGCGAAGGCGACGAACGCTACGGCTTCGCGCAGCGACGGCCACGGCCCAACCACCCAGCGCAGCGCCCACCCGAGTGAGCCGAGCGCACAGATGCCGACAATCACCCGGCCCACCGTGCTGCGCGGCCCGGTGTCGCTGAACTGCACAGCGACGCAGATCGCGGCGAAAATCAGCGCATACCCACCGATCAGGTTGCGCACGGTCCGATCGAGCTTGCGTGCGTGGAGGAACCCCCGCAGCCACCCCGTCGGCACCGGTTCGGTCCACCATTGGCGCAGAAAGCCCATCCAGGCGGTGGAGCGGACGTAGGTAAGGATCACGGCGCCGCGTTACCAGGGTTGGCAGTCGGGGCGTTTCGCCGCGGCACCATCCGCACCTTCGGCAGCGGCGGGGCGGGTAGGCGGGACACCGCTCCCTGGTAGCCATCCACCCGGCCGAAGCGTTCGGACTCGGCCCGCCATTCCTCGCGGAACTCCGCGATTTCATCATGGTCGCGGCCCACGAAATTCCACCACATCACGATCTGCTCGCCGAACGGCCTGCCGCCCAACAGAATCGCCCGTGCTGTGTCGTTCGTCGGATTGGTCATGGTGAGTTGCCCCACCCCGGTACCCACGTAGCCCAGCTCGCCGCGCGAAAGCAGGGTGCCGGAAAACTCAATGGTCTCGGTATCGACCAGCAGCCCGTGTTCGAAACCGGTGTCGACATCGAAGCGCACCGTGCTGTGCGGCTCCAGCAGCAACTCCGCACCGAGTAGCGCGGTGGCGGTGCGCACCGGCGAGACCTGCCCCGCCAATGTTCCCAGAAAAACTCGCAGGCTCACCCCGCCGGCGGTGACGGCCTCGGGCGCGTAATGCTGGAATTCGCGTGCCGCATCGCGGGATTCGTCGGGCAGCGCGACCCATAGCTGCACGCCGTGCAGCACGGTGGTCTGGGCCGTCGACACCTCCGAGTGACAGATGCCGTGCCCGCCCGTCATCAGGTTCAGCTCCCCCGGACGCACCATCGCATGCACCCCATTGCTATCGCGGTGCTCGATTTCACCGGTGAACAGCCAGCTCACCGTCTGTAACCCGGTGTGCGGGTGCGGGGCCACATCCATGCCGCCGGTCTGGGTGATGTCGTCAGGTCCGTAATGGTCGGCGAAGCACCACGCGCCGATCAGCGACCGCTGAGCCTGCGGCAGCGTGCGCAGCACCGTCATGGCACGCGGCCCGCCGAGCGGAACCTCTCGGGGCGTGAGTATTTCAACGACGGGACGTCCGGCGCCGTCACGTGGGCACGGGCCACCCTCGCATCGAGTCTCCGTGGGTGTGGTCTCGGTGTTGCTCATGCCTTCATCATCGGCCGAATTCGCGGCATGTGCGGCATAGTTGGTCACCATGGACGAATCCGAAGCCACGGTCACCGATGCGCCCGCCAACCATCGATTCGAGATAACCGCAGACGGCGAGCTCGCCGGTTTCACCGAGTACCTGGATACCTCCCTGGACGGCACCGCGGTACGGATCTTCTTCCACACCGAGATCGATGAGAAATTCGGTGGGCGTGGCCTGGCCGGGACCTTGGTGCGGTCCGCCCTGACCACCTCGCGGTCCACGGGCCGCATGATCGTCCCGGTGTGCCCCTACGTCAGGAAGTTCGTCGGCAAGAATCACGAGTTCGACGACATCCTCAGCCCCGTGACCCGGGAGGCACTCGCGGCGGTCGAGGCACGCCAGGGATGAGCGAGCATCGCGTCTACATCGACAAACAGTCCCCCTCCGTCTATCAGGGGCTGACCAAGGCCGCCGCCGAACTTCGCGCGCGCGCCGCCGACGCAGGGCTCTCGCGAACAACGCTGGAACTGGTCAACATAGGGTATCCCAGCTCAACCGCTGCCTCTTTTGCCTTGACCTGCACACCCGCATCGCCCTGGAAGAGGGCGAGTCGCCTCAGCGGATCGCCGTGCTTCCGGTGTGGCAGGAGGCCGAGCTGTTCAGCGATGTGGAGCGTGCCGCCCTGACCATTGCCGAGGCCGTGACGGAAGTCACCGAGCATCACCTCTCCGACGAGCAATACACCGCCGTACGCGCACACCTGACGGACGATCAGGTATCGGCGCTGGTCTGGTCGGCGATCATGATCAACACGTTCAACCGGATCTCGATTCTGAGCCGCCACCCGATCAAGCCCCGCTGACCGGCGGGCTCGGTCCGGGAATACACCCCCACCGTCATGGGTTAGGTTTCTTGAGCGAGAGTAATTATCTGGTCAAGGACATATCTCACGGGGAAGGTATTCGACGATGCCTCAGGTGCGTGCCACACATTTCCGCAAGACAGCGCGCTCGGTCGTGGTGACGGCCGCACTTGCCACCACACTGTCCGGGTGCACCGTCTATCAGACGCTCACCAAGCCCACCGAGGTTCCTCAAACCACCGTCGCGCCCACCGTCAGCGACCAGGAGCAGATCCGTCAGGTGACGGCCGAAATGGGCAAGGCCCTGGCCGGTCTCGACTTGGATGCCGGTAACGCGCTGACCTGTCCGCGCTACCAGGTGTCGAGCCGCACCGCCGACTCCAAGCTGGTCCCGTCGATCAATTCCTGGAAGGGCACCCAGGACGCGCTCATGTACGGCGATACCTCGACCCTGGCCAGCGATGTGGCGCAACAGTTCCCCAGCGCGGGCAGCGGTGAGCGGGCCTCCCTTGTCAGGGCGATCGTCAACCGCGACCAGTTCTCGTACTCCACCGGCGTCCTACAAATCCTGCGCGAATCCACCGCCGTCGGGAAGTTCGCGATCGACAACATCAAAATCGTCGGCGACAGCGCCACCGGGGATATCACCGCGACCTACAGCTTCGGCGGCTCCGGCACCCAAACCCAAACGAAGCCGAACCAATTCCGCAAGGAAGACGGCAAGTGGGCATGGTGCCAGCAGCCGCCGCCGGGCCTGTTCACCCAGTGGACCAGCCCCGCGAGCGCGCAGACCTCGGCGTAATCGTTCGCGGGTAGCGTCGGCCGACCGCGTACCGGTCGGCCTCTAGAGTCGGAGCCATGACGCAAGACCAGGGACAGACCGCCAATCCCTTTGACCCGACGCGGTGGCAGCCGGTGCCGGGGTTCGAGGATCTGACCGACATCACCTATCACCGGAACGTCGAGCAGGGCGTCACCAAGGGGACCGTCCGGATCGCGTTCAACCGTCCCGAAGTGCGCAACGCATTCCGCCCGCACACCGTCGACGAGCTGTACCGCACCCTGGATCACGCGCGGATGACGTCCGATGTGGGGGCGGTGCTGCTCACCGGAAACGGTCCCAGCCCCAAAGATGGAGGCTGGGCGTTCTGCTCCGGCGGAGACCAGCGCATCAGGGGACGCACCGGGTATCAGTACGCCGGGGGCGAGACCGCCGAGACCGTGGATCCGGGACGCGCGGGCCGTTTGCACATCCTGGAAGTGCAGCGCCTCATCCGCTTCATGCCCAAGGTGGTGATCGCCTTGGTGAACGGCTGGGCGGCCGGCGGCGGGCACAGCCTGCACGTGGTGTGCGATCTGACGCTGGCCAGCCGCGAACACGCACGTTTCAAGCAGACCGACGCCGATGTGGGCAGCTTCGACGGCGGGTATGGCAGCGCGTATCTGGCCAAGATGGTCGGGCAGAAGTTCGCGCGCGAGATCTTCTTCCTGGGCCGGCCATACACCGCCGAGCAGATGCATCACATGGGCGCGGTCAATGAGGTTCTCGACCATGCCGAGCTGGAGAACGTCGCACTCGAATGGGCCGCCGCCATCAACGGGAAGTCGCCGCAGGCGCAACGCATGCTGAAGTACGCGTTCAACCTCACCGATGACGGACTGGTGGGACAACAGCTGTTCGCCGGGGAGGCAACACGATTGGCCTACATGACCGATGAGGCCGTCGAGGGCCGCGACTCATTCCTGGAGAAGCGGGAGCCGGACTGGTCGCCCTACCCCTGGCATTACTAGCCCCCCCGTCGGCGAGCATGCCCAAATGCGCCAAATTCGGGTGTATTGAGGCATATTTCAGCATGCTCGCCAAGAGAAGTTAGGCGCGCTCCATCCAGAAGTCGAGCTCCAGGTCCTCTTCGGCGCACTCGCGATACTTCGAGAAATCGGTGACGCCCGCCCCGGCGAGCACCTCGTCATCGATGAAGCAGTTCCCGGTGACCTCACGGCTGGGCTTGGTCAAAATTTCGTACGCGGCATCGGCCATGATCTGCGCCGAGCGGCAGCGGGCAACCAGCTCGGCGCCCAGGATGTTGCGGATGGCGGCGGTGTCGATGGTGGTGCGCGGCCACAGCGCATTCGAGGCGATACCGTACTCGCGCAGCTCGGCGGCCAGCCCGATGGCCACCAGGCTCATGGAGAACTTCGAGATGGTGTAGGCAGTGGTGGTCCGCTCGAACCACTTAGGCGCCAAGGTGATTGGCGGCGACAAGGTCAGGATGTGCGGATTGTCGGCCTCCTTGAGTGCCCCGATGGCCGACGTGGACAACGAGAACGAGCCGCGCGCGTTGATGTCCTGCATCAGGTCGTAGGCCTTCATCGAAATGGATTCCGAAGGAGCCAGATTGAGCGCGCTGGCGTTGTTGACCACGATGTCGATCCCACCGAACTTCTCGACGGTCTGGGCGACCGCCGAGGCGACTACCTCGTCGTCACGGACGTCTCCCAGCAGCGGCAGGGCATGACCTCCGGCGGCCTCGATTTCCTCTGCGGCGGTGTAGATGGTGCCGGGGAGCTTGGGGTGCGGCTCGGCGGTCTTGGCCATGATTGCCACGTTCGCGCCGTCCTGCGCCGCACGAAGCGCGATGGCCAGCCCGATACCGCGGCTGCCTCCCGACATGATGATGGTCTTACCCGCCAGTGATCCCATAAGCCACGTCCTTGTCGTCATAGGGTGAGTGAGGTCAGCGTAGGACACCGCCGATACGCGAAACCGGGCGAGACATAGGTCACCGGGACCCGGCATTTCGCGTGCATCGAAAGAGGCATACAGTTCTTACTCGTGAGTAAGAACTCGGTCAGCAGCCGTGTGAGCACAGCCCTCGCCCGCGCGGTCATGCAGCCATATCCCAGCCCCGCACTGCTGCGGGCGAAGTTTGATCCCAACTACGGGGTCTCTCTCAAGGGCAAGCGTGTGCTCATCACCGGAGCCTCCTCCGGCATCGGTGAAGACGCCGCTTATCGGTTCGGCAAGCTCGGCGCCAAGGTCATCGTGGTGGCCCGGCGCGAGGACCTGTTGAACGAGGTCGCGGCGCGCATCACCGCCGACGGCGGCGAGGCCGACGCCATCGCATGCGACCTCTCCGACCTGGACGCCATCGACAAACTCGTCGAGACGGTGAACGAGCGCCACGGCGGTCTCGACATTCTGATCAACAACGCCGGCCGTTCCATCCGGCGCGCCACCTACGAGTCCCTGGACCGCTGGCACGACGCCGAGCGGACCATGCAGCTCAACTACTTCTCACCGCTACGGCTGATCCGCGGCTTCGCTCCCGGCATGGTGGAGCGGCGCAGCGGCCACATCATCAACGTGGCCACCTGGGGCGTGCTCAACGATGTGGTGCCAAAGTTCGCGGTGTACAACGCCTCCAAGGCGGCGCTGTCGACCCTGAGCCGCACCGTGGACGTCGAGTACGGCAAGTACAACGTGCACACCAGCACGCTCTACTTCCCCTTGGTGCGCACCCCGATGATCGCGCCCACCGAGGCCTTCACCGACGCCCCGGCGCTGACCTCGGCCGAGGCAGCCGAATGGATGGTGCTGGCCGCCCGGGTGCGGCCGGCCCGCATCGCCCCGCGCTTCTCGGTGTTCGCCGCGACGGTGAACGCGGTGGCACCCGAGCTGGTGACGCGGATGGCGCGCTCGGGGCCCGAAACCCTGGGCTAGGACCGTGCGCCGTGGTAGACACGGCTCATGGAGATATTGTCCAGCCGAATACTGTTGCGTCCTAAGGATTATGACGCGACGTTGGCCTTCTACCGGGACACGCTGGGGCTGGCCGTCGCCCGTGACTACGGGGCGGGCATGGTGTTCTTCGCCGGACAGTCGCTCATCGAGATCGCCGGGCACGGCCGCCCGGACAGTCCCCCGCCGCCGTTTCCGGGTGCGCTCTGGCTCCAGGTGCGTGACGTCTACGCGACCCAGACCGAGCTGGAAAGCCGCGGGGCGTCGATATCTCGCGTCGCGCGACAAGAGCCGTGGGGTCTGCATGAGATGCATGTCGCGGCGCCCGACGGCATCACGCTGATCTTCGTGCAGATCCCCCCGGACCACCCGCTACGCAAAGACACCCGGCAGTAACTCCTGCCGGGTGTCTTTTATGGGTCTTGGCTACTTCTTCAGGAACGGGAAGAAGTCAACGCCGGTGTGGTGAATGATCGTCGTCCGGGTGATCCAGAGCAGCGCGAGGACGACGACCGCACCAACCAGGGTGAACAGCGCCAGTCCCAGGAACTTCACGGCCGGGTTCGGGGCGACCACGGTGCCGTCGTCATTGGTGCCACCGGCACCCGACGAGTAGGCGACCAGACCCGCCGCGAAGACGGCAGGCAGACCCGCACCGAGAATCAGCCCAACCACGAGCACCTTGCCGATGGCTTCCAAGTAGTTCATCGAGGATTCCTTCTCTTCGCTGGGGTGGCTAGACCGAAGCCGTGTCGTTGGCGGAGTCCTTCTTCGGAGCATCCTTGACCGACACCTCGTCGGACGCTTCGAGCTCGACCTCACGAACATCGGCGGGGACCACCGAGTTGGTGGATTCGTCCCAATCGGCGTTGACATTGCTGGAGTCGACCTTCTCCTGCTGCGCACGCCACCACATGTAGCCGGAGAGCACCACCAGCAGGGCGAAGATGATCAGGTCGCCGACCATCGGGGTGGTGAGGTTGCCGATGAAATGCGACAACCAGTAGGACAGTGCGCCGACGACGCCCGCAGCGGGCAGGGTGACCAGCCAGGCCAGCACCATGCGGCCGGCCACGGCCCAGCGCACCTCGGCACCCGGCTTACCAACGCCGGTACCGAGAATCGAACCGGTCGCAACGTGGGTGGTGGACAGTGCCATACCGGCGGCGCTCGAGCTCAGGATGATCGCTGCCGAGGACGCTTCGGCAGCCAGACCCTGCGGGGACTCGATCTCAACAAGGCCCTTGCCCAGGGTGCGGATGACCCGCCACCCACCGAGGTAGGTGCCCAGGCCGATAGCAAGCGCGCAGCTGGCGATGATCCAGAACGGCAGGCCGGTCTCCTTGACGTTGCCGGTCAGGTGGCCGGTGGTGATGAGCGCCAAGGCGATGACACCCATGGTCTTCTGCGCGTCGTTGGTGCCGTGGGACAGTGCGACGAGGGACGCAGTCGCAATCTGACCCCAGCGGAAGCCTTCCTCGCGGCGCTTCTTCACCACGTTGCGGGTGATGCGGTAGACCAGCCAGGTGCCCGCGGCGGCGACCAGACCCGCGATGAGCGGAGCGGCGACGGCCGGGATGATCACCTTCTGCAGGATGCCGTCCCACTTGACGCCCGCGGTTCCGATCGCGGCGAGCGCGGCACCGATGAGACCACCGAAGAGCGCGTGCGACGAGCTGGACGGGATGCCGAACAGCCAGGTCAGCAGGTTCCACAGGATGCCGCCGATGAGGCCCGCGAAGATGATTGTCAGACCCATGGACGGGGTGATGTTGGGCAGCAGGTGCCCCGTCTTGCTGTCCTGCACCTTGATGACCGACGTGGTCACGGTGACGGCGACCTCAACGGAGAGGAAGGCGCCGACCAGGTTCAGAACGCCCGCCAACAGGACCGCGGTCTTGGGCTTGAGAGCGCCCGTTGCGATGGACGTGGCCATGGCGTTACCGGTGTCATGGAACCCGTTGGTGAAGTCGAAGGCCAGCGCTGTTGCGATCAGCAGCACCAGAATGATCATGGTTGCGTCCATGGCGCTAATTCTGGGGCAAAGGACTTGACTTTGACCAGCTGATGACCGACCAAGTTTGGGCGCTGACCGGCCAGTTTGATATTTCCCGCAAGGAGTTCACATTCCGTTAACCTTTTAGGTGCGGACTGTTCGGGCTGCTCGCGCGTTTCGGCACCCGGTACCGCTAGGTTTTGGCTGGCGACAACGGGCATCAACAGCACTACCATCGCTAGACAGTCGACAAGATCCAGGACGGCCGCCCGTCCCTACAGGAGTTAGAGGCCGTGAACGCATTTCTGAACAAGATCGTCACCTGGCTTCGGGCGGGGTACCCCGAGGGTGTCCCGCCACCCGACTATGTCCCGCTACTGGCACTGCTGGGGCGCCGCCTCTCCAATGACGAGGTCAAGACCGTGGCCCGCGAGCTCATGGCCCGGGGCGACTTCGACAACATCGACATCGGGGTGCTCATCACCCAGATCACCGACGAGCTGCCCACCGGCGACGACATCGAGCGTATCCGCGAGCGACTGGCGAAAAAGGGCTGGCCCCTTGATGATCCACGCGAGCCCGCGGACCACGGCGACGAGCCGGGCTCCGGTCAGGCCTCTGACCATTCCGCGTGACGCGGCTACTACGCGCGTTGCCCGTGCCCAGCGGGCAGACCATGCTCGGCCTGCTGCCCCGCCTGGCTGAGCTATTGGACGGCCGCGGTGACGCGGTACTACCCGTACCCGCCGACGACGCCGAACACGCACATTTCCTGGCCGCCGAACTTTCCGCCGACGAGCCCATCGCCGACGATGTGGCCGTAGTGGTCTCGACCTCCGGAACCACCGGAAAGCCCAAGGGCGCCATGCTTACCGGATCGGCATTGGCCGCCAGCGGTGCGGCGACACACACCCGCCTGGGCGGCGCCGGCCAATGGCTGCTGGCTCTGCCGCCACACCACATTGCCGGGATGCAGGTGCTGCTGCGCAGCATCCAGGCCGGCACCGATCCCGTGGTGCTCGACGTTTCGGCAGGGTTCTGCCTCCCTGACTTTGTGCGAGCCGCCTCCGAGATGACCGCGAGTCGGCGGTATATCTCTTTGGTGGCAACACAATTGGTCAAAGCGCTGGATGACCCCGCAGCCTCAGAAACGCTCGCCGCATTCGACGCGGTGCTGTTGGGTGGCGGTCCGCTACCCGCCATCGTGGCCATCAAGGCGGCCCAGGCGCGCATCCCCGTGGTCCGAACGTACGGCATGAGCGAGACCTGCGGCGGATGCGTGTACGACGGCGTCGCTCTCGACGGAGTCCAGGTGCGGATCGGCCCGGAGGGGCGAATCAGCCTGGGGGGCGCCACCGTGGCGGCGGGCTATCGAAACATGCCAGAACACAAGGCTTTTGCCGAGAATGGCTGGTTTCACACCGATGACTTCGGCGAGTTCGAGGAGGGGCGCCTACGGGTACTGGGACGCCTGGACGAGGCCATCAGCACCGGCGGGCTCACCGTGGTGCCGCAGCTGGTGGAGGCCGCCCTCGGCGCGCATCCGTTGGTGGCCGAATGCGCCGTCTTCGGCGTGCCCGACGACCGGCTCGGCCAGCGCGTGGCCGCCGCGATAGTGCCCTCGGCGGCGGGTGCGCCCACACTGGACGAATTGCGCGAGCACGTGACCGCCACGCTCGACGGCACCGCGGCACCGCGCGAACTGCACCTGCTCGACGAACTACCCCGCCGTGGCATCGGAAAACTGGACCGCCGGGCACTCGTCAAACGCTTCTCTTGACCTCAAGTTCACTTGAGCCCATACCGTTGGCGCCATGACACTTGAACAGTTTGCGTTGGGCTCGGCGCCGTTGGTCCGCGACGGAGAACGCGAAATCGTCAGTACCGCAACCGGAAACAAGACCGGGCTGGTGATGGACTCCAACGCGACAGGCGGCGCGGTCAGTGTGCTCAGCATCTACCTACCGCAGGGCGCGGACGGTGCTGCCCCACATTTCCATACCCGCTCCACCGAACTGTTCTACCTCGTATCCGGACGCCTCGAGGTGTTGGTGGGCGATCGCATCGAGGTACTCGAGCAGGGTGACACCTTGCTGGTTCCGCGGCTGATGCCACACGCATTCGGGGCCACCGGCGACAGCGATGCCAATATCTTCACGGTGCTTTCCCCCGGCGTGCAGCGCTTCGACTACTTTCGGTTGCTGGACCGAATCGTGCACGGCCAGGCCGATATCAGCGAGTTAGAGGCAACACCAGAGGTATACGACAATCACTTCACGAAGAGCCCGGTGTGGGCCGAGGGGCGCGGGCTATCGGCGCTGGATGCCGTGTGATCACCCGGCCTCGGCAACTGCCTTGATCCGATTCAGAGTCTCGCGCATACCGTTTCGGTTGGTGCGCCCGCGCGCCCAGCCGAGTAATGCCCAGTAGATCCGCACCGGCAATGACGGTGTCAGTGCGAAGGATTCCGTGACATCGGTACCGTCACCGGCAGGCTCAAACTGATAGCGCCAGGTGTTGACGGTCTTTCCGTTCGGCAAGAGCACGGCGAAGGCAAAGGAGCGATCCCGATCGCATTCGACGATCCGGCACACCGTCCAGTAGACGGGCCCCTTCTGATTGCGTTTCACATGCCCGCGAAAGCGCACTCCCACAGCGGGCTCGGTAGCACCGTCGAGCCACTCGGCCTCAAAGGTCTCCGGACTGAACTTGCCTGTATTGGTGATATCGCTGACCAGCCCCCAGATTTTCTCGGCGGGAGCGGCGATGTGCACCGTGACCGAATCACGCATGGCGTTACGGTACTCGCGATGAATCCGGATGCCCGGCCGGGTCTGTATCCGCATGACCCTTACCTCTCACCTTGATCAGCGGTTCAGTGAGCCAGGCGCCAGCGCACCGGCATGGAGCGAGGTGTCGGCGCTGCTGGCCACCGCACAGTCGTACTGGATCACCACGGTGCGGACCGACGGCAGCCCGCATGTGACCCCGCTCGTAGGAATATGGCAGCGGGAATCCTTCGCTTTCTGTACCGGCCCCACCGAACAGAAGGCCCGCAACCTCGAGTCCAACAAGGCGGTGGCAATCACGACCGGCGCCGCTACCTGGAACGACGGGCACGATGTCGTCGTCGAAGGGACCGCAGAACGCGTGACCGACCCGGCCGCACTGGCACACCTCGCGGACGCCTACTTCCAAAAGTATGGCGAGGACTGGAGATTCACCCCGAGCGAGGGCGGATTCGGCACAGGTGACCAGTTCGCGGTGGTGTACCGGGTGGTGCCGTCCAAGGTGCTCTCCTTCACCAAGAACCCGCACGGCCAAACGCGCTACACCCGCTAGGGCAGCTCGATGGGGAGTTTGACACCGTCATGCGCACGGCAGTGCGCACACGTGTCGACGGATTCGGTGGCGGTGACCGCGGTGCGCACCAGCTCCTTGAACCCGCCGATGTTCCGTTCGAATTCCGCGAACACATCCACCGCCCGGACACCCTGGCCATGTTCGACACCGGCATCCAGGTCAGTGACCAAGGCGATTGCGGCGTAGCAGATTTCGAGTTCGCGAGCCAGGACGGCCTCGGGATAGCCGGTCATGTTGACCAGCGTGAATCCCTGCGAGGCATACCACCGGCTCTCGGCGCGGGTCGAGAACCTCGGCCCCTGCACCACCACCATGGTGCCGCCGTCGACCGTACCGGGCTGCAGCGAAACCGCGCGCAGCCCCGGGCAGTACGGGTCGGCGAACTCCACGTGAATGCCGCCGCTGTCGAAGTAGGTCTGCTCTCGTCCGCTGGTGCGATCCACCAGCTGATCGGGTACCACGATGGCGCCGGGTCCCAGGTCCGCGGTGAGGCTGCCCACCGCACACGGCGCGAAAACCCGCCGTACACCCAGTGCCCGCAAGGCCCACATGTTGGCGCGGTAGGGCACGGTGTGCGGTGAGAATTCATGACGGCTGCCATGCCGCGGCAAGAAAGCCACCTCCCGCTCCCCCACCAGGCCGACCGTGATGGGCGCGCTGGGCTGACCGTACGGCGTCGCCGGGGTGACTGTCCGCACCGGTTTGTCGAAGAACGAATAGAAACCGCTTCCACCTATCACCGCGAGCATCCCGCTATTGTCGTTTATCGCCTGAGCCCCAATCCATCTGGGGGTGAAAGTACGAGCTCCGCAATGTATTAGTCGTCCCGGCGGGCGCGAAGGTTCCCGCAGGAATTCAGAGAAATCGGCAATTACTCGAATTCGACAGATTTATCCGGCAAGCCTTGACGAATCGGCTACCGCGATTACCGTGGAGACGTGAATTCGATTGAGTATCAACTACATCGAAGACAGTTTTTGATAGCGGCCGCGGTATCGGCGGGCGCCCTCGCGCTCGCGTCGTGCACCGACCAGCCCCACGAGCAAGCAGCCCCCTCCAAGGAGAACGGCGTGTATCAATTACCGAATCTTGACTGGGATTATGCGGCCCTCGAGCCGCATATCTCCGGTGAGATCAATCAACTACACCACGACAAACACCATGCCGCCTACGTCAAGGGCGCCAACGAGGCAGTGGAGCAGCTCGCCCAGGCGCGCGAGAAGGGCGACAACGCGGCCATCGTGCTGCTGGAGAAGAATCTCGCCTTCAATCTTGGTGGGCACGCGAACCATTCGATTTGGTGGAAGAACCTGTCACCACATGGCGGCGACAAACCCGTAGGCGAGCTCGCGAGTGCCATCGACGAGCAATTCGGCGGGTTCGATAAATTCCGTGACCAATTCTCCGCGGCGGCCAACGGAGTGCAGGGCTCGGGCTGGGCGTGGCTGGGATACGACACGCTGGGCAAGAAGCTGCTGACGTTCCAGATGTACGACCAACAATCCAATGTGCCGTTCGGAACGATTCCGCTCCTCGGCCTCGATGTTTTCGAGCACGCCTACTACCTGCAATACAAGAACGTGAAAGCTGACTACATCAAGGCATTCTGGAACGTGGTCAATTGGCCCGATGTTCAGGCGCGTTTCGCCGCGGCGGTGTCCAAGACACCGGGTCTCATCTTTCCGTAGCGTCCGGGACGCCCGGTTCACGCCATGGCAGGATTTGCCCATGGCCAGCATCGCGCAGTGGATCGAAGGTTCCCGCCCCCGCACGTGGCCCAATGCGGTGGCCCCCGTCATCGCGGGTACCGGCGCCGCGGCGGCGGCAAGCTCGCCCATCTGGTGGAAAGCAATTCTCGCGT
This sequence comes from Mycobacteroides immunogenum, assembly GCF_001605725.1. Lineage (NCBI taxonomy): Bacteria > Bacillati > Actinomycetota > Actinomycetes > Mycobacteriales > Mycobacteriaceae > Mycobacteroides > Mycobacteroides immunogenum. The sequence continues at coordinate 4,515,566 of NZ_CP011530.1, forward strand.
TGGCCGTATCGGTCTGCATGATCATCGGCGTCAATTTCGCCAACGACTACTCCGACGGCATCCGCGGGACCGATGACGACAGAGTGGGCCCGCTGCGGCTGGTGGGATCGCGGGTGGCGTCACCTGCCGCGGTCAAGGCCGTCGCCGTCGGATTCCTGGCGCTGGGCGCGGCGGCCGGACTAGCCCTGGCCATCGCCACCGCGTGGTGGCTGGTGGCGGTCGGAGCGGCCTGTGTCGCCGGGGCCTGGTTCTACACCGGCGGGTCGAAACCATACGGATACAGCGGTTTCGGTGAAATCGCCGTATTCGTGTTTTTCGGCCTGGTCGCGGTGCTGGGTACCGAGTACGTCCAGATCTTGGCCATCAGCCCCATCGGCGTCGCGCTGGCGGTAGCCATCGGCAGCTTCTCCAGCGCGGTGCTGGTCGCCAACAATCTGCGCGATATCCCCACCGACCGTGAATCCGGGAAGATCACCCTGGCGGTCCGGCTGGGCGATGCGCGCACCCGGGTCCTGTTCCCGGCACTGCTCACCGTTCCGGTTCTGGTCAGCATTGGGCTGGGCTTCGGGCACCCCTGGCGCCTGTTGGGACTTGTGATGCTGCCCCTGATGGTCAAGGCCGCACGCCCGGTGGTCACCAAAGCGCAAGGGCCAGCCTTGATCCCGACGCTGCGCGATACCGGACTGGCGATGCTCGGCTGGGCGATTCTGACCGCCTCGGCCCTCATCTGGCTCAGCTAGGCGGCCTGATCGAGCAGGCCCACCACGGCGTGCCGTAGTTCATCGGCGGGTACCCGCTCGGTGATGACGGCCAGTGCGACCGGGTCACCGCCACGCAAGATACCGAGCACCACGTGCTCGCATCCGATCCAGTTGTCCTTGTGGGCAATGGCCTCGCGCAGCGCCAGCTCCAGGCACTTCTTGGCCGATGAGTTGAACATGCGTCGACACGCCGTGTATTGCAAGAGTTACTCGGAAATCACGTCAGAAAGCGGCGTGTCGACGGAAGGTGAGTTAGGAGTCCTTGGGCTTTTCGCCGCGCAGCCGCGCCTGCAGATCGGCACGCTCGGCCCGGCGCCGCTCGTCGACAACCGCGATGCTCGCGGTCACCCGGCGGCGCAGCGGCGCGAACACCGCCATGCCCAGCGGCAGCGCGATGATCAGAGCGAACAAGATCGCGATGGCCAACGGAAAGTCCTCGTATCCGATGAGCCGAGCCACCCAGAAGATGACAAGCGTCAAGACGACCGCGAGACCCAGCCGCGCCACTGTGTACAACGCGATGTCGATAGCGAGCCGGCTCCCCGGCGACCGTTCAGCCACGTCACCACCCTATCGCTGCACCGAATTTCCGCCGTCGCCGCGCGTATATTCGGAGTTAGTTGTTCAGGAGGGTTTGTTGTGTATTACGTGTTCATCGCGATCGTGCTCGGTGCGCTGCTCTACGCCGGGTGGCGCATCAGCCAGTCGATCCCGGCCCGTCCGCAAACTCGCGTGACCGGCCCCGACGACGATCCCGAGTTCCTCTGGCGCATCGGCAAGGACAACCCGTCCGGGCACTGACGGTGTGCGGCCCAGCGGCCGCGGCACCGGCTAGCCCTGGAACGTCTGCTGCTGGCGCTGAGTACCGGTGAAGCCCTGCGCCACGACGGCGGCAAGCTCGATGAGCGCGCGCCGTGTCTGCGGTCGCAGCCGGTCCAGGCTGATCTCGGCGCCCTCTTCCAGGTGCGGATCGAACGGCACCAAACGCACCGCGCGGCACCGCCGCGAGAAGTGATCGACGACCTTCTGCATATCGACCTTGCCCGAACGCGGCCGCACCGCGTTGATGACGGCGACCGAACGGCGCACCAGCTCCCGATGTCCGTGGGCGTCGAGCCAGTCCAGGGTGGCTGACGCACTGCGCGCGCCGTCGACCGAACCGGAGCTAATGACCACCAACGTGTCGGCCTGCTCCAGCACCGACGACATGGCCGAGTGCATGAGTCCGGTACCGCAGTCGGTGAGTACCACGCTGTAGAAACGCTCGAGGATCTCCAGGGTGCGCGAGTAGTCCTCGGCACTGAATGCCTCGGATACCGCCGGGTCGCTTTCCGAAGCGAGCACCTCGAGACGGCTGGGTCCCTGCGAGGTGTAGCTACGCACATCGCTGTAGCGCTGGATCGAGTTGGCATCCCGCAACAGGTGACGCACCGTTGCCGGGGTCTCCAGCGGCACCTTCTGACTCAGCGTGCCGCGGTCCGGGTTGGCGTCGACGGCGATGACACGGTCACCGCGGATGGACGCGAAGGTGGCACCCAACGTGGCGGTGACGGTGGTCTTGCCCACGCCACCCTTGAGGCTGAGCAGCGCGATCTTGTAGCAGCCCTGCAGCGGCTGGTTCACCTGTGCGACGAGGTCGTTTTCCTCGGTCTTCTTGGTGCCCTCGCCAAGGTTGACCGTCCCGAACGACGCGCGGTAGACCGTCTTGCGCCACCCGGCGGACGGCGCCGGCTTGTGCGGGCGCAACAACGCGGACGTCGACAGGTCGCGTGAGGACGGCGGCAGCTCGGGCCGCACCTGCCCACCGATGCCGGTCTGTTGACCACCGACCGGGGTGTAGTAGCGGGAGGCGCCGGGCGCAGGCTGCTGGGCCTGCTGCGGGATACCCGATGCGGGAGTGTCGCTGGCCCAGCGGTCGGCCGTGAACGGCGTCGGCTGTGCGGGTTGGTCAGCGGAATCGCTGAACCGGTTGTCGGCCCGGAAGCCACCCGGCCCGCCGGACGATCCTGCCGCACCGATCGCGGTGGGGTCGGCGGTCTCCTGGCCACCCGACGGTGTGAAATCCAGCGGCGCGAACGAGCCACCCAGGCTGTTCAGCGAAGGTACCGCCGGATCGTGCCCCAGACCTGCGATGTCCTGCTGCGGCGCGAACGGGTCCTGGAACGGGACGGCCTGGAATTGCTGGGTCATCTCATGCGGCTGCTGTGGCGTCCTCTGGCCGTACATGACCGGCTGCGCAGGCTCCTGAGCTGCCCATGGCGGGGCCGTTGGTCCACCCTGCGCCTCGTCGGCGGCGTATGGCGACGGTCCATCCGGCGCGCGGTGCGCGGGATAGTCAGACATCGGTCCCCCAATGCATTGGTTGGATGTGCAGTTCGGACACGGAGAGTTCGGAACGGCCGTTCAGAACGACTCAGCATCGCACCCTATCGCAGGTGCCATGAACCGATCCGGCGGAACAGTTCGCTAGCTCACACCAGCGTACGAGTGAAGACCGACAGTCACCAGGTTGACGAAGAACAGGTTGAACACCATGGCTACGAATCCGGCCACATTGATCCACGCGGCCTTCTTGTCCCGCCACCCGGCGGTGGATCGCGCGTGCAGGTAGGCGGCATAGATAACCCAGGCAACGAACGAGACGGTTTCCTTGGGGTCCCACGCCCAGAACCTTCCCCACGCCTCCTCGGCCCAGATGGCACCGAAGATCACGCCGAATCCGAAGATGGGAAAGCCGAAGATGGTGGTCCGATAGGCCAGCCGGTCGAGGGCCTGGGCATCGGGCAGCCGCTGCACGAATGAGTTGTCGGGCAGGTACATCTTGGCCAGGAACAAGATGCTTGCCACCCCGGCCACCAGGAAAACACCCGATCCCAGGCTCACCACCGAGACGTGGATGGGCAGCCAGTACGACTGCAGAGCCGGCATCACCGGGGCGGCATAGGTGTAGAGGTAACGGCCGGACACCGCGAGCAGGATGAGCACCGGGATCAACACGAAGACCCAGAGCGCCCGTCGCCCTTCCGCGTTGCCGCGTGGGCGCAGCACTATCGCCGCCGTCACCAGACCGCACGCACAGGTGAGGTTGATGAACTCATACATGTTGCCCCAGGGCACGCGGGTGGTGGCCGCTCCACGCAGCACGATGCACAGCAGCAGCAGCCCGATACCCAGGTACACAAGGGCCTGTCCGGCGCCGCCGATCCGCTCGACCGGGGGACGCTTGCCCTGCGGCACCACCAGGCCCGGCTGGTTCTCGTCGGCGGATACCACCTCACCACCGGCGCTGACCAGCTCCCGCTCGGCGGCCTTATTGCTCTGCTGGTAGGCCAGCTCGATGGCCAATAGCACCAGCGCGCCGACCATCACCACGATCGCCGAGGTGAAGGCGTAGTCGGAGAACTTGGCCAGATTCACATCGATATTGGTCGAATTCATTCGGCATCCTCATCTTTGTGGCCGGTCGCGGCCCCGGCTGTGCCCAGCCGGGGCAGACCCTCAAGGCAGCGGTCGCACAACCGCTCAAACTCGTCGCCCCACCCGGAGCTGTCGGTACGCGCCAGCCCTCCCAGCTCGACGTTTACCGTACCCGCGGTGGCGCCCGGGGTCAGCCGCGCCCACACCCGGCGGCGCTTGATGACCAATGAGACCACCAGGCCCGCCATCATGGTCAGGGCGAAGATCAGCACCCACAGTTGAGCGGGGTCGCGCGACACCTGCAAATTGACGAAGTTGACGGCGCCGTCGAACCTGACGATCGTGCCGTCGTTGAGCTTGACCGATTGCCCGGGCAGCAGGTTGGCCCGCGCCACCTGATTGAGGCGCTTCTGCTCGATCATGCGGGGGTCGAGGTCGAATATCGACTGCGCCCGGCCGGAGTCCAGCCCGGTGTCGCCGCGGTAGATATTGATGGCCACCGCGGGCTTACGCATCTCCGGGAAGCTCGAAGAGAGCAGCGTCCCGTGCAGCTGTTCGGTGGGCGCGAACAATCCCTGGATGGCGATCTGATTCTTGCGGCGCACATTGGGGTCCGGGTAGGTCCCGGCAGGCGGATCGATGCGCACGGCTCCCGACGACAGCAGTGTGGTCGGGTCGTCGGGTCGCCATTGGATGGTCTCGCTGCGTTTACGTCCGTCGGGGAAGGTGACCGTGAACGTGGGCGCATAGCCGTACCCGAGCAGGTACACGCGGTTGCCATTGACGCGCAGCGGATGGTTCATGGCCAGCCGATCCGGCCGCCACCCGTTGTTCTGGATGTCGTCGCCGGCCTGGTACTCGATATTCGATTCGAATGAATGCGCCTGTCCGGAGGCAAGATACGTGGCCTTGAAGTCCTTGACCTTGACGCATACCGGGTCCAGATTGGTGCCGTCCACGGTGTTTCCGGCCCGGAACGAATCGAAGGCCGCCGGTGATGACGAACAGAATCCCGGGCCGCCGTTGGCGATGACGATGACATTGCCCTCGTATCCGAAGAGCTTGCCGACCGCGAATGACACCAGCAGCCCCACCAGGGACAGGTGGAAGACCAGGTTCCCGAACTCGCGCAGATAACCCTTCTCCGCGGAGATCTCAGTGATCTCGCCGTTTACCCGGGTGCTTCGGCGCCAGCCACGCAGCCGGGTGGAAATCGTCTCGGCCAGCTGCTCCTGATCCGCGGTCACCGTTTGTTCGGCGTGTTTGGGCAGCCGTCCCAGGTTGCGCGGCACCGGGACCGGCTGCGTACGAAGGGCCTTGGCGTGCTCGACGGTCCGGGGAATGATGCATCCCACCAGCGAGATGAACAGCAGCACGTAGATCGCGGTGAACCAGAAGCTGGAGAACACGTCGAAGGCCTGTACCCGGTCCAGCCAGGGACCGATGGTCGAGTGTTCGGTCAGATACTCGTCGACCTTGGCCTGGTTGAGCGCGCGTTGCGGCAGCATCGCGCCGGGGATCGCACCCAGCGCCAGCAACACCAGCAAGGCCAGCGCGGTACCCATCGAGGTCAGTCCACGCCAGGTGTTGCGCGCATACGCAAGAAGACGCTTCGCGATGGTCATCAGATGGGCAACCTCGCGTCCGAAACGAATGAATCCCGCACCCAGGCAACGAAATCAGCCCAAACGCCGGTCACCAGCGCTACCCCGACGGCCAGCAGCGCGATGCCCCCGATGATCTGGATGGTCCGGGTGTGCCGCCGCAACCAGTCCATACCGCGCACCGCGCGCGCCGAACCGAAGGCCAGCAGCAGGAACGGGATGCCCAGCCCCAGGCAGTAGGCGATCACCAGCGCGATCCCGCGCGCCACGTCGGCGCCCTCGGTGGCCGAGGCCACCGCGACGACACCGGTCAGCGTGGGCCCCAGGCACGGGGTCCAGCCGAGCGCGAATACCGCGCCCAGCAGCGGCGCACCGGCCACCGTCGACACACGACGCGGCGTGAAGCGGATATCGCGCTGCAAGGCCGGCACCAGACCGATGAACACCAGGCCCATCGCGATGGTGACCACTCCCCCGATGCGTTGCAGCAGCACCTGATTGGTGATCAGCGTGGTCGTCATACCCATCACCGCGACGGTGCCCAACAGGAACACCGCGGTGAATCCCGCCACGAACAGCAGCGCCGACCCGGTGACGCGCAACCGGTCATATCTCGCGCTCGCTCCGTCCGCCGGCCTATCGTCGGCGCCCACCACCGCGGCCAGATAGGACAGGTACCCCGGCACCAGCGGGATCACGCACGGCGACGCGAAGGACACCAGCCCGGCGAGCGCGCACGCCCCCAGGGCCAGCAACAGCGGTCCGCTGGTCGCCGCGTGCTGAAACGCAGAACCGGCGTCGGCAAGAATCACTTCACGTCCCCCGCAGGCTCTTTCGCCAGGCGCTGAACTACCGGCAGCAGATCTTGGGTCAGCAGCTCGCGCAGAAACACCGCGGCCACCCGATGGTGACGGTCCAGCACCAGCGTCGCGGGAATGGCTCCCGTCGGGAACTTCTTGCCGAACGCGATGAGCGTGCGCATGGACGGGTCGTAGATGGACGGATACGGCACCTTGCGGTCGGTCACGAAGTCTTGCGCCTTGGTGATCTCGTTGTCCCGCACGTTGATACCGAGGAAATCCACCCCTTGGGCGTGGGTTGAGTTGTACACGTCTTGTAGCGCCGAGAACTCCGAGCGGCAGGGACCGCACCACTGCCCCCACACATTGATGACGACAACCTTGCCGGGGAAGTCGCCCAGCGACAGTGTCTTGGTGGGGTCCAGCAGGCTCGGCCCCGTGATGGGCCCGGTGGTCTGACGGGATTCGGGCGGGTCGTAGAAGATATCGGTCTTGCCGCCGGGTGAGACGAATTGGAACTGTCCACCGCGCGCCACCGCATCATCACCGGTGGAACACCCGGTGATGAGCAGGGTCAGCGCGGCCATCGCCGCGACCACACGTCGCACTCGCTATCCCGCCGGTTCGGAGTAGACGACATCGGCGAGCTGTTCGCCGTCGAACACCAGGGAGGTGAGCGATGCGACATTGCACTGACGCTTACGCGGGTCGTGCCATAGCTTCTTGCCCAGCAGGTACTGGCGGGCGGTCCAGACCGGCAGCTGGTGGCTGACACACACCGCCTCGGCGCCTTGGGCACCGACCCGGGCCCGGTCGATCGCCGCCGTCATCCGGGATGCGATATCGCGGTAGGGCTCGCCCCACGACGGTGTGAACGGATCGCGCAGCTTCCACCAATTGCGGGGGTCACGCAGCGCGCCGTCCCCCACCGACACCTTCATGCCCTCGAACGAGTTGCCCGCCTCGATGAGGTCGTCATCGGTGACGATGGTCAGTCCGTGAGCTTCGGCGATGGGGGTAGCCGTCTGCTGCGCCCGTAGCAGCGGCGAGGCCACCACTGTGACGATCTTATTGCCCACCAGCGACTTCGCCACCTTGGCGGCCTGTTCCTGCCCCTTGTCCGAGAGCCGGAAATTCGGCAGCCGGCCGTACAGGATGCCCTCGGGGTTGAGTACCTCGCCATGGCGCATCAAATGAACGATGGTGCGGGCGGTCACAGTCAGTTCTCCTCGGCAGCGGCTGCGGCGCGGGCAGCGGCGGGCAACGCGTCGGCGATACGGTCGAACGCCTCGTCATCGAGAGCGGTGGACACGAACCAGGTCTCGAACGCGCTCGCCGGCGGGTACACGCCACGGCTCAGCAGCGCATGGAAGAACGCGGGGTAGCGCCAGGTTTCGGTGGCCTTGGCACTCTGGAAGTCCTGCACCGGCTCGGCACCGAAGAACACACTGAACATGTTGCCGGCGCGGCCGATCTGGTGCGTCACCCCCTCGGCATCCAGCGCGGCGGTGAGCAGCGCGACGATCGCATCGGCGTTGCGGTCAAGTGTCTCATAGGCTTTCGCGTCGGCAGCGCGCAGCGACGCGAGCCCGGCCGCGACCGCCACCGGGTTACCCGACAGCGTGCCCGCCTGATACACCGGGCCCAACGGGGCCAGCCGGTCCATGATGTCGGCGCGACCGCCGAACGCCGCGGCGGGCATGCCGCCGCTCATCACCTTGCCGAACGTGACCAGATCGCCGGCCACCTGATCGATGCCGTACCAGCCCGAACGGCTGACCCGGAAACCCGTCATGACCTCGTCCATGATGAGCAGTGCGCCATGGTTTTCGGTGATGCGCCGCAGTCCGGCGTTGAAGTCCGGCCCCGGTGCCACGGTGCCCATGTTCCCGGCGGCGGCCTCGGTGATGACGGCCGCGATCTGATCGCCCTGTTCGGCGAAGACGCGGGCCACCGCGCCAATGTCGTTGTACGGCAACACGATAGTGTCGGCCGCAGAAGCGCCGGTGACACCGGGCGAGGAGGGCAGCCCGAAGGTGGCCAGGCCGGACCCGGCCTCGGCCAGCAGCGCGTCGGCGTGCCCGTGGTAACAGCCGGCGAACTTGACGATCTTGGGGCGACCGGTGAATCCGCGGGCCAGACGCACCGCGCTCATGGTGGCCTCGGTGCCCGAGTTGACCAGACGCACCTTCTCCACCGGCTGAACACGGTCGATGATTTCGCGGGCCAGCTCGATCTCGGCCTCAACCGGCGCACCATAGGACAACCCCGCCTGCGCGGCGTCACGGACGGCCTCCACCACCGCGGGATGCGCGTGACCGAGGATCAGCGGCCCCCAGGAGCAGACCAGGTCGACGTACCGGTTGTCGTCGACATCGGTGAGCCAGCATCCGGCACCCGACTTGATGAACCGCGGGACTCCGCCGACCGCGGCGAACGCGCGCACCGGCGAGTTCACTCCACCTGGGATGACGGCCGAAGCGTCGGCGAACAGACGTGCGGAGTTGGGAGTCTCATCAGACACGGCATCCAGTGTCTCAGCTGATGCCAAATCGTCCACTACAGGGTGTAGTGGATCAGGCAGGTCTCAGCGCAAAAGTGGGGTGATCGGCGTCGTCGGGCAGCTGGGCGAAGTAGCCGTCGACAACCTTCCCGGCCTTGGGCTTGTAGGCGGCGATGATGGGAGCGCGGTCGGCCACCGGGACCTCGGTGGCCGCGTACACGGTGCTGACCCCCTTCACGGTCAGCGTCACCTGCGGGTTGGCCCTGATGTTCTTGACCCATTGGCTCTCCCCACGGGTGGACACCAGGTACTTCACGCCGTCGACGTCCACGGTGGCCACCGGGATCTGCTGCGGCTCGCCGCTGACCCGTTTGGTGATGGTGAGGGTCTCGCCGATATTGGCGGCCATCGCGACCCGGTTGAAGACCTTGCGCACAAACCACGGGGGCTTGAGGTATGCCATGGATCACAGTTTGATGGTGGTATGCAGATACCGCAATCGGTCGCGCGCTTCAACAAGTACGTCACCAACCCGGTTCAGCGCCTCTGGGCGGGCTGGGCTCCGAGCTTCGCCATCATCGAACATAAGGGCCGCAAGTCCGGCAAGGAGTTCCGGACTCCGGTCACCGCGTTCAAGACTCCCGACGGCGTCGCCATCCTGCTGACCTACGGTCCTGATCGGGACTGGCTCAAGAACCTGCAGGCCGCCGGTGGCGGGCGGGTGGTGCGCCTGGGCAAGACACACGACGTGATCAACCCCCGGGTGGTCAGCCGTGACGAGGCCGCGGCCCTGGTGAAGAGCCGCGCCTTCGGGCGGCTGCCGTTCGAGCAGGCCGTGCTGCTGACCTACGCCTAGGTTTCCTCCGCCGTACGTGACTACCAGATCTTCACGAACTTGTCCGGCGGGTTCACCATGGCATCGCCTGCCAGACAACCGAATTCGGCGGCAAACGGTGCGACGTTGGGTATCACGCCATTGATCCGCAGCGCGGGCGGGGAATGCGGGTCGCTGGCCAGCTGGGTGATGGCAGCCTCGGGACGCTGCTTGTCCCGCCAGATCCGTGCGTAGTTCAGGAAGAACCGCTGCTTCTCGTTGAAGCCGACGATGCCCTGCGCCTTCTCGGCGTCCTTGTTCTTGGCCAGCTCGGCCACCAGCGCGTCGTAGGCCGTGTTCACACCGCCCAGATCGGCGATGTTCTCACCCAGGGTCAGTTTGCCGTCGACGTGCAGGTCGGGACGGCCCGGAATCGGCGCGTAGGCGTTGAACTGCTCCACCAGCCGGTTGGCGCGTTTGTCGAACTCCTCGCGATCGTTCGGCGTCCACCAATTGACCCGATTGCCCTCGCCATCGAACTGGCTGCCTTCGTCGTCGAACGCGTGGGTGAATTCGTGGCCGATCACCGCGCCGATTCCGCCGTAGTTGAAGGCCGGATCACCCTTTGCGTCGTAGAACGGCGCCTGCAGGATCGCCGCGGGAATGGTGATGCTGTTCTCGGTGGGGTCGTACTGCGCGTTGACCGTCTGTGGCGTCATCCCCCACAGCGACCGGTCGGTGGGGCGCCCGATCTTGGCCATCTCGAAGTCGTAGTTGAACTTCAGCGCGGCGGCCCGGTCGGTGTAGAAGTTGTCGCCGGTCAGCTTCAGCTGGGAGAAGTCACGATTCTTGTCGGGAAAGCCCACCTTGAGAAGTAGCTTGTCCCACTTGCCCTTTGCGGCGAGTTTGGTCTGTGGGCTCATCCAGTCGACGGCTTCGATGCGCTTGCGCAGCGCCTCCTTGACGTTGCCCACCACCTCGGTTGCCGCTTGCTTGTCACGGTCGCTGAACATCCGGCCGACGTACAGCTGTCCCAGTGCCGGACCGATCAGCTTGTTGACGCTCTCCAGGCCCTGTTCCCAGCGTTGCTTCTGCGCCGTCGTGCCGGTGAGTACCGACTTGTAGGTGAAGGCGTTGTCGCGGAACGCCTTCGACAACGCATCCGCCGATCGGCGTACCGCATGGAAGGTCAGGTACGACTTCCAGGTGTCCAGATCGGTGGCGGTGAGCAGCCGATCGAACGTCGTGAAGAACTCGGTTTCGGCAAGCGAGAACGGCCGGTCCGCCGGAGCGCCCTGCGCCCTCAGATAGGCACCCCACTCGAAGTGCGGTGTCACCGCATCGGCCTGCGCTACCGTGACCAACTTGTACTGGTTGGCCGGATCGCGTTCCTGTACCGGACTCAGTGACGCTGCCGCCAAGGCGGATTCGAGAGTGGCCACCTGCTCGGTGCGCGCCTTGGCGAGTTCTTGGTCGTCACCGATCAGGCCGAATGTCGACGCGATGTAGGTGCGGTAGGCCTCGAACACCGCCGCGTACTTCGGATCGGTGTAATAGTCCTTGGTGGGCATGCCCAACGCATCGGCTCGGGCATAGCCGATCTGCTCGGTGGCGTTGGCGTAGTCGGCGCCGGCCTCGAACCCGAACACCAGATGTTGTCCGGTGGCGGCGTCGGCGGCCAAGAAGGCGACGAGTTCCTCGGGTGTCTTGATCTGATCGATCGCGGCGAGCGTCGGCCGGATGGGGTCGTATCCGGCCGCGTCCAGCTTCGCGTCGTCGGTGGCGGCCCGGTACAGCAGACCCACCTGGTAATTGACCGACTGATGATCGGCGGTACCCAGCCCCGACACCGCACCGTCGACGATCTCGTGCTGAACCTTGCGGGACTCATCGCTCAGCATGTCGAAGCTGCCGTAGCTGGATTTGTCCGCCGGGATGGTGGCCTGGTCGATCCACTTGGCATTCACAAACCCATTGAGGTCGGTGCACGCGGCAAAACGCATGCTCAATTGGGTGTTCTCGAATGTCGGAATCGGCGTGTCGGCCGCCACCTGGCTGGTGGGCTGGTCACGGGTACAGCCGGAGAGGGAAACGGTCAGCACAAGCGCCGCCACTCCGGCGGATCGACTCAGACGCATGCCCACCATTTTGCCCATCCATGCCGCCGGGTCGAGCCGCACCCTGTGGCGGGTTTCACTGACAGCGGGAATTGGTTCGACTGGCTAACGGTCGTACGCTGGCACGAGTGCCGGTGCAAGAGATGATCCTGGTGGCGCTCGCGGCATTCGGCGCTGGTGCGATCAACGTGGTTGCCGGGTCAGGCACCCTCATCACCTTCCCCACCCTCATCGCCTTTGGCTACCCACCCGTGGTGGCCACGATGTCGAACGCCATCGGACTGACCGTCGGCAGCATGACGGGCGTGTGGGGGTACCGCCGGGAACTCTCGGGGCAATGGCCCCGGCTCAAGTGGCAGATTCCCGCGGTACTGCTCGGTGCGCTCATCGGATCGTTCCTGCTGTTGCATCTGCCCGAGAAGACATTCGTCACCGTGGTGCCGATTCTGCTGATCCTGGCACTGGCGCTCGTGGTGGTCGGCCCCAAGATCCAGGCCTGGGCACGACGGCGTTCGGAAGCGCAGGGCCTGGACGCCGACCACGTGCCGCCCGGCCGGATGGCGGCACTCACCGGAGGAAACTTCCTCGTCGGCATCTACGGCGGGTACTTCACCGCCGCCCAGGGCATCATGCAGATCGCGGTGATGGGCGCGCTGCTGCCCGAATCCATGCAACGGATGAACGCGGCCAAAAACGTGCTCGCCATGATCACCAATATCGTTGCCGCCCTTGCTTACACCATCGTCGCGTTCGACCGGGTGAGCTGGACGGCGGCGGGCATCATCGCGGCGGGCTCATTTGTGGGCGGTCTCGCCGGCGCCCGCTGGGGGCGCAGACTCTCCCCAGGCGCGCTGCGTGCGGTCATCGTCGCCGTCGGCCTCATCGGCCTGTGGCGCCTGCTCTTCTGACTACTCCCCCGTTCGACACGCCGCGTTGTGATCCATCGTGCGAGTAACTCGCGCACAACGCGGCGTGTCGGCGGTGAGGAACTAGACGACCTGGGTGAACGCCCCGGCCAGTGTGTAGCGGACATTCTTGTTGGCCCGCGGGCTGGAGACGGACACCTGAATCTTCGGCTCGGGCTCGTTGGCGAAGAACTTGTCGACGGACAGGTGCGTCACCTTGCCGTCCTCGATGCCGGAATCCTTGACGGCCGAGTTCAATACCGTCGCCAACACCGCGGGGTCGACGGTGTCGCTCTTGAACGAGCTCTCCTCGACGATGCCCGGCTCGTTGTCACTGACGTCGACGGGCGTCGACTTCACGCTGGCGCCGTCGTACCGGTACTCGTCGACGTTCTCGCGCTTCTTCGGGTCGATGGCCCGCACCGCCATGGACGGCCCGGCAATAGAGATGCTGAGATAGTCGGCCGGGTTCGCGCCGATCTTCTCGTTGACTGTGTTGAAGGCCTTGCCCAGCGCGTCGGCGTTCCACCGGCCGATGTCATTGCTCGGGGCGCCGGCAGCCTGCGACGCGGCCGATTCCAGCGCGTCCGTTGCCTTTCGGCGCACGTCCGAACATCCGACCACCGACATACTCAAGGCCACACCCAGCGCGATTACCCGCGTATACACCGACAACTCCTCCTGTTGGACTTCACAGCATTCGGTAAGGAACCTAGCGGAAGGTTCTCAGCCTCAGGCTGTTCAGTACCACGAAGACAGATGACATCGCCATCGCCGCACCCGCGATCATCGGGTTGAGCAAACCCAGCGCTGCCAACGGAATCGCGGCGGTGTTGTAGGCGAACGCCCAGAACAGGTTTGCCTTGATGGTGCCGAGTGTCTTGCGGGACAGACGCAGTGCCGTCGGCACCGTGGTGAGGTCGCCCCGCACCAGTGTCAGGTCGCTGGCCTCGATCGCGGCGTCGGTTCCGGTACCCATGGCCATGCCGATATCGGCGGTGGCCAGAGCCGCGGAGTCGTTGACCCCGTCGCCGACCATGGCAACCTTCTTGCCCTCGGCTTGCAGCCGCTTGACGACGTCGGCCTTCTCGGTGGGCTTGACCCCGGCGATGACATCGCCGGGGGCGATACCGACTTCCGCGGCGACGCGTGCGGCCACTTCCGCGTTGTCTCCGGTAAGCAACACCGGCGTGATGCCCATGGCCTTGAGTTCGTCGATGGCCTGACGGCTGGAGGGCTTCACCGTGTCGGCCACCTCGATCTCGCCGCGGCGCAATCCGCCCCAGCTGACCGCGGCCGTGGTGTTCTGCCCCGGCATGGCCTCAATCGAAACCTCATGGCCGTCGACGACACCGCTGACCCCGATACCCGGCTCGTTGCGGAAGCCGGTGACGGGCGACAAGGAAAGTCGAGCCGATGCCGCGGCCGCAACGATGGCCTTGGCGACCGGGTGTTCAGAGGCAGCCTCCACGGAGGCGGCGATCCGCAGCACTTCGTCGGCATCGGCCACACCCGATCCGACGCTGCGCCGCACCGCCACCACACTCATCGCACCGGTGGTCACGGTCCCGGTCTTGTCGAGCACCACGGTGTCGATGTCCTTGACGTTCTCCAGTACCTCGGGGCCCTTGATCAGCACGCCGAGCTGCGCTCCCCGGCCGGTGCCCACCAGAATCGCCGTGGGTGTGGCCAGCCCGAGCGCGCATGGGCACGCGATGATCAGCACTGCCACCGCCGCCGTGAACGCCGAGGCCAGCGGATAACCCTGCGCTGTCCAGGCCACAAACGTGAACGCCGCGATGATGAGCACCGCCGGCACGAATACCGCCGACACCCGATCGGCGAGCCGCTGCACCTGCGCCTTACCGGTCTGCGCATCGGACACCAGCTGGGCCATCAGGGCCAGCTGGGTGTCGGCGCCCACCTTGGTGGCGCGCACCACGATCCGTCCGTGGGTGTTCACGTAGCCGCCCAGTACCGAGCCGCCCGCAGTCACCTCAACGGGCACCGATTCGCCCGTCATGGTGGAGGTGTCCAGGGCCGAGTGGCCTTCGACCACCACACCGTCGGTGGCGACGCGCTCACCCGGGCGCACCACGAACTCGTCGCCCACCACGAGTTGCTCGACGGGGATGCGCGTCTCGTGCCCGCCCCGCAGCACCGCGACATCCTTGGCCCCCAGGGACAGCAGGGCGCGCAGGGCCGAGCCCGCCGAGCGCTTGGCGCGCGATTCGGCGAACCGGCCCGCGAGCAGGAACACCGTGACCGCCGCGACCACCTCGAAGTAGACGTGGGTTTCGCCGTGGGTATGTCCGGCGCTGGTGAACAGCACCCACAGCGACCACACATAGGCCGCGATCGTGCCC
The DNA here is from genome assembly GCF_001605725.1 of Mycobacteroides immunogenum. NCBI lineage: Bacteria > Bacillati > Actinomycetota > Actinomycetes > Mycobacteriales > Mycobacteriaceae > Mycobacteroides > Mycobacteroides immunogenum. Next base: position 4,530,853 of record NZ_CP011530.1, read on the forward strand.
AGCGACACCAGAGTGTCCATCGTCGAGGCGCCGTGGCGCGCGTTGACGAAGGCCGCGCGGTGGAAGGGGTAGCCGCCCCACAGCAGGATGGGCGTGGTCAACGCCGCAACCACGATCTCCCACCCGGAGAAGTGCCAGGGCATCACCATCGAGATGGCCACCACAGGAATGGCCAGGATCAGCGAGCCGATGAGCCGCGGCTTGAGCTGATCGTCCGGCACATCGTGATTCATGTGGTCCTGCGGATCATGCCCCTCGTGCTCATGCCCATCGTGATGGGCGGCGTGCGCCGAGCCGCCGACCACACGGGCCTTGTAGCCCACGGACTCGACAGCCTTGACCAGATCCTCACCGGAGACCGAGTCGTCGTGTTCGACACGGGCGCTTTCCAGCGCCAGGTTCACACGAGCGTTCACACCGGTGATCTTGTTAAGTCCCTTTTCCACACGGGAGGCGCATGAGGCGCAGGTCATCCCGTGCAGCTGTAGATCAGTGGTCTCCATGACCGTAATCATACCCCTGGGGGGTACCGATGCAAGCGGCTGCACGGTGATCACGAACACCCCGCGATATCGCCATGACCAGGAATATTCCGGCGACAGCGGTGAGCGCGAGCGCCCGCGCCACCCCCGCACCATCCAGTGCCGTGAAATACAGCGTCGGCTCGCCCTTCGCCACCGGTGCGACCTCCGTGGGGACGCGGGCCGCCGCCCCCGCCCATGCGGCGAGCGCTATCGCCACCGCTGCCAGCACCAGATCTACCGCTACCCGCGCGCCAATCTTCACCACTGCTCACTCTCGATATCGATCTCTGGGTCATCACCCAGATCCATGCCTGCCGGTGGCGCGGGCACCAGTGTGGTGAGCGCCGCCCGCAGCTCCTCATGCTTCTTGGCCCAGGCCTGTGCACGACGGCCCCCGGTCAGGCGCAGACCTACCGGTTTACGCCCCTTGGGCACGCCCGTCAGTTCCCCCAGCGGACGGGATTCCTCCCAGATATGCCGGTCGTCATCGGGATACAGCCACTTGATCTGGCTGACCGCCAAGGTTTCGCCGCCCTGCCGCAGCTCGGTGGGCGTGAGTTCCACGGTCGCGTGTACGCGCACGGCGTAGATCTGCAGCGAGACGAAGAAGGCCACCAGCGCCGCGGCGATCAACGGCATGACAGGACTGAGGCCCCCGTTGCCCCACACCTGCAGGCCGAACATGATCAACCCGGCGAGCGGGCCCAGCAACAACCACAACCAGCGGCCACCCGGCTCATAGAACAGGCGCGGCTCGCCGTCCGGCTCCTCAGCCATGATCGTCTCCGTCGAACCACTCCTGCGCGACCGGCCTGATGATCAGCACATTGGCGACGATCAGCGCCAGCGCGGCAATCAGCAGCAGCGGACCCACCGAGCCCGAACTCGCCATGGCGATGGCGCCCAGCACCGACACCAGGGACAGCGCGATCAACGCCCGGCGATAGCGCTTGTCCCCCTGCCGGGTGCGGCCGGCCAGGAAGGCGATGGCCGCGGCCAACACGATGCACAGCACTCCCCAGGCCCGGAAATAGGTCACCAGATTGTGCACGTCCTCGTCGGTGAGTTCGGGTTTCGCGGCGGCCCGCACCGCGTCATAGCGCTGGGTCACCCCGGCGAGCCCGTTGAGGAAAAGTGCCGCCGCCGAAACCACCCAAAACCAGAACGCCACGTCGACACTGCGGGGACGCGGCTGTTTGGGAGTCATTCGGGGCCCTTTGTCATTCGGGCAGCGTATCGGGGTGCTAGCGCTGCCTCGTCAGGTACGCGGTGGAGTCCTCCCGATGCAGCAGGAACAGTCCGCCGCAGATCAGGACGGATGCGGTGATGCCGGTAAGCGCCTGCACAATCGCCGGCACACCCTGCAGATCGATCAGACGCGTCGCGGTGAATACCACCGAGCCGACGGCGCCGCCGGTCAGGAAGGTGCGGGCCAGCCGGTAACCCGCGCGCATCAGGAAGACGCCCGTGACGACCAGGGCACCCACCACGACCACGATGAAGCCGTTGAAGGCATAGACCGTCCACAGCGGGGCCACCTTGTGCACCTCAGGGTCCTGCTCCCATTGCCCGACGTTCGCGGCGAAGTAACTCACGATCATCAGCGGGAGCGCGGCCAGCCAGAGCCAACAGCCGGTATCGATATCGTCAGGTCGCGGCTTGGCCGGACCTGTTGAGGGTTGCCCGGCCAATCCGCTCCGATGGTGCGGATCGGGATACATCACCCACCCACGGTAATGGAGAGGCCAGGGGCACCGCCCTTGGCAAACTGATCGGCGAGGGATCTAGTGGTGAACATCGCAGGAAGGAGCCGTGGCGGCGCTAGCCGGAAAGCCATCCGGCGACATCTGCCGCCCAATAGGTCAGCACAATATCGGCTCCCGCGCGCCGGATGGAGGTCAGTGTCTCCAGCGCCATGGCCTGCAGGTCGATCCAATTGTTTTGCGCGGCAGCACAGATCATCGCGTACTCGCCCGATACCTGATACGCGGCCACCGGCACGGGTGAGGCATCGGCCACCTGGCGCAGCACATCGAGATAGGACATCGCCGGTTTCACCATGACGATGTCGGCGCCCTCCTGGACATCGAGTTCGAGCTCGCGCAGGGCTTCACGGCCGTTGGCCACGTCCTGCTGATAGCTGCGCCGATCTCCGCGCAGCGACGAGCCCACGGCCTCCCGGAACGGACCGAAGAATGCTGACGCGTATTTGGCGGTGTAGGCCATGATGATCACGCTGGTGTGTCCGGCGGCATCCAGACCTTCACGAATGGCGGCCACCTGGCCGTCCATCATGCCGCTGGGACCCACCACGCGTGCACCCGAATTTGCTTGCGCCACAGCCATGTCCACGTATTGCGCGAGCGTCGCGTCGTTATCCACCAGGCCGGAGGCATCCAGCACCCCGCAGTGTCCGTGATCGGTGAACTCATCGAGACAGGTATCGGCCATCAAGACGGTGGAATCACCCAGGTCCGCCGACAACACCGACAACGCCCGGTTCAGGATGCCGTCGGCGGCCAAACCGGCGCTGCCGGTGGCATCTTTGTCCTTCTCTTGCGGCACCCCGAACAGCATCAGCCCGCCGACACCGGCCTTGACGGCATCTTCGGCGGCCCGGCGCAGCGATTCGGTGCTGTGCTGCACCACACCCGGCAGCGACGAGATCGCCTTGGGCTCGGAGAGTCCGTCGGCCACGAACATCGGCAGCACCAATTGCCGTGGCGCCAGCGTGGTCTCGGCCACCAACCGGCGGATGGCCGGGGTGGCCCGCAGGCGGCGAGGCCGCTGGTAGGGAAAGGGCAAGGTAACGGCCTCCGCTAGCTTTCCGCTTATCTCCGCCGGCTCTTCTTACGCGGCGGCGGCAACGCACCCTCGGTACGCAGCCGGGCGGCGTGCTCGGCAAGAGCCTCGACCAGCGGACCAACGGCCGCGGTCTCCGGCTGCACGTCCACCCGCAGCCCGAATTCGATGGCGGTCTCGGCCGTCTTGGGCCCGATGCACGCCACGATGGTGCGAGCATGCGGCTTGCCGGCGATGCCCACCAGGTTGCGCACCGTAGAGCTCGAGGTGAAGCAGACGGCGTCGAATCCACCGGTCTTGATCATCTCGCGGGTTTGCGCCGCGGGCGGTGCCGCACGCACGGTGCGGTAGGCGGTCACGTCATCGATCTCCCAGCCGCGCTCCCGCAGACCTTCGGCGAGGGTCTCGGTGGCAATGTCGGCGCGCGGCAACAGCACCCGGTTCACCGGGTCGAAAACGTCGTCGTAGGGCGGGAATTCGTCGAGCAGGCCCAGCGAGGACTGCTCACCGGCGGGCACCAACTCGGGGTTGATCCCGAAGGCGCGCACCTTCTCGGCGGTGGCCTGGCCCACACATGCGATCTTCACGCCGGAGAACGCGCGCGCGTCCAGACCGAACTCCGCGAACTTCTCCCACACGGCACGCACCGCGTTGGTGGAGGTGAACACCACCCACTGGTATCGGCCATCGACCAAGCCCTTGACGGCCCTTTCCATTTGCGCGGGGCTGCGCGGCGGCTCGACAGCGATGGTGGGTACCTCGACGGGCAGCGCGCCGTAACCGACCAGCTTCTCGCTCATCTCGCCGGCCTGATCCTTGGTGCGCGGCACCAGCACGGTCCAGCCGTACAGGGCACGACTCTCCCACCAATTGAGCTTGGAGCGTCCGCCGACCACGCGGCCGATTGTCAGCACCAGGGCGCCTGTCATCGGTCCGTGCGGGTCATTGGCGTCCACCGGGACTCCGTCGATCAGCGAGCCCAGCGTGGTCTCCACGGTGCGCTGCGCGCAGGTGGTGCCCTGCGCGGTGACGGCGACCAGAGTCTGGTCGGCCAGTCCGTGCTCGATGAGCGACTTGGCGGCATCGGGTACATGCGTCGGGGTGGCGTGCAGAATCAGCGGGCCGGGGGCAGCGGCCAGCGCCGCCCAATCCACATCGCCGCGCACGTCGGCGACGGTGTGGGCCGAACCCGGGGGCAGACCCGCGTAGGCGGGGACCGCGGTGCTCGACGACAGGCCGGGCAGGATTTCGAATGCCACCTGGGTCCGCGTGACCGCGTGCACCTCGGCGAGCACCGAATCGATGGAGAGTGGGTCGCCGGCGACCAGCCGCACCACGTCCATCCCGTTCTTGGCCTCGGCGACGAGCGTCTTGGCGACATCGGCGGGATCACCCAGGGCAGGGCGAATGTCGATGGTGAGCGGGGGCTCGGCGGCGGCCTCGTTGTCGGCCGCGGCGGGCGCCTCGTCTCCGGCCGTCGCGGGTTTGACGGGCGCGGGTTCAGGAAGTTCGACCGCCGACCCGACGAGATCGAGTACCGCCTGCGGTACGTCGGGATCGGTGAACGCGACCGTGGCGCCTGTAAGCACCGCGCGCGCCCGGACGGTCAACAGACCGGGGTCTCCAGGTCCGGAACCAACGAACAGAATGCGCCCTGGCTTCTTACGCCCTCGGGTCACTACTGCCTCCCATATCGGCGGTTTGCGCCGCCTATTCAGCTGTCATCAGTGCTCGCGCACCGAGATCGAGCAGTTCCCTCGCGACCGCGAGCCCAAGCTCGGCGGCCCGATCGGGGGTACCAATCCCGGAGGCCCGAATCACGTCAGATCCGTCCAGCGCCGCCGCACATCCGCGCAACGACAGTTCGTCGAAGACGCGGCCTTCCTCATCAATCGACTCGACCACCTCGGCGATCGCGCCGACTGGTGCGGTACAGCCCGCCTCCAGCTCGGCAAGCAGAGCCCTTTCAGCGGTCACCGCGGCGCGCGTGTCGGCGTGATCGAGTTCCGCCAGCACAGCCACCAGATCGGTGGCCTCACTGCGGCACTCCACCGCCAGCGCTCCTTGAGCCGGCGCGGGCAACACCTGCACCGGTTCCAGTGTCTCGGTGATGTGGTCCAGACGTCCGATTCGGGCCAAACCCGCCCGGGCGACTACCACACCATCAAGATCACCATTGGAGACCCTGCTCAACCTGGTATCCAGGTTGCCTCTTAGGGGGCGAATTTCCAAACCGAGACCCAGTGCTCTAAGCTGCGCGGCCCGCCGCGGAGACGAGGTACCGATGACAGATCCAGCGGGCAACTCCCCCAGCACCAATCCGTCCCGCGCCACCAAGGCATCGCGATAGTCCTCACGCGGCGGAATCGCGGGTATCACGAAGCGCGGATCGGCAGCCGTCGGCAAATCTTTGTAGGAGTGCACGGCAACATCGACCACATCGCCGGCCATGGCCTCGCGCAGAGCGGCCGTGAAAACCCCCACACCGATTTGCTCCACGGGCGCGGCCGACTGGTCTCCGGCGGTGGTCACGATTACCAGCTCGGCCTCGTGCCCCTTGGCGCGCAGCGCGTCCCGAATGACCCCGGCTTGAGTCGTCGCCAACAGGCTGCCGCGGGTACCAATTCGGATCATGGATGAGCCTCTCGGGCGATGACGGTCACGGTTGGGCGAGCCTCTCGGCGTGGAACATCAACCACGACGCGCTATTCGTGCAATTCCTTTGCTGCCAGCGGTAGTTCACCGGCCGTCGCGACCGCCTCAACGGTGTGCGGATCGAGTTCGAACAGCTCGCGCAACGCCTCGGCATAGCTGTCGCCGCCGGGAGCCGATGCCAGCTGCTTCACCCGCACGGTAGGGGCGTGCAGCAGCTTGTCGACGACCCGGCGCACGGTCTTGGCAACCTCGTCCCGTTCGGCCCCGGCCAGACCCGGCAGGCGGCCATCCAGGCGCAGTAGTTCAGCCTCCACGACCTCGGCGGCGCGCTGGCGCAACGCGGTGACCGTCGGGGTCACCTCCGCCATCCGCTCGCCGGTCAGGTATCGGGCGACCTCGTCGTTGACGATCTGCCGGGCCGCGCCCGCATCGTTGGCCGCGGCCCGCGCGGTGGGTTCGCGCTGGATGCGTTCCATGTCCACCACGACCACGCCGGGCAAGCCGGCCACGGTCGGATCGACATCGCGGGGCATACCCAGGTCGCAGAAGACCAGTTGACGGCCGCCCTCCAGCGCATGGTGTACATCGGCCAGCGAGATCACCGGACGGACGGCCCCGGTGCAGGACACCACGACATCGGCCTGGGCCAGCGCCTGATCCAGGTTGTCCAGGGTGATCGCCTGAGCATTCACGCCGGCCTCGCGGGCCGTCGCGGCGAGGCGCCGCGCGCGTTCGGCGCTGCGGTTCACCACCCAGAGGTTGTCGATACCCGCCCGGATCAGCTGCGCGGTGGCCAGCGAGCCCATCGACCCGGCACCCACAACGGCCGCGGTACGCCCCGGCAGACCATCGAGCTTCTTGTCGGCCAGGTCCAGCGCCACCGACACCACGGAGGCGCCCGCCGCGTCGATTCCGGTCTCCGAATGCACCCGCTTGCCCACCCGCAGCGCGCTCTGCGACAGCTCGTGCAGCACCCGGCCCACGGCTTGATGCGATTCGGCGGTGGCGTAGGCGTTGCGCACCTGACCCAGCACCTGCTGCTCGCCGATCACCATGGAATCCAGGCCACTGGCCACCGCGAACAGATGCTCGACGGCCGCCTCGCTGTAGCGGACGTAGGCGTATTTGGTGAGTTCGTTCATGCCCATGCCGGCATGCCGGGCAATGGCCTCGCCGATGATGGTCAGACCGCCGTGGAAGGCTTCGACCACCGCATAGACCTCGACCCGATTGCAGGTCGAGAGCACCATTACCTCGGTGACCAGGGGTGATTGCAGAATATGTTCGATGATCTTGGGCTGATCGGCCTCGCCAATCGCCAGCTTCTCCAGCACCGGCACAGGCGCGCTACGGTGCGAGGCTCCGAACAGCAAGACGCTCACCGCAGGTCACTGTCCTGACATGTCAGGGCCTGACGCTCTTCGCGCAAGCGGCTCATCACTGTCCAGCTCCCTTGCTTTTGGTGAGGCTCGAACTCCATGCACGGTAGCCCGAACATGGCCACTGGGCAAAATCCAAACAGCCTGTTATCGGTCACGTTTCAGGTCCGCCCGGAGCCGGGGCTCGTCCACTTCCCAGTAGCTGTGCTCCTGACCGTCGAGCAGAACCACGGGAAGCCGGTCGCCGAACTCGGCACGCAGCGTGGAATCTGTGACGGCGGCCTCATCAACATCGGTGACGGTGAGTGTGACCCCGAACTCGTCGGCCAGGGCCGCCAATTCGCCCTGAGCACGTTCACAGGCAGAGCATCCCGCCCGCGTGAGCAGCGTTAGCGATGTCATATGCCAATTCTGCCACCGGGTCCCCCGAGTACTCGCCACCCTCAGTAGGGTTGAACGGCATTCGCACGCGGCGCACAGGAAGGGCGGGTAACCAGTCATGACCAGCCCCCAGATCAACGGTGAACCCCCTGCCGAGGACTCACGCGAGGAGCAGCTGCTTGCCGAGGCGTTCGCCGAAGACGTCGCGCGTGCCGCCTCCTTCGCCGACGCCGACGCGGCCGACGAACCGCCGCCGGGACCTCCTCCCGCAGATCTGACCGCGGCCGCGTTTTTCGATGTCGACAACACGCTGGTGCATGGTTCCTCGCTGGTCCATTTCGGTCGCGGCCTGGCGCAGCGCGATTACTTCCAGTACTCGGACATGCTGCAGTTCGTCTGGGCACAGGCGAAGTTCCGGCTGACCGGCCGCGAGAACTCCGATGATGTCGCGGCGGGCCGGCAGAAGGCGCTCTCGTTCATCGAAGGGCGCAGCGTCGACGAGCTCGTCGCGCTCAGCGAGGAGATCTACGACGAGACCATCGCCGACAAGATCTGGCCCGGCACCCGGGCGCTGACACAGATGCACCTCGATGCCGGCCAACAGGTATGGCTCGTCACGGCCACACCCAAGGAGCTGGCCGAGACCATCGCTCGCCGGCTGGGCCTCACCGGAGCGCTGGGCACCGTCGCCGAATCGGTGGACGGCGTCTTCACCGGGCGTCTGGTCGGCGACATCCTGCACGGTCCGGGCAAGGCACGCGCCGTCCGCAACCTGGCCATCCGTAATGGGCTGAACCTCAAGCGTTGCACCGCTTACAGCGACAGCGTCAACGATGTGCCGATGTTGTCCCTGGTGGGTACCGCGGTGGCCATCAATCCGGACGCCGAGCTACGCGATGTCGCACGGCGCAGAGGCTGGGAGGTACGCGACTTCCGTACCGCCCGCAAGGCCGCCCGCATCGGTGTGCCGTCGGCGGTGCTGCTGGGCGCCGCGGGCGGCGCGTTGGCGGCCGCATTGGCCCGCCGAGAGAAGTGACCTTCAGCATTACCGCTGCTGATAGGCTCAGCGCCGCTCGAACTGTCCAAGATTCGTCACTGACCTGCAGCGAAATGGGTTAATGCATGGCCATCCGCCAAGACATCGTCGGAACGCACTACCGCTACCCCGATTACTTCGAGGTGGGTCGCGAGAAGATGCGTGAATTCGCGGCGGCCATCAAAGACGAGTGCGAGGTCAACTCCGGCGTCGTCGCACCCATCACCTTCCTGGCCGTCGCGGGGCGGCGTGTGCAGCACAAGATCTTCACCGAGATGGACCTGCCCATCAATGTGGCGCGGGTGCTGCACCGCGACCAGAAGCTCAAGTTCCACCGGCCGATCAGGGTCGGCGACCGGTTGTACTTCGACAGCTACCTGGACAGCGTGCTGGAGTCCCACGGCATGGTGACCGCCGAAGTGCGTGCCGAGGTCACCGACGAGAACGGTGAGCCCGTCGCCACCAGCATTGTGACGATGATCGGCGAGGCCGAGGGGCACGAGACCGACGCGGCTGCCATGGCCGCGAACATCGCCTCACATCGCAAGAACTAGACGCGCCTGCGGCTCAGCCGGTATGCACTCGGGGTGGTGCCGAACCAGCGTCGACAACTCCGGGTGAACACGCTCTGCTCGGCATAGCCGAGTTGCCTGCTCAGATGATCCAAGCTCAGATCGGTGTCCGACAACAGCCTCTCTGCCGCTTCCCGGCGCGTCTGGTCGACGAGTTCGGCGAAGGTCGTGCCCTCGACTCCGAGTCGTCGCTGCAATGTCTTGGGATGGACTCCGAGATGTAACGCGATGTCTCCCAACCCGATCGCCCCCGTCGGCAGCAGCTGCCGGATGAGCATCCGGGCTAACTGACTGGAGTCGGGTGTGCGGTTCGCGTGAGTACCCGTCAGGTAGTCGACGGCGGTCTGATGAGCGAGATGGTCCTTGGGCAGCGACTTCTGCATGTCGGTGACACGCAACGTGAATCCGCCGACGGGTTCGCAGAAGAACGGTGGACACCCGAAATAGCGCTGATACCCCGAGGTGGCGGTGAGCGCCTGATGCGGCAGATGTACCGACACCGGCCGGTACCCGGCGCCCAGGAAGTGGTGCAATACCCGCAGCGTGACGCCAAGGGATAGCTCGACGGCCTGCGCCTGGGGAGGAGCAGGATTCAGCAGGTATTCGAATTCGAACCGGCACAGCTCGGGATTGGGATGCTCCGTCATGCGGGCGCTGATGACCGGACAGTAGGCGCCCATGAATTTTTCGAGAATGGCGAAAGCGTCGGCGACCGTGGCGGCCGTACGCGCCGCCAAACCGACCGGGCCTAGGATCTCGATGCCCTGCCGCCGGGCCAGCTGGCGACCGAAGTCCGGCGCGTTGAGCGCGGTCGCGGTGTCCTCCAAGGCGCGGGCCCCGTTGGGTAGCGAGATAAACCTCTCGTACGCGCCCGCGTCGGCGGGCGAAATCCTGGCCCCAGCAAGCAGTCTGCTGCCGTCGCCTCCGAGCTCGGCCACCAACTGGTGGTAGTTGGTGAGCGCCGAGCCCCGGATGACGGCCATGTCCCGAACTGTCAAATATTTGTCTTCCATTGTCAAGACAAGTAGGTCGAACGTGCTGCACGATCAACGTTCGGCGACCAAGATCGCCATAACAGGAGAGGGCGAGCCGTGGGAATTCGGCGTACACAGTGGACCAAATTATTGGTCGTGATGAGCACCGTCGCGCTGGCAACCGGACTTACCGGCTGCTCGAAAGATTCTGACTCACAGAAGCTTTCCACCGATGAAGCGAAGTCCATCGCGATGGATGCCTACGTCTACGGCTACGCCCTCATTACCATGGAAATGACTCGCCGCGTGATGACCAACGTGGAGAAGCCCGAGGCCCCGCGGGCCCCCATGGGGCAGCTGATGCGCATGCGGGAGTACCCCAACGCCGCTTTCCGTGACGTCACCGCCCCTAACGCAGACACCCTGTACACCAACGGGTTCGTCGATGTCGGCAAGGAACCGTGGATTCTCAGTCTGCCGGAGGCGGATGGCCGGTATTACCTCTTTCCCATGCTGGACGGGTTCACCAATGTCTTCGAGGTTCCCGGAAAACGCACCACCGGCACCGGCCCACAGACCTACGCCATCACCGGCCCTGGCTGGAAAGGAACACTGCCCCAAGGTGTCACCGAGTACAAGTCGCCAACGGCACTGGTATGGCTACTGGGTCGCATCTACTGCACCGGCACCCCGGAGGATTACGCCGCCGTGCACAAGCTGCAGGATGCTATTTCCTTGGTGCCGCTGAGCTCGTACGGCAAGCCCTACAGCCCACCGGCCGGGACGGTCGATCCCACTGTCAATATGAAAACACCTGTCCGCGAACAGGTTAACAACCTGAGCGTCAAGGATTACTTCAACCTGCTGGCCACCCTATTGAAGGACAATCCGCCCACCGAGGCCGACAAGCCGATGCTGGAGAAGATGGCCACGATCGGCATCGAGGCCGGAAAGCCCTTCGAAATAGACAAACTCGGCGCCGATACCGTCAGTGCCCTGCAGTCGGTGCCCAAGGAAGCATTCGACAAGATCATGGCGCACTTCAAGGATGCCGGCGAGAACATCAACGGATGGGTGTTCACCACGAAGACCGGTTTGTACGGCACGGACTATCTACAGCGAGCGATGATCACAGCTATCGGCTTGGGGGCCAACCGACCCCAAGATGCCGTCTATCCCACCTCCGAGGTCGACAGCACCGGCAAGCCGTACGACGGAGCCAACAAGTACGTCCTGCATTTCGGCAAAGGACAGTTCCCGCCAGCCGAGGGTTTCTGGTCATTGACCATGTACGACGCCGGAATGTTCTTCGTCGATAATCCGCTGGGCCGCTACACCCTGAGCCAGCGCAATACCTTTACCGCCAACCCCGACGGTTCGGTCGATCTGTATCTGCAACACGAGAATCCGGGCCCCGGCAAGGAAGCAAACTGGCTCCCGGCACCCACCGGGAAGTTCAATCTCATGCTTCGCCTCTACTGGCCTAAGGAGACCCCGCCGTCGATCATCGATGGCACCTGGAAACCGCCCGCTGTCCAACGAATCCCGTAAGGAGCCGTTCATGAAACTGATTGCCACAGGCCTATTTACGGCCCTGGGTGCTGCGGCGCTCGTCACCGCGGCAGCCGCCAACGCTGATCCGGAGCGGCCACCCAACTGCACGGCGGCCGATTTGGCCGGGGTCTCGGCAGGTGTGGCCGCCTCCACGTCGAGCTATCTGTTCACCCATCCGGACGTGAACGACTTCTTCACAAGCCAGGCGGGCAAGCCGCATAGTGAGGTACAGAGCGCGGTACGGGCCTACTTCAGCACCAATCCGGATGCCGAGAACGATCTACGCGCCATCCGTCAGCCCGTCGTCGACTTCCGTGAGCGGTGCCAGCTGCCGCAGGAGCGCCAGCCGTGAGGCGGGTGACGGCAGCGCTAACCGTCGCCGTGGCCTTCGCCGGCCTGCTGCCAGTTATGCAACCGACAGCCAATGCCGACGTCTGCGTCGGTGGCGGCCGACGGATTTCGGTGAGTGGCTGCGCCAACATCGCCGATACGGTGCAGCGTTACGCGCCCCCGCCCGAGGACTACGCACCCCTGCCGGACGACCCTCCGCCTCCCCCACCCGCACCGAATGTTCATGCGTGCGTGGGGTACAACGGCCGGTGGGTCAGCGCGAGCGGTTGTAATCCCTAACCGTATTGGGCGGCGAGCCTACCGATCACCGCGGCGAACTCGCCCATGGTGGCGTCGAGAATGTCCTTGACCGACTCGACGCCACCGATGCGCCCGGCGACTTGACCGGTCATCGGTATGAAGGTGTTCATGTCGCCCCCGAAATAGAGGTCCAACGGATTCCCGGTCTCCGGAAGCGTCACGACATCCCTGCGTTCCATCTCCTCGGTACGCTCGCTCCGTAGCGCACGAAGCCCAGGCTTGGTCAACCGGTTGAGCAGCACGGTGTCGGTCTCGCGAGCGGCGACCACCGCGGCCTTCCAGTTGCCGTGGATCGGAGATTCGGCGGCAGACATCATCCGCGTACCCATCTGCACTCCCTCGGCGCCCAGCGCAAATGCGGCAGCCATCGACGCACCATCGCAGATCCCGCCCGCGGCGATGATCGGGACGTCGACCTGTGAACGCACCAACGGCAGCAGCACCATGGTGGACGCACCCTTCGGATCCTTGAAACCACCACCCTCGACGCCTTCCACTACCAGCCCGTCGACTCCCGCCGCCACCGCCTTGAGTGCCGCAGCCAGCGTCGGAACCACGTGAAAAACGGTGAGCCCATGGTCTTTCAGGAAGCGCGTGTATTTGTTGGGGTCGCCGGCACTGGTCGTCACGAACTTCACGCCCTGATCGACGACGAACTGCGCGGTGGACGGGTCGCGCACGAAGGCCTGCGCGATGTTGACACCGAAGGGCTTATCGGTGAGCTCACGCATGGCCCGAATCTCACCCTTGATGATGTCGAGCTCGCCAGAACTGGTCTCGATAATGCCCAACCCGCCGGCGTCGCATACGGCGCTCGCCAGCTGCGCGCGCGCAATCCAGCCCATGGGAGCCTGCACGATGGGACGCTCGATACCCAGCAGCTCGGTTACCCGATTCGTAATCACGTGTCGAACCTACGCCGCCGTCACCGGGGCGCCATCCGGATGGCGCCATCGAGCCGGATGACTTCACCGTTGAGCATGGGGTTCTCCACGATGTGCACGGCCAGCGCGCCGTACTCGTCAGGATCACCCAGCCGCGCGGGATGCGGTACCTGTTGTCCGAGGGACTGCTGAGCCGGCTCCGGCAACGAGGCGAGTAGCGGCGTCTTGAAGAGCCCCGGTGCTATCGTGCAGACCCGAATCAGACTGCGCGCCAGGTCGCGTGCCACCGGTATGGTCATCCCGGCCACGCCCGACTTGGACGCGGTGTAGGCGGCCTGACCGACCTGACCCTCGAACGCGGCGACCGACGCCGTATTGATGATGACGCCGCGCTCCTCGCCCTTGAGCGGTTCGGTCGCGGCGATGCGCTGGGCGGCCAACCGCAACACGTTGAAGGTACCGATCAGGTTGACCTCGACCACCTTCCGGAAGTCCGCGAGCGGGAACGGCCCCTCCTTGCCGAGGGTCTTGATCGCGTTGCCGATGCCCGCGCAATTGATGTTGATACGCAGCGGCCCCATCGACTCGGCCACATCGAGCGCCTTGTCGACACCCTCCTCGTCGACGACATCCGTGGCGACGAATCTGGCACGGTCGCCCAGCGCGGCCACCACTTCCTCCCCCTTGAGGTCGATGACGACCACCGAGGCCCCGGCGTCCAGCAGCCGTTTGGTGGTCGCCAGACCCAGGCCTGACGCCCCGCCGGTAACGACCGCCACCGCGTCCTTGATCTCCACGTGCGATAACTCCCTTCAGTGCGGTTCTCCGCACACAACCCGGTTTCCGACGAACCCGTAGTCGAATGAATGTGATTGACGCCCTGGGAATCTGAGCCGTCCGCTAATGCACCTGTGCACGTCCCCGTGCAAGTACCGCCGTCCGTCTGGCGGCGATATCGTCGCCGCTGGTCGCAGCCATCCAGGCGCGGGCGGACTCGGCTTCGATCCACAATCCCGTCTGGGTCTGACTCAGGTCGATGCGGTGGTACGAATCCAGCAACGCGCGGACGGCGTTCTGGTTGTTACCGACTATCGACGAAGCTATCCGGTGTGCGGTCGACATCAGCTCACCGTGCGGAACCACCTCGGTGATCAGACCGGCAAGCCGCGCGTCCTCGGCTGAGAGGTAGTCGCCGGTCAAACTCATACGGCGGGCCACGCCCACACCTACCTTCTGGGGCAGCCGCACACTCAGACCCCAAGAAGGCAGTAGGCCCACCCGGGCATGGGTGTCGGCGAATCGCGCGTGCTCGGAGGCGATCAGCACATCGCAGTAGAGCGCGATCTCCAGGCCACCGGTGACAGCGGGTCCGTTGATGGCTCCGATCACAGGTTTTCGCATATCCGGCCACTGCGGAGAGATATCCGGCAGATCGGTGTTGCGGCCGAACTCCTTGAGATCCAGTCCGGCGCAGAACACCGGATCGGCGCCCGTCACGATCACCACATCGACGCCGTCGTCGGCTTCGGCGGCCCGTAGTGCCGCGAAGAAGAGGCCGCGCAGCTCGGCCGACAACGCATTGCGGGCCTGCGGTCGATTCAACGTCAGGGTGCGCATACGGTCGACGGTCTCGACGAGCAGAACAGGCGCACCCATATCGGTCACAGCGGCCGGCCTGGTGCCGTCGTGCACTCCGGCTGTCGCATAGCTGCCCTCCGACTGTTGACGAGGCGGTATCACGCACCTACGCTAGCACTGCTAGATCAATCTATCTACCGCTAGGGTTTCCCGACCCGTCGCCGACCCAGATGCTGGAATCAGTCGGGACAGGTTGCCCACGAACGCATCTCGTCACAGTTCGGTGGCCGCAGCTTAACCGCGGGACGTCCTACAAGGAAGGTGTCATGTCCGATTCTTTTAACGCATTCGTGGTGAACAAGAACGACAGCGGATTCAGTGCTGGCGTACAACAACTCACACTTGAGGACCTGCCCGCGGGTGACGTCACCGTGCGAGTCCAGTATTCGAGTGTCAACTACAAGGACGGCCTCGCCTGCCTTCCCGAAAGCCCCGTGGTCACCTCGTACCCGATGGTCCCAGGCATCGATCTCGCAGGCACCGTCGTCGAATCGAGCGACCCCCGCTTCACAGCCGGCGACGAGGTGCTTGCTATCGGCCGCGCACTGGGCACCGCACAGTTCGGCGGCTATGCCGAATACGCTCGCCTGTCCAGCGATTGGCTGGAACCCCTGCCCCCCGGCCTCACGCTGAAAGAAGCGATGGCCCTTGGCACCGCGGGGTTCACGGCGGCACTCGCGATCCAGCGGCTCGAGGAGAACGGTCTACGGCCGGGCGACGGCCCCGTACTGGTCACCGGCGCCACTGGCGGCGTCGGCAGCACGGCCGTCAACATGCTCGCCGGCCTTGGTCACGAGGTCGCCGCCAGCACCGGTAAGTCCACCGAGCACGAGTATCTCCAGGAGCTCGGTGCCACCAAGATCCTCAGCCGCGAAGAGGTCTCCGCACACAGCGACAGCCCACTGGAGGGCGAGCTCTGGGCAGGTGCCGTGGATCCGGTGGGCGCCGACACTACTGCGTACCTGTTGCGGACCACACGCTACGGCGGGTCGGTCGCGACCTGCGGGCTCACCGGCGGTTTCGCGGTGAATACCACCGTGCTGCCCTTCATCTTGCGCGGTGTGAATCTGCTCGGCATCGACTCCGTGCAGTGCCCCGAAGATGTGCGCGCGGTGGTCTGGAAGCGCCTCGGCGCCGATCTCAAACCAAAGAACTTGGCGGACAGCATTTCCCATGAGGTCGGCCTGGAAGAAATTCCGTCGGTGACCGCAAGCATCCTTGGCGGCGGCGTCAAGGGCCGAACCATCGTGCGGCTCTAGAGCCGACCCCGACCGCTGCTGCGCCCACCGGCGACCCGAAACCTCGGTGGGCGCAGCGGCCCATCAACTACCCAGCTTCCGCATAAAACGGATTCCGCCGGCAAGACTCCTTCCAGAATGGAACGACCGAGATGGCCGAACTTACTATCGAAGAGATGGAAGCAATCCTCGCTGAACACGAAATCTGTGAGCTCGCGCAGGATATCGAGGCGACCATGGGCACGGTAGTTCCCAACCCACACTATGAATTTCCGACCGCCGGATGGGCCGCGGACGGCCAAGAGGCGGTTCGCGAAGCTCGCCAAGCCCTTGGACCACAACACAATTAATCTGACAGCCGCCCAGGATTTCGTGCGCCCAGCCCTACCACGCCCGACGTAAGGAATCGAATGACCGTCCAAGTGATCATGGAACTGACCGTCAAGGAGAACCGCCACGCCGACTTCCGGGAGTTCATGGTGAAGATCCTGCCGCACTCCCGGTCCTACAAGGGCTGCGTATGTATCGAACTCGTTCGCAATCAGGATAATCCGGCACATCTGCTCGTCATGGAGAAGTGGAACGGCCGCCAGGACTACGAAAGGTACCTCTCCTGGCGAATGGAGTCGGGCCTCATGAACGAGATCGCGGAGATGATCGAAGATCAACCGAAACTGCAATTCTTCGACCCGATAGGGCTGTAGACACTCGCCCCGCAACGCATCTGACACGAAAGAAGTGCGCCAAGGCGCCGTACGACCCTTGCCACCCCTTGCCATTGTATAGATTGATCTAGTACCGTGATATCGCGGCCCCAGCAGCCAGGTAGCGCACATAGCGCGCAGCGTCCCCAGAGCTGACCGCGCTGGCCGGAGCTCCGGGTCATCCCCGCATCATGTGGAATCCAAAATTGGAAAGGTTAGGCAAATGATCAAGATCGAGCGGGTGGCGCACGTCGTCATCAAGGTCCGCAGCCTGGAGAAGTCGCTTGACTTCTACACCCGGATCCTTGGGCTGAAGGTGATGGGCACCATCGACCCGGCAGTCGTCTTTCTGTCGACCGGTCGCGATCACCACGAACTCGGCATAGCTCAGCTCGGCGACGAGGCACCCAATGGAAAGTTCTACCAAATCGGCATGGAACACTTCGCATTCAAGCTCCGCAACGAGGATGACCTCATCGAGGCCTACGAGACTCTGCTACACGAGAAAGTCCAAATCGCTTACACCGTCAACCATGGCGTGACCAAGAGCATCTACTTCTACGACCCCGACGGCAACGAGCTCGAAGTCTATGCGGACAACTCGCCGGAAGAGGTCGCAAGTTTTGAGAATCCGTATGGCGGGATGGAAAAGCTGGCCTTTGCCACCGACCAGCCGTCGTTGATGGACTCACTGATCAAGGCTCAGCAGGAAATGGCCGAGGCAGCCGCCGCCCAATCCTGATCTTCCGCAATGCCATTGGCCCGGATCCACATGCGGCGCGCCTCACCTACCCGTGAAAGCAGCCGACGGATCCGGGCCAATTCGCGTATGGCCGCTCCGCCACCCACTATGTTTCGCCGACGAAGTCGGCTACATCGATTCCGAAGGTGATCGCCATGAGTCGGCGGAACTGGCTGCCGTGGAAAACAAGTGGCGGGGCTGCCGGATTGGCGTGCAGGCCATGGATCTCAAGCAACGCCATGACATGATCACCGGCCGGAACCTCGGCATGCAGGGAACACTCCAGCCACGCGGTGGCACCACGAACGAACACCGCGTCCCCGGCCGAGTGATCCCAGGCGATATCGGCGAATCGGCCCGCCTTCTTGCGGGCGAGATCCATGCAGATCCCATCTTGCCCCTGCGCAAGGATGCTGATCCCCATCCGGGGTTGTTCGCGCAGCGCTTGCCAAGTACCCGAAGATGTCTGAAAGCACAGCGATACCAGCGGGGGCGCCAGGGAAACAGACGTAAACGAGCTGGCAGCCATGCCGATCGGTTCGCCATCAACCTTCGCGCATACCGCGGTCACCCCCGATGGAAAGCAACCGAACGCGCGGCGCAAGAGACCAGGATCGGTGTCGATCGATTCGATGGTGATCATGGGCTTCCCGTCGTGTTCTCCGGCTTCCGCCGCGAGATTGGATGTACGAAACTACTTCCGCCAGTCGGACTTCAGCTCCGACTGCCAATCAGAGGCCAGCGCGGAGTTGAAGCGGGCCATGTCATAAGCGGCATCGGGCACGATTTCCGCATCCGCCATATCGCGGCTCTGATCAAACCGTTCGGCGACGAACTCGGCGGTCAATTCGGCGTCGGCGACACCCTTGTTGCCGTATATCCCGTATCGGCTGAAACGGCCACCGCCGATACGGAACAGTTCACCCGAAACATTGCATTCCCTGCTGCACAGAAAGGCAACACCCTCGGCCACCAGCTCGGGTGTGTGCGACTTAAACCAGTCCATGGTTCCGGGCTCGGCAGTGTCGTCGACGCTTCGCGTATAGGCCTGGGGAAAAATAGTATTCACGAGAATGCCGAGGGGGCCACCCTCGATCGCGGCGGAACCCGAGATACCGATGATGCCACCTTTCGCAGCCACATACGCCAGCATTCCCTGTTGCCCCAGAACAGTATTCGACGATGTATTGACGATCCGGCCGTAATTCTGATCGCGCATGATGGGCCAGACACGGCGCATCAGCATCAGCGACCCAATCAAGTTGCTGCGAATCACGCCTTCCAAATTTTCGTCGGCATCCTCATCCACGTTGTGGAACGGCCGACTGCCGCCCGCATTGTTGACGAGAATGTCAACACGCCCAAAGGACTTCATCGCAGATTCAACGATTACCCGCGCACTCTCCCCGGTTCCGACCGCCGTCCCGTCCGCGACCGCCTCACCGCCGGCAGCCACAATCTCGTCGACAACCGACTGCGCCACCTCGTTCGTACCGGGTGTCAGCGTGTCGAATCCACCACCGTAGTCGTTGACCAGGACCTTCGCGCCACGCTTGCCCAACGCCAAGGCCGTCGCGCGGCCAATGCCGCGTCCGGAACCCGTGACGATTGCGACCTGACCCGCAAAACTCAGCATCGACTGTCCTCGCTCTGTGTTCTCAATACCCAGCGCACTCGCGGCGACTCACCGCCGGTAGGCCTCCGCGAGTGCGTGGCTCAATACTCCGATACCCCACCGTTACTGAATGTTTCGGCGAGATACGGTGGCTTAGTTAATGGTGATTCCGTGACGCGCAGCCACCTCGTACGCATCATGCCTATCGATCATGGGGGCCGCATCGGCCAGCTTCGTGACGCCTGGAACGTCGGCGAAATCCGGGCCCAGGTTTTCACTCATCATCTCCGCGAAGTGGCCGTCCATGTACATCCGCTCGCCAGAAATCAGCTTCTGCTCCGGATCGAAGGACATGACAACGATGTATCCGCCGGTGACCCGCTCGCCGTTGGATTTCGTGAAGGACACGTGTGCCTCGCGAACCAGCGTGTTGTGCGAGATGGCATGTACGCGCATCTGAGCGGCGACATTCCGCTCACGCGTACCCGGCATGATCCGGCTGTATGCCTCGCGAACGGCGTCGTAGCCGTCGAACGCGAACCCCAGCGTAGGAAGCTCGTAGTGGGGATTGTCGACCAATGTCGCCATGGTGGCGTCCAGGTCCTCCTCTAGCTCACCCTTCTCATGGGCGAGCAGAACTGCTTCCATTTCTTTCTTGGACATTTCTTCCATGGCCTGCGGGTCTCCTTTGAACCGTTGATGGGCTGAGATCAGGTCTAGCGCCAACCTGCGTCGTCTTGTTCGCGCCTAGCGCTCGCGCCAGTGCCGTGACCTATCTGACAATTTATCATGTCAGATGAGTCTTGTCCCCTCTTTCTTCCCGAAAGTAATTGCGTATCAAGAACACTTCGAAGGCCGGTGACAAAGAACGGACAATCGGGAGCGCCGCGAGGACTATCTCGCGTGGCATATCACGTTCGATATCACGGTCTAGCTGGTCATGCGTGTGCGAAAAGCCTTGCAATCCAGTCGTTTCTCGTCGCGGTCGCCGTCTGAGCCAACGCGGTATGCGGAGCGACCATATCGAATCCGTGGAATCCACCGGGCCACACATGCAACTCAGCCTGTACGCCCGCGCACCACAAACGTGTCGCGTATTCGACGTCCTCGTCGCGAAAGACCTCCGCCGAACCACAGTCGATGAAGGTGGGCGGCAGCCCGGCAAGATCCCTCGCACGGGCCGGCGCGGCGTAGATAGACACGTTGTCGGTGGCACGCCGGTCGCCGAGCAGCGCGTCCCAGCCCACCACGTTACTTGAGCGGATCCACAGGCCGGCGTTCTCGTATTGGACAGTCGAAGCGGTCTGATCACGGTCGTCGAGCATCGGACAGATCAGTACCTGCCCGGCCAGGCCGGGACCGCTGCGATCGCGTGCCATCAACGCGCAACCGGCCGCGAGACCTCCACCCGCGCTGGCACCGACAATGATCAGTCGATCCCTATCTATCCCGAGTTGAGCAGCCTGTTCAGCGGTCCAGAGCAGCCCGGCGTAGCAGTCCTCGACCGGATAGGGGTCTGGGAATTCCGGCGCCAGCCGGTATTCCAGGGTCACCGCGACGGCATCGTGTTCCACGATCCACGGCATGATCTGGGCAATACCGACCATCGGATTTCCGGCGATCATGCCTCCGCCATGCACATGGTAAATGCCTGGCCCCACACTGGATTTGTCCGCTCGCCGGATTACCGAGGCGACAAGCTCGGCGCCTTCATACCCCGGGATGGTCACCTCACTCCGGATCAGGCCGGCCGCCGCCAGGTCATCATCGGTAGCGACTCCGGGTAAGGGGGCCTGCCGTAGCTCCCCGATCGTCTCCGCCGTGACCGCGGGTATCTGATCGGCCACCGCGGCCAGGATCGCTTCCAACTCGGGATCGAATGGCGGGCATACCGCTGAACTGCACATCAACGCTCCTAATAAGGTGAAGGGATAAAAGAACTTTGGCCGATCTTCTACGGCTGGGGTTCGTACGGCGGCGGCCCATCGCGGTCGTCACACAGCTCGTTCACCGCGATGTCGACGATCGTGTTGGCTTGCTCTTCGGTCAGTCCGTACGGTGGGTGCAGGGCCGACTGATAGACAGTCTGCTCAACCCACTGCCGCGGCGGCTTACCCCTGGTCCTGAGCGCACATATTTCATGTCCCCATTCTTTGAGCTCGTACTCGCCACGCGGAGTGTTGATTCCAGCATCGTGCAGTTTCTGCAGATACGACTTGCCGTCTGCCCATGCCGTACCAACACTCACGGTGGCGGACAGGCCGGTCAACATTGCCCAGAGGGCCACCACGCTCAGAACAGTCGATGGACACCCGCGCCGGTACGTCACTTGTCCCCGACCACCTGACCGATACCGCCGACGTCGGTGATCTTCCAGTCATTCGCGGGATCGATTGTCACGGCATACGTGGCCGTCGACTGCAGATTGTCGGGCGCCTGCACGGTCTTCGTTCGCACACTGACGAACGAATCCACAATGTAGACGCCCTTCTCATGCGATCTCACCCTGGCGGCAATGGGCTTCGCCGTCGACGTCCATTGCAGCGGAAGCAGGAGCTGTTCCATCGCGTTGGCGGCGTCCGTGAGTTTCTTGGTGAGCTCGGGGGTCGTCCCTTCAACCAGCGCACGTTTCCACGGCGCCAAGTCCTTGTAGCTCATGATCGCGGCCCGCACGGCGTAGTCGAGTGCGACTTGCTCGGCGTGCTCACTATCACGTGCTTGCTGCGCCTGGGTGTCGAGGTCTCGATCGGCACCGACATACATCCAGCTCATTGCGGCCAGCGCCACAACAAGTGCTGTGATGATCGCCCCCAACGCCAAGCCCCGCACGGAAAGTGAGATCCTGCGCTCCTGACGCACGGCCGACTCTGTCTGCGTGACAACCGTTTCCCGATCTTCAGCGCCTTGCTCACCGGAGGCCCGATCCTCGGCGTCATCCTCAGCAGAATCATCATCGACCAACAGCTTGTTGTCCTCTGCAGCGGTAGTACTCATATCCGCACCAACTTTCGGGTTGTTGTGTAACTACCTTTTCGGCGGCCCCGGTACATCAGCCACCGGCCGTAGGAAGTGTTTGACCGGTCCGCGGCAGAGCGACGTGCAGTTCGATCGCGCCATCTGGCGGCGTCGCCGCCAAGAGATTGGTCAAGATCTGGCTACTGTCGATATTGCCCAGCGCGCTGGCAATAGCCTGGATATTGGGGGTAAGAGGTTCGGTGAGCACCCGAAGATCAGCACCTCTGTCGTCTAGGAACTGTTGGATGCGTTGCATGAATCTGCCGAAGATGTAGACCGATCCGGGCATGTCATTCCGCAAGGCATTATTAGCCCCGCCCCGCCATAGCTTGACCAGATATTCCCCTGCCGCCTTGATACTCGGCGCCGACTGCGCAAGCAATGAACCAACGAATCCCGCATTCTCCAAAAGGCTCTGAAGATTCTCCAAAGCTTGTCTGCCTCTTCCATCGAGACCGATGGTGGTGTTGTTGAGAACCTGGCTCGCGCGTTCCAGGTTGGGCAGTACGGAATAGGGGTCAGGCAGCGCGGCATCGGCCTGGCCGACGACATGCTGAAGCTGTTCGGGGTCGAGCTGGTTCAGCACCCGTACCACACTCGAACCCAGTTCCGAGATCGACTTTGGCGCGACAATCGCCGCCGGCGCAACGCGCTGTCCATCTCTGAATACCTGCCCACCGGCAGTCTTCGGCTCCAGTTCGAGATATGACTCGCCGAGCGCGGACAGGTTTTCCAGCCGGACAACACTGTCGGCGGGCACTGCGAATCGGTTGTCGATAT
This sequence comes from Mycobacteroides immunogenum, assembly GCF_001605725.1. Classification (NCBI taxonomy): domain Bacteria; kingdom Bacillati; phylum Actinomycetota; class Actinomycetes; order Mycobacteriales; family Mycobacteriaceae; genus Mycobacteroides; species Mycobacteroides immunogenum. The sequence continues at coordinate 4,553,997 of NZ_CP011530.1, forward strand.
AGAAGTGAATGGTGGCGTTGGCAGTCGACGTCTCGATATTGTCGATCTTGCCTACCGGTACGCCACGGAGTAGCACGTTGGAGCCGATCACCAGATTGTTCACATCCGCGACATCCATCGACAGGTTCGTCCGGTTATCGGGTACACCGACGTGTACCCCCAGGCGCGCGATGTACGTCAGGCACGCGGCGACCATCACCGCGAATGCTACGAAAACCGCTGTTGCTCTCAATGTCACGGAACAGCTCCCAACATCCGCAGTACCTGCTCGACATTGCCCGACAGTTCACGCCCGTCGGGCCCGACGATGGACGTGATGTTGATCGCCGGATACTTATCCTGAGGCAAGAAGTACTCGTTCATGAACTTGCGCCAACGCGGGTACTCCCCTTCCACAACTTGTTTCGTTCCCTGTACCGCAGTCATCGCGTTGCCCAGCGACGCGAACGCGGGAACCAGCCAGTATCCACTGCTGTAAATCGTTCCGATGGAGGGCAGCAGATTGCCGAATTCCCTCGCGATGACGGTGGATCGCTGGAACCCGCGTACGCCTTGCGGGGTAAACCAGAAGCTCATCTGCGGGGCCCACGAAGCAGCCACATTCGATGTCTGTTCCAGGCTCTTGATCATGACGTCGACGGTGTCGATGTTGTCGGAGACCTGATTCAGATCGGTGGTGACCTGCGAAACCACCCTGTGCACTTCTTCTTTCGGCGGCGTGATCCGGTTCAGCCGTACCAGGGTGTTCTGCGAGCGCTGAATGGATCCGCTACCGATGAAGTTTGCCAGACTGGCAATGGTGTCCTCTATCTGCGGCGGAGATACGGTTTGTTGCAGGGGAATTCGTCCGCCGGCCCGTAACACCGGTGCGGGTTCGGCACCACCGGTCACAGGCTCCAGCGCCAAGTAGATATCCCCGAGCACAGTGGCTTGCTGCAGCACCGCCGTCACATTGGACGGTACCTGAACACCACCCTGAATACGTGCCGTGACATCGACATGGGTACCGACCTCGGCCACCTTGCTGACCTCTCCCACCTTCGTGCCATCCAGGACTACTTTGGCCCTGTCCGGCAGATTGAGGACATTGGCGAACTCGGCGATGATGTCGTAGCCGTCGCGATAGGAGTGCCCCGGCATCGGGATGGCATCGACCGATAGCGACGAGCAGCCGGTGATGCTCATCGCGCCGATCACCGCACAAATCAGAAGTCGCACTCGAGTAGTCATCGTCGCTGGGCCTCCGTGAGGACGTACTGCAGCAGGGCGACGTCAACCACATACGGCCGACCACCGACGTCCGCACAGCTTCCGGGGGCCGACGAATTCATCGCCCCACATGCCAAAAGCCCATTGGGAGTAGGTATCCGGAACAGCGGCGGGCGCCAGGTCAGCACCGGGAACAGATGGTTGTTCAGACGCTTGGCAAGCCCACCATCCGTCGCTCCGGGGGGCTCACCGTTGATACCACTGATGAACCGCGGCAGCGGATTCAACATGTCGACGACACCTTTGTAATGTGGGCTCGCCATGCGGATCAACTCGCCGGTCGCATCCAGCGCGGTCTGTACCTCGGGCCCCATTTCCAGCTCGATGTCGTTGACTATCGTCATGATCTCGGTCATTGCCCCCGCGAACTCAAGGGCTCCGTGCTCGGCCTCGAACGCATGCGGAACTATCTCGGGGAGGTCCGTGACAATCTGCTTGAGCGGCGCACGGTTGGCTCGCAGCATCGAGGTCAGTTCGGCGATGTTCCTGGTGATCTGACCCATTTGCGAAATGGCCTGGTCGGGGTTGTCCAGTAGCTTCGAGGATCGGGTCAGCAACTGATTTGCGCGCTCGCCCTGGCCCGCCATTGCCTTATCGATCCCACGGAGGGCATCGGCGAGATTCGTCGAACCGTCCGGATTGATAGCGTTGACGAAGTCGGTAGCCGAACCGATGATCCGGGCGATACTCAGTGGCGTGGCCGTCTGATTCAGCGGGATGCATTCGGACGGTTGGAGTTTTGGTCCACCCGCATAGTTCCCGACCAGCTCCAGAGAGCGATCCGCAAGGATCGAGGGAGAACGCGTGACAGCTCGTACCCCTGCGGGCACCGGCCGCTCTGTATCGAGAGAGAACACGACTTTGACCTGCGCGGCCGCCGGTTCGATCCCAAGCACCTCACCTATCGGGTATCCCATCTGCGTGACATGGTTTCCCACATAAAGTCCCACGCTGTCGGACATGAAGGCGCAGAATTGGTTCGCCATCGGTTCCGGCGCCATGGCCGAGGAAATCCCACACGAGGTGGCACCGAAGACGGACAAGCCCGCCAATATCACCATCGCGAACAACCGGGTCGCAGCGGATGGACACGGCATCAGCAGCGCCTCCCTTCGACCGGAAAGCACAGGTCGGTCGCTAGGAGTTCTGGTGGTGTGCCCGCATTTTGGGCGTCGAGGGTCGTTTGCATCCGCTCGCGGACCCGGCGCAACCATCCGACCAAAGCACCGTTGCGATCGGCGACCGTCTGAAACTCCGAGAGCACCCCCCGAACTCGGTTGATGAAGTCCTGTCGGTGAGTGAAGTAAAAAGGAACCAGTGGATAGATGTCATCCACGACCTTCCCCAAACCCTCGATCGACGACGCGAATCCCGAGCCATAGAGCACAAGCGTTTCCTCAAGGATGGCGACACGAGAAATCAGGTATTCCAGCAGCTTTCGATTGCCGTTTAGGCGGCTGATGTACTCATTGGACATGTCGAGAATGCTGGTGAGCTGACCGCGTTGGCGCTCCAACACCTCGCTGACGCTGTTACCGGCGTCGAGAATCTTCGCCAGAATGTCGGTGTTGTTGCCCGCCAGGCCCTGCTGAATCTGGTTCAGCGACTCGTTGAGCGGCCGGGCAGCCACCTGGTCGGTGATCTTTGTCGCATCAGACAGTGTCCTGATAAGGCTGTACGGCATCGTGACTCGCTCGGTCGGGATGGTCTGTTGCCCGAGAGCACGATCGCCGAGTGGTATCAGCGTGACAAAGTACCCGCCCACGACGGTAAGCATCCGGACCTCGACCTGTGTCTGGTCGCCGACAAACACCTCGTCCTTCATCGAAATCTGCACCCGAACCTGATGGGGTTCGAGCGAGATCCTTTTGACGGTTCCCACGTCGATGCCCGCTACCCGGACCGAATCGCCCGACCTCACCGACGCCACATCGTCGGTATAGAACGTTACGAGCTGTCGGTGCGGCGGCGTGATATACACCCAGCCAACCACGAGGGCCACCACCAGGGCCAGAGAAATCGTTGTCACCCCCAGAAACAATGGATTACGGATAAGTCTCGTCACTGGTTGCATATGACCACCTTGCGTCCGTTGAGGAGCACGTCCATCGGAAGAGGCAGTGCAGCAGGACCTTTGGAACACGCCGCGGGCGTGCCCGCAGCCGGAGGTTCGGGTATGTTCTGCCAGACCACCGGGATGCGCTTCACTCCGTCTATCTCGTTGTAGACGTTGGTGATTGCCTTATCGAAGGCCTTCTCCGGATCCCACCCCGGCTTATAATTGTCGACCACCCACGATCCTGAGTTGAGCCCCAACGCTCCAAGTAGCCGGTTCAGTTCACCCGTGTAGTCCGGGCCATAGACCTCTGATTTCCGGAACTCGTCCAAGACTGTCATCGCGGAGTCCGCGACAATCCGGACCTGGTCCAGAATCTTCGGCAGTGCGTCGGATTTCCCGCGCACCCCGACAGCGACCCGCTGCAGATTACGCATGATAGTGGCGATTACCGCTTCGCGATCCGATACCAATGCCGTGAGACGGTTGATGCTGTCGAGCATCGGACCGAGGCCATCTCCGTCGCCGGCAAGGAAGGTGGCGACGTTCTCGGTGAAGGTGTTGATTTCGCTGGGGTTGAGGGTCGCCAGAACCGGCTGCAACCCATTGAACAGGACCGTGACGTCGAAAGAGGGGATGGTCATTGAAGCGGGGACGCTGGCCATCTCATCGGGGGCTCCGCCCGGAGCGGCCCCGGCCACATCCACATACCGTAATCCGGTAAGAGCCTGGAACTTTACTGCCAACCGGCTCGCGGGCACGATGCTGTAACGACGCTCCATGGTGAATTCAACGGTCGCAACGGTGCGCCCCTCGGACCTTTTAAGCTCCAGTGATTGCACCTTGCCGACACGCACTCCACGTACCCGCACGTCTGCACCCTCATGTAATCCGGCTACATCAGTGAATTCCGCACTGATGGTTTGGGTCTCACCGTCGACCGGTTGTCTGATCACATTCGAGATCACGATGAGCAGCAGCGCACTGATCGCCACCGCTATGCTAAATTTCAGCAGTGCACCAAGGTGTTTCCTCACTGTGCGCCGCCCAACATCAGGCCTAGTGGTGCCGCGACCCCTGGGAGTTGATCAAGAACAAGTTTCACTTGTAGCGCGCGCTGATCCCCGGACCCGACATACATACGTTCCAGACGCGAGCGCAGCTCGCCCAGTTTGTCCGCCAGTTCAACCGGTTTCAGGATTCCCGGTACCACATCGGCCAGGACACGCACCTGGTCCAACAGTGGATACAAGTCGTAGACATGCGACTTCTCCAGATCGCCGATTTTGGAGAAGAGATCCAAACGGGCGCCGACGAAGTACTCTCGAAGCCGACCGTACGCGAACTTGTCCGGGTCGGTGGCCAAGACATGTGATGCCTCGTTGTAGTTGGCCAACTGCTTGTCGTCGTAGTAACGCAGATACGGATTTAACTCGCGATCTTTGTCTGGGTCGAATCCCACCCCGACGTAGTTCATCAGATAGTTGTTGCCGGCACTGATCGCGGAGTCCATGAAGCTGGGCAGACCGACACTGATCGCGGCGGCGTTTCGCAACAGCTGTTCGGTGCTGACCTTCTGCACATCGGTGAGGGTCGTCGACACCCGAATCATGGTTTCGAACAACGGATTCAACGCATCGGTGTAACGAGTCGCGCGGTCCATGACGCTGATGAGTTGTGGCGTCACCACATCATGCGACAGCTCACCGAGCCGATACAGCAGCGTCTGAAGAGTGAAATTTCCGCTGGGGGTAACGCTGATAGAAGCACCATTTCGCAGGGATTGTCCATGGTCAACAGGTGTCAAATTGATTCCCGTGACACCGAAGTAGTTGGCCGGCCGGAAGTCAATACCGACGGCATCGGTCAACCCTCGGGTCGGGTCGCTTTGTAGCTCGACCTCCACCCGAACCCGACCGACGCCCAGCTTGGACACGCCCTTGACCTCGCCTACCTTGACACCGTGCAAGATGACAGCGGTTCCGCTGTCTACACCCTGCCCCACGTACGGTGTCTCGATGGCGACCGAGATCGCATCGGCGACCGGACGCCCAGGAGCATTGATCACGAAGGCGTACGTCAGCGCAACGACCAACAGTACTGACACGAACCCCGTACCGATCAATGTCAGGATGCGTTCGTGCCGTTGCTCGTTCACCCGCAGTAGTGTCGTCATGATCAGCCCCTAACCGGTAAACACGTACGTCGGCTGAAGGCCCCACAATGCGACGGTGAGAACGAAGTCCAGCACCATGATCGCCACCAAACTCGCACGCACTGCGCGCCCGGACGCCATGCCGACACCCACGGGGCCACCAGAAGCGAAATAGCCGTAATAACAGTGGATTACCGTTACCGCCGCGCAGAATACCGCCGCCTTCAGCGTCGAATACACCAGATCGGTCGGCGAGAGGTACTGGACAAAATAATGCTGGTAGGTCCCCGTCGGCGCCCCGTAGAACGCGGTGATCATGGCATTGGACACGAAGAAGCTCACCAACAGCGTCAGCGCAAATCCCGGTATGACAATCAGCAATGCGCCGATAACGCGTGCACCCACCACATAAGGAAGGGCACGTAATCCCATCGCCTCCGTGGCGTCTATCTCCTCGGCGATGCGCATTGCGCCAATCTCGGCCGTCATTCGACATCCAGCCTGCGCCGCGAAGGCAATGCCGGCGACCAGCGGAGCCATCTCCCGGACGTTGGCCAGACCACCGACGATTCCCGAAAGCGCGCCAAAACCCAGCAGATTCAACGTAGCCCACGCCTCAATGGCAATGGAAGCGCCAATCGCGATACCGAGAATCATCAAGACGCTGATCACACCGCCGTCAACCACCAGGGAGCCACGACCGAAGGAGAGGCTGATCATGCGGGCCAATATCTCTTTGCGGTACTGCCTGATCGTGATCGGCGAAAGGTAGATCACCTGACCGACGAAGAGGAGCGCTCCGCCCAACGTGTGCAATGGCATCCTCAGCACCGCGAGCAGCCGTTCAACCAAGCGGAACCGGTGCAGGTACCGAGACGGCGTCATCACCTTTCCGCCCATCAGGCCACCGCCATCGGGAAGAACATGGTTTGCACCTGAGTGATCACCAGATTCGCGAGGACGATTCCCACCACGTTGGCAACGACCGCCGCGTTCACCGCATCGGCAACACCGCGCGGACCACCCTTGGCCTCAACACCTTTCAGCGATGACACGATGCCCACTATCGCCGCGAACACCACCGCCTTACCGATCGCGAACCAGACATCGACCATCTTGGCGAAAGCACCGAACGAGGCCCAGAAACTGCCGCTCGTCACATCACTGACCGTGATCGCGAGGACAAACGAGGCGATCACCGCCGAGGCGATAATGACAGCCATCAACACGGGCGCCAGAATTATCAAGGCGAGAAACCGCGGCACGACTAGGCTCCGAACCGGGTCCACCCCCATAACACGAAATGCGTCGAGTTCCTCCCGGATCGCCCGTGCCCCCAGATCTGAAGCGATCGCCGAGGCAGCGGCACCACCCATCAACAGTCCTGCGGTAAGCGGCGCCCCCTGCCTAACCACACCGACGCCACTCGCCGCACCGACAATCGACGCTGCCCCAACCTGATTGATCAGACCGGAGGTCTGAACGGCCACCATGCCACCGAAAGGCACCGCCATCAGAAGGGCGGGCAACGCGGTCACCTTGTACAGGGACCAACATTGATGGATAGTCTCGCCGACTGGCAACCGAAGAGACACGATGTCTTGAACAACGTACCGAACCACCGACGCCGCCATCAGTACCGCACGACCGATGGTTTTGGCGCTTGCCACCGGAACCCGCGTCAACCGCCGTGCAACTGTGGCCACGGGACCGATAAGCAGGCTCGCCCCGGATGCCGTCCGATGCAACCCTTTGACCGCAGCCACCGGGAGCGCGCCACGCTCAGGTAGCGATGCAGTCCCGTTGCGCCCCTCGTCGCGTGCGTCTGCGGTGAGGCTCGGCTCATCCGTTTCTGTCAGTGACATACGTTAGCTGGCTCGTTCCCTATCGTGTGCTGTCGCGGATGTCGTCGATGATGTGTTCATCCGCACTGAGCCCGGGTCACTGTGATGACCATCTCAATCATCCGTGAATCTTACAGGACGGCATTGTCAGATTGTCAATATCTAACTTCACGTATGCTGACACGATTCAATACGAATAAATCGCCATTACAATGAGCATTTCAACGCCTATTAATATGTTGCCACGGGCCAGCTCACAACCAGCCCAGGGATGTACACACCACCTGCGGCAAGATCGGTGGTATGGCGAGTGAATCGATTCCGATGACACCGATCGCGCCTCAGGCCTAGCGACAGGGCTTACCGCCCCACCGGCCAGCTTCACTCACCTTATTTGCTGCGAATGAACGCAGTCGATGGCTCTCAGTCGCCGGCCAAGACGATGGCGGTGGTGGTCTTACCCGTGTTTGGGTCCGTCAGGACATCGGCACCGTAACGCGTATAGGTGCAATCCGGAATGACCTCGGAACCGAACAACGCCGCTCCGTAGATGGCTTTCTGCGGGGCGTCTGCGAACTTGTGAACGTCTGCGTAGCCGAAGAGCAACTTGGCCTTGCCTGCCGGATAGGACAATTGACGCAGCATCGGCATCGGATCCTCCATCGGTTCGAACCTGGAGGCGTGATTGATGTACTTCTGTGTCTGATGATTGGCGACCTGCGCGACCTGGTCCAGCACCGGATCAGGTTGCAGTGCAGCACAATTACCGCGTCGCGCCGATACCGCCGACCTCAAATCCGCGGTCTCGTCCGCTCCAGCCGGTGGTGCCAGCACAGTCGCCACACAGATAGCCATCGTGGCACCCGCGACGATCCGCAGCGGTGTCATCTTGATTCCCTCAAGCGTCCACTCCTCGTGATACTTCCAGCCACGTCAAGCAATCTGCCAATTGCCCTGGCCGTCCCGATAGAAAAAGTACGCGGGGCAGTATTGCGCAACAGTCGCACCGGGACAGGGCGTGCCGTTGTATGCCGTATTGGTGGTGTGCACAAAACTATTGGGCGGCAACGCACTAGAATCCAAGCCCTGAGTGGTCATCACAGAAACGATCGCCAGCACGGGGTACATCAAGCTCGTTCCCTGATCCGGGTAACCACACCGGACGCACCACGGTTGTGGCGGCGGATTCGCATGTACGGTCGGCGTGCCAACCAAAATGGGGCCGTCAAATTGAACATCGATTGCGTAGTCCGGCGGACGTCCTGTGTTGTAGAAGTCAGTCAGGGTCTGCTTGATCTCGGATTCACCTGGGGGCGGGCCTAATTCACCCACATTGGCGTCCGCGCGGATCGCGCCGAAGGCAACCGCCGCCATCATATACACCGCAAGAAGGCCGGTAACCGCGGCGAGCCGACCGGCTATACGCCGCATCCTCTTGACTTTCCCACTATGAACACTCCCGCTACACGCAGACACGTGAACGCTCAATTCTGCTGGCCCAGTGCTTGACTCGCTGCAGCGACGGCCCATTGACCCACGCGGTGTTTCGGGCCCTGATGCCGACGCCAGTATTGGACAGGTGCTGCCACAGTCGATAGAAGCTCTCTCCTTGGTAGAGAGGAAAGTAGTTGTCGCCCGCAAAATCCTGCGTTTGCGTTAGGGATTCCGCACGTGGAGCGAGGAACGCGACGGCCTGTTCCACATTCGCGGCTACATTGTCGGCCTGCGCCTGGATTGTCCCGAGGGTCCAGTCGTTACTGGCCTGCAACAGATTGAACCCGAACTGATCCATCTGATTCCGCAGGTCACGGTATCGCGCATTGAACCACTGGCACATCTCTCGCTCCGCGGTGATATCCGCGGGAGTCACGCTGGCACGTGTTTGGTCATAGGGATAAGGGAACTGGGGCGTGAAGTTCCCGGCAGTCGGTACGAACTCGGGCAGTAGCGGAGGAGGCGCATCCGACGGATCGGCACTCGCCGGGGCCCCTGCCGCAATACACACGGCCGTCACCGTCACCGTCACCAGAGAGGAGATCAGCATGGATACCAGGTTTTTCACCACCCGCGCTCAACCAGCTTCCGGGCCACGTAGATCTGACACCCGCCAAGGATCATCGGCAAGGCCTCCGACGTGGGCAGCACGAGCCCCAAAACGCCTTCGTCAACGGAACGCGCTTGGGCTCCATAAGGACCGACGGCCAGCGCGATCGTGCCGGCGGTGCCGCCCGCACTCTGCTCGGGCGGCTCCGGAAAGCACCATGTCCAGGAACTCTCCCCCGTCACGAAAAACAGCTCGATGAAGTCGGACCGGGCGGGGCAGCCACGGCTACCACCAAGGGTGGCCGAGACAAATGATCCGTCCACCAAGCGCGAACCAGTGAGGCACTGGGGTTTCGGCATGACTTGCTCACTTCCTCCTAGTCGCGGGAACCCGGCCTCCTGCACAAAGGGCATAGGCGCGGCGTGCGCGCGCCGGATCCGCCGACCTGCAAGCCATCTATTCAGATCTGACATGCATCCATGTCAGATTATGTGTGCCATGTCACTCTGTCAAGAAGTTGAGAGTGCCAACACGTCAGCGGACGATTCGAACCGCACCCCGATAGCGAGTGGCCCCCGCGGCGTGCAATACGCAGCGGGGGCCATCGGCAAACTGTCAACCCGTTGGGCCGGTTTAGGTTAGGTCGTTATCGGGTTCGCACCTTGAATCAGGAAGGGAACAGTCGGATCCGCGCCGTACCGGTTTTCGTACTCGCCGAAAGTGCGCCCGATTTCGGCGTGCACAGCAGTGACGAGGGGCTCCCAATCGCGGTGGGTGATGATCAGGAAGTCGCGCTGCCGGATGGCCTCAACCACCTGTTCTCCGACGCGGTCCGGATCTGCCCCGGCCGCCAGTAGCGCACCGTTTCCCTCGACCGCCGCGGTGTTGACCCCCTCCCCGCGCACCTTGGCCTCGGCCTCACCGGCCGTCACATTGAGGCGCGTGGCGACCGTCCCTGGGCACAACACCGAGACTCCGACATCCGTGCCCTGCAGCTCGTCGCGCAGCACCATCGAAAAGCCGAAACTGGCGAATTTCGACGCACAATAGGCGCCGACGCGGGCCATTGGCACGATTCCGGCCATTGAGGCGGTGTTCATGATGTGCGCACGACCGCCACGACTCTTGAAACGCGGCAGGAAGGTCGAGACCCCGATGAATTGCGCCTCGGTGTTGATCTTGAAGACCCAGCGCCAAACGTCAAGCGGCGTTTCGTCAATCAATCCACCGCCATTCACGCCCGCGTTATTGCACAAGATGGAGATAGGGCCGAGAGCTTCCTCGGCCCTATCCGCGGCAGCCGACCACTGCTCGGGATCGCTGATGTCCAGCGGTACCGCCAGCACAGTCCCACCGGCATCGGTCAACTCTTGCGTCACATCGACAAGCCGCGCGGCGTCGATATCGGCCAGAGCCACCTTTGCTCCAGCCGCAACGAGTGCTCGGGCGATGCCGAGTCCAATACCTGATGCAGCCCCGGTGACGAACGCTGCTTGCCCTGTCGGCCAATCATTTGTCATACCGCCCACGGTACATCATCTGACTATGATCAGTGTCAGATATGCGCACATCTCCTCCGCCACCAAAGGTGCTGTCCTCATGAAACATTCATGTGGGCCGCACATCCATATCGGAAGCTCTCAGGACAACAGCGCCGCGAACTCACGAACCGGATCGGTGCCATCCCATTCGGCAGCCGCTTTCGCGACGGCGCCATACATCGCCTCTACCGGGCCTCCCCGTCCCATCAACTCGGTCATACAACCAAGCATCGGTCGCGTATCGATGTAGGCGACCGGCGTTAGACCTCCAACGGACGCCGTCATCACCACCTCGAAGCCATGGTCTTGGTAGTTGCGACACTCGGCCTCGACATCGTCGACGAAGCTACAGATATGGTGCAAGCCATTTTCCCCCTCCCGGAAGACATCTCGGTACGGAGACGGTCCGCTGCCATGCTGCTTGATGAGTTCGATCTGAACCGTGCCCGCCTGGGCAATCGCGCAACTGATATCGACGTCGACAGCGTGGCCACGATGGACAGCACCACCGATCATCGCGCCAACATGGGCGCCCATGAAGAAGGGCCCTATCCGGGCGGTCTGTTGCCATTGTTGGACTGCCTTGTCAAGGTCGTCCACCACCCAGGCAATCTGACAGTACTGCTTCGCGACCAACACGTCCTCACCTTCCTCCGAATGCCTGCGGTGCGGAATCGTCGGACGGTACTCGCCGTGTCCGCACTCTCAAGCGACCCAAAAATCCACTGCACGTGAGATATTCAGTGTCAACACCGAAATGAACCACACGCTGGGCCGACCCTACACCTATCAGACAATCTTCTATGTCAGATTGAGAATCTCTCCTGCCTCAGCACGGACATGAGAGAAAGACACCGGACCGGAGGCGCCCCCGCGGCCGCGTGGGCGTTAGGGAAGGTTGATACGCCAGTACAGACCGACCAGGTATTCCGCGAGTTGGTCGGAGGTGATATCCAAGAGTCCCTCTGCCCACGAGATCAACAGCTCGGACGCAGCACCCGAAGCCGCATATGCCCGCATACGCGATTCGACGGGGCCACTGTCAAAGGGTCCCGTATCGGTTCCCGACCACTTGAAAAAGTTCTCAGCAGCGTGGGTCAGGATCTCGTTTCGCCGCGCGCCGACGCGACCGCCCCTGCCAAGCGCCTCGACGAAGAAGATCCGGATCATACGGGGATCGGCAGTCAAGGTATCGACCGTCGTCCGCATGGCGACGGAGACCCTCGCGACGGGATCATCGGGCGCCTCCAGCACCGCGGCATTCACCTCAGATTCCATCGCCTTGATAGTCAGGTCGAGTATCTCCTCGAACAAGGCCCCCAGATCACTGAAGCTCTCGTAGAAGTAACGATCCGTGAGCCCGGCCTCGAGCACCACATCTTTGACACGCACCGATTCCGAACCGGGAGAACCAAACAGGTTCATACCCGCCTCAATCAACTTCCGGCGCCGTTCGGCGACGCGCTCCTCACCAGTAGCCCCGCCGTACACACGGCTTTCGCTTGAAACCGACACCTTCTCCGCTCCTGCCAGATCCGTGGTCAGCCCTCAGCATAGGTGGACATCTCGATGTCAGCCCGAAAGCAGGGCGAGCTGGACGCCAACAACCAGTCCAGCCAACCCAAACACCGCGAGGGCCGGCGCCGTTGCCTGCACCGAATCGCGCACCCGTCGATGCGAGATCACCGCCCCAGCCATCAAGAGCATTAATCCCGACGCCGCGGCGGTGCCCAATGGACGCCAATACAAGCCGCCCAACAACCCGACCGCGCCAGCGAGCTGGCACATACCGACGAATCGGGTCAGCCCTGATGAAATCCGCAAGTGCTGCCCCTCCTTGCGAGCAGCCGCCAGATAGAAGGCGTTCACGACGCCCGCTGCGCCGAAAAACATTGCCAGCGCGATCGAGACCACAACTGCCCCTACCCGCATCTGGCCTCCTTCATCCGTGTGTCCGCATTGCGGTATCGCCGCCACCCCGCAGCCCCCTTATCTGACATAGTCTAATGTCAGATAAAGGGCTACGGGGTGCTCATGGAGTACGACTGCCCCATTCCATATCAATCGCCTTTTCTGGCAACGGCATCAGAGAGCGGGAACTGCACATGACGGGAAAGCTTGAAGGCAAAGTCGCATTCATCACCGGCGCGGCACGCGGGCAGGGACGCTCTCACGCGGTACGCCTAGCCCAAGAAGGTGCCGACATCATCGGCGTCGATGTACCGCGGCATATCCCGGGCCTTCCCTATGAACCGGGAACCACCGAGGACCTGGCCGAGACGGTGCGTCAGGTGGAAGCGCTCGGACGCCGTTTCGTTGCCGCCGAGGCCGATGTACGAGATTTCGACGGCCTGCGGTCCGCGGTCGACGCGGGCGTGGCGGAGCTGGGGCGCCTCGACATTGTGCTGGCGAATGCGGGCATCGTCGCCCCCGCCCCCACACTCGAGATGAGCGAAGAACAGTGGCAGACAATGATCGATATCAACCTCACCGGGGTCTGGAAGACTCTCAAGGCATCGGTTCCGCATATTCTCGCAGGCGGTCGGGGTGGCTCGGTGGTAATCACCAGCTCCCTGGCAGCAATTGTCGTCCAGCCGAACATCGCGCACTATGCGGCGGCGAAGGGCGGTCTGATTCAGCTGTCCAACGTTCTTTCGAAAGAATTGGCACCGAAGGGAATCCGGGTGAACACCGTGCACCCCGGCACCGTTCTGACCGATATGGTTCTCAACGAGCCGACCTTCCGCCTCTTCCGGCCCGATCTCGAGCACCCCACCCAGGAGGATTTCGAGGAGGTGGCACGCACCCTCACCGGAATGCCCACCAGTGCAATCGAATCGGTCGATATCTCGAATGCCATCCTCTATCTGGTCTCGGATGACGGCCGCTACGTCACCGGCACCACCCACGTCGTCAGCGCAGGTCTGCTGTAACACCCATGGATAACGGTCACCGCGGGTCAGGGTCGTTCGCGGTGACCGTTTCCCACGTCATCAAGGTCGGGTGGCCGCCAGCGCCCTGGTCGCCCCAGCCCGATCCTCCGCGAACGCCTGGTCCATCTGGTCGACCTTGAAGTTGACCGGTTTGTTGATCCCGGCCCGGAACTCGAAGTGCCGGATCAACTTCGGATCCACGGGTTCTTGGTTGAACAGCTCGCGGTACAGCGGACCAACGCGCTTGGCGGTCCGCTCCAACAGCGCCCTGTCAAGGCCATAGAACTCAATGGCATTCTCCCCCAGAATGGCACGCGCTTCCGCCTCCGGCACCGATCCCAACGTGGTACGAATCCAGTCGTGCGTGTTCGGCCACGTCCCTTCAAAATGCGGAAAATCGCTACCAAACATCAGCTTGTCCAAGCCGACCTCATGACGCACCGCCACGTCTCCGTAGCGCATGAGGGAGGTACCACAGGCACAATGACGAGCCCAGTACTCCTTGGGGGTGAGCTTCATCGAACCCGGGTTGGCCACGTGTGCGCGCTCCAGGTACTCCAGCGTGACCGGTACCCAATCGGCGTGAATCTCCTGGAACGCGACCTTGAGCCCCGGGAAGCGGTCGAAAACCCCGCCCCACATCAACTGCCACAACGGCCGGCGCTCGCCGAACGTCTCGAACAATTCACTCAGGAACGAGTTCGTGCCGGCCGTTTCCGGATCAGCGTCCGGGTCGAACTTGGGCAACATGCTCGGGTCGATCACCGACAGCCCCGTTTTACCCGTGTTGCCCGGATCGTCCAGATTTTCCTTGCGGCCAAATACGTTCCGTACCATCTCGACAACGCCACCCTGGGGGTTACCGAACCCGGCATGAATGTGCACCACCATGCCCAGGTCCTGACATGCCGCCCACATCGGGTCCCACCACCCGTCATAGAGCGCAGGCAGATCGCCGGGCGCCGTGCCGGGCATCATCGGCGGGAAGATCGCACGGAATCCCGACTCGCGAGCACGCACAATATCGGCTACTCCGGCTTCCCAGTCCGGCCATGGGTAGATCAGCGGCACTCCCAACAAGCGGCCAGGAGCCTCCGAACAGAAATCCGCCAAGAATCGGTTATGGGCGTGCGCCCCCGCAACCCGCAGCTCATGCGACCGTACCGAATTCTGTACATCGACAAACGGGACGAAACCAATCGGCCCGAACGGATGTAAGAATTCGGCGGCGATTCCCTCGGCCTCCACGTGACGGAGCCGCCACACTGGGTCGAAATATCCGACCTCCCCTGCCCCGGAGACCACTCCCCTCTTGTCATAAACCTCGAGGGCGTCCTCGGGAGCGGGGTAGCCGGTCAGCTCCACAACCTTGTTGATAATGGCCACATCGTCGAGGTAACCGCTCCACGAATCGTGGTATTTCGACTCCACGTAGTGCTTGTACATCTTCGGCGGCAGTGACACGTGGGAGTCCGCCGACACCATCGTGAGCGGCCGCAGCTCCGGGCTAGACAACGTGTCCGCGTCTGCTTCGCGCACATCGAATCTGGTTCGCATCGTTGAGTACCTCTCCGTATGTTCCGTATGTGATATATCTGACATTTCGTAATGTCAGTTAAACCCCGGGCGCCGGTTTTCGTCAAGGAATCGCGCAGATTTTTCGGCCAGCATCGATCAGCGCGGCCAAATCGGCGTATTGATCTCAGATCGGTTGTGCGACTTCGTGGTTCTACCGATCGGAGACCGTCTGCTCCTCAGCGACTGATGCGGTCTTGAACGTTCGCTCCATGAATGCCGGATCGATCAACATCCCGTGCAGCTGCTGATTGTGGCTGTGACACAACTGGTGGTACGCGAATGATGTCTGCATCGCGTTGAGGCGACCCTGGTTGTCCTGCGCCACATTGACTGCTTCCTTCGCCAATTTCAGTGCGAAGAGGGGCTTCTCGGCGATGCGGGACGCCAATGCCAGCGCAAACGATTCCAGCTCGTCGATCGGCACCACATGATTCACCATGTGGAGTCGATGGGCCTCTGCGGCCGTAAGGAAGTCGGAGGTGAACAACATCTCCTTCGCCTTCCGCACGCCGACCTCGAAAGGATGGTTGAAGAATTCAACACCGGCCACTCCCATCGACACCGTGTTGTCCTGGAACAGCGCGTTGTCGGCGGCAACGATCAAATCGCAGGGCCACACCAGCATCAGCCCGCCGGCGATGACCTTTCCCTGCACTGCGGCGATTGTCGGTTTCGGAATGTTGCGCCACCGCTCGGAGAGTCCGATGTACATCTCCTTCTCGATCGCCATCTGCGACTCGGCTCCGGCACAACCGATGCCGCACCAGGTGCCGATCCGCCGATGGTCGGCCACTACCTGCGGGCCTGCGGGCTCACGTAAGTCGTGTCCGGCAGAAAAGTGTGGCCCGTTAGCCGCTAGAATAATGACGCTCACCGAATCATCCTGGGCAGCAATGTCAAACGCGTCATTGAGCTCGTACAGTAGCTGCATACTCTGCGCATTCCGCGCATCCGGACGGTCGAGCACAATTCGGGCGACCTTATCGGCCGGCCGCTCGTAGATGATGTTCTCGAACTCACTCACCGTCATCCCTCCCCGCCTGTGCCACTCAACCGGGCCACGGTGTCGGCCGCCGCGGCGGCGGCGGTAGCGGCGACTGTCTCGATACGCTCTGGTGTCAGCGGTGGAACAAGCGCTCCCGCGAGGCCCATCGGCAGATCGCTCTGGGCGACGGGGCGCTGGTGTGAGAAGGTATCGAATCCGGCCTTGCCGTGATAAGCACCGGAACCACTCATCCCAACACCGCCGAATGGTGCGGCGTCGTTGCCATATGCCAAGCCAAAGTCGTTGCGCGAGACACCACCCGATGTGGTCTTCAGCAGGAACCGCTGGAAGTCGTCGGTGTCCGCGCCGTACCAGTACGCCGACAACGGATGCTCACCGGCGGCAACATAGGCGATGGCCTCATTGATATCGGAATAGGTATGTAGCACCAGCACCGGCCCAAAAATCTCCTCGGAGTTGATCTCCGCATTCGCCGTTGTATTGAGCAACAGCGTGGGGGGTAGCCGTCGGGCCCCCGCGTCGGGTACCCGATCCTTCTCCTCCGGAGGCACGATCACTATCTCTGTAGCGCCCTTGGATTTGGCATCCTCAACAAGCCCGGTGATTCGTGCGTAGTTCGCGTCGTTGACGATCGACACCACGTCAGGATTCTCGATGAACGTCGGGAAGTGAGTAAGCACTGCATTGCGAAATGCGTCGACGAATGTGGCCCTGCCGGATTCCGGGACGAATGCATAGTCCGGGGATAGGCACACCTGGCCGTTGTTGAAGAGCCTGGCAGCCGCGATTCGCGCGGCCGCCTCCGCGATGTCGGCATCGGGAGCAACAATCGCAGGGTTCTTTCCGCCAAGTTCCAGAGTCACCGGAACCAGATTCCTGCCCGCGGCGACGGCGACAAGTCGTCCGACCTTCGGGGAGCCGGTAAAGAAGAGGTGATCCAAACGCAGTTCGGAAAATGCTGTGGCCGTTTGTAATCCACCATTGATCACGATGACTTCTTCGGGGCTCATCCTGGAGGCCACCGCGCGCGCGAACACCTCACCCGTGCGCGGGGTCATGTCCGAGAACTTGATCATCACCCGATTACCCGCCGCGAGCGCTTCCACCGTGGGAACAAACACGAGCGCGACCGGGAAGTTCCATGGGCCGATGACCCCGACCACACCCTTGGGCCGATTCTGGACGAAGGTAGGGATGACCCCGCTCAGTCCCGCCTGCACCTCGGTCGGAGCCATCCACGCCTCGAGATTCTCCCGAGCGTAGGCAATGGTCCCCAAGCTGCCGAGGATGTCGATCTCCAACGAGACGGTCGCCGGCCTGGAACCGAAGTCGGCATCGAGAGCCTCAGCGAGTTCGGTGCTGTGTTCCAGGACGGCGGCCACGAAGCGGTCTATGCGATCGCGCCGGGTCGCCGCGTCGGGAATGGGATCGGCGGCCTGGGCCGTCCGCTGGGCGTCCAGGAGACGCTGCAGCTCCCCACTTGAGACTTCTGCGGTGGAGTCAGTGGTCGGTTCGATTCTGGTGGTCATGTGCTCAGCTCCTTCTGTACGGGCGAACCCTGCGCGGCAATCTCTGTGGCCCACCGGTAGTCGGCCTTTCCAGCGGGACCCCGGAGCACTGCGCCCACGCGGACAATGGCTTTCGGCAACTTGTAGCGGGCAAGTCGCTGCTCGGCGTCGGCAAGTAGCTCCTTGTCGGTTGGATCGTGACCGGCGGCCAGCTGGACCACGGCTACTACCTCGTTGCCCCACCGCTCGCTCGGCCGTCCCACGACGATGACGTCGCTGATCGCCGGATGGCTGCTCATCGCGTCCTCGACCTCCTCGGCGAAGATCTTCTCCCCGCCGGAGTTGATGGTGACCGAGTCGCGTCCCAGCAATTCGATGGTGCCGTCCACCAGCTGCCTGGCCCTATCGCCGGGCAGCGCCATCCGGTAGCCATCGATGATGGGGAATGTGCGCTCCGTCTTCTCACGGTCACCGAGATACCCGAACGGTATGGCGCCATGTCGGGCAAGCCAACCCGTCTCGGGCTCCCCTGGCTTGAGGATCCGGCGCCTATCCGCGTCCACCACACAGGTTCCGGTTGCCGCGGTGAAGACACCGGACGTCGCCGCGGCTCCGCTCGTGCTCACGTTCGACAGTTGTGAACCCGTCTCCGATGAACCCGCGACATCCGCGATAGCGACGCGTGGCAGCAGCCGCAGGACACGGTCTTTGACCGCGGCGCTGGTTACCGCGCCACCGACTCCGACAAGTTGCAGAGAACTTCCGTCGTGCCCGCCGCGTTCGTACTCGTCGCACAAGGGAGTGGCGAAAGAGTTGCCCACCAGGTTCATGAACTGCACGCCCTCCCGGTCGATCAATTCCCACACCGATTCCGGATCAAGCCGATCGACGACGTCGGGAAAGACGAGAGTGTCCCCGGTGAGGATGCCGGACAGCGCAATCCACTGGGCCGAGCCGTGCATGAGCGGTGGCAGCGGCAACACCACGTGCCGCTCACTGGCCGCGGCAAGCGCGACTCCCTCGGCAAGAGATGACGCCTCGAACATGCCTTCCGGGAGAAACGCGGCGATGGCGGCCTCCAAGATGTCCGCCTGCGCCCACATCGTGCCCTTAGGCATACCCGTGGTGCCGCCGGTATAGAGCAGGTACAGATCGTCGGCCTCCGGCTCCGTCTTCGGTGCCTGGCCACTGGCCGTGGCTAAGGCGGACTCATAGTCCAATGCCCCTGGAAGCAAAGCATTTCTGGATTCATCCGCTACCTGAAGCAATAGCACCGGTGGCTGGTGCAGCGAATCGAGGACTGCCGCGAGCGTTGGCGCGAAACGCGCGTGGTAGATGATCGCGCGTGCCGCGGCATCGTTGAGGAGGTACGTCAGCTCGGCCTCGACATACCGATAGTTGACGTTCACCGCCGCCGCCCGCGCGGAAGCGACCCCCAGCATCCCCTCCATGTACTCATTGCCGTTGAGCAGATACAGCGCTACATGGTCTTGTCCGGATTCCCACGGCCGCAACTCGGCTCGCGGCCGTCTAGCGGTAATCCCGTGCGAAAGAAGAATATTCGCCAACCGATTTACTCGGTCCGCGACCTCACGATAGGTGAGCCGGCGGTTCCGGAACACGAGGCAGTCGCGCTCGGGTGTCTCTGCGGCGACTCCCGCAAACAACTCAGCGTGGTTGTATCGCATCACATCTCCATCGGGTGAACGTGGAAGAGTCGCAGGCCCCGGAGACGGGTGGGCACCGGGGCCTGCGACTCGGCTTAGGGGTGGTTACATGCAGCGGACGTCGACGAGCGCCTGCCGTCGCTCGTCGCGCACCACGCGCAGTGCCTCCTTGAGCGCACCGACGAGCTCGCTGCGATGACGGACGGTCACGCCGTAGCCACCCGATGCGGTGCAGTAGTCCGCGAATTCCGGTGAGGGCGCCAGATCTGAGAAGCGGCCCTCGGCGCTGGCGACCGCCTCCCCGTCGGGATAGACGAGCTGGGTGGCCATGTCGACAGCCCACCAATTGCTGTTGTTGGCAAGGATCACCAGCACCGGCAGGTTGTGCTTAGCCGCCGCGTGATGGCATGCCGCCGGGTTGGAGAACATGTAGGCACCATCGCCCAGGGTGGCGATCACCGTCCGATCCGGTGCCGCGTATTGGGCGCCGAGCGCGGCAGGAAGTCCCCACCCGAGCCCACCCGAGGCGGGCAGGAAGTAGTAGGTGCCGGGCTTTGTCCGGTTCAGCAAGCACGCCGTCGACACATACTCGTTGAACACGATGTCATCGTCTTCGAGCAGCTCACCGAGCGCCGCCGAGATGGCTGCGGCGGTGATCGGCGCATCGACGTCACGCTCGGTCTCTTCCCGCCGCTGGTTGTCGATGGCGGCCTGACGGGCCGCGGCAACCGCGCGGATGCTCGTGGTCCGCGCCCGGTCGATACCCCCAGCACGCTCCGCGAGGGCCGCGATCAGCTGTGTCAGGAAGGCAGCCGGGCTGGCACTGACGTTGAGGTCGGAACGATGCGACCGGATCGGATATGTGGCGTACAGCGGGTCAACGCCGACCTGGGCGATGTAGCAGTCGGCGGGAGGCTCCGTGCGGGCCTGGATCCACGGAACGTCGCATTCCAGGAACACCACGACATCGGCGCGCTCGAACACTTCCGTGACATCCACCGAGACACGATGCGGATGGTCGTAAGGAACATTGAGGTAGCGCGCCCACGGGTCGGCGACACCGATACCGAATCGAGTGCAGCAGTCGGCAAGCAGGTCGAACGCTTGCGGCTCGGCGCCGGCGGCCGTCGCGACGATGACCGGGAACTTCGCGGCAACAAGCCGATCAGCGAGTGTCGCAACGGCTTCCGGATCAGGATGCACACCGGCAGGAACCGGCGTACGCGACACCTCGACTGCCGGCGCGTCCGCCGGCTCAGCGAGGACCTCACGCGGCAGGGACAGGTACACCGGCCCGCGCGGGTGCGCATCGGCAATGCTCAGAGCGCGGTCCACCACGGTCTCGACCTGACGCGGATCACGTAACTCGTAGTCCCACTTGACGAATTCACGCACCAAGCTCGCCTGATCGAACATCTCCTGGGACCAGTGGATCGGCAGGTCACGTGCACCGGTGACCCCGCCCTCAAGGATCGGGGAACGGCCGGCGGTCACCAACAGCGGGACGCGATCGCGCGCGGCGTTGGCGACCGAGCACGCCGCGTTCGCGGTGCCCACGTTGACATGAAGCATCAACGCCTGGGGCCGCCCGGTCACCAGGGCGGCGCCGTGGGCCATGCCTCCGGCGAGATTCTCGTGAGCGCACAGAACGGGCGTTGGCAGCGTGGGGCCTTCGTCGTTCTTGTTGACGGCGTAGGCCTCAACAATCGGTGCGAAGTCGGTTCCCGCATTGACGAAGAAATACTCCACGCCGTGCTCGACAAGCGCGGCAAGATAGCGGGTGGCAGCGGTCTCAGACATGGTGCGCTTTCTATTCGGTACTTTGGGCGGATTTCATATAGCGACTGAGCTGGTGCGCAGCGAGGAAGCGATCGATGCGAGTTGGCGCCACTCGTCCAGCGGCAGGTGCCGCGTATCCGTGTTATGCACCTGTACACACACGTGGTCAGCGCCGGCATCGAGGTGCCCCTGAACCCGGGCCGCGATCTGTTCGAGCGAACCCCACGCGACAATCGCGTCCACAAGCCGGTCGCTCCCCCCTGCGCTCAAATCTTCCTCACCCCAGCCCAATCGACGGAGATTGTTGGTGTAATTCGGCAATTCCAGGTACCGCGCCATGAACGCGCGGGCGGTGCGGCGCGCCACACCGGGGTCCGTCTCGAACACTGCGGTGATCGCGGGGACAAGCAGTGCGGTATTGCCGAGTGCCGCGCGCGCCACGGCGGTGTGTTCGACCGGAACGAAGTATGTATGAGCGCCGACACCACGTTCGGCGGCCAACCGCAGCATGCGCGGCCCCAGGGCTGCCAGCACGCGCGTAGGTGCGCCCGCGGGAGACGCCCCCATGAAGACACCCGCATCCATCCGATCCAGATAGGCGGCCATCGCGCTGTAGGGCTTCTCGCTGTACTGACCTTGATGCACGCCTTCGACCAGCGTCTGATGACTCACGCCGACACCCAGCAGGAACCTCCCCGGGAAGGCCTCGCTCAGCGTGTGCCAGCCCGCGTTCATCGTCATCGCGCTGCGGGCGTGCAGGCTGGCGATGCCCGTGGCCACCGTCATGCGAGCGGTGGCCCCGAGCAGCAGCGCAGCGTTGGCGAATGGCTCACGCGCCACCGCTTCCGGCACCCACAGCGACCCGAATCCAAGTTCATCCAGCTCGGCGGCCGCTTCCCGCGCGCGAGCCATCGGCTGCACGTCGAGATGGAACGACCAGATTCCGAGTGGACCCAGGTCTGGGATGGACGCGTCGTCGGCACCCGTCACGGCAGGAGCCACTCGGCATTCGTCCGGAAGAACTTCTTGGTGATCTCGTCGCCCAGCGGCTCGACCTTCGCCAGCATGTTCTTCATCGAATCCTTCGTGCCCTCGACATGCGGGTAGTCGGTGGAGTAACAAAACACGTCGGCCAGGTTCGGATCGTCCTGGAAGTAGCGGTCGACCGGCTCGAAGTTGAAGGGCGATACCCGCACATTTCGGGCGATGTATTCGGAAGGCTTCAGTGAGAACTTGGCCGCGGCCGCACCCGGAAATACCTTGATATACATGTCCATCCGCCGTGCGGCGCATCCAACCCAGTGCGCACCAACCTCGAACAGACCCAGCCGGAGCCGCGGGAATCGCTCGAACACGCCACCCAACACCATCGCGGACAGATAGTTGTCGATCGCCATGTGGACCGTCGAGAACAACTGAATGTTGGTGTTCGGAATTTCCGGCGACTGAAACAGGTCCAGGAACGTCTCGGCGATCATCCAGCCCGGGTCCAAGAAGGCGAACTCGGTGCCGATGTGCAGGGTCACGGCAATATCGTTTTCCTCGAAGAGCCGCCACAACGGGTCAAGCAGGGAGTGCGCGGGCGAGACTCCACCGGGGGGCACATCGGCCTGCAGGTAGACCGCGCGGACACCCGCGTCGATCAGCTTCCGGGCCATGGCGATCATGTCGTTCACGTCGGGCTGAGTGGTGACGATACCCACCATACGAATCCGGCCGTCGGCCAACACCGCATTGGCGACGACCCATTCGTTGTAGGCCGCCACGAAGTCCTTCGCGAAGTCAGGACGCGACAGGCCTTCGAACACAGACAGGTCACCACCGAAACGCATTTCGTATGCCATGTCGTTCATTTCGCCGATGATCATCGCGGCGATGGCGGTGGTCGGAAACACGAGTTGCTTGTCGATGCCCATGACATCCAGTACCTCGACGCGGCGACCTAGATCAATCGCACTCGGGGCGGACGGGCCCTTGATCGCCCAAATATCCTCGGGATCAATCTCTTTCGTGTCTCCCACGATGTCCGTCTGGTGCATGTTGGTCGCGGTGGGGTCCGGCCGGAGCCGATCAGCGGATTCGAAAACCCGTCCCATGATCCGGCCGGGCCGACCCAAAACATCCTCAAGCAGATGGCTGGGGATCATCTCGTGACTGTCAACGTCATGTGCAAGGAGCTTCATTGCAACCTCTCTGGCTTGTGGTCTCGCGACCATCGGATCCATATCCGCCGCCCCACGGACGGCCTGTGCCCGTCGGAAACATCGGGATCGCGTGGACTAGATAGATTGTTCTAACCGAGTGTTAGCCTAGACACACTTCGCACACCCGTCAACCCTGGAGACAACGGCGGGATGCTGGCCGCCGCGCGATCCGGCTACGGCAATGCCCGCACGCACTGAAGTCTCAATAGCGCCTTTTCAGAGGCGATTTCGATGGAAAGGATCCGATGTGTCAGCCATTCCCGAGTCCCACCGCGACCTAATCGACGGGCCGCTCATCGCGTCGCTCTCCACAGTCGGGCCCGACGGGTCACCGCAAGTGACGGCAATCTGGTTCGTGGCCGAAGGACACACCGTCCATGTTTCGGTAATCGCCACCCGGCAGAAGTTCAAGAACGTCGTCGCGCACCCACGGGCGACACTGTTCGTTGTCGACCCCAAGAACCCGTTCCGGACGCTCGAGATCCGGGGGACGGTAACGGTCCGCAAAGACCCCGACCTAGAGCTCTTCGCGAAGGTCTTCCGGCACTACGGACAAGACCCCGCCACCGCTCCCGCAATCCATGAGGGGCGCGTAGTCATCTCATTGACGCCCACACATGTTGTGAGCCAAGGCTGATCAGCTCTTGCCTTTTCTCCGATTCGTTCTATCGGTGTGGCTAGCCGCGATCCCGGCGGCCACGGCATTCGTCGCCGCGCGGCCGGCTGTATGCATGGGCACCGATGATCGCGTGGTGCGCGACAACAGAACCGCGCCTTCGATCAGGCAGAAGACCTCGACCGCCACATCGCGAGCACGCTCATCGGTCATGCCCGCCGCGGTGAATCGCTGGCCCAACACCTCCAGCCACGATTCAAAAGCAGCTGCCGCCGCTGACCGCATGAGCTCGTCATTGTTGGCAACCTCCAGCGCGATCGTGGCGATGGGGCAGGCATAACCATAGTCAGTGCCCTCAAGTAGCTTGGCCGCTTGGACGAATGAATCCGCGGTCGCCTCAACGACATCGGCCTCCGGCGGATACACCGACTCCAATAACTCGCGGTAGCGCTCGCCGCCGTGAGTGAGCGCGGCGGCGCCCAGCTCCTGCTTACCACCCGGGAAAAAGTGGTAAAGCGATCCGTACGGAGCGGCCGCGGCCGCGAGGATAGCCTTGATACCCGTCGCCCCAAAACCCTGCTTACTGAACAAGTCCGCCGCGGACTCGACGAGACGAGCACGCGTTTCGGGCGGTTTTCCGACGGTTGCGGAGGAGGGGGACATTTACCCAGGATATCTGTTCTAGATCGATCTGTCCTGGTGACCTCGCTCCCAGTCGGCACGCGCGTCCGCATCCCCTTCGCCCGTCGGCAATCGCGAGACACGATAAATGTCTGGTGATAGATTGATCTAGTGACTCAGGACACCCGCATCTTCGAACTCCGCACATACGAGGCCGTCCCCGGGAAAATTGACGCGCTCCTCACCCGATTCCGCGATCATGCCGCCGCCCTCTTCGAGAAACACGGAATGACCAACATCGGTTTCTGGGTGGAAAACGACGATGCCGGTAAGCCCACAGAGACCCTGGTCTACCTGGTAGCCCACGCCAGCCGCGAAGCCGCTCAGAAGTCATGGGAGGCGTTCTGGGCGGATCCGGAGTGGACCGCGGCCAGGGAGGGAGAGCAAGTCACCGCCAGCGCGACGACAAAGTTCCTCAGCCCGACAGCGTTCTCCGCCCTGAACTGAAGGACACCGGCACGACAGCCAAAACCCGAACCCGCCGCGGCCATACAGGCCTCGGCGGGTTGTTGGCGCGATAGGACAACAACACCCCACCCCGGCTCACCGGGACGATTCAGAGGACAACCATGACCTTGCTCTTCGACCTGACCGGACACGTCGCACTGATCACCGGGGGAAATTCCGGGATCGGTCTCGGCATGGCGCACGGCCTCGCGCAGAGCGGTGCAGACGTCTGTATCTGGGGTACCAACGCCGAGCGCAATCACGAGGCCGCTCAACAGCTTGCACGACACGGAACTCGCGTGCACGCGATCCGCTGCGACGTGGGCGACGAGGACGCCGTGACCGCCAGCTTCACGGAAACACTGGAGCACTTCGGACGGGTCGATTCCTGCTTCGCGAACGCGGGTACGCATGCCCCCGAGATCCGTTTCATCGACGCAACTCTCGCGGATTTCCGGGGTGTCACCCGGGTGAACCTCGAAGGCGCATTCCTCACCCTGCGCGCCGCCTCCAAGCACATGGTCGAACGCGGCGGCGGGGGTGTACTAGTGGGCACCTCGAGCGTCTCCGCACTGCACGGCACTCCCCGCGGCCAGGCATACGCCGCCAGCAAAGCGGGGCTGAATGGAATCATTCGGGGATGCGCCGTGGAACTGGCGCGGTACGGAATCAACGCACACTCACTCATCGTCGGCTGGACCGAAACGCCCCTGATATCTCGGGAAATGCAGGACGAAGTCTTCCAACAGAACGTCATGAAGCGGATGCCGCATCGCCGCTGGGGCAACCCGGATGACTTCGCCCGGATCGCCGTGTACCTGGCCAGTGGCGTCGGCGGTTTTCAGACCGGAGACGAAATCGTGATCGATGGCGGATATACCGTCTTCTGAAAACCTCTTGTATACAACGGGTTTTGTTTGAAAACCGAGAATTGGCCGGTATTCGACATCGGGCAATGGCCAAGCCAGGCAGGAGCGCGGCACTCTCCCCGCTCCTGCCACCCCTCAGTCGCTCGCCACCCCATACTCAAGCAATCCCCAACCCGTAAATCAGGCCCTCCCCCGGATATCCCCTATCGCAGAATCGCAAATCTCATAGCTGCCCAAGCTTTTCATCGCCGGCCGGGAGTGGTTGCAGCACGGAAACCTCCATGGGTTCAACCAACAGATCAACAAGGTCTGAGGTGAGCGCGGCGAAAGCCGGCCCGGACGCATGGGCACCCAGTAGCGCCCCGGACGACCATTTCTCGATGACCACAAAACCGGGCTTGCCCTTGATGCGACGGTGCGCGGCATACAACTCGCACCCATCATCCTGCGCGTGCGTGGCCTCGACCGCCTTGAGCAGGGCCGATTCGACCCGGTCCTCAGATCCCGGCCGAGGCAGCAAGATCGCCATGACAATCACAGGGGCAGGCTGGTTCATTGAGTCTCCTTACGCTGCGGGTATTGAGGCAAAGCGGGGCCGCACCGGGCGCCGCTATTTATAGATTGATCTACACAGATCTAATCGCACGCGATCGAGCGCGTCAACACCCCGAAGACACACCTCCGCCGACAAGCCCATGTACCCCAATATCGCCGGAGCCCCAAAGGAACTGGCGGGATGGACCCGCCACGCCGCGCCACGGCGGCGAGCGAACAAGGGACTTGAAACTAGATCGCTCTATTTATATGCTCACTTGACGCGGGCTGCCCGGCCGCCGCCGGTGGCCAAGCGATCCATCTTGATGAATCACTCACGGCAGAAATGTATTTCGACGACAAGGAGTCCCATGCGATTTCCTCGCACGTGTGCCGCGATCTCTGGAGCCGACAGTGAGCACTGAGGTCGAATCCCCCCGTATGACGGATATTGCCCACCGGGTTGTCCAGCGACACGACCCCACTTCCGGGACTTTGGTGGAGTTTCTCGGAGCGTGGTTCGACGCCGGCCTGTCCTGGGTGCATTTCCCACCAGGGCTCGGCGGGCAGGGCATCTCACGCGGACTACAGGCCACGGCGGATGCGATCCTCGACGAGGCGGGCGCCCCTCAACCACACCTCCTCAATTTCATCGGATACGGCATGGCCGCGCCGACCATCGTTGAGCACGCCCAGACCGACGAGCTCAAACTTCGGTGGCTGCGCCCGCTTGCGACCGCCGAGGAGATTTGGTGTCAGCTCTTCTCCGAGCCCGGCGCCGGATCCGATCTGGCCGGGCTGGCCACCATGGCCGTCCTCGACGGTGACGAATGGGTGGTGAACGGACAAAAGGTGTGGACCACCATGGCTCACCGTGCCAGCTGGGCGCTGCTACTCGCCCGGACCGATCCGGATGCCCCGAAACACAAGGGCCTCACCTACTTCGCCGTCGATATGCGGGCGCCGGGAGTCGAGACGCGGCCACTGCGGCAAATGACCGGGCAGGCCGAATTCAACGAGGTCTACCTCAGTGACGTCCGCATTCCTGACGCACACCGGCTCGGCGCGGTCGGTGCGGGCTGGCAGGTCGCGATGACCACCCTGATGAGTGAACGCAACTCTATCGGAGCCAGTGGTGCCCGGCGTGGCGACGGCACGATCGCGGATGCCGTCTCACTGTGGGCTCAACGTCCCGACCTTCACACCGCGGTACGGCGCGATCACCTCGCACAACTCTGGCTGCGCTCGGAAGCGCAGCGCCTCACCTCGGAGCGGTCCCGCGCGACGGCCACCGCCAAGGGGCCCGGCCCAGAGGGGTCGATCAGCAAGCTCGTCGGTGCCGAGCTGAATCAGCGCGTCTACGAGTTCTGCATGGATCTGCTCGGACCAGAGGGGGTCCTCTACGGCGACTACACGATGCGCGACGTCGGCCTCGATGACGACCAAGGACCGGTGCAACAGCGCTTCCTGCGCTCACGCGCCAACACCATCGAAGGCGGCACCTCCGAGGTGCTGCGCAACATCCTCGGCGAACGGATCCTGGGGCTCCCCGGCGACCTGCGCGCCGACTCCGGACGACCCTGGCGTGAGGTGCCCCGTGGCTGAACAGAATTCGACTCCAAATGACCAATTCTCCTTCACCCCAGAGCAGGTCGCGCTACGCGCGGCGGTGCGCGGATTCAGCTCCGAGCACTCCGACGAGCTAGCCGTCCGGCAACTGATGGAGGCAACGCCGCCCTTCGATCAAAAGGCCTGGGGCCGACTCGGTTCCGAACTGGGCGTGCTTGGACTCGGCGTCCCGGAGGACCTGGGTGGCTCGGGCGGAGGCATTGTCGATGCCGCGATCGCGATAGAAGAACTGGGCGCCGCACTGTTCTGTGGGCCCATCCTCGGCACCCTCGCGTTGTCAATCCCCGCGCTGGTCGCGGCTCCCGATTCACCGGTGCGCAACGAGACCCTGGCGCCGCTGGTGGAGGGTACGCGGACCGCGGCCTTCGCCGTGCCGCATCAGTCCGGAGAGTTTTCCGGTGCGAACGTCACGGTGCAGGCCACCGGTACAAGCGATACCTGGTTCGTCTCCGGGACAGTGGACCGGGTCCCGGACTCCGGAGCGGCCGACGACCTGATCGTCGCCGCGACAGTGGGAAATCAACGGGCACTGTTTGTAGTCGATGCCACCGGAGCGGGGGTGGAACGCACGCCGCTATCGACGCTGGATCTCACCCGGCCGCAGGCGACGGTCCGGTTCGCCTACGCCAAGGCACGGCTGCTCGCTGATTCAGACAAGGCAGTCCAGATCTGTCAGCGTGCGCTGCACGTTGCCGCCGTACTGTTGGCCGCCGAGCAGGTCGGCGGTGCCCAACATCTGCTCGACCTGAGCGTCGCGTACGCCAAGGAGCGCAGACAGTTTGGCCGACCGATCGGATCATTCCAGGCCGTCAAACACCGACTCGCGGACATGCTCGTCGAACAGGAACACGCCCGTTCCGCGGCGTACTACGGCGCGTGGGCCTTGCAGGACAACACCGACGATCCGGCACTCGCCGCATCGATCGCACAGGCAACCTGCTCGGCGGCCTTCACACGCATCGCGGCAGACAGCGTGCAGGTGCACGGTGGCATCGGCTTCACCTGGGAGCACCAGATACATCTCTACTTCAAGCGCGCCTTCACCGACGCGGCCCTGCTGGGCAGTGCGGAGGAACACCGAAACCGAATCGCCGAGCTTGTACTCGACACCGCCACACCGGCACAGCCGATCACCGCGGCGACCGGCTGACACGCACACCTCGATACGCCGTCTGGTGACGACTGCACGCAGCACAAATCCGCCACGACACGGCGTCTCGGCCCGAGTGAGGCTCAGCCGAAGAACATGTTGCGCCGGCCCGCGAGCAGGCGGTACAGCGTCTGCTGAATGGTCTCGCGGACCTGATCGGTGACCTCGAAGGTCACCATCGGGTCGTCGGCGGCGGCTTCGTCGTACCCGTCCGTCGGGATCGGGGTGCCGAACTCGATATGCCACTTGGACGGCAACGGGACCAGACCGAGCGGACCGGCGGCCGGGAACAGCGGCGTCACCGGGAAGTACGGCAGCCCGAATAGGCGGGCGATCACCTTCAAGTCGGCGATCATCGGGTAGATCTCCTCGGATCCGACGATCGAGCACGGAATGATCGGCGCCCCGGTGCGGATAGCCGCGGCCACGAATCCACCCCGGCCGAATCGCTGCAGCTTGTAACGGTCCTTGAACGGCTTACCCAGTCCCTTGTAGCCCTCGGGGAACACGGCGGTCAGCTCGCCGGCAGACAGTAGCCGGTGTGCGTCGGCGGTGCAGGCCAGCGTATGACCGGCTTTTCGCGCCAACTGCCCCAGGAACGGTGCGTCGAACACCATATCGGCGGCCAGGTTGCGCAGTGTCCGGTTGCCGGGGCACCGGTCGTGCACGGCCACCGAGAGCATCAGCCCATCAAGCGGCAGCACACCTGCATGGTTAGCCACGACCAGGGCTCCGCCGCTCGCCGGAATGTTCTCCACCCCGGTCACGTCCACTCTGAACCATCGGTTGAACAATGGCCTCAGCAAAGGAAGTAACAGCGATTCGTTGAGATGTTCATCGAACCCGAAATCATCGACGCTGTAGTCGCCACCGACGCGGCGGCGAATGAACTCAGCGACGGCGGCGATGTTGGCCGCGAGCGCCGTCAGCGACTCCTCGTCGCCCACGTGCGCGTTGCCCTGCGCCGCGCGAATCTCGTTGAGGTCATGGATCACCGCGGCGGTCTCCGCGGAATCATGGGCCGGCGCATCGCTGGTCAACGATGACGGGTGCCGCCTTCCGGCGTCAGCACGCGCCTCGGCGCGGCGAGCGCGTGCAGCATGGCGTTCCGAATTAGCCTGTAATTGAATAACTTTCGCCTTGGTTTCACCAGCCATGCTTTTCACCTCCACCCTGTTTTCACGAACTGATCTGCTGCGCGAAGGCCACCGCGCGATCTCCCAATGAGCGTACCCACTCCGGCTCGATAACTGGAGTGATCCCGCGACCCCTTACGTAATCCCCGAACGCCCCGATCGTCGTCCACTTGGGCTGGTATCCCAGCTCGGTCTTCATCCGGGTGATGTCCATGGCACGCCCATATGCCAGCCAATCGCGCTGCTCGGAACTCAGCTCGGTGTACCGGGTGCCCTTGGTGAAGGAGGCGATCGCCGCAACCGCAAACGATGGGACGGGGATGCCGAGTTGCCCGGAGCGGCGCACCGCCTGCGACATCATCATCATGCCGTCGGCCGCGATGTTGAAGGTGCCGGCCTTACCGGCCATGGTGGCGCGTTCGAGCGCGCCCAGCGCATCCTGCTCGTGCAGTAACTGCAGGCGGGCATCGCGTCCGAGCATGGTGGGGACGACCGGGCCCGCCAAGTATCGGGCCAGCGCGGTATCCATACCGGGGCCGATCAGGTTGGCCAATCGCAGGATCGTCACCGCGACATCGGGACGCCGCCGACCCAAGCCACGTGCATAGCTCTCGATGTCGATGCTGTCCCGGGCGAACCCGTCAGCCGGTGGGCGGCGTGCGCTCATCTCTTCGGTGAACATCACCGGGTCGCGAGCGCTGGCCCCGTACACCTGTGCCGTGGACTTGACGACAACGCGTTGCACGGTGGGCGCCTTCTGGCAGGCCGCGAACAGCTGCATTGCGCCCATCACGTTCAGTTCCTTGAGCGCAGCGCGCCCGCCGGAACGCGGCGAGTACGACGCCGAGGCGGTGTGCACCACCGTGTCGACCTCGCCGTTGCGAATCACCTTCGCGATGAACGGATTGCGGATGTCGGCCCGAACAAACTCCGCCCGGCCCATGCGACGCAGCAGATCCTTGCTAGGAGCTACTGCGTCGACCGCGATCACACGATTGATCATCGGATTCTGGACCAGGCGTGTAGCCAGGTAACCCCCGAGGAATCTGCTGGCCCCGGTGACCAGCACGACCCTCGGATAATGCAGATTGGTCTCGCCGGCACTCACGGACGCAGTTTATCCATCAGGGCAGCAGTAGGCATCCGGAGCGGATGCCCACTAACACAAGGTTTACTTGCCGAGTTTTCTGCGCTGGACGCGAGTGCGACGAAGCAGCTTGCGGTGCTTCTTCTTGGACATACGCTTACGCCGCTTCTTGATGACTGAACCCATGAACTCCTGCTAACTACTGTGAAATCGTCTTTACCGTGGGCGGTGCACAGCGGCTGACGCCAGCCGTACACGAGCGCCCTAACCCCTCAAGGCTTGAAACCAGGGTGCCGCACGACTCTACCCGTTACGGCCCCTCGTCAGGAAACCGGCCAAATCTCGAAGGGCGTTACTGCCAGTTCCTACTCGCCGTTCGGATTAACCGGCGTCGAAGTAGGAGGCCTGCAGCAGATCGTTTACCGCCTTGGCGTGCACACGGAACGACCGGCCGACCCGCACCGCGGGCAGCTCTCCGTTGTGCACCAGCCGGTAGACAGTCATCTTGCTGACGCGCATCAGCGCGGCGACCTCGGCGACTGTAAGGAACTGAGCCTTCCCGGATTGGCCAGTAGCCGACGCTTCCCGGCCCGGCTTGGCGCCGGCCCCGTCGCGTGCGGATGGCCCGTTCATTGACGTCATCGCATACCCATTCCCTCGGCACATGTCGTGCCGCCGATCTTCCCCATCGGCGGTACGGACACGCACGTGCTAGAAGGAGAATAGCGGGACCAGTGGGGTTACTGATACCCGTGTGGGCTAATTGATCAAGATTTGGTTAAATTACTCTGATGTGATTCCGAGCTGCTCGGAGCGTGTTTTTGCGGCATCCACGGCCGCGTAGACGCTTGCCCGCAAACCTCCACGTTCCAGTTCGCGCAGCGCAGCGGCGGTAGTACCACCCGGCGAGGTAATCGTCGCGCGTAGCTCGGCGGCAGTGGTATCCACCTCGGTACGGGTCTGTAGCCCGGGGGCACGATTCTCGTCCGATTCGGCCCGTTCCAGGAGCATGGCAGCGGATCCGGCCATGGTTTGGATGACCAGATCGGTGGCGACGGGGCGGGTGAGGCCCGATGCCACCCCCGCGTCGACCAAGGCCTCGACAAGCAAAAAGAAGTAGGCCGGGCCCGATCCAGACAACGCGGTCACGGTGTCCATCTGCGATTCGGCCACGGTGATGACGCTGCCGACGGATTCGAGCAGCTCGGCCACGGCACTGAGCTGCTCGTCATTGGCGAACCGCCCCTTGGCCAGGGCGCTGACTCCGGCGCCGACGAGCATCGGCGCGTTGGGCATCACCCGCACCACCGGTGCTCCGGCAGCCAGCTTGGATTCGAAGAAGCCGGTGGACACCCCCGCGGCCACCGAAACCAGAACCTGCTCGGTTTCACGCTCATTGCCCTCGGCATCCAGTTTCGCCAGCGCCGCGGCGATTTCTGTCGTCGCACTCTCCACGTCCGACGGTTTGACCGCCACCACGATGAAATCGGCGCCCTCTACGGCGTCGGCCACCTCACTGATCCGGATGGCGTATGCCTCCGCCAGAGCCTTGGCCCGGGCGGGAACCTTCTCCGAGACGACGATGTCCTTGGCCTGCCGTCCGGCCCTCAGCAGCCCGGAAATGAGAGCTTCGCCGATATTGCCGCCACCGATAATTGCGATTCTGGACATGCCGACCAGCATGGCAGACCCAGGAGTACCGCCGGAAACGGCTTTCCGGGCATGCCCGCAGACCATGAGCAGTATGTGTGTCCCCAATACGCACATTCGCCCCGGTTTGTGACTATTCGCAGACCTGACCTGGGGTAGTAGCGCGCAGACCGAAACCCGGACTACAAGTTACATATGTCACAACCGCAGCGTCGCGTGCAGACCGCACCTGTTTTCGCGCCGGTTCCCGTCCGCACCGATTTGCCCGACGGGGTACACGGCTGGGCCCAACCCGAGTTCGGTCGGGTGGTGCGCAAGTTCGCGTCGATGTATGTGAACCGCGTCGGGGGCGGTGCGCTCTGTGTGTACGTCGACGGCGAACCGGTGCTCGATATCTGGGCCGGCGCAGCGCGGCCCGGTGTGCCGTGGACGCACGACACCGCGCCCATCGTGTACTCGGCCTCCAAGGGCGTGACCGCCACCGTGATTCACCGGCTGGCCGACCGTGGGCTGCTCGCCTACGACGCCCCGGTCGCCCGGTACTGGCCGGAGTTCGCGGCCAACGGCAAGGAATCGATCACGGTCCGCGACGTGCTGGCGCATAAGTCAGGGCTCGCCGCATTGGCGCCGCTGGCGTCCACTCCCGAGGAACTGCTCGATCACGAGCTCATGGAGGAACGGCTCGCCGCCGCGCCCGTTGGGCGCTTCTACGGAAAGGCCGCTTATCACGCCATGAGCTACGGCTGGCTGCTGGCCGGGCTCGGGCGCGCGATCACCGGGAACGACATGCGGGCCTTGTATCGCACCGAAGTCGCCGAACCCCTGGGGGTCGACGGCATCCACCTCGGCCGTCCACCTGCTGATTCACCGACCATCCCCGCCGGGATCTACGCGCAGCTCGACAAGGCGGTGAACACACCCTTCCTATCGCGTGGCCTGTCCCTCGGTGCGCGGCTCATCGACATCATTCCGGCCGCCCGCGGAGCCACCGGCGCGATCCACGTGCCGGGGGCCGAACGCATTGTGGCCGACAACGGGCACACCAGCGCACCGCTGTACGACACCCAGATGGGTGCGGGCAACGCCATCTGTACCGCGCCGGCGTTGGCCAAGCTTTACGCCGCGCTGAGCAATGAGGGAAGCGTCGACGGCCGCAGGCTGCTGTCAGTCGAGAAGACCGCCGAACTGACTCGCGGGCGCGGGATCAAGCCCAACCTGCTCCTCACCCGCGATATCTGGGACCTTGGCTACCACTGCTTCCCCGCCCCCGGGCTGCTGGGCGGGTTCGGCCACATGGGCGCGGGCGGCTCCACCGGATGGGCAGACCCTAAGCGCCACATCGCCGTTGGACTCGCACACAATCACCTGATACTGCCCAACCCGATGCACAATGTGGCCTTCCCCCGGCTATGGGCCGCGACCCTGCGGAGCGCACGCTAGACCGTGGCGGCGAGCGCCTGACGATCTTCGGCGGCGAAAGTATCTTCCAGTTGCAGCGGCGAATAGTCGAGGTCGATCTCCCCCAGCGGTCGGCCACGGGCACTGCTGATTGTTCCGAACCGCCGCATCCCCTTGTCGGCGGAGTACTGCATGAACTCGTCGAGAGAAAGCCCGAATGGGGTGTCCTCGCCGTAGAGTCCGAACCCTTCCTCGGTGAGCCGCAAGGCGATCGGGATGAGCTCGTTCATGCGGGCCTCGAACACCGACCAGTTCGCATCGTCGGCCGCGACGTGACGGCGGCAGGTGAAGGTGCCCCAGGCCATGTGACGCCGCTCGTCGTCGCCGATCCGGCGCACCAGCTCCTGCATGCCCGGAAGTATGCCCCGATCCACGCAAATCTTGTGCCACGCAAAATATCCCGTCAGCGCGAGCATGCCCTCAACAACATGGTTGTAGGTGACCGAGGCGCGAACCTGCGCCGCCGGTGACGGGTCGGAGGCGAGTGTTCCGAGAGCATCGGGCAGCTGCTCGAAGAAGATCTCGCGGTATGCCGGAAGATCGTCGAGATAGCCGTGCAGATCATCGCTGACCCCGACGGCGTCAAGCCAGATCCGAAATACCTGGGTGTGCTTGGCTTCTTCAAAGGCAAACTGCGTCAAGTACATTTCGTCGCCGAGCCGCCCCTCGGCACGCATGGCCGACATGAACGGCTGGATATCCTGAGTCACCGATTCCTCACCCGCGATGAACTGCGCGCACAACCGGGTGGCGTAGTCGCGTTCGCGTTCGGTGAGTGATTCCCAGTCCGCCCGATCACGCGAGAAATCGATATCGGCCGGATCCCAGAATTTCGCGTTGCCGCCCACGAACAGTTTGAGCGGCAACGAATCCCAGTTGAGCCCTCCCGCTCGCAGCGATCCGTAATGTGTGCGCGTCATGAGGGCCTCCTAGTGTCGACATTGACCTAGTAACCATCCTGGATGTGAGTCAGCTCACAATCAAGGGTGAACATCGAACGACCGCCCAAGCCCGCATCTCATGAACGGCTGCGCCAGGCAGCAAAAGGCAAGAACTGCACGATGATTAATACGCGGATATGGCTTCGCGGAAACGCGTGTCGTCACAACGCACTCGCTTCGATGCGCTCTATCAACCGTCGCAGGGTCGTCAGTGCATCGGCAAGCTGGTGATCATCGATCGCCTCGGCGATACGGTCAGCCCAGGGGTGTTGCACCAGGGCGATCCGGTGCACAGCCCAGTAGCCGGCTTGGGTGCAGGCCAGCACCTTAGCTCGGCGGTGATCCGGATTCGTCCGGTACTCGGCAAGCCCCTTCTCAACGAGCAAATCCGCCACCCGGAGCACCCCCTGCCGGGTCATCCCCATTCGCCGGGCAATGTCGGGCACAGCGCGCGGACCATCGAGGATGCCCCCCAGCACCTGCCACCATGCGGCAGTAATGCCACCGTTCGCGGCGAGCTGTTGAGCGGCATCAAGGAATCGGGCGTTGAGCCGAAAGGTCGCCAAGACAATTTCGCTCAGCAGGTCCCCTCCAGATGTGCGCGCGGGCAGCTCGGGCCAGTCCTGCCGCGGCGGTCCGTCATCTGGATGCTCACGAGCCTCGGCCTTCACCGCGCCTCCGGTCGCATCCCAGCGAGGGTCGCGAAGGCCGCCAACTCCGCGCGATCGAACAAAGCCTCGTAGGCAGCCAGGGTGGCCTCCGACGCCAACCCCAGGCGCCTCAGCACGGCAGATGCAAACTGAACCGGCGATTGCGGGCCCGCGGTGATGAGGTCGCCGTCCAGCACGGCACGCTCGTCGAGGTAGTGCGCGCCACCGCGGTAGCCGGTCGCCGCAAGATAGTCCGGCGCGGCACTCGTGTGATCGCGCTCGTCGAGCAAGCCGCCCCGCGCCATGCCTGCGGTGGCACCGCAGATAGCCGCCACCGGCACCCCCTGCTCCAGGAAACACCTTGCGGCAGAGATAAATTCGTCGCCACCCCCGCTATCCCACATCTGCGCACCACCAAGAATCAAGAGATCACTGGCGGCGGCGTCGAGCTCCGACAGGGCCAGATCGGGAAGCAGCCGCAGGCCTCCCATCGTGGTCACGGGCATGCGCGACACCGCCACGGTCACGACGCGCATTTCCGAGCGAGTGAACCGGCCACTCCTCAGTTCGACAAGCAGGTGCCCGATCTCAGATTCGGCCAGACCGTTGTAGACGGCCACATGAGCAATACGCGATGCCATTGACAACATGCTGTCAACACGACAGCATGTTGTCAATGATGAGAGCTAGGCAGGCACGCAGATGATGACCGGGATGTCCCGATCGGTGTTCTTCTGGTAGCCCGCGTAGCCCGGGTTGACCTTCACGATCGCCGGCCACAGCGCGGCCTTCTCCTCGGCGGAGGCGGTGTGTGCCGTGAACGGACGCGCCACGTCGTCGACGGCGATCTCGACGGCCGGGTTCTTCACGAGATTCTTGTACCAGGCCGGGTTCTCGGTGCCGCCGCCGTAGGACGCCACCAGCACCACCTTGTCGGGCTCGTAGATCGGGGCGGTCAACAGCGTGCCGCGGCGCTGCCCGGTCTTGCTGCCGATGGTGTACAACTCCACCGGCTGCATCCCCAGCACCTTCTTGGGATAGCGCCCACCGGTGAGCGCGAGCAGCGCCCGGTGACCGTTCTCCAAGAACCAGGCGCCGATCCGAATGGCCCAATCAGGTTGCTTGCTCACAAAATCTCCTTAAACCGGTTCACAGATGACGACGGGGATATCCCGGGTGGTGCTGCGCTGGTATCCCGCGTAGGGGTTGCCGAATCCCCGGGTGATCTCCGGCCATAATTCGGCCTTCTCCTGCGCCGACGCGGTGCGTGCGAGGTACGGCTTGGTCTCGCCGCGCACCGTGATCTCGACATTCGGGTTGGCGACGAGGTTCAGGTACCACGCGGGATGGTGCGAGGCACCGCCCAGTGAGGCGATCACGACGATCCGCTCGTGCGTGAAGATGGGCGAGCTCAACAACGATGAGCGCCGCTCACCGGACTTTCGGCCAATGGTGTGCAACTCCAGCGTCGGCATGAAACCGAGCTTGTGCGGCCAGCGTCCGCCGGTCAGCTTCAACAGCGCGCGATGCCCGTTCTCCAGCACCCAGGCGCCGCGCTCGGCGATCCAGTCAGGCGTCTTCTGCTTGTCGCCCATGCCCGTCTCCCTCGTCAGGTAGCCCGATCAGTTTACCGGCACCATGGCGAGCTGGCGAGACTGCACCACCAACGCGCCTTCGGAGTCGATGACCGTGTGCTCCGAATCGAACCAATGTTGGCCAATCTGGTTGGTGCTGCACAGCACCCGCAACCAACCGTCGGCCGGCAGCGTACGCAAATACGTGGTCAGCTGCACGGTAGGTGCCCAGCCAAAGCGCCCGAGCGGGAACGTCACGGGCACCGAGATGTCCCCGCACACCAGCGCGAACAGCCCGTCGGGCGCCATATCGCGCGGCCGGGCCCACAGCACGATCTCGGGCTTGCCACGCTCACTCAGGTCACTCATCGAGCGCAGTGACGGCCGAACATCGAATCCGCCGAACAGGTGAAAGATCTGTCCCATCGGATGGTCCTCGGAGATGGGGGCCACGGCGGGCGGCGGCTCGGCGGGCAGCTGCGTCAGAGCGGGCGGCAGTGCCGTCAGCAGCGGGCCCACATGCTGCTCGGGAGTGCCCAGCGTGACGACGGTGTGCACTGCGGTCCGGCCCCCCTGGATGAGCTCGGCATCGACGAGCGAAATCTGCCTGCCCCGTTTGCGCACCGAGGTGCGTACTTGCATGTCACCCGGGGACGGGGCGAACAGGTAACTCGCGCTGACGGCGATGGGCTCACTTTCGCCCGCGGGTGAGCCGCTGGCGAGAAGATCTTCGGTCAGCGCCTCGCGCGCCGCACCGGCGAGCAGCGCGAGCATGACGCCGCCGTGCAGCTTGGGTCCGATGGTCCAGATGTCACTGAGGTGCGCGTCAAACAGCCCTTCACCGGCGGGGGTGAGAGACATTGCTTGCGCGAAGGGGGCATTAACCACGCCGTCTATCGCACCAGATGAGTTCTGGCGAACTCCAGCGACTCCCTCAGAATGGCCTCACGCTGGTCCTCGGTGCGAGCGGCCGAGGTGTGCACCTCCAGCACCACCTGCCCGGTGAAGTCACCGGCAGCTAGCTCCCGGCATACCTGTGCGACGGGCTGAGTTCCCTTGCCCGGCACCAAATGTTCATCCACCGACGCGCCGGTGCCGTCCGTGAGATGCAGGTGTGTCAACCCCGATCCCATGCGGCGCATCATGTCCAGGGCGTCGGTACCGGCGGTCGCGGTATGCGACAGGTCAAGGGTGTAATGCGCATGATTGGCGTCGGTGGGGTCGAATGACGGCGAGAAGGCGGACACACCGATTCCGGGTCTGCCGCCGCGGCGCTTCATGCGTTCCACCGACGTCTGCCCGGCGCCAAACAAGCGGTCGGCCCGCAGCGGGAACATGTTCTCTACCGCCACCTGGACATCACTCGAATCCTCCAGCGAGGCAACCTGTTCGGCAAATCCCTCGGCGTACCGGCGCTGCCACCGAAACGGGGGGTGCACGACAACGGTTTGTGCGCCCAATTTCTCAGCGGCGCGAACGCTGCGCTCCAGCTTGGGGATCGGGTTGGCGCCCCAGACACGCTGCGACACAAGCAGGCACGGCGCATGCACGGACAGCACCGGCATGTCGTACTTGCGGGAGAGTTTCGCGACGGCGCCGACATCCTGGCTCACCGCCTCGGCCCACACCATCAGCTCGACACCGTCATATCCGAGCCGGGCCGCGTACTCGAAGGCCGCTTCGGTTTTGAGCGGATACACCGAGGCCGTCGACAGACCAACCTTGATCGCAGGGCGCACGGTTGAGTAACGCTACCTAATCAACCGCTTGCAGCATGAGTACGAGTGGACCGAACGCGATCAGGGCTCCCACCACAATCGCGATGAGGATGCTGATCAGGTCCACCGTCTTGCGAATCACCCAGAGCGAAGCCACCAGAATTGCGATGAACAACACACCCAGCACCAAGGCGATGCCCTGATTCCAGCTCCACAGCTCCCGGAATCCGAAGAACAGGCCGGCACCAGCGGCCGCGGCCAACAGGTACTGCGCGGCGATCCAGCTGCCTTGCAGGTAGGTCTTGATCTTCTCCTTGCGGTCGGCCTTGGCCTCGGCTGTGTCGGATTCGGACTTCTTGCCCGCCTCGACGTCCGCGAGCTGACTGACCGGGGCCTCGCCCGGGCTCCCGTGCTCGCTGACGAGTTCCTGGAGCTCGTGCTCCAGTTGGTAATCGTTCTCGTCGTAGTCGTTCTCTTCGCCCTTGACGTCGTGTTCGGCGTCGTGTGAGGTCCACTCGACCGGCGTGGAGCGCCCGTACTCGCCGTACTCGTCCTCGTACTCCGCGTAGTCCTCGTACTCGTCCTCGTGGGCCTCCTCATGGGCCACGGGATCGGGCTCGGCTTCCGGCTGTACGACGGCCTCGGGCTCCGGCACGGGGTCAGGCTCGGGCTCCGGCTCGGCGGGACGAGCCACCGGCGCCGGCGGCGGGGGCACTACAGGCGCGACGGGCGCGACCGGCACGGCGGGGGCGGGCTTGGCCGCCTCGGGCTTCGGCGCAGGCGTCGGCTCGGATTCGGGCTCGGCTTTGGGCCCGCCGGTGACAGGAGAAATCACACCGGTGGCATCGTTGAAATCGATCGACTTGCGCGGCTCCCCCGGCCGCACATCGGGCGTAGGCGTCGGCGGGAAAATGCTTCGCAGCGAAGACGCCATCGAGGACGGCTGCACCGGCGTCGACGGCGCGCTGGGTCCACGGCGCGCGGCCTCGTCGGCCATGCTGTCACCACCGAACAACGCGTCCTCGTTGGAGCGCAGATAGGAGCGGGTCTCCGGTGAGGCTGCCGCCCCCTCGGGCGCCTTGGGAGCATCGGGCGCCGCGGTTTCAGCAGCCGGGGAGGGAGCCGGGTTGGGCCGTGCCCGGCCGCCCTTCTTATCGCGGATGACGGGGATCTCACCGGTCAGCTCGGCCACCGGGATCGCATCGGCATTGCCGCGCATCCGGCGGCGGTGTCCGCTGATCTTGCCTTCGGCGGCACCATTGCGCGCCAGCAGCTCGGCAACCGATACCGGCCGCTGCGTGTCGTCTGACTCGGTCATGTCCTCTCCTACCGTCCGAGGCTGATGTCGCCGGCCCTGCGACTCCGGGGACGGGTTTTAGTCAACGAATGCAGTGCCATCTGCTTCGCTATCCAGCTTGCGCAGAATTAGCCCTTCGCGCAGAGCCCAAGGACAGATGTCGACCGCCTCTAACGACAGAGCACGCATGCTTGCCTCCGCAACCAGTGCTCCTGCCACGATCTGCGGCGCCCTGTCGACACTGACTCCCTCCAACTCCGCACGGTCTGCGGTCGTCATTCGCGAGATGAACGCGATCAACTGGCGCAGTCCGCTTGCTGTAAGTGTCCTCTTAACTCGTGGTCCTGCGCCGGAAGGCGCAGCACCGGTGAGTCGCGCGAGCGACCGGAACGTTTTCGAGGACGCTACGGCCAGATCCGGGACGCCGGCCGCCGACACCTGTTTGGCGGCGTCGACCAGTTCCGATTCCAGCCAGTCACGCAGCATAGCGACGCGGCGGCGTCCCGGCGGATCTTCGGCCAACCACTCCCGGGTCAGCCGGCCGGCACCCAGGGGCAGGGATAACGCGATATCGGGTTCCTCGTCGACTCCGCACGACATCTCCAGGGAGCCGCCGCCGATATCGAGGTTGATGATGCGTCCCGCGCTCCAGCCGTACCAGCGCCGTACCGCCAGGAAGGTCAGCCTCGACTCGTTGACGCCGGAAAGGACCGCCAGATCCACGCCGGTTTCCTTCTTGACGCGGGCCAGCACCTCATCGGAGTTGGTGGCATCGCGCACCGCCGAGGTGGCGAACGCCATGATCTCCGAGCAGCCCGAGCTGCGGGCAATCTTGGAGAACTCCTGAATGGTGTGAACCAGGCTGTCTGCCCCCTTGCGGGTGAGCTTGCCGGACTCATCGATGGCCTCTGCCAGACGCAGTGCCGCCTTGGTGGAACTCATGGGAGTGGGGTGACCACCCCGTCGGGCATCAACCACCAACAGGTGCACCGTGTTGCTGCCGACATCCAGCACGCCTAATCGCACGCTGGACAGGTTAGTGGGTCTACCGTTTACATCTGTGACGACGCTGCCAAAACAGCCCTTTGGACGTGACGCCTCCCTCGACGGCCAGGAGGTGGAGCTCGACTTCGCCCGCGAGTGGGTGGAGTTCTACGACCCGGAAAATCCCGAACATCTGATCAAGGCGGACATGACCTGGCTGCTGTCGCATTGGACCTGCGTGTTCGGCACACCGGCCTGCCAGGGAACCGTTGCTGGGCGTCCTGACGACGGTTGCTGCTCACATGGGGCCTTTTTGTCGGATGCCGATGACCGGGCGAATCTGGACGATTCGGTGAAAAAGCTCACCGATGCCGACTGGCAATTCCGCGAGAAGGGGCTGGGCCGCAAGGGCTACCTGGAGAAGGACGAGCTCGACGGGGAAAAGCAGTGGCGCACACGTAAGTACAAGGGTGCGTGCATCTTCTTGAACCGCCCCGGCTTCGCCGGCGGCATCGGCTGCGCCCTGCATTCGAAGGCGCTCAAGCTGGGCGTTGAGCCGCTGACCATGAAGCCCGAGGTGTGCTGGCAGCTGCCGATCCGGCGGACGCAGGCCTGGGTGGACCGCCCGGACGGTTCGCAGATTCTCAAGACGACGATTACCGAGTACGACCGGCGCGGCTGGGGTGAGGGCGGGGCAGACCTGCATTGGT
This sequence comes from Mycobacteroides immunogenum, assembly GCF_001605725.1. Lineage (NCBI taxonomy): Bacteria > Bacillati > Actinomycetota > Actinomycetes > Mycobacteriales > Mycobacteriaceae > Mycobacteroides > Mycobacteroides immunogenum. Next base: position 4,596,712 of record NZ_CP011530.1, read on the forward strand.
ACTGCACGGGAGACCCCGCGGCACATGTCGGCAAGAAGCAGGTGTGGCAGTCGTACGCGCCGGAACTCACCGAGCTCCTGGGCGAGAAGGCCTACGCGGAACTCGCCGCCATGTGCAAGCGCCGCAAGGGCCTGGGGCTGATCGCGGTGCATCCGGCGACGGTCGCCGCGGCACCCCACTAGCGCCCTGCGCGCCCCCACTCACCGCTCTGCGCGGGCGGCTAGAGGCCGGCGAAGAGGTCGGTCTCCGGGGCGGTAGCGGCGACACGACTGCGCGCGAGCTCGAACTTTTCCGTGGGCCACAGGTGCTGGCGCCAGGTCCATGGCACCAGGAAGAACGGCCCGTTGGGATCGACCTGCGACGCGTGTGCGCGCAGTGCCCGGTCTCGTACGCGGTAGTAATCACCGCACGCGATATGGGTCGTCGCGCGGCGGCCCCGCACCCGCCGCGTCAGCACGCCAGAAGCCCGCACCCAGCCGGGTACCGCCACATCGCCCAGACGCGGGTCCGCGGGTGTTGTCGCGCCGGAGTTACGGCGCGGGATACGGCTGACCAGCCGCTCGGCCCGGCCCGCGAACCTCACCATCGCCGGTGTTATCCGGACGACTTCGTGAAGGTAATAGAGCTTGGCCACGCTGGTGCACGCCTCGTAGGCCGCCACGGCCATCTGATGACAGCGGATGTGATCGGGGTGCGGGTAGCCGCCGCATTCGTTATAGGTGATCATCACCTGCGGCCGGAAATGCTCGATCACCTCGACAAGGCGTGCCACAGATTCGGCCAGCGGCACCCGTGCGAAACCGTCCCGTGGCACCATGCCGGGATCCAGATGCAGGCCCGAGTCGGTAAATCCCAACCAATGATGCTCGACGCCAAGAGTTTTGGCAGCAAGCGCCATTTCCGCACGGCGCACATGTGAGAGATTCTCGTGAACACCCGGCAGGTCCATCGCCGGGTTGAGGACGTCACCACGCTCACCCCCGGTGGCCGTGACGACGAGCACCTCATGTCCCTCGGCCGCGTACTTGGCCAGGGTCGCCGCGCCGCGGCTCGACTCGTCGTCGGGGTGGGCGTGCACCGCCATCAACCGCATGATCTCAGTGGAACACAGATCACCGTGCGCAAATCGCCCGGCCGGACACCGTCAGCCGGTGCGCTGCGGCCCGCGTACCGGCAGCTCGCGGGCCAACCCGCCGAGGCCAAACCAGAAGACAGGTTGCAGGATGGCGGCGACCGGACGGATCAGGAATCGCGAACCAGGGAGGTTCGTCAGATATCGCGGCGCGCAGGCGAGCGTCCAGTCGACGGTGGCCTTGCCGGGTTCGGGTTCCGGCACCACCCGGTATTCCTCGCACCAGGACCCGAACACCGGCAAGGTGGCATCGAGCGCCGTGTATCGCATCACGTGGGGCGCGTCGAAATGAATGATCTGCTCATGCTGGGCGAACACCATCCAGGAGTGGATGTACATCTGGAAGTCCCGGACAGTGCCCGGGGTTGGTGTGATGTCCAGCGGGTAGCGACAGCCCCACACCGACGGCAACCAGGACCACATCCGGTCCCCGGACACCACCCGCCAGACTTCCTCGGGCGGCGCGTCGAAGGTGCGGCGCACTCGGGTCACGAACGGCGCTGTCGCGAAGAAGTCCTCGACTCCGTCGGCCGCGATGGGTACCGCGTCAAACCGCATGTTCGATCTCCTTTGCCGGGCTGTTTATCCGCTTGAATTCGTATGCGGTTGAGGGAAATTGGACGCTGCGCCGGTAAGACTGCAGGACCGTCCAGGGCCGCACGTAGGGCGTATGGCCCTGCGAGTTGATGAAATAGCTGTTCGAGCCGGCGCAGTTCACCGTGAAGTACCGGTTCAGGTTGGCGCCACTGCGGGAAATGTTGCCCTGGAAATCATCCAGCGCCTCCCGCGTCACCTCGACCCAGGTGGCTCCCCTGGCCCGGGCTCGTGTCATGACAGCGCCGATGTGGCGCATCGAGTTCTCCAGGATGTAGTGGAAGCTGGTGCCGGTCCACGAGTAGGGGCCGACGAGCATGAACCTGTTGGGCAGCCCCGGCACCGAGGTGCTCTGGTAGGCCTGCAACCCGTTATCGCGATAGAACTCAGCCAGGTCGAATCCCTCGGTACCCAAAACAGTTCCCACCCGATAGGTCTCGGCATCGGAAAACATCTCATAGCCGGTGGCCAGTACCAGGACGTCGATGGGGCGCTCGACGCCCGCCTTGTCCACGATGCCTGTCGGGGTGATCCGGTCTATACCGTTCGACACCAGCGTCACATTCGGCCGGTTGAACGTGGGCAGGTAGTCGGCGCCGAGAGTCCCCCGCGTGCATCCCGCACCGAACCGTGGGCGCAGCTGCTCCCGAACCGCTGGACTATCCACCTTGTACCGCAACCAGCCTCGGTATGCCCACAGTGCCACCCGGTCGAATATCGCCCCACCGACCCGGAACAACGGTTTTGGCGTATAGATCAATACACGCAGGCCGAGTTCGACTCCGGCCAAACCGATTCCGTTCACACCGTTGGCGAACCTGCGTCCGGACAACAGCCGCTGCAACAGCCTCGGCAACCGGAAATCAGGTTTCGGAAAGTACCATTGCGGCGTCCGCTGATACACGTCCAGATGTTCCACCTCACCGGCGATGGCCGGAGCGATCTGCACGGTGGAACTACCGACACCGACAATTCCGACCCGCTTACCGCGCATGTCGATATCGTGTTGCCACCGTGACGGCACCTGGATCGGCCCCGCGAAGCTGTCCAGACCTGGAATGTCCGGCGCAGTACGCGGATTGATGTAGGCGCCGATCGCGCTGATCACGAACCGCGCCGAGATGACCTCGCCACCGGTGGTGTGGACCTGCCAGAGGTGGTTGTCTGCGTCGAACACCTCACGTTCGACGCAGGTCCCGAACAGCGCATGGTCGCGCAGTCCGTGTCGAGCCACCAGATCCAGTGCGTACTGCTGTATTTCGGCTCCCGTCGCGAAAAACCGCTTCCAGTCACCCTTGGGGGCGAAGGTGAATTGGTACGCCACCACCGGGATGTCAGCGCCGACCCCCGGATAGGTGTTGCGCAACCAGGTGCCGCCGAAGTCTTCGTCTCGGTCGATGATGACGAAGTCCTCGATACCGATCTCGAGCAATTTGATGGCCGCGCAGATGCCCCCCAATCCGGCGCCGATGATGGCCACCTCGAAATCGGGTTCGTCATGCAATTCCATGGCTGCTTCCATGGTTCGTCTCACGGCGTTCCTTCCATTTCGCACGGCATATCTCGACAGGCCGCCCGGCCGGCCACCCGCGAGGCTCCCCCACCGTGCCGGGCGCGGATATTTAATAGACTGACATGCCATTCACTAAATATCAAGACTGTCGCGGCGGCCCACGCTGGGGAAACTCCCCCAGATTGCCCCTATGCGTGATCGGTAGTATCCAGTACCATCCGTTCCACTAACTTGCTCGATCAACGTGGAACCGGGAGGCACCGTGAGCATGCTGCAGGATCCGAAACTGGCCGAATCGCTGGTTGATCTCACCCGGATCGCTCACCCGCCACGGCGTCATCATGGGTATCTCGATGTCCTGGGACCCGAGAAGCCCGAGAATGACGAACCACTCTCCCTGGCCAACCGGTTCATGCAGAGCCCGTTGTTGGCCGCTATCTACGAGCGCGCCTGGCGCCCGATGTTCACCCGCGGATTCAGCTACGGCGGCAAGAGCACCCTCAGGACCCACACCACCCTGATGGACGAGATCGCTGGTCGCGGAGACCACAAGATTCTCGATGTCGCATGCGGCCCCGGCCTCTACACCCGCGAGCTCGCGGCACAGCTCGGTACCGACGGTGTGTGCATCGGGCTGGACCTGTCCGGCCCGATGCTGCGCAGAGCAGTCCGCGACAACTCTGCCGAATATGTCGACTACATACGTGGCAGTGCACATGCGCTGCCCTTCGCCGACGCGTCATTCGACACCGTGGTATGCCTGGCCGCGCTGTACCTCATCCCCAACCCCGAGCAAGCCGTTCGGGAACTGTGCCGCGTCGCGGGAGCAGACGGCCAGATCGTGATCTTCACGTCCTTGCGCACACCGGCGGCGTCACTACCCGGTGTCACCAGGGCCATGCGCGCCGGCGGGTTCCGCGCGTTCGGGCGCGATGAAATAACCGGCTGGTTGCGCGCCCAGGGATGGACGAACATCGACCAAACACTCACCGGACAAGGGCAATTCATTCGTGCTCGGCGCGAGGCCGCTCTTCGGATGGCCACCTAACGGCGAGCACGCCTTCTACTTCTTGGACGGCACCAGCTTGATGAGGTCGGTCATCCCCGCTTTGGCGGCGAAGTAGCGGGTAAGTCCGGGCGCCAATCGGTTGTTCAGATACTGCAGCCGCGCTTCGGGTGTCACCGGCACCACCTGCTTGTTCTTGCGCACCGCGGTGACGATCTGGCGGGCCACCTTCTCGGGGCCGTAGCGACGCATCGCGTAGGCCTTGTCGCCCGCCAGCTGCATCCGCGACTCCTCCTCCGCACTGACCCCCGAAATCTTAGTAGTGGCAACGATGTTGGTGTGTACCACGCCGGGGCAGATGGTGGTCACGCCAATATTGTGTGCGGCGAGATCAGCGCGCAGACAGTCCGAGAACATGAAGACCGCGGACTTGCTTGTCGAGTACGCGGTGAACGCTTTCTGCGGGCTGTACGCCGCCATGCTGGACAGATTCACGATATGCCCACCGAGCCCGCGTTCGGCCATCTTGGCGCCAAATGCCCTACTGCCGTTGACCACCCCGAATAGATTGATCTCGATGATGCGCCGGAACTCCTCCGACGGGGTATCCAAGAACGCGCCGGCCGCGCCGACGCCGGCGTTGTTCACCAGAACGTCAGGCACACCGTGGCGCTTCACGACCTCCTCGGCATGCGCGTTGACCGCCTCCTCATCCGCGACATTGAGGCGGTACGCATGCGCCACGCCACCCTCCTGCTCGATGAGTGCGACGGTTTCATGGGCTCCGTCCAGGTTGACGTCGGAGAGCACCACCTCGGCGCCCTGCCGGGCGAACTCGAGCGCGGTTTCCCTGCCGATACCGCTGCCCCCTCCGGTGATTACCACCAGCTGATCCTCGAACGGTTTGCGGCTCTTGCCCATTTCTGCCCTTCGTAGTGCGCGGCCGGGCTGCTTGCCCGATACCGCGTCGATGAGTTCGGTGGCCGCCGCCGCGAGCACCTGCGGGTGCGAGAAGGGCAACCAATGGCCCCCATCGACCACGCGACGCCACGTGTGTTGGTTCCACTTGAGCTCATCGTCATAGTTGGATTGGCGCACCGCGGGGTCCCGGGTACCGACGACGACCTGGACGGGCACCCGGGTGTGCCGGTCCTGCGGATGCAGCATGGCGGGTAGCGCGTTGGCGCGGTACACCCGCAATGTCCTGGTGATATCGCTCATGAAAGTCGGGCCCAGGTGGATATCCTCCACGGCCGCCCCCTCGGCGAGAGATAATCCAGTGCGCCAGCGTCTTTCGCTCATCGTCAGCTTCAGCAGGACATTCGGGATGACAGGGGTCATGGACCCGAACATGTAGAGCAACGAACCGATCTGGCCCAGTGCCAACGCCAGATTCCTCGGCGTCGGGTTGCTGAGCCGTGAGCGCACCCACTTGCTCATGTGATGGGCCGAGGGCCCCGACACCGAGGTAAAGGAAGAGAATCGGTGTTCCAGCTCCGGGTTACAGATGGCCTCCCACATCGCCACGCTGCCCCAATCATGCCCCAGCACGTGCACAGGCGCATCGGGGCTGACCGCATTGGCGACGGCGATATAGTCGCTAGCCATCTCGGTGAGCCGGAAGTCGCGAAAACTCTTGGGATTGGTGCTCTTTCCCGCCCCCCGATTATCAATCGCGACCAGCCGGAAACGGTCGCGCAGCAGTGGCGCGACACCATCCCATAGGTGATGGGAGTCGGGCCACCCATGCACCAACAGGATCGTCTCACCCTCCGGATTGCCCTGAATGAAGTACGCGACGTCGATATCCCCGTTGCGCACCACATGTTCAGCGACACCGCTACCGGTCATGTCGTCCGTACGCTCAGTAGTGAGAGTCATATTTTTCTCCGTTCGCAGAGGAGCATCTGGCTACCGCCGTGCCGCCGTGGGCTTTCGCCCCTCCTCGACACCGGCTTGGCGCGGGAGCAGCTTCCGTTCATCGAGCTTGCCGAGGGCCCAAGCACCCCATCGCTCGGCACGTTCAATCGAGAATGCTTGTGTGGTACGTCGATTGATGCCCGGCGCGACCCTGCCAAGGACATATCCGAGCCAGGCCTCGGTACGCACCGGTACCACCGCAAGGTCATACCGCACCGCACGGGTGACCGCGCGTGCCACCAAATCCGGACTCATCGGAGAGAACGGCAGGCCGGCCACGAAATCCTGTACCCGCCGCATGATTTCCTTGCCACGCTCGACCATTTCCTGGTCCACGCCAACCGTTATCCCGTTGAGCCCGATATTGGTGTTGATAAATCCTGGGCAGATGGCGCTGACTCCCACACCTTTGGGCCCAAACTCCAACCGTAGGCATTCGGTGAGCATCTTGACGCCCGCCTTCGACACCGAATACGGGGCCATTACCGGAGTCGGGGTGAAGGCGGCTGCCGAAGCGATGTTCACGATATGCCCACTGCCACGTTCGACCATCTGCTCTCCGAATACCCGGCACCCATGCACGACCCCCATGAGGTTCACCGAAAGCAATCGATCCCAGTCGGCTGGCGTGAGTTTCAAAAATGCTCCGCCCAAGGCGATTCCGGCGTTGTTTACCAGCACGTCGGCAACACCGTGGTCGGCGAGCACATCGCGCGCGAACGTCTCCCACTGGTCGGGATCGGTCACATCCAGCTGCGCCGCCGACGCGGCGTCTCCGTTGGCCCGGATCATGGCCGTGGTGGCTTGCGCGGCATCGAGATCCCTGTCGGAGACCACCACGTGGGCTCCACGTTTGGCGAATCTGATGGCCGTGGCCCGGCCGATGCCACTACCCGCTCCGGTCACCACGACCACGCGAGGCTCCAACGAGTTGACTCTCATACTCTCTCCCCTGCGGTCGATGCGACGGTCTCGGGTACCGCCGATCCGGTTGAGTAGCGATACACGTCGAGGTTGAAGTGGCGGTTTTGCCAATACATCTCGCCGTGCGTGGTCGGCCGGAACGGCGAGTCGCCATTGTGGTCCAAGTAGTACGTGTTGGATCCGGAACACACGTCGGTGAACAAGAAGTTCTTCTCCTGCCGTTTCAGGCACTTGCGGAAGTACTCGTCATGGGCTTCCTGGCGGATCTCACACATGCTGGCCCCACGGCGCTTTGTCTCCGCGATGGCCCGAGCCAAGTGCGCCGACGTGGCCTCGATCATCCAGAGGTAGGACCCGAGAACAAATCCGTACGGTCCGGTGATGGAGAACATGTTGGGATATCCGGGTACCGAAACTCCTTGATAGGACTGGAAACGGTGCCTGTCCCAGAACTCGCCCAGGTCCTGACCGCCACGGCCGAGAACGGGAAAGGGCGGCACCGAGCCCTTGTCCCACAGTTTGAATCCCGTCGCACAGATCAGCACATCGACCTCATGCTCGACACCGTCGACCGTGCGTACTCCGTTGGGCGTGACGCATTCGATCGACTCGGTGATCAGACTGACGTCGTCCCGATTGAAGGTCTTGAGGTAATCGTTCGACATCGACGGGCGTTTACAGCCCAGCCCATACTGTGGAATCAATTTCTCACGGATCACCGGGTCGTCGACCTGTTTACGCATCCATCGGCGCATCGGCGCCTCACCGGCGCGCCTGACCGCGTTGATCAGCCAGGTGGGCCCGGCCACCTGGCCGCTCATCGCCAACTCGATGCCTACCGTCGCCACCGATCGGATGGCCGAGCGAATTTTACTGTTCCCCAATATCGTCCGGCCCAGCTGCCCGATCTCCAGATCGAGCTTCGGCCCTACCCAGATCGGGGTGCGCTGAAACACCGCGAGATGACTCGCCTCATCGACGATGGCGGGAACCAGTTGCAGCGAGGTCGCCCCTGTGCCGATCACGGCTACGCGTCTACCCGTAAGCGCCACATCGTGATCCCACAACGCGGTATGCATGAGTGTCCCGCCGAAGTCCTGCACGCCCGGGATGTCGGGCATCTTCGGACGCTCCAGCCCACCGACCGCCATCACGCAGTGCCTCGCCGTGATTTCCTTGCCGCCGTCAGTGGTCAATCGCCACAGGATATTTCGTTCATCGAATACGGCGCGGGTAATGCTCGTTCCCAACCGCAGTTTGTCGCGCAGACCATACTTGTCCACCATGGAATCGGCATACTGCTGCAACTCGGTTCCCGGCGCGAACAGGCGCGACCAATCACCACGCTGCTCATAGGAGAAGCTGTACACCACCGATGGGATGTCTACCGCCACGCCTGGATAGGTGTTCGCATGCCAGGTGCCACCCACCTGATCCCACTTATCAATGATGATGAAATCGTGTATCCCTTTGCTTTGCAGAGAGATACCGGTTCCAATTCCGCCGAATCCAGCTCCGATCACCGCCACTTCGTGATCCGGCTGTTCCAGTTCGGTCGTTGTTGCATGCCGTGCGGCACTGCTCACGGTGCGCGTCTCCTTTGACGTGTCGCGGCCTATTTGAGGTGATCTACGAGAATGCCCTTGCTACCGAAAAGTTCTCGCTGCCAACGGTTCAGCAGTTCCTCGGTGTTGATGTCGTCGGGATGGAACCCGGGCCGCAGGTACTTGCGGACATCACCGACAATTCCCCTGAAAAGTGGCCCACCAAACAAACCCCGCGCTTCCCTGAGCAGCCGACGCGGCTGACGCCGCGCCACCGGGTCCGACAGCAGCGATCCCGCGAGGATGCCGAGGGTCAGCGGCGGGACGACGGTCATCGCCACCAGCATGAGACCGATTCGCATCGCCTCGGTACCGCCCACCGCGCGGTATACGTCGAAGGCCACCGACTTGTGTTCGAGTTCTTCCAGGGCATGCCAGTTGAGCAGGTGCCACACCTCCGGGTCTCCCGGAATGGCTTGCACTTCCTCACTGCCAAGAGTCCGCTCGGCCAGGATCGCGGTCATGTGTTCGGCCATCGCGGTGAAGGCCAGGTGCGCCCGCGGCGGAAGCATGTTCTCGAATCGAATCAATCGATCGACCTGCCTCTTCGAATCCCACCACGCGATGGGATAACCCATCTCGATCAGCTTCTCGTTGACCCGGCGGTGCTCCTGGCCGTGCACCGACTCCTGTCCGATGAATCCGGCAACACGCTTCTTGAGCACTGGATCGGTGATCTGATCGGAAAACTTGCGCACCGAGCGGATGAATCCCTCCTCCCCGGGCGGGAAGCCGCCAGACAAACCGGCCACGAAATGGCTGTAGACGATGTCGTTCTCTACGAAGTACTTATGGGCATTGCCGTCGTCACCGAAGCGGAAACGAATCCGCCGGGTCTTGGGATACACCGCAGCTGGACTGGCCATGTCATCACTCCCTTGTGACGAGAAGTTACTAGTACTTCAAGTACTACTCGAAGTACACCATAAGACCGTGGCAGCGCGGGGCGCAATACACCACGTGGGATGACATCGATTCAAGAATCATCCGGCCCGGAAGATGGCCGGCCAGGCGCGGAAGGGGCTAAAACGGAATGAGGGACCCCGTACCGGGCGATGGAAAAACTAGTCGGCGGGCAGCAGAACCGGATCGTCCGGGTTCAGCTCGATACCGCGCGCCTTGGCAGATGCCGCCAGACCGCCCCATACGTAGACCACCAGCTCGTCGACCAGGGTCTCCTTGCTGATCACCGGCTCGTCGAACCAGCGCAGTACGGCAATACCGGTGGAAGCCAGCATCGCGTCGATCACGTACTCAATGTGGTCGGCGTTGCCACCACGCGAGCTGAAAACCGAACCCACCAGTTGCGCGATGGCGTCGGAGAGCGGGCGCCCACTCTCGATCAGCGATGTCGCATTCGCGTACTGAACGCTCAGCAGAAAACGCACCAGGTTGGGGCGCTCGTCGACAAGGTCGACGTATCCGGCCATCCCCGTGCGGAAGAGTTCCAGCAAGGACACGGACAGGTCGATGTTCGACACCACCCGCTCAACAACCAGCTCTTGTACGCGCATCGCGACCGCGGCGAAGAGCGCTTCCTTGTCGGTGAAGAAGCGGTAGAGCTTGGGCCGCGAGATACCGGCGGACTTGAGAACATCATCGATCGACAGATCAGGGCCGAGCTCATCGATCGCGTTCAGAGTGGCTTCGACCAATTCCGCGCGAACTTTCGCGCGATGCTCCCGCCACCGGTCAACGCGCGCGTCACCGGTCAGCTCAGGAAGGCCGCGCTCCGGGTACACCTGCGTTGACACGCCCACATCGTAGACCGACTATCTGACTCGTTGGCGCGCATATCACCAGGTACAGGTGTCGGAAATCCACGAAGCCGCCCGCGGCAGCCCCCCGATGCCTGACCACCAGCAAACAAATACCCAAGATTTCACGATACCGGGCCCCTCGACACGGGGCGCCTACTGCCCAGCCCCGACCTCACCATATTTACTCGACGCACTGTTCAGCTAATGAAATGGGTTGTGATTGCGCCCGAACGACGCCGTTGTGAGTTCGTGCTTTTTCCAACATATTTGCCAGCAGTGGTTAATGTGGTCGCGTGGCCAGCACCGACAGTGGCCGGCGTGGGCCGGGCCGTCCGCCCAATCCGGAGCGTGCGCGCGAACGTCAGCGGGCACTGACCGAAGCAGCCGCGCTGGAGTTCGCCGAGAAGGGTTATCACAAGGCGAGCATCACCGACATCACTCAGCGCGCGGGCGTCGGCCGGGGCACGTTCCACCTGTACTTCGACACCAAACGGGACGCCCTGGACGCCGTGATCGACACCTACTTCCAGAGAACGGTCGCGGCGGTCAACGACACCAGCGACCTGCTCGGAAACGCCGGCGATTTCGAGCTGCACCTGCGCACGGTATTCACCCGGCTGTTCGACATGCTGGACAACAGCCCGGAGATCATGCAGGTCATCCTGCGCGAGGGCCTCCTCGACACCGCGATGACCAAGCGGATGTTCGGCATCCTCGACCTCATCGAAGCCATCAACGTCACCATCATCGAACAGGCCGTCATCGACGGCGCCATCACCGCGGCAGTCGATATCCCGTTCCTGGCTCACGCCATCACCGGACTCTCGATGGCGGCCACCCTCAAAGCCATCCGGGGTGAATTGGAAGGCGCCGCGCGCGAGGCCTACATCGGCTCATTCATCCAGCTCGTGCGGACGGCGACGACGAGTTCTGCACCCAGCGCAAAATCTTGACAATTCGCGTCCCAAGATCATCGGCCTCCGCTAGCCTCGGCCCTAGCCAATAATCTGACTACCAAGTCAGTGAATTGCTGAGGCCAGGGTCGGGGGACCTCCGGCGGCCTCGCTGCGACAAAGCCTCAACCGGGGCGAGATGACGCATGCGTACACGCGTGGCACACAGCTGCTAACCCCAAGCGTGGCAACACCACGCTTGACACAGGGAATGACCTACACCACACTGGGCCACCATATGTGATACAGGGTACTAGTTATCCACTGTTACGTAATTGGAAACACTGGATCTGTTAACCCATTTCAGCCCCATATTTGACGCCAGAGGAGCCGCTCTTGAGCTCAGCAATGAGTCACGTAGCGGCCGATGCGTGCGCAGAGCCCGCCGTGGGAGATTGGGCCGGCCTGCCGGATGTTGAATCTGACAGCAAATCCCCGGGAGATGGCACAGCAGATCCGGCGCCGGGAGCCTTCACCCAGCTACTCGATCGAGCCCCACGCATGCTCAGGCGCCCCTTCGAGTACACGGCCTCTCAAACCGATTCGATGCTCAAGACGCTGGGCCGTTACGTCGATCTGGTCGTGCAATCCTTCGCGTTTCTGGTGAGCGATATCGTGCGGCTGCGCCACCCCTGGCAAGACACGGTCATTCAGTCCTGGTTCATCCTGACCGTCACCGTCGTCCCGGCGATTCTGGTGTCGATTCCATTCGGGGTGATCGTGGCCGTGCAGGCCGGCAGCATCATCTCGCAGGTCGGCGCCTCATCCATTTCCGGAGCCGCCGGCGGTCTGGGTGTCATTCAGCAGGGAGCACCCATCGTCGCCGCGCTGCTGCTCGGTGGTGCCGCGGGTTCGGCTGTCGCCACCGACCTGGGCGCCAGAAGCATCCGCGAAGAGGTAGACGCCATGCGCGTGATGGGCGTCAACCCGGTTCAGCGGTTGGTGACACCTCGACTGGCCGCGATCCTTTTCGTATCACCGCTGCTCTGCATCTTCATCATCTTCGTCGGCATCTTCGCCGGATACCTCGTCAATGTGGGCTTTCAGGGCGGCACCCCAGGCAGCTACCTTTCCTCATTCGCGGCGTTCGCAAACGTGAATGACGTGACTGTGGCAGTACTCAAGACGTGGCTGTTCGGTGTGGTGGTCATTCTGGTGGCCTGCCAGCGCGGCCTGGAAGCCAAGGGCGGTGCCCGTGGCGTCGCCGACGCGGTCAATGCCACGGTGGTCATCGGAGTGGTCACTGTCATGGTGCTCAACACCGTCATCACTCAGATCGTCGCGATGTTCATGCCCTCGAAGGTGGGCTGAGCGTGGCCACATCCCGTCCGTCGCGATACTTCCCCGACGAGCTTCCCGCGGCCGCGCGGTCCATCTGGAACTTCACCAAGGGAGCCGGTGGTTCCGCCGAATATCTGGGCCACCAAATCACTTTCGTCGGCCTGGTGCTCGCCGCGATACCCCAGACCCTCAAGCGCTACCGGCGGCAGACCGGGATCCTGCTGGTCGATATGACGTGGGGCAACGGCTCGATCATCGTCGGCGGCGGCGTCATCGGCGTGTTGGTCTTCATGGGCATCGCGGTCGGGGCTTCCGTTGGCATCGTCGGCTTTTCGACGCTGGACATGGTTGGAATGGGGTCGCTCACCGGATTCATCTCGGCCTACGTGAACACCCGGGAAATGGCGCCGATGATCGCCGCCATCGGGTTCGCGGCGCAGGCCGGATGCCGCATGACAGCAGAGATCGGAGCCATGCGGATCTCCGAGGAGATCGACGCACTGGAAGCCCAAGGCATCCGCTCCATCCCCTTCGTGGTCACCACCCGGGTGATCGCGGGAATCATCATCATCGTTCCGCTGTATGTCCTGACCCTGCTGCTGGCCTACGGTTCATGCGCCTTCATGGTGTTCTTCGTCCATAACCAGTCACAGGGTGTGTACAAGCACTACTTCGACTCCTTCGTTCACCCGGTGGACGTGCTCTATTCGGTGATCAAGGCCGTGGTGTTCGTCGTCATCATCATCGCCATCCAGTGCTATCAGGGCTATTACGCGGGCGGCGGGCCCGAGGGCGTAGGGATGGCCTCGGGCCGCGCGATCCGGGCCTCGCTGGTGGCGGTCGTGCTCTTCGACATGCTCCTCACGTTGCTCTTCTGGGGCAACAATCCTGGAATTCAGATATCGGGGTAACGGGTGGCCATCTATAAAGACCCGAGTGGACGGTCCGCGGGACCGGTTGCTCTCAAGCTCCGCGGGGTAGCGCTTGCCGCGGTAGTCGCCGCCAGCGGCTACTCCCTCTATCAATCCGGAATCGGCAGCTACGGTGAGCCTTTCGAACTTACCCTGATCACCAACACCATCGGTGAAGGCATGGGCCCGGGCGGTGAGGTCAAGTATCGCGGCTACAACATCGGGCAGGTCAAATCCCTACAGACCACCGGGTACAACAAGCAGCGCATGACGGTGATCCTGGACGGCAGGCAGGCCAGGGCGCTCACCTCCGATACCAAGGCCCAGTTCACTTCGTCGAACATCTTCGGCACGGCAGCCGTCGAGCTGGTCAGCAGCGGTATCGGTGAGCCACTGAAATCCGGTGGTGTGCTGGAGATCAGCAGTGACGTCCAGGCAGCATCCATCACCGGGTTCCTCCGCATGGGTCAGCGGCTGGGCGCGATTCTGGACACCCCACAATTCAACGCCATCATCGCCACGTTCGAGCGGCACGCCGACCTGACCGGCCCCGTCGTGAAATCTTTCTGGGACCTGTTCGCGATGATCGCCGATACGCAGAAGGTGCCATTCTCAAAGACTTTGGACGTCATGGCCTCGCTGATCGAGGGCACCAACGATTTCGTCCCGGTCATCGGGTCCACCAACAAACTGCTGGACAGCCTCGACTTCATGGTCGGCCCGGGAAACACCGAAAGGGCTTCCGCCGCACTCGGTTCACTGTCAGACCTGCTGAAGTCGGCCGGCGATGGCCTGCGTGCGAACAACGATTGGCTGGTACCCCTGATCCGGTCGGTTATGGATCTGGCGGTGCCGTACACCTACTTCCTGGGCAGCCTCGCGCCGGCGTACGACAGGCTCAACGGGCTGCTGGATCGCACCACCGCCGCCTTCCCCGTAGATAACGGCAAGGTGCGCCTCAATGTTCAGCTGATCATGGACACCGCCCCGGGCCTGGGTGCGGCACTACCCATGACACCCGACGGCCAAGCCGCTGGAGGGCAACGATGAAACGGATTGCCTTGCTGATGGTCGGCCTGACTGCCGTCCTCGCGGTCGCGGTGGTGTTGACCCTCATCATCGTGAACGCGTTGCGCACGCCGGTCAACGGCCCGGTGCGGCGCTTCGACGCTCTGTTCACCGACGCCTCGGGGCTGATCGTTGGCAACGACGTCCGCATCTCCGGTGTTCAGGTGGGCAAGGTCGAAAAGATTCACCTGGACGGCAAGAACGCGCGCGTCACTTTCAACGTGCTGACCGACCATCCGCTCTATCAGAACACCACCATCGCGATCCGATACCAGTCGCTGGTCGGCCAGCGGTATGTAGAGATCGCCCAAGCTCCGACCCCTAGCGCTCCCCTGGCGGCCGGTGCCACCATACCGCTCGGGCAGACCATTCCATCATTCGATATTGCCAAGTTGTTCAATGGTTTTCGCCCCATATTCGAGACGCTGGACCCTGCGCAGTTCAACAGGCTGACAGAGAACATCCTGCAGCTCATCCAGGGGGATCAACGCGGAATCGGACCGATCTTGCGCGATATCGACGCGGTTCTCAAACTCTCTGTCGATCGCCAGGCGGCGCTGCAAACCATCGTCACGAATCTCGGTGATATCTCCAAGGATTTGGGCGGCACCTCCGATCAGCTGTTCTATCTGATCAACGACCTCAACGACGTACTGGCGCCCTTCGAGAAACAAGCCGATGAGTTCAACAGAGCAGGTGCCGATGCGTTGCCGGTACTGCGTAGATCGGTGAGCATGCTGCGCTACATCGAGAACACGGTCGACGGCGCGCAGCTGCCCTTGTACGACGTCGCGAGCCGAACCACCCCGGGAACACCCACCATCATGGCCGGGCTCTCCCTGATTCCCGATCTTGTACAGGGGATGCGCGACGCACTCATCGAGGAGAAGACGGCACCGCCCACCGCCTACGAGTGCAAGAACGGCATTGTCAAAATGCCCGGCATCGGCGAGGTGTCCTTCGCTAACCAGGATCTGGTGGTGTGCAAGTGAACGCCCTCACGCGGATCTTCGCCAGAAACCGGCCGATACTCGACGAACACGCGGCCGCTCAACGTAATCGCCGCAACGGCCTCATCGGTGTCCTCGTGATCGCCTCGGTGCTCGCCGCCACCGGTGTGGCATTCGTCAACACCAGCGGTATGAATACCTACGCGCTGCACCTGCGCGCCTCGGGCGGGTTACGTGCGGGCGACGACGTTCGGATCGCCGGTATTTCGGTGGGCAAGGTATCGACCGTGCGTATCGATAAATCCTTGGTAGAGGCCACCTTCACCGTCGACCATGCGGTACCGGTCGGGTCTGAGTCCCGTGCCGACATCCGTATGCTTACCCCGCTGGGCGGCCACTACGTAGCCCTGTACCCGGAAGGTTCCATTCCGCTCGGCAGCACGCCCATCCCGCCCGAGCGCACCACCGTACCCTTCGAGATCAACGAGTTGTTCCAGAAGTTCACCCCCGTGGTGAAGAAGGTGGATGCCAAGGTAATCCACGACAGTCTGATGGAAGTCGCAAACGCAGTCGACAAGTACCCCAACGGTTTACGTGACTTCTTTCAGTCTTCCCAGTCGCTCATCAGCGCATTGGCGCCCA
Organism: Mycobacteroides immunogenum; assembly: GCF_001605725.1. Lineage (NCBI taxonomy): Bacteria > Bacillati > Actinomycetota > Actinomycetes > Mycobacteriales > Mycobacteriaceae > Mycobacteroides > Mycobacteroides immunogenum. The sequence continues at coordinate 4,612,970 of NZ_CP011530.1, forward strand.
CCACCGAGGACTTCCACGCCACCCTGAACTACGCCAACGAGTACCTCCGCGCCTTCAAAACAGGCAAGGAGCAACTCGCCAAGATCGTCACCACGATGTCCAAACTCGGTGCCAAATACAGCAAGTCCACCACCGATCTGATCGAGGTCTTCGTACTGTTGCGCGATCTCATCCGGCTTTTCGACCGATTCTTCAAGGCCTACGCGCGCGATTACGAACCGATGCTCAACGGCCTCGACGATATCGTCGACACGCTCACCAAGTACCCCGAGAAACTCGGTAAGGCCGCCGAACAGTGGGGCCAGCTCGTCGGAATCGTCCTACCCATGCTCAGCGGCAATGGCATCACCATCAATGAGAACGACCGCGTGATACCCGGACAAGACGTCTGCCTACCGCACTTCTTCAGGTTCTGTTGAGGCCCTTGATGACACAGCCCGTATTCGTAGACAAGATCCTGACCCGCCTGGCGGGCATGCGCCCGGCCGCACGCGCAGGTCTGGTAACCGCTGCCGCACTGGTGCTGGCCGCGGTACTCGCCATCGCGGGAATTTTTGGTGCCCGCACAGTCTTTCCCGCCGTGAAGAACATGGTGATGCCGTACCTGGGCAATGCCCATATCCCGTTCCTGGACAACACCAGGTCCCTCTGCGCGGACTTCCGTGACGGTTCCGGGTTGTACAAGGGCAACAAGGTGCTGTTGCTCGGCGTCGAGATCGGGACGGTGACCGCGGTAACCAACAAACCTGATCACGTTGAGGTCGATTTCGAGATCCCCAACGATATGGACCTACCCGCCGACGTCGGTGCGGCAAGCTACTCGCAGTCGGTGATCACCAACCGCAGTATCGAACTGACCAGGTCATGGAGCGAAGGCCCCAAATTCATCGGTAATCAGTGCATCTCGATCGAGAACACCAGAACGCCGGTGACCGTCACCGAATCGTTCTCAGCGATCGGTGAACTCGCGGACACCTTGATGCAGGCAGCACCCGGGCAAGATCCCGCGAACTCGCCGGGGGTGCAGGCACTCAACAAAACCCTCAAAGGGGCGGCCAGATCGCTCGACGGGGTGGGACCCGGCTTCAAGGAGATGCTGAACAGTCTCACCAAGATGGTGGGTGACCCCTACAAAGCCGATGCCGATTACCGCCAGCTCTTCGAGAACAGTGCGATCGTCACCTCCAACTGGTTGCAGTACTGGAACGAATTCGCGGGCGTAGTCGTCTCGCTGCCCGATACCGCCCGGTTGATCGCGGGTATCTCGGAGAACTTCTCGGTCGGACTCGACTACCTGACAACCATTCTTCCCACGTTGAACGGCATGGTGCAGCGCGCCGCAGGACGGCTCTACAAGAATGTCTTCGACAAGCTGGTGCCCTGGATACGGGACATCCTCAACGCCTACACACCGCATATCCTCACCTTCTTCAATACCTTGCCACCGGTGATCAATTGGCTGGCCGACGATATCTATCTACCGAACACAAAGACCCATGGCGTCACCTATATTCCTCCGCGCGTGGCCATTTCACCCGAGCAAGCCAGTGCCATCTGCCAGAATCTGCGCGACCGCAACACGCCCGGCTCCCAGGCGGCGTGTGCGCCCGGAACCGCCTCGGATCCAGTGACACTCGGGCTCACCAACCTGATCATGGGGGCTGCGCTGTCATGATTCGACGCGTCCTGATCATCCTCTTTGCCGCGGCATTCGCCGCCGTACCCGCATGCTCGTCGGAGGCGCTGGACCCCACCAAGATGCCCATGCCCGGGGCCTATATCCCGAAGAACACGTATCGCCTCAAGATCGAATTCTCCAGCGTGCTGAATCTGCCCGGACGAGCGAAAGTGGACGCGGGCGGCGTGCAGGTCGGCCTGCTCGACCGCGTCGAGCTCAAGGGCACCACACCGGTGGCATACGTCGACGTCGACGGCAACGCCACGTTCCCGGAAAACGTCAGGGCCGAGCTCCGGCAGGCCACCGTGCTCGGGGATATCTACATCGCCATGATCTCTCCCAAGGAACCCGCGCCCGCCCGTCTCAAGGATGGCGACACCATCACCCTGGCCAACACCGTTCCCGCCGCGAATGTGGAAGACCTCATGCGGTCGATGTCCAATCTGATTGGCGGCGGGAGTCTGAACACCATGCAGACCACCGTCGCAAACATGAACAGTGCCTTCCCTCCACCGGAGGAACTCGATCGAATCCATCGAGCGCTGGCCGGGATAATTCACGACCTGTCGACGAATCAGGACACCCTCAACAAGATCCTGACCAACATGCAAAACGTCAGTGAAAGCTTCCGGGCCAACAAGGGTACGTACCTGAGGCTGCTCAACGAGGGCCCTAGCAAGTTGCCTTCGCTTGCCAAAGTGGTACTGAGCCTGAGTGATTTGATCATCAATGGTGCCGAGTTCGGACGACAGATCGCGGAGATCCTGGACTACCCCAACCTTATGCAGATCCTGTCCTACCTCACCCCATTCATTCACAGTGCCTCGACGGCCGACACCACCATCCCCGTGCTCGGCGACAAGATGGTACGGACCATCCGCGACCGGATCATCCCGTTCTTCAAAGACGGCGGCCCGAAGTACACCGTCACCGACATCGAAACCCCGGACGGCACATTGGGCATAAGCCCGGGAGAGCGCGCCGATTCGGCCATCCGAAACATGCAGACGATGGGACTGGTGCGATGAGGCTCAAAGTTCTGCTGACTCTTGCGGTGCTCTCGGTTATCTCACTCTTCGGTGCGGTCTACATGGCCTTCGGCGTCCTCGATATCGCTTCCACCAGCAAGACCAATCGCATGACCCTTATGCTGAACAGTTCGGGCGGGCTGATGTCCACCTCACAAGTAACCCTGCGCGGAATCAAGATAGGCAGGGTCACGAATATTCAGGCCACCGCATCGGGTTTGGCGGTATCAATAGCACTGGACAGCAGCTACCCCATCCCGGTTGACAGCCAGGTGAGTGTCCAGAATCTGTCGGCAGCCGGCGAGCAGTACGTGGAGTTCAAACCCACACGTATCGAACCGCCGTATTACAGCGACGGCGCCGTGATTCCCGCGTCGAAGGCCGCCCCCGTCTACACCGTCAGCGACCTGCTCCAGAAGGGCAATGCGCTCATGCAGGCCATGAACGCCGACGATCTGGAAACAACACTCAACAATGTGGCCGCCGGATTTGTGGACAACACCAAAACCATCGACGAGTTGGCCACCACCGCACGTCTATTCGCCCAAATGGTCAAGGACGACAAGCACTACCTGGCCGAGGTGATCGGCAACATGTCGACCCTGACCAACGGGCTCGGCGACATCCACGCGGGCGATATCTTGAAGCAGTCCGCCAAGACCATTCCCAGCAGCATCGACGGACTGGGCAGTCTGGTGAAGGTCATCGAAAAGCTCGAACCGCTGGTCGAGGCCGGCATGGGTGACGGCAAGCCACTGACCGATCTGGTGGACAAACTGTTCGACTACATCAACGCCTTGTCCGAACCACTCTCGGAATTCACAACGGTTCTCGAGCCCATCGTCGCTCCGCTGCGTGACGTCAAGCTGGACGCCGGGCACTGGCTTGACTTCTGGGATTCAACTTTCAACAACCAGGGCGGCCTACGGATCCACCTGGGCGTGCCCGAGTGGCCACAGCCCGACACATCCCGGTCCACGCCGGGTAACCAGTCGCCGCAACCGTCGGCCAAAAACGCACCAGCACCACAATCGGCAACAGCAGGAAGGCCCGGATCATGACCGACATCGACGAGCGCACGCTCACTCTGGATGACGCGGATCCCGAGGAGCTCGCAGATCTGGCGGAGAAATCAGCCGCCGGATCAGGCGAGACCCCCGCCAAGGATACGAAGGACAAACCCGCGAAGCGGGCCAAAGCCGTTGCCTCCAAATCGGAAACCGAAACAGCCACGCTCGACAGCAGGCCAAACATCTGGAAGTGGATCGCAATCGGACTGCTCGCGTTCGGAATCGCGGGCACGGTTTTCGGAGTCTGGCGCTACCAGAGTCTGTCCGACACGGTGTCCGCCGTGCGCGCGGCGGACACCGAGCGCACCGCAGCCATAGACGCGGCATCCGCCTACGCGATGAAGTCGCTCACTTACAGTTACGAAGACCCCGACGGTTTCTTCAAGAACGTCAAAGAAGATGCGGCAGAACCGCTCAAGAACAAGTACAGCGATGCCGAGAAGCTACTCAAGGCCATCATGCTGCAGGCACAGGTGACCTCCAAGGGCGAGATCATCGCCGCGGACGCCGTCGCCCAGCAGAACGGTATCTACCAGGTGGTGGTCACCACCAGGCAGACCACCCGCAATGTGCAGAACCCGGAGCCACGGGCGACCACGTTGGTCCTGCAGATCACCGTCAAGAAGGACGGCAACGGGTGGCAGATCACCGACATCGGCCCAAAGAACGCCAGCTCCACCGGCACCATCATGCACCCGGGCGATCAGAAACTGATTCCCGAAGGTCCCCTGGCACCCGCGCAGGGGACCGGCAAGGCACCTGTCCCCAACCTCCCACCGCTGCCTGTCATTCCCGGTCAGAAGTAGGTCATGTCTCGCCGTAGATATGGCCGGGGCGCCGGCGTCGCCGCGACGGCCCTGCTGGTTTCCGCACAGGTGATTCATCCGGCTGCGGTGGCACGGGCGGCACTGCCACCGTGCGCCACCAGAGCCACCATGATTGTCCCGGAAACCCCGATGGCACACACGGATTGCCGCCTCACCGCAGCGGACGGTACCGGAATCACCTTCGATGTCGTGTACTGGCGCCCGCTGCCCGACAACAACGACGCGCCGAGCTATCCGCCGCTGTCCGTGCGGGTCACCATCAAGGATGCCGGCGGAAGAACGTTGCAAGAAGCCACCGAACTGCTGGAACCGTCCAGCCCCTCCCCCGTTGGCCTACTGGATATCGACGGAGATGGCCGCGACGAAATGGTCATTCCCATGTCCACGCGCGTCATGAATGGTGCGGTGAATACCCGTTTTTCGGTGTGGCGAGCTGAGAAGCAGACCACCCACTTCGAGCGAGTTCAGATGTTCGGCCAGGCCGTCTACCCCAGTGGCGACGGCTACATAGTGGTCAACAGCGGAGCATTCTCCAGCCGCGATCTCGACTTCTACCTACCCACGGCGGCGGGTTACACCCACATCGTCACCCTGACGATGACCACCGAAGAGGTCGACCTCAACACCCGTAAGGTACTCACGGCGAGCTGCATGGTGCACAAACAAGCCGGCCTGGGCGCGATCGACATGGACTGGGAGGATTCCCCGGTCTTCTGCGATTCACCTGCCGCCAAGGCAATCTGGCCAGATGCTCAGCGGGTGGAGACCAACCGCCGCGTCCAGGGGCGCTAGCGCGCCGCAGCCGTGCGGTTCGGAATATCTAACAGCTCGATGAGCGACCGCAAGCCAGGCCGTAGACCCCAGGTGAAGACGGTACGCAACAGCGGCTGCAGCCACCGCAGCGGCAGCCACGAAACAAAGCGCGGAGTTATCGCGACGGTCCAGTCCAGAGTGCAGCCATCGGGAATGCTAGTGAGCACGTAGTCCTCTGCCCAGAGTCGAAGCAGCGGCCAGGTGCCCGCTACTGCCGAGTAGGTGATGCGGTGTGGTGGCTCATACCGCCAGAATCTTTCGCGCTGGATCCACAGAAACCGCCACGGCGCTGACACCGTGCCCATCTCCCGTTCCATGCCGACGTGCCGGCCCGGTTCGTCATAGCGCACACCGCAACCGAACGGCAGCCAGGACCAGGCGTGGTCGCTGTCCAGTGCCGCCCACACCTGGCCTATCGGCACCGGAAAGGTGTGCGTAGTGCGCAGCACAATGGCCGCTGATTCGAAGGCGGAATCGTCGGCCAGGGGAACCCGGTATCCGGGTGCGAGCATGGGCCAGCTCACTGTCAGACCGTAGCCTGCGAATGATGCACCGGTGCGGCCACGTCAGCGCTCGCCGGCCCCCGTTCGTACGCGTAATCCCCGGCCGGAAAGCTCCTCGCCGCGCGCCGCGCTTGCCAGGTGGTCGTCGGACGCAACAGTGGTACATCGTCATCGGCGTTCTTCCAGTAGGACCGCACGCCACGATTCAGCTCGGTGAAGTAGTACTTCAAATTTCTGCCGTTGCGCAACATGCTCTGATGGAAACGGTCCAGCGCCTCCTGCCGCACCTCCATGCGGGTGGCCTGGCGTTCGTCGGCCAGCGAGATGGCACGCACGATGTGCGTGACCGCCGTGTCAGCAAGCCCGTGCCAGCCCCCATTGCCGGTCCATGAGTACGGCCCCACGATGATCCAGCGATTCGGAAATCCCGTGATCGAAACACTCTCGTATGCCTGCATACCGTGTGTGTTGAAGAAATCGCCCAGGTCACGCCCTTGTGCGCCGGTTACCCGTCCCCGCTTGTACGACGCGGGCTCAGAGAAGAGATCGAAACCTGTTGCGGTGATCAGGAAATCCGCCTCGTGAACCGTCCCGTCAATGGTTCGCACACCCTCGGGCACGACCTCGTCGATGGCCGTGGTGACCAGCGAGCAATGTGGCTTGTTGAACACCCGCGGGAAGTCGGAGTTCAGGGTGGGCCGATTACCGAAGGGCCCAAAGGACGGCAGCAGTACGCGTGCCACGTCCGGGTCCCGCACCACCGCACGTAGGTAGGCCCCGTACAGCGCACGTCCCGCGCGATCGAAGGCCCGCATCAACGGACGCATGATCGCACCCGGCGTGTGGATCATGAACCACAACCCGGCACTACCGCCCGCCAGCGCACCCCATTCAATCGCCGAGAACAATCCCGGAATACGCAGAGCCCATTGCGCTATCGCCGGTATCCGGAAATCGGGTTTAGGTATGCAGTACACGGGAGTGCGCTGGAACACGGTAAGTGTCTGGGTGTCGTCCGCTATCGCACCGCACAATTGGACGCCGGTGGCTCCGGTGCCTATCACGGCCACGCGCTTGCCGCGCACGTCGTGCTCCGGCAGCCACTTCACGGGCGTCACGCGGGTACCGGAGAAGTTCTCGAGCCCCTTGATACCGGGCTGCTTAGGGTCAAAGAAGGGACCGATCGCCGAAATCACAAACCGCGCAGTGATCACCGAGCCATCCGCGAGATTCATTCGCCACCAGTGGTTCTCTTCGTCCCACTCCTCGTTGAGGACATCGACACCGAAACGGAAATGCGGCCGCAGATTGAATTCTTCGGCAACCCGCTGATGGTAGGCCTGCACTTCAGATCCTGGAGCAAAGACGCGGGACCACTTTGGGTTACGCGCGAACGGGAATTGATAGATCACCGATGGGATGTCGACCGCGATCCCCGGGTACACGTTGTCACGCCATGTCCCGCCTAGGTCGCCGGCCCGATCGACGATGACGAAATCCTTGATTCCCGACTGCTGTAGGCGCACTCCGGCGCATAGGCCGCCGATACCCGCGCCAATGACAACGACATGGTGGTCTGGAGTTGACACGGACATATGAGCCTCCTTGCTCGAAGCTGGGATTTTTCTAATTCGACTTTTTGGCAACGGATTCCGCCATCGACCTGCCGCCTGTCTTCGATAAGTGTTCAAAGCGGAAGTCGTCTAACGGGAAATTCTTACTGGCCCGTGTCGACTGATATGCCGTGGTGGGCCGTAGGAAGGAGAAGTCGCCGTGACGGTCGATGTAGTAAGAGTTAGCGTTGACGCAGGCACGACCATGCATGAGCGTCGACTCAGCCTTGGGCGCGATGAACTCGAAGAACCTGTTGTTGGCATCCTCCGTCACCGCGAAGGCCGTGGCGCCGCGTGTGCGCGCCTCGGTGATCACCCGCACCGCGATACGGGTGGCGTTCTCCACCATGACATGCCACGAGCTGCCACTCCAGGCGAACGGACCGAAGACCATGAAGGTATTGGGCAGCTGGGGCATCGTGACACCCTCATACGCACGGGCACGGTTGTTCTCGTAGTAGTCCGCGAGGTCGAATCCATTGCGTCCCTTCACCGGGCGGGCCCGATACACCTCGGGGCTCTGCGACATTTCAAACCCTGTCGCCAGAACCAGCACGTCGACATCGCGGCGTACCCCGTCCTTGGTGACAATTCCCGTCGGGGTGATCTCGGCGATCGGGTCGGTTATCAGATCCACATGCGGTTGGGTGAAGGTCCGATAGTAGATGTTTGAGACGCTGGGACGCTTACATCCGAAGCCATACTCCGGGGTCAGTCTCTTGCGCAGCTTCCGGTCGCGTACCTGCGTGAAAAGAAAGGCACGGCACGCCCAATTCGGAATGAGTGTTATCGGTGCTATCTGCTTGCCGTACACCGTGATCGCCACCAACCCGACCTCTACCGCGGCCGCCGCGACCCCCCGAATCAATGACTGTAGGCCTGGAACGTACTTCAGTGCCCAGCGGGCGGCGCGCGGTATCGGGAAGTCAGGTTTGGCGAAGACCCAGATAGCGCGGCGCTGGTAGACGTCCAGATGCGATGCCACCCGCGCCATTTGGGGAATCAGCTGCACCGAGGTGGCACCCGTTCCGATCACGGCGATTCGCTTGCCCGCCAGAGCATAGTCATGATCCCAATTCTGGGTCTGGATAACCTTGCCGCCGAAAGACTCCAGACCTGGGATATCCGGGATCTTCGGCTCGACGAAGGCCCCGACGGCAGTGATGACGAACCGCGAGGTGATCACACGCCCGTCGGCCAGGGTGAGATGCCAGAGGTGGTTGTCTTCGTCCCATTCTCGCTTCATGACCTCATGCCCCAACCGCAGGTGGTCATTCAGGCAGTACTGATCCACCAGGCCCGCGATGTATTGCTGTACCTCGCGGCCCTTCGGGAACGTGCGCGACCAATTGGGATTCTTCGCGAATGAGAACTGGTACACAATCCCGGGAACATCCACGGCGACATCGGGATAGTGGTTGTTGTACCAGGTACCGCCGATTCCCGCGGAACGCTCGAGGATGACGAAGTCGGTAAGTCCGGCACGCTTCAGACCTATGGCAGCGCCGAGCCCGCCGATGCCGGCGCCGATAATCGCGGTTTCGTAATGGGGAGCATTCATCGGGCCGCCTCGACCTGCCGCTCGATACGGCCGTCGTACTCGCTGCGGGCACGCCGATCCACGGGCCCAACTGTCCTGTCGGCGTTTACGACCCGCCTGGCGAGCAGCCATAGCGACTCCGGGACCAGGTGCTGCAGCCGAAGTGCCAGGACCGTGCCCCGGGGAGAACCCACCACCGCCGGCCGCCGGCGCAGTGTGCTGACCGCATCGCGTGCCACCCATCCGGGCGGAATGATGCCCAGCTTCTCCCACCATCGGAAGGGGATGCCATCGACGAGTTGGGTACGAACCGCCGAGGGCATCACGGTCGAGATCGTGACGCCGGTGCCGACAAGCTCTTCCCGGGCGCTGCGCGCGAAGCCGGTGGCCGCGTGCTTCGAAGCGACATAGCTGGCCAGGCCCGGTGAATGGATCGCACCCGCCGCCGACGTCACATTGATGAAATGTCCTCTGCCCCGGTCGATCATCCGTGGCGCCAAAACCTGGTAGGAGATGTAGTGACTCCAGAAATTGACGCGCATGGTCGCCTCGGCTACGCCACGGGACTCTGCCAGCAGTGGGCCCACCGGCATGATCCCCGCGTTGTTCACCACGATGTCGATGGGCCCGATGGTTTCTTCGACCTCGGAGACCACCCGCAGATACTCATCGAATTCTGTCACGTCCAGCGCGAAACCTCGTGCACCGGAGCCAACGTCGCATGCCGCCTCAACGGCGGCAGCTCCGTCCAGGTCGGCGATGACTACTCGTGCGCCCATACCCGCCAGCCGATGGGCGATAGCCAACCCGATACCGCGCGCACCACCGGTGACCAAGGCGACGGCACCTTCTGTGCGAATCTCCGTGAACTTCATGCCGCGCGCCGTCCCGCATGCGCGGCGACAAAGGCCGAGATCTCCCCCACGGCGGCCTTCGCGTCGACGAGTACGTCGGCGGCGATCTGGAATACGTGCACCTGGTTCCTCCATATCTGCAGTTCTACGGGCACACCGGCCTCGGCCAGCCGCGCGGCAGCGAATTCGGTGTCAGGGCGCAGAATCTCGTCGCTACCCACCTGAAAAAGCGTGGGCGGCAGGCACGCCAATGTGGGGACACAACCTTCGACGAAGCTGTCCAACACCTCGAAGCCCGCGGCGGTCTTCTCCGCGGAGAGCATGAGACGTTCCATGGCGATCAGTGCCGCCGCCGGGAACAACGGATCATTGGATTGCGACGCCAATACCAGCTTGCCTGCCGGATCACGTTGCACCAGTGGCGAGATGCACACCAGCGCGGCCGGTGAACCGTACCCGCGGCGCTGCGCGATCAGACTTGTGACCAACGCCAGGAAGCCACCCGCGGAATCCCCCGCGATGACGATCTCCGAGGGCTGATAACCCATCTCGGTGAGCGCGCGGAACCCGTCCAGCGCATCCTCCACTGCCGCCGAGACAGGATGCGCCGGGAGCTTGCGGTAGTTGACGGCCAGAGACGTGACCCCGGCTGCGGCGACAATGCGCGAGATCAGCCGGCGATGCGAATTCAGACCCCCGACGACAAAGGCGCCACCGTGCAGGTAGAGCATCGCGCCGTGCGGCGGGCAGTCACCACGGTGCATGAGTTCGGCGTCGCAGTTGGCCAGCCGGACCCGGGTGCGGCGCACTCCCCGCACGGGCCGCAGCACGACGGCCGCCAGGTCCACGACCCGGTACGGCCAGGGCAAATGGGGGAACCGCGCCCACAGCGCGATCACGGGATATCCGACGGCGCGAATCGCCACCCGCCCCAAGCGCAGCAGAACAGTCAGCGAACCTCGCTCAGAGCGCACAGGCTCCACGCGCTCCTGATGCAGCGGCACGACATTGGCCGTCATCGGGGCTCCTCGGTGATCTCTTGAACGCGAACAGGTCTTTAACAGACTGACATGCCATTCATAAAAATACAAGACGGCATCTCCACGTACGCCAGGATGGCTGTTATCGCTGTTGAGACCAGTTTTCTATGCCAGCGCCCATGGCGGTGGCAACCGCACCCATGCCGAGATACTCGCGAGCGATCTCCGACCAGGGCGCCTCGGCGCCGAGCTTCCCGAGCAGGGCGGCGACACACATCTCGGTGCGACGAGCCATCGCGTGCGTTTCCACCAACCGCTGATTGCGGATGCCGTCGTAGAACTTGGACGAAGGCAGCACCGCATCGGCAACCGAGCGCCGCGCGATCTCAGGGGACATCCTCAGCTGCCCGTCCACCAGATGCCAGCTACTGATCGAGCGGATGTACTCGATGGCGGCGCCGCGGTCCATGGCCTCCGGGTCGGCCAGGAATCCCGCAGCCACCGCAAGCTCGAACGCCTGGTCATCATCTCCGGAAAGCAGGGCCCGAAACACCTTGCGCTGCACCTCGGCGTCCTCGTAATCCATATCCATGCACAGTCCGAAATCCACGAATCCGACCCGCCCGTCGGGAAGCAGCATGATGTTCCCGGGATGCGGGTCGGCGCAGAAGAATCCGGTTCGGTACATCTCGCCGCAGTAGAAACGATAGATCGCCTCCCCCACCTGGTTCCGTACCGACTGATCCTGTTCGGCAAGGCCGTCGAAGGGCATACCGTCGAGGTACTCGGTCACCAGGACGTGCTCGGTGCACAGTTGCGCGATCGGTTCAGGGATGCGCCATGCCGGATGCCCCTGGAACGCATCGAAAATCCGCTGATGGTGGGCTAGCTCGGCCCGGTAATCCACTTCCTTCATCATCTGCCGCTGTACCTCCGCGACGATGGCCTGGGTGTTGCTCGCCGGCATCTTCTTCGCCGCCAGCTTGACGACCAGCTGCAGATTCTTCAGATCCGCGCGGACCTTGGACGCGATATCCGGGTACTGGATCTTGACCGCGACCATCCGTCCGTCGTCGAGGCGGCCGCGGTACACCTGTCCGATCGACGCCGAAGCGATGGCGCTCGCATCGATACTCTCGATCCGGCTGCGCGACTCACCCAGCTCACGCTCCAGCGCCGTGTGCATCGCCGCATCGGGAACTCGTGGCGCGTTGTCGAACAACGGCGCGAGCCGGGCCGTGAACTCATCCCGGACCGACGCCGAAGTGATGCCCACATCCACCACCGAAAGCAGCTGGCCCAGCTTCTGCGCGGCGCCTTTCATCGAGCCCGCAACGGCCGCCAGATCATCGGCGAACCGCAGGATATCCGCGTCCCGCCTGGCAGCCACGTCCGCCGAGATCGGCTTAATCGCCGTCGTGATCGCCGAACGAACGGCTTGGCCGGCAACGACTTTGCCCAGTGCCGCCGCTCTCTTCGCGCGCAACGGCACACCGGCCCGAGTTACGTTGACCTCGTTGTCAACCGGTTCGCCGATGGGAGTGCTCCTTCGTTCCCGCGCCCCGCTAGGGCGCTGGGTTCAGACCATAGAGCAAAAACCCGGCGATGGCTTGCGCATACTCGGCAATATGGTCTGTGCGCCCCTCGTCATCGACAATCAGGGTGACCGCGCCGACCAGTAAGGACACGAAGGCCTGTCCCAGGAACTCGGTGTCCATCTCCGGACTGATCCGGTCCGCGCCGATCATTGAGAAGACGGACTGCTCACTGCGCACCGACGCGAAGCGGAAGAACTGGATCATGGACTGAAGCGCTTCCGGGTCCACCCCCGCGGCTTCGGTGCACACGAAGATCAACGCGGGCAACCGCCCCGCCACCGCCTCCAGCGCGTTCCTAAATCCTTGCGCAAGAGCGTGTTCGATGTCCCGGCGCGCGTCCAGCCGGGCCACCGGGCGTGACAGCACGGGTTCCATCGCCGAAAACTCGCGCACCATCAGCGCATCGAGCAAGTCACGCTTGTTTTGATAGTAGTTGTAGAACGTGCCGTGGCTGACGCCCAGCTTCTCCACGATCTCATTCACGCCCACCGCGTGATAGCCCTCGGATAGGAAGCATTCGAGAGCGGCATCGAGAAGTTCGTTGCGCCGATCTGCTGCCGCGGGCACCGGAATATGCACGGCTTCAACGATTTCCGCCGCCACATCACCGTCACCCGGCTCCAGGATGACACCCTCGCGCAGGATTCCGCGCTCCGCGATCAGCGACGCGGTACTCACGAAACGTTCGCGCGTGCCGGGATTGTCATGCCGACTTTGGGCAAGCAGGAAGCCGGGCAGCACCAATGCCGGCAACAGCCGGGCCAGCACGGCGTGATCGTGGGCGTCCTCGGGTAGCCAGCCGGCGCGCCTGCCGGACTCCAGGCCCCGCTGAACATACGAGTCGAGCATCGCCTGGATACCGAGGACGCGCTGTTTGAGTTCCTTGTCGGCCGCGGCGGACTGCACCGTCAGGAGCTTCAGCAGCGCAGGCTCCTGATCGACCAGCGCATAGAGCCGACGGCCGCCCTCCATAATGATGTCGTTTCGTTCCTCGATGCCCGCCGTTCCACCGACCACATCGAGAAAGTCGTCGAGCGCCAGGGTATCGACGAGCCGCTCCACGCCGTAGTCGAAAACCAGGTCCAGGACCTCACGCTTGCTATCGACATACCGGTAGACGGTGCCCTGCCCCATACCCGCGCGGGTTGCGATATCGGACATGCTGGTCTGCTCGTAGCCGTTTTCAGTGAACGCGGCGAAGGCGGCGTCGACGATCTGCTGACGCCGTTTGTCGGCAAGTCCGGACACGGGGGGCCGTCCTCGGCGAGGGGGCTCCTGCGCCACTAGCTGCTCCATCGACGTTTCCGACCTGACCGGGGCGCGCGCACCTGCGTGCCGTGCTGCCGTCCGAGTGTAAACGCCTACCGGATAAGGCTCAGCCGACTCAGCCTTCGAGCTTGTAACCGAGGCCGCGCACCGTCACCAAGTGCACCGGATTGGCCGGGTCAGCCTCGATTTTGGAACGCAACCGCTTGACGTGGACATCGAGGGTCTTGGTGTCGCCCACATAGTCCGCACCCCATACACGGTCGATGAGCTGACCGCGGGTCAGCACCCGGCCGCTGTTGCGAATCAGATATTCAAGAAGGTCGAATTCCTTGAGCGGCAGAGTGATCGCTTCACCGTTCACAGACACGGTGTGCCGGTCGACATCCATCCGCACCGGGCCGGCTTCCAATACCCCGTCACCGGAAGCGGTCTCTTCGGAATCCGAGCCGCGACGCAGCACCGCGCGAATGCGGGCAATCAGTTCGCGCGCCGAATAGGGCTTGGTGACGTAATCGTCGGCGCCCAGCTCCAACCCGACGACCTTGTCGATCTCGCTGTCCCGCGCGGTCACCATGATCACCGGCACGCTGGACTTGGCGCGCAGCTGCTTGCAGACATCGGTGCCGCTCATACCGGGCAGCATCAGATCCAGCAGCACGATATCGGCACCGGCACGCTCGAATTCGGCGAGCGCGGAGGGACCGTCATTCACGATGGTCGCCTCGAAACCCTCCTTGCGCAGCAGGAAGGCCAGTGGATCGGCCAGCGAGTCTTCGTCCTCAACAATCAAGACACTGGTCATCGACGTACGTGTTCCTCTCGTGTAGTCGCCTTGTGCTCTTCGCGTAAGCGGCTGGGGGGTACTGGGGATGATCCGCCGGCCGCAAGACCGTTGGATCGCTGGGTGTGGTTGGTCGCGTCTTTGCGAGGTGCGGTTTCGTCGGACTGCGTATCTGTCTCGGGGTCGTCAACATCGTCTTCGTACACCGGCAGCGACAGGGTGAAGGTCGATCCCGTGCCCGGCTGGCTCCAGAGCTTGATGGCGCCGTTGTGGTTGGCGGCGACATGCTTGACGATCGCCAGACCCAGCCCGGTGCCTCCGGTATCGCGGGAGCGCGCCTTGTCGACCCGGAAGAACCGTTCGAAGACGCGCTCTTGATGTTCCTTGGCGATGCCGATGCCACGGTCGGTGACCGCGATCTCGATCTTGTCGCCGCGGCGGCGGCGGCTGATCGACACCGGCGACCCCTGCGGCGAGTAGGCGATGGCGTTGGCCACCAAGTTGCTGATCGCGGTGATGAGCAGGGTGGGATCACCGCGCACCTCAAAGCCGCTGGGCGCGTCGGTGGTGACCGCGATATCGGCGTTCTCGGCGACCACCTTGGAGCGGCTCAGCGCCTCGGACACCACGAAGTCCACATCGACGACCTCCAGGTCGGGCAGTTTTTCGGCCCCCTGCAGCCGCGAGAGCGCGATGAGCTCGGTGACCATGTTGCCCAGGCGGTGGGACTCCGCGAGCACCTGCTCGCCGAAATGTCGCACCGTCTCGGGGTCATCGGAGGATGACAGCAGCGCCTCGGCGAGCACCCCCATCGCGCCGACGGGCGTCTTGAGCTCGTGGCTGACGTTGGCCACGAAATCTCTGCGGGTGGCTTCCATGCGGACATGCTCGGAGTCGTCGTCGACGTAGATGACCACCCAGCGGGTGTCGGCGTCGGACAACCTGCGCACGTGACCGCGTAGTGAGAATCCCGCACGGCCCGGCGCCCTCGGCTTGGTGGTCAGGTCCACTTCGACGGCCTCACCGGTGGCCAGCGTCCGCTGCGCGGCGTTCCATGCCTGTTCGTCGAGCTGACGGTCGCGCACCAGCCCCAACTCCCGTGCGCGGGCATTGACCAGGACCACGTCCTGATGCTTGTCGACGACGACGACTCCGGTCGGCGAGATGGCGACGATGCGCTCGAGCATCTGAGAGACCGTCAGGCCGGTCTGGGCTACGTCGGAAGCCTTGCGGTGGGACGAAGAGCGACGCGAGTACCACGCGCCCAGCGCCGCGCCCACAGCAAGCGCCGCGAGCGCAGCGGTCGCAACAAGAAGGGCCGATGCGGCGGTCACGCGAAAAGCGTACGCATTCGGTGAACGTCACCCCAGCAGCGTGCGGCTAAAAGCCGAGCAAGTCACATATTCCGGCACAGGTGTTAGGCGTGCGTTCACCGAGTATTCGCCGATTGGCGATCTTCTGGTGGGGCCAGACTCGCGGTGAGGTTATTTCGCGCCCTGGTTGGCTACCGCGGCGGCGCCGGCGGCCGCGGCCTCCGGATCCAGGTAGACCCCGCCCGGAGTGATCGGTTTGAGGTTCTCGTCGAGGTCGTACCGCAACGGAATGCCCGTCGGGATGTTCAGACCGACGATCTCCTCGTCGGAGATGCCGTCGAGATACTTCACCAGAGCACGCAGCGAATTACCGTGGGCAGCAACGAGAACGGTCTTACCCGTGCGGAGCTCGGGAACAATGGAATCCTCGTAGTAGGGCACGAACCGCGTCACCACGTCGGCCAGACATTCGGTGAGCGGTCCACCGTCGATATCGGCGTAGCGGGGGTCTTGGTCCTGGCTGTAGTGGCTGCCACGCTCGATGGGCGGCGGCGGGGTGTCGTAGCTGCGGCGCCAGGCCATGAACTGCTCCTCGCCGTACTTGGCCTTGGTTTCCGCCTTGTCCAGCCCCTGCAGTGCGCCGTAGTGCCGCTCGTTGAGGCGCCAGTCCCGCACCACCGGTATCCACAGCCGGTCCGCCGTGTCGAGAGCCAGGTGTGCCGTGTTGATCGCACGGCGCAGCAGCGAGGTGAACAGAATGTCCGGCAGCAGCCCCTGCTGAGCGAGTAACTCGCCACCGCGCTGCGCCTCGGACCTGCCCTTTTCCGTCAGGTCGACATCGACCCAGCCGGTGAACAGGTTCTTGGCGTTCCACTGGCTCTCGCCATGGCGCAGCAGGATCAGGGTGGCCCCGTTTGTCTGGCTGGAGGTCTCGCCGCTCATGAGCGTTACCTTATCCCGCCATTCGCCATCGTCACTGCCCGCACCGGCTCGGTCTGCCCCTCAAACGCATAGTCATGGAGCGGAAAGGTACGTGACGAGCGGCGGGCGGCCTGGGTGGACATCGGCCGGATGTAGGCGGACTCACCGTTGTGGTCGAAGTAGTAGCTGTTGGCGGTGGCACAGTTGCCGACCTGGAACAGCGAGGTGGCGTAGCGCCCACGAACCTGTTCGGTCCACTCCGCGGCCGCCTGCCTGCGCACTTCGACGTCGGTGGCGCCCAGACGCTGGGCCTCGGCGATCACCCGGCTGATGTGGGCTCCCGCCGTGTCCACCACGCTGTGCCAGGTCCCTCCGGTCCACCCGTAGTGCCCGAACACCTGGAAGTAATTGGGCAGGCCGGGAATCGAGATGCCGTGATAGCTCTCCGGCAGTTGATGTGCGTAGAAGTCGCCGAGGTCAAACCCGTCGCGCCCGGTGACAGGGGTGTCCCGGTAGATCTGCGGGTCGTAGAACAACCGGAATCCGGTGGCCAGGACCAGTACGTCGACGGGGCGTTCGCGCCCGCCGCGGGTACGGATACCCACCGGGGTGATGGTCTCGATCGGATCGGTGATCAGCTCGACGTTGTCCCGATTGAAGGTCTGCAGATAGGAGCTGGATACCGCGGGCCGCTTACACCCGAAGTCGTAGTCCGGGGTGAGCCTGGCGCGCAGGTCCTTGTCCGGTACCGCCATCCGATAGGTCACGTTGCGCAGGAAGCCCGATACCGCCTTCGGGATGACCTTGACGTTCGCGTAATACATGACGCCGTAGACCAGCACCCCGGCGTAGACCAGTTCCAGTCCTTCCTGCAGCAGCCGCTGAGCGAAAGGCACGCGGCGAAAGAAGGTCTTGACGGCCCCGGGCGTGGTCGGATCGAACTTGGGGAAGATCCAGATCGGGGTGCGCTGGTAGACATCGAGGTGACCGACCTCGCGCGCGATCTCGGGAATGATCTGCACGGCACTGGCTCCGGTGCCGATGATGGCGACACGCTTGCCTGCCAGGTCGATGCTTTGATCCCAGGATGCCGACTTCACGATGGTGCCCGCGAAATCGTCGAGGCCCGGCAACTCCGCTGGTTTGGGCTCCGGGAACGGCCCCGCCGCCACGATGACGAATCGCGCTGTCACGTTCTTGCCGTTCACCTTCAGGCGCCACAGATCGGCGTCGTCGTCCCAATGGCGCTCCCCTACTTCGCTGTTGAACTGGATCAGTCCGCGTACACCGAAGTCGTCGGTCAACCGTTCCACATATGCCAGTACCTCAGGGCCCTTGGCGTAGAACCGGGACCAGTCCGGGTTGCATGCCTCCCGGAACTGATATGCCTGCGCCGGAACATCCACGCCGATACCGGGGTACACGTTGTCGCGCCAGGTGCCGCCGACAGCCGTGGCGCGCTCGAAGATGGTGACACCGGTGACACCGGCGCGCAGCAGGTCGCGGGCGACGCCGATACCGGACAACCCGGCACCGATGATGACGACTTCGTGATCGACGCCGCGGTCGGACCCTTTCGTCCTGCGGCGGCGCGCACTCATGCCGTGGCCTCATAGGTGAGCTCCTTGGACCAGGACGGTTGCGCCGGAAGCCATCTGCGTGGGATGTGGTCCGAGGCCTTGACCATGGAATTGGCCAGATAGTGGTAGGGGTGCTCGGGGTTGATGACCCACTTGGAACCCTTTTTCAGGAATCGATAGATGAACAGCCGCGTGCCCTTGCCGCGGTCTCCCACGTTGGAGAAACGGTTCATGGCGTCATACAACCGCTGTTCACTAAGCCCCATCGCGACGATGTTGTTGCGGATCCGGTTGATGAGTGGAATCCCGGCACCCAGACCCACCAGCCCGGCCACCAAGAAAGACGGGTTGACCAGGGTGCCGACGTTCTCGATGACAGCCCGCCGGATCGGGCCCTGCCCCATCATGTCCAGGACATGGAAATCGACGGCGAGGTGGCGTGACTCGTCGGAATTGATATGCCGGAAAGCGTCGTGGCAGACGGGATCTCGCACCTCCTCCAGCAGGAACTTCAGCAGAGCGCCGTCCAGGGCCACCTCCAGCAGCGGAATCACCGTGCCGAGGACGGTCAGCGACAGACCGTCCGCATACTTGTCCAACCATTCGATGGCCAAGCGCACGTTGATATTCGGTTCGGGAATCTCGTCTTCCCTGAGCATCCCCCAGCGCCGCATGAGCGCGAGTTCCGCGTTCGCATGCTTCTGCTCTTCGGCATGAAAGTAGCGATAGATCTCGGCGAGAGTGGGGTCAGGGGCCTTCTTGGCCAGCGCGGCGAACCCACGCGCACCGATGTTCTCGATCCACACCAGATCGGCCATGAAATCCTTAAGCTTTGGCCATAATTCAGCACTGATGGTGTCCGCGCCGGGCGCTTCCCAGTCGACGTCGGCCAGGGCCCACTGCTTGTCCTTGATGGTCTGCAGCATGTCTTCCAATACGACGGCCATTGTCATTCCTCCTTATGCGGACTGCACTGTGCTCGTGATCTCGATCTGTTGTGTCAGGGTCTGCGTGATGAACCGCCCCGCCTCGCGTACGGCCGCGCCGGCCTCCGCGCTAAATCTGGGCAGCGCCTGAAACACGTGGATCTGCCCCGGCCACACCTGCAGTTCGCACTGCCCGCCGGCACGGGTCATCATGAGTGCGAGATGCTCGGAATCGGCGACCATCATTTCCCGGCCACCAACCTGAATCAACGTGGGCGGCAGCGCGGTTCCCGGCGCCAACGAGAGCCGCAACCGGGAATCGCCCTCGTGCTGCCCCTGTGTGTACATATCGACGAGGCGCCGGGCAGCAGCCGCGGAAATGACCGGATCAGGTGCGTCGCGCTCTCGCTCCGCAGACATTCCGAGCGTGAGATCCATCAGCGGCGAGAACAGCACCATGGCTCCCGGTTGCGGTACGCCGAGCCGATGGTTCTCGGCGATGAGATCCACCGCGAGGTGCCCGCCGGCCGAGTCACCGGCGATGACAATGTCTTTGGCGGCATACCCCTTGTCAAGAAGCCATTGATATCCGACCCGCACATCGTCGGCTGCTGCCGGGAAGGGATGTTCCGGGGCCAGCCGGTAGTCGAGGCTGAAGGCCGGTAGTCCGGTCGCCTGGGACAATCGGGCCACCAGCCGGCGATGAGTCCGCGGCGAGCACACCACATATCCACTGCCGTGAAGGTAGAAAAGAACCTGGCCATCGGGATCGGTGTTGGCGGTGTGCACCCACTCGCCCCGCAGCCCACGCTCCCTGACTCGCGAAATCCGGACATCGTCAGGCATCGGACTGCCAACTGCCATCGTCCCGGCGACCACACCGCGGGCCGCCGCGACCCCGAACCTGTTGAGCCGCACCCGGTTGAACACCGGTCTCAGCGCCACCCCGGCCACAGCCGCAGTGGCCCAGGTGCGCCGGGAGGCAGACCGCACGCCGCCACTCA
Source organism: Mycobacteroides immunogenum (assembly GCF_001605725.1). Taxonomy (NCBI): domain Bacteria; kingdom Bacillati; phylum Actinomycetota; class Actinomycetes; order Mycobacteriales; family Mycobacteriaceae; genus Mycobacteroides; species Mycobacteroides immunogenum. The sequence goes on from NZ_CP011530.1 coordinate 4,633,268, forward strand.
TGTCGGGACGTAGCGCACCCTTGACCCGCGCGGTCACCCTGTCCACCCGGCTGTGCACGCGCTGGACGGCATCTCTACCGGGTTGCCGCCGAGGAGGATCAGCCTGAAAGAGATTCGGGAACCCGGCGATCGAAACATCGTCCGACTCCGGCAGCTCGCGCCCCGCCACCCCGTGCACCGGGATCTGGGTAGGCTCCGACTCCCCGGGTGCTGACACGAAAACGATGACATCGCAGTGGTGTTCAATACCTTCCACGCTCCGGATGCCGGCAGCGCTGAAGCGGGCAATGGGCCACGTGATCAGCTTGCACTTGGGGTCGCGCAGCGCCGTGTAGAACTCGTCGGCGATCACCACATTGGGGCGCCCCGTGAGGGGCAACGGCGTCAGCTGGCGACGCGTCCACGGGTCGTCAATGTGTTGGCGAAGATTGTTCTGCGCCAGCAGCTCCAGCAGTCCCACGCGTTGCGGTCGACGTCCCGCGAACCATGCCTGCCGGGCGGCGTTCCGGACAACGGGGACATCTCTCAGGAACCGGGCCACACGCGATGTCGGCCGAGGCAGTATCCAGTCGGGCGAGCTTTGGAAAAGCTTGACCGCGGCGGCTTCTCGCACGATATCGGGAAGCAGGGTAGCTGCGGCGGCGCCGTTGCCAACCACAGCTACCCGCTTACCGGCCAGGACAACGTCCCTGAATTCCTGGCCTCGCACGACCGTCCCGGTATAGGCCTCGATACCAGGGACCGTCGGGTCCGCTTCTCGTCGTGAACCGATGGCGAGCACCACCGATCTCACCGACAGGTCTTCTCCCCCGGAGATTTCAACATCCCAGCGCCCGTCGTTCTCGTCGTAGACAAGAGCGGTCACCTGGTGGCCGAACCGCATGTGCTTGCCCAGACCGAACAGCCGAATGGTGTCGTCACGCCACGTATCATCCTGCGCCGCATCGCGATCCAGCAGCACAAAATTGTGGATACCTGAACGCTTCAGTCCGGCAGCCACGCTCAGCCCACTGAATCCCGCTCCGATGATTGCGACATCCGTATGCATGGTCATCACCGCACGTCCGCTCCGAGTAGTTCTTTGGCGTCGACGGGCGCGGGCATCATCCGGCCGATCAGACCGGCACCCCAGCGATACGGGTTCGGGGTGTGTCTTTTGAGGTGCCACACCAACTTGGCATCGAGCTGCGGCACCACATAGAAACGCCCACGATCGTGGGCGTCGAGTGTTGCCCGCGCGATCCGTTCCGGCGAAACGCCGGTGTACTTCATCACCGAGGCGGCCAGGCCACTGACCGAACCGCTAATGCGGCCGTCGTTGACGATGTTGGTCTTGACGAACGTCGGGCACAGCACCGTGACCTTGACGCCAGCACCACTCAGCTCGGCGGACAGCGTCTCCGATAACGCCAGCACACCCGCCTTACTCACGTTGTACGCAGCCATGAGCGGTGCGGCAGCGAAGCTTGCGGCTGAGGCGACATTGATGATGCCCCCGAATCGTTGCTCACGCAGCAACGGAGTGAATACCTGGCAGCCGTAGATGACGCCCCACAGGTTGATCGCCAGGGTGCTCTCCCAGTCAGACATCGACATGGCACCGACGGGCCGACCGCCGGTGCCGATTCCGGCGTTGTTGATCACCAGGTCCGCGGGCTGCCGCAGCCAGCCTTCGGACGCCCTCGCCAGCTCGCTGACCTGGTCGTACGAGGTGACGTCACAGGACACCGCATGGGCCTTACCGCCCCCGATGATGTCGACGGTCTCCTGAGCGCGGCCCATATCGATATCGGCGCAGACCACACGGCCGCCACGAGCGGCGAGCATCTGGGCGAAAGCGCGGCCGATACCGCTGCCCGCACCGGTCACCACCGCACTCGCTCCGTAGCTGACCTTCGGACGTCGGCGCGGGTAGGCTCCCGCGTCGGGTGCCGTCATTGGCATCACCCTTCGCTTGTCGCTTACGCATGACGCGAAAACGTAAACCAAGGGTGTGACACGCCCGGCTACTTGTCAAGGGTGCGGCGAGATCAATGTCGGGTTAGTCGTCCCGCGTGACGGCTACCGAAACGCGGTCAGTCCATCGATCGAGCTGCCGTTGGACTCCAGCGCACTCTCGTAGGTGAGCTTCTCCGCGGGCAGCTTCTCCACATGCTTCTCGTACACATCACGATGACCCACGAAATCCATCAACGGAACCGAGTACCCGCACGAGTCGGCCACCCGCATGACGTCAACCAAAATGATTGAGCGAACACCCTTTTCGAGGTCATTGGAAAAACTGGAGCGCAACCGCGGGTACTCGGGCTCGTTGAACTGCACCACTCGCGCCCGGCCGTGCAGCCGAATGATGCGGCACCGCTTGTCGAAGGAGCAGAACATCAGCACAATGCGCGCGTTGTCGCGTACATGCGCGATGGTCTCCGCGCCGCTGCCGAAGTAGTCCAGGTAGCCCACCTGACGGGGCCCCAGCACCGCGAAGGTTCCGGCCATGCCTTTGGGCGAAACGTTCACGTGCCCCTCGGAGCCGCTCGGCGCGGTACCCACGAAGAACACCGGCTGCTCGGTCAGCCAGCGTGCCAGCTTGTCGTCGATCTCCGCATACACCTGACCCATGAGTTCCAGGGTGCCACCGACGCCCGGTAATCCGCCAAGCATTTCTCATCGCTCACCGAAGATCTTGCGGTGCCGCGCAGCCCGAGGCCGGGTATTGACGGAGCACTCGAGGCCGCCTTATATTACCCATCGGTTACTTCCGTCGCCGGACGGCGGCAATCCACAACCGGTTGATGCGATGAGGCCTACCGTGTGGCGCGTGGCAATGACCGGGTCATCTTCCGTATAGGGCTACGTCACAAGGAGTTTCGGAATATGCAGGACCGTCTATTGGAGCGTGCGAGTGCCTGGTGCGGCCTTGCCTATTTGTTGGTGTTCGGCACCGGTTGGCTGGCGATCGCCCACTTCATGCCGCCAATCCCGCCCGCTGCCGGACCGGCCGCCGTGGCAGCTCAGTTCCAGGAGCGCCATGGCTGGCTGATGCTCGCCGCAGTAATCATGATGTGCTCGACATTCGTTCTGTTCCCGGTGTTTTCGCTGCTGGTGATGATCGCGCGCAAGATCGAGGGGTCAGCGGGGATTGTCACGATAATGATGGCTCTGACCGCGGCAACATCACTGGTATTCAACTTCTACGTGCCGTTCTCATTCTCGATGGCCGCGTTTCGGCCGGACCGTGATCCGGCGATTGTCCAGTACGCAAGCGACAACGGGTTCCTTCAGTTCATGGGCGGTATCCCCATGTTCTTACTGGTATGGGTGCTCAGCGCCTACGCGATCCTGGTGCTTAGCCCACGTCGAGATCCGTTGGTACCGCGCTGGTTCGGGTATCTGAACCTCTGGTGTGCCATCCTCTACCTACCCGAACTATTGGTATTCTTCTTTCACACCGGACCGTTCGCCTGGAACGGCATCGTGGGGTTCTGGATTCCCGCCGTCCTCTTTCTCGTCTACTTCGCGGCATCTCCGATCATCCTGGTGCCCGTGGTCCGCAAGATGTTCTCCGCGCCGGCCATCACAAATAGCCGTGTCACGGAACCGCTTTCATGAACACCGAGACAGACTCGCGGCCGCGCGCATACCCGCGCGGCCGCACGGGGCACATCCCGGGCGAGGCCGAACTGTGGATCTTCATCATGGGAGATCTCACCGTGTTCGGGATATTTTTCGCAATCTGGGGATGGAACTACACCCAAAATCCTGGGATGTTCGAGCTCGGCCGGTCTACCATGTCCCAACCCATTGGATTGGCCGAAACTCTCACGCTCATCAGTAGTTCCGCCGCCGTGGTCGCCGCGCTCAACTCCGCTCGATGGAAAGAGACACGCCGGGCCTTCAGGCTCTATCTCGCCGCCATCGGATTCGGTGCGGTGTTCGTGGTGCTGAAGATCGTCGAATACAGTCGCCACCTGCATGAGGCCTCCAACCCGGCACTCGGCGAATTCTTCATGTACTACTTCGTCTTCACCGGCATCCACCTCCTGCACGTCCTGGTCGGGATACTGGGCCTGAGCATCGCTACTCGATCGATGCGACCGGATTCCCGCGGTGCCAGCGTGGCGTTCCTGGAAGGCGTCGGCGTCTACTGGCACATGGTGGACGTGTTGTGGGTCGTCCTCTTCTCGTTGATCTATCTGATTTAGATTGTGGGGCAACGCATGATCACATCATCCATTCGGAGTTTCGCGAATCGCACCATGCTGACATGGGTCGTGTTGGCCGGCTGCACAGTGCTTTCCTGGGCCGAGAGTTCGTCGGGCCGCCCCGCCACCCCGGTAGTGCTGGTGGTGCTGTCGCTCACCGCGATCAAGACGGTACTGATCATCGCCTCCTACATGGAGATCAGCCATGCGCCACGGTGGCTGCAGGCGGTCTGCGCGACATGGGTGGCGGTGGTATTCGCCATGCTCACGTACCTCCTGTGTGCCCTGCCCTGCTGAGGGGTCACACTACTGCGCGGAATCGTCCAGTACAGCGAACATCCTGGTAGCACGGGCGATCATCTCGTCCACCGTGTGTTCTGGATTTCGCAGCCACCAATTAACAAGGGCTGTAACGGTTTCCCGCCACACCTGAGCCAGTGCGGACAGGTCGCTGGGCTCGTTCAGAACGCCGCCGTAGGATCCCGAAACACCGGCCGCGGCCTGTTCGGCCAGACTCCGGCGATAGTCGCGCGCGGTGACCTCGGCAAGACCGCCCCTCGGCACACTCCTGTCGTGCAGGATCTTCCAATCGTGGGGGCGCTGTTCGAGGGCCCGGAATATCGCCGCCACTACATCCGACGCCCGCTGCAATCCTGGGCGTTCCGGCAGCGCCATCGCCTCCGCAATGCCTCGCGTCAGCGTTTCGCCGGCACGACGCGCACACGCGCAATAGAGGTCTTCCTTGGATTGAAAGTATTTGTGTACGAGAGTTTTCGATATTCCCGCGCGTTGCGCAACCGCTGCCGTCGTCGTCGCGAGATAGCCACGGTCACCAAACTCGATCGCGGCCGCATCCAGAATCTGGGCCTCGCGCTCTGATCGCGGAACTCCTTTCGACCCCGACTTTGTGCTCACCGCTTGGTCCCGCTGCCCAAGAAGAGCACCGCGAAAAGCCGATGGCTACGCGCAATCATCGCTTCGGCGGTCTCGTCGGGATGACGCACCCACCAATTAACCAACGCGGCCACGGCTGCCATCCAGACCTCGGTGAACGCCGACAAATCCACCGGATCATGCATGCCTCGGGATCCGAGCGTTGCCTCGGCACCGCGCGCGGCCTGCCCCGCCAGCCGTGAACGTGCCACCCACGCGGCCGTGGCCGCGGGCCCCTCGGCCGGGTGAGTCGCGTCGAGCAGGACGTTCCAATGGAACTGACGCCCCGCCAAGGCGCGAAAGATCGCTTCAAGGGTGCGCTCGATCATCTCCCATTGCGCGGGGCGGTCAAAGACCGTCTCGATGGCACCGCACACCACCTCCGCGGCCTGTTCGACGCACGCGACGTACAGGCCATCTTTACTGCCGAAGTAGTGATAAACCATGGGTTTTGATACCCCCGCGGCTTCGGCGACCAGTGCCGGTGACATGCCCGCATAGCCGACCTGCTCGATCTGCCGACCCGCGATATCGAGTATCTGGCTCTCACGATCGGCGCGCGGGACACCTTTCGTCCCTGCCGTGCCCATTTACCCCGCGCCTCCACCGAATTGACCAAAGCAACCTGGGGAGTAATTTACCAATGTCTACCTTCTGGGCACCGGGAGATCGGATGCTCGCCCGACCCCAGCAGGTAGCTAGCGCCCGCGCCTAGACGCGGGCGCGCAAGTCCTTGCGCAGAATCTTGCCCGCGGCGCTCTTCGGGATCGCGTCGATGAACTCCACCTGCCGAATCCGCTTGTGCGGAGCCACCTTCTCTTCGATGAAGGTCATGACTGCCTCATCGGTGAGGTCCGCATCGGTACGCACCACGAAGGCCTTGGGGATCTCACCGCTGGACGGGTCGGGTACACCGATGACGGCGGCATCGCCGATACCCGGGTGCGTCAGCAACAACGCCTCCAGCTCTGCCGGCGGCACCTGATAGCCCTTGTACTTGATGAGTTCCTTGAGTCGATCGACAATCGTCACCACGCCGTCGGCCCGCACCACGGCGATATCCCCGGTGTGCAGGAACCCGTCGGGTTCGATCGTCGCCGCGGTGGCCTCCTCGTTGCCGAGGTATCCGGCCATCACATTGGGGCCACGCACCAGCAGCTCCCCGGGTGCGCTCTCCCCTTCTGCCGGGATCTCGATCTCGGCGCCGGTCTCGGTGTCGATGAGCTTGTTCTCGGAGTTCGGCACCGGGATGCCCACCGAGTTCAGTGGGATATCGGGACGGTTCGGCGGAATGAGGTGGCTGACAGGACTCAGCTCGGTCATGCCGTAGCCCTGGGTGACGCGGCAATTGAGGCGTGCGGCAACCGCATTGCCCAGCTGCTCGTCCAACGGCGCGGCACCCGAGAACACCGACCGCAGGCAGGACACGTCGTACTTGTCGATCTCCGGGTGCTTGGCCAGCACCACGGCCACCGGCGGTGCCACGAAAACGTGATCCACCCGGTAGTTGGCGATGGTGCCCAGGAAGGTGTCCAGCTCAAAGCGCGGCAGGATGATCAGCTCGGCGCCCAGCTTCAGCTGGACGTTGAGCAGCACGACCAGGCCATAGATGTGGAAGAACGGGAGGACGGCCAATACCCGGTCGCCTCGCTCCACCCCGTACAGGTGCTTGGCCTGGGCGATGTTGGCGACCAGGTTGCGATGGGTGAGCATGACACCCTTGGCTTTACCCGTGGTTCCCGACGAGTACGGCAGCACCGCCAAATGCGTTGCCGGGTCGAAGGTCACCGTCGGCGGCGCGAGGTCGGGCCGCGCGATGTCGGCCAGCGACAGGCGTCCTTCCACGGCGTCGATGGTGATCACGCCGGCGGCATCGAGTCCCGCGATCTCGGCGGCCTCAAGGGCGCGCGGCAGCAGCGGCGAGACCGTGAAGATGAGCTGCGCCTTGGAATCGATCAGCTGCTTGGCCAACTCCTCGGCGGTGTACAGCACGTTGACAGTGCTCGCGGTGCCACCCGCGCGCAGGATGCCATGCAATACCACTGCGAATGTCGAGCAGTTGGGCAGGAAGACCGCGGCGACGTCGCCCAACCCGAATCCGCGGTCGGCCAGACCTGCCGCAGTCGCGTCGACCTGGGTGCGCAGCTCACCGAAGCTCGTCTGTGCGCCGGAGAGGCCATCGATGAGAGCGACACGACTGTCGTCGCCGGTATCACCGAATACGTACTCGTAGACAGAGCAGTCGGGAATCGAGACGTCGGGAAGCGGGCTTCGGAAGGTCACGTCCGACAGTCTTGCACGCCGCGTCTAGTCCCTGCTCAGCGTCCGTGCCTCTGGACATCCGCAGCGGTCAATCCTCGATGAGGTGCTCGAAGGCCTCAAGATTCTTCAGCGACTCACCGCGCGAGGTCCGCCAGGCCCATTCCTTCTGGATGGACGTCTTGAACCCCAACTCCAGCAGGACGTTGAAGTCGCCGTCCACGGCTTCCAGTACCTGCCCGAGCAATCGGTCGATCTCATCGGGGGTGATCGCGGGCAGCGGCAGCCGGCCCACCAGATAGATGTCGCCCATGTTGTCGATCGTGTACGCGACGGCATACAGACGCCGGTTGCGTTTGAGGAGGTACCGGTACACGCCTTCGGTGTTCTCGTCGGGACGACGGCATACGAACACCTCGACGCGCACGGCGTGCTCGCCCGGAGTGAGCATCGTCGTGATCTTCTGCTTGCGCTCACCGGGAAGCTCTACCACCAGCGCGGGCTTGCCATCGGGCCCGTGATGCTCGCTGAAGGTGACCTCCCGGTCCACCAGGGTGCGCACGATGACGGCGTACGCCTGCTCGGCGGTGGTCATCGCCGCAGACCCGACAACCGGCGCGCCCGGAAACGTGCACGCGGTGCTCGCTGCGCCGAGGGCCTTTGTGGTGCGCGGTAATCGGCGATGGCGCGGCTGTAACTCGACAGCAGTGCGTCAGCCGTGCTGGCCCAGGAGAAATCCGCGGCGTGCTCCACTGCCGCATGGCTGAACTCGGGTCCCGTACGCGTCAACAGGTTCCCGATGGCCTCCGCCCAGTCCTGCGTGCGATGCGTGGGAACCAGCAAGCCGGAGCGTTGATCGGAGACCGCCACCGGTAGGCCACCCACCGCGGCCGCTACCACCGGGGTCCCGCAGGCCTGCGCCTCAATGGCCACCAGCCCGAAGGACTCCGAGTAGCTGGGCACCGCAACGATATCGGCCGCCCGGTACACCTGCGCGAGCCTCTCGCGCGTCTGCGGAGGCAGGAAGGTCACCCGGTCGGCGATGCCAAGTTCCTCGGCAAGGTCGTGCAGTGCCGTCGGCTCGTCCAGACCGCTGCCGGACGGTCCGCCGACAATCAGAACGCGCACTCCGGGGAGCCGCTCGGCAGCACGGACCAATAGATCGGGGGCTTTCAACGGCTGGATACGCCCGACGAAGGCAACCACCTGCTCATCGGCCCGTAGACCGAATTCGGCACGGGCGGCAGCCTGGTCGCCGGGTGTGAACACGTCCAGATCCACGCCGGGATGAACAATGTCGATGCGCCCAGGTTCCGCGTTGTGCATCGAAACCAATTGATTGGCTTCGTCTTTGGTGTTGACGATGAGCCGGTCGGCCTCATCGACCACCTGCTGCTCACCCACCGCGCGCAGCGCGGGCTCCGGACGGTCGCCCTCGGCGAGAGTGAGGTTCTTGACGGCGGCGAGGGTGTGCGCCGTGTGCACCAGCGGAACGCCCCAGCGATCGCGGGCCAGCCAGCCCGCCTGCCCGGACAGCCAGTAGTGGGAGTGAACCAGGTTGTAATAGCCCGGTTCGTGGATCGCCTCGGCTCGCAGTACCCCTGCGGTGAACGCGCACAGCTGGGTGGGCAGGTCGTACTTGTCCAGCCCCTCGAAGGGGCCCGCGACGATGTTGCGCACCGTCACCCCGTCCGCGACCGCCACCACGGGCTCGTCGGAGGACGCGGTGGCGCGGGTGAAGATATCGACGGCAACACCCCGCCGGGCCAACTGAAGGGCTGATTGCAGCACGTAGACATTCATGCCGCCGGCATCGCCGGTGCCCGGTTGAGCCAGCGGTGAGGTGTGAACGGATAGGACGGCGATGCGGCGCGGCTTCAGCGCCGCAACCGCCCGGCGCGCGAACTCATCGCCTCTAAGCACACAGCCATCTTGTCACTTATGCACAAGCCGTCGGCGCGCAGCACTACTACCAGCGCTTTGAGCCTCAGCGCGACGCGACATCCTGGCGATAACCCTGTTCGAGGATCTTGCGCAGCTTCTCGTCCGAATGCGTGATGGCCAGCGAGATGAACGGCGAAATGATCTTGCCGAGTGCACGCCCGGCCAGCCCGCCGGGCAGCCGGTAGTCGATGTTGATCTCCAGCTCGGTTTCGCCGTCGGAGATGGGCCGGAAGCGACATTCGATGTGATTCTCGATTCCCGACCGCGACTCGGTGCTGAACAGGGTGTCCGGGTCCCATCCCGTCACCTCGATCGTCGACCGCAAGGTGGCGCCGAGGTTGATGGCGATGTCGTACTTGGCACCGAGCCCACGTGGCACGTCGTTGACGAAATGAACGTGCTCGATCCCGAACATCCAATCGGCCAGGTTGTGCGCATCACTGACGTAGTCGAAGGCGTAAGCCATGGGCACCTTCGCGGAGGACACGTGATGGATATGCGTCATGTGCACATACCTATCACTTTCGCGTTCGCCGAGTGCGCAGCCATGGAGAAAATCGCGGAAACCCGCTGTGGCGTCACACTCGGCGTGCGACGACCTAGGCCAGCGCGGAGGCCTCGCTGCGGCGGGCCGATGCCCGTCGCATGGCACCCAACGGGTCGGCGAACAGCCCACCCAGGGACACCACACCGGCGCCGGCTTCTTGCACGCGATTACCGAAGGCCGTCACGCGAATATCGCGCTTGGACAAAGTCGATCGATCCAGGAAGGCGGTCTCGACGTCGTTCATCACTTCGGGGTATTCGGTGAAGGCCTGTCCACCGACGATCACCTCGTCGGGGTTGAGGATGTCCCGCAGCAGCGCCACCGACTGACCCAGCACGCGTCCGCGCTCGGAAAGTAGTTCGCGCGCAGACTCATTGCCACTACGTGCGGCCTTGTACACCGCGCTCACCGAGACACCTTCGCCGGCGGGCACGATCCGCAGCTTGCGCGCCGCGGCCAGCACCGCCTCGTCGCTTACCGTGGTCTCCAACTTGCCGGTGCCACCGAGCAATTCGGAATCAACGGGCAGCGCCGCAATGGTCCCCGGTCCGCTAGACGGGCTGTGCACCCGCCCATCGATGGCAAGCGCGAAACCGACTGTCTCACGGGCGTATACGTACAAGCTCGTCAGAGATCGGGCCGCGAAGCGGCGCAATCCCAGCAGCAGTTCGGCACCTGCCATGGCGTCCACGTGCGAGGCCACCGAAACCGGCAGACCCAATGTGTCGGCGAAGACGCGCCCCACAGGGGCCTCTGTCCAGCCCAAGCGGGGGTGATCCACTGTTCCGGCGGGGCCGTCGACCACACCACCGGTGGCAACACCCACCCACAGGGGCCGCCTGCGGTGCCAGCGGGCCAGATAGCGCTGGGCGCTACCGGCCAGCGAAGCCAGCGCCGCACCCTGCGGGCCGTTTGGCGTGGGAGTCTCCACCACGTCCAGGGTCCGTCCGAACAGGTCGGTCGCCACGATGCTGGTGGCCCGGGCTCCGATGTGGATGCCCAGGGTCAGGAACGGCTCATGGTTGAGCTCAACCGGCACCCGGGGACGGCCGATGGCGCCCGAGACCGCCAGGTCGGCGCGTTCACGCAGCAGCCCGGCGTCCAGCAGGGCCGTCACCTGCCGATTGACGGTGGCAATGGAAAGGCCTGTGACCTGGGCAATCGCGTCACGGGCCACGGGCCCGCGGACACGTGCGGCACGGAACACAGAGGACGCGGCGCTATCGCCGATGTACAGGGCGGGCGGGTGGATCTGGTGGCGAGAAACGGGTCGGCGAACCGGTGCAGTCATGGGATGGGTCCTTTGGCGAAAAGGCCGGATTCAGGCGAACGCTGAAGCGCGGGCTACTGGTGGCTTTTGGTGTTGTGAACTGGGGCGATACCACGCCCGAGACGTCAAGAAAGACGTGCAGAAATTAGGCGCAGCGACAGACGCAGCGACAACACAGCTCGCGAGCCAGCGGCAGCCGAGAACCAATACCCGCGATCACGAAAGTGACCCGGGGTTCGGCGGCACGCATGTTGGACACAGGCGAAATTTAGCATCCCTACGAGCCGATGTCCTAGTGGGTGTTCTGACTACAGTGGCGAGCATGACCAATCCCACCTTCGACGGCCGGGTCGCAGTCGTCACCGGCGCCAGTTCCGGAATCGGCGCAGCCACCGCTAAATCCCTTGCTGCCCTTGGGTTTCATGTCGTAGTTGCGGCCCGCCGGGAAGACCGGATCGAAGCCCTGGCCGACGAAATCGGGGGCACCGCGGTTGTGCTCGACGTCACCGACGCCGATTCGGTTGCGGCCCTTGCGCAGAGCCTGAATCGGGTGGATGTGCTGATCAACAACGCCGGCGGCGCATGGGGCCTGGAACCGGTGCTGGAAGCAGATCTGGAGCACTGGCGCTGGATGTGGGAGACCAATGTGGTGGGCACCCTGCAGGTAACCCGGGCCCTGCTACCCAAGCTGATTTCCTCCGGTGACGGGCTCATTGTCACCATCACCTCCATTGCCGCCCTCGATGTCTACGACGGCGGCAGCGGCTACACCTCCGCCAAGCACGCGCAGGCCGCGCTGCACCGCACGCTGCGCGGCGAACTTCTCGGAAAGCCGGTGCGACTCACCGAGGTCGCGCCGGGCGCGGTGGAAACGGAGTTCTCGGTGGTGCGCTTCGACGGCGACCAGGACCGCGCCGATGCGGTGTACCGAGGCATCACGCCGCTGGTGGCGGAGGACGTCGCCGAGATCATCGCGTTCGTCGCATCGCGGCCGCCGCACGTCAACCTGGACCAGATCGTCGTCAAACCTCGCGATCAGGCGTCGTCCACCCGCAAAGCCACCCGCCAGTAGGGTCCCGGGCTATCCAGGACCACACCATTGCCACGTGGAGCCTCCGGCAGGAGTCGAACCCGCACCGCGCGAGGTAGAAACTCGCCGCTCTGTCCGTTGAGCTACGGAGGCATTCCACATGGCGGAGGAAGGCAAAGGAATGTGGCACCCCCGGGAAGAATCGAACTTCCATCCACGGCTTCGTAGGCCGTCACTCTGTCCGTTGAGCTACGAGGGTATAGCGCCGTTCGGCGCCCCCGGCGGGATTCGAACCCACAACCTCCGGTCCCGGAAACCGGTGCGCTATCCGTTGCGCTACAGGGGCATTGGGGCGACCGAAGGGAGTTGAACCCTCGACTGCGGAGTCACAGACCGCTGTGTTTCCGTTACACCACGGACGCCATGGCGGAGGTGGAGGGATTCGAACCCCCAACCGCGTGCGGGCGGCGGCTCGCTAGCAACGAGCTGCAATACCGTTCTGCCACACCTCCAATCTCCGGTTCGCTGCCTCGCCAGGACTCGAACCTGAACACCCGGATTCAAAGTCCGGTGGGCTACCGATTACCCCACAAGGCACTGTTGGTACGTGCGGAGGGATTCGAACCCCCTGCGCACCGAAGGGCTCTTGCTTTACAGGCAACCGCGACCAGCCGTATTCGCCTCGCACGCATGGCGCCCCGCGCTCCCCGAGCAGGATTCGAACCTGCAGTCACGGATTAACAATCCGCTGGTTTACCGATTAACCGACCGGGGAAAGCGCTTTCGGGCACCTACGGAGCCAGGGCATAGGTGAACCTGTCACGTTCCTTCGGCTCGAAAGGCTCACGCATGAAGGTCATCCCGGCCTCCTGCGGAGTCCGGTCACCCTTGAACCCGTTGCAGTCACGGCACGCCGCCACCGTGTTGAGCCACGAGTCCACTCCCCCACGCGAACGGGGCAGCACGTGGTCCCAGGTGTCGGCACCCGCCCCGCAGTACACACACGTATAGCCATCGCGGCGTAGCACGCCCACACGGGTAACGCGATTTCGCGGGGTGTACGGGACGTACACGTACTCACGCAGCGCGATCGAGACGGGCAACTCGATGACCAGCGACGCGCTACGCACGTGCACGGCGGGATAATGGGTGTCGATGGAATACACGACTCCCTTGAGGATCAGCTTGATCGCGTGTTGCCACGGAATCTGTTGCAGTACGCGGTAGTCGGCGTTACAGAACTGCACAGTTTGGTTGGGCGTCAAAGTCGACATCGCCGCGCACCTCCTTTCCTTTTCTCGATCGGCCGTCGGCTGCGGTTTACCACCGCACAACTGGCACGGACGGAAGGATTCGAACCCTCATCTGACGGACTTGGAACCCGCCGCTCTTTCCGGTTGAGCTACACCCGCACACATTGGGCAACAGCGCATTTCGCTGATGTCCAAAACATTTACGTACGTCCGGCAGGAGTCGAACCTGCATGCCCGTCAGGGCACTGGAGTCTGAGTCCAGCGCGTATCCCAGTTTCGCCACGGACGCATATGCCACCATTATGGAATTTTCAAATAACCTGCAGCACAATCGCTTTCCAGGATGGCTGTGCGATCCACGCAACCTCTCGGCCACGCCGCAAACAATGGTGCATCGGCGATAGACCGATGTAAACCCCATTAATTTGGGTTAATACATTTTATTTCAGCAGTTTTGTGCGCACTAAACTCTAGGAATGTCGAGCGATATTCCTAGCAGCGCAAACAGAAAGGTTGAGATATTCATGAGAATCGTTGGCCAGCTGTCGCTCGGTGCTGGATCTACCGTGCGACTGCCGGGTGGCAAGTCGCCGCAGCCACGACGAGACAACCGGTGACGCTAGACGCATCCCGGCTATCTGCTTGTCGTGGAACTGTGCGGACATAAGCGTGACGGTACCAGCCGTCATTGGCTGAACGACAGGGTTTTTCTGAGCGCCGGGCTATCAGCGGGTTGTCGTCGGCGTAGCCGACAGTGACGGCGCACCCGTTGTGGTCGACGGGGTCGACGTCGGAGTGCCCGAAAGCGTCGGTGCCCCCGACGGGGTCAGCGGAACGGTGGTCGGGATCGACGATGTCGTCGGCGACGACGTGGCGGTTCGTTCCTTTGGGTTCGGGGGAAGCGCCGACATCGACTGCCAGGTCGGCCAGTCCACCACCCAGTCCCACAGATCACCATCGGCGTACGACAGCTCGATCGAGGTGCCGGTCACCTCGACAGGATCGCCGTACATAGCGGTGCGGAAATAGGACTCCGCATCGCCTAGCGACAAATTGATACATCCGTTGGTGACGTTGGTGTTTCCTTGCTGCCCAATGGTATTGGGGTTGGCGTGAATGAACTCACCATTGTTGGAAATCCGGACGGCGAAGCGCTCATGGACGTTGGAGTACCCGGCCGCCGGGTTGGACATCCAGAAGTCCTGGTACTTCTCAGTGACAACGTGAATACCGCTGCGCGTGACGTTACGGGGCAGGTCTCCCTCGCCGTAGCTGCACGGCAGGTCCAGAATGGTGCCCTCATCGGTGGTCACCCGGATTCGGTGACTCTGCGCGTCGGCATAGACAACTTGACGGCGCCCCACACTGAAATCCAGCGACATGTCTTCGTTACCGAAAGCCCCGTCGCCGAAGGGAACCCCATAGAGGTTGGCCTTCACGTCCACCTTGGTGCCAGCCTTGAAATATTCGCGTGAACGCCAGTGCACCCGTGAGCCCTGCGCCTCATCGGGCAACCACGCCCAACCGCCCTCGGTGGGCGGGTCGCAGGTGATGCTCAATGACCGCTCCACCGCGGCCTTGTCGGCGATATGGGCGTCGAACTGAATGATGACGGGAGCCGCGATACCCACCGTCTGGCCATCGGCGAGCTGGAACTGGCCGTTGACCTTCGCCGTCGGCACCAAGGTGGTGAACGTACCGGCCACCGCGACGGCCTTGCCGTCCAGGCCCACCGCCGAACCCTTCCAGGTGTACTTCACATCGAACCCGAGTGGCTCGGTGGTGCGGAACCTGGTCTGGTCGCGGCTGAGCACACCGGCGACAACCTTGCCGTCCGCGTTGACCAGCTTCACGTCCTGGAACCAGCCATTGGTCACCGTCACACTGACAGGTGCGGTCGGGTTGACGTCCTTGGCCTTGTCGTCGGGAAGAAAAGTCAGGGATGCACCCGGCGAGGGGGCCTCCTGGGGCTGATTCGACCCCACGGTCGTGCACGCCGCAGCAACAGCGGGCACCGTCAGACCCAAAATCGTGAGCGCGCGTCGCCGCGTCAGCGCATCACCGAAATTTGGTCTGGGGTCCGTCACGACACCCCACGATACGGGCAGCCGCGGACAGCTTCGCCCAGCCCGACCAGGATCACACCTCAGATCGCGCGGGACATGCGGTTTTGCCCCGCGAATCGGCTAGTAGACGGGGATATCGAAGATCGCCGCAGGCGCGCCGTACTGGGCACTCCAGCCGGCCCACGGGATATCGCTCGGCCCTACACGTCTGTCTACGAGGCCCCAGCCCTGATCGTCCCGATGGAGCAGTGCCACGTATTTCTTCGACATGCCGCCGTTGGCCGCCGCCTCGGCAAAGGGAGAACCTGCATAGTCCACGGGGTTGCCGTCGGGCTCCTGCATGGCGGACCAGAGAAACGCCCAACCGTCGGCTGCCTTGAGGCTGCGCACATCCAGCCGGACCGGCTTGCCCAGCTGGGCCGCCACGTCCGCGACGGCGGGCGCCAGGACGACGGCACCTTCCGCAGAGGAAGGATCCACCGATAGGGCGCCGGGATCAGCTGTCGCCAGGGGCACCCCGAGCAGGCCCAGCCACAGCACAAGCGTGAGGATCGCGATCCGCATGGACACTCCTTCGTTCCAGGACATCCGAACCGTAGACGACCGCTGAGCCGGTATCGCGGAAGACAAGCCCACGCGATATGGGTTTCCCCTACCGTCATTTCATGACGGTAAACGGATCGTGCGAGGCACGGTTTGGCCAGGTACGCGAGGAGTTCGAGCGCAATTTCGCGGAGCGAGGCGAGCTGGGAGCCGCGGTCTGTGTGATGGTCGACGGCGAGACTGTCGTGGACCTGTGGGGTGGATCGGCCAACGAGGACGGCAACCCGTGGTCGCCCGACACCATTGTGCCCGTCTATTCCTGCACCAAAGGTGCGACAGCCGTCTGCGCCCACATGTTGGCTGCCCGCGGACAACTGGACTTCGACGCCCCAGTGGCCCGTTACTGGCCCGAATTCGCCCAGAACGGAAAGGACCAGATTCCGGTACGGATGCTGCTCAACCATCAGGCGGGCCTGGCTGCGATACGAGAAACTCTGCCCGACAAGGGCTATGCGGACTGGGACTTGATCACCGGCCTGCTCGCGGCGCAGGAGCCGCTGTGGGAACCGGGAACGCGGTCGGGTTATCACGCGCTGACCTTCGGACATCTTGTCGGCGAGGTCATCCGCCGAATTACCGGACGCACCGTGGGCCGATTTTTCCGGGATGAGATCGCGGAACCGCTGGGAGCCGACTTCTGGATCGGTGTGCCCGCTAGCGAAGAACATCGTGTCGCACAGTCAATCGCCGCCGATCTCCCGGACGACCTGAAGCGGCTGCCCGCCTTCTTCCGCACCGCACTCAGCGATCCCGCGTCGATACCCGGGTTGATCGTGCTCAACTCGGGCGGGTTCCTCCTTCCTGCCCTCACCGCGGAACGTCAGATCAACACCCGGGAGTTTCACGCGGCTGAGATCCCCGCCGTCAACGGTGTGTCGAATGGGCGCGGCCTGGCCACGATGTATCGCCCGTTGGCGCTCGACGGGAGCGCCAACGGCACCCGCCTGGTCGACAAGGCTCAGATCGTGCACATGACACAGGTGAGCTCGGCGTCAGCGATCGATGCGACCATCGGGGCCCCAACCCGCTGGACCCTGGGGTTTCATACAGGTATCGACAATCGGGCGCTGGGTGAAGGCAGCAGTCTCATCCTGGCGCCCGGCGCGTTCGGACATTGCGGCATGGGCGGCTCGGCAGGGTTCGCCGACCCAAGCGCACGAATGTCCTTCGGTTACACGATGACCAAGCAAGGCACCGGCATTGTGGTCGATTCTCGGGCGCAGTCCTTGATCGACGCCGTGTACCGCGGCTTGGGATACCAGGACTGTGGTGGATTCTGGCTCAACCCGAACTAACCACTGTGTCTTCGGGCGTCAACAGACGCCCATCGGCCGCCCGCAGCTCGAACCTGCGCACCGGGCGAGAGGCCGTGCGATCCACCAGGGAAACGCGCGGTTCGCCTGGGGCGAAACAGAACTCATCGCTCCACTGCCGCAGCGCGACCAGCACGGGAAACAGCCCCCGGCCCTTGTCCGTCAGCTGATACTCGTGCCGCGCGCCCACCGGAACGATCTCGAGAATGCCGTTGTCCACCAACGCCGCCAAGCGCGAGGCCAGGATGTTCTTCGCGAGCCCCAGGCTTTTCTGAAATTCCCCAAATCTGCGCAACCCGTCGAACGCATCACGAACGATCAACAGCGACCAGCCGTCCCCGACCTCGCCCAACGGGCGGGCAAGGGTGCAGCTCGATTCCGCGTGACTTGCCCGTCCCACCATCGGCCCACTCCTTTGGTTGCAATATGAAACCGTTCGTGCGATGCTCAAACGGTTGCGAAGTGAAACCAACTCTACCCAGGGGTGCTCGTGCTGAACAGACCCGTCATTGTGTTGTTCTCGTTTGCCTGCGGACTCGCGGTGGCAACCATCTACTTCTCACAGCCGCTGTTGGACACCATTGGCGCGCAATTCTCCATGCCCACAGCACAGGTAGGCGTTGTCCTCACGCTCACCCAGATCGGCTATGCGATCGGGCTGCTCCTGATCGTGCCCCTGGGCGATATCGTCGATCAACGACGGCTCATCGTCGGCCAGACCGCGCTGCTGGCGGTATCGCTGCTGGCCACGGCATGGTCCCCCAACGCGTGGACATTCCTGGTGAGCATCACCGCGCTGGGCGCACTCGCCGTAGTGACCCAGGTGATGGTCACCTACACCGCAGTACATGCCGAGCCCGAGCGACAAGGGTGGGCCGTCGGCGTGGTCACCGGTGGAATCATCAGCGGCATTCTCTTGGCGCGCACAGTATCTGGAGCTTTATCCGATCTCCTCGGCTGGCGATCGGTCTATGTGGTGGCGGCCATCGCCGCCGTCGTGACCGCCGGAATCCTGTTGTACGCCCTGCCGCGATCCGCGCGCACGCTCACAAAGGTGCCCTATGGCCGGCTGCTGCTCTCCACGCTGCGGCTGGTGCACGACGAGCCCGTTCTGCGCTCGCGGGCCATCATCGCGATGCTTGTTTTCGCTGCCATCACCGTCCTACTGACGCCCATGGTGCTGCCGCTGACCTCCACGCCATATCGCTTGTCGCACACGCAAGTCGGGCTGTTCGGCCTGGCCGGAGCGGCAGGAGCGCTGGGCGCCTTCAAAGCAGGCTCGTGGTGCGACAGAGGCTGGGCCAATCGGGTGACCGGCGCCGGGCTGACCTTGATGCTGGCAGCATGGACCTTGGCGGCGACTCTGCGTTGGACACTGCTCGGGCTCGCGGTCGCGGTGGTGATCATCGACTTCGGCCTGCAGTCGGTGCATGTGGCCAACCAGAGCCTCATCTATCGGCTGGACTCCGAGCTGCACGGACGCCTCACCGCCGCCTACATGATCTTCTACTCCATCGGCAGTGCCGTCGGCGCCGCCGTGTCCACATGGGTGTACTCGATGTATGGGTGGATCGGAGTATGCCTACTCGGAGCCGTGATCAGCCTTGGCGCACTTACTTACTGGGCCGTCTTACAGCGAACAGCCCACCAGCACCGGCTCGGGAACCAACCGGACTCCGAATGTCTGCAGGACCCCGTCGCGGACGGTGCGGGCCAGCGCCAGTAGCTCTGCGGTACTACCTCCGCCGCGATGAGTCAGTGCCAGTGCATGTTTCGTGGATACTCGCACCGCCGACCGCTCCCCCGGGTACCCCTTGACGAAGCCCGCCCGTTCCACCAGCCAGCCCGCCGACAGTTTCACCCCGTCCGGGGCCGGATACTGCGGCAGCGCGGCATCGGGACCGAGGTGATCGCGCACACGTCCCTGCACACCACCCAAATCATCTTCGGCGACAACAGGATTAGTGAAAAAAGAACCCACGCTCCAGGAATCGTGATCATCGGCGTCGAGCACCATGCCCTTGCGCCGGCGTAGCGCAAGCACCGCCTCCCGCACAGCCAGCGCCTCCGTGCGCTCTCCTTGCGCCACACCGAGCTCCTTGGCCAGCTCCGGATAACGGATGGGCGAACTGAGCCCGTCCGTGGACAGTCCGAACTCGACCTCCAGCACCACGCGGGCATCCGAGCCCTTGAGAATGCTGGTGCGGTAACCGAATCCCAATTCGGCGGGCTCGTACCAGCGCACCTGACCGCTCGCACGGTCGAGCACCCGGACTCGCCGCAGCAGGGAGGCGACCTCGACGCCGTACGCTCCCACGTTCTGCACCGGGGTGGCACCCGCGGTGCCCGGAATCCCTGAAAGGCATTCCAGCCCACCAAGACCTGCCTGCAGCGACACCGCGACCAACTCGTCCCAGTTGGTGCCCGCATCCGCCCGCAGCAGTGGCCCATCCACCGTGACACCGGCCGAGGCGATGTGCACCACCGTCAGGTCCGGCAGGTCATCGGCCAACACCATGTTGGAGCCACCCGCGAGAAGTAAGAACGGATGACCCTCGAGCGCGGCCAGTGCACCCGTCACCTGCGAGGGGCTCTCGCACCGAATGAGCGTGGCGGCCACCGGCCCCAGTCGCAGCGTCGTCAGCGGGGCCAGCGGAGCATCATCGCTCACCACAGCGCCCAGATCCTCGATCTTCGCGCGCGTTGTTGATGCCAACCTTTTCGGGCTTCGCGCAAGCGGCTCATCCAAGCTCACGGGCGCTAACGGTAGCCTTGCCACCCATGGCGCGCTCATTTGACCTGTCAGTGGAGTATTCGGCGAGTGTCGAGCAAGTCCACGCGGCCTTCGCCGATGAGACCTACTGGGAGGAACGGCTGGCGGGCTCGGGGGCCGACACGGCCACGCTCGATTCCCTGAAATCCGACGGCGGAGCCCTGGAGATCGTGACCACCCAGGTGCTGCGCAGTGATCGACTACCGGGCATCGTGTCGCAGTTTCACCGGGGTGATCTGCGGATTGTCCGTACCGAGAAGTGGAGCGCCATCTCCGGGGACGCATCCGAGGGCACTGTGCTGGGCTCGATACCGGGCGCACCCGTCACCCTGTCCGGCACCTCCCGGCTACATGCGGGCGCCAAGGGCGCCCGGCTGGACCTGACGGTCAGCGTCGAAGTCAAGATTCCCCTGGTAGGTGGGAAAATCGAGGGCTTCGTCGGCGGAAAGCTGATGGACCTGCTCTCGGCCGAGCAGCGATTTACCTCCGAGTGGATCACGAACCACGGCTAGCCTGGGTCGATGTCCAGACGTTCGATGTTCACGGTGAACTTCCCGGCTCCGGCCGAGAAGATCTACCAGGACTTCGCGAGCCGGGACTACTGGGAGACCCTGATGTCGGCGTACGGATGGCTCACGCCGGTTTCCGAGATTCACACCTTCGCGGTCACCGACGGCGGCATCGACGTGGTCCTCAAACAGCACCTACCTCGCGTGTATCTGCCGCCGATCGCACAGAAGGTGATGCTCGCCGACATGATCATCACCCGGGTGCAGCATTTCGCCCCGTTCGACCAGAGCAAAGGATCGGCGATAGGCAGCTACGGCGCCTCAGTGCCGGCCGGGCCGGGTTCCTTTACCGGAATCTGCAAGCTGTCCGACACCGATCAAGGTTCTCAGCTGAGGCTCTCCAGCACCTGCAAGGTGTACATCCCCTTTCTCGGAGGCAAGCTCGAAGATCTGATCCTGTATCACCTCAACGATCTGTTCCGGGTGGAAGAAGGTTTCATCTCCGACTGGGTTTCCAAGCACCACTGACCTCCATGCTCGCGTGGAGATCTCGCGCGGAAAAGGGACGTCAGTAGTCCGATTCGGCGGCCAACAACTCGGCAAGGAATGCGTCATCGGCGGGGCTGCCGAGCCGGGTTCGCGCGAATGCCCGCATCCGATCGCGCAGCTCCCTGGACTCGTCCGCCCGGTCGGCGCCCACGCTGACCTTCGTCGCAGACCAGTCGGTATCCCAGGCCTTCGCCTCATCGGCGGGCTGCCCACCAGCGTCGAATACCGGAAATATCCCTCGGCCCTCGGCATCGAGCACACCAGTCGCGTGAAACGTACCGCAGTGCAACGAGACCGGAAGTCCCACTGCTGAATCCGGACCGCATAGGGCCGCGCGCAACCGCACGCTGACGATCGAGCCGGCACAGAACACCGCCCAGCCCAGGTTGTCTTCGGCAGCATCGAAGATCCCGGGCGGCACAGCGGACCACGGGATGGTCACCTCGCCATCGGCGAACGTGTCAGCCGGCCCGGATTCGTTGCCACCGCCCGCGGCCAGCGCGTAATCCTCGCGCCGCGCGGTGCCGACGTCGCGCGTATCCCACTCGAGCCCCAGCTCGTCGGCCAGGTCTTGGCACCGTGTCGCCAGCGCACCCACTCGCGCGTCGCGATGAGAGAGCAGCGCCCCACCATGGCGTGCCAACAGCCCGCTCACGTCGGCGTCAAGGGTGTCGTCGGTGAAATAGTCCTGGGCCGCCGCGGTCAACACCGCCACCTCGGCGTCCAGCACCGCCCGGTCCAGCGCGCTGATGCCGTCGCGCGCGCTGGCCGGCCACCATCGCCTGAGCCAATGGCCCAGCGCCAACCGCCGCAGGCAGTCCGTGGAGCCGGGCAACACGGCCACCGACGGCAGCTCGATGACGTCTACGGAATCAGCATCGCGCAATGCTTCGACGACAGCGACATGCCCCGTCTCGCCAAACACTCGCCACATCCAGTCGGCCCTGTCCGCATCGGTGAAGCTCACCACCGGAGGCCACGCCGGATCGTCAACCGGCCACGACAACACCGCGCCGCTCACCTCGAGTACTGCCACCGCCGGAATCGGCGCCGGGTCGACTCCCGTTGTCCACAAACCTGATTTGTTGACAAGCCTCATCCGGCGACCTGCAATTCCAACATGGCCTTGATGCGCTGCCGATGATCCAGACTCACCGAACGAGCCGCGCCCTCCAGCAGCGACCGCACCTCGTCGACGTCGCCGCAGGATTCTTGCCAGACATCACGGCCGTGCAACCGGGCCCACAACCGGCTCAGATACGGCCGCGCGAACGCCGCCAGATCGTCGACGACCTGGCGCTGCCGGGGGTGGATGGCTTCCCCCGCCGCGAGATAGCGCCGGGCGTGCATGACGTAGGCCTCTTTCACCAGCCGAGCCTGTACCCGCGCGGACAGTTCGTAACGTGTGGGTACCGAATCACCCAGCGGTCGTAGGTCCGTCGCTACCTCGACCCCGGCCACCAGCGCGGCCTGCTTGTCCTCGCTCATCAGACCCCATGGCGCGCAGGCCCTATCCACTTCCTCGGCGCACAGCATCGGAACGTCCGGCAACTCGTCACGATCCAGTGCGCGCCGCAGCGTGGCCCGCACCCGATCCACCACGCTGCGATCCATGGGCCGGTCCCCTTCGGTGTCACCATCGATCACCGGAGGCCGTTGCGGTTCAACCGAACTCAATCCGATATCGACTATTGACCAGGGCGTCGCGGCGGTCGCGCCATGGGCGCTCGCGCCCAGGTTGTACGGCGTCGCATCGGCAATCATTGCCGTCCAAACGCGTTGGCGCGCAGTAACTTCCCGATGGTTGCCGGCGGCACCCAGCACGGTGACCAAGCCGGTGAAAAAGGGCCCGCTGATGGTGCCGTCGGGCCGCACATCACGCCAGCTTCGATCCCGCAGTTTGGCCAGTCGGACCAGTACATCCGGGTCCTCGACATGCCGGTTGAGCACCTCGATCGCCGTGCGGTCCCGCCCTCGGTGCAAGTCGTGCAGCACCTCGGCCGCGGTCTGCCGATCTCCGCCAGTTGGCACGCCCTTGGTGACGGCCAGCTCGAAACACACCGGGAAATAGAGCTCTTGGGCGTTGCCCGTGGTGATGCGCTGACTGCGCCGCTCGGCCTTGAGCATCACAAACCAGTCGGCCGCGGCACGCAACTGCGGACCGTGCTCCACGATCAGCGTGTGCATGGCGGCGGCCACCCCGGGAGCCAGCACCGGAGCCGAGAATGCGGTATTGCTGCGGAGCCGCAGCACCAGCGGGTCGATGATCCGTTTCACGGTCCGGCGCAGCGGCCCGCCGTCATCGGTGCTGAGCACCTCGACACCCGATCCGATGGCACGCCAGGCCTTGTCGATCACGGCGCGCCGCGGCAGCGCCGATTGCACCGTGACGGTGTCCTCGGAGGTTGCCGACCCGATACTCACCGTGACAAGGGTAATCGCCGCCGGCCGTACAGAAGTTGGGTTCGGTAGCAGTCGGCAGGGGCGACGCTTACGCCATGACCACAGGACTGTTTCCCACGATCGCGAAAGCCTTCGGTGGATGCGCCACTATGTTCTCCGGCCGCCGGATTACCTCCGCCCGTCCGGATGAGGAGGCCGATGAGCGCCTCGTCACCGTCGAGGAATTCGCCGCCGAATTCGATCAGCTGCTGATCCGCAAACGACTGTTGACCGCGGCGCAGCGCGCCATCATCGAGCGCGGCACCCGATCCCACGGCATAGTCACCGGCGTGAGTGCCACCGGCGCGGGCCGCGAGGTGTACCTGGACCTCATGGTCAGCAGGCCAGACGGTGGCCAGTTCCCCGCGCGCGAAACCGCGGTGATACCGGCGTCCGCGCTGCCAAAAATGGCACCGGGCAGCATCATCGATGCTTACTACCGGCCCGGGGACCACAGCATCATCGCGGTCCGGGTACGCGGCGGCTGAGCTAGCGGACGCCATCGACGGCAAAACTCACGACGGCTGCCCAATGCAGCGGGCTGACCGCACGATCACCGTCGCGCCAACTCCGCAACCTCGCGCGCTGCCAGCGGTTCACCGCACGCCCCGCGTCCTCGCCTCGATGCGCACGGTCAATCTCGGCGACCGTATCTGCCATCGGATCGGATGTGTGCGCGCCGAATTGGTCGTATGCCGCGGTGGTCGGCAGCGACCACAGCGTCGCGGTCACCAGCTCAGCACCGCCCAGGATCATCGCGGCAGCCAGCCCCGTCGCTTCGTCGAAGCGGTAGTCGCCTCCGGACGAGCATGCCAATAACGCCACGCGCGGCGGAATCGGAAACTGTGCGGCCATCATGTCGGCCGCGGTCAACGGGCGGTTCTCCGCCAGATGCAGGGCGGCCCGCTCGGCGTGACCGACGGCGCCCTCCGCCGCGCTGGCATGCCCGACATAGAACAGCCGGGAGGGATCCTGCGCGCAGGCCGCGGCAAGCCACCCGCGGTCTAGGTCGCTTCTGCGAAACAGTTCTACCGGCGCCTCCACGGCGGGCAGCACCGGATGGTCGGCCACCAGCTCGCCGAAATGGCAGGTGAGCGCGCCCAGCACGGACGGGCGCCCCAGCACCGAACCCAATGCCGAATCCGGCCGCTGCCCGGGAATCCGCGGGTCCAGCAGCAGCACGGCGGGACCGCCCTGACGATCGCGCCATCTCACCGGACGGCGCGGAGCATGCACGATGTTCGGCGGCACCGCCATCAGGACGTCAACCAGCTCCATCAGCCGCGAACCGTCCAGCCCTGGCACGGCCAGCTGCCCCCACGGCACGCGGGCCAGTTTGGGGCTGGGAGTCACGAACAGCACGGCACGCGGCGATGACACGCACTCGGACAACAGCTTCCAGCCCTCGGCGGCGATCAGTTCCGATCCCAGCGTCCGGGCGAGTTCCCCTTCCGCTTCCGGGCTCGCGAACGCGCCTGTGGTCAACGCACGTTCGATGGCCATCAGCGATGTCTCGGATCCCACCGGCTCCGGTAACGCGGAATCGAGTGCTTCGCAGGCCGTTTCCAGCGGCTGCTGTTCGATGGCCCACGTGACCGTTCGCGACGGCATCCCCACCACGCGCAGGCTGGCGTAGGTGGCAATGCCGACGTCGGCGAATCGCAGCACCAAGGTATCGGTCATGGCCACGTCGACCATTCGTCGTCGACAGCGGTCACCTCACGGCCGTATCGCTGCCGTGCCAACTCTCGATAACCGCTCATGATCTGCTCCCCGACCGGATCCATCCGCAACGGCGGCAGCGGTCCGAGGCGGGTAAGCCCACCGTCCGCCTGCACCGGGGGCGCTGCCGCCACCAGCGCCAGGTCACCCTCCACGGGCACCGCCGCGGTGGCGATCGACGACCATGCACCGACCGCCGAGCCCTGCCGGTCGTCCCCCAATTCGGTGGTGAACGCACCTCGGGCACTGTGGTATTCGATCAATTCACTGAGCAGTGCGGCGTTCCCCCAATCCTTCGCCACCGCGAAGGCCCCCGCCAACAACGGCGCCGAAACGCACCGGGCCCAGCGCATCCGCGCGCCCGCCTCCGGAATGGCGTAGCGCACGGCGTCGACCGCCAGTGCCGCCGGTACCTTGAGGTCCGCGGCCTGTCGAAGCTTCGCCATGGCCCCCCGGTATCCCGGACTGTCGGAGTCGACGGCCACCCTGCCGGTACCCAGGTCCAATCCCAGGTCGGCCAGCGCGTCGGCACGCCAGATATTGCCCAGCTGATCGTCCAGGCGCGCGTATTGCAGCCAGCTGTGCCGCGGGTAGGAGTCCAGCAGCTCGCGCGCCTGCGCCACCTGCTCGGTCGCGGTCGCGAAATCACCGCGCATGATCGCGATCCAACTGCGCTGCAATAGAATTCGATGAATGTGCAGCGGCTTTTCGATCTCTCGCCAGTGCCGCTCGGCGTGACCCCAACATTCGTCTGCCTCGTCGAGTGCGCCCATCCGGAATCGGATGAGCCCGAAGTACAGCCAGCTACGGGACACATCGTGCGCCCGGACATGCTCGGCGATCGCCGGATACGCCCGGTGGACCAGTGTCTGGGTATCGGCGATATCGCCGTCCGTCCATCGGGCGGCGGCACGTTCCAATTGCGCCCGCGCACAGGCCAGCCGCCAGTCCCGGGCCCCGGCACGTGCCTCGGCACGCCGCAACCACGGCTGGGCCTCCTCCAGCCTGCCGGTATCGACGCAGAATCGACCATAGGCCAGGGCGCCGTTGACAAACAGATAATCGGCTTCGAGGTCGCCCTGGCGCGCGTACTCCTCAAGCCGGTCCAGCAGGTCGGCCCACACCGGCACCGAGTCGGCGTACATATCGTCGTCGCACAAACCCCGGGCGATCAGAATCTTGGCGTAACAGATGAGGCGGCGGTGCTCGGCCACCAGATCCTCGAAGTCCCCGGCAATCTCAACGAGTGTCCGCAGATGCGCGGCGGCACCGGTGTGATCACCGTTCGCCGCGGCCAGCCCGGCGGCCAGGAACGCCGCGCGCCGACCGTACCGGCAGATCAGGTGATCGACTTCGCCCTCCGACAGGGTGACCCGGTCGGCAAGATCGGGCCGCCGCCCCGCGCGGATTGCCGCATAGGCATCCAGACACTCACGGATGCGCCGCACTCCCTCCACCACGCCGTCGTACGCCGTGCGCACCAGATAGATCTCGGCGAGTTGCGCCAGCACCTCACACGCGAGATCGTCCCGATCGGCCTTCTCGGCCTGCGCCAGCGACGACAGCAGGATCTCTTTGGCGGCCTCCTCCTGGGCCGCCAGCGCCAAGTGACGGGCGCGCTCCAGATCGGCGATGATCGTCACCCCCGAATAGTAAAAAGCGGCGGGCGCACCCTGCACGCCCGCCGCCTGTCGAGATGTCAGCCGCAGCTCACCTTGATGGTGAAAGGCTTGGTGATCATCCCGGCCATCGGGTTCTTCATATCGGCACCCGAAGCCTCCCCGGTGATGGTGTAGGTCTTTCCGTCGACCTTGACGTCGGCGGATCCCACCTTCGCACCCATCCCCTCGCTGACTGCCAGCGCGGCGCCGTCGTACACCAACCCCAGCGACGTCACCTTGGGGGTTGCCTCATCGGTCATGACCACACCCAGGCCCTGCTGGCCGTTGATGGCGGCGCTGGCCACGTTGATGTTGCCGCCTTGCTTCACGCAGGTCACCGACTTCAGGTCCAGACCGGCCAAGTCTTTGCCGTCCACCTTCACCTCGGCATTGCTGCCGGAGCTGACCTGCGAACCTCCGCTTGGCTTGTCGGTCGAGCAGCCAACCACCACCGCGCCGGCGGCAAGAAGTCCCATGGCACCCACGATTATTCGATTCATCATTCGTCCCTTCGTCGTCCGTTGCCCCGATGGCTCCGTGATGACTCAAGTGAAGGCGGGCAGCTCCGCTACCGATCCCAAGAAATCCCGATTACCGCAGGCAGCACGCTTCCAGGCACCATGGACTCCGTGGCTTCTTCTGCCCGCCCGCACGGCACGATCACCCGCGGCACCACCGGGATCAACCGGCTGCGCCGCAGCGACCGCTGGCTCGTTCACCACCCCGGTGTGCGGGCGGCGTTGGCCGGCGCCCCCGATCCCCTGGTAGTCGACCTGGGGTACGGCGCCATGCCCAACACCACCCTGGAGCTGGCCGCACGGCTACGGTCGGTGCGCTCCGATCTCCGGGTGGTCGGGCTGGAGATCGACCCGCAGCGCGTGGTGCCCGCGCGCGACGGAGTGCACTTCGGACTCGGCGGATTCGAGTTGGCCGGTCTGACACCCGTTCTGGTGCGCGCATTCAATGTGTTGCGTCAGTACCCGGAATCAGACGTAGCGCAATCCTGGGCCACCATGACGGCCCAGCTGGCCCCCGGCGGACTCATCATCGAGGGCACCTGCGATGAAATCGGGCGCCGGTGCGCATGGCTGCTCCTCGACGCGACCGGCCCGTTGACCCTCACCCTGGCCTGCGATCCCTTCGACATCGAAAGACCATCCGATTTGGCCGAGCGGCTGCCGAAAGCCCTTATCCACCACAATGTTCCGGGCCAGCCCATCCACGATCTGCTCACCGCCGCCGACCGGCACTGGGCTGCCGCCGCCCCGCACGGAGTATTTGGCCCCCGGGTGCGCTGGCGCATGATGTTGAAATCACTACGCGACAACGGATTTCCCGTTGAACAGCAACGCCGCCAAGTACGCGACTGCATCTTGACGACACCATGGTCGGCGGTGGCGCCGGTGACTGGCTCATCGCGCTAGGCTGACCCTATGCGGATTGTGTTGGCGCAGATCACCAGCGGTGCCGATCCCACCGAGAACCTGACCACCGTGGCAGCCACGGTGCGCGATGCCGCCGCACAGGGGGCCACCCTGGTCGTCTTCCCCGAAGCCACCATGTGCCGGTTCGGGGTGCCGCTGGGTCCGGTAGCTCAGCCGGTCAACGGCCGCTGGGCCGACGAGGTCCGCGCGATCGCCCAGGAAGCGAACCTGACCGTCGTTGTCGGTATGTTCACGCCCGCCGTCGACGGCCGGGTGCACAACACGCTGCTGGCCACCGGCCCCGGCGTGGATACGCACTACAACAAGATCCACCTGTATGACGCGTTCGGCTTCCGCGAATCGGCGACCGTCGCCCCCGGGTCCGAACCGGTACTCATCACCGTCGATGGGGTGAGTGTCGGACTGACCACGTGCTATGACATCCGTTTTCCGGCCCTGTACACCGAGCTGGCGCAGCGCGGCGCACAGGTGATCACGGTCAGCGCGTCGTGGGCTGCGGGGACCGGGAAATGGGATCAATGGACCCTGCTGGCGCGGGCGCGGGCGGCGGATTCGACATGCTTTGTGGCGGCGGCCGACCAGGCCTTACCCACGCTGGAGGCACCGGCCCACGGTTCACCCACCGGAATCGGCGGCAGCCTGCTGGCCTCACCGACCGGCGAGCTCATCGCTCAGGCCGGTCCCGAACCCGAGCTCATCGTGGCGGATCTGAATCTCGAGGCGGTGGCTGACACCCGCAAGATCTTGCCGGTCCTTAACCCGTCCTCAGCCGAGTAGGGCACAATCGCGCGGGTGACGACACCGCCTCAGCCGCCGCCCGGCCCACTCGGATCGACACCTCCCGAGCCTTCCCCCTGGCAGCCGCCCGCACAGCAGGTACCGCCGCCCGCGCAGGAGCAGGCGCCAACCTTGCAGACCCCGGTGACACCGCCCCCGGTGGAACCACCGCCACCCGGCGAGCCCGCCGTGGCGCCGGAACCCGTCTCGCCGGCAAAGGGCCGCGACTACAAGTCGCTGGTGCTCATCGCGGTCATCGTCGTCGCGGTGGCCTTGGCTGCCGTACTCGGCATCGAGCTGTATGCCCGCCAGCGGACCAGCAGCGAGGTCAACGCTGCCACCTCATGCCTGGTGCAGGATGGCGCGACCGCCTCCTTCGGCCCGATGCCACTGGTCTTGCAGTACCTGGGCAATCACATCGACAAACTCACGATCAAGACCGCCGGCAACCAGATCGCGCAGGCCAAGAAGATGACCGTCGCCATCACCGTGCGCGACGTGTCGCTGAACAAGACATCCGACTCACTGGGCACGATCGGCCAGCTCGACGTCGAGGTGAGCTGGCCGACCGCCGGCATCACCGAGAGCGCCCGCGCCCTGGTGCCAGGGATGCTCGGCTCGTTGGTCGGTGACGCCACCACCAACGAATCCACCGGCGAGGTGACGCTGAGCGCGGCCGGAGGCCTGGCACAGATCACCACCAAGCCCGTCATCAAGGACGGCATGGTGACACTGCAGTCCGAGAACGTGTCCGCGTTCATCGGCCTGCCGCGCGAGATCATCCAGCCGGCACTAGACACCTTCTCCAAGGGCCTCGTCGGCGGCCAGTACCCGATGGGACTCAAGGCCCAAGAGGTGAAGGTCACCAACGACGGCATCACGGTAAAACTGTCGAGCACCAATCAGCCGATGAAGCCGGTCGAGAACCCCTGCCTACAGAACCTCTCGTTCTAGTTGGAGAAGCCGGTCGAGAATCCGTTCCTGCAGAACCTCTCGTTCTAGTTGGAGAAGCCGTCCAGGACGGTCCTGCTGCTCGATAGACCCAGCCGGGTCGCGCCGGCGCCGAGCATGGCGGCGGCATCCTGGGCGGTCCGGATTCCGCCGCTCGCCTTGACCTCGAGGCGGTTCCCGACGGTCTCGGCCATGATCCGCACCGCCTCCACCGTCGCTCCCCCCGCGGGGTGAAATCCGGTGGAGGTCTTGACGAAATCGGCTCCGGCGGCCTCGCTGGCACGGCACGCCGCACGGACCGCGCCGGCACCGGAATGCTCCATGAGTGCCGCCGACTCGATGATGACCTTGAGGATCGCCCCGGGGGCCGCGCTCCGAACGGCTTCGATATCTGCCTGCACCGCCGCGAAATCGCCCGCTACTGCGGCGCCCACATCGATCACCATGTCGATTTCCGCCGCACCCGCCGAAACCGCCAGGGCGGCCTCATGCGCTTTGATGGACGAAAGATGCTTGCCCGAGGGAAATCCCACCACCGCCGCGATGACGAGTCCGTCTGCGGAGGGCGGTAGCCGCACGGGCAGCATCGACGGCGATACGCAGACCGCGAGCACCCCGAGATCCACTGCTTCGGCGACGAGTGCCTGTACGTCCTGTGCTGTCGCTTCGGGCTTGAGCAGCGTGTGGTCGATGCGTGCGGCGACCTCTGCGCGTGTGGGCCAAACCGCCGGTGTGCCTACCGAATCCGTACTGGGCTCCGTCATGGGGCTAGCGTCGCACACATGACCTCCCAGCATGAGCGCGCGGTCGCGTTCGCGACTCTTCATCAGTCCGGGACGTTTGTGGTCCCCAACCCGTGGGATGCTGGAACCGCCCGGATTCTCACCGCCTACGGCTTCCCGGCACTGGCCACTACCAGCGCCGGTCTGGCCTTCGCACTGGGGCGACAGGACGGTGCCAATCTGGTCAGCCGGACCGAGACGCTGGCCAACGCCGCGCAGATCGCGGCAGCCACCCACCTACCGGTGTCGGCCGATCTGGAGAACGGCGGTCCCGCCGTCGCGGACATCGCCATGACCATCCGGGAGGCGGCCGCGTCGGGGCTTGTCGGCGGTTCGATCGAAGATGCCACCGGGCTACCCGGGGCGCCGATCTTCTCGCTGGCCGAGGCAGTTGAGCGCATCACCGCCGCGGTGCACGCCGCGCGTGATCTGCCGTTCCCGTTCACGGTGACGGCACGTGCCGAGAACTATCTCTACGGCAGAGCCGACCTGCGGGACACCATCACCCGGCTCAACGCGTACGCGGAAGCCGGTGCCGACGTCGTGTACGCCCCGGGCCTGCCCGACGCGGAGGCTGTGCGCACGGTCTGTGCCGCCGTCGATCGCCCCGTCAATCTGCTCGCCGCCGGGTTCGTGCTGAATCATTCTGTCGAGGAGATCGCGCAGTGGGGTGTGCGACGCATCAGCCTCGGTTCCGCGATGGCGCGCACTGCCCTGGGAGCACTCGTTGCCGGCGCGCGGGAACTGGCGCAGTGCGGCACATTCGGGTTCGCCACGCATGCCATCCCGTATCGAGAGGCGAACGCCTTGTTTCCGCCCGGCTAGCCCGCCGGCGGGATCAGGCCGAGGACTCCGCTACACATCTGACGGAAGTTGACGATTCCGAAGATGCTGCCGCCGGGAACGAACTGGCATCCGGCCCCTGCGCCACCACCGCCGCCACATTTGGGCCACGCACCGGGGCCTTGGGTTCTGAGCACATCTTCGGCGACCGCAATCTGTTGTTCGCGGCTAGCTTCAGCGGGATTTCCCGTTCCACCGTGGGCAGCCCAGGTGGACGGCTTGAATTGCAGGCCGCCGTAGAAGCCGTTTCCGGTATTTGCCGACCAGTTTCCGCCGGACTCGCATTCGGCGACCGCGTCCCAATTCATGGAGTCGGCCGACGCGATGCTCGCAGTCATGGACAGCGACATCATGCACAGCACGGTGAAGATCAGACACACCGCGCGCCTATCGCGCACCCATCGTGCCCGGTCCATGACGACCTTCATGTCACTGCACCCCGATCCTCTATCCCCCGGCGAGATCGTGTGGTGCGCAAGGAACCACCTGCCACGCCGGTCGTGATCAGATTGTGATCACTGTTGTAATCGTTACTCACGAGGTGTGCGTTACGCAAGCGGAGAATGGTAAGAAAAGTTGCCGTTGAGCTGTCTGAGGCTTTAGTGATTTCTTACTTCCACTAATAACACGCAGATAAACCCACGGTCTCGGGAGAATTACACGCTTGTCATTATCCCGAAGAATTGATTCGCATCACAACACAATTTGCCTGCTCCCTCAAATGCGTTATCGCCGGACGCACCCCGGCGAGGATTTGCCGCCCGAAGCCGGGCAGATCCACCCCTAGACCTCGGGCCCACCCGGGTTGCACCGTGCGGCCGCCATGAGCCCCTCGTCCACCTGAGGTCGCCACGGTTCCAGGTTCCAGCTGGGCTTGTTCGGAATGAAAACCCGCCCGTACCAATGGCAGTCGAACTGCATCCGCATACCCGGCGTCTGGGCGTCCGGGGCCAGCGCGATCACTTGTGCCCATGCGACGTCCGGCCCGTCGGGCGCGTCATAGGTGCGCCCGAGCGGCGTTGGATAGATGCGCAAGGTCCGACCCAAAGATGTTGTACCCCAAGACACATGATCGATGAGAACGGGCCCGTCCGCCGCCGCGGGCACCGTGTTCACCACTAGCAGCAGTACGGTCATCAGTACCGCCAGCGCCGCAACGCGTCGCACTACCGCGACTTGCCCTGCACCTCGAGCACGCGCGGACGGACATCGACGAAGTACACCCCGGCCGCCACCGCGGCGATTCCGGCGGTCAACAGCTCCAGCCCCGGGATAAGGGTGAGTACGGCCGCCCCGGCGAGGATCACTATCCACGTGGTCTTGGTCTGTTTCTCCGCCGCCACAAACGCATCTGCCGGCTGAATCGCGGCATGAACCAGCGCAACGATCGCCGCAATCAAAGTGATCAGCGAGATCAGCGCGAAGATTTGAAAGGAAAAAGCCACCCGATCAGCCTACGTGGCTGATCGGGTGGCCGTTGAAGCTGAACTGTCTACTTCTGAGTGATGGTCCGGGGCGTGGCCTTCTTCGCCGGAGCCTTCTTGGCGGGAGCGGCCTTCTTGGCAGCAGCCTTGGCCGGGGCAGCGGCCTTCTTGGCGGGAGCGGCCTTCTTCGCCGGAGCCTTCTTCGCCGGAGCGGCCTTGGCCGGAGCCGCCTTGCTCGACAGGTCGATACCGACCAGCTTGGCGGCGCGCTCACCGACGGCGCGAGTCTGGCTTGCGACAGTGCCCAGCGCCTGCTCGGTCAGCTCGGCGTAATTGCCGACCAGGCCCTCGGCGCGCGTCACGTTCTCTTCAATACCGGGGGTGCTGCGCAGACGCTCAATGGCCTCTTCACCGCGCTCGGCAAGATTGTTGTAGATGTCGGTGGCCACCTGAAGGTAAGCCTCGGCCACCTTGCGTAGTTCCTCCGGGGTGAACCGATCGCGCAGCTCGTTGACGTCGGTGGGCAGCTCGGCCGACAGCTCGCGCAGGCGGTCGCGGGTCTCGTCCACCCGGGCACCAGCCTCGGAAGCGGCCTCTTCGGCGCGCTCGCGCAGCTTCACGACGACATCGGCGACAGCGGCCAGCGCCAGGTCACCGGCGCCGACGGCCACGTAGAACGGGGTCTTGAGGTCGTCGAACGAGGTGTTCTTCTTGGTCATGCCAGATTCCTTTCGGGGATGGGAAAGTTATTCAGTTGTCGCCAGGAGATTCAGGGTCGGATTCGGCCTCATCCGACTGGGCTTCGGCATTTTGCTGGACGAATGAGCTGTAGACGTCCAACAACACCTGCTTCTGCCGCTCGGTGATGAAGGTATCGGCAATGATGGCGTCCCGTACCGGGCTGGCATCACTACGATCCAAAATGCCGGCACGCACGTATAACACCTCCGCCGAAACCCTTAGCGCCTTTGCGATTTGATTGAGCACCTCGGCCGACGGACGGCGCAGTCCGCGTTCGATCTGACTGAGGTACGGGTTGCTCACGCCGGCCTTCTCGGCCAGCTGACGCACGGAGACCTGCGCGGCCTCACGCTGCGCGCGGATGAAGCCTCCAATATCGGAAGCGGCGTTGCTCACAGCGGTGGCGAGGTCTGATTCCTGCGACATACGAACCACCGTAAGCTGCAGTGCTAGCTATTGCAAGCACTGCTGTTAGCAATGTGTCGCACGTCACTTCCGCGCGGGAATACGCGGGTCAGGGCCTAATTAGAAGAGGAGCTGGGCCACCGAGTAGATCACCAAACCGGCCAGCGAACCCACCACGGTGCCGTTGATACGGATGAACTGCAGGTCACGGCCAACATGCAACTCGATCCGGCGACTAGCCTCGTCGGCGTCCCAGCGCTCGATCGTCTCGGTGATGACCGCGGTGATCTCGGCTCCGTACTGATCGACGAGGTGGCGCGCCGCGCGCTCCACCCAACCGTCCACTTTGTCCCGGACGGCGGCGTCATCGCGCAGCGTCTCGCCGATCCGCACCACGGTATCGGCGATCCGCGTGCGCAGCTCGCTCGAGGGGTCGTCCACCGACTCGGTGATCATCTTCTTGGCGGCCGACCAGGCCGTGGCAGCCGCGTTCTGAACTTCCTCACGCGCCATCAACCGTGCCTTGACGGCCTCGGCCTTGGCGATGGTCAAATCGTCATGCTGCAGATCATCGGCGAACTCGTAGAGCAGCCTGTTCACGGATTGCCGCAGGTCGTGATCGGGGTTGCGACGCACCTTATCGGTGAAGTCCACCAACTCGCGGTAGATGCGATCACCTACGAAATGGTCGACGAACTTGGGTGTCCAGCTGGGCGAGTCGCGCACCACCACGCGGTCGATGGTGTCGCTGGCACCCAGCGCCCACTCGAAGGCCCGGTCGCACAGCAGCTGGATCACCGGCGCATGCCGGTCCTCCTTCAGAACGGTAGAGAGCACCCGGCCCACCGGTGG
Organism: Mycobacteroides immunogenum; assembly: GCF_001605725.1. Taxonomy (NCBI): domain Bacteria; kingdom Bacillati; phylum Actinomycetota; class Actinomycetes; order Mycobacteriales; family Mycobacteriaceae; genus Mycobacteroides; species Mycobacteroides immunogenum. Next base: position 4,668,561 of record NZ_CP011530.1, read on the forward strand.
CCCCCATTTAGGCTCGGCAATCCTGCGCACAATCACGCTGTCTATGGCCTGTTGCACGTCCTCGTCGCGCATCATCTGGGCGCCGACCCGCAGCACCGTGGAGGCCTCGGCCGCGACCCGCTCGGCATGCGACCGATCGCTCATCCACTTACCCAGCCGGCCCGCGATCTGCGCATCCCGCACTTTGGCGGTGATGACGGCGGGAGACATGAAGTTCTCCCGGACGAAGTTCCCCAGGCCCTCGCCCAGCTGATCCTTCTTGCGCTTGATGATCGCGGTGTGCGGAATCTTTAGCCCAAGCGGGTGTCGGAAGAGCGCGGTAACAGCAAACCAGTCTGCAAGCGCGCCGACCATGCCCGCCTCGGCGGCTGCTCCGACATAACCCACCCAGCCCGGCGCGCCGGCCGACTGCCACCAACGGCATGCCAGAAACAGCACGGTGGCTCCGACCAGGAACCCCGTGGCCACAGCTTTCATGCGGCGAAGTTGCTTCCGGCGCTGCTCGTCGACGGCCGAATTACCCATCGCGAAGACGCCACCCGAGGCTTTACGCGTGCCCGGCTGATCGCTGTGCTTGCCTGCCACGTCTCCATCATCCGTCATCGCACGCAATACGCATCCCCACGGGCCCCGTCCAGTAGTATCGGTTACAGATAACTAAGGGAATGTGGCGATAACCGTGGCAAGTAAAACGCAGCCTGCGGCTATCAAGACTGATGGTCGCAAGCGCCGCTGGCATAAGCACAAGGTCGAACGACGAACCGAACTCGTCGACGGCACCCTCGATGCCATCAGGCATCGAGGACGCGATATCAGCATGGATGAGATCGCCTCCGATATCGGCGTCTCCAAGACCGTGCTCTACCGGTACTTCGTCGACAAGAACGACCTCACTACCGCTGTCATGACGCGCTTCGCGCAGACCACGCTGATCCCCAAGATGGCCGCCGCGCTGTCCGCCCGCCTCGACGGCTACGACCTCACCCGCACGGCGATCAAGGTCTATGTTGAGACGGTCGCCGCAGAACCGGAGATCTATCCGTTCGTCATGGCCAACAGCTCTACCAGCCGCAGCAAGGCCATCGCCGACTCCGAGCGGATCATCGCTCGCATGCTCGCACTGTCGCTGCGGCGCCAGATGTCCGAAGCGTCCATGGACACCCGCGGGGTGGAGCCATGGGCATACATGACCGTGGGCGGTGTCCAGCTGGCCACCCACTCGTGGATGTCGCACCCACGGATGAGTTCCGATGAACTCATCGACTACCTGACGATGATCTCGTGGAACGCGGTGCTCGGCATCGTGGGCGTGGGCGGCTCACGCGAGATGTTCGTCGGAATGCCGCACCCATCGCCGGTTCCCCCCGCGCTACAAACGCGTCAAACCCACTCGGCCTGACCCGACCTCGCTAGGGTCACTGGGCATGACCCAGAGGATCGATACGTCCGCACTGCGCTACCGCGACGGCCTGAAGTTCGCCGATGTCGATACCCGAGCCACCCCAGGATTCGACGGATCACGCGAGGAGGGCGAAGCGCTGCAAGCCGAGCTGTCCGAGCGTTTGGGCCTGCTGCAGGAGATGCTCTACGCCAACGGCCGCAGCGGCGACCACCGTTCGGTACTACTGGTCTTGCAGGGCATGGACACCTCAGGTAAGGGTGGAATCGTCAAACATGTTGTGGGGCAAGTAGATCCACAGGGAATCGAACACGCGAGCTTTGGTGTCCCCACCGAGGAGGAGCGCAAGCACCACTACCTGTGGCGGATTCGCAACGCGCTGCCGTCCGGCGGGCAGCTGGGCGTCTTCGACCGATCGCACTATGAGGATGTACTGGTGGTGCGAGTGCACAACCTGGTGGCGCCGGAAGTCTGGAGCACGCGCTACGAGGAGATCAACGCCTTCGAAAAAGAGGCTCTATTGCCATGAATGTGGATGACCTCATGTGTGGTATGGGAGTTCGAGGGTCACCGGTCCGCAGACGAGCATGATCATGGCGAGCGCGTTCTCGGCGTTGTGGAAGCCGTAGGCCCTGCGGATGATCAACCGGACCTTGTTGTTGAGCCCTTCGTGGCGGCCGTTGGCCAGTCCGCGCTCCACCGCGGCTTGGATGCCATCGAGGTGTTTGTTGATGGTTCGGCCGACCTTGACGAACTGCGGGATCCGGCACCGCTACGACACACGGATGGTGGATTCGGCGTGGCGGCACCTGGACCTCAGTGGGCGGGTATGTGTGCTCAAACTGCGGCGACGTCGGTTGCGCTGCCCCGAGCACGGTGTCCTGGCCGAGTCAGTGCCGTTCGCGCGGCCGGGATCGGGGTTCACCCGCGACTTCGAGGACCTTGCGGTCTGGCTGGCCGCCAAGTGTGACAAGAAGACGGTGTCGACGTTCTGCCGCGTCACGTGGCGCACCGTCGGGGCGATGTGTTCGCGCGTCGTGGCCGAGAAACTGGACCCCGACCGGCTGGCCGGGCTGGTCGACATCGGCGTCGATGAGATCTCCTGGCGCAAGCACCACAAGTATTTGACTTTGGTGTCCGACCACGACACCGGCACAATCGTGTGGGGTGCGCCGGGCAAGAAGGCAGCCACTCTCGACGCGTTCTTCACCGCGGCCCTACCCGCCGATGTCGACCAGCCCGGCCAGCCGGTCGGGGTCCAGTTTCTCGGCCACGACGCGCGAACACATCGCCCCGACGGTGCGCCACGTGACGCGGCAGAACGTCGACACCGTCTTCTTGTCACACTTGGCGGCCAGCCAGACCGCAAGGTCCTCGAAGTCGCGGGTGAACCCCGATCCCGGCCGCGCGAACGGCACTGACTCGGCCAGGACACCGTGCTCGGGGCAGCGCAACCGACGTCGCCGCAGTTTGAGCACACATACCCGCCCACTGAGGTCCAGGTGCCGCCACGCCGAATCCACCATCCGTGTGTCGTAGCGGTGCCGGGTACGGAAATCGCAATGCGGACAGGACATCACCCGCTGTTGCGGGCGCACCCACACCGTCACCTTGTCGCCGCACTCGACGTCGCGGACCGTGGTCTTCGGCAGGTCGAGGACACGGTTGAGTAAAGTGGTCGCGCGCACGGGCAAGCTCCTTGGTACGAGGTGTAGGAGCTTTCGAACCTATGAGCTACCCGTGCGCCCAGACCACTCCGCCACGCGAGACATAGCACACCCCACCCGACCCACATTCATGGCAATAGAGCCGAAAAAGAGCTGACCGATGCCGGGACCACCATCCTCAAGGTGGCGCTGGTGGTGTCGCTCGACGAGCAGAAACAGCGCCTCGCCGAGCGGCTGGACCGGCCCGACAAGTACTGGAAGTTCAATCCCAACGACATCGACGAGCGCGGCTTCTGGCCCGCCTACCAAGAGGCGTATCAGGCGGTGTTGGAGAAAACGAGCACCGAGTACGCGCCCTGGTATGTCATCCCGTGCGATCGCAAGTGGTACAGCAGACTCGCTGTCACCGCGCTTCTCGACGAGAAACTGGCGGGGCTGTCCTTACAGTGGCCACCGGCCGATTTCGATATCGAGGAACAGAAACGCCGCCTCACGCAAGCGTGAGACGGCGTCGCCCTGTTAAGTCTCGCTATTTGACGAGCGTGAACTGCCCGACGTTGGTGACACCGCGACGGAAGAAATCCGCGCAGCCGGTCAGGTACCTCATGAAGCGGTCATAAACCTCTTGCGACTGAATCGCGATCGCTTCCTCGCGGCGCTGCTCAAGATTGCGGGCCCAGATGTCCAGGGTCTTCGCGTAGTGCGGCTGCAGCAAATGCACGCGCTCCAGCGTGAACCCGGAATCCGCAGCAAGCTTCTCGATGTCCTCAACCGCCGGCAACTGACCGCCCGGGAAGATCTCCTCGCCGATGAACTTCATGAATTTCAGGTCGCTAATGGTAATAGCGATTCCATTCTCACGGAAGAACTGTTGAGTGTGCGCAAGAATTGTGTGCAGCAGCATGCGGCCGTCATTCGGAAGAATGTCGTATGCCCGTTCAAAAAAGATCGGGTAGCGCTCTTGTTTAAAAGCCTCGAATGCGCCGATCGTGACAATTCGATCAACTTTGTCGTTGAATTCTTCCCAACCTTGCATGCGAATTTCCGCGGTGCGGCCGGTCTCCTCGGCCACCTTCGCCAGACGCGCCCGGCTGTACTCACTTTGATTCTTACTGAGCGTGATGCCGACGACGTTGACGTCGAATTTCCGCATGGCGCGCTCAAGGCAAGCACCCCAGCCACAGCCGATGTCCAGCAGGGTCATCCCGGGCTCAAGGTTGAGCTTGCCGAGCGCCAGGTCGAACTTGGCCAGCTGCGCCTCAGCAAGGGTCAGATCGTCACGTTCGAAGTACGCACAGGTGTAGCCCATCGTTTCTTCGTCAAGGAAAAGGCCATAGAATTCGTCCGAAATGTCGTAGATGGACTGAGATTCCTCGTAGTACGGCTTGAGATCGGACATTTACTGCAGCACCTAATTCCCATCACATTTTGGCTACTTTGTACTGGACGGCACCCTAGCACGGTCGACTGTGCCTACCTCTTAGGAACGGCCACCGGCCAGTCAAGCTGCCCCAACAGCACTCTGGCCGCCCCCTCGATGCCTTCAGCATCCTCTGTGACCCCCAGCACGCGCAAGGTCGCGTCGGCCAGCAGGGAGGGCAGACGGTCCGGGCTTATCGAATCCCCGTCCGCACGCAGCATGATCACCGACTCCACGAGCCGGAAGGGCAGGCGCTCCACCCCGCCACGGACCCTCTCCGCGCCGCAGGCCTGCGCCGCCAAGTCCTGATAGTGGGTGCGCAGCTGGTCACGCTTGCGACGGAACACCAGAAATCGATCTGCGCGCAGATCGGGCAATAGATAGAGAGCACCCAGATTCCACCGGCTCGCGGCGAGCTGTGCGGCATCGGCCAGCGCGAGCGCGTACAGACGCACCACCGGCGGCTCCGGGCGCTCCGCGAGCAGGGCCGCATAGTGCAGCGGCTGGTCGATCGTCATCGCCAGCAGCGCATCGAGGATGTCGTCCTTGGTCTTGAAGTGGTAGTAGAGGGAGGCCTGCTGAATACCCACCGACTCGGCGATGCGACGGGTCGTGGTTGCCGCGAACCCATCGGTGGTGAACAGCTCGGCGGCGGCGTCGAGGATCTCGTCGCGAGTGCTGTTGCCCTCACGAATGGGACTGATACGCCGCGGTCGCCCTGACATTGTGCCGACCCTTCCATGTATTTCTCGGCAACGTCACGATGCCACTACCTGGTGAGCGTTTTGTCATCGCTCCGACATCTGCGCAACAGCAATGTTACACCGCATACCCGTCCCGAAACGGCACTGTCACCCATGCGTACCGGTCACCCGTCAGACTTATTTACCTGTCACCTGACAGATATTTCTTCCCACATAGATGTGGTTTTTGACGATGTGTAGGGCGCGAAAAGCGTTGCCCGACGACCGACCCGGGAGTGCCCATGAACGCTACAACGGCTGCCGAAGCAACGGCGCGGTCCGCGTCGATCAGCGCCGCCTCGGACTCCGATGACCTTGCTGCGTTTGGCTACAAACCGCAGCTGCATCGCAGCCTTGGCAAATTCGCTTCCTTCGCGGCGGGCTTCTCGTTCGTCTCGATCCTGACGACGATCTTCCAGCTGTTCGCGTTCGGGTTCAGCTTCGGGGGTCCTGCCTTTTTCTGGACCTGGCCCATCGTCTTCGCCGGGCAGTACATGGTGGCGCTGAACTTCGCCGAGCTCGCCGCGCGCTATCCGATCTCGGGTGCCATCTACCAATGGGCCCGCCGCCTCGGCGGTGCCGTGGTGGGCTGGTTCGCCGGCTGGTTCATGATCATCGCCCAGATCGTCACCGCGTCGGCCGCGGCCATCGCACTGCAGGTAGTGCTGCCAACGGTCTGGAGCGGATTTCAGCTCATCGGCACGGACTCGTCATTGACGAGTGTGAGCGGCGCGTCGAACGCCGTGCTGCTGGGATCACTGCTGTTGGTGGCGACCACCGCCATCAACGCGGTCGGCGTCAATTGGATGTCCCGGATCAACTCCATCGGCGTCACCTGCGAGATCGTCGGCGTGGTCGCGGTGGTAGGCATGCTGTTCTGGCACGCCGAGCGCGGCCCGAGCGTGGTGCTGCACACCGGTGACGCGGGCAGCGGATACCCGTGGGCGTTCCTGGCCGCGGGATTGATGGCCGCGTACGTACTGGTCGGATTCGGGTCGGCCAGCGAGCTGGCCGAGGAGACTCGCAACCCGCGCCGGGTCGCACCGCGCACCATCCTCTCGGCGATCGTGGTGTCGGCGATCGGCGGTGCGCTGATGATTCTGGGCGCGCTCATGGCGGCACCCAGCCTGACCGACGGCCAGCTCGCCACCGGCGGCCTTCCTTATGTATTGGACAGCAAGCTGGCTTCCCCGTTCGGCACCCTGCTGCTCATCGATGTCGCGATCGCGGTGTTCGTCTGCACGCTCGCCATTCAGACCGCCGCCTCCCGGCTGATGTTCTCGATGGCCCGCGACGGCAAGCTGCCCTTCTCCTCTGTGCTGTCACACGTGAACCCACGCACGGGTACACCGATCGCGCCCGCGGTGGTCGTCGGTGTCTGCTGTGTGCTGATTCTGGTGGTCAACTTCGGCAACGCCGCACTGTTCACCAGCTTGTGCAGCGTCTGCATCGCCCTGATCTACCTGGCCTACCTGATGGTCACCACACCATTGCTGTTGCGCCGCTTGGGGATCGGCGGTAGCAAGTGGGACGGTAACAAGGGCCAGACCGACGCCGACGGGCGAAAGCTCTTTTCGCTCGGGAAATTCGGGCTCCCGATCAACATCCTCGCCGTCGGCTATGGCGCGTTCATGATTCTCAATCTCTCCTGGCCGCGCGCGGCCGTCTTCGATCCCACCGGGGAACACCCATACCTGGTGTGGATGGCCCCGATCTGCATTGTCGCGGTGCTCATCGCCGGGCTTGTTGCCTACCCGCGGCATGCCGCTTCAACCACCGAGGAGATCTCCTGATGACGACCGCAACCACCAAGGGCGCCCGGGACCATGCCCGCGCGCAGGCGGGCCAGATCACCGATTCGATGCCCGTGCTGCCAGCCTCCGACTGGCCGTGGGCTCCCCACGATGTCGACCCGCTGACGCTCACCTGGGCCGAGACCATCCCCGGCGGGCGATACGCCACCAAGGTGCTGGGCCGTGGTACCCGGTTGCGGCTGACCGACGTCACCGGATCCGGCTGCGTGAGCATGGTCCTGTTGCGAGCGGACGCCCCATGGGAGCGGCTCAACGTCGCCGACACCGTCAAGGTTCCGTGGCAGGCCTATCTCGGCAGCGGGCATCCGCTGCTCTCGGATCAGGCCCGGATACTGGCCACCATCGTCGCCGACAGTTCCGGGCACCACGACACCTTCTGCGGAACCACCACACTGACGGCGAACACCGCCAAATACGGTGCAGGTGAACTCTATTCCGCGAGCCCAGCCGGTCGTGAGCTGTTCACGCTGGCCGCCGCCAAACACGGGCTGTCCCCGCGCGATGTCGGCCCATCGGTGTCGTTCTTCCACGGGGTCCGCGTTGCGGCCGACGGCACGTTGCTCAGCAGCGGCACCGCCGGCCCCGGGGCCACCGTGGACCTTCTGATCCACCTGCCCGTCATCGCTCTGCTGGTCAACACCGCGCACCCCCTGGATCCATCGGACACCTTCGATACCGGTCCCGTGCAGGTGCTGGCCTGGCCCGCGCTCGACGAACTGGTCGAGCTGCCCAACACCGAACCGGAATATCAACGCGCTGTGCTCAATACCGAAGACGCGTGGGCCGCAGCACAGAATGGAGAGGCACTGTGACACGTACGGTTCTCGATGAGGTGGTCCCGGCCCGTGCACCGTGGAGCACCGTGGTCTGCGCCGGTGATGTACTCACCATCATCGATCTGAAGGGTAACCAGGCAGTGGACACTCTGCTGTACTCGGCAGCGGATACCTCGGTGCGCTACTCGGCACAGGCGACCATCGCCGCACAGTCAAACCTGTTCCTGCGCACAGGAACTGTGCTGCGCGCCGAGGACGGCAGTCCGCTGATGACCATCGTCGAGGACGAGGTGGGCAGCCATGACACCATCGGCGGCGCGTGCTCCCAGGAGTCGAACACCTTGCGCTATGGACACCACACCAAACATCAGCACGCCTGCGTGGAGAACTTCCTGCTGGAAGGCGCCAAGTGGGGCCTTGGTAAACGAGACTTGGTGTCCAACATCAACTTCTACATGAATGTCCCGGTAGATGACGACGGGACGCTGGGCATCGTCGACGGACTCTCGGCACCGGGCAAGAAGATCAAGCTGCGTGCCGAGGTGGACACCTTGGTGCTGGTATCGAATTGCCCGCAGATCAACAACCCGTGCAATGGCTTCGATCCCACCCCGGTGCGGATGGTGGTGGAAAGCCTATGAGCGGCACCATGAAGGTCACGGCACCCGGCATGCTCACCACAGTCCAGGATTGGCCGGGACGCACCGGGTACTGGCAAGTGGGAGTGCCCCCGTCCGGCCCGATGGACGATCTCTCGTTCCGTTTGGGCAACCGTGCCGTCGGAAACTCCGAAGGGGCGCCAGGATTGGAGGCCACACTTGCCGGCCCCACTGTGCATTTCACCGACGCGACCCTGGTCTGCGTCACCGGGGCACCGGCACTGGTGACCGTGAACGGCCGCCCGGTCCCCCAGTGGCGCGCCGTCACCGTCCCCGCAGACGGCACTCTCGCCGTGGGCGCCGCAGCCGACACCGGGATGCGCATCTACATACTCATCGCCGGCGGCATCGAGGTCCCCCGGTTCCTGGGTAGCTCCGCTACCTTCACCCTCGGCGGATTCGGCGGCCCGGCGGGCCGTGCGCTGGCCGCCGGCGACGTCCTGACCTTGGGTGACTCCGTCGACGCTGAACCGCAGTGCATTCCGGGCACCGCCCAACCGGCGATCGGCCACCACTGGGAGCTCGCCGTTACCGAGGGACCGCACGGCGCCCCCGACTTCTTCACCCGTAGCGACATCGACGAACTGTTGTCGACCGATTACGAGGTGCACTTCAACTCCGATCGCACCGGAGTGCGGCTCATCGGCCCCAAGCCGCAATGGGCGCGCACAGACGGCGGCGAGGCCGGCCTGCATCCGTCGAACATCCACGACAACGCGTACTCCATCGGGGCTCTCGACTTCACCGGGGACACCCCGATTCTGCTGGGCCCCGACGGCCCCAGCTTGGGCGGGTTTGTCTGCCCCGTCACGGTGGTCTCGGCCGATCGGTGGAAGCTGGGGCAATTGCGGGCGGGCGACACTCTGCGCTTCGTCAAGATCGAAGCCTCGCGTAGCGCTTCGCTGCGCTCGATCGGTATCGATCGTCGGGGGCACTGGCCGTCGGTGTTCTCCACCCGGGGAGACGGCGATGACGGCGTGTTGGCCTATCGCCCGGCTCGCGACGACGCACCCGACATGACATACCGCCGTAGCGGCGACGACAACATCTTGGTCGAATACGGCGACATCACACTGGATTTGGCGCTACGTGCACGCGTACATGCGTTGCATCAGAGACTGGAGGACACGCACACCAAGGGAATCGTGGATCTGACGCCCGGCATTCGGTCGCTTCAGGTGCACTTCGATCCCGACCGGCTGCCGATGGGCAAGGTGCTGGGGCTGCTCGACGATATCGATGAGCATCTGCCCGCATCCGATCAGCTGGTGGTACCGAGCCGCCGGGTGGCCATGCCGTTGTCCTGGGACGATCCCTCGGTCCGCGATGCCATGGAGCGCTACCGGCTCGGTGTGCGCGCGGACGCCCCGTGGATGCCATGGAACATCGAATTCATCAGGCGTATCAATGGTTTGGACACCGTTGACGACGTCTATCGCACTGTCTACGACGCCTCATATCTGGTGCTCGGACTGGGTGATGTCTATTTGGGCGCTCCTGTCGCGACCCCCGTCGATCCGCGGCACCGGCTCGTCACCACCAAATACAACCCGGCCCGCACCTGGACACCGGAGAACGCGGTCGGGATCGGCGGGGCGTATCTATGCGTCTACGGCATGGAAGGTCCGGGTGGGTACCAGTTGGTGGGCCGCACGGTGCAGATCTGGAACCACCGGCATCCCGCTAATGCGGGCGCATTCGAACCCGGTACACCCTGGCTGCTGCGCTTCTTCGATCAGATCAGCTGGTATCCGGTCAGCGCGGCAGAGCTCCTCGAGCTGCGGGATGAGCTTGCCACCGGGCGTGGCAGCGGCGGCGTCACGATCACCGAGGGTGAGTTCTCGATGGCGCAGTACTCCACATTCCTTGCCCAAAATGCGACGTCAATAGCCGACTTCCGCAATCATCAACGCGCGGCATACGCGGCCGAACGCGAAGCATGGAGCACTGCGGACGAATTCGCCCGGGTGTAGCAAGTGAGCGCCCCGAACCCCTCGTGCACGAATCCCGGGGCGTGTCACTTTGCTGTCCGAATTAATCATCCCACGGCTACCAGGGTCAATACACTTAGATACGCAGTCTTTTTGCGCAACCAAAGGTAATGACTTTGCCTAATGAATTTGGCGCCTTCATCAAGTCGGCGCGAGAGCGGCATGACATGACCCAGCTGGGTCTCGCGCATGCCACGGGTTTCAGCCTGAGGTGGATACAGGGTGTGGAATCGGGTGTACCGCCAAGCGCCCGTGGGCTGCGGTCGCTGGCGGAAGCACTACAGCTGTCACAGTGGGAAAGCGGATACTTGCATCTGCTCGTGCACAAGCCACCACCGGTCCCCATCATGAGCGCCCCTCCGGCAGATATCTCCGACTACCTCGAGTCCGTCAACCCGAACCCGGCAGCTTTTCTCACGCCGGCATGGACGATCATCAATGCCAATTCGGAGTTCCTGAGGCTCTTCAAGGGACTGTGGATTTCACCGAATTTTCTGTACTGGCATTACATCGGGCGCCGAACCCCCGAGATCGTGCTCGACTGGCAGTCCTCATCGGACTGGCTGATCGCGTGGCTCCGCCTGAACATGGCAATCACCCCAGACGATCCGGACCTCATCGAGTCGATCGAGAAGCTGTTGAAGATCGACACCTTCGTCCATCAATGGGAGAACAACGTGATCCCGCCGGATCCTTCCGCCTGTCAATGGACGGTGTACGACATCGACAACGCCACGACATTGAGCATCGACATGCGGGTCTGGCGGGCCGGGCTGTCCTCCGGCATCATGCTGCTCGGCGCTATACGGGCAGTAACTCCCGCATGAGTCCCCGTACCAGATCCAGGGTTTGGGGATCCTGCACGATGCTCAGCGCCTGAAACTGCCGCTCGACAGTGCCAAAACGTTTGGGGCCACCCAGGTTTTCGTAGACGTTGTGTCCGTGCGCGAGCGGTATGTAGAACTCGCTGCTGCCGTGGACAACCACCGCCGGGCAGGTAACGCCGCCCAGGTTCTCGGTGACGCCCGGACGGCCGAGCCAGGCATCTGCCATCACCTGCACCTGTTGCCAATCGGTGCCGCGCCATCTATCCATCAAATCCGCGGCGGCCTGCGATGATCCGGTCGCGGCCTGAGCGATGCGCGCAAACTCGGAAGCCTGCGGCCCGGACTCCTTCCATTGCGCTAAACCGACACTCAGCGAGGCGATCTCGCCAGGGTCGGTGGGGTATGCGGTCGCACCGATAAGCAGTAGACCCACCACCCGCTCCGGTTCCAGCAATGCCGCATGCATAGCGATGGTGGCACTGAGCAACTCACCGGCGAAGATGGCTCGCTCGATTCCCAGCGCCGACGCCAAAGCCAACGCGTCCTTGGCGCACTCGGTGAGCGCGAACGGCCTGCCATCGAACCTCGTGTCACCGTGGCACCGCTGGTCGAAGGCCACTACGCGGTAGCCATCTGCCGCAAGCACATTCGCCAGCGGGATCATGTGCACGGCGTCGAGGAACATCGGGTGAGACAGCAAGATCGGCGGTCCGTCACCGCCGCTGTCGGTGTAATGAAAGGACTGGCCGTTCACCGATACCGAAGGCATACGCCGACGCTACCGCCCGAGGGCATACCGTACGCACACAATCGGGCTGGGATCGGTGCGTGCGGTATGCCCTCGCACGGTGGGGTGGCTACTTGGCCTTGTACTCGTAGAACCCGGCGCCGGTCTTCTTGCCGAGACGCCCGGCCTCAACCATGCGGAGCAGCAGTGGCGGCGCCGCGTACAGCGGCTCCTTGTACTCGTCGTACATCGAGTCGGCGATGAGCTTCAGGGTGTCCAGGCCGACCAGATCGGATAGACGCAGCGGTCCCATCGGGTGCGACAGCCCCGCCACCACGGCCTTGTCGATATCTTCGACTGTGGCGAAACCGGATTCGGCCATCCGAATGGCGGCAAGTAGGTACGGCACCAGCAAGAAGTTGACCACGAAGCCTGAGCGGTCGGCGGCGCGCACAACCTGCTTGCCCAGCACCTCGCTCGCGAAGGTCTCGGTGCGCGCGGCCGCTTCTGGGGTGGTCACCAGCGTCGAGATCAGCTCGACGAGCGGCAGTACCGGTACCGGGTTGAAGAAGTGCAGGCCGAGCACCCGGCCCGGATTCTTAGTCGCCGCAGCGATTTTCATGATCGGGATGCTGGAGGTGTTCGACGCCAGCACCGCGTCGGGATCCGTGATCACCTCGTCGAGCTTGGCGAAAATCGAGGATTTGATGGCCTCATCCTCGATGACGGCCTCGATGACCAGCTGACGATCGGAGAAGTCGGCCAGATCGGTGGTGAACTTCAAGTTCGCGACGGCAGCATCGCGCTCACGCTCGGTGATCTTGCCGGCTGACACACCGCGATCCAGCGACTTGGTGATCCGGTCGCGCCCCGCGGTGGTGAGCGCCTCGGTAGTCTCGAACACCAGCACGTCGACACCGGCGCGTGCCGACACCTCGGCGATACCGGCGCCCATCTGCCCCGCGCCGATGACTCCTACGCGCGTGATTCCATCCGTCATCTTCGTGCAACTCCCTGAACATCGTTGTTAGTTTTGGTCGTATCTGATGGTCTTCGCGCAAGCGGCTCATCCATCCAGCACACAGGCCCCGCCCAACGGGATACGTGGGCGGGGCCTGTGCTGTCAACTCAGTGGGTCACACCGAGAGTCATTTCTTTCCGGCGAGTAGACGTAAAAGCTCGTGTCTCCCGGGTGTGTCGGGTGCATTTACGTCTACTCGGCAAGGGAACCAGCGGGCTTAGTGGAACTGGCCCTCTTCGGTCGAGCCCTTGAGCGCTGCGGTCGAGGTGTTCGGGTCGACCGTGGTGGCGATCTTGTCGAAGTAACCGGCGCCAACCTCGCGCTGGTGCTTGGTGGCGGTGTAACCACGGGCCTCGGAAGCGAACTCGCGCTCCTGCAGGTCGACGTAGGCCGTCATGCCCTCGCGGGCGTAGCCGTAGGCCAGATCGAACATCGAGTAGTTCAGGGCGTGGAAGCCGGCCAGGGTGATGAACTGGAACTTGAAGCCCATGGCACCCAGTTCCTTCTGGAACTTGGCGATGGTCGAGTCGTCCAGGTGCTGCTTCCAGTTGAAGGACGGGCTGCAGTTGTAGGACAGCAGCTGGTCCGGGAAGTCAGCCTTGACGGCCTCGGCGAACTTGCGGGCAACCTCGAGATCCGGCACACCGGTCTCCATCCAGATGAGGTCGGCGTAGGGAGCGTAGGCCTTGGCACGCGCGATACAGGGCTCGATGCCCTTCTGCACGTTGTAGAAGCCCTCGGAGGTGCGCTCGCCGGTGACGAACGGCTTGTCGCGCTCGTCCACATCGGAGGTGATGAGGGTGGCGGCCTCGGCGTCGGTGCGGGCGATGACGACCGTCGGGGTGTTGGCGACGTCCGCGGCCAGGCGAGCGGAGGTCAGGGTGCGGATGTGCTGCTGGGTGGGGATCAGCACCTTGCCACCGAGGTGGCCGCACTTCTTCTCCGAGGCCAGCTGGTCCTCCCAGTGGGTGCCGGCGGCACCCGCGGCGATCATGGCCTTCTGCAGCTCGTAGACGTTCAGCGCGCCACCGAAGCCGGCCTCACCGTCGGCGACGATCGGCACGAGCCAGTTGTCGACGCTGGTGTCACCCTCGACGCGAGCGATCTCGTCGGCGCGCAGCAGGGCGTTGTTGATGCGGCGAACCACGGCCGGCACCGAGTTGGCCGGGTACAGGCTCTGGTCCGGGTAGGTGTGGCCGGAGAGGTTGGCGTCACCGGCAACCTGCCAACCGGACAGGTAGATGGCCTTGAGGCCGGCGCGAACCTGCTGAACGGCCATGTTGCCGGTCAGGGCGCCCAGCGCGTTGATGTACGAGTCGTCACCCTTGGTGACGGCGTCCCACAAGATCTCGGCGCCGCGGGTGGCCAGGGTGTTGGCCTCGACGACGCTACCCTGCAGCTCCTCGACCTGGGCGGCGGTGTAGTCGCGGGTGATGCCCTTCCAGCGGGGGTTGGTGTCCCAGTCCTGCTGGATTTCGGCCGCTGTGCGCGGCTTGCCGACATTCGACATTGGTGCTCCTCTGTTACTTGCCCTGACGTTTGGCTGTCCGATTTTCTGCCACGGACAGATTGTTAACGCTCAGGCACGTTCACTGCGTTGACTGTTACGACGATGTCACAGACCATATGCGCAGGTCCACCCGTTCCCGCTGCCAATTTTCGCTAGGCATTGACAGTCTTTTGCGAACCTTGCGAAGCGGCTAATCGTACGCCCGTACTGTTGCTACCGGCCGGTAACCAACAATCCCCTGTTCAGAACGCTCATACTGTTAAACGACCGACACCGTGTCTAGTTATCGAGCGAAGATCGAGGCGAGGGCCTTCACTTCGTTGCCAACGACATATGTGAGCGTCGTTACACTGCGGCCGGAGACGCCTAACTCGGTTCCGTCCTCATAGACGTTCGTGATGATCTCGAGCTTGTCCCCCAGCGAAACCGCGGAGTCATGCTCAAGGCTTACCCGGAATGGCGCGGTCCGGCTCTCGGGCTCCCGGGAGAGGTGATCCTCCACGATGCTCCAGTACACGGAGTTGTTCATGTGATCGAACAGATCCATATCGGTATAGCGCACCGGGAACTCCCGGATATCTGTCGCGGTCTCGCGGCTCCCGGGCTTGTTATAGGGCTTCCACCGCAGCCGATCGACGTCGGTCGTCGACGCGACGGTGGCAAGGAAGTCGTCGTCGATGCGCGCCGGACCCTGCGTCTCGCGGCTGACGTGAAGCCAGAACGCCTCGGATTCGACGAGCCCGCCGTCCCGGCCGTCCAGTCGCACCCGCATCTGGCACCACCGATTGGAGGTTGCCGAACACCACCGGCGCAACCACAGTCCCTCCTTGAAATCGATCGGCTTGATGACGTCGATCATGGTGCGGCGCACGATCCACAACGGGTGGGTCTCCTCCGCCTCAACTCCGCGCAGGTGATCCTGGCCGATGTCCTGGATGTGCCGGGCAGCCCCGTCCAGCCGCAGCCGCCCACCGGAATCGACATCGGCCATCCGCACCGGCCACCGGCCCTCGTAGACGTGGGGATGCGCGTGGGGCACGGGCATCATGTCCTTGTCGAGGCCGGTGCTCGGTTCGGTGCTCACGCCCCGATCATCACATACCCACCGGCTACCCCACCTGACCGCTCATGCCGAAACGGCGGGGGGGGGCAAGCCCCCCCCACCCCCCCCCCCCCCCCCCCCCCCCCCCCCCCCCCCGGGCCAAGGGGGGGGGGGGGCCACCCCCCCCCCCCCCCGCCGCCGCCACTACAGCCGTCCGGCGGTGAAGTCCGACAACAGCTGCGGCACAGCCGAATCGAACCCGGACACATCCAACTGCCGCGGATCTGCCGGGTCCGCGATCGTGTTACGAGCGCCCGTCATCGCGACGACCACCAGACGGGTATCGAGCCCCATCCGCTGCCGATACTCGGCGAGCGCCTGGTGCGGATGAATGTCGCCGTACCAGGTCTCGTTATCTGTGTAGATGTGAATCGCGTCGAACTCCAGGCGGTTCTTCAGCGCCCACACCATCGGCAGCGCGCAGTCGGTGCCACCCATCGGCAGCGCGGCCGTGTACCGGCAGACATCGTCGAGCCGGCGCCGTGCAGTGATGTCGAGCCGCTGGACGGCCGGCTTGCGCCAATCCGCACCTGCGGTGAAACCGATTGCCTGATAATCGCTTTCGATGCTCGCGGACACCAGCGCCAGGGCCGCCGACGCCTCCCGGCAGCTCAGCGGCAGCCCCGAGATCCGGCAGTCCATCGACCCCGAGATGTCCAGTGCCAGCAGCACACGTCCACCGGACGGCTCGACCGCACCGTATGCGGCGTAGAACGCCGCGTCCAGCGCATCGATGATCCGGGGCTCCGGAGTCCAGGTGCTCGCACCGCGGTCCGAACGCCCCGAGGCATAGGTGCGTGCGGCCAGCAGGACGTTCACCGGGTGCACCCGGCCCTTACGCAGCCGGGCGCCATCCTGCAGCTGCGCGCCCACTGCCGCACCGGCAGAACCCGACAACAGACCCAGCCGGGTCAGGCGCGGCAGCTGACGCATGAGCGCCGTCTGCGGAACACCCTTGTCCAGCAAGGCCTCCCAAACCTCCGCGACGTTGAGCGCGGCATCGGGCAGCATCTCCCAGGACAGCCCGTTACCACGCCCGACGATCTGCGCCCATTGCCCGGGTGTGGTGGCCGACTGCGCGTCCAGGAAGTCCTGCACGACGGCGGGCAACTCGGCCGCGCCGGTGCCCCGGACCACGAACTCGAACAACGCCCGCCGATCGGCCGCCGTGGCCTTGGGGTGAGCCAAGCGCAACAGGTCGCGGTGCGTCCATCCATCCCGCTGCCGATACTTGACCACTTGGTAACCCAGTTGATCGACCGGCTTGTCCAGGTACCAGCTGCCGACCGACCGCCTCAGCGCCGGACCCCAGCCGCGGAACTGCTCGACATAGTTCGCGAACTGGAACAGGTGCGTCCCGGTACGCGCCACCCTGGGCAGGGCGGCGCATGCCGCGCGACGGCCGTCGACGTCCTCGCAGGACGCCGCGATGGCCAGCGCGAACAGTGCCGGGTTCGGCTTGGGCGCACAGCCCGCCTCGGAGATCTCGACGATCCGCCGCACCAGGCCGATCGGATCCGTTGCGGCAGCGCGGAAGACCACATCGGCGGCCTCACGAGTAAGCGCCTCCGCCGAGGTGTAGTACGTCCCGCCCGATGTCCCGAGAGTGAGAAACCGGTGCAGCTGGGCATCCTCGGCCGTGGCATACGTGTATCCGCCGGCCGAGTTGGCGATCTGCCGTCCATCGGCAGGCCGGGACTGCGGCGTGCGCCGCCTACTGATCCTGCGCAGTACATCCATCATGGTGTTCTCTCTCCTTCCTCGGGTGGGGTGCGGGCGTGTAGGTAGTCACCGGATCTTGATCAGTGGGAGTGATAACCGGCGACTTCCGGCTCGCACCGTCGACCAGCAGGTGATGTGGGCATGTGAAGTTGCCGACCGGATTCGGGATTCGAACCCAATAGCCAGTTGATAACCGGCCGACGTCCGGCCCACATCCCCCGCTGATCATGAAAATCGTTTGGCCGCTTGCACGTGGCGCGGGCCGGAATGGATCGGTTACCTCAGGAGCGGGAAGCCCGGGTTGGAATCCCGGCGGGTCATTCGCATGGGCCCGTGGTGTAGCTGCCAGAGCACGCCCGCCATCGTGTCGGTGCATGCGCACATGCCCGCGCCACAGTGCAATCGGTGCATGCGCACATGCCCGCGCCACAGTGCAAGCGGCCAAACGATTTTCATGATCAGCGGGGGATGTGGGCCGGACGTCGGCCGGTTATCAACTGGCTATTGGGTTCGAATCCCGAATCCGGTCGGCAACTTCACATGCCCACATCACCTGCTGGTCGACGGTGCGAGCCGGAAGTCGCCGGTTATCACTCCCACTGATCAAGATCCGGTGACTACCTACACGCCCGCACCCCACCCGAGGAAGGAGAGAGAACACCATGATGGATGTACTGCGCAGGATCAGTAGGCGGCGCACGCCGCAGTCCCGGCCTGCCGATGGACGGCAGATCGCCAACTCGGCCGGCGGATACACGTATGCCACGGCCGAGGATGCCCAGCTGCACCGGTTTCTCACTCTCGGGACATCGGGCGGGACGTACTACACCTCGGCGGAGGCGCTTACTCGTGAGGCCGCCGATGTGGTCTTCCGCGCTGCCGCAACGGATCCGATCGGCCTGGTGCGGCGGATCGTCGAGATCTCCGAGGCGGGCTGTGCGCCCAAGCCGAACCCGGCACTGTGGCGCGGGCATGTGCGCATGCACCGATTGCACTGTGGCGCGGGCATGTGCGCATGCACCGACACGATGGCGGGCGTGCTCTGGCAGCTACACCACGGGCCCATGCGAATGACCCGCCGGGATTCCAACCCGGGCTTCCCGCTCCTGAGGTAACCGATCCATTCCGGCCCGCGCCACCTGCAAGCATTCAGTTGTACGGGTGGCGCGAGCATGTGAGCTGCCGACCGAAGTCATTGCTCTACCAAGCTGAGCTACAGGATCCCTGAGACCCTGACGGGATTCGAACCCGCGACCTATGAATTAACAGTTAACCGATCCACATCCGGCCCGCACCACCCGTGTGCTGTTGTTCGTGAGAAACTGTACGGATATTTCGCCTACTGTCCAAGGGATTATTTGACTTCTTCGGCAAACTCCGCGCGCCCGCGGTCGGCCTGCTCGCGGAGGACCTCGCAACGATCGTCATTTACGTCGCCGTCAACTTGATCTATCGCGACCTGCTGATCACCTGACGGCCGATCCCGCACCGAAAGGCACATCACCGCCGCGACCACACATAGCCCGGCGGCCAGCCGGAAGGCCGTGTCGTAGTTGCCCTGTTGATCGCGTAGCCATCCCGCACCTGCCGCCGCCACCGCCGCTCCGAGCTGGTGCGAGGCGAACACCCACCCGAACACCACGGGTGTGTGCTCACCAAAGTAGACGCGGCACAACGCGATGGTCGGCGGCACGGTGGCCACCCAGTCCAATCCATAAAAAATGATGAACACCCAGGTGGACGGCTCCGCCCGGGGAGAAAGCAGCGCGGGCAACAACATCAGCGAGATACCGCGGCCAAAGTAGTAGATGCCCAACAGAATGCGAGCATCGACACGATCGGTGAGCCATCCCGAGAACACCGTCCCGGCCACGTCGAAGACACCGATGAGCGCGAGCAGGCCCGCCGCGATCGTGGCAGGCATGCCATGGTCATGCGCGGCCGGAATGAAATGGGTGCCGATCAGCCCGTTGGTGGTCATCCCGCAGATCGCAAAGCTTCCCGCCAACAGCCAAAACACCGGCCGCCGGGCGCCTATCGCCAGCCCCTGCCAGGCCGCACCGAATCCACCCGACAATGCCGCCGGCTCGTCAGCATCGGCACCGTAGGGGCCAACGCCCTTGTCCGCAGGCCGGTTTCGCATAAAAAGTGCGACAAGGGGCACCACGGCAAGCGCGGCTGCCGCAACGATCACCGATGCCCAGCGCCAGCCATAAGCACCGGTCACCACAGCCACCAAAGGCAAGAAGATGAGCTGCCCGGTGGCACTGGCGGCCGTCAAGACGCCGGTGACCAATCCACGCCGCGCGACGAACCACCTGGTCGCAACGGTCGCCACGAAACCCATCGAGATCGACCCGGTTCCCACGCCCACCAGCACACCCCAGAGCACCAATAGCTGCCACGAGGCCGTCATGAAGATCCCGAGGAAGGTGCCCACCGCGATGAGGGTGAGCGCTGCCGCCAGCACCGGACGTATCCCGAGTTTGTCCATCAACGCGGCGGCGAACGGGGCGGTGAGGCCGAACAAGGTCATGTTGACCGACATGGCCAACCCGATCGTCGCGTGCGACCACCCGAACTCGGCGTGCAGCGGGTCCATCAGAACACCGGGGACCGAACGGAATCCGGCGGCGGCCAGCACCGCGACGAAGGCGACCCCGGCGATGATCCAGGCGGGATGAAGGTGGCGGCGGGAAGTCCCGGGCAGATACTGCGTCACCCGCCAAGGCTGACCGATGCCGACGGCTCTCACAATTGGCATAAATGCCAATAGGTGTAAAGATCGTGCCATGGTGCACACCGTGGTGGTGCTGATGCTCGAGCCACTGATCGGTTTCGACGCGACCATCCCGTCGCTGATACTCGGCCAGGCCGGCGCGGAGCGTTATCGCGTCATCACCTGCGGGCTGACCGCGGCACCGGTTCAGACCACCTCGGGATACGCCATCACCCCGCAAGAGGGGCCGGCGGCGCTGGCCCTTGCGGACACCGTGATTGTTCCGGGTACTCAGTATCCGCCGTCGCGGGTTCGGGGTGAACTGGCCGAGGATCTACACGCCGCCTTCAACACCATCCGCCCCGGAACCCGCATGGTGTCCATCTGCACCGGGGCCTTCGTGCTGGGGGCCGCGGGCCTCCTCGACGGGCGCCGGGCGACCACACATTGGCATAAGGCCGGCGACTTCCGCGCACTGTATCCGCGTGTGCTGCTGGACGATACGGTTCTATTCGTCGATGACGGCAATGTTCTCACGTCCGCGGGTCTTGCCTCGGGAATCGACTTGTGCCTGCACATCGTTCGGCAGGATCACGGCACCGCGGCGGCCAACGATGTGGCCAGATACTGCCTGGTGCCGCCGTGGCGGGAGGGTGGACAGGCACAATTCATCGACCGCCCGCTGCCCGAATGCACCGGGGATTCAACGGCGCCCGCCCGCGATTGGGCGTTGGCAAATCTGACCGAGCCGTTGACGGTGCAGCAGCTGGCCGATCGTTCACGCATGAGCGTGCGGACCTTCAACCGCCGCTTCCGCGACGAGACCGGCCTCTCTCCGGGCGACTGGGTGCGGCAACAGCGCGTCGAATGTGCCAGGGCGCTGTTGGAGTCACACGATCTCGCGGTGGACGAGGTAGCACGCCGCTCCGGCCTCGGTTCGGCCGCGAATCTGCGGCATCACCTACGGCGCGGGTTCGGGATGAGCCCCACCCACTACCGGAAGACCTTCCGGGGCAGTTAGATCCGGCGGCTACACCACGCCCAGGCCGATGAGCAGCTGCCAAAGGCCGAGTACCGCAAAGATGACGAGCAGAATCTCCGAGCGCCGGGCCTCGGCCCATCTGTGCACCGGTTCCAGCACCGCCTGGGTTTTCGCCGGCGCGAGAACGTAGCTGAACAACGCGATCTCGAACAGAATCAATTCCACGAAGATGAACACCAGCACCGCGATGACCTGTGTGCCCATCGCGGCCCCCGAACCGACCACAAGCGTATCGACCAAGAGCACCAGCGGCGGCGGCGGCATGTACCCGATGCCGAGTACCAGTGCGACCCAGAGTGATCCGTTCTCCCACGCATTCTTTCCCCGGCCCAGAAGCCGTTGAATCCTGCCGCCGAGATCCTTGATCACACGCCGGATGGGACCGGCGGGCCGCGATGCGGCAGAGGGCTCTTCGTCCTCCAGCACCAGCACCGATGCCTCGCCACCGCTACCGCTCGCGACAGGCTGCGGCTCACGCTTACGTGCCCGCAGCCGCACCGCGATCCATACCGCGACCGCCAGCGCGAGCACGCCCGTGCCGAATTGCAACGGCTTGACCGAGCTGCCCGGGTCGGCCGTCGTCAGGTTCTTGGCGAACGACGCGAAGCTGGGCACCAGATGCAGCGCGAACAGCGAGATCACGAAGGCGGGCACGTTCACGATCAGCGCACCCACCCAGAACGCGAGCAGGTTCTGCACCGGCCGGGGCCGGGAAATCACCACCAGGACCAGGCCCAGCAGCATCGGGTTGAGCGACACCATAAATGCCAGCCCTAAAAGCTCGCCCCACATATCCGCGGCCCTATCCCATTCGTTCCAGCTCGACGAGCATGACTCAGAGGTATCCGAGCAGTTGCAGGTCCGTGGCGTATTTGGCGATGATCGGCGCAGATACCTGCGGGATGTCGTGGTCGGCACCGATCTTCGCCTGCCGTACCGCGGCGTGGAACCGATCGGCAGGCGCCATGGGTCCAGTGGACGGCTCCGGAGGCTTTCCGTCCCAGCCGTGCTGCTGCAGTATCCGCAGCATCTGGAGTACCGAGCCCTGGCGCTGCCGATCGGGCAAGGCAAGCAGCCCGGCCTCGAATCGAGCAACCCACTCGCCGAAGTCGCTGATGCGCTCGATCGGGTGACCGGCCTGGATCAGCCAGTCGACGTACTGATCGATACCGATGCCATCGTCATGCGGGTTCATCACGTGATACGTCTCGAATCCCGCAGGAGAATGCGCGGATTCACCCTGACCCACCGTGCCGCCACCCAGCGTGGTGATGGCCTCCGCGACGAACTCCACAGGGAGCCCGTCGAAATGGGCACGCTGTCGATTGCCGTCGGCGTCCAGCTCGTAGACGGAATGAGGCGCCACGCCAGTGGCCAGAATGCTCAGCACCATTCGGCTTACCGTGTCGGAGGCGTTCAGCTGCCCCGCATGGCTGGTATCGACCATGATCATGCCCGAGCGGAACACCGCCACCGGCAGCCCGAAGTGGTCGTGCGCCTCGCGCAGCAGCACCTCGCCCGCCCACTTGCTGTTGGCGTAACCGTTGGCATAACTGCCATCGGAAGGCCTGGTAGCACTGATGATCCGGATGTCGGCGTCCTCCAGGAACACCGACTTCTCGATCTCCCGGCCCACATCCGCGGTGGAGACATAGGTGTACGGCTTGAGTTTGGCGGTCAGCGCGAACCGGATCAGTTCAGCTGTACCCACCACATTCGGGCCGAACAACTCGTTGTACGGCAGCACGCTGTTGACCATCGCCGCGGAATCGACGATCAGATCCACGGATTCGGCCAGCCGCTGCCAGGTGTCGTGGTCCAGGCCCATGTTCGGCTCGGCCTTGTCACCGGCGATCACCTGCAGACGTCCGTCGGCCAGGTTCTCGTAGTAGTGCAGCAGTTCCTCGTCACCGCTGTCGAACGTCTTGTCCAGACGAGCGCGGGCTTCTTCATCGGAAGCGGCTCGCACCAGGCAGACCAGGGTGCCGTCCACCTCCTCCAATTCTTTGAGCCACTGCAGCACCAGATACCGGCCCAGGAAACCGGTCGCCCCGGTCAGCAGCACCGTCCGCGCCGCCGTGCTCGAAAGCGATTCGACCGGAGCGGTATTCAGTGCCGAAACGTCGAAGAACTTATCCAGCGTGAGATCACTGGCCCGTACCTCGGTGGCACCGGCCCCGTGCACAGTCGCGTAGCTGGGCCCGGTGGTTCCGGAAGCACGCATGGTGTCCAGGTGCACGCTCAGGCCGCGGGCCGTCGGAGACTCGAACATGGTGCGTACCGAGAGTTCGGTGTCCAGTGCGGTGTTGACGGCCGCGACAACCCGCATGGCCGAGATCGAGTCACCACCCAGATCGAAGAACGAGTCGTCGGTACCCACCCGCTCGATGCCGAGCACCTGGGCATAAATGCCGACGACTGTCTCTTCGGTCGCGGTGACCGGGGCACGGTAGTGCGCGGCGGCCTCGTACTCGGGTACGGGCAGCGCCCGACGGTCCAGCTTGCCGTTGACCGTCAACGGCAGCGCCTCGAGCTTCACCACCGCTGCCGGCACCATGTAGGTAGGCAGCTTCTTGGCCAGCGCACCGCGCAGCTCGGCCGGATCAATGCTCCCGGCAACAGCTTCGGTGACGTAGCCGACAAGGCGCTTGTCGCCGGGACGATCCTCCCGCACGACCATCACCGCCTGATCGACCCCGTCCAGCTCTGCCAGCGCCGCCTGAATCTCGCCAAGCTCGATACGGAAACCACGAATCTTGACCTGCTCATCGGCGCGGCCCAAGTACTCCAGGTGCCCGTCCGCGCCTAACCGCACCAGGTCACCGGTGCGGTACATGCGCGCGCCGGGCTCCCCGAACGGGCATGCCACGAACCGCGAGGCGGTCAGCCCGGAACGGTTCACGTAGCCCACGCCCACGCCGTGCCCGGCCACATACAGCTCCCCGACCACGCCCTCGGGTACCTGACGCAGCCAGGTGTCCAAGACGAACAGGGCAGCATCGGGCACCGGCGAACCAATCGGGACCACAGACGTTCCCGCCGTCAACTCCGCGAAGGTGGCGTAGATCGTTGTCTCCGTTGGGCCGTACGCGTTGATCATCGAACGTCCGTTGGCCGTCCACCGATCCACCAGATCCGTCGGGCAGGCCTCACCGCCGACCGCCAGGGTGGTGTGCTCCAGCCCCTCGGGTGACAACAGGCCTGCCGCCGAAGGAGTTTGGAATACGGCGCTGACCTTCTCGGCGACCAGCAGGGCGTGTAGGTCACCCGGCGAGCGCACCACCGAATCCGGCACGATGACCAGGCGGCCACCGTGCAGCAACGCGCCCCAGATTTCCCACACGGTGATGTCAAAGATCAGCGAACCCGTATGTGCCCATGTCTCTTCCGGCCCCATGGGCAGGTTTGAGAGCGGAAACTTCAGGGTCTGCGTGAGATTGCCGTGCGTGATGGCCACGCCCTTGGGAACACCTGTGGTGCCCGAGGTGTAGATCGTGTACGCGATGTCATCGGGAGCGGGAGTGAGCAAGGGCGCATTGCCGTAGATGGCGCCGGTGGGATCGTCTTCGGCATCGTCGAATTCGACGATGGGCACACTCCACCCGTCCAGCCGACCCCGCAGCTCACCCGTGGTGACCACCGCCACCGGTGCCGCGTCGGAAAGCATGAACTCCAGGCGGTTATCGGGAGCCGCCGGGTCCATCGGTAGGTACGACGCTCCCGTCTTGAGGACGGCGAGGATCGCCACGACCGCATCGTCCGACCGCGGCATCAGCAGCGCCACCGACTCGCCGGGACCGGCTCCGTAGATGGCCAGCAGATTCGCCAAGCGGTTGGCGGCCTCGTCCAGCTCTCCATAGGTTGTCGAGCGGCCCTCGAACCGCAGCGCGACCGCCTCCGGTGCGCGCTTCACATGTTGGGCGAACACCTCCGGAATCGAGAGCACCTTCTCCGGCAGGTGCGTCAGCACCGAACGGTTACCCCAGTCGTCGAGCCGCTCCTGATCGGTGTCATCGAGGACGGCCACCGATGCCAGCCGCCGGGCCGGGTCGGCGATCATGGACTCCAGCACCCGCTGGAACCGATCGATCAGGCCCTGAATGGTTTCCACATCGAACAGTGCGGAGTCGTATTCGATGTGCAGCCCCAGCTGATGGCCAGGCAGCGCCATCACCGACAGCGGGTAGTGATTGTGCTCGCGGTTGGAGAATCCGGTGATCGCCAGTTCCTGCGCGCCCCCGAAGGCACTGGTGTCAATCGGGTAGCTCTCGTAGAGGAACAGCGTGTCGAACAGCAGCTCGTGGCCGGCGATGTGGTGGATCTCGTTGAGCGCCAAGTGCTCATGCTCAAGGGTGTCGTTGTGTAGGCGCTGCATCTGATCCAGTAGATCGGCGACTGTGGTGTCCGCGCCTGCGCGTGCACGCACGGGCACCGTGTTGATCAACAGACCCACGATCGAATCGGAGCCGGCAAGTTCGGCCGGCCGTCCCGACACCGCGGTGCCGAAGGTGACGTCATGCTGGCCCGTCAGCGCCATCAGCATCTGTGCCCAGGTGGCCTGCAGCACCGTGCTGAGGGTGGTGTGCTGTGTGCGCGCCAGCTTGCCCGCCGCCTGCGTGATCTCGGTGGACAGCCGGCGGGTCTGCACCCCGCGCGGTCCGGGAGGTGCCGGCGGAGCGACAAGTGTCGGGGACTCGACGTCCTCCAGCACCTGGCCCCACGCCAGGCGGGCGGCATCGAGATCCTGATCCGCTAGCCAGCCCACGAAGTTCCGGTAGGACGCCGGGGCGGGCAGCCGCTGGCCGAAGTAGCTTGCCAAGATTTCCTGCAGCAGGATCGGCAATGACCAACCGTCGATCACGATGTGGTGGAAGGTCAGTACGAAGCGATGCTGGTTGCCCTCGGTGCGAATCAGCGCCGCGCGGAACGTCGGCCGCTCGATGAGATCGCACACGGCGGCTCGCTCAGCGGCGCACAGCCGCTCAACCTCGTCGTCGGGTGTCAGATCGTCGCCGCGCAGGTCCAGGTACCGCCACGCGATCGCGGGCTCTGCGGAAAGCACCTGTACCGGTTCCCCGAATTGGGTGCAGAAGCGGGCGGCCAGGTTGGGGTGACGCCCGACCACGGTGTGCACCGCATCGCGCAGCCGCAGCTGGTCGACGACGCCCGCCATGGTGATATCGAGCTGCACCGCGTACACGTCACTGGATACCGCTTCGGCCAGCTCACCGGCACCCCGCGCCAGCGTCGCGTGGAAGAGCAGCCCCTGCTGGACAGGCGTCAGCGGCAGTACGTCAACGATCTCGTGCTGTTCGTGCAGCTCGTCGATCTGTTGCTGGGTCAGTTGAGCGGGAGCGATATCGGACGGGGTCAACCCACCACCACCGGCGCGCACATACGCGCAGATGCCGGCCAGCGCCTCGAACCACAGCTGGCTCAGCCGCTGTACCTGGGGCTCGGTGACCGACGAGGGCGCCCACGTCCAACCGGCCCGCAGATGTGCGCCGGACTCTTCGCCCAGACCACCCTCCACGATTCCGGCGTTGAGATCCACCGTGTACATCAGTGGCATGGACACGGTGGAGGCCACGCTCGCCGAAGAAAGACTGTCTTCATTGATGCGCCACAGCTCTTCGGTGAGATCGCCGGCGCCGGCGCCGAGCCGCCCGAGGTAGTTGAACCCGATGGCCGGTTCCGGACCGGTGAGGTCGACGTCCGAATTCAGGTAGCGCAGCAGCCCGTAGGTCAGCGGGTCGGGAAGTGCCCGCAGTTGTTCCTTCGCGCCCTTGACGATTGGACCCAACGCCGCGGATCCGCCGACGATGTCCTGCCAGGCGAGCCCCCCGACGCTCAGGGCGACGGGGTACTTGGTGGTGAACCAGCCGACGGTGCGCGACAGGTCTACATCATCTGCCAGCTCTTCATGACGCCCATGTCCTTCGACACCGATACCAATCGACTCGACACCGGAGTCCAGGAATTCGTTCCAGGCCAGTCCAAACGCGATCAGCAGAATGTCCTGCACGCCAGCGTGAAACGCGGCGGGCACCTCACTGAGCAGCTCACGAGTGGTCTCGGCGTCGAGCGACACCGACAAGGTCTTGGCCGTGGCGTAGGTATCCAGCTCGGGCAGTACGGCGGGCAATGCCGAGGGCACCGCGGTCACCTCGCGCCATGCGTCGGCCGTCGCCACCACCTGCGCGGAGCGTGCGTGCTCGTCCAGAAGGGTGGCCCAACGGGCGAATGAGGTCCCGCCCGCGGGCAGCTCCACCGGCTGCCCGCTGTGATGCTGGACCCAGGCGATGTTCAAATCCTCCAACAGAATTCGCCACGACACACCATCGACGGCCAGGTGGTGGATCATGAGGGCAAGCTGGCGGGTTTCGGGAACCCACACCGCGCTGAGCTCGGCACCGGCAGCCGGGTTGAGGCGCGAACGAGCCGCGACCAACTCCGCGTCGGACAAACTCGCCGCGACCCGCAGGCATTCGCGCGCGTCCACCGCGCCCGTCTCCGGGACCAGCAGCGACCACACGCCGGCAGCGCCGTCGGGCTCCGCACGCAGCCGCAACGTGGCGTGGCGGTCCAACAGCGCCTGCAGCACGACGACCACATCGTCCTCGGTGACACCGGCCGGTGCCTGCAGGACGATGGTCTGATTGAACTGGTCGACAGGACCTTTCACCTCGTGCAGCCAGTGAATGATCGGGGTAGGCAGTACCGGACCGATGCCCTCGTCGATGACATCAGCCTGGCCGTCGGAGAGGGTGGCCACCGCCGCCACTCCGCTTACGGTCTGCTCGACGAAGATGTCGCGTGGCCGGCACAGCACCCCGGCCGCCCGCGCCCGCGACACCACCTGCATCGACAGGATGCTGTCGCCACCGAGATCGAAGAACGACTCGTCCACGCCTACCCGGTCAACCCCGAGGACCTGGGCGTAGATATCCGCCAGGATCTTTTCCACCGGCCCGGACGGCGCCCGGTAATCGGTTCCGACGCTGCGGTATTCGGGCGCGGGCAAAGCACGCTTGTCCAGCTTGCCGTTCACCGTCAACGGGAGAGCGTCCAGTACCACCACCGCGGCCGGAACCATGTATGCGGGCAGCCTCTCGGCCAGCGCGGTGCGCGCCTCGACCGGATCGGCGGTCCCCATGATGTAACCGACAAGTCGCTTGTCGCCAGGACGATCTTCACGAGCGATCACCACTGCCTGCTCCACGCCGGCCAGCCGTGCCAGTGCGGCCTGGATCTCACCCAGCTCGATCCGGTAACCACGGATCTTGACCTGCTCATCCGCACGGCCCAGATATTGCAGCTGCCCGTCTTCGCCCCACTGCACCAGATCTCCGGTGCGATACATCCGCGAACCGGGCCCACCGAATGGGCAAGCGAGGAAGCGAGATGCGGTCAGACCGGACCGGTGCGCGTATCCGGGCGCCACTCCGTTGCCCGCCACATACAGCTCACCCACCACGCCTTCGGGTGCCGGCCGCAGCCACTTGTCCAACACGAACAAGGCCGCACCGGGCACCGGCGAGCCGATCGGCGCCACACCCGAGCCGGGTGTCAACGGTCCGCTCATTGCCGCGTAGATGGTGGCCTCGGTCGGGCCGTAGGCATTGATCATCGTGCGCCCGCTGGCCGCCCACCGATCCACCAGTTCGGTCGGGCAGGCTTCACCGGCGACGATGAGCGTCGTCGACTCCAGCCGTTCCGGTGACAACATCCCTGCCGCGGAGGGCGTTTGGCAAAGCACACTGACCTTTTCGCTGATCAACAGCTCATGCAGGTCATCCGGCGAGGACGCCACAGACTCGGGCACCACCACTAGGCGCCCGCCGTGCAGCAGCGCGCCCCAGATCTCCCACACCGAGACGTCGAAGACCAGCGAATGCCACTGCGACCACACCTCGCCCGGACGGGCGGGCAGATCCGTACGGACTGCGTCCACCAGCTGAGTCACGTTATGGTGCGTAACCGCAACCGCTTTGGGCACACCAGTAGTTCCCGAGGTGTAGGTCATGTACGCCAGATCGTCGGGCTCCGGCGCGGTCAGCGCAGAGCTCGGCTGCCCATCGATCAGCGGATCGTCGATTTCGATGACGCCCACGTCGAGCCCGTCGAATCGTGAACTCAGGTCTGCCGTGGTGAGCACTGCCACCGGCCCGGCGTCCGACACCATGAACTTGATGCGCTCGTCGGGATGAGCCGGGTCGATCGGCAGGTATGCCGCCCCGGTCTTGAGGATGGCCAGCAGTCCGATGATGGCCTCACCCGAGCGTGGAACCAGCAGCCCGACAACCTCGCCCGGGCCGGCGCCGTTGCCCGCCAACAGGTGGGCGATGCGGTTGGTGATCTGATCCAGCTCGCGGTAGGTCCAGGACCTGTCCCTGCACACCAGCGCGACGGTCTCCGGCGCGCGCTCCACCTGGACTGCGAACACCACCGGGATCGAAACGGGTTCGGCGACGGGCTCGGTGAGCACCGCGCGGTTACCCCATTCGTCGAGCCGGTCGTGATCATCGTCGTCGAGAAGATCCATCGACAACAAAGTCCGGGTGGGATCGGCGCTCATGTTGGCTCCTTCTTCTTCCCTTTAACATCAGATGTCATGGCCTCCAGCACCCGCTGGAACCTCTTGACCAACTTGCCAATTCGAACGGCGTTGAAGACATCGGTGTCAAATTCGACGCGGAGTGCCAGCTCATGGCCCGGTGTTGCCTGGACCGCAAGCGGATAGTGGTTGTACTCACGATTACTGAACCCGGTGATGGACAGCTCATGCACACGGGACAGCGCGGCCGTGTCGATGGGGTAGTTCTCGTACACGAACATCGTGTCGAACAACTGGTCGTGTCCGACGGCGTGGTGAATCTCGTTGAGCGCCAGGTGCTGGTGCTCCAACGTCTCTCCGTAGGCCCCCTGCAACTGGGTCAGCAGGCCGGCAATCGTGGTGTCGGAGGTGATGGTCGCGCGGACCGGCACCGTGTTGATCAGCAGGCCCACCATCGATTCCGCGCCCACAAGGTCCGTCGGACGGCCCGACACCGCGGTGCCGAAGGCCACGTCGGTCTGCCCGGTCAGCCACATCAGCAGCTGTGCCCATGCCGCCTGCAGCACCGTACTGACGGTGGTGCGGCAGGAGCGCGCGAGCTCACCGAGCGCCTGAGTGGTCTCGGCAGACACCTCGAACGACTCAACGCCGCGCCGGCCCAGCACCATGCGGCCCGGCGGCCCAACCAGTGTCGGAGTCTCGAAGCCTTCGAAGACCTTGCCCCACGCCGATCGTGCGGTGCTGTTGTCCTGCCCCGAGAGCCACGTGACAAACCTGCGGTACGCCACCGGAGCCGGTAGGCGCTCCCCGAAGTAGCTCGCGAAGATCTCCTGCAGCAGGATCGGCTTCGACCATCCATCGAGCACGATGTGATGGTTGGTGACCAGGAACCGGTACTGGTCTGTCCCCGTCCGGGCCAGCGCGGCCCGGAAGGCCGGTTGGCCGGCCAGGTCGCAGACCGCAGCCCGTTCCGCGGCAGCAAGCCGATCGACCTGCACCTCAGCATCGCCCTCGCCGTCCAGCTCGACGTATTGCCAAGCCAACTCGGGGTCTGCCGGGATGAGCTGTACCGGTTCACCGAACTCTTCGAAGAACGTGGCCACCACATTCGGCCGCCGCCTGATCGCGGTATGCACGGCCTCCTGCAACCGCTTCGGATCGAGCGGTCCACTCAGGGCCACATCGAGCTGCACGGCATAGAGGTCGTCGCTGCCCTCCATGGCCTCCGGGGCCAGGTTCGAGTGGAACAACAACCCCTGCTGCAACGGCGTCAGCGGCAGTACGTCGGCAATCTCGTACTGATCGTGCAGCTGATCAATCTGCTGCTGAGTCAGCTGCGCCGGTACGACATCCGACGGAGTCAGTCCGCCTCCACCGGCGCGGACATGCGCACAGATCCCCGCCAATGAGTCGAACCAGAGTCTGCTGATCCGGTCAATCTGGTGGTGACTCAACGCCGATAGCGCCCATGTCCAGGTCGCGTGCAATTGCGGCCCGGCCTCGGCGTCCTCCATCACACCGGCGTTGAGTTCGACGGTGTGCCCCAAGGGTGTGGGGACCGACGTCGCGGCAGCGGTGATCGCTACCCCGTCGTGGTCGATGCGCCACAGGTCGTCCGACAGGTCGGCGCCGCCCGCACCCAAACGACCCAAGTAGTTGAAACCGATCGACGGATCCGGCCCGGCGACCTCCACATCCGGGTTCAGGTAGCGCAACAGACCGTAGGTGAGGCCGTCCGGCAATGCGCGCAGCTGCTCCTTGGTCGCCTTGATGACCGGCGCCAGCGCGGGATCACCGGCCACCACCTGTGCCCAGGACAGCTCACCGACCGCCAGCGACACCGGGTACTTACTGGTGAACCAGCCCACCGTGCGCGAGAGATCGGCGTCGCCGGCGAACTCTTCCTGACGACCGTGGCCCTCGACATCGAATCCGATCGGCGCTCCGGCCGAACCCAGGAACTCGTTCCACGCCAAGGCGAATGCGATCAGCAGCACGTCCTGAACTCCGGCGTGGTACGCGGTGGGCACCTCGCCCAAGAGTTCACGAGTGAGGTCGGCATCAAGCGATACCGACAGCTGTCCCGCACTGGCATAGGTGTCCATCGTGGGGTGCACGGCAGGCAACGCCGCCGGGATCTGCTCCACCTGGTGCCAGGTGTCGGCCAGCGCCACCACATCGGCGTCGCGCGCGTGCTGGTCGAGCAGCGTCGCCCAGCGCGCAAACGACGTTCCGCCCGAAGGAAGTTCCACGGGCTGTCCACCGTGATGCTGCGCCCAGGCGATGTTGATGTCTTCCAACAGGATCCGCCACGACACCGCGTCCACCGCCAAGTGGTGAATGATCAGCACCAACCGGTTCTTGCCGCTTTCCCAGAGCGCGCTCAGCATCGCCCCGGTGGCGGGATTAAGCCGCGACCGGGCTTGGCTCAGTGCCTCGTCCGAAAGCGTCTCCACGACAAGAAGGCACTCGCGGGCCTCGATCGTTCCCGCCTCCGGAATCAGCAGCGACCAGTCGCCGGCGTTGTCCTCGGCCCGCAGCCGCAGCGTGGCATGCCGATCCAACAGCGCCTGCAGCACAGTCACCACATCGTCCTCGGAGACTCCGGCGGGAGCCTGCAACACGACAGTCTGGTTGAACTCGTCGACGTTGCCGCCAAGTCCGTGCAGCCAGCGGATGATCGGCGTAGCGACCACCGCTCCGGTACCCGCGTCGGCCACCCCGGCCTCGCCGTCGGCGAACACGGCGACCTGGGCCAACCGTGAGACGGTCTGCTCGACGAAGATGTCACGCGGCCGCAGCAGCAATCCGGCGGCCCGGGCGCGGGCCACTACCTGCATGGACGAGATACTGTCTCCGCCCAGGTCGAAGAAGGAGTCGTCCACGCCGATCTGCTCGACCCCGAGCACCTGGGCGTAGATGCCCGCCAGGATCTCTTCGACTGCGTCCTCGGGTGCTCGATAGTGGTCGGCGTCCTGAAACTCGGGCGCTGGGAGCGCGCGCGTGTCGAGCTTGCCGTTGACGGTCAACGGCAACGTATCCAGCACCACCACCGCGGCGGGGACCATATAGGCCGGCAACCGCTCCGCGAGCGTGGCTCGCACAACCGCGGGATCCAAAGTGCCTGCGGTGGATTCGGTGATGTAGCCGACAAGTCGCTTGTCGCCCGGGCGATCCTCGCGAGCGAT
This sequence comes from Mycobacteroides immunogenum, assembly GCF_001605725.1. Classification (NCBI taxonomy): domain Bacteria; kingdom Bacillati; phylum Actinomycetota; class Actinomycetes; order Mycobacteriales; family Mycobacteriaceae; genus Mycobacteroides; species Mycobacteroides immunogenum. The sequence goes on from NZ_CP011530.1 coordinate 4,701,445, forward strand.
CACCGCCGCCTGATCCACGCCCTCCACCCGGGCCAGTGCCGCATGGACCTCACCGAGTTCAATGCGGTAGCCACGGATCTTGACCTGCTTGTCGGCACGTCCGACATAGCGGAGCTGCCCGTCCTCGCCCCACTGCACCAGGTCGCCGGTGCGATACATCCGCGATCCGGGTGCCCCGAATGGGCAGGCGACGAAACGGGTAGTCGTCAGATCCGAACGGCCCAGGTATCCACTCGCTTGTCCGGCACCTGCCACATACAACTCACCGACGACACCCACCGGCACCTTCCGGAGCCAGCCGTCCAGCACGAAGAAGGCCAGATGCTCCAGGGGCACGCCGATCGGGCTGCTGTTGCTGTCCACGTCCCCGTCACCGATTTCCCGGAAGGAGGCGTGCACTGTCGTTTCGGTGATGCCATACATGTTGATCATCCGCGGCAACCCCGGATGACTGTCGAACCATGACGAAAGCCGCTGCGGTTCAAGCGCTTCTCCACCGAATACCACGGTCTGCAGCTTGAGCTGCTGCCCCACCTCGGGCTGTAGCGCGTCGGCGGTCTGCAATGCGTAGAAGGCCGAGGGGGTCTGACTCAGCACGCTGACTTCTTCGCTGACGAGCAAGGCATGCAGGTCCTCTGGCGACCGCACGACCGCGTCGGGCACGACGAGCAACCGGCCGCCGTACAACAGCGCGCCCCAGATTTCCCACACCGAGTAGTCGAACGCCAGCGAATGGCATTGCGTCCAGACCTGTCCCAACGCCAATTCCGCGTCCAGCGACTCCAGCAGCTGCGCGACGTTGCGGTGCGTTACCGCAACGCCCTTGGGCGCACCTGTGGTCCCCGACGTATAGATGATGTACGCGATGTCATCCACTGCCGGAACAGGGAGCGCGGCGGCGCTCTGCTGACTTACCGCCGGATCGTCGATATCGATCGCGGACACACCGGATGCGGCCAGCCGCGGCAGTAGCTCCGCCGTGGTGACCGCGGCGATCGGCGCGGCATCACCCAACACGAACTCGACACGCGAATCCGGGTGCGCAGGGTCGATCGGCAGATACGCCGCCCCGGTCTTCAGCACCGCCAGGATGGCGGCGATCGCCTCACCGGTGCGGGGAAGCAGCAGCGCCACCCGCTCACCCGGGCGGGCGCCGCGGGTCACCAAATGGTTCGCCAACCGGTTGGCCGTGGCATCCAATTCGCCGTAGCTCCAAGACCGTTCACCGCAGGTGATCGCGACGGCCTCAGGCGCGCGTGCGACCTGTGCGGCGAACAGCTCCGGAATCGACGTCAGCGCGGGCTCCGGGCGGGTCAGTACCGCTCGGTTACCCCACTTGTCCAGCCGGTCGTGTTCACCGGCGTCGAGCAAGTCGATCGACGACAACCGGGTGGCCGGATCGGCGGTCATGGCCGCCAATACCTGCCGTAACTTGTCGACGACGGTGTCGATATCAGCCGGCTGGAACACGTCGCTATCGAACTCGACGCGCAGTCCCAGCTCATTGCCCGGCATGGCCACGACCGACAACGGGTAGTGGTTGTATTCGCGGCTACTGAAATCGGTGATACCCAAGTCTTTGGCGCCCAGCAGCGCATCGGCGTCGATCGGGTAGTTCTCGTACACAAACAACGTGTCGAAGAGCCGGTCGAGGCCGATCGCGTGATGAATCTCGTTGAGCGCCAAGTGCTCGTGCTCGACGGTCTCATTGTGTGCGCGCTGCAACTGATCCAGCAGATCTGCGACGGTGGTGGCGGCGGTGATGTTCGCACGCACCGGCACCGTGTTGATGAGCAGACCGACCATCGAGTCGGCTCCGGCCAAATCCGCGGGGCGTCCCGATACCGCCGTGCCAAACGCGACATCATGCTGTCCGGTCAGCCAGGTCAGCACCTGGGCCCACGCGGCCTGCAGCACCGTGTTGACGGTGGTGCGCTGTGTACGGGCAAGTTCGGCCAGCGACCGCGTGATGTTCTCGGAGATGCGGTAGGACTCCACTCCCCTGCGGCCCGCGGTAGCAAGCGATCCCACCAAGGTAGGAGCCTCGAAGCCATCGAGGGCCTTGCCCCATACCGATTGCGCCGCAACCCGATCCTGCCCAGCCAGCCACGTCACGAAGTTGCGGTACGGCGCGGGCGTCGGCAGGCGGTGTCCGTAGTAGACGCTGAAGATCTCCTGCAGCAAGATCGGCAGAGACCAGCCATCGATCACGATGTGGTGCGCTGTCAACACCAGACGATGCTGATTCTCCGTACCGTCGCCGAGCCCCGAGATCAGGGTCGCCCGGAAGACCGGTTCCGTGAACAGCCGGCAGACGGCGGCACGCTCAGCAGCGCACAGCTGCGCTACCCGCTCATCCACGCTATCGGTCAATTCGACATGCTGCCAACCGATTACGGGTTCCGCCGAAATGATCTGTACGGGCTCACCGTATTCCTCGCTAAAGCGGGGAGCCAGGTTCGGATGGCGCTTGACGACCGCGTACACAGCGTCGTGGAGACGGACGGGATCGAGGGCACCGGTCACGGTGAGTGTCAATTGCACCGCGTACACGTCGTCTTCGGCGGAATCGCCAGTGGCCTCGGCGAATCCGGCCTGGAATAGCAGCCCCTGTTGCAGGGGTGTCAACGGCAGCACGTCGGCGATCTCGTACTGCTGCACCAACGCGTCGATTTGTTGCTGGGTCAGTCGGGCCGGCGCCAAATCGGAAGGCGTCAATCCGCCTCCGCCAGAACGTACGTGGGTGCAGATGCCGGCCAGAGCCTCGAACCACAACTGGCTCAGGCGGTCGGCCTGAGCGCCGTCCAGCGCCGACTGCGCCCAGGTCCAGTTGGCGCGCAGTTCCGGACCGGCCGCGGCATCCATGGTGCCGGCATTGAGCTCCACCGAATGGGCCAACGGCATCGAAATCGCCGCGGCAACATCGGTCATCGACAAGCTGTCATCGCTTATCCGCCAGAAGCCCTCGGAGAGGTCGGCCGCTCCCGCACCCAACCGCCCGAGGTAGTTGAATCCGATTGTCGGCTCGGATCCGGTCACGTCGACATCAGGATTCAGATAGCGCAGCAATCCGTAGGTCAAGCCGTCGGGCAACGCACGCAACTGTTCCTTGGCCGTCTTGATCACCTGACCGAGGGCAGCCTCGCCCGCGACCACCTGCGCCCAGGTCAGCTCCCCCACCGCAAGCGAGGCCGGATACTTGGTGGTGAACCAGCCGACGGTGCGCGACAGGTCGATACGACGATGGGCGGCTTCGCCAATCTCTTCCTGGCGGCCGTGTCCTTCTACGTCGAAGGCAATGGCCGCCCCCCGGGTGCCAAGGAATTCATTCCACGCCAGCCCAAAGGCGATCAGCAAAATGTCTTGCACCCCAGCATGAAACGCCGCAGGCACCGCACCCAGCAGTTGCCTGGTGGTCTCGGCGTCCAATGACACCGACAATCGTCCGGCGGTGGCGTAGGTGTCGACCGCCGGCTCAACCGCCGGCACACGGGCCGGCGTGGTCAGGATCTGCCGCCATGCGTCGGCCTGCCGCACCACGTCCGCGGCCAGCGCGTGTTCCGCCAGCAATGCGGTCCATCGAGCGAACGATGTTCCGCCGGAAGGCAATTCAATTTCCGCGCCACTGTGATACTGGGCCCAGGAAATGTTCAAGTCTTCCAACAGAATTCGCCACGAAACCCCGTCGACGGCGAGATGGTGAATCACCAGTGCCAGTTGCGCCGTGCCGGGCGCCCATACCGCACTGAGCATCACCCCGGACACCGGATCAAGTTCCGCGCGGGCGGCCACCAGCACCTCGTCCGACAACGCGTCGACAACGCGCAGGCGGTCGCGGGCAGCCACCGCACCCACCTCGGGAACGAGCAGTGACCACTGTCCATCGGTGTGCTGCGCACGAAGACGCAGAGTCGCATGCCTGTCCAGCAGCGCCTGCAAGACGACGACCACATCGTCCTCGGTCACACCGGACGGCGCCTGAATGACCAGCGTCTGATTGAACTCGGTAATCGGGCCGTCAACCTCGGCCAGCCACCCCATGATGGGAGTGGCCGCGACGGGGCCAAGACCCTCGTCGGCCACATACGCCTCACCACCGGAGATTTCGGCCACCGCGGCCAGTCGCGACACCGTCTGTTCAATGAATACGTCACGCGGCCGGCACAGCACTCCCGCCGCACGAGCCCGGGCAACCACCTGCATCGACAGGATGCTGTCCCCGCCCAGGTCGAAGAACGAGTCGTCGATGCCCACGCGCTCGACACCGAGCACCTGGGCGTACACACCGGCGAGAATCTCCTCCACCGCGTTACCGGGCGCCCGGTATTCCGCCCCCAAACCGCCGTACTCGGGAGCAGGCAGTGCACGGGTGTCCAGTTTGTTGTTGGACGTCAGCGGCAGCGCCTCGAGCACCACCACCGCGGCCGGAACCATGTAGGGCGGAAGGCGCTTGGACAAGATGCTGCGCACTTCGGCGGGATCCGCGGTTCCGGTGACATAGCCGACGAGGCGTTTGTCTCCAGGGCGGTCTTCGCGAACGATCGCGGCCGCGTGATCCACACCGTCGAGTGCGGCCAACGCGGCCTGGACCTCACCGAGTTCGATGCGGTATCCGCGAATCTTGACCTGCTCGTCGGCACGGCCCAGGTACTGCAGTTGGCCGTCGTCGCCCCACAGCACCAGGTCGCCGGTGCGGTACATCCGGGCGCCGGGTTCGCCGAACGGGCAAGCCACAAAACGCGAGGCCGTCAGATCTGAACGGCCGACATATCCGCATGCGACACCGTCACCGGCGACATACAGTTCGCCGACCACTCCGGGCGGCACCGGTTGCAGCCAGGTATCGAGTACAAACAGCGCCGCACCGGGCACCGGCGAGCCGATGGGAACCACCGCGTCGGGCAACTCGGCAGTGAGCGGCGCGCTGATCGCCACGCACATGGTGGTCTCTGTCGGCCCGTAGGCATTGATCATCACCCGACCGGGTGCCCACTTCTCGACAACAGCTGCGGGGCACGCCTCGCCCACCACCGCGAGTGCGGTGGCATCCAGGCCTTCGGGTGACAGCATTGCCACCGCAGACGGTGTCTGTGTGAGCACGGTGACCTGCTCGGAGACCAACACATCGTGGAAATCCGCGGGCGAGGCCGTGATTGATTCAGATACCACGACCAGCCTGCCGCCACGCAGCAGCGCACCCCAGATCTCCCATACCGAAACATCGAAGGCCAAGGAGTGGCAGAGCGGCCACACGCCGGGGTTGGGCAGGCCGGCATCCAGCGACGACATCAGCTGGGTGACGTTGTGGTGGGTGACGGCGACGCCCTTGGGCGCTCCGGTGGTACCCGAGGTGTAGATGACATAAGCGATGTCGTCCGGCGTGGGAGCCGACACCCGCACAGGGTGGGCCGTGGCGTGGGTTTGCGCCGGATCGTCCAGATCGATGACCGCGAGGTCAAAGACGTCCAACCGCGATCTGAGCTCGGCTGTGGTGATAGCCGCGACCGGAGCCGCGTCACCAACGATGAATTCCAGGCGTGAGGCAGGCACCGCGGGGTCGATCGGCAGATATGCCGCCCCGGTCTTGAGCACCGCCAGGATCCCGATGACAGCCCGGGCCGACCGGTCTGAGAACAGGATCACCCGCTCGCCCGGACCCACGCCCTCGCGCACGAGCTGATCCGCCAAACGATCGGCGGCCTCATCCAGTTCGCGATACGTCAACGTGCTGTCGGCGAATGTCAGTGCCGCGGCATCGGGATCGGCCGCCACTCGCGTCGCGAACAGATCCGGAATGGACACACGTCGCGCGGCCGCTGCGGTCAGAACAGCGCTGTTGCCCAGCTGCGCCAGACTCGCGGGCTCGTCATTGACAAGGGAGTCCAGTGAAGAAAGCCGCCGATCGGGATCGGCGGCCATCTCCGAGAGGAGACGTTGTAATCGGATCGCCAGATTTGGCACCCCGAACTTGGCGAACGGCTCTCCGTCGCCCGACGAGCTCAGGACCAACTGGTCACTCGCGCCGATGAAGAAAAGCCCGAAATGCCCCATGGGGCCGTGGTTGGTGTACGACGCGGTTGCGGGCGCACCAGCGAGGTCCAGGGTGAGCCTGGCCGGGATGAAGTTGACCGCGACGCGGTTACCGGCGTGACGTACTCCCCGGAGCCCGAATTCTTCGTCCTCAAGGGTATGCACGGGGAAACGTTGGTGTTGCAGCAGTTCGCGAATGCGCGTGTCGACGTGGCGGCAGAATTCGGCCACGGTCGCCTGTGGCGGGGCGTTGAGTACCAGCGGCACGACGCCGGCCATCATGCCGGGCAACGTCCGGGAATCCGGGTGCACGCGACGGCTGACCGGGAAATCCAGCGCCACTTCCGAACCTGTCGTGGACCAGCCTCGCACCAGCAGTGCGCAGGCGGCGGTGATGACCGAGTAGCGGCGAATCCGCAGAACCTTTGTCAGATCCTTGATCTCGCCGACCGTGATGTCGTCCATCTGAACGGAATCAGACGGGTGGTAGCCGTCCGAATCCTCGGACGCGTGTGGCATCCGGTAGTCCAGTCCACTATCCGGGGGGCGATTTTGGCTCCAGTACTCCCGATCCGCGGCGTACTCGTCGGAGGAAACGTAATCGGTCTCCCACTCGACCAGGTCTTGCAACGTGCCGAAGTAGGCGGGCGGCACAGGCTCGCCCGCGACCAATGCCGTGTAGATGGACGCGACGCGGCGGCTCACCACCGCCATACCCAAGCCATCCAGGTTGATGTGATGGCACAAGCCGAAGAGGTAGAACTCGTCGTCACCGGTGCGGTACAGCGCGAACTTCAGCAGCTGTCCGGTCAAAGGCATCAGCGTGCGCTGAATATCGGTGGCCTTTTCCCGGGCACGATGGACCGGATCATCCGAATCCCGTAGATCCTCGAAGGCGAGCACCAGATCCGAATGGTCAATCGGCCGCTGCACGATCTGTCCATTTACTTCGAAGAAGGCGGCCCGCGCGGGTTCGGCCTCCGTCACGGCCTGCCGGATGGCTTGCTCAAGTAGAACTCGTTCTACTTTTCCTTCGATCCGGACCAAAAGCCCTAGCTGCCACTCAGCACCAACCAGACCGCTTTCCTGTGAAAGCCAGATATCCAATTGTCCGCGGGAAAGCGGTAATGCCCCGTCCTCAGACTCCATCATTCGCCTACCCCCTCTCCGAAGGTTCAGCGCCCAAGACCCCCACCCTGCGCCAATCTCTCTCGCAGGCTCTTCGGCCGGATATCGGTCCAGTTTTGTTCGATGTACTCCAGGCAGGCAGCGCGGTCCGCTTCACCGAATACCACCCGCCAGCCGTCGGGCACATCGGCGAAAGCCGGCCATAGGCTGTGCTGCTCCTCGTCGTTGACCAAGACGAAAAAGCTTCCCTTGTCATCATCGAATGGATTGATGCTCACGCTTTCTCCAGGTTGCTTCGGTGGACATCGCAAACATACGGCTGAATTTAGAGCGTTGTACGGGGTTTCACAAAGTTCTAATCTTCGTAACTTTGACACATTCCCGTTCGCTGCCGCAACTAATTAGCCAAAACATCATCATTGACGTGTTTACCCAGGTCAAATATGGTCACATAGGTTTCAATCTGTTGCGAAGATCGTACAAAGAAGTATACCAAGTCCGCACCCGTCGCGTAAGTCGAGCTTCCGCCGACGAACTTGAGCAACCGACTTTAGCGGGATCGCCCCGACCGACAGCAAAGTATGACACTAGAACTGGATACGGGCGTTACCTAATATCAAAGCTTGCTGTGGATCTTGGTCAAGTAGCTTGAAGAAGTAGCCGACGGGGAAGTATTCAGGCATTTTCCGAGTTCAGCCATGGATTTTCACTCAGGCAATTAATTGCGCATCAGGCGGCATGTGTTACCGCCAGGTGCGCACCAAATGAACTCAAGGCGACCTGAATTCTGATTCAGACTGAAATCGGGGCGCCGCATGCTGGACTAGCAACAGGTCCCCGCAGAACGAAGAGCACTCGGAAGTAAATGTGGTGACAATGCGCTACGAATTAAGTTCTCATCTATAAGAAATACCGCCGATTTCCACAACCGTTTGGGCACATGAGTGTCTACCGTCGGCGCCACAAGGAATTACGCCGAAAACGTTGTTATGAGTATGCCCCGATAACGTACCGAGTACTGCGGAGATCGTCGATACCCGTATCCATAAACATGACGCAGGACCAGGCGGTGGCACGCGTTTGTCGCGCATCCCCGGAAGTGTGCGGAACGGTGCCCGATCAACGCTTCCGAAGGCTGCTGGAACACTCAAGACGACGCTAAAAGAAGGCTACGCCCATCAAATCCGAAAATCGTGGCGCGCTGTTACGGAAATAGGTCAGTCATCCGGCTGATCAGCACGAGCATGGGTCCCCTCGATGGGAGACGATCCAGCCGGCATCAGCATGACAAACACGGGAAGACGCAGCATCGCGCCGGTAATAATAGGAAGCCGGATCGCTACTGAGACGACTTCCAGCTCCAAACGTCTCCCCCGCCGAGTCTCCATCTCCAGACGTCCTGGCAGGCGTTTCGGCGTCGACAGCCAATCCAAGCCGCGCTCAATTGACTCGACGACGTTCATGGCTCGACTATACCCGCGCCAGGCGCGCGCGGGCGGGCGATCTCGGCACGTGATTTCTCTTGTATGACAACACTGTTCAAACACCCGAGTAACGGCGCTGCTCAGCAGAGTTTCAGACCGACCGGTTTACCGCCGGCATTGACAGTAAGCGCTCTCCGGCGCCGAATGTCTTGCGACAGTTTGAAGACTCGACATAATTACCCAGTACTCCCGCCAGGCTCACTGCGCGCACAACCGAAAGGCCCAAGACGGATGAAGTTTGTGCTGTCGTGCTACGGCACTCGCGGCGATGTCGAACCGTCCGTCAGTGTCGGGCGTGAGCTGCTACGCAGGGGTCACGATGTTCGTGCGGCCGTTCCACCGGACCTTGTCGATTTCGCCGAGAACGCCGGGCTTTCGACGGTCGCCTACGGCCCGGCGCTCAATGAGTTCCTCCAGGAAGAGTTCCTCCGGAATTTCTGGGCGCAATGGGCGCGCAATCCAATCCGCACCCTGCGCGACCTCTGGGCGCCGTTGGCCCGGCATTGGGCGCAGACAAGCACCACCTTGACCTCGCTCGCGGACGGTGCCGACCTCGTTTCCTCGGGCCTCAACTTCGAGCAGTCCGCCGCGAACATCGCGGAGTACTACAACATTCCGTTCATCTCGCTGCATCACTTCCCGATGCGGCCCAACGGCAGGCTGATACCGAAACTGCCCCCGCCGATCGTCAGATCCGGCGGGGCACTGTCGGAGTGGATGCTGTGGCGCTCGACGAAAGCCGCCGAGGACGCACAGCGCCAAGAACTGGGCTTACCCAAGGCCACCACCACGTCCGCGCGCCGGATCTCCGCGAGCGGCGGCCTGGAAGTCCAGGCCTACGACGACATATGCGTCCCGGGCCTGGCCGCCGAATGGAAGAAGTGGAATGGCCAACGCCCCTTCGTGGGAACCCTCACGATGGAGCTCAGTACCGAAGCCGATCAAGACGTCGCCGGCTGGATCGCCGCGGGCACGCCGCCGGTCTGTTTTGCCACGGGCAGTATTCCGGTCGAGTCCCCTTCGGGCACAGTGGAAATGATCGGCAATGCGTGTGCAGAGCTCGGCGAAAGAGCATTGATCTGCGCCGGCGGTACCGACTTCGGCGGCGTCACCCTTCCCGACCATGTCAAGGTCGTCGGCGCCGTCAACTATGCCCAGGTCTTCGCGGCCAGCCGGGCCATCGTTCATCACGGTGGGTCGGGCACCACGGCGGCAAGCCTGCGCGCCGGCATTCCCACCCTGATCCTGTGGAGCACCGGCGATCAACCGTACTGGGGCAATCAGCTTGGCCGACTGAAAGTCGGTGCGGCTCGCCGTTTTTCGGCAACGACCCAAAAGACCCTGGTGGCCGATCTACGCAGGATCCTCACACCCGAGGTCGCCGCCAATGCCCGGGAGCTGGGCAGCCGCATGACCACGCCCGAGCAAAGCGTGGCCAAGGCCGCGGATCTCTACGAGGAAGCCGTCCGTCGGAATCGCTAAAGCGGAGGTCGGACCGTATAAAAGTCTGGTAACAAAGATTCCCAAATACGTTTACTCAAACGCCTTTACGACCTAGGTGAAAGCTCTACGCTGTGCTCACCCAAAACGCGTTCGCACTCTCCACAGCGCGTCAGGGCCCCTGATATAGCCAGTTCACGCGTGAGAAATGGGGTCCACACATGACCGGTCAGCGATGCCGCATATGCGGCGGTGATCTTCACAAAGTCTTCGATCTCGGCCGCCAACCCGTATCGAACGCGTTCGTTCGGCTGGAAGACGCCGACAAGGTGCCGTTCTTCCGTCTAGCAGTCGGCGCATGTACCTCGTGCACGATGGTGCAGCAACTGGAGACCGTCCCGCCCGATGCCATGTATCGAGCGGACTATCCCTATCGGGCATCCGGGTCTTTGTTGATGCGCAAGCATTTCGAAGACGTGGCCAATCACATCATCGACACCTGCCCGGGCGGTCGTGATGGATTCGTCGTCGAGATCGGCAGTAATGACGGTGTCATGTTGACCACGCTTGCCAAGGCAGGCATGCGCCACCTCGGTGTCGATCCTGCCGCCGGGGCCGACGACGTCGCGCGGTCGCACGGAGTGAACGTCCGGACCGACTTCTTCAACGCGGAGACAGCCGCCGAGATCTACGCCGAAAAGGGGCACGCCAATCTCATCTTTTCGGCCAACACGTTCAGCCACATCTCCTACCTGGATTCGATATTCAAGGGTGTCGACACCTTGCTGGCACCGGATGGGCTGTTCGTGTTCGAGGATCGTTCACTGGCCGACATCTTGCGGCACAACTACTTCGACCAAATCTATGACGAACACATCTATCTGTTCTCGGTGAGCTCGGTCAAGGCGATGGCCGCGCACTTCGGCTTCGAACTGGTTGACGCCGAACACCTCCCCTATCACGGCGGATCGATCCGCTACACCGTCGCCCGGCGGGGTACCCGGCAACCCACGGCGGGCGTGGCAGCGCTTCTCGCACAAGAGAAAGCAGACGGCTTGGCCGAAAACGAGGAAACGGCCTTCGTCCGGTTCGCCAATGACGTCGACCGCATCAAGAACGACCTCGTCGCCCTCCTGCGCGACATCCACTCCCGGGGACGCCGGGTCGTCGGCTACGGCGCCACCTCCAGAAGCGCTACCGTACTGAACTATTGCGGCATTGGCACGGATCTACTTCCGCTGCTGTGTGATTCGACCCCGGAGAAACAGGGTCGCGTCACGCCGGGATCGAAGATACCGGTGTGCTCACCCGCGGCCTTTTCCGATCCGTATCCCGACTACGCCTTGCTGTTCGCGTGGAACCACGCCGAAGAGATCATGGCCAAGGAACGACAGTTCCAGGAGAGCGGCGGACAGTGGATTGTGTACGTACCGGAGGTGCACCTCGTCTGATCAGTGCGGCGGACGAATGATCAAACCCTGGCCCGTCGGTAGGGCGACCACCTGCACACCTAGTTCGCTCGCGAGTTCATCCATGGCGATGCGCTGCTCGTCACGACCACGGTTCGCGTAATCGTCCAGGAGCACGAAGGCACCCGGCGTCAAGCGGGGCCAGAAGTACCGCAGTGTAGCGATTTCCGGAGGGGCACAGTTCATATCGATGTGCAGATATGCCACAGCGGTGGACTCGACCTCGTCAAGAGTGTCCGGAACCGAGCCTGCCACAATGCGCTGATTTTTCCACTGCGCGAAGTTTGCCCGCACACTGTCCACCGAGCTCCCATACACGCCGCTGCGCACCAGCTCCTCGCTCTTCTCCAGCGCGCCGGAATCGCGTTCATCCGAACTGACGAAGCGAGGGTCCAATCCACCGAAAGTATCCAACAGGTAGAAAGTCTTGCCCAGCCGGTCCCAGTCGAGGTGCTCCATGATCGCGCTGCTCAAAAACCCATAGCTCACACCGCACTCGACGAAATCTCCCTCGAGCTTGCTGGCGCTGGCGGCCGCCCACAACCCGACGTGTACCCGCCATTCCCACGGATACCAGTCCTTGCCGCCGATCGCCCGGACGCCACGTTGATATGCCCGTTGAAATGCCGGATCCTCAAGGAACGCATGGCTGTTGAAGGTGACCAGCGCATCGTTGGCATAAACATCGGGGAGGATCGCGCGCACGAGCGCATACTCTTTACGTACCGCCCACAGCCAAATACGAGCACGTCGCGACAACCCACTTTTCACGGCGCAACAATAGCATCCGCAATCGGGGCAAAGCCTAGAAACAAGCACCTCGATTTTTGCGAATCATCGTGTCTCCCAGGAAAATCTGGGAAACGAAATCATGCACTCTACGGTGCGCCTTCTCTCGGCTCCGCAACGCCTCCGCCAATGGTGTCGAACCGCTCTTCCGCAGGAGGTGGTACCGGCTGTTCGGCATCGCTCACCGGGGCGCGCCGGCGCAGGAAGCGCGATTTCAATGCGATCGCTCGCTTCTCTATCAGGAACCAACTCAGCGCCGCGGGTGCCAGCGTGACAGTGGTGGCAACGACGAAGAACGCAAAGGTATTCAACACGGCGGCGCCCAGCACGGCCAGCATCTGTTGCATCGGGAACGCATAGATGTACACGCCATACGAAAGATCGTTACGCAGGTTCAATCGTCTGTCCCGTACCAGCGCACCGGAGGCGATGACCGCGTACGCCAGGGGAAGCGCACCGATCACCCGGTAGTTGGCCAGCAGGCAAGAAGCCGCGACGATGACGACGCTTACCCCGACGAGCGACCAGCGCGCGGGAATGACCTCGCGAAAATGATAGACCAGCGCGCCGGCCGCGAACATGACAGCGAACCGGAACACCATCTGCGGAATGGTCTGCATGGCAGCGGTCGGATACGAGAAATACGCTGTCGCACATACGGTCAGTACAAACGCAGCAGGGACGAACCATCGTCGGTTCAAAAGACCGGTCAGACCCAGCGCCGCCACCGCGATGTAGCAGCCCATCTCGAAGATGAGGGTCCACAGGGACCCGTTCCACACCCCGGGCCATGGAATATCGCGCGGCGTCCCGTCGATACCGACGTAGAACGGGTACAGCAGGGCGTTACTCAGGGCGTATTCGTACGGCTTGGACGAGGACAGCAGGTTCGACACCGAACCGTGCTGAATAAGCACGCTGACCGGCGCCAGCACAAACGCCGTGATGGCCACGCACACCCACAGCCCCGGGAAGATACGCAGGGCACGTGCCACCGCGAACTCGCGCAGGCGAGGGTTGCGCAACCAGCTCGATGTGATCAGGAAGCCCGACACCGCGAAGAAGCCGTCCACCCCGACCTGCTCCATGAACTGTTCCAGCGGTTTGAAGGTGATGAAGCGACCGGTGAGCGGCCAGGAATGCCACAGAATCACGCTGATCGCCAACACCAGCCGCCAGGCATTGAGCGCGTTGTTTCGTGGATCGAATGCCTGCCCGAGTGATGCGCCACGCATCAGGATCCGGCGCTTGGCATCTCCTGCGTCGTCATCGGCATCACTCATGCCGCACACCTTGACCGTGCAAATTCCTCGATGACATCGGCAGCGGCGGTGGCGCTTTCGCTGGGCTTGGTCATCTCCCCGGCAAGCTCACGGGCGCGCCCGCGACACTCGGCAGACAGGATTCGCCGCAGGTCTGTCACCAGGGAATCGCGGGTCGTGGTGGAAAATCGCCGGGTAGTCCCTACCTTCAAACGCTTGACCTGCCCACCCCACAGCGTTTGATTAGCATCCATCGACAAAACAAGAGTCGGCACGCCGGCACGCATGCTGGCCGCGGTAGTTCCCGAACCACCGTGGTGCACCACTGCCCGGCAGGCAGGAAAGACGGTGCCGAAATTGACAGCCCCTACCACCTTGACGTGGTCGGGGATTCGCCTATCGCCGAAGTCGCTCCACCCGGCACCGATCAATGCGCGCTCCCCCAACTCCGCGCAGGCCGAGGCGATCATTTCCAGGGCAGCTGCGGGCGATTCGACCGGCATACTGCCGAACCCGAAGAAGATCGGGGGTGTTCCGGCCGCGATCCAAGAAGCAACGTCGGCATCAGCATCGGCAGACATCTCCATGGTCAAGGAGCCGACAAACGGCCGCGCACCATCCCATTTCGTCCACTCCTGGGCCAATCCGGGAAAGCACGCGTCGTCATAGCCCTGGACCTCCAGCGAGCCGCGTTCAGCGATCCGCCGCGGCGAGGGCCCCGATGCCTTGGGCAATCCAAGCTCACGCCGCTGCGCGTCTTCGACGCGCTTGTTCAGGCGCCAGCCGAACCAATCGAAGAACGCCATTGCCAAGCGCCCCAAACGCGCAGGCAAGATCGAGACCAGCTGACCGTTGGGCCGCATCGGAATGTGATGCAGGGTGACCAATGGGATGTCGTAGTACTCGGCAACATTGGCCGCGGGCTCCTGATAGCTCTGGCCGGCGAACAACACGTCCGCGTCCTTGGCCTCGGCCATCAGCGTGCTGTTCATCTGTGCCCAACACCTGTCGCTGATGTCCCACATGTGGCGCCACATCTTCCGGATCTCCCTGACCTTCCAGAAGGTGCGGAACAGGAAAGTGAAGAAGTTGCGGTACACGTCAAGCCATGTCTTGGTGTCCAATCCGTACGACACCGTCTTCACCCCCGCGTCCTGAGTGAAACCCATCAAATCGGGCGGCACGGCCATCACGACGTCGTGCCCACGGCGCTGCAATTCACGCGCGACCACCAGAGAAGGCTCGACATCGCCCCGGGTTCCGTAGCTTGCCAACACAATTTTCATGGCAGATAACGCCCTCTCAGCTGTGCCTGTCCAGTCCAGTTCATCCCAGGCCCACCCCTTCTAGACCGCGACGATGCGGCCGGTTGATTGTTCCTACGTTTGAGACGAGTCTTCAGTGCCAACGCGCGCTTCTCAACAAGGAACCAACTCAGTAAAGCGGGCACCAGCGTCACGACGGTCGAAATCACAAAGAATGCCACGGGATTTAAACGTGCCAGGCCTGCCACTGCCAACAACTGCTGGATGGGGAAGGCATATACGTAAACGCCGTAGGACAGATCCGTCTTGAGATTTAGTCGCTCGTTCTTGATCAATACGCCGGAGACGACAACGGCATATGCCAACGGAAGCGCGGCGACCACCCGATAGTCGGGCAGCATGCTCGACGCAAGCACAACCGCCACGCTCACCGCGACGAGCGACCACTTGGCTGGGATGACGTCGCGCCAGTGGTAAAGCACCGCGCCGGCGGCAAACATGATCGCAGTACGCACGGCAAGCTGTGGGAGCGTCCATAGGCCGGGAACTGTGAGCGGGGGCAACGCGAGCGCCCCGAAAGTGGCCAACACCAGGATAACCGGGGACACCCAGCGACGATGCGCGAGTCCGAGCATGCCCAGCGCCGCGACGGCAAGATAACAGGCCACCTCGAAGATGAGCGACCAGAGCGATCCGTTCCATCGCCCCGGATACAGAACGTCCAGAGGTGTGCCGGCGACATCGAACTGAAGTTGTAGCAGCGCAATGTTCTTCAGTACGTAGTCGACCGGGGCAAACGATCCGAGTATGTCGAGCGGCGAGCGGCCCTGGATGACGACGCTCAGCGGAGCGAAGACGAATGCGGTGACGATCAGAACGATGTAGTAGCCCGGCAGGATTCGCAGTGCCCGCGCCAGTAGGTAATCCCTGATGTGTGGGTTCCGCAGCCAACTCGCGGTGATGAGAAAGCCCGACAGTGCGAAGAATCCATCCACCCCGACCGAAAACAGCAATTGGAGAACCGCTCTCGATGGCAAACGGTCCGTAAGCTGAAAAGAGTGAAAGAGGATGACCTCGGTCGCCAGTAGAAGCCGCCACGCATTCAGCGCGTTGTTACGCGGCTCGAATGCGGACCCAAGCTTCATCAGTCGCCAAGACCTCTTGCCAGGCGAGTCATCGTGTCGCCACCTCTCAACTAGGCATCGGAACCTGTTGCAGTGCCCATTTATTCAGCAGGATCCGGTCAAAACCCTTTCGCGCCGATCCACTCCAGCAGAACCCGCAATCCATCTTCGAGTGACCACTTGGGCGACCAAGCGAGTTGTTCTTTGGTGGGCTCGACATCGCTACTGGCGGCCCGCACGTCGCCGTCACGGAACTTGCCCACGACAACCGGTTCCGGGGCGCCGCACATCTGCGCGAGCGTGCGCGCCAGCTCATGAATGGTTGTCGCGGTACCCGAACCGATGTCGACGCAGCGCTGGACCGTAGCGGGGGTTTGCACCGCGGCGAAAAGCCCGTCGATCACGTCGTCGACGAAGACGAAATCGCGGATGATCCTTCCGTCCTCGTACACCTCCAACTGCTGTTTCGCGCGCGCTAGGCGTGCGAAGAGCGCCACGATCCCGGTATACGAGTTCGTCAACGATTGACCAGGGCCATAGGCATTCTGGAGCCGCAAGATGCTCAAGTTGGTGTCATGTCCGGCGGCCCAGGCAGTCAACAAATGCTCCTGCGCCAACTTGGTCGCCGCATAGATGTTGGCGGGGCGCGGCTCGGTACTACCGGCGCGGTTGGGCAGCGGTTCGGCCGCCTCTCCGCCGGGCCCTTGCGGATCCCAGCTGCCCGCGGCAAGCTGCGCATGGCTGCGCGGGCGCGGGTAGAAGATCCGCTCGCCTTCGGAGTCTTGATACCGCCAAGCTCCTTCGCCGTAGACCGCGCGCGATGACGCCACCACCAGCTGCTCGGGCACCAGCTCGGCGCGGCTCATCGCGTCCAGAAGCTGGGTCGTACCAACGACATTGACCGAGCCGTGGCGGGTCGACTGCGACAGCGACTGTCCAGTACCCGTCTCGGCCGCCAAATGCACCACCTGGGTTGGCCGGAACAACCGGAACACCGCATCCCAGTCCGGTGCGTGGGTGACATCGCCGGTGAACAGCCGAACCGCGGCCGGCAGGGTGATCTCGCCACGTTCGGAATGCACCTGCGGATGCAGGACATCCATCACCGCTACATCCCATCCTGCTTCGACAAGACGCGACGAGAGCGCGGAACCAAGGAATCCCGCGCCGCCTGAGATGAGTACGGATTTTGACATGAGCCGAAAGCCCCCGTTTCTTCTGCGATGCGACTAGATGGATTTCGTTACAGAGCGGACGGATCGTTGCGAAAGCGCGAACCCCTCCACAAGATCGGCCGCCCTGGTCACGCTTTGTGCCGCCGGGGTCATCCGGCCCGCGATTTCACGAGCGCGTTCCGCGCACTCCGGTGCCAGCACACGACGCAGGTCCGCGATCAACGATTCCCTGGTCGTTCCCGAAAAACTATTTACTGCACCAACTTTCAAGAGTTTTACCCGCGAGGCCCAGACCGGTTGCGCACCATCTATCCAGAGCACCAAAGTGGGAATCCCGGCCCGCAGACTAGCGGCCAGAGTCCCGGCTCCACCGTGGTGTACGGCGGCACGGCACACAGAGAACACCGCCGCGTAGTTGACCGGCCCCACCACCTTGACGTGTTCGAACCGCGGAACGTCACTGTAGTCACTCCAGCCGGAGCACACCAGCGCCCGCTCCCCCAGCTCCGCACACGCCGATGCGATCATCTCGATTGTCTCCGAAGGAGATTCGACGGGCATGCTGCCAAAGCCAAAGCAAATTGGTGGCGAACCCGCCGCGGCCCACGACGCGACATCCTGATCGGCGTCGGTGGACAGCTCCATCGTCAAGGTGCCCACGAACGGGCGCTCATCGGCCCATTCTCCCCACTCGGCCGCCAGTCCCGGAAAGCACACCTCGTCGTACGCCTGGATCTCCAGCGCCCCCCGTTCGACGATCCGGCGGGATACCGATGTCGTCGCCCGGGGCAGACCAAGCTCACGCCGCTGCGCGTCTTCCACCTTTTTGTTCAACCGCCAACCGAACCAGTCATAGAGCCGCATCGCCGTGACGGCCAGTGGAGATGGCAGATTCGAGAACAACGCGCTGTTTACCCGCACCGGGGTGTTATGCAATGTGGCAAACGGAATGTCGTGGTATTCGGCGATATTGGCCGCCGGTTCCTGGTAGCTCTGGCCGGCCAGCAGCACATCAGCATGTGCCGCCACGCCCGCCAGTGCCGCACTCATCTCGCTCCAGGCCCTGTCGCTGAGCCGCCACATTTCGTGCCACAGCCTGCGCAGCTTTCGGACATTCCAGACTTCATGGAAGAAACACCGCCACAGATCGCGATAGACACTGAGCCAACTCTGCGTCTCGAGTCCATACGGCACGGTATGCAGTCCCGCCCCCTCGGCAAAACCAACCAGGTCCGGCGGCACCGCGATACACACGTCATGCCCCCTGCGCTGCAGCTCTCGACCCACCGCTACGGAGGGCTCGATGTCCCCGCGAGTTCCGTAGGCAGCTAGCACGAGTTTCATCGTGGAACCTAGCCTTTCCAGTCGCACCGGCTCAGAGAGAAATGGGATCACGCAGTTTGGCTTGGCAATTTAGTAGGCATTCGTACCTTAACCTCTGGGGCGTCGCCATTATTACCGATTTCCGGTGCCACCGACAGACTCGCCCAATTGTGCATACATACGTCACCAGACCTTGCAAACGCGTACGCAATGCCCCAGGACCAGGCGTCCTCGAGCGATATCCGTCGTCAAATTCGGTATCAAGAAAGATTCTTGATGATTAAGGCCTTACGTGAACCGGCGCTGCGCTCGATCGGCCGATTTGTCGGCATCGACGGCCGCGGTCAAAAAGTCGCGATAGGGTGATGTCGTGTTTGGCCACGAGTTCACGGCGGAAACCGTCTCCCTCCGTGAACTCAGCGAATCCGTCAAGTTCGTCCGCTAGGGGAAACATATGCGCGGAATTATCCTGGCCGGCGGTTCGGGCACTCGCCTGCACCCCATCACGATGGGCGTCAGCAAGCAGCTGCTCCCGGTGTACGACAAGCCGCTCGTCTACTACCCGCTGTCCACCCTGATCATGGCCGGCGTGCGTGACATCTTGATCATCACCACCCCCGCCGATGCTCCGGCGTTCCAGCGGCTCTTGGGCGACGGCTCAGCATTCGGCATCAACCTCAGCTACCAGCCGCAGCCGCAACCGGAGGGACTCGCACAGGCATTTGTGCTCGGCGCCGAGCACATTGGCTCCGACACCGTCATGCTGGCGCTGGGCGACAACGTCTTCTACGGCCCCGGTCTGGGCACCAGTCTGCGCAGATTTGAGAACATCGAGGGCGGCGCCATCTTCGCCTATTGGGTCGCCAACCCGTCGGCCTACGGCGTGGTCGAGTTCGACGCCGTCGGAACCCCGCTGTCCCTGGAAGAGAAGCCGGTCGAACCGAAGTCGCACTACGCGGTGCCCGGACTCTATTTCTACGACAACGACGTGGTTGAGATCGCACGATCACTGCGAAAATCGGCCCGCGGCGAGTACGAGATCACCGAGGTCAACCAGACCTACCTGGATCAGGGACGGCTGTCGGTCGAGGTGCTGCCACGAGGAACCGCATGGCTGGACACCGGTACCTTCGACTCACTCCTGGACGCGAGTGACTATGTGCGCACCATAGAACGCCGCCAAGGCCTGAAAATCGGCGTTCCCGAAGAAATTGCATGGCGTGCCGGATTCATCGATGACGACCAGCTCGCAGCCCGCGCGAACGAGCTGCTCAAGTCTGGATACGGCAGTTACCTGTTGGAGATTTTGAAGCGGAAATAGGAGAAAGCTTCAAAGCGCTGTAACACAACGGAATATCGAACAGATAGCAGATATGGGACTTGGTGCACGAAAGGCCATGTCTTAGCCGAATGGTTAGAGTTGATGAGGTCGGTACTAGGAGGCGACTGAAGAAAATGATCAATCTTTCACTGACGAAAATTGCGGTGACCGCCGGAGGCCTGGCACTGGCATTGACTGCTGGGGCTGGGGTTGCGTCTGCCGACCCGCTACAGCCGATCATTGATGAGCTGGTCGCTACGACCTGCACATACGACCAGGCGAATACCGCACTACATACGGAAAACCCCATGGCGGCGACATACTTCGACGAGTCGCCCCCCAATCAGGAGTTCCTGCGGATCTTCCTGAGCTCCCCGCGGGCGAAGCGTGTGCAGCTGCTGAATGATGGCAGGAACAACCCCGGTGTCGACACCGTGCTGCCGATCTTCCAGCAGATGCTGCGTAACTGCCACAAGTACTAAAGGCCGGCTAGACAGACCCGAAGGGCCGGGCGCGAGAATCCTCTCGCGCCCGGCCCTTCGTGCTTGATTAGAGAAATCTGTTTCGTGTGCCGATACGAAACCAGTTGAACGGCAACTGAACTACTCAGAGAGCCGCGGAAACTCCGTGGTCGGACCCTCATCGTCATCGTTCGAGTGCGGCCGTGGTGACGCGGGCGCTGCGGCCGCATGCGCCCCGACGGGCTCCAGTAGAGCGCTCGGCGGCCGTTGCCGCACGCGCTGCGGCCACCAGAACCACCGGCCCAGCAGCGCCGCGATCGACGGGGTCATGAAGGAGCGCACGATCAGGGTGTCGAACAGCAGACCCAAACCGATGGTGGTACCGATCTGTCCGATGATCTGCAGATCGCTGACCACCATCGAGGCCATGGTCGCCGCGAACACCAATCCCGCGGACGTCACCACCTTTCCGGTACCACCCATCGCGCGGATGATGCCGGTGTTCAAGCCGGCACCCATCTCCTCCTTCATACGGGAGACCAGCAGCAGGTTGTAGTCGGAACCGACTGCCAACAGGATGATCACGGACATCGCCAGCACCATCCAGTGCAGATTGATGCCCAGGATGTATTGCCACAGCAGCACCGACATACCGAAGGACGCGCCCAGCGAAAGAGCCACGGTGCCAACGATCACCAAGGCCGCGATGAAGCTTCTGGTGGTGACGAGCATGATGATGAAGACCAGGCAGATCGCCGCGATACCAGCGATCAACAGGTCATATGTCGAGCCGTCTTTCCAGTCCTTGGCAGTTGACGCGGCACCGGCGAGGTAGACCTTGCTACCCACCAGCGGCGTCCCCTTGAGCGCTTCTTCCGTCGCGTTCCGGATCTGTTCGATCCGGCTAATTCCCTCGGACGTCATGGGGTCACCGTTGTGGGAAATGATGAACCGCACCGATTTTCCGTCGGGCGAGATGAACGAATTCATCGCGCGCTGGAAATCCGGGTTCTTGAAGACCTCCGGGGGCAGGAAGAACGAATCATCGTTCTTCGAAGCGTCGAACGCCTGCCCCATCGCCATGACATCGTCGGTGGTCTCGTCCATCTGGGCGAACTGGCCCGACATGGTGGCGTACATCGTCAGCGTCATGGTCCGCATGGTCTTGGTGACCTCGATCATCTGCGGGAACTGCATCATCAGCTGCGGCATGATCGCGTCGAGTTTGTCCATGTCCTTGACGAGGATGATCAGCCCGTCATCAAGGGCATCGGCACCATCCAGCGCGTCGAAGATCGATCTGATCGACCAGCAGATGGGGATGTCGAAACAGTGCTTGTCCCAATAGAAGTAGTTACGGATCGGGCGCAGGAAGTCGTCGAAGAGCGCGATGCTGCCGCGCAGGTCGTCGGTGATCTGCTGCACCTCGTGCGTATCGGCGGTCATCCGATGTGTGGTCTCGGACATCTTCTTCATCACTTCGTACGTGCGCTGCATCGTCGCGATCATCTTGCCCAGATCATCGGCCTGCTTCTGCATGTCCGCGATGCGCTTCTTCTGGAATCGCGTTGCCTGCACCTGGCCGGCACTCTGCAGGCTCAACAGGAAAGGCACCGAAGTGTTCGCGATCGGCGTGCCCTCGGGGCGGGTGATTCCCTGCACCCGTGAGATACCGCGCACCTTGAAGACGGCCTTCGCCAGCTTGTTCAAGACCAGGAAGTCCGAGGGATTCCGTAGGTCATGGTTGGCCTCGATCAACAGCACATCAGGA
The DNA here is from genome assembly GCF_001605725.1 of Mycobacteroides immunogenum. Classification (NCBI taxonomy): domain Bacteria; kingdom Bacillati; phylum Actinomycetota; class Actinomycetes; order Mycobacteriales; family Mycobacteriaceae; genus Mycobacteroides; species Mycobacteroides immunogenum. The sequence continues at coordinate 4,723,487 of NZ_CP011530.1, forward strand.
TTGAGGCGCGACTCGGTGAAGTGGCGTTGCGCGGCGGCAAACCCCTGATTGGCCGGAATATCGCCGGTGATGTACAGGCGGTCGTTGTAGCTCGTCTTGTATCCCGGAAGCGTGGACAACCCGACCAAAGCGACGGCCAGCGAGGCGACCAGGATGGGAGCCGGCCAGCGTACGACCGCGGTACCCACACCGCGCCAGCGCTGCACGCGCAGCTTACGTTTGGGTTCGAGGAGCCCGAACCGGCTGGCGACCACGATGCCGGCGGGGACCAGCGTCACCGCGACCGCCACCGCCGCAAGCATGCCGATGGCGCATGGGATACCCATGGTCTGGAAATAGGGCAGCCGCGTGAAGTGCAGGCACAGAATCGCGCCGGCGATGGTCAATCCGGAGGCCAGTACCACCGGAGCGACACTGCGATACGTGGTGTAGTAGGCGGTTTCCCGGTCCTCGCCGGCCTGCCGCGCCTCCTGGTACCGGCCGAAGAAGAAGATCCCGTAGTCGGTGCCGGCCGCGATGCTGAGGAAGACCAGCATGTTGACCGCGAAAGTCGAGAGCACGAACACGTCATTGTGGCCGAGGAACGCCACCACGCCCCGAGCCGCCGCCAACTCGATACCCACCATCGTCAGCAGCAAGATCACCGTGATGACCGAGCGATAGAGGATGAGCAGCAGCGTAAAGATGATGACGACGGTGACCGCGGTGATCTTCAGGATCGACTTGTTACCCGCATGCTGCATATCGGAGGCCAACGGCGCGGCACCGGTGACGTAGACCTTGACGTAGGACGGGGCCGACGGCGACGTCCGGTTGACGATCTCGCGGACCGCGGCGACCGATGCGTCACCCTGCGCAGTACCTTGATTGCCAACGAGATTGAGCTGCACATAGGCGGCCTTCTCGTCGGGGCTCTGCACGCTGGACGAGGTCAGGCGGTCGCCCCACAGATCCTGCACGTGCTCCACGTGCTGAGGATCGTTGCGCAGCTGACGAACCAACTCCGCATAGTAATTGTGCGCATCTTCGCCGAGTGGCTCTTGCCCCTCCAACACAATCATTGCCGAGCTGTCCGAGTTGGACTCGTGGAAGTCCTGACCGATGCGCAGGATGCCCTTGACAGCAGGCGCGTCCTGCGGCATCAGCGATACAGAACGTTCCTCACCGACCTTTTCCAGAGCCGGAATCGCCTTCGTCCAGTCCCAATTGACCGATGACAGCGTCGTTCCCAGGATCAGCACCAGCCAACCCAAGATGATCAGAGGCGACAGCGTTCGTATTGTGCGCGCGATGAACGGCCGCGAGTGTGCCGAATCTGAGTCAGCACTCATGTCCGCTCTCATTAGTTCCTCTGCAGCACAGAGCGAACGAGGCGCGGTCCCCTCCACCCGTGCACCGCGCCGAGCGGCCGGGGACGCACTTGCAGCGGCCACCAGAACCACCGGCCCAAGAGCGCTGCGATGGACGGTGTCATGAACGCACGCACGATCAAGGTGTCAAACAGCAGACCCAAACCGATCGTCGTTCCCACCTGCCCAATGGTGAGCAGGTCGCTCACGATCATCGAACCCATCGTGGCCGCGAACACCAGGCCCGCCGCCGTCACGACCTTGCCGGTGCCACCCATCGCGCGGATGATGCCCGTATTGAGGCCGGCGGCCAGCTCCTCTTTCATTCGCGAGACAAGCAGCAGGTTGTAGTCCGATCCCACCGCGAGCAGCACGATGACCGACATGGCCAACACCACCCAGTTGATCTGGATTCCGCAAATGTGTTGCCAGACAAGAACTGACAAGCCGAATGAGGCTCCCAGCGAGAGCGCGACCGTGCCCACGATCACCAACGCCGCAACCAGGCTTCTGGTCATCAACAGCATGATGATGAAAATGAGGCACAGCGCCGCGACACCGGCGATCAACAGGTCGTACTTGGATCCGTCGACCAGCTCCTTGACACCCGCAGCCGTACCGGCGAGCGAGAGCTTGGCGTGCTCCAGCGGAGTTCCCTTGAGCGCTTCCTCGGCCGCGGTCTTGATCGGCTCCACCCGCGAAATGCCCTCGGTGGTGGCCGGATCACCGCGCTGCGAGATCAGCATGCGCGAGGACTTGCCGTCGGGCGACATGAAGATCTTCATGACCCGCTGGAAATCCTTGTTCTTCAGGACCTCTGGCGGCAGATAGAAAGAGTCATCGTTCTTCGCGGCGTCGAATGCCTTGCCCATGGCCGTCGAATTCTCGGTCGACTCGTCCATCTGGGCGAAGATGCCGGACATCGTGCTGTGCATCGTCAGCATCGATTCGCGGGTGCTCTTCATCGTCTCGATCATCACGGGGAACTGCTCGAGCATCTGCGGCATCAGCTTGTCGAGCTCGTCAAGATCGCCGACCAGGGTCTGCATCTTGTCGGTCACCTGATCAACACCGTCGAGCGCGTCGAAGATGGCTCTGATCGACCAGCAGATGGGGATGTCGAAGCAGTGTTTATCCCAATAGAAGTAGTTACGGATGGGCCGCCAGAAATCCTCGAAGTCCTCGATGTGATCCCGCAGCGTGGACATGTCCTGTTGCAGATCATGAGTGGTGGTGACCATGCGGTGGGTGGTGTCCACCATTTGCTTCATCAGATCGGCCATGCGTTGCATAAGCGCGATCGTCTTGGCCATTTCGTCGGCCTGCTTCAGCATGTCGTCCATGCGCGCCTTTTGGAACGGCAGGCTCAAACGCTGGCTCGCATTCGACATGCTGAGCATGAACGGCACCGATGAGTGATCGATCTGAGTTCCCTCAGGCCGGGTGATGGACTGCACGTTGGCAATGCCCGGCACCGCGAATACCGCCTTGGCCAACCTGTTCAGCACCAGGAGATCGGCCGGATTGCGCATATCGTGATTGGCCTCGATCAGCAAGATGTCAGGCGTGGCCATTTTCGATTCAGGGAAGTGTCGTGAGGCCGCGATGAATCCCTGATTCGCGGGGATGTCCTGCGGAATGTACTTGGCGTCGGTGTAACTCGGGTTGTAGCCCGGCAGCGTCAGCAGACCGATCAGCGCGATCGCGATCGTCGCGGCGAGAATCGGGCCGGGCCACCGCACGATGGCAGTACCGATCCGCCGCCAGCGACGCGTGGTCACCAGCCGCTTCGGATCGAACAGCCCGAACCGGCTGCCCGCCGCGATGCACGCCGGCACGAGGGTCAGGGCGACCGCGACGGCGACCAGGATGCCCACCGCGCCGGGGATACCCAGCGGCTTGAAGTAGGGCAGTCGGGTGAAGTGCAAGCAGGCGATCGCGCCGGCGATGGTCACACCGGAGGCCAGCACCACCTTGGCCACCCCGCGATAGGCGGTGTAATAGGCGGTTTCGCGATCCTCGCCGGCCTGGCGCGCCTCTTGATACCGCCCGGTGAAGAAGATTCCGTAGTCCGTACCGGCCGCGATACCCACCGATACCAACAGGTTGACCACGAAGGTGGTCAGGCCGACTATCCCGTGCAGGCCCAGGAACGCGACGAGACCCCGCGCGACCTGCAGCTCGATACCCACCGTGAACAGCAGGATGATGACCGTGATGAAGGACCGGTAGAGCAGCAGCAACATCAGGAAGATGACGCCGACGCTCACCGCGGTGATCAAGAGAACCGTACGGTTTCCACTCTCGGACATGTCCGAGACGATGGCCGCCGGGCCGGTGACGTATACCTTCACGCCCGGTGGCAGACCGGGTGTCTCCTTGACGACCTTTTTGACGGCCTCGACCGATTCATTCGCATCGGCCTGACCAAAACGACCGGTCAGATTTAATTGCACATACGCGGCTTTTCCGTCGGCACTCTGAGCGGCACCCGCGGTCAGCGGGTCGCCCCAGAAGTCCTGAATGTGCTGCACATGCTTCGTGTCGCCTTTTAATTGGCGAATGACAGCGTCGTAGTACTTATGCGCATCGTCGTTCAGGGGTTGTTCTCCCTCGAGAACCACCACCGCGACGCTCTCGGAATTGGATTCCTGGAAGACCTTGCCCATCTGGGTCATCGCCTTGACGGAGGGCGCATCCGGCGGGCTGAGCGAGACCGAATGTTCTCTTTCGACGATCTCCAGCGGCGGCACCTTGACAGTCAGCAAGACCGTGATTGCGAGCCAGCCCAAGATAATGAACACCGCACCCCGGCGGATAATGGTCGCCATTACCGGCCGGTGCGAACCGATTTTGCCACTTTCCGCGCTCATGCGGCCTTCAGCAGGCAAGAAGTAAAGGCGTTGGTCTGGTTTGTCACCTTCTCGGATTTGACCTCATCGTCCACGATGATGCGGCAACCGATGCTGTGACTATCTCCCTGCGCCATGATGCTTCCCACCGCGCTGGTCTTGGTGATATCGAATTTCACCGACCACGGCAATGTGACTTTCTGTATGTACAGCGGTTCACCGTTCACATCGAAATAGCTGATATCTGCCACGGTTCCCGGCGCCCCAAACACTTCGTAAGACATCTTCTTGGGGTTAAACGATTGCGCGTCGCTCACATTCGTATCCGCGTACGAAGGGCGGTTCTCGTTACCGAATACGCCATGCAGCCGCGACACCGTAAATCCACCGATGCCAATTACCGCAAGTACCAGCAGCGGAATCCACAGACGCATCAAAAGCCGAAGAATCGTAAGCCTCCTCGTCTATCTCTGCATCCGGCACCATGCTCGGACATGTACATCCCAATTGCAAAACGTGGAGCACCTCTGCGGTGCTCCCCGGCCGTTAAAGATTAGACCATGCATGAGAGTCGCGTATGTACCCGTTGCAGACCCGATATTCATTGATTAGCACGCTATTTGGGATACAAGCGTGTACAGATTTACTGCACAGAAACGCGAGCAACGCTCGCGGGCTGATTTCCTATTTCCCAAGAATGGGTGAACGGATGGCTAATCAGCAGCTGGGACGCCTCTTTATGACCTCGCGGCCCCAGAAGCCATCCGAGTGACGCCGGTCATAGCGAGAAGCCGCCGAGCCAAACGTGTTCGCCGGTTGGCCCATCCCCGGTGCCGCCAGAAAGCAAACCAGCTTGATCGCTCGGTGACATCCGGCCCACCCTCGGTAACAACGCGGATGATCCTGGGCAGATCTTCTCCTTGCCAAGACTGCGAAGATGCAGTTCGCAAGGCGCGTACGCTGACCAGGTGTCCAAAACGTACGTTGGAGGGCGCCTTCGTCAACTCCGGAGTGAGCGCGGGTTCAGCCAGGCCGCGCTGGCCCAGATGCTGGAGATCTCGCCGAGTTATCTCAATCAGATCGAACATGACGTCCGACCGCTGACCGTTGCCGTACTCCTGCGCATCACCGAGGTCTTCGGTGTGGACGCCACGTTCTTCTCTTCCCAGGACGACAGCCGCCTCATCGCCGAGCTACGCGAGGTAGTCCAGGACAAAGACCTCGATATCGACGTGGACCCGGCCGAGATCGCCGATGTGGTGGCCGGACATCCCGCGCTGGCCCGTGCCATGGTCAACCTGCACCGGCGCTATCGAATCACGACGACGCAATTGGCGGCAGCGACCGAGGATCGCTACACCGATGGCAGCGGCAGCGGCTCCATCACGATGCCGCATGAAGAGGTACGCGACTACTTCTATCAACGCCACAACTATCTCCATGAGCTCGACACCGCCGCCGAAGACCTGACTGTTCGTATGCGCATGCACCGGGCCGACCTCGCCCGCGAGATCGCCGGCCGGCTCACCGAGGTGCACGGCATACAGATCGCCCGCCGCATCGACCTGGGCGACAGCGTCTTGCACAAGTACGATCCGACGACCAAAACGCTGGAAATCAGTAATCACCTGTCCGGTGGCCAACAGGTTTTCAAGCTGGCCGCCGAGCTGGCCTACCTGGAGTACGGCGATCTCATCGACACCATGGTCGATGACGGCAAGTTCACCTCGGAGGAATCGCGCAAGCTGGCGCGGCTGGGCCTGGCCAACTACTTCGCCGCCGCCACGGTCCTTCCCTACCGCCAGTTCCACGGCGTGGCCGAGGACTTCCAGTACGACATCGAACGGCTCTCGGCCTTCTATTCGGTGAGCTACGAGACCATCTGTCACCGGCTCTCGACGCTTCAGCGCCCGTCGATGCGCGGCGTCCCCTTCTCGTTCGTCCGGGTAGATCGCGCCGGGAACATGTCAAAACGGCAGTCGGCGACTGGTTTTCATTTTTCCTCCAGCGGCGGCACCTGCCCCCTGTGGAACGTGTACGAGACCTTCGGCAATCCGGGCAAGATCCTGGTTCAGGTGGCGCAGATGCCCGACGGGCGCAACTATCTCTGGGTCGCGCGCACCGTCGAGCGGCGTGCGTCGCGCTACGGCCAGCCCGGTAAGACATTCGCGATCGGGCTGGGTTGCGAGCTGCGGCATGCGCACCGGCTGGTCTATTCGCAGGGCCTGGACCTGTCCTCAGAGGGTGCGACGACGCCGATCGGCGTGGGTTGCCGCGTCTGCGAGCGGGACAACTGTCCCCAGCGCGCCTTCCCCGCGCTCGGCCGGGCGCTCGACCTGGACGAGCATCGCAGTACGGTGTCGCCATACCTCGTTCTGCAGGAAGGAGCTCACCCGTGAGCAGTGGCCGTATTCCGTCAGGTGGTCTGCGCGAACTCGGACCGATCAACTGGGTGATCGCCAAGGGCATGGCACGGGCGGTAAACGCCCCGGAGATGCATCTGGCGACCACGCTCGGGCAGACGGGTCCCAGGTTCTGGCCGTGGCTCGCCTACTCCGGTGCCATCCTGCGGGGCACCAAACTCTCCACCCGCGACACCGAGGTGGTCATCCTGCGCGTGGCCCACGTACGCGAGTGTGAATACGAACTGCAGCACCACACCCGCATCGCCAAGTCGGCCGGTATCGAGCCGGCGCATCAAGAGCGGATTTTCGCCGGTGCCAACGCCGAGGGACTCTCCGACAAGGAACGGGCCCTCATCACGGGTGTCGACGAGATCCTTAACACCAGAACACTTTCCGATGAGGCGTGGGAGGGGCTGTCGAAGTTCCTGGACCGCCGCCAGCTGATCGGATTCTGCCTGCTGACCACTCAGTACGACGGACTGGCCGCCACCATGTCATCGCTGCGGATCCCGCTGGATCACTAGTCATCGAACCAACCCTCGCCAGCTCAGTCCAGGCGGGCGAGATGTTCGGCGCTGTACCGCTCCCCCGTCGCCGGCGTAAGACTCTCCAGACGCGCCAGGTGCTCCGGTAGCAATTCGATATCCACCGCGTCGGCGTTCTCGTCGACACGCGAGGCCTTCGTGGTCCCCGGTATCGGCACAACGTCGTCACCACGAGCGAGCAGCCATGCCAGCGCTACCTGTGCGCTGGTCGCCCCGATCGAGGAGGCCACCGCGCGAACCTCTGCGACCAGCGCCAGATTCGCGTCGAAGTTCTCTGCGCTGAACCGTGGCTGTTCTTTACGGAAATCATCCTCGGCCAGTTGGTCTCGCGAACCGATGGCACCGGTGAGAAAGCCGCGGCCAAGCGGCGAGTACGCGACCAGGCCGATGCCCAGCTCCCGGACAGTCGGCAAGATCTCGTCCTCGATATCGCGGGTCCACAACGAATACTCGCTCTGCAGCGCAGTGATCGGATGAACAGCATGCGCCCGGCGAACCGTCCCGGCCGAAGCCTCCGACAGCCCGATGTACCGAACCTTCCCTTGCCGCACCAACTCGGCCACCGCTCCGATGGTGTCCTCGACGGGAACGTTCGGGTCGACACGGTGCTGGTAGTACAAATCGACGTGGTCGACGCCGAGTCGCCGCAGCGATCCTTCGACGGCCGTCGTGATGTTGGCAGGGGTGCTGTCGAGGACTTGCGGCCCGCCCTTGCCATGGGATACCAATCCGAATTTGGTGGCGAGGACGACCTCGTCACGCCGGCCCGCGATGGCCTTACCGACGAGCTCTTCATTGACGAAGGGGCCGTAGATCTCGGCGGTATCGATCAAGCTGATGCCCCGATCCAACGCACGCTGGAGTGTGTGGATCGAGGTCGTTTCGTCCGGCCCACTGTCGGTACCGATCGCACGGTAATACGCCGACATGGACATGGCACCCAGGCCGATCCGTGACACCGACAACTCGCCGAGCCGCGTGTATTTCATATCAGTTCTTCTTCTTTCCGCCGGCGGGTTGAGCCGAGGCACCGTTGACCGACTCCGTGTAGTGCGCGACCTTGAAATCGACCACGCTGAGATCTTCGGTGAGCCGCTCCATGGCGGCCAGAATCCGGACGCGCTGGGCGAAAAGCAGCTCCAAGCGTTCGGCATGCGTTTCCTCGCCGCCCGCCAGCAGCTCGATGAACCGCCGCATATCGCGTACGGGCATGCCGGTACGGCGCAACCGCAACATCAGCTGAACGCGTTCGATGTCGCCGTCACTGAATCGACGTCGGCCACCTCCGTCACGCGGCACCCGCGGAAACAGGCCCTCGCGTTCGAACCAGCGCAGCGCGTCGATCGACAGTCCGGTTTGTTGGGCGACGTGCGAGATGGGGAAGCCGTTCTGCGGCTCACTGGTGCTCACAGAGCCACGGTAGAACCTGGAGTCAACTCCAGGTCAAGTGACAGATTCGGCGCAGGACGCCACCAAAGTCGTCGCAGGTACCGACCACGCCACCAGTTGTGCCGTTGACACGTTCTTGATGCCACCGCACCATCAGTCCATGCGCTTGGCCCAGGACTGTAGGTAGGCGCGCAATTTCCTTTGCGCGCTGCCGGTTTCAGCCCACCCCGCCAAGTGAAGGTATCGCCGCATGTCCGCTCCAACCCGAAATCTCACCGTCAACGGCCGCTCTCTGCAGACTGCCGACTCCCATGGGCTCCAACGCGACGCCGTCGGTTCTTGGGGAGTCTTCGCGCAGGGCCTCGCGGCGGCAGCCCCCAGTGTCGCGGTCGCGACGGTGCCGTTTTCCCTGTTCGTGGCCGCCGGGAAAGGCGCGGCCTGGTCGGCGGTGATCGGCCTGGTAGCGGTCGTGTTGATCGCCACCACCATCAGCTTTCAGGCCAAGCGGACGGTTTCATCGGGCTCGCTGGGCACATACGCCGGCAACGGACTGGGCCCAGGCGCCGCGTACGCGGCGGGCCTCAGCCTGCTCATCGGGTACATCGGATTCGCCACCACCGGAACGCTGGGCGGCGTGCTGTATTTCGAATCATTCCTTGAATCCCTCGGCATCCATTCCGAGGCAACATGGTTCAAGCTCATCTTGGTCGCGGCGGTGGTCGCGCTAGCCGTGTACCTCCCCTATCGCGGGGTATCCATCTCGGCCAAGTACGAGCTCATCTTCGAAATCATCGCCACCGCACTGATTCTCATCATCATCGTGGCCTCATACATCAGCTACGGCTGGCGCATCGATACCGAGCAGTGGGCACTGAGCAACCTGGGCAACAGCACCACCTTCATCGCGGCCGTCACCGCGGTGGGCGCCTACGCGGGATTCGAGAGCGTGGCGTCCCTTGGTGCCGAGTCCCGGGACGCGCACCGCACGATCGCCCGGTCACTGTTGCGTGTCGTCCTGATCATCGGCGTGCTGTACATCCTGGCCACCTACCCACAGATTCTGCAATTCCGAAACATCGACGGCGACAGCGCAATCCTGCCGCAGGTCGCCACGAACTCCGGTGTCGCATGGGCCATCTACCCAATAAGCCTCGCGGTGACCATCGCATTCATCGTGTTCGTCACCGCGGTGATCAACTCGGCCGCCCGGGGCCTGTTCACGCTGGCCCACGAGGGCGCACTGCCGGCAGCACTCACTCGGGTGCACCCGTCCTACAAGACCCCTGTCGCCGGGATCTTCCTCATCGGGATCATCGCGACGGCATTCTCCGTCACCGCCACACTCAGCTCGGTCGGCCGCCTGGTATTCGATGTCTACGGAAACTACGTGGCCAACTGGGGATTTCTGATCAGCTATCTGCTCGTCGTGGTAGCCACACCCATCTGGTTGTACCGCATCAAGGCACTCACCCCGGCCCGGCTGGCAGTATCGACCGCGGCCACCCTGGCCATCGGGTACGTGATCTTCAGTAATTTCTATCCGGTCCCCGAGTTCCCGTTCAACATCCTGCCGCTCATCTTCGGCGCGATTCTGCTCGCCGGACTGCTGCGCTACTGGTACCTGCGCGCCCGGCATCCCGAAGTCGCAGCCCGGATCGGCTCCATCCAAACGCTTTCCGAATCAGAAAAAGAGCGGCTGGCCGAACTCGGCATTCTCGAAGTCCTCCACGAAGAACCCTCATCCGAACCCGTACCCGATCCCGCTGACACAGGAGCTCTCGTCAAATGACTGCCGCCACCACCTCGCCCGTTCTTGCCTATCAGACAGTCAGCGACACCGAGTTCTCCGCGTGGAAAGAAGTCGCCCAACGCGTCGCCGACGACCTGGCGGCCACCGCGCTGATCCGCGACCGCGCCAACCAGAACCCCCTGGCCGAGATTGAGCTGCTGCGCCGCAACGGCCTGCTTTCCTTCACCACCGCGCGCGAATTCGGCGGCGCTGGAGGGAGTCTGACGCAGGCGCTGCAACTGAGCCGCATCATCGCGGCGGCCGACGGATCGATCGGGCAGCTATTGGTCTATCACTACTCCAACGGAGTATGGACCTACATTCTCGGGTCAGCCGCACAGCGCGAATACATCGCACGTGGCGTGGGCGAGCACGGATGGTTCCAGGGCAGTGTCAGCAATCCACGTGACCCGGGCATCACAGTGACCCGGACCGACGAAGGCTACCGGGTCAACGGCAAACGGACCTTCGCCACCGGGGTCGCGATTGCCGACCTGATCACGGTCCTGCTCTATGAGACGGAGCCCATCAACGCGATCATCCCCGGCGACCGGGACGGATTGCGATTCAACGATGACTGGGACAATCTGGGACAGCGGCTTACCGCAAGCGGCAGTGTGGAATTCGATAACGTTCTGCTGCGCCACGACGAGGTGCTGACCGGCCTGGATGAGTACTCGGGAGCCGACGGATCGCGCGAACGTCGCGACGGCCTGCGCGCATTGTTCAGCCAACTGATCTTCGTGCATCTGTACCTGGGCATCGCCGATGGCGCGCTCGCCGCAGGCGTGGCCTATATACGAGACAAGGGCCGGCCCTGGCCAGAGGCACACTCCACCGACGTGACGGACGACCCGTACCATCAGCAGCTGCTGGGCCGCCTATCGGCAGGAGTCGCCGCGGGCATCGCCCTGGCCGATTCCGTCACAAGGGAATTCGAAGAAGCACTGGCATGGGGCCACGCGCCGACCGAGGCCCAATGGGGTGCGCTGGCAATCCGGGTGGATCAAGCCAAATCCGTCGCCACCGAGGTGTCCCTGGACGTGACGCACAACATCTATCAGGCCACCGGCGCCCGGTCGACCGCCAACTCCGTTGGTTTGGACATCTATTGGCGCAATGCGCGCACGCACACCACGCATGACCCGCTGCCGTACCGTCAGCGCGAGATCGGACGGCACCTGCTGACCGACGAATGGCCCTCACCGCGCAGCCTCAACGGCCTGGGGCGTCTCGCCGACACGACACAGGGCAAGAAGCCGTGACAGATATCCGTTCCCTGCAGACCGACGCGGAGCGCGAGCGGGCCTTCACGGTGTTCTGGCGCGCCATGGTCGGATTGCCGCCGCTGGGCGATGTCCCGGTGGACGAATTGTTGGAAGCCGGGCGATATGTGGGCGCGTTTGAGCGCGCAGAACTGGTCGGCGGCGCGGACTCGTACACCAGCTGGCTCACGGTTCCCGGCGGAACGCGGGTTCCACACGCGGCGGTCACGCATATCGGGGTGCTACCTACACATACCCGGCGTGGCATCCTCACCTCACTGATCACCCGGCAGCTCACCGATATCGCCGGGCGCGGCGAGATTGTCGCCAGCCTGCGGGCATCCGAAGCGGTGATCTACCGCCGCTTCGGCTACGGGATAGCCACCAGCACTGCCACCTACCGCGTTCAGCGGCGGCGCGCGGCGCCACTGAACCCCGTCGACTCCGGAGATGTCACCCTGCTCGATGCGGGGGCATCGCCCCAACAACTCGCCTCGATCTATGAAAGGGCCGCGTGGACCGGAGCGGTCGCACGCCCGCCGCAGTGGTGGCGGTTTCATGAGCTGTTCGATGCCGCGCACCCCGGCAAGCCTTACGTCGTCACACACCCGGATGGTTACGTAACGTACCGCCCGCAGGACACGGACGAATGGTTTGCCAGCAGCGCGCGCACCATATTCGTCGATGATCTTGTCGCACATAGTGATCACGCATATCGGGCACTGGTCGGACATCTACTCGACCTGGACCTGGTGGACATCATCGAATTCGGCCCACGCCCCATCGACGACCCGCTTCCCCAGCTCGTGGCCGACCCCCGTGCGGTGACGGTCTCCGGTATCCGGGACGAGACGTGGCTGCGGCTGGTTGATGTCGAGGCCGCGTTGGCGGCCCGTACCTACGCGGACAGTGCGCCCGTGGTGATCGAGGTACACGACACCTTGCTCCCGCACAACGCCGCGCGGTTCTCCGTCAGCTCCGACAAGGTGCGGCGCACCCAGCACACTCCTGACCTGTCGGTGGATGTCGCCGCTCTCGGATCGATCTATCTGGGGGGCAACACCTGGACCGGGCTACGGCGCGCTGGCCTGGTAACCGCGCAGTCGCCGGGCGCGATCGATGCCGCCGACGCGCTCTTTTCCACCAGCACAAAGCCATTCGCCGGTACAAACTTCTAGGAGTCCGCAGTGCCATCGACGAGCGATCGCCAACTTCACCTACTTGCCTTCGGTAACGTGCGCGCGGGCGGCGCCTGGCGACTACCCGGGGTGCGGAACGGCCCGGCCAACCAGCTGAACACCTTGGTCGCCACCGCGAAGGCGGCCGAAGCGGCCAAGTTCGACGCCATCTTCTTCGCCGACGGCCTCAACTTTGGCCCGGAGGCAACCTGGGCGCACAAATCCACAGAAGACTTCGAACCGCTCACGGCCACCTCATATCTGGCCGCGGTCACCGACCGGCTGGGGTTGGTGGTCACCGGCTCGTCAACCTTTCAGCCGCCGTATCATCTGGCCCGCCAACTGTTATCGCTCGACCATCTGAGCGCTGGGCGCGCCGGATGGAACCTGGTGACCAGCTTCGCGCAGGCCGCCGCCGCCAACTTCGGCGAGCGGGGCTTTCTTCCGCACGACGAACGCTATCGACTGGCCGAGGAAACCCTACAGGTGGTGAAGGCGCTGTGGCATTCCCTGGACCCGGACACCGTCGTTGAGGATCGCGAGACGGGAATCTACAGCGATGTCAACAAAATTCACGTCACCAACCACGACGGAGAGTTCCACAAGGTCAAGGGGCCGCTCGGCGTCACACCGTCTCGCCAAGGCCAGCCGGTGATCTTTCAGGCGGGGTCCTCAACCACGGGTAGGGGCTTCGCCGCCAAACACGCCGAGGTGGTCTTTACCGGACAAACCGATATCGACCGCGCCAAGAACTTCTACCGGCAGCTCGGTCGCGAGGCCCGCACCGCCGGACGAGCCTTCGGTCCTCTGATCACTCCCTCACTCGGCGTGGTCGTCGGATCCACCGAGGCCGAGGCACTTGCCGCGGAAAGCACCGTCTATGAACACTTCATCCCCGAGTATCAAGCCGGGTGGCTACTCGAAGTTGACGTCGACGTCGTCGGGGCCGACCTGGACGGACCGGTGCCCGCAGCGGCGTTCCCGGATAGCACCGAAACCCACCAGACAGCCCTGGCTGGGTACAAACACCTTGCCACCGTGGGTAACCCGACAGTCCGCGAGTTCCTCTACCGCACGCTGAACGCCTTCGGCACCCGGTTTGTCGGTTCCGCTGACCAGGTAGCCGATCAGATCGAGTCGTGGTTCACCGAGGAAGCGGCCGACGGCTTCATTCTGAGCACCTCCGGATTGCCCGGACAGTTCGAACTGTTCACCGAGCATGTGGTACCCATCCTGGTGCGCCGCGGGCTTTTCCGCGCGGAGTACACGGGGTCGACCCTGCGCGAGCATCTGGGCTTGCCGTGGCCCGCGCCGGTGCGCACACCCGCCCTGCTCGCCTGAGCGCTACGGTGCCGCCGTGACCTCACGCAATGTTCCGTCGGTGACGTCGTACACAAAGCCGCGCACGCTGCTCTTGCGCGGTATGAACGGGTCAGCCGTGATCCGCGCGAGGGATTGCCGCACATCTTCGTCCAGATCGGTGAAGGCTTCCGCAGACCAGGCGGGCTTGATGCCGATCTCGTCCTGAATCGCCCGCTTGAACCCGTCGTCGGTGAAGGTCAGCATTCCGCAATCGGTGTGGTGGATGAGGATGATCTCCTCGGTACCCAACAGCCGCTGCGAGATGGCCAGCGACCGGATCTCGTCCTCGGTGATCACTCCGCCCGCGTTGCGGATGACATGCGCGTCGCCCTCGGTAAGGCCCAGCAGCCCATACGGATTCAGCCGAGCGTCCATGCACGCGACGACGGCCACCTTGCGGCCCGGAGGCAGCGGCAGCGCGCCCTTGTCGAAGCTGGCCGCGTAGGCCTGCGCATTCTTCAGCAGTTCGTCTGTGGTGGACATGGCGCGAAGCTATGCGCAGACACGCATCCGGTCAACGGTTACAAGCGATCTGATCTCAGCCCACCGGCAGACACGTAGTGCACGCACCATGGCGGGGTAGGCACTACGTGTCTGGGGCCAACAACTAGAAGTTGATCATGTGGCCCGCGAGGCCGTGGAACGCTTCCTGCAGCGCCTCGGACAACGTGGGGTGCGTGTGCACGTTGCGGGTCAATTCGTTGACGGTCAGATCCCACTTCTGTGCCAGCGTGAGCTCAGGCAACAGCTCGGAGACATCGGGGCCGATCAGATGTCCGCCGATCAGCTCGCCGTACTTGGCGTCCGCGATCAGCTTGACGAAACCGGTCGGATCGGCGAGACCGTGCGCCTTTCCGTTCGCGGTGAAGGGGAACTTGGCGACCTTGACGTCGTATCCCTCGGCACGGGCCTGTTCCTCGGTGAGCCCGAAGCTGGCCACCTGCGGCTGGCAGAACGTGGCCCGGGGCATCATCCGGTAGTCGCCAAGTTCCAAAGTCTCTGCACCGGCGATGGTTTCTGCGGCAACCACGGCCTGCGCCTCGGCGACGTGCGCCAGTTGCAGCTTGGAGGTCACATCGCCAATCGCGTAGATGTGCGGCACATTGGTGCGCATCCGCTCGTCGATGGCGATCGCCCCACGGTCGGTCAGCGCCACCCCGGTGTTCTCCAAACCGAAGCCCTCGACGTTCGGCGCGAACCCGATGGCCTGCAACACCTTATCCGCGACGAGCTCGGTTTCCTGCCCGTCCTTGCTCACCTTGACCGTCACCTGTGAACCGCTATCGGTAATCGACTCGACCTTGGTACCGGTGAGGATTTTGACGCCCAGCTTCTTGTACTGCTTCTCGATCTCCTTGGACACCTCGGCGTCCTCGTTGGGCAGGGCCCGTGGCAGGAACTCCACGATGGTGACGTCGACGCCGTAGTTCTTGAGCACGTAGGCGAACTCCATACCAATGGCGCCCGCGCCGGCGATGATGATCGAGCCGGGCAGCTCACGGCTGAGGATCTGCTTCTCGTAGGTGACCACGTTCTCCGATAGCGAGGTCCCCGGTACCAGCCGCACACTGCTGCCGGTGGCAATGATCACGTTCGTGAAGGTCAACGTCTCGGTGGCGCCGTCGGCCTTCGTGACCGTCAGGGTGCTGGCGTCGGTGAAAGTACCGACGCCCTCGTACTCGGTGATCTTGTTCTTCTTCATCAGGAAGTGCACACCAGCCACGCGACCCTCGGCGACCTTGCGGCTGCGATCGAATGCCGCACCGAAATCAAAGGTGGCCTCACCGCTGATGCCGAAGGTCTTGGCTTCCTTGGTGAAGATGTGGGCCAGCTCCGCGTTTCGCAGCAGCGCCTTGGAGGGAATACACCCGACATTGAGGCACACGCCGCCCCAATACTTCTCCTCGACGATGGCTGTCTTCAAGCCCAGCTGGGCAGCGCGAATGGCCGCGACATAACCACCGGGACCGGCTCCGAGAACGACGACGTCATAGTGTGCAGTCACGAACTCCACACTAGTAGGGCGGAGATTGCACGGGAGAGTGAACTCCCTCTCCCCGGGCGCGGATGAAAACCAAGCGGGCGAAAACTACGCCCGGTCTCGGTACTGGATGCCCCAACTGCGCAGCGGCTCAGGACACAACGACTTGACGCCGGGCACCGAGGGGGCCGTGCACGCCACGTAGCCGTACTTGACTCCCGCGGCAGCCACCGAGATGGCGGGCGCCGTCAAGACCGCGAATGCCAACGCGACAATCAGCGGGCGGGGCTCGAACATGGCCAGCAGCAGCGCGACCAGTACGCAGGCGAACACCCAGGCCAACACGTACTCGACCGCCACGATCCGGTCATGCGGCAGCAGCGTCGCGAACCAGTTCTGATAGAGCAGCAATCCGACCGCACCGGCGGGAATCCAGGTTCCCAGCAGTATCAGCAACAGCACCCAGCGCTTCAAGAAGGCGGGCTCGCGCTCGGCGCGCACCCGGATCGGCTTGGCCGACTCCTCGCCAAGCACAGGTACCGCACCGGTGTACGGGTCGGGCGTCATGGCTTCAGCTCGTGAGCGGCCGACGGCCGCCGGTATCGCGCCGGTGCGGTCGTTGCCGACGTCGAACGCTTCGGTCAGCGGCAGCGCATCGGTGTCGATACGACCGGTAGGGACAAGATCGTCGTCGTCCCGGAAGGCAGAGAACGCGGTGAACGTGGCCGTATCCAGGCCATCCCTGGCCTTGCCGTCATCGATGGGCACGGCCAACGGATCGGCGAGGTCACCCTCGACGACGCTCGGCTGGTCCACATCGTCCACCAACTCTGTGGTGACGCCTTCTGCTTCTGCGCCCGTCTTCTCGACTGTGTTTTCCGCGTTCTTGTCAGACACCGTGAATCACCTGTATCGCCGCCAGAATCCCAAACCACCCCGGAGCGATCGCCAAAATGAATGCCGCCACCGCGGTCATCCATTTGCGAGTGGACGCGATCAAGATCAGAAACCCGATCAGGCTCGGCACCGCCACGATCAGGCCAATGACCAGATCCGGCCGTACGGACTCGTGCGCGACCAGGACGCTCGACATTCCGGCGCCTAATCCAACTGCTATCCCCAGCAGCATCGCGCTAGCGACAATTTGCGCGCGTGGCAGTGGTATCACGAGAAAGCTCCTGCTCGGTCTTTTAGATCGCCCCCGGGCCACCTTCGACCATACTGCGATCACTGGCACACTTGCTCAAATGACGTCGGCGCGCCGCTCCCCTGACCCATATCTCTGGCTTGAAGATATCGGCGGCGACGAGCCGCTGAGCTGGGTGCGCGGTCACAACGCGACCACCACCAGCGAGTTTTCCGGCACACGTTTCGACGCGATGCGCGACGAGGCGCTGGCGATCCTCGACACCGATGCGCAGATCCCGTATGTGCGCCGCCGGGGCCAGTACCTCTACAACTTCTGGCGCGACGCCAACAACGCTCGCGGTCTTTGGCGGCGAACCACTTTGGATCGATACCTCCAGGACGAACCGGAGTGGGATGTCGTCATCGACGTCGACGCGCTGGCAGCCGCGGAAGACGAGAACTGGGTCTGGGCCGGGGCCACCGTGCTGCGCCCCGAATTCCGCCGCGCGCTGGTGAGCCTGTCGCGTGGCGGGTCGGACGCGGTGGTTGTCCGCGAATTCGATCTGGAAACAAGGCAGTTCGTCGCCGATGGATTCGATCTGCCCGAGGCCAAGACACAAATCGGGTGGATCGACGCGGACACGGTGTTCGTGGGCACCGACTTCGGGCCGGACAGCCTCACCGATTCGGGATATCCCCGCCTGGTCAAACGCTGGAAGCGCGGGCAATCGCTCGATGAGGCCGAGCTGGTGTTCAGCGGCGAATCCTCGGACGTGACGGTGGGTGCCAGCTTTGACGACACCCCCGGGTTCGAACGCACCCTGATCAGCCGCGCCACCGACTTCTTCAATTCCGAACTGCACGAGTTGACCGCCGACGGCGAGCTACGGCGCATCGACATCCCCACCGACGCTTCCCCGTCGGTACACCGCGAGTGGCTACTCATCGAGCTCAAGTCGCCCTGGGAAGTTGGCGGCGCCGAATACTCGGCGGGCACGTTGCTGGCCGCGCGGTACCAGGATTTCGTTTCCGGTGACCGTGTTCTCACCCCGGTGTTCGTTCCCGACGAGCACGCGAGTCTGCACCACTACGCGTGGACCCGGGACCGGCTCACTGTCGCGATCCTGCGTGATGTGGCCAGTGAGATCGTGGTGTTCACCCCGGGTAGCTGGCACTGGGCGCCGCTGCCCGGCGTTCCGGACAATGCCACCACCCAGATCGTCGCCATCGATGACCTGGGCGACGAGATATTCCTCGACACTTCGGGTTTCACGCAGCCGTCAACGCTGCTGCGCGGCCAAGTAAGTGCCACCAGCGCCTCGGTGGCACCCATCAAATCGGCGCCATCTTTCTTCGACGACGACTCCTTCGCGGTGGCGCAACACTTCGCACGATCCGACGACGGCACGGCGATTCCCTATTTCGTGGTGCGCGCCAAAGGATCTGACGTAGCCGGACCCACCTTGCTCGGTGGATACGGCGGCTTTGAGGTCGCCCGGACGCCCGGGTACGACGGCGTTCTGGGCAGGCTGTGGCTCTCCCGGGGCGGCACATATGTACTGGCCAACATTCGCGGCGGCGGCGAGTACGGGCCGGCCTGGCACACCCAAGCGATGCGCGAAGGCCGCCACCTCGTGTACGAGGATTTCGCCGCCGTGGCACGGGACCTGGTGGCGCGCGGCATCACCACCGCAGCGCAGCTGGGCGCCCAGGGCGGAAGCAACGGGGGCCTGCTGATGGGCGTCATGCTCACGGCCTATCCCGAGCTGTTCGGCGCCCTGGTGTGTCAGGTGCCGCTGCTGGACATGCGGCGCTATCACCTGCTGCTGGCCGGAGCCTCCTGGGTTGCCGAGTACGGCGATCCCGACGCCCCAGAAGACTGGGAGTTCATCTCGAAATATTCTCCCTACCAGAATATTTCCACCACCCGGCAGTACCCCCCGGTGCTGGTGACCACCTCTACCCGCGACGATCGGGTACACCCAGGGCACGCACGCAAGATGACCGCGGCCCTGCAAGAGGCGGGGCAACCGGTCTGGTACTACGAGAACATCGAAGGTGGGCACGGCGGCGCGGCCAACAACGAGCAGTCCGCGTTCAAGGCGGCGCTGGCCATCGAATTTCTCTGGCGTCAGCTGGCACCCTGAGCCCAAATCTCAGGGCGATCCCCGATGCCGTCGAGCCTTCGGCGGCGGAGGATTGCCGCATGAGCGAATCCAACACCGTTCCACCATGGGTCAACAAGATCGTCAGGGGCCTCCTGCGCAGTCCGCTACACCCCGTGCTCAGTGGCAATATCGCACTGTTCACCTTCACGGGGCGCAAGAGCGGCAAGGAGTACAACGTCGCCGCCACCTACGTTCGCGACGGCAACGTGCTCACCGTTTTCACCGATCGGGCCTGGGCCAAGAATCTGCGCGGCGGCCGACCGGTCACCGCACTGGTGCGCGGCAAGCGGCTGGAAGGCACCGCGGAACTGTCCACCGGGCCGCAGATCGCGGGGCCGCTGGCCGAACTGTTGCGCCGGGTGCCGCGTGATGCCAAGTACCACGATGTGCGCCGCAACGCGGACGGCAGCCTGAACCAGTCGGATATCGACCGGGCCGCCGCCGGTGAAAGCATGGTGACCGTGCACCTGACGTGATGCGCACCACGTGCCGACCAGGCCGGTCTCGTACATCACGTTGCCAATCCAGCCAATCGCGACGTAGCGGCACACTGACCCGCCTGCAGTTTGCTCAGCCGCCTTTTCGGCCAGCGGGCACCCGGGGTTGGCCAACCAAAAACCGCAGCTCAAAGGTGCTAACTGTAGCTAGCACTCTGCATAGCGTCAGCTATCCATCCAGTTCAGAGACATGCAGTTGTCGACATGCAAGCCCTTTTGCGTCGGGCCCTGTTACCGAAATCGAGACCTAGCCGTTACCGTCGCGGGTTGTTGCCATCAAGTGAGCTGAGCTAGCGTGATAACTAACTGAATTATTGGCCGCGGCAAAGTTGCCTGGCTGGCGAAGGTACTGGCCTTCAGCTCCGGAAGTGCTCAGCTGCATTTCCGGATGACCGGTAGTGAGAGCCCCAATGCCGTGAGGTGCACGATGACAAACAACCTATTCATCGGGTTGAGCGAGAACGGATGGGACCACGCCCCGTGGGACGCCGAACCAGAGTTCTCGCCGTCCGAGCTGGACATCCTGTTGGATCGTCGGCTGTCCGTGACGGACGCCGCCGAACGTATCGGATGCGTGGAGCACGACGTGCAGCGCATCCGCGACGCACACGCGGCCTAACGACGCAGCAGGCCGCCCACCAATCCAGACACCACACCGATCACGATCACCAACCCGCCCACGGCCATCGTGAGGCTCAGCCAGTGGTGCGCGTTGCTCACCGCCGCGGTGACCACGCCGTCGGCCACCTCCCGTAGATCGCCGGTGACGCGGCTCAGTGGCCGTTCCAGATAACGCCGACCGATCTCCAGCCCTGCCCAGCCCGCCGCACCCACCAGCAGGGCCGAAATACCCAGTCCGGCAAGGCCCTTTGCGCGGCTACGTACTGCCAGCTGGGTCAGGCCGGCCAAAATGAGCGTGAGCCCGAAGGCAATCCACACCGCTAGTTGGCCGAAACGGGCCACCGGAACCAGCCGGCCCGGCGTCAGACCCGCCAACTTGTCCTCGGTGACTGAGACCTTCAACGTCTCGGGCGCCTTGACGGAAAGACCTTGCGGCACCACGCTCTTGATCATCGGGGCCACATCGATCTGCCAGCCACCCTGCGAATCACGCTGCGCCGAGCTTGAGTTGGTGAACAACCACTGATGCGCCATCCGATTCACCGACGCGAAGTCGGCCGGGAACTGCGGCCCGCTGGTGTACGAGGCCGTCAGTTCTGCCACCTGAGTCTCGTTGACCCGTGATCCCTGCTTCTTGCTCAGCGACACGATCTCGGTGGTGAGCTCCTCCGCGATCGCCTGCTGCACCCTAGGATCGGCGGCGGCCGGGGCCGTGAGTGCCACGTAGCCGTTCTCATCGACAATCCGGGACTGAGTCCAGGCAGCCGTGATGGTCACGGCCAGCGCGGCGGTGGTCAGCAGCCACAGCAGGACCGCGAACAAGAATCGCATCGAGCCCAGGTTAGTCGAGTCGACACCAGGCAGGCGATGCGCAAGCGCTCACACGGCCGCGTATCGACAGACATAACGCGACAGGGTCAGCACCTAGTATGTGCGACATTTACTAGTTATTGTCTTACATTTGAGGCGTCTCTACCAGTATGTGTAGGCGTGTTGGCAGGTGTGCAGCCATATCGAGGGGGCTTTGGTGATTACAGGCGCGACCGACGCAAGCGAGTCCGGCCAAACGAGGCCACTAGGGCAGATCTGGGAAACGTGCGATCAAACCCCCATGCTGCCGAGTCACGATCCGTTCTATCGGCCGCCTACAGGGTTTCAGAGCGTCCGGGAGGGCACGGTACTACGTTGGCGCCGAGTAGATTTGGCCCTTTTCGGCAAGATCAGGCAACGCGTGGACGCCTGGCAGTTGCTCTACCGCACCAACAACATGGACTTGCGGCCAGAGGCCGCCGTCACCACCGTGGTGCTGCCGGCCCGCACTCATGCACAGGCACCGCACCCCTTGCTGGCCTATCAATGCGCAATCGACGCAGTGGCCGACCGGTGTTTCCCCTCCTATGCGCTGAGGCATCGTTCTCGCGCGCTGGGTGCGGTACCTCAGTTCGAGTGGCCCCTGATCGCCAACGCAGTTGCTCAAGGATGGGTGGTATCTATTTCCGACCATGAGGGACAAGATGGACGCTTCGTAGCACCACGGGAGCCTGGCTACCGCGTTCTGGACGGAGCACGCGCGGCACTGAGCTTTGCGCCCCTGGGTTTGAACCGGAGTTCACCGGTGGGCATTTGGGGCTATTCAGGCGGGGGTATGGCCAGCTCGTGGGCAGCCGAGATGGCGCCGACCTACGCGCCGGAACTCGGAGTGGTCGGAGCAGTACTGGGCGCACCGGTCAGCGACCCAGGCGAGCTGTCACTACGACTGAACGGAACCAAATACTCCGGGCTGACCGCAATCGGTATCGCCAGCCTGCGGCGCTGTTACACCGGATTGGACTCGCGCATTGCCGCCCATATCAATACCGCCGGGCAGCGAATCTTGACCGCAGCTGGCCAACTGGACACTATTCGTGCGGGAGCCCGGTTTGCCAACCAGAACTTCGACAAGCACTGCGACATCCCCCTTGAAGAGTTCATGACTCAACCCGAGATCGCGGAGGTTTTCAACGATGTGCGGTTGGGTCAACACGTACCCGCGTGTCCGACGCTCGTCCTCCACCCCCAACATGACCAGATCATCGACGTACGCGACGTCGATGCTCAAGTTGAGCGTTATCGAGCAGCCGACGGACAAATCAACTATGTACGCGACGGTTGCAGCGAACACATCACCCTGATGCTGCTGTCTGCACCGCTCGCGCTGAATTGGTTGAAAAACCGGTTTCTGGGCACCGTCTCTGAAACCGGACAGAATGTTGCGGTCTTCTCAATAGCACTGTCCACCAAGGCCATCCGCGGCTACTTCAGCATGCTCGTTACTATGCTGAAGATCGTAATGGCACGGCCCCTGGGCCCCGCCTACACATCAAGGTCTAATCCGTGAGCGCGCGCCCCAGGATCAGCGGATCGGCCTGACCGACAACATCGACATCCTTGTCGTCGTAGTCGAACTTGCTCAGCACATGGCGCATCGCGTTCACACGAGCGCGCTTCTTGTCGTTGCTCTTCACCACGATCCACGGTGCGTGATCGGTGTCGGTGAGCGAGAACATCTCTTCCTTGGCCTTGGTGTAGGCATCCCACTTATCCAAGGACGCCAGGTCCATCGGGGAGAGTTTCCACTGACGCACGGGGTCAACCTGCCGAATGGCGAAGCGGGTGCGCTGCTCGGCAGCCGACACCGAGAACCACAGCTTGGTCAGGCTCAGGCCGTCGTTGACCAGCATCTGCTCGAAAAGCGGTGCCTGGTGGATGAATTCGGAGTGCTGCTCGTCGGTGCAAAATCCCATGACCCGCTCGACACCGGCGCGGTTATACCAAGACCGGTCGAAGAACACCATCTCTCCGGCAGCGGGCAGGTGCGGAACGTACCGCTGGAAGTACCACTGGGTACGTTCCCGCTCGGTGGGCTTCTCCAACGCGACCACGCGGGCGCCGCGCGGGTTGAGGTGCTCCATGAACCGCTTGATGGTGCCACCCTTGCCCGCGGCGTCGCGTCCCTCGAAGAGGATGACGTGCCGGGCGCCGGTGCGCTTGCTCCAGTTCTGAAGCTTGAGCAGCTCGATTTGCAGCAGCCGCTTCTCCAGCTCGTACTGGTGACGGCTCATCCGCTCGTCGTACGGGTAGTTCTCCCGCCAGGTGTCTACCGCGACACCGTCGGGCGCAATCAGTACCGGGTCGTCGTCATCGTCGTCATCGACGGTGTAGCCCTCCGCAGCGGCGGTAATGGTGTCGGTCACCGGCGAAAACTAACCCCGGCAATCGTCTTTCGGATGGACAGTGAGTAAACGGCCGGTGTCAGCGACGGAACGGGCGCAGCGCTTTGTTGGAGAGCTTGGTCAGACTCTTGAGCGCGACCGGCGCCAACCAGCTCGGGCCGCTGTACCACAGCGGCTCGCTGGGCAGCGTGACTCTCGTGTCGACGATGGCCTCGGTACGGCAGTACTTGCGCAGTCCGTCCGCGCCACCGAAGCGTGACCCGAGCCCCGATCCCTTCCAACCGCCATGCGGAGCGGTCAGGCAGGACAGATTCATGATCACGTCGTTGATGTTGACGGTGCCGCAATCAAGTTGCAGCGCAACACGTTCAGCACGCCGTCGATCCTTGGACCACACACTCGCCGAAAGCCCGTACTCGCTGTCATTGGCCAGGGCGATGGCCTCGGATTCCTCCGAGTACCGCATGATCGGCAGTGTCGGGCCGAAGGTCTCTTCCCGCATGCAGTCCATGGAATGGTCGACGTCCACCAACACGGTCGGCGCATAAAACGTGCCATGGCCCGGGATGCGCGCACCACCGGTCAGCGCCCGCGCGCCGGACGAAACTGCCTGACGCACATGCCTGTCCACAACTTCAAGCTGGTTCTCGTCGATCATCGCGCCCACGCTGTGATCCAGGCCCGCGCCGATTTCCAGGCCGCGTACCTCCTCGACCACCAGATCGACGAACTGCTCGTAGATCGAGTCGTGCACATACACCCGCTCGACGGATACGCAGGTCTGCCCCGCGTTGAACATGCTGCCCCACACCGCGGCATGCGCGGCGCGCTTGACGTCGGCGTCGGGCAGCACCAGCATCGGATCCTTACCGCCGAGCTCCAGGCTGACCGGGGTAAGGCGCCGTGCGGCGCGTTCCATGATCTTCTTGCCGGTGGCCGTTGACCCGGTGAACTGGATGAAGTCCACGTTGTCCACCAGCGCCTCGCCCACCTCGCGTGCACCGTGCACCACCTCGAAAACCGGGGGCCCACCGATCTCTGCCCAGCCGTTGGCGATGAGTTCATCGGAAAGCGGGGTGCGCTCAGAGGGCTTCAACAGTACCGAGCAGCCGGCCAGCAGCGCCGGGACCACATCCCAATAGCCGAGTGCCACAGGGTAATTCCACGGCGAGACGACGCCTACGACCTTGCGGGGGCGTTGGTGCACGGTGATCTTCTTGGTGTTCATCGCGATCGATGACGCGGGCCGCGTCTCCGGAGCCAGAAACTCTGCGGCCCGGGGCGCGTAGTACGCGATGATGGCCAGAATCGACGGGATCTCGATGCCACCGTCGATCTTGGACTTGCCGGTCTCGGCGATCAGCTGGGCTTCGATGCGCGGGGTGTTGTCGATCAGCCACTGGGCGAATCGGGCCAGAACTTGCCCGCGTCCCTCCGGGCCGAGTCGCTCCCACGACGGCTGCGCCTTCGCCAACTGCGCGACAATTCCCGGGATGTCCCCCGGATCGGTCCAGTTCACCCGGCCGACGACTTGCCCATTGGCGGGATTGCGCACGTCATGGGCGGTATCGCTGGCAAGGTTTTCAGACGTCGTTGTCATTAGTCGAGTCTAGGCACGAGATGACCCGCGTGGCCATACCCACTAGTTGGTTGGAATGATCCCGCGTAAGTACGCGGCCTGGCCCAGATGCTGCGCACAGTCGTCGACAATGCTGACCAACCGGACGCTCGCGGTAACCGGTGGATCCCAATGCCTGTCGACGACGCGCGCGAGTTCGGAGTCCGTCAGGGTGTTTACGTACCGCAGCGTCATGTCGTGCACGTCTTGGTAATAGCCGTTCAGCTGATCCGCCGTCGCCACCACCTTGGCGACATCCTCGGGCGTGTGTCCGTAGCCGTTGGAATCGGCAGGCAGATCAAGACCGAACCGCGGCTCCCAAGCCTGCGCGGTCCACACCGGCTCGGCACCGGTCATGGCACAGATCTGCACGTCCTGACACCGTGCCGAATGCCAGATCAGCCAGGCGATGCTGTTCGCATCAGGCGTGGGCCGATAGGTCAGGGCCGGATCGGGCAGACCACCGGTCACCTCACCGACGTGCTCAATGATCCGAGTAAAGCTGTCACGCAACAGTTCCCGCGCCGACGCTGCCGCTTCGAAATCCATCATGGATTGACGGTACGCCGTGTCCTGGGTGCCGGGTTATCTGTCGGTTTGGACATCGCGAGGGCACCAGCACCGCAGGCGCAGAAGAGAACGGCCAACACCGGCAACACCAGTGCGGTGTTGAGCGAAAACGCGTCGGCCAGCCATCCGATGAGCGCAGGCCCACCCAACACCGCGATGTACCCGGTTCCGACCACTCGAGACAGCACCCGGCCCTCGTGGTGTTCGTCGATGTTGCCTGCCACTGTGAAAACCTGCGGAACGCCACCCGCCAGCCCGAGGCCCACGGCCGCCCAACCCGCCATCGTGAGCGGCAGCACCGGCGACAAGATGACGATGAACAAGCCGGCGGCGGCGAGCGCACAACCCCAGCGCACCACCAGCACACGTCCGACGCGTTCTACGAGTTTGTCGACGGTGAACCGGCCCACGGTCATCGCGAGCATGAACACTCCGAAGGCGAAGGCGCCCTCGGAATGAGAGGCGCCGAGGTGCTCCTGGGCGTGCAGACTGCTCCAGTCGGTCGCCGACCCCTCCGAAAGCATGAGCAGGAAGGCGAGGAAACCGAGCACCAAGACCTGCCCACGTCGGTACTTCATCGGAGGACACATCGTGTACGGCACCGTGTCCGGAGCTTCCACTTCGCCCGCCCGCAGCTTGTTCCGGAGCAGCACGGTAGCCGAGCAGCTGAGCAGCGCCAGACACAGGACGGTGACGCCGATAACCGTCGCCCACACCTGGATGTGCAGCGCGAACGCGGCCGATCCGATGGCCGCCCCCACCACGTTGCCCACAGAGAAAACCCCATGGAACGAGGCCATGATCGGCCGTCCATAGAAGCGTTCGACATCGACCGCAGCGGCATTCATGGCGACATCGGTGACACCGACCGCCACCCCGCACAGAAACGCGCCGATAGCAGCCACGGCAACCGAATGGGCCGACAACGGAATGTTGACCCCGAGCGCCATGGCGGCGCCCCCGGCGACGGCGATGGGTCCACTGCCGAATCGATCGACAAGTAGGCCGCTGAGCTGCATACCCGCCAGTGCGCCGAGGCCCAGTCCCAGCACCACGAAGCCGAGAATGGTCGACGACATGCCGGTGGCCTGCTTCATGGTCGACAGGTGCACAGCCCAGGTCGCCACCACGAGCCCGAAGGACGCGAATACGCCGATAACGGCAACCCGCATACGCAGCGGTTTCGTCAAGAAATAGTCCTCACCTCGGCGTTGTGCCAGTGATCGTGAGGCCCACCACGACCTTGGCGAGCAGCACTCACCGGTACCTCCTGACCACAGTACTGACCATGCCTGGGTGCGGCCGCAGCGCCACTTCGGGGCAGCAAATATCCCTTGACATTCATATGATCATATAGTGATATGAGGGCATGGACGCCTTCATGGTGATCGCAGACCCGACCCGGCGCCGGATCATCGACACTCTCCGCGGCGGCTCGGCCGATGTCACCACCTTGATCGAACAGCTAGACCTTTCACAGTCGCTGGTGTCCAAGCATCTCGGCGTTCTCCGGGATGCCGGCACTGTTCGCGTAGAGGTCGCCGGTAAGCGCCGCGTCTATCACCTGGCCGATGACCCCCTGCCCGCCGTGCTGGCCTGGGTGACTCCGTATCACCGCACGTGGGCGAGCGCCCTCGACCGCCTGACAACGCTCCTCGATGACAACGCCGACATCCACGACAACAAGAAGGAAGACACTCGTGACTAATCCCCTGGATGCCACCCTCGCCCCGTGCGAGGACCACGAGGGCCGGTGGGTCCTGACCATGTCTCGCGATCTGAACCATCCTCCGGACAAAGTGTGGCCCTGGCTCATCGATCCGGACAGGCTGCGCCAATGGTCCCCCGCCATACCCAATCGCCCGCTGGATTCGGTCGGGGACGCACAGGTTCAGGAGACCAAGGCCGACCCCGTGCTCGACGGCGAAGTGCTCGCCGTTGACCCACCGCGCGAGCTGATTCAGCGATGGGGCCCAGACGACACACTGCGCTGGCGAATCGAGCCGACCGACAACGGCTGCCGGCTCACCCTCGAACACTCGATGACCGATCGCGGCAACGCCTCCGGAAACGCGGGCGGTTGGCACATCTGCCTGGACACTCTCACCCTGGCCGTCGATGGGACGCCTCGCGGCCGCGTCGTCGGTATGGACGCGATGAAATACGACTGGCAAAGCCTCAATGACGGGTATACGGAGATACTCACAATCAACTAACAGACGACAGCGAATTCCGGTATTCCACTTCAAGATTCGGCGTATTAATCTTCGTATCGACAGCCCCGGGGGAGCTCTACCGAGGGGCCATGCATATGGAGGGGATCATGGCTGGACGCCATTCTGAAAAAGCTGTCAGTCGTCGGGCGCGAATGGCAAAAAAGGACCGTGCCCGGCGCTCCTCACACCGGAAGATTTCGGCCCGAAAGGGTGTGGCGGCCACTGCCGCCATCGCGGCGACCTGCGCTGTCCTGGCTCCGGTGATAGCCCAGGAAAAGACCATTGCCGTCACGTTGACGTCGACCGTGATCGGTGTCGGTGGCCTGAAGGACGGCACCAGCACGCTGTTGAAAAACAAAATTGGCGGCTCTTTCCTGCAGGGCGCCGATAAATACACAGGGATCAACTATCCGGCCGCGGTGTGGCCCGTCAGTGGCCTTACCGCCCCCACCCTGGACCAGTCGGTGG
The DNA here is from genome assembly GCF_001605725.1 of Mycobacteroides immunogenum. Taxonomy (NCBI): domain Bacteria; kingdom Bacillati; phylum Actinomycetota; class Actinomycetes; order Mycobacteriales; family Mycobacteriaceae; genus Mycobacteroides; species Mycobacteroides immunogenum. The sequence goes on from NZ_CP011530.1 coordinate 4,752,100, forward strand.
CCCTCGGTTCGAAAAACCTCAATACCGCATTGAACAATCTCGATACGAATGAACCGACGACGATCGTCGGGTACTCACTCGGCGCGGTGGCGGTGAATAGTTGGCGCAAGGAGCACGGCGAGCAGGCAGCCAAAGATGGCCGGGACATCCAGTTCTACCTAATCGCTAACGCCTACAAGCCCAACGGCGGCATCCTGGCCCGATTCCCGGGCCTGTTCCTGCCCATCGGCATCTCCTCACAAGCCCCCATCGACCCCAAGGATGGGTTCAAGACCATCGACGTCACCAACGAATACGACACGTACGGTGACTTCCCCGCCTACTTCAACCCACTGGCACTGGCGAATTCGCTCATGGGGATTCAGTACGCACACCCGGACAAGTACTACGACGATGTCGACATCTCAAAACTGACGCCGATTGAAGATCCGATCACCAAGACGAAGTACTACCTGGTGCCCAGCAAGCATCTCCCACTGCTGCAACCGATTCGCGACTTCACCGATCAGTTCGGCGCGTCCTTTGTGCTCGACGCCATCGAGCCCACGCTGCGGGTGTTCATCGATATGGCCTACGACCGCCAGACCAGCCCGGGTCAGCAGACACCATTCGGCTTGTTCACACCGATCAAGAACATCGTCGATGCCCTGAACAAGTTGCCCGGCGCCATTCAAGAGGGCGCCCACAACTTCGAGAACGGGCTGTCCGGCATCGCGCCGAAGCAACCGGCTCCGGCCGCAGATCCTGCGAAAACCCCTGCGGCGCCGTCAGATACCAAGACGAAGACCGAAGAAAAACCCGTCACAACCCCCAAGACACCCGACCAGATCCTGACTCTCACTACGCCCCAACCGGTGACGCCCACCGCGCCCACCACGGCGCCCGAGCCCATCACCGTGACGGTCGGAGCAGTCACCACGGCAACGCCGGCCTCTCCTCCTGCGGTTCCAGCCACGCCCGCGACGCCGAACGTCACCCCGGCGACTTCCACCGCGGACACCACTTCCACCCCGGCAGGACAGCCCGCCACGAAGGTGGAAACCAAGACCCAGGAGAACAAGACTCAGGAATCCAAGCCCGATGAGAAGCAGGCGCCGACTGTCGACAAATCCAACGACACCACCAAGCCAACCCTGCACCAGCCCAAAATTCCTGCCGCACAACCGGGATCAACTCCCAAAACACCCAAGCTGCCCTCGATCCGAGACAGCCTGAAGTCGGTTCCGGGCGTAGGCATCACCAAGTCGCCCACCACCGCACCCACCGGCGGTGGTACCGAAACCGGCACCGGAAACAACAGCGCCGGTACCGAGACGAGCTCCAGCAAGACAACTGGCGATACCGGAACCAGCAGCACCTCCAAGACCGGCAACGCCACTTCGGCAGATCACACCAAGCCCGATCACACCAAGCCCGATCACACCAAGTCCAGTGAGCACTCGGGTTCCGGCGACCACTCCAGCTCGAGCGGGCACTCAAGCGGCAACGCGGCCTGAAACCGTACCGAGTCTGCGTCTCACGACATTTTTGGCCCGAAAACCGTCGCGTGAGGCAGACTCGCACTCGACTAAGGCGCCTCAGCGGCCCGGGGGCACTCCCGGCGGCTGCACCGTGGTGGGCCGACCCCGAAAGCAGTTGACCGAGTAGGGATAGTCCTGCGTCATCACGTAGTGATAGGTCTGCACATCGCGTCCGTCGATCTGCACGCGACTACTGATGCCGTGACATTCGTCGAGATCCCTTGTGGTGAGGATGTTTCCGTCACCTATCCGAGCGCCCGTGATGGGAAACCCGTCCAGCGCGTAGCCCACAACCTCGGCGACACCCGCTTTCGCCAGACAGGGGCTGGGTGTGTGGTAGTGGTAGGTCCCCGTCACCTCCGGGTGCCCGGCACAATCGTCTTGCACCTCCCACGCTCCCGCATCGCGCCCGCCGGCATCCAGCGCACTGAACAGCACCACGCCCGAGAGCATCACTCCCACTTCGTGCCCGACGCACTGTGGGGCCCCGTAGGTGGGCTCGGAAGCCAGCACATAGGTGAGCTCTTGCGCCGTGATGGCATTCGGATTGCGGTCGTACTGATAGGCGGTGTCATCGGTGGCGACCGGGAACCGCCCTGTGGTGTGGTTGCGGGGCAGGTCGTTGGTCTTGATGACCCGGACAGCGTCGGACGTGGTCTCGGAGAACTCGCCGTGGTGCTGCACGTGCCCGTGGACGTGCTCCTTCCTGTCCGGGTAGTACCACTGACCGTCCTCGGAAAACCAGGGTCCACGCGCGTGCGCGCCGATGGCCGCGCCCGCGGCGAAACTCTCCGCGTAGCGCGGACAGGCATACACATATCCCCGGCGCGGGGCTTCGGTCACTACTTTTCCGTCCCCCACGGGCAGCCTGCCGTCGGCGAATACGTCGCCATAGTTACGGCCAAGATCGAGCGTGACCGGCGCCTGATCCTCATGGGTTGACGCGGAGCAACCACTGATAGCCGCGACACAGATCAGCCAGATCACAACCCCCGCGCACCGCACGGGGACAAGTCAAACATCACCCTTCCGGGTAGAACAGAAAAAGCACGCAACCCTGCTCGGACTGGGGAATGTGCCAGGACTGCGCCGGCGCGTGCAGAAATGTGCCCGCCGGATAGTCATTCACCCCGTCATTGAGCACACCGGACACCACATACACCTCTTCCGGCCCGGGTCGATGATGGTCCTCCCCCACCCACACCGCTCCCGGCGCGATGGTTGTGATCAGGGCTTTCGCACCATTGTCGTCCTCCCAGAGCGGCTGGAAGGTGACTCCCGGAAAAAGCTCGATGGGTTCGACGTCGGCAGCCGATTTCCACGCATATCCCGGCGCGTTGGGGCCGAACTGCGCGGGATCACCCTGGGCAATTGTCACCACCAGATCAACCCGATTTGACGCCCAGGGCATTCCTCGTGTGGGCCGCCGACGTGGCGTCGCCTAGAATGGGTGAATGCCAGCCAAGACCGACCCAGCCGCTATCGACGACCTCGAGCCGCTGACGGACGAGACTGCCCATCAGGCTCAGCGCGTCGTCGCCGCCTACGCGAACGATGCCGACGAGTGCCGCATGCTGCTCGCGATGCTGGGCATCGGGCCAACCAAGGTCGACGCGTAACTCGATACGTTTCCCTTCTGAGAAACAAACATGGCGCCCCAGTCGGATCAGCGATCGTCCGTGACGCCTGCCACCGGCACCTCTGACTTCGTCGTCGTCGCTAACCGGCTCCCCATCGACCTGGTGAAGCTGCCCGACGGCAAGACCACCTGGAAGCGCAGCCCTGGCGGACTCGTCACCGCGATGGAACCGCTGCTGCGCAAGCGCCGCGGCGCCTGGGTCGGCTGGCCGGGTGTCCCCGACACGGACGTCGAACCGGTCTCCGAGGACGACATGGTCCTCTACTCGGTCCGCCTTTCCACTCAGGAAGTCGCCGAGTATTACGAGGGTTTCTCCAACGCCACCCTGTGGCCGCTGTACCACGATGTGATCGTCAAACCCGAGTATCACCGCGAATGGTGGCAGGCGTACGTCGACGTGAACCGCAAGTTCGCGGAGGCGACGGCTGCGGTCGCGGCGGAGGGCGCCACGGTATGGGTACAGGACTACCAGCTGCAGCTGGTGCCCAAGATGCTCCGCATGCTGCGCCCCGATCTGACGATCGGTTTCTTCCTACACATTCCATTCCCGCCGGTCGAGCTGTTCATGCAGATGCCCTGGCGCACCGAGATCGTCGATGGCCTACTGGGCGCCGATCTGATCGGCTTCCATCTGGCCGGGGGCGCCCAGAACTTCATGTATTTGGCGCGAAGATTGGTCGGCGCCAGTACATCTCGTGCATCCATCGGTGTACGTTCTCGATTCGGCGAGATCCGAGTGGGCTTCCGCACCGTCAAGGTGGGCGCGTTCCCCATCTCGATCGACTCGACGCAGCTCGATGGCGTTTCGCGCAGCAGGCAGATTCGCCAGCGCGCCAAGGAAATTCGCGCCGAACTCGGCGGCCCCCGCAAGATCCTGCTGGGAGTGGACCGACTGGACTACACCAAGGGCATCGACATCAGATTGCATGCCTACGAGGAACTGCTCGCCGAGGGCCGCGCCAGCCGCTCCGACACTGTTTTCGTCCAGCTCGCCACACCGAGCCGCGAACGTGTCGACAGCTACAAGAAGATGCGTGGCGACGTGGAACAGCAGGTTGGCCACATCAATGGCGAGTTCGGCGAAGTCGGGCACCCGGTGGTGCACTATCTCCATCGGCCGGTCCCGCGCGAAGATCTCATCGCCTTTTTCGTCGCCGCCGATGTCATGTTGGTGACGCCCCTGCGCGACGGTATGAATCTGGTGGCCAAGGAGTACGTCGCTTGCCGTAGCGATTTGGGCGGCTCACTCGTGCTCTCCGAATTCACCGGCGCCGCAGCAGAATTACGCCAAGCCTATCTGGTCAACCCGCACGACATCGACGGCGTCAAAGACGGTATCGAGTCGGCACTGAACCAGAGTCCCGAAGAGGGGCGGCGCCGGATGCGTGCGTTGCGCCGCCAGGTGCTGGCACACGATGTGGATCGGTGGGCACGCGCTTTCCTGGAGGCGCTATCGACCCCGGCCACCGGCGACTCAATCGCACCCGAGCAGCCCGCGGTACTGGGCGGCGAGCCTCTCTAGAGCGGTGTGATGTAGGAGATGAGCCACTTGTCTCCTACCCGCGTGTAATCCACCTGAATCGACGATGAGTCGTACACCGGTGTACGCGACTGGTCGGTGATAGTGCGGTTCATGTACACCACCACCTGCGCCGAGTCCCTATGCGCGGCAATGATTCCGGTTCCCACAATGCTGGTCTGGCTGACGATCTTGCGCTGCTTGGCCTGCGGAATGATCTCCCGGTTGGCCTTGTCTTCGAACTCTCGCCGGTACTCCGGGGTCAGCCCCGGGTATTGCTCGTCGAGGCTGCGCTCCACGGTCTGATAGTCGTACCCGAAGATGCTGCCGACCTGCTTGCCGGCCTGCTTGATGAGCGTCTCGCCCGCGGCCCGGCTGGCCACCGTATCGGCCCGGTGCCAGTACAAGCCGCCCGCCACCGCCGACAACCCGACGACGGTCAGCACTACCAATGCTATGAAAATCCTTGTCAACCAGCGCATCAGCTCTGTCCATCCGGCCAACGCAGGTCGTATGCGGTCATATTGCCCTGCTGGTCCTCGGCGACGATCATCCGCATGCGGTACGACTTCGAGGGCTCGTTGACTCCCGAATCCGCGTTGGTCAGCGTCACCCGTGCCGAGATGAGGATCGACGCCTTCTTGCTGACTTCGTCGATGCTCTCCAGACTCGCTTTCTTGATCACCACCTCCGAGCTGGTTCCGGTTTGGTGATACAGCGCCTTGAGATTGGCGGTGTTGTCCGGGTTGAACGTGCCCCGCAGCGGGCCGCTGGTGCTGTTGACGAACTGGTCGACGTTCTTGTCGATGCTATCCGGGCCGTAGGTCATCATGTTCGTCACCGTCTGCACGGCGGTGTCCACAAAGCGCTGATCGCGTGCGGCGCGGAGATCATCACGATGCTGGGCGCGCCCCATCAGTGCCAGCGCCACTCCCAACGCTACGATGAGTACCACCACCAGCACCGTGGCCGCCCGCATTACGCCGCGCGTGTTGCCCGGCCTACGCGAATCATCAACAGTGGGCTCCGGTTTCGGCCGACCCTCGGTGCGGCCCAGTGACACGCTGATCGGCTCGGCGCTAACCTCGCCCGTCGGGCCCGCCGGCCGCGCCGCACGCCGCCGCGGGCTGAGCGAAACGCTCTTTTCTTCTTCGGTCATACCGGTTTCGGTCCCAGCATCAGATCCGACCATGTCTCTGCCTCACTGCCACGGTCCAGCGCGGGCGCGTACACGCTCGGCTGATTGTTGGCATCAAGAAACACACCATTCTTCGGATCATAGGCACGGGTCGCCGGCTGCCCTGATTTCGCTGCTACCGGCATCGCACCCGCACCCACGGGCGGTGCTTCCGGAACCGGCGAAGGCGGCGGGGGCAGTGTCGGAGTGCCCGGGTCCGGCTCAACACCCGGCGGGATGTTCGGGAACTTGTTGGGCGGCAAGATGTTGCGCGGGTCTTCCACCGGCGTGTCGTACGGGGCCGGGGGGCCACGCCACGGGTTGCTGCCGATCGGCACGTATCCACGCGGGTCGCGGCACAGCTGGATGGTCGGCGCCCGCTTGCCGGGGAACTCCTGGCACGGGTAGTTGCGGGCGCCGCGTACCGCGCTGGGATCGTTCTGCGCGGTCTTGCAGTACATGTCCCGGGGTAGCTCACGCAGCGTTTCATCGGCCGGGGTACGCATCAACGGTGCCGGCACGAAACCGGTCAGGCAAGGCGGCGGATCGCCGAGGTTCAAACGAAAGTCCAGCTTGGCGCCCTCGTCCATCGGCTCACCGCCGGCAACCGTCAGGATGGCCGCGAACAACGCGGGTAGCAGCACCAGCGACTGCTCGATGGACTTGTTGTAGATGACTCCGACACGCCCCAGGTTAGCCAGGCTCGCCGCCAGCACCGGGAACGACGGGCGAATGCCCGCGAACAGCTGCGAGGCCGCCTCGGCAGCACCCGGTGCCACCGTGAGGAACTGTCGCAGCTGCGGGTCGGCCTTGGCGAAATGTTCGGTCAACGCTCCCAAGCTGGACACGGATCCGCGGATGTTGTCACCGCTACGAATCTGGGCATCCAGCAGCGGCCCCACCTGATCGATCAGTTTGGTGGTGCTGTCGTAGTCGGTGTTGGCTTCCTGGATCAGCAGCCGAGACGAATCGATCAGCCGGGACAGCTCCTGGCCCGACCCGTTGAACGCCTTGAACGCCTCGGCCAGCACTTCCCGCAGCCGGGTGTCCGCGACGGTGTTCACCAGGCCGTCGGCCTGGCGCAGCAGGGTAGAGACATCCGTGGGAATTGATGTGCGATCGCTTCCGATGACATCGCCTTGGCGCAGGACTCCGGCCGCACCCGTTGGCGGGGGCGTCAGATCCACATACTGCTCGCCGATGGCGGAGACACTCTTGACCGCCGCCAGCACATTGCCGGGCACCTTCACGTTGTCGTTGAGCCGCATGTTCGCGGTGACACCCTCGGGAGTCAGCTCAACATCGGTGACGCGGCCGATCTGAACACCACGGAACGTGACATTCGCGTTTTGGTACAGACCGCCCGAGGCGACGAATTGCGCCTTCACATCGTGTTTCCCGATGCCGAGTGCCGTGGGCACCCGCAGGTAGAAGATCGCCATCAACGCGACGCTGATGACGGTGACGGCCGCGAAGATCGCCAGCTGTATCTTGATCAGCTTTTCCATCAGCGCCCACCTCCCTGCGGCGCGGCAGGTGTCGCGGGCGCGGGCAGATCAAACGGATTGCTCTCCTTGCCGTTCAAGTTGGCCATCGATCCGATGAGCCACTCCGGCGGGTTCACCACATCGTTGAAGTGCTGCATGTTCGGGTCGAAGAACGATGTGGTGAAAAGTGTTTCACCCAAACGCCGCGCTGTCAGGTCGAAGGTGACGAACACGTTCAGATAGTCCCCGCGCACCGCGTTGCGCAGGTATTTGGTGCTGAACGGGAAGGTGGGCAGCAGGTCGAGGCTGTCGATCAACACATCCCGGTTCTCGGCCAGCGCCCGAACCACCGGGTACAGGCCCTTGAGATCGGCCACGATGTCTTCCTTGGTGGTCCGCAGCACCCGATCGGTGATCTTCGCAAGGTTCCCCACCGAGCGGAAGGCCTCGATGATGTTGGCGCGGTTCTCGTTGAGCACCTTCAGCGCCGGTTCGATCGAATCGATAGCCCGCCCAAGGCTTTCCTTGTGCTCGGCGAGGACACGTGAGAACTTGTCGATGCCCTCGATGGCCGAAATGATGTCGGCCCGCTGCGAGTTCAGTGAGGAGATGAGCGTCGCGAGCTTGGGCAGTACCTGAGTCAGGTTCCCGGTACGCCCCTTGAACAGGTTGTAGGTCTCATCGGTGATGTCTTGTAGCGCACCGAGATTTCCCTTGTTGACCACCACCGACAAAGCGGACAATACCTCTTCGGTGCTGGGGTATTTGCCGGTACGGCTCAGCGGAATGGTGGCTCCCCCGGTCAACTTGCCCACCGCTGGCTCGCCCACGGGAGCTGCCAGCTCGATGTGCTGCGAGCCGAGCAGACTCGTCTGCGCGACCTTCGCGATGGCATTAGCCGGCAGGTGCACCTCGGGCCTCAGAGAAACCTTCACGCCGGCATACCAAGAGCCATCGGGTTTTTGGAAGGCGTCGATACCAGACACACTGCCCACGGTGACGTCGTCGACCATGACGGGCGAGTTCTGCGGCAGCGTGGTGACGTCCGGCAGTTCCACGGTGACGGTGTAGGACCCCGATCCGTGCCCTGCCGTACCCGGCAAATTCAGCGAGTTCAGTCCATTGAACTGACACCCGCTGACGACGACGGCGACACCGGCGCCCATGGCGATACCGCGTAGTGCGTTCCGGCTCATCGCGGTGCTCCTGGGATCGCCGGCGGTGCGGTGTCATCCGCCGGGAAGCCCGGCGGCACCGGACCCGGCTCGGCGGGGCGCAGCTCCGTGCCCGGGGGCGGCGGTGCGTTGACTTCATCGGGCCCGAGCATCAACGCGCTCAGATCCTGCGGCGACGGCTTCGGCGGCGGTGGTGCGCCGTTGGGCCGGACCCACACCAGATCCTCACGGGGCGCCTCCGACTTCGCCTCGGTCTCAGGGGTGTCGTAGATGATCTGCCCCTTGTACGCCGAGATCTGGTTGATCGGGTGCAGCAAGATCGGCGCGTAATTGAAGGTTGCCCGGCGCAGCACGGGTCCCATACGTTCGCGGCAGATCTCGGCTCGCTTCAAATACTCGGTCTTGGTACCTGTTTCGAATACACCGCCGCAGATGAACTGCACCGGGTTGGCCAGGTTCGGAATCGAGAGCATGCCATTCAAGGTGCCGGCCGCCGGGTTGTAGATGTTGTAGAAGTTGGCCAGACCATTGGGCGCCACATGCAGAATCTGTTCCAGGTCGTCGCTCTGATCCGAGAAGATCTTCACGAAATCATTCAGCTTGTTCACCTGATCGATCAGCGCAGAGTTGGTGTCCCCCAGGAAACCTCGCACATCGGTGAGCGCCTGGTTCAGTGCACCCAGGGTGGCGCCGAGGTTCTCCGTGCTGGCCGCCAGCACCTTGGACACCGAGGCCAGATGGGTACTGAACTGCACTATCTGCTCATTGGAATTCGCAAGCGCGTCCACCAATGTCTGCAGGTTCTTGATGGTACCGAACAGATCTGTACGCGAATCACCGAGGCGGCCTGCCGCCTGCGAGAGCTCGCGCACCGCATTACGGAAGGAATCACCATTGCCGTCGAAGGTGGTGGCCGCCTGATTGATGAAATCGCTTACCGGGCCCTTGGATTGCCCCTGCGGCCCCAGGCTGTCACTGAGCTTGGCCAGCTCGGTCTTGACCTCGTCCCATTCGATCGGAACGGCGGTCTTGTCCAAACCCAGCGAGGCCCCGTCGGCGAGAGCGTGCCCCTCGGTGTATGCCGGGGTCAGCTGGACAAACCTGGCGGTCACCAGGTTTGGAGCCATGATGATCGCCTGAGCACCCTCGGGCACCTTGAATTTGTCCGGCATCTCCATGGTGACCTTGACATCACCCTCGCGCGGCTCGACCGCAGTGATCCGTCCAGCCTTCACCCCAAGAATCCGCACATCGTCACCCGGGTACAAGCCCACCGCCGACGCGAAATGACCGACGATCTTGTAGGTTCCGCGACTGGGCCACACCCAGTACAGAAGGCCACCCACGAGTGCCACGGAGAGCATCGCGAAGGCGCCTCGTTTGAGCCAGGTCCGCGATTTCGAGATAGCTGTCATGGCGATTTCGGCCTCATGAGTTGGCGCTCGCCGATCAGGCCGTTCAAATAGTCCGACAAACTGGCCGGCAGCTTGCCGGGCTGGAAGTAGGCGTCGAACGCGACAGCGGTCAGCGTGGCGGGCGGGAAACCGTAGACATTGACATGGAAGCCGGGTCCGGAGGACACCACCTCACCGAGCGCCGTGGCATATCCGGGCAGGCGCTTGAGCGCCTCGCTGATGTGCGCCTTACGGTCCAGCAGATCATCGAGCACAAGACTCAGCTTCTCCATGGCAGGACGGAACTCCTGGCGGTTGTCGGCCACAAATCCGCTGATCTGCTGCGACAGTCCCTGAATGCGGTTGATCAGCTCACTGATCGCCAGCCGCCGCTCATCGAGTGCCGCGAACAGCTGATTGCCGTCCGTCACAAGCTTGTTCACCTGCCCGGCGCGCTCGGCAAGAATCCCGCTCACCGATTTGGCGTGCGTCAAGAGCTGCTCGAGCGCGGCGTCACGGGCGTTGAGCGTGCGCGAGAGCGAGGCGACACCGTCCAGCGCCCCACGCAGCTGCGGGGTGGCATCCCGCATCGCCTCGGTGATGACTTGCAGTGACTGGTCCAGCTGCGCCTTGTCGATCCCGCCGGCCGACGCGCCCAAATCGCTCAGCGCGCTGTTGAGTGTGTAGGGGGTGGTGGTGCGACCGATCGGAATCTCGGTGATACGGCCGGCTCCTGCCGGTGTCACCGAGAGCGACTTCTCACCCAGCACAGTGGTGGTCCTGATCGCCGCGAGCGACTGATCGCCCAGGCGGATGGATCGGTCCACAGTGAAGTCCACCCGAACCTTGTTGCCGGCCAAGGACACATCCTTGATCCGGCCAACCTTGATGCCCGACACGAAGACATTGCCGCCCGGCTCGAGCCCGCCCGAGTCGGCGAAATACCCCGTGTAATTCCGGCCCTGCGGCCAGAACGGTAGTCCGGTGTAGCCGAACGCGACCAGCACCAGCATGGTCACCACGGCGATTCCGAAAATGCCGGTCCGTACCGGATCCTTCTCCTGAATATCACTCATTTTTGAAGGCACACCTGCCCTTCGAGGGGTCCGGCGGTCCACCGAATGGGATCAGCCAGTCGGTGCCGACGGGCCCGTTGACCTTGATCCGGATGGAGCAGTAGTAGATGTTGAAGAACGATCCATATGCGCCAAGGGCGTTGAGCCGCAAATAGTTCTCGGCCAGGTTCTCCACGACGACGTTGACATCGGCCTTGCGCTCGTCCACTCGTGTGGCCAGCTGGCGAGCTTGCTCAATGGTGCCCTTGACGTACGGGCGGGTGTCCTTGAGCACCGATTCCAGCGACGACGCCGTGGACGCGAGCGGCGGCAGCGCACCGGCAACCACATCGCGCTGCTGCGCCAGCCCGGAGACGAGCTGCTGCAGCTGGTCCACACTCGAAGAAAACTGGCTGCTCTTCGAATCGACGGTGGCCAGCACCTCATTCAGGTGGTTGATCACATCACCGATCAGCTGATCACGCTCTGCCAATCCTGAGGTGAACGACGATGTGTCACCGAGCAGTTGGGACAGCGTGCCACCCTGGCCCTGAAGAATCTGGATGAACGCGTTGCTGATCTCGTTGACCTTCGCGGCGTCGAATCCTTTGAGGACCGGCCGCAATCCACCGAGCAGCGCGTCCAGATCGAGCGCGGGCTGCGTGTGTTCTTTGTCGAGCGTTCCCCCGTCGGGGAGCTTGCGCAGCTCGCCTGGGCCCGAGGTGATCTCCAGATAGCGATCGCCTACCAGGTTCTCGTACCTGATGATCGCCCTGCTGGAGCTGTAGAGCTGGTACTTCGAGTCAACGTCGAAGGTCACCTCGACACTGTTGTCCCGATTCAGGGACACGTCCTTGACACGCCCCACCGGCACTCCGGCGATACGTACCTTCTGCCCGGACCGCAGGTCCGAGGCCGTGCTGAAGATCGCGTGATATCGCTTGCCGGAGCCAAATCGGAACTCGCCGAAGGTGATGATCAGTCCGGCCGCGACCAGCAGCATCACCACGGTGAAGACGATGACTTTGATTTGTGTGGCGCGCTTCATCAGAACTCACTTCGCTTCGCGAAGGCACCGTTGTACAGATACTGCAGGGTGTCGGGAGCGTTGACCTGCAGCTCCTCCAACGGCTTGTACGGGATGTACGCGTTGTCGGTCACCAAGAAGGGCGACCGGAACCATGACCCGTTCTGGGTCTTGGTCGGGATATTGGGCAGGCCACGGCAATTGGGGCCGCCTGAGGCGTTCACGATGGGCAGGCTATCCGGATAGGTGTAGACCGGCGCACCGAGCGGAAAGCTGTTCGACAGGAACAGGCCGGGCCGCACCCCACCGATGAGCGGAGTGAAGGTCACCAGCGCCTTGGAGATCGCTTGCAGCGTGCAGGGAATCTCCGGCGAGTACCGGCCCAGCAGCGTGGCGGGGGCGCGCAGCCGTTGGAGCGCCGCGGTCAGGTCCTTCTCGGCGGGCGCCAGTGTCTCGTATCCGTTGTTGCCCAGACCTATCGCCGCGAGCAGTGTTGCCTTGAGATCCTGCTGTTGGGCGACGACGGTGCGGCTCAGCGGGGGCAGGTTATCCAGGATGCGCACGATGTCCGGCGCGGCGTCGCCATATATCTGCCCCACTTGTCCTGCCTTCTGGAAGTCCTGTTGCAGGGTGGGAAGTTTGGGATTCAACTGGTCCAGGTACTGATCGAGCTCGACAAGGCCCTGCCCGAAATTGTCACCGTTGCCGCGTAGCCCTTCCCCCACAGCGGTGAGGGTGGCGTTGAGGTTGACGGGATCGATCTTGCCGAGCAACCGGGTCAGGTTCTCGAAGACGGTGTTGACTTCGAGAGCGACGGCCTCGGCGGTGACCGTTGCGCCCGGCCGTAGCGATGAATTCGAAGGCTTTTGCGGTGCAAGGAATTCCACCGATTTCGCACCGAAGACGGTGGTGCCGGCGATACGGACGGTGGCGTTCGACGGGATCAGGCGCAGATCCTTGGCATTGACCGCCAACTCCAGCTTGGCCTGGTCGTTGGCATAGGAGATCGACTTGACCTTGCCTATCTGCAACCCGTGGAACTTGACCTTGCCGCCCTCCTCCATCACCAGGCCGGCGCGGGGCGAGAGGACGGTCACGGGCTTGGTGTCCGCGAAGGCGTCGTTGTACGCCAGGTAGGTCAGCACAGTCAGCGCCACCAATATGGTGGCGAGCACCGTGCCGGCAAGCCGGACAGACCGGCGCTCAGACGTATCGGACATCTCCTTCCCTATCCCCTAGCCCGAGAGATTGAAGTTGCCGGACCCGCCGTAGACGGCGAGCGAGATGAACAGGGTGACAAGCACAACCACGATGAGGGAGGTACGCACCGCCTGGCCGACGGCGACGCCCACGCCCACCGGTCCGCCCGAGGCGTTGAATCCGTAGCTGGTGTGCACGAGCATGACGACCACCGACATCACGATCGCCTGCAGGAACGACCACAGCAGGTCGGTGGGCACCAGGAAGGTGTTGAAGTAGTGGTCGTACACGCCCGGGGACTGGCCGTTGATCATGACCGTGGTCGCGCGCGACGCGAAGAACGCCGCCAACACCGAGAGCGAATACAGCGGGATGATCGCGATGAGCCCCGCCACCAAGCGCGTCGATACCAGGTACGAAACGGCATGCACCGCCATGGTTTCCAGTGCGTCGATCTCTTCGGCGACCCGCATGGCGCCCAGCTGCGCGGTGGTCCCGGCCCCAATCGTGGCCGCCATCGCAATACCCGCCACCACCGGAGCGACGATGCGCACATTGAGGAATGCGGAGAGGAACCCGGTGAGCGCCTCGATACCGATATTGCCCAGCGACGAGTAACCCTGGACCGCGATGACGCCACCGGAGGCCAGCGTCAGGAACACCGCCACGCCGACGGTGCCGCCGATCATCACCAGGGCGCCGGTGCCCATGGTGATCTCGGCGAGCACCCGGATCGTTTCCTTGCGGTATTTGGTCAGCGCCGCAGGGATATAGCTCAGGGATTGTGCATAGAAGAGGGCTTGCTCCCCGAATTTGTCGAACGAGCGTCCCAATCCGCGCATATACCGAACGGTATAGGAGGTGACTGTGTGCGTCGAAAGATACGGTCCGGTCACTAGTGCTTCACCAGGACCCGCACCCCGATGGCCGTCATGACCACGTTGATGACGAACAAACAAATGAAGGCGTAGACGACGGTCTCATTGACCGCATCGCCGACGCCCTTGGGCCCGCCCTTGACGGTAAGTCCGCGGTAACAACCGACAAGACCGGCGAAAATGCCGAACAGGAAGGCCTTGACCTCCGAGATCATCAACTCGCCGAGGCCGGTCAGCACCGTCAGGCCGTTGATGAAGGCCCCGGGGTTGACCCCCTGCAGAAACACCGAGAACACGTAGCCACCGACCATGCCGATGGCGCACACCAGCCCGTTCAGCAGCAGAGCCACAAAGGTCGACGCCAGTACCCGGGGCACCACGAGCCGCTGAATCGGGTCGATACCGAGCACCTGCATCGCGTCGATCTCCTCGCGGATGGTGCGGGCGCCCAGGTCAGCGCAGATCGCGGTGGCACCCGCACCCGCGACCACGAGCACGGTGACCACCGGGCCCAGCTGCGTCACCGTGCCGAAGGCCGTCGCCGCGCCGGACAGATCTGCCGCACCGATCTCGCGCAGCAGGATGTTGAGGGTGAACGCCACCAACACGGTGAACGGGATGGCGACCAAGAGTGTCGGCAACAACGAGACCCGCGCGATGAACCACGTCTGATCCAGGAACTCCTGCCCCTGGAACGGACGGCGGAAGATGTTGCGGAACGTGGCCAGCGACATGGAGACGAAGCCGCCGACGGCGCGCGCGGGCGCCGCGAGCTGCTGCTTCAACCTTCGCTCCTTGTCTCACACATTCCGGTACTGCCGACGTCTCGCCCCTATGCCCCGGTTAACGATCGACGTGTACCTACCACGCTGTGAGGCGCACCATACTAACGAGAAAAAATTCTTAGTGTCAATTCATTCGCAGCCGGGCAAATCGCACGCCACGTCCACTTTGTCCTGCGGGTTTGATGCGATAACTAGAACTCGTTCTAGTTAATATCGCATCGCCACCCTCGTCGTTCCTTAATCTTCGACCATCAGCGCGGTCGCGGAAAAAGTGCGCTTGGGATCGTGTCCAGCAAAGAAATCAGCCAGGGTTGAATTCAGTGCTGACGGATCCCACGCGTCCGAATCCGCGGAGAACTTCGCCTCCACAGTAGGCGCTGCCAACAAAGTCACGGTGGGTCCGTACACGATGAACAATTGCCCGTTAACGGCCTCGGCCGCCGGCGAGGCCAGATAGCGCACCAACGTCACCACATGTTCAGGGGAAAGCGGATCCACCGAGTCCTCGGGCGCGTCACCGAAGACATCGGCTGTCATCGCGGTGCGGGCGCGCGGAGCGATGGCATTCGCCCGCACTCCGTACCGGCCGAGAGCGCGCGCGGCCGACAGCGTCAACGCGGTGATACCCGCCTTGGCGGCTCCGTAGTTCGCCTGACCCTCCGGCCCCAGCAGGCCCGCTTCGGAGGACGTATTAATAAGGCGTCCGTAGACGGGGGCGCCCGCCGCCTTGGACGCACCACGCCAGTAGGTCGCCGCATTGCGGGTCAGCAGGAAATGGCCGCGTAGGTGCACATGGATAACAGCGTCGAACTCCTCGTCCGACATGTTGAAGAGCATCCGGTCGCGAGTGATACCCGCGTTGTTGACCACGATATGCAGGCCACCGAGGGACTCGGCGGTGGAGATCAGCTCGTCGGCGGTCGCGCGCTCGCCGATGTCACCAGCGACAGTGACCCCCTTGGATCCCACCGCGGCGATCTCATCGAGCACATCGCTCTTCTCCAACGCGGAAGCGATGTCGTTGACAACCACAGTCGCCCCGGACCGCGCCAGACCAATCGCCTCGGCCCGGCCCAGTCCCGCCGCGGCACCGGTGACGATGGCTACCCGGCCACCCAGATCGGCATCAGCAATCGCGCTCATACAAAATTTCCCTTCAGTCCCGTGTCTTCGACACACTCCATCGCACCGGCGCCGCATCATCGAGCGCGAGCAGACCGGCGATTTACGAATGCCTCTAGTCTTTGCGAATCAATGCGGCACGCGGGCACTCCGCGATCGCCTGCTCGACCAGATCCTCCTGATCGGCCGGTACTTCCTCCTGCAGGATGACGACATAGTCGTCGTCATCGACGTCGAACACCTCTGGAGCGATCCCGAGACATACCAAGTTGCCTTCACAACGGTCAGGAATTACACCGACACGCATTGGAAACCTCTTTCCGGCGCTGCGTGAATCAGCGCACCGACGTCATCGTCTAATTGGGCTGTATCGCCAGACTACGACACGTGATCGCCGACACAACCCCGGTAAAGCCAGGATCGCTGGGCCGAGTTCGTGCGGCATCGCCGCGTCTGGACTCCTTAGACTAGAACGTGTTACAACTCATGTGTCAATGTGGGTCACACTTGAGGTCCACAGCAGCGGAGGTCACACATGCATATCGCCTACACGCCCGAGCAGGAAGAGCTGCGCCGCGAGCTACGCGCGTACTTCGACAAACTGCTGACCCCGGAGCGGCGGGAAGCCCTGGCGTCCAACCAGGGTGAGTACGGCAGCGGCAACGTCTATCGCGAGACCGTCGAACAGATGGGTGCCGACGGCTGGCTCGCGCTGGGCTGGCCCAAGGAATTCGGTGGCCAGGACCGGTCGGTGATGGATCAGTTGATCTTCACCGATGAGGCTGCCATCGCCGGCGCCCCGGTGCCGTTCTTGACGATCAACAGCGTCGCGCCCACGATCATGCACTTCGGTACCGATGAACAGAAGAAGTTCTTCCTGCCGAAGATCGCCGCGGGCAAGCTGCACTTCTCCATCGGCTACTCCGAGCCCGGCGCCGGCACCGACCTCGCCTCGCTGCGTACCTCGGCGGTCCGCGATGGCGATGACTACGTCATCAACGGCCAGAAGATGTGGACAAGCCTCATCGAGTACGCCGACTACATCTGGCTGGCGGTGCGCACCAACACCGAGGTCAAGAAGCATCGCGGTATTTCCATGCTCATCGTGCCCACCACCGCCGAGGGCTTCTCGTACACCAAGGTCCGCACCATGGCCGGGCCCGGCACCAGCGCCACGTATTACCAAGATGTGCGTGTGCCGGTCACCAGCCGGGTGGGCGAAGAGAACGCGGGCTGGAAGCTGGTGACCAATCAGCTCAATCACGAGCGGGTGGCCCTGGTCTCGTCGGCGCCGATCATCACCGCGCTGCGCGAGGTGCGCGAGTGGGCCCAGAACACCAAGGGGCCGGAGGGCCGGATCATCGATTCCGAATGGGTGCAGCTGAACCTGGCGCGCGTCCATGCCAAGGTCGAGTACCTCAAGCTGATCAACTGGGAGCTGGCCTCCACCACCGACGCGGCTCCCTCCCCTGCCGACGCCTCTGCCACCAAGGTCTTCGGCACCGAGCTGGCCACCGAGGCCTACCGCCTTCTCATGGAGGTTCTCGGCACGGCCGCGACGCTCCGTCAGGACTCCCCCGGCGCGCAGCTGCGTGGCCGCGTCGAGCGGATGCACCGGGCGTGCTTGATCCTCACCTTCGGCGGCGGCACCAACGAGGTGCAACGCGACATCATCGCGATGACCGCTCTTGGCCAACCCGCGGCAAGCCGCTAGAAGGGACTGCACTGCAATGGATTTCTCCCTTACCGAGGCGCAGACCGACCTCGCCGGCCTGACCCGCACCATCGCATCGGCGATCAGCACGCCGGAGCGCCAGAAGGAACTCGACAAGCAGGACAGCCGGTTCGATTGGCAGCTGTGGACCAAGCTGGTCGAGGCCGACATATTGTCCACCGCCGCTCCCGAATCGGTGGGCGGCGGCGGATTCGGCGTGCTGGAGCAGTCGTCGATTCTCGTGGAACTGGGCCGCGAACTGGCCGCCGTTCCCTACCTGGAATCGGTGGTGTTGGCAGCCGGAGCACTCGCCACCTTCGGCTCCGAAGCTCTGCGGAACGATTGGGCCGCACCGGCTGTCGCGGGTAAGAAGGTCCTGACCATCGCTCTCGATGGCGAGCCCGGCGAAGGGCCGGTGGCCGCGCGCACCGAGGGTGCGGGCTATGTGCTGACCGGCAACCGCGTCCTGGTGCCGTTCGGTGTCGAAGCCGACGCGTACCTGGTGCCCGCCGAGACCGAGACTGGTACCGCCGTTTTCCTGGTGTCCGCCCAGGACACCGGCGTCACCCAGGAGGCTCTGCACACCACCGGCAAGGACAGCTCCGCCGAGCTGATCCTGTCCGAGGTCCCGGTCGCGGCCGACCGCAAGGTCGGCGGCGTGGAGATTGTGGAATGGCTTCGGCTGCGGGAATCGTTGGGCCACAGCGCGTACCAACTGGGTGTGCTGGAACGGGCGCTGGAGCTGACTGCCGACTACGCGCGGACCCGCGAGCAGTTCGGTAAGCCGATCGGCGGCTTCCAGGCGGTCGCACAGCGGCTGGCCGACGGATACATCGACGTCAAGGGTCTGCGCCTGACCTTGTGGCAAGCCGCGTGGCGGGTTTCGGAGGATCTCCCCGCCGACGTCGACGTCGCCACGGCCAAGTTCTGGGCCGCAGATGCCGGGCACCGCGTCGCACACACCGCCGTTCACGTGCACGGCGGTGTGGGTATCGACGAGGACCATCCGGTGCACCGCTACTTCCTGGCCGCCAAGCGGGGCGAGTTCGCCTCGGGCAGTGCAACGGAGCAGCTGCGCCGGATCGGCCGCGAGCTCGCCGATACGCCTGCCTAGTATCGGGTTGTGAGCACGCCGCAGGACGCAACGGTTACGCAGCTGCTGGCCAACCTGGCCGATGTCGAGGACCGGGGGCTGCATTTCGAGGGCTCATTCACGTCCTGGCGCGATCACGTGGCCGAAAGCCGCCGTCTGGCTTCGGCATTGCGCGCGCGTCTGGATTCGTCGAAGCCACCGCATATCGGCGTGATCCTGGAAAACACACCCGGGTTCGCACGCCTGCTTTCCGCTGCCGCATTAGGTGGCCTGGTGCTGGTGGGCCTGAACTCAACGCGGCGCGGATCGGCATTGCAGCGTGATGTCGAGCTCGCCGACTGTCAGTTCGTGATCACTGATGAGTCCGATACCGTTGCTGGCCTCCAACATCCGCTGATCGAGATCGCGGATGTGCGGCCGGACAACCTGTTCATGCTCATCTTCACCTCGGGTACCAGCGGCGATCCCAAGGCCGTCCAGATCACTCACGCCAAGGTGGCCTCCGCCGGCATCATGCTGTCATCGCGGTTCGGTCTTGGCCCCAGCGACACCTGCTATCTGTCGATGCCCATGTTCCATTCCAATGCGGTGCTCGCGGGCTGGTCGGTGGCACTCGCGGCGGGTGCCTCGATTGCGCTGCGACGCAAGTTCTCCGCGTCCGGTTTCCTCGACGATGTCCGCGCCTACGGGGCGACGTACGCCAACTACGTCGGCAAGCCCATGTCCTATGTGTTGGCGACACCGGAGCGGTCCGACGACGCCGAGAACCCGCTGAAGTTCATGTACGGCAACGAGGCGGCGGTCGGCGATACCGACAGGTTCGCCAAGCGATTCGGCGCCTTCGTGGTCGACGGGTTCGGGTCGACTGAGGGCGGCGTAGCGCTGGGCTGGGCGCCGGGGACGCCGCCGGGCGCCATCGGTCCGCTCACTCCCGACGTCCAGATTCTCGACATCCAGACCGGGAAGCCCTGTCCTCCGGCGATTTTCGATCACAGCGGCAAGGTGGTCAACGCCGCAGAGGCCACCGGCGAGCTGGTGAACGTGACCGGCCCCGGCCGGTTCACCGGCTACTACAAGAATCCCGAAGCCGACGCCGAACGTATGGTCGACGGCAAGTACCACAGCGGCGACCTCGCTTACGCCGACGCGAACGGGTATGTGTACTTCTCCGGACGCCTGGGCGACTGGCTGCGCGTCGACGGCGAGAACCTGGGCACCGCTCCGATCGAACGGGTGCTGCTGCGCCATCCGGATATCACCGAAGCCGCCGTCTACGGCATTCCCGATCCCACCGTCGGCGACCGGGTGATGGCGGCGCTGGTGGTACGCGACGGTTTCGAGGCATCGGCGCTGGTCGAGTTCCTATCCGCGCAGGAGGATCTCGGGCCCAAACAGTGGCCGACATTCGTCCGCGTCGGTACCGACCTCCCGCGAACCGCGACGTTCAAGGTGGTCAAGCGGCAGCTCGCGGCGGAGGCACTGGACACCACCGACCCGCTGTGGCGGCTCTCCGGGACCACCTACATTCAACCCTGACACCAGTGTGCGGATCCGGTCGAAATCTCGCCAATATTCGACACTATCCGCACACTCGGGTGACTGTCGGTGGTCCGTGCCAGGCTGCGCCCATGGCGGACGTACCGTGGCCGGTCATCAGGGCCGAGGCACTCGCGAACCGTGTCGTCACCGGGTACGCCCTGCGACAACTCACCGCGCTGTACCCCGGCGTTTACGTGCCCGCGGACGCGGAGCTCACACCGCGCAAGCGAGCGGAAGCGGCGTGGCTATGGTCCAAACGCCACGGAATCGTGGCCGGCATATCCGCTGCCGCATTGCATGGCGCCAAATGGCTACCACAGGATGGTCCCGCTGAACTCATCCACACCAATCGCCGCGCTCCACGCGGAATCTCGCTATGGAGTGACCATCTGCCGAGCGGCGAGCAGACGGTGGTCGACGGGCTACCTGTCACCACACCCGCACGAACCGCATACGACATCGGACGACGAACCTCCGTCGATCTGGCAGTAGAACGTCTGGACGCACTGATGAATGCCACGGGGCTTTCCGTCGCCGACATCGTGACCATAGTGGCGGACCATCGCGGCGCACGGGGGCTCAATCGCCTCATCCAGGTACTCGATCTGGTCGATGGCGGCGCCGAATCACCATGGGAGACACGCACCCGCCTCATCGTTGTCCGGGCCGGATTCCCCACCCCACAGACTCAACTCGTTGTCCGGAATCGTTTCGGCGACTTTATCGCCCGCCTGGACATGGGGTGGGAAGACCGCAAGGTGGGCATCGAATTCGACGGTGCGCAGCATTGGACGAGCGCGCATCAACGGACCCGGGACATCGACCGCGCCACCGAGCTCGCCGACGAGGGGTGGCGCATCATTCGGGTGAGCTCCGACATGGTGCGCCATCGTGCGGGAACGATCGTCGCCAGGGTCGCGGAAGCATTCACTGCGCTGGCCGCGTAGATCGAGCGTGCGAATCCGGTCGAAATCCCGGCAGAAATCGACACAATCCGCACGCTCGGCGGGTGAAGCTAGCCGCGGATCTCGTTCAGCCGGTCGACGGTGCTCTCGAATCCGGCCACCAGGTCGGCCACAATCTCAGCGGTGGGCCGAATCTCGTTCATCCGTCCCACGATCTGCCCCGCGGGGAAGCAGACAGTCTCGGGGTCATGCGCGCGATTCATCCGCTCGTGTGCCCCGCTGACCAGAATGTTCTGCAGAGGCATCGGCAGCGGCGTCGGCGCGTCCTCGGCATCCCAGGCCTGCGTCCATTTGGTCTTCAGCAGCCGCGCCGGTTTCCCGGTGTAGATGCGGGTACGCACGGTGTCGCTGGAGGTGGCCTTCAGCAGCGCCTGCTGCACCACGGAATCGCCACCGGCGGTGACGGTTCCGAGGTCGTACTCGGCGGCGGTCAGCCAGATGGAGCCGGTCCACACACCCGAAGCACCGAGTGCCAGGGCTGCCGCCGCCTGCCTGCCGCTGCCGATACCGCCGGCCGCCAGCACCGGGGCGCTGCCGTCGAGGGCATCCACAATCTCGGGCCAGAGCACCATGGATGCCACATCGCCGGTATGTCCACCGGCCTCATAGCCTTGGGCCACCACGATATCGACGCCGTTTTCGACGTGCCGTTTGGCGTGTTCGGCCTTACCCGCGAGTGCGGCCACCGGCACGCCATGCTCGTGCGCCTGGTCGATCACGTCCTTCGGCGGAGAGCCGAGCGCATTGGCGATCAGCTTGATCGGATGCTTGAGCGCGACTTCCACATGCGAGCGGGCCACCGAATGCAGCCAGCCCAACACCCCCGCCGACTCACGTTCGCCCGGCAGTGGGGGCACGCCCAGGTCGGCAAGAGTCTTCTCGACGAAGTCCTTGTGCCCCTGCGGGATCAGTTTGTCGATGTCCACCGCGGTGCCCTCGGTGGGCACCTTGGCCGGCATCACGATGTCGACACCATAGGGCTTGCCGTCGGTGTTCTCATCCATCCAATTCAGAACGGCGTCCAACTCGTCGGGATCGTTGAAGCGGACACACCCCAGCACACCCATGCCGCCCGCGCGGGTGATGGCCGCGGCGACCTTTTCCGACGGCGTGAAACCGAATATCGGATAACGGATTCCGAACCGCTCACACAGGTCGGTATGCATGGTCAGGCTCCCGTGTTGACGTGCTTGGAGTTCACCAGGTCCACCTTCTCGGTTTCGGAGATCTCCTTGGCCCAGCGGTAGTCGGCCTTACCCGCGGGGTTGCGCTTGACGGACTCCACGATCCAGACGCTGCGCGGCACCTTGTATCCAGCGATCTCCTTGCGCGCGTGGATATCCAGGTCCTCAAAGGTGAGCTCCACGCCCTCACGCACCGCGATGACGGCACCCACATGCTGGCCCCACTTCTCATCGGGCACGCCGACGACAACCGCGTCGAACACCGCCGGGTGCCCCTTCAGGACACTCTCGACCTCTTCGGGGAACACCTTCTCGCCGCCGGTGTTGATCGATACCGATCCGCGCCCGAGCATCGTCACGGTGCCATCCGCTTCGACGGTCGCCCAGTCACCGGGGATCGCGTACCGCACACCGTTGAACGTCTTGAAGGTCTCGGCGGTCTTCTTCTCGTCCTTGAAGTATCCGACCGGGATATGACCGCTCTTGGCGATGAGCCCGCGCACCCCGGAACCGGGCTGGATCGGGTTGCCTTCCTCATCCAGAACCGTTGTGGTGGAACTGATCTTGACGGTCGGGCCACCCGGGTGCATCTGCCCCTTGGTAACGGTGGACAGTCCGCCGGTGCCGGTCTCGGAGGCGCCGATCGCGTCGGTGATCACCCGGTTGGGCAGCAATTCCAGGTACCGCTCCTTGACCGTCTGCGAGAACAGCGCGGCACTGCTGGCCAACACCCACAGCGAGGACAGATCGCGGGCGCGGCCCACCTCGGTGTCCAACGCGTCGATCAGCGGTCGCCCGATCGCGTCGCCGGCGAAGAACAGCATGTTGATCTTGTGCTTCTCGATGAGTTCCCACACCTCTTCGGGGTTGAACTCGGGCGCGAGCACCGTGGTGCGCCCCTGGAACAGGGCCATGAAGGTCGCGGCCTGGGTGGCGCCGTGGATCATCGGTGGGATCGGGAAACCGATGAATGGAGCGGCCTCGGCTCCCTGCTTTGCCAGGTCCCACTCACCCTCGATGTACTCGCCGGTGACGTAGTTGATCCCGCCGAACAGCGAGCGATAGATGTCCTCGTGCCGCCACATCACACCCTTGGGGAAGCCGGTGGTGCCGCCGGTGTAGATCAGGAAGATGTCGTCGGGGCTGCGCTCGGCGAAATCACGTTCCGGAGATCCCTGCGCCAGCGCATCTGCGAACGCGACGCCGCCGTACGAGTCAAACGACCCGTCCGCGCCATCTTCCACCACGATCGCGGTCTTGACGTTCGGGGTGCTCGGCAAGACGTTCGCGACCTTGTCCGCATACCGACGCTCATGCACCAGGGCCGCCATATCGGAGTTCTCGAACAGGTAGTGCAGCTCGGCCTCGACGTACCGGTAGTTCACGTTGACCGAGATGGCACGGATCTTGACGATGGCCGTCAGCGCCACGACGATCTCGATGCCGTTCCGGCAGTACAGACCCACCTTGTCGCCCGGGCCCACGCCCCGGCTCTGCAGATAGTGCCCCAGCCGGTTGGACTGCTCCTCAAGCTCTGCGTATGTCAGCTTTCGGTCACCGGAAATGATGGCAACACGATCGGGCATAGTGTCGATCGCATGCTCAATGAGGTCGGCAATGTTAAGGGCCATGTCCATAAATTAGAACGTGTTACATTTTTAGACAAGCCCCGGCCCAATGAAGGAGCCTCATGACGGACACAGTGACCGAACAGGACGCCCCGCACGCCCTGGTGGAACTCCGCGATCACGTCCTCATCGTGACGATGAATCGTCCGCACGCACGCAACGCCCTGTCCGGGGAAATGCTGGAGATCATGACGCAGGCCTGGGACCGCGTCGACAACGATCCCAACGTTCGCGTCTGCATCCTGACCGGCGCGGGCGGGTACTTCTGCGCTGGCGCCGACCTCAAGGCCATGAACAAGCGCGCCCCGGGCGACCAGTTCTCCGACGGCAGCTACGACCCGTCCGTCATCCCCGGTCTGCTCAAGGGCCGGCGCCTGACCAAGCCGCTGATCGCGGCCGTCGAGGGTCCCGCGATCGCCGGCGGCACCGAAATCCTGCAGGCCACCGATATCCGCGTCGCGGGTGAGAGCGCCAAATTCGGTGTCTCCGAGGTGAAGTGGAGCCTGTACCCGATGGGCGGGTCGGCCGTGCGCCTCCCCCGGCAGATCCCGTACACGGTCGCCTGCGACATCCTGCTCACCGGCCGGCACCTCAAGGCCCCGGAGGCCAAGGAAATCGGGCTCATCGGCCACGTCGTCCCCGACGGCCAGGCCCTGGACAAGGCCCTGGAGCTCGCGAACATGATCGCCGCGAACGGGCCCCTAGCGGTACAAGCGGTCCTCAAGACCATCCGCGATTCGGAAGGCCTGCACGAGAACGAGGCCTTTAAGGCCGACACCAAGGTGGGCATCGGCGTCTTCACCAGTAACGACGCCAAGGAAGGCCCCCGGGCCTTCGCCGAGAAGCGCGCCCCCAACTTCACCGGTACCTAAATCCGGGGCCTCACGGCACGAACAACTCGGGGTCGGCGAGCACCACGCCCACCGGCACATCGCCAATCCGTGTCGCCACGAACGGGACCCGCAGTTCCATGTTGCCGGGGAGGCAACTGGCCCCCGGGGCCGATTTGATGAGTTCGCCGGTGAATGTGCCGTCGGGTTGCGGCGTCCACTCCGAGGATTCGGTGACGATGACGCTGGGGCCGCGCTGCTGACTCGGGTTGCACGGCAACTCGGTTTTCAGCGGTTCGAGTTGCCATCTGTCATCCATGAAATGCGCGATGTTCGCGTTGATCGCTTCGCGGTGATTGGTGAGGTCCAACATCGCCGCGGAGGCCGCACATCCGGTCGCCGTGCATACCGAGTGAAAGGCCTTCCACGCGCTCATCGCCGGCAGCTGGGTGGGGACCTTGGAACCGTTCAGGGTGGAGTTGGGCTCGAAATCCATCCGGAAGGTTCCATCCAGCGTCGGCCCCGGCACATGCGGCGCAGGGGCAGCGGGCGGTACCGTCGCGGGGCTAGCGACCAGCACCCCGGCAGGGGCATCGCCGATACGAGCCGCCACGATCGGTACCTGCATCACGGTGCCCTGCAAGCCGCATTCGCTCGTCACCATCGTCACGGTGGATTCGCCGCGCAAGGTGCCGTCGGTCTGCGGCGTCAGCGACCACATGGTGATCTGGGTGTTGGCGCCGTCGAATTGCGTATCCGCGGGCGGACATTGCGGTTGGGGCTGACGATGCGGGGACGGCAGCCGTTGCCAACGGCCTTGTGTGAAGCGGAGTTCGGCAGACGCAGCCTGGGACAGCGCAACATTCGGGTTGGCGTTGTCCAGACGCGTTCCGGTGGCAGCACAGCCGGTCGCCACGCACTCCGAACGAAACGACCAAAAGGCGGTCGGTGACGTGGAATCCGGGGCTTGATTCGCCGGTGCCGAACCGTTGATCTTCATCTCGGTGTTCGCGATATCGATCCGGTACATCCCGTCCAGCTCCGCCACCGGAGGTTGCGGCGTGACCGCGGCGGCGGAAACAGCGTTTCGGTTGCGCTGCAACAGATATCCACCGACACCGAATGCGGCCAATACGACCGCAGCCACCACCGCCACCGCCATCACGCGGCGACGCCTCGGATCCTGTTTCTTGGACGGCTGGTGCACCGCCGGCTGGCCGTACTGGGCGGCGGCCGGGGCCTGAGACGCACTCCCCGACAAGTGCAATCGGGTTTCCTGAGGGCTGCCGGGCCACTCACCCATCGCGGCCCTCAGGGCGTCCGCGAAATCGCGACACCTATCGAAACGGGCACCGGGCTCCTTCGCCAATGCCTTCGCGAACACCGGATCCAGCCGCGCGAGATCCGGGCGACGTTCGCTGAGTGCCGGAGCCGCCGACTTCAGATGCTGGCTGATGACCGCCACCGGATTGGAATCCTCGAACGGAGGATTGCCGCACAGCAAATGAAATGCCGTGGCCGCCAGCGCATATTGGTCGGCACGGCCATCCAGTTCAGTACCCAGCAGCTGTTCCGGCGCCGCGTATGCGACCGTCCCGACAGTGAAGTTTGTGCCGGTGAGCTGACCAGGATCTGAAATCTGGCGCACGATCCCGAAGTCGGCCAGCAGAATCCGCCGCCCGCTTTCCGAGTTCGATATCAGGATGTTCGCCGGCTTGACGTCTCGGTGCAGCAAGCCCCGCTGATGGGCATAGTCCAGCGCATCCGCCACCGCCGAGACAATCGCATAGGCATCGGCTTCGGGGAAGCCCTTCGCGTACCGCTCGCGCAGCAGACGCGCCGCGTCGGACCCGTCCACGTAATCCATCGCGATCCACAACCGGCCGTCGGCCTCGCCCCGGTCGTGCACACCGACGATATGCGGATGCCACAGACCCGAGGCAAGCTCAGCCTCGCGGTTGAACCGCGCACGGTACTCATCATCTGCCGAGGTCTGCGCGCGAAGAATCTTCAGCGCATCCTGGCGTGGCAATCGCGGATGGTCGGCGAGGTACACCTCGCCCATCCCTCCCGAGCCCAGCATCCGGACGATGGTGAAACCCGCAAAAACTTCCCCAGCCCCCAACGACATTTCAAGATCGTATAGTGCGCCCACCGCGTCGGTAAGTGCATTGATTTACCCGCCGGGCACAGTGCCGTTAGATGGGACGATGACGCCGATGTTCCCGCTGCAGTCGGTACTGCTCCCCGGTGAGCCCCTCCCGCTGCGCATATTCGAGCCGCGTTACGTCGCTCTGGTCCGCGACGTGATGGCCGCCGATCGCACTTTCGGCGTCGTGCTGATCGCCCGCGGCCGCGAGGTGGGCGGCGGCGATGTCCGCAATGACGTAGGGACCGCGGCCCGCGTTCTCGACTGCGAGTCGCTGGGCGCGGATCGCTTCGCCTTGAGCTGCGAGGGCGCACACCGCATCCGGATCACCCATTGGCTTGATGACGATCCCTATCCGCGTGCCGAGGTGCAGCCGTGGCCCGATGAACCCGATGAACGCGTACTCCCGTTGAGCGCCCTCAATGAGGTGCAGATGCGCATCGAGAACCTGCTGCGTCGGGTTGCGGCCGCACGGCAAGTACGGCTGCCCCGACGCTGGTCGGTAGCCGCCGGACTACCCACGGGCGCTGAAAAGCGCCTGTGGGCATTGGCATCTCGCGTTCCGATGGGACAGGCCGACCGCTATGCGGTACTGGCGGCACCGACACTCGAGATGCGTGCCGCCGCGTTGAATGAGGCCATCGATACCGTCGAGGCGATGCTGGACTTCCGGGAGACCGAACGCTAGGTCAGCGCCGATAGCTGCTTGACATGCTCAACACTGCGGCAGCCGACCACCAGCATGGTGACTCCTGCGGCCTCCCACGCCTTGATCTGCTCGCGCACCTGCGCCTCGGTTCCGACGATCGTGGTGTCGAGCACCAGCTCGTCCGGAATCACTTCGGCCGCTTTGTCCTTGCGGTTGGTGCGGAACAGTTCGGTGACCTCGTCTACCACCTCGCCGTAACCCATGCGCCGATACACCTCGGCGTGGAAGTTCAGCTCGACGGCACCCATGCCGCCGATGTACAAGGCGGAGAACGGCTTCAGCTGATCGAGCACCGAACGACGATCCTCGGTCACGATCACCTGCGCGGTGGCCGCGATCTCAAAATTCTCGCGGGTGCGCCGCGCACCGGGACGCGCGAAGCCCTCGTCGAGCCATTCGTTGTACATGTCCGCAAGCCGCGGCGCGTAGAACATGGGCAGCCAGCCGTCGGCGATCTCCGCCGTGAGCGCGACATTCTTGGGCCCCTCAGCCCCGAGGAAAATGGGCAGATCGGCCCTCAAAGGATGCACGATCGGCTTGAGCGGTTTACCCAGCCCAGTGGCCTTATCGCTGGTCAGCGGCAGCGGATAGTGCGGGCCGTCGCTGCGCACCGGCGCCTCACGGGCCAGCACCTGCCTGATGATGTCGATGTACTCGCGAGTGCGCGCGAGCGGTTTGGGGAACGGCTGCCCGTACCAGCCCTCCACCACCTGCGGTCCCGATACACCCAACCCCAGGATGTGGCGGCCGCCGGAAAGGTGATCCAGCGTCAGGGCCGCCATGGCGCAAGCCGTCGGCGTCCGCGCCGAAAGCTGAATCACCGAGGTACCCAACCTGATACGACTGGTATCCGATCCCCACCAGGCCAGCGGGGTGTACGCGTCCGAACCCCAGGCTTCGGCCGTGAAGACGGCGTCGAATCCACCCTCTTCGGCGGCGGCCACCAGTTCACCGGCGTTGTCCGGCGGCGAGGCCGACCAGTACCCCAGCTGCAATCCGAATTTCATGGGTCAGTTCTACCTGACGAGATATGCCATGACCACCGCCCTTGCGAAAAAAACTAGAACTTGTTCTACTCGGATGTGTGACAGCCACCCAAAGCAGCACAACCGGGCCTTTGCCGCTTCTGACGGCACCCCTCGAACTGTCTTTTGATTACACCCGTTCGGTCGGCCCCACCCTGTCGAAGTTCTTCACCGCGCTGCGGGACCGGCAGATCGTCGGCACGCGCGGCAGCGATGGCAAGGTGTACGTGCCTGCCGCCGAGTACGACCCGGTGACCTACGAGCCGCTGACCGAAGTGGTCGCGGTGTCGAGCGTGGGCACCGTCGAGTCGTGGTCGTGGCAGCCCCAGCCGCTCGAAGGACAGCCGCTGGCCAAACCATTCGCCTGGGCGCTGATCAAGCTCGACGGCGCCGACACCTCGCTGCTGCACGCGGTCGACGCCGGAGAGGCCGGCGCCATCAAAACGGGCGCCCGGGTTCATGCGGTCTGGACGGACGAGACCGTCGGCGCGATCACGGATATCGCCTATTTCGCTCTCGGGGACAAGCCGCAAGCCATCCCGGCTCCTGCCCCGGATCAGGAGCCGGTGACCATGCAGGTGGCACCGAGCCGACTTGAAGTCCAGCACATCACGTCCCCCGAAGAGAGCGCCTATCTGCGGGCGCTGGCCGAGGGCAAGCTGCTCGGTGGCCGCACCGGCGCGGGTGGGCGGGTGTACTTCCCGGCCCGTGGCGCCGATCCCCTGACCGGTGAACCGACCTCCGATCTGGTACAGGTCGCCGACAAGGGAGTCGTCACCACCTTCGCGATCATCAACATCCCGTTCCCCGGACAGCGCATCAAGCCGCCGTACGTCGCGGCGTACGTGCTGCTCGACGGCGCAGATATTCCGTTCCTGCACCTGGTCTACGACATCGACCCGGCGGATGTCCGCATGGGGATGCGGGTCGAGGCTGTATGGAAGCCCAAGGACGAGTGGGGATACGGGATCGACAACATCCAGTACTTCCGCCCGACGGGTGAGCCCGACGCCGACTACGAGACCTACAAGGACCGGATCTGATGAGTTCAGTCGCCCCCTCGGTAGCCATTGTGGGCTTCGCCCACTCCCCGCATGTGCGCAGCACCCAAGGCACCACCAACGGTGTCGAGATGCTGGTCCCCTGCTTCCGTGAGATCTACAGCGAGTTGGGAATCACCAAGTCCGACATAGGTTTCTGGTGCTCCGGCTCGTCCGACTATCTGGCTGGACGCGCCTTCTCGTTCATCTCGGCGATCGATTCGATCGGCGCGGTACCGCCGATCAACGAATCTCACGTAGAAATGGATGCCGCGTGGGCGCTGTATGAGGCCTACATCAAGATTCTGACCGGGCAGGTCGAGACCGCTCTGGTCTACGGGTTCGGCAAGTCCTCCGCGGGCATGCTGCGCAGGGTTCTTGCGCTGCAGACTGATCCGTACACGGTCGCGCCACTATGGCCCGACTCGGTATCGATGGCCGCGCTGCAGGCACGGATTGGCCTGGACGCGGGCAAGTGGACCAAGGAACAGATGGCCCAGGTTGCCCTCGACGCCTTCGGTCGCGCGCAACGGGTGGACTCCGAGGCTCCGGCATCCAGTGTCGACGAGCTGCTGGGACGCGACTTCTTTGCCGATCCTCTGCACAAGCACGACATCGCACCGATCTCCGATGGCGCCTCGATCATGGTGCTCGCCTCGGCCGACCGCGCTCGGGAGCTACGTGAGAACCCGGCCTGGATCACCGGATTCGAGCATCGCATCGAGACGCCGATCCTCGGCGCCCGCGACCTGACGGTCTCCCCGTCGACGGCCGCCGCGGCGGCCGTCGCGACCGGCGGTGATACCGGCTCGATCGAAGTGGCCGAGCTGTACGCCCCCTTCAGCCACCAGCAGCTGATACTCGCCGAGGCTATCGGGCTCAAGGACTCCGCCACCATCAATCCGTCGGGTGGCGCGCTGGCCGCCAACCCGATGTTCTCGGCCGGACTCGAGCGGATCGGCTTTGCCGCACAACATATCTGGAATGGTTCGGCGGGAAGGGTGCTGGCTCACGCAACCAGCGGGCCGGTGTTACAGCAGAACCTCGTCGCGGTGCTGGAGGGCAAGTAATCGTGGGTGTATCAAAGAATCTCGCTGCCGTTCTGGGCACCGGGCAGACCAAGTACGTAGCCAAACGCCACGACGTCTCCATGAACGGCCTGGTGCGCGAAGCGATTGACCGTGCCATGGCCGATGCCGGCGTGGGCTGGGACGATATCGACGCCGTCGTCGTGGGGAAGGCCCCCGACTTCTTCGAGGGTGTCATGATGCCGGAGCTGTTCATGGCAGACGCCATCGGTGCGACCGGAAAGCCGATGATCCGGGTGCACACCGCCGGATCGGTCGGCGGGTCCACCGGCGTGGTCGCGGCCAGCCTGGTGCAGTCGGGCAAGTACCGCCGGGTACTCGCGCTGGCATGGGAGAAGCAGTCGGAATCGAATGCCATGTGGGCATTGTCGATTCCCGTCCCCTTCTCGGTGCCGGTGGGCGCGGGTGCGGGAGGCTACTTCGCCCCGCATGTGCGCGCCTACATCGAGCGCTCCAAGGCACCCTTGGACACCGGCGCCATCGTCGCGGTGAAGGACCGGCTCAATGCCGCCAAGAATCCGCTGGCTCACCTGCATCAACCCGATATCACCGTCGAGAAGGTGATGGCCTCCCCCATGCTGTGGGATCCGATCCGGTTCGACGAGACGTGCCCGTCCTCGGACGGTGCCTGCGCGATTGTGGTGGGAGACGAAGCGACAGCGGATCGCCGTATCGCCGAGGGCCACACGGTCGCCTGGGTGCATGCCACCGCGCTACGCACCGAACCCCTCGACTACACCGGGCGTGATCGGGTAAACCCGCAGGCCGGACGGGATGCCGCCGCCGCACTGTGGAAAGACGCCGGCATCACCAGCCCGATCGACGAGATCGACGCCGCGGAGATCTACGTGCCGTTCTCGTGGTTCGAGCCGATGTGGCTGGAGAACCTGGGCTTCGCGGCCGAGGGCGAGGGCTGGAAGCTGACCCAGGCCGGCGAGACCGCTATCGGCGGCAGAATCCCGGTCAACGCCTCGGGCGGCGTGCTCTCCTCGAATCCGATCGGTGCCTCGGGTCTTATCCGGTTCGCCGAGGCCGCCATTCAGGTGATGGGCAAGGGAGGCGATCATCAGGTTCCCGGTGCTAAGAAGGCCCTGGGCCACGCATACGGCGGTGGCTCGCAGTACTACTCGATGTGGGTTGTCGGATCCGAGAAGCCGGAGGTACAGACAGCATGAGCCTGGCAGATGACGCGGGTAAGCGTTCGCGCGCGGCCGTGGAGGCCCGCGACAAGCAGGCCTGGGTCGATAACTTCGCCGAGGACGCCGTGGTGCAGGACCCGGTCGGCCCGTCGCCGTTCAATCCCGACGGCAAGGGGCATCGCGGCAAGGAGGCCATTGAGGCCTTCTGGGACAACATCATCGCACCCACCGAGAAACTCGATTTCATCTTCGACACCACCTACGACTGCGGTACTCATCAAGCCAACGTGGGACGAATCATCACCACCATGAACGGCTATCAGATGACGGCCGAGGGGGTGTTCACCTACGAGGCCAACGAGGACGGCAAGCTCGTCGTGCTCCGGGCCTACTGGGAGTTCGACAAGGTCGCCGGAACCGCGAAGAAGGTCTAGCTACACCGGACGCGCCACATCAGCGAAGCGGTTCCGAGGGAACGTCGTAGCGCTCCTGGTATTCGGCGACCTCGTTGCGAACGGTGTCGAAGTCCAGTCCGGTGTCGTGCCAGGAGTACCAGGCACCAGCATTCTCTTTGGGGTTCGCACGTAAGAACTCCCGCATCCGTTCCTCCACCTCGGGTCGCAGTTCCAGATCCAGGCGGTTATAGATCTGCCTGACCACCATGAACGGGCGGGCGATGAAATCCGCAAACCGGACGTCGAAAATTCTGTCGACGGGCACCGCACCCTCGTCGCGGAAGTGCATCTCTCGCTTAAGCCCGACACCGATTTCCTCGTGCCATTGCTCGGCGACATCTGCAAGTTTGCTTCCGTCCGAGCCGATTTTTCGCAGATGGTGAATGGTCGCGCTGACCGACGCGAGAACCTTCAATGGATCACGATGCGTCTGGACGATGAATGCGTCGGGATACTCACCGAACAATGCGTCAAGCGACCAGATATGTGCGGGTGATTTCAGCAGCCAACGACCCGGCACACCAGACTGCAAATGCTGAAGGTACCGGCGATGGTACCTGTATGCGGGGCCATAGTCGGGCTCGTAGAGCAACCATCGATAGTACGACGGGATTCGATAGGACGACGAAAAAACCATACTCCGGAACTGTCCCGTCCAAATTCGGACGCATTCTTGGCCGAGCAGCGCACCCATCGGATGAATCTTCTGGAATCCCGGCATCATGGACTCCACCATGTCGTACTGCGATTGCGTCTGTTCGATCCGCGGATCGGTCCGGTACGTCGCGGCTGTCGGTGCCGGGTAAGGGTTATCCACTTCCCAGGTCAGCGGGGAACGCAACTGGGGATCCTGCGCCAGCATGTCGTAAAGGATCGTCGTGCCGGTACGGGGTTGTCCCACAATGAAAATTGGTCGCTCAACCTTCTCGTGGACGACATCCGGATGTTCGGCACGCCACGAGGACACATAGAGACGGTTGCGCATCGCAAGCACTAATTCTGACGCGCCGAACTCCACACCCAGAGGACTCAGCTGTGCTTCGTGGATCATCGCGTCCACCACACGCGCGAGCCCGTCCCGCCAGCCGTCTTCCTCACCGAAATCATCGGAGCCGGCCGCCGTACAAGCCTCATCGACAAGGCGCTCCAGTCGAAGCCGTTCGACCGCGGACGTCAACGGTCCCCCTCGGACCGCACCGCCACCTTGACGGCGGGCGCCTCGGGATTGTCCAACCACCGCACGATGACAAAACCTCGCCTGCGTCCGCCGGTATCGAGCCAGTGCCCGAGCCCCTGATCGGAGGCGCCGATCGCGATTCGCACCAACCCATCAGCGTCCGGCCGAACCCCCTTGTTCGATACCGAGCTGTGCCGACGCCGCGGTTCGAGGAGTTCATGAAAGATGTTCTCCAGGGTCACATTCCAATATCTGACGGCAGGTGGCGCGAATTCCAATGTGAGAGTCTCATCCGGTGCGAGAACGAATGTGCCGATCATGTACAGGTTGTCCGGGTTAGCGTCGGCGACTCCCACTACCTGAGCAGACGCCGTCACGAACACATTGGGCTGCTCCAAAAGCTCTGGCTTGATCGTGAGGTGCAGGGTCGAAAGCTTGATCATCGCCCACGCCATCGAGGTGAACCGCTCGGCGAGTTCCTCGTCGGTGATGCGGGTGGGAGGCCCCGGGTCTAGGACTTCGATCTCCAATGTCGCTGGAACCTCCTCGGTGGCGTCGGCAATGTATTCGCGCACCACGAAGCTCGACACATCCGGCGGGGTCTGCACCCATTGCGCCCCGGCGAGCACATCGTCCGCAGGTCTCACGCTTGACAGCACAAGGTCGAAGGCGCCGGCCTTGTCGAGCACCAGATCGGTGTCGCTGACGAATGCCGCCATCCGCCGCGGCTCCATCCCGATGCCAGCGAGGATCTGAATACCCAAGTAAACCGACGTGCCGCGATGGCCCGTGAGTCGATACGTGCGTCCGCCACCGACCATCGCCAGGTAATAGTTGCCGTCGGGGTTGGGCCCACCCACCATCCGTCCCGCGGTACACATGTCCAGAAACCAGGGGTTGTCCGGGTCCGCGTCGAGCGTCATCTCCGTCGACAATGTCATCACCCTGGCAAGAAACCGCGCCGCCTCCAATTGCTCGGATTCATCAATCGCGCCATTTCTTAACGTCGTGTTCAAATCTTGCAGCGTTCGCTGCACAAAACCCCAACTCTCGACTGTATGGGGACCCCACTCATTCGCCATAGCCAGCACTCTCAGGAGAGAAATCGGACACGAATTGCAGATTTTGACACCACCTCGCCGGTGCCAAGCCGATTGTATGGAAGCCGCAGCGGCGAGAAGTGAATTCTTCAAGATTCCCCAGACGGGCATCACCAAATCTGTAGCATGACGCCGTGCTTGCAGATACCAAGCTCCACCTCATGCAAAGACTGGAAGTCATTCCCCGATTAGGCGATACCGCCGGCATGATGCTCGATCCCACACAGTTTTTGCTTTACAAACACCTCAAGTATGGCCCCGTGTCCGAGCTGAAGACGCTATATCAAACCTACATCGTGCTGAGCGGGATGGAAGCCGCAGCCTTTGTCAGCAGCCGTGATGGACGCGAATGCCTCACCGTTGGCAATGCCTGGAAATTCATAGAAGAGGAATTCTCAGCAACCGCGACGCTGGTCACCACAGATGGACAGGAACACAAGGAGATACGCGGAGCACTTCAACGCGGCTATTCCCGAGACGCCATCACGGGCCGCTACGACGAGGCCGTCCGAATCATCGATGGCAGTGTCGACAGCACGTGGCAACAGGGCAGCAGCGTACCGGTCGTCACTGCCATGCAGTCTTTGGTGATTCGGCTGCTGGGCACCCTGATGTCGGGCTCACTACCCTCGGATGAAATCGTTGACTCCATCAGCTATGTTTCGGATCGTATTCTGAAAGTTGTTCCAGTACAACAAATTCCCAAGTTCATGTTGCGCCGCGGCCGCTATCTTGTCGAGCGACAACGCGTCATCGAGTTCGCATCCGACACCCTGCGAATCGCCGCCGAGCGGCGCGGCAACGGTACGCGCGGCAGCAAGCCAACCCTGATCGACGACATTCTGGACACCTACCAACCCGAGTCTGGCGGGGAGTTGCAGGACAACACCGTGATCAATGCGCTCCTACCCTTCTTCGCAGGTATCGAGACAACGGCATCAACCACTTCACTGGCTTTGTACATGATTCTTAGCAACCCTTCTGTACTGGATGCAATACGGCAGGAGCTCGATCAGTTGTTCGCCGGTGACAACGTCGAACATGAGTCACTTTTCCGTGGTGCCCCCACCCTTCACGGTGCTATCAATGAAACGATGCGCCTTCATCCCGTAGCCGCCACTTTGGTGCGATTCGCGAAGAAGGATTTTGAATTCCACGGATATCGCGTCCGCAAAGGAAGCAGGATACTGGCAGCGACTTCCGTATCGCATTTCCTGAACGATTGTTACGAAAATCCGGAAGAATTCGATGTACATCGATATTCCGCACGTGCCGCCCAACACCGACAGCCCGGCGCCTATTCGCCATTTGGACGGG
Source organism: Mycobacteroides immunogenum (assembly GCF_001605725.1). NCBI lineage: Bacteria > Bacillati > Actinomycetota > Actinomycetes > Mycobacteriales > Mycobacteriaceae > Mycobacteroides > Mycobacteroides immunogenum. The sequence goes on from NZ_CP011530.1 coordinate 4,788,230, forward strand.
GCGAACACATGTGCATAGGCAAAGGCGTAGCGGAAGAACTCATGATGATCATCATGGCGCGGCTACTATTCCGGACAGAGATCATTCTCGATCCACCCATCTATGAATTGAAAAAGCGGTTGGCATCGACGGGTCCGGCGGAGAATTTCGCCGTGAGAGTTGTGGGGAATCGCCGTGCCTCCGCGTGACGTCGAGTGCGCCATTGTGGGCGGTGGACCCGCCGGAATGGTCCTCGGCCTCATGCTGAGCAGGGCCGGACTCACCGTCACTGTGCTCGAGAAACACGCCGATTTTCTCCGTGATTTCCGCGGTGACACGGTTCACGCCAGCACCCTCGCGATGCTCGACGAACTGGGCCTCGGGCCCGCCTTCAAGGAAATAGACCATCAGGTCGTCGAGAAGATCGGGGTCCAACTCGACAGCGGCACCTTTGTCATGGCCGATATGACAGGTCTGCCGGGCGCACACAAGCACATCGCGATGGCGCCGCAGGCGGAATTCCTGGAGATGCTGGCGCACGCGGCCGAACAGCTACCGAACTTTCGCTTGATGCGTAGCTGCGAAGTCACCGGCGTGGTGAAGTCGCAAGCCGGCAGGGTCACCGCCGTTCAATACCGTGACATCGATGGCCGGAAGCAGACTTTGGCAGCGCATCTGATTGTCGGATGCGATGGGCGCAACTCCGCGCTCAGAGACGCCGTGGGCCTCCGCCCACGGCCCTTCGGTTCATCGATCGACGTGTGGTGGTTCCAGCTTCCGAAGCACCCGGATGATCCTGTGGGCCTGCGCGCACGGGTGAGTTCGCGACGGCTGATGCTCATGCTCGACCGTGGTGACTACTACCAGTGCGGCTTCCTCATCGGCAAAGGCGCCGATCAAGCGGCGCGAGAGGGCGACCTGTCCACCCTGACACATGCGATTGCCGAGCTAGTACCGCATTTCGCCGATCGCGTGAGGTCACTTCGAAGCTGGGACGACATCAAGCTTCTCGACGTGCGATTGAACCGGCTTCGCCGCTGGTACGTAGATGGCGCGCTGTTCATCGGCGACGCCGCACACGCCATGTCACCGCTGGGGGGTGTTGGCGTGAACTTGGCTGTCGCGGACGCAGCCGCCGCGGCGCGACTACTCGCTAACCCTCTCCTCGCGCATTGCGTGACAACCAGGGATCTGCGGCGAGTGCAGCGCAGACGCTGGATTCCCACGGTGGTCTACCAGCTCTTTCAACGCATGGCCCATCGCCGGATTCAGCGCCACGTACCCGGACAGGCACCGCAGATCGACAACCATCGCACCCCTTTGGGGGCCGTCTTGATGCAGCGATTCCCAGCGCTGTGCCGGTCTGCCGGTTACGCGATGGCAATCGGATTAATGCCAGAACATGCACCCGAATTCGCCCGTCCCATACCTGATATACGAAATGAGGTCGCACCATGACCGCGCCGCAAGTCACCGTACGCCGACTGCCCAAGCGTGAAGTCCTGTCTGCCTCAAAATTATTGGCCGCAGCGTTCATCGACGACCCGCTATGTCTGGCGGTTAGTCCGAAGGCGGAATCCAGCCGGCGATTCACCTTGCGCTGTTTCAACCTCGCCGAACTGGTCATCGCCTTCGGGCGACGGGCCTACGTGTACGGCGCCTATACCGATGGGCGGCTGAGCGGCGTCGTGATCGCCTACCCGAACGGAACCGACTTTCCGTGGTGGTCGTGGCTGGTCCGATTACCTGCCGCCGTGCCCTCGCTACTGCTGGCAGGCCCACGAACGATGATGCGGGGAGCCAAGATTCTGAACGACATCGAGGACATGCGACCGACCGAACCGTACGTACATTTCTGGACGGTCGGCGCCGCCAGCGATACCCGCGGAATTGGCGTCATGTTGCTGCGCAAGGTTCTCACCGAACATGTCGATCCCGAGCACCGGAACGCGTTTCTGGAGGCAGCGGGCCCTCATCTACTCGAGCTGTACGGACTCCTAGGCTTTGAGGAGCAACAGGAATACGTCCTCCCCACCGGAGAGGCACTGATCACGATGTGGCGTCCCGGGGTGAAAGATCGCTTATGACACAGTCTTCGGCAGATCCCAGCCCGTTGCTCAACGCGCTTGAAACGCTGTTCCCGGTGCCGTGTGAATACTGGTCACCCGATACGTCCGCGGCCGTCGCAGAGCAATTACTCGGCTGTGGCACCGCCACTCTCGACGAATTGACCGCCCAGGGGCTGCCCCATCGAATACTCGATGGGGAGACTTGGTACGACCAATGCGATCTTTTCAACCTCGCGCTCTACAGCGGATCCGGTGCTACACCGCCGGAGATGTCCTTTCGATTTGCCTTGCGATGGATGTCGTCACCGCTTGACGATCTACTAGTGCGGCGCAGCTGGTCCTTTCGCGCGGATATCTCTTGCCCACAACCCGATACCTGCGGGGGTAACGCGGAATCTACGTTTGCCGTGCCTATTCCCGAGTTGTACGGGGGATCGATCGCCGTGGAGCCGAACGAGGGGGCATCGCCCGTAGTAGATTCCGACGGACTGCTGCACAGCGTCACAGACGACGGGGCGTTATCGCTACAGGCATCGCTGAGGCTCGGCGGTGATCACGCAGCGATACTGTCGCCGGAGATCCGCGAGATCTATTCAGCCTTTCTCGACAACCGTCCTCGCTGGGTCAAACTGCCACCCGAACTACACATCGAGGTCGATTTACTCGAAGCGCACGGGGTGGCGACATGTGTCAGTGCGAGCTTGTATCTGGAACGCGAGTTGCGAAGGGCCGGTTTGAATGTGCGCACCCGCCGGGGATGGGTGTTGGGGATGCTTGATCTCGTGCACGCATGGGTCGAAGTACTCGACAGCGACGGCACCGTGCGCGTGATCGATCCGATCTTCGGGCTCTTCTCGGCAATGCTGCCCAACGCAAACCCATTGCTATCTGACCCAAACATGAGCATTCGGTCCAACCGCGTACTGCCCACTGGCCGCAGCGCAGCGCAGCCGATTGCGCGCCACCGTTGCGGCGGGGAAGAATCCGCACCGAAAACTCGTCTACGAATCGCACCGGTTCCCCTCCCGGAAGCACAGTCCCCCAACGGAGTACCGATATGACGAAACACGCTGCGATCACTGATGATGACACCGATCTGATGCGCCTTCTGGACCGACTGTCTGAGATGTCCGAGCGGGATTACTACAATCCGTATCGCACCTTCGACTGGCCGGCGGAGCTGCCACTGGACGAGTACTGGATGAGTCCAGAACTGTTGTCGGTGCATAACACCGTCTATGAGGGCCAGTTGTCCGACGCACAGCTTTTAGCGCTGAGTCGTTGGGAAAGCATCAATTTCTACAGCCTAAACGTGCATGGGATCCGCGAACTGCTCATCGAGATCGCCGCCCGTATCCACACCAGAGGATTCGAGCCCGCCTCGGAGTATCTACACCACATCCTCGGCGAGGAGAACGAGCACATGTGGTTCTTCGCAAGGTTCTGCACGAACTACGGCCAAAAGATCTACGACGACAAGCAGATGCGTTTCAACAATTCCGGGGACCCCGACGCCGCCGATTTCCTGGTCTTCGCGAGGCTGTGGATCTTCGAGGAAATCGTGGACTATTACAACGCAAAGATGGCTACCGACAAGCGGTTACATACCACTGTGCGCCAAGTCAACGCGATTCATCATCGGGACGAGTCTCGCCACATCGCGTTCGGTCGTCAAATCGTCGGGCACCTCTGGACCAGGCTCAGAGAAGAACTCACCACGGAAAGACTCCGCGAGATCGGCGATCACCTAAGCACATACATGGATGTCTCCGCACAGTCCACGGTCAGTCCGGCGGCCTATCGCGATACCGGACTTCCGGAACCATATGCGCTGCGCCGCAACGTCTTGGCATCCGACGGGTGGAAGGAACACAAAGGAAACATGCTCAAACGTCCCACTGAGTACTTGACCAGAATCGGCTGCCTGGAATCCGGGGCAAACACATGACCAGCAGCGGAGTCGGCCACCAGTTCGTCATGGACTTCCTCCGCGAGCGGCGACCCGACATCGGCCCTCTCGATCCGAACCTGGACCTCATCGAATCCCGCATCATCAGCTCGATGATGTTCGTGGAATTTCTGTATCGACTCGAGGAGAAGACAGGGCAAGAGATAAATCTAGAAGATGTTGTCCCCGACGACTTTCGGACCATCAATCAGATAGAGGCACGGTTCTTCTCATGAGCAACGACTACCGGCAAGGGATGACCGCCGCCGCGGGGCTGGTCACATTCGATGAGTCCACATCCGCGCTGCGCACAAGCCTTGATGAGGTCTTTCTCTCCTGGGCGCGGCAAGCGGGAGCGAGGCCGATGCACTATCCACCTCTCGTCGACGTAGAGGGACTTGCGCAGCTCGACTATTTCCGCAACTTCCCGCAGCTGGCGGTCCTCGCGACCGGATTGAACCCCGCAGCACAGAAGCAGTACGCGTCTCAAGAATCTCCCACCGATCACATCGGCACGGCGGATGTCGATACTGTGCACTATGCATTGCCATCGGCGGCATGCTTCAACGTCTATCTGTCACTGCGTGGAGAGCTTCTTACTGCCCAGCACACCATCACCACGTCTGCCACCTGTTTCCGGCGCGAGGACGAGTATCACGATCGTCGTCTGCTGGCCTTCACCATGCGCGAGATCGTCTTCCTTGGCGAACGCGAGCAAGTGTTGGACAACCTCGCCGATCTGAAGAAGGTTGTTACAGCATTCGCAGAGCACCTTGGTCTTCCACTCGCACTGGAGAACTCCACTGACCCCTTCTTCGAATCCGGTGGAGCGCGCGCACTGATGGCACAACTCTTCCCGGTAAAGCAAGAGTTCGTCTACCACGGCAAACGCGAGCCGCTGGCGATCGGCTCGGTCAATTTTCACCGCAACTTTTTCGGCGAGCGGTGCGGTATCCAGCTCCCCGACGAGTCTGCCGCCTACTCCGGATGCGTGGCCTTCGGGCTGGAGCGATGGGTATCGGTGCTGAGCGAACAGTTTGGCGAGGAAGCGGTTACACGATTGAACGGAGTCATCACGCAATGAGTGTTGCGCTACGCGAGCTGATGGCCAAGGTGTTCAAACGCGACATCGCGGACCTGCCCGACGAACCTGATATCGACAATGTCAAGAATTGGGACTCGTTGCGGCACACCATGCTGATGATGTCCATCGAGTCCGAGTATGGTGTGACCGTCCCACCCGACCTTGCCCCCACCCTGACCTCGTACGCCGCGATCAGCCAATTCCTTGAGCAGTCGTAGGCGAGCCATGGTGCATAACGGGAGGTACAGCACGCCCACCGCAGCCACGCTCAACACGCTGGCCGACCTCAACCGCGACGGCCGTCCGAACCTATTGTTCGCAGGCTTGGCCATCACGCCCGAAGCAGCGCAATTGGGGTACCTCCTGAGTCGACTCCACGATCCCAGTACCAATCACTTTTTGCTGCTTAAGAATTCGCCGGAAGAGGCCATCTCCGCGGCGGTGAGAATCGCCCGCCACAGCGGAAACATCAATGCTAAGAATGGCAATTCGGTACTGATCGTCGGAGCACCACCTGCGCTGAAGACGTACTTCAATCCACTCGATGAGCCAATTGACACGGCACTGGTACCCGGAATTCGGTTTGAACCCTCGGTGCGCACGGCAGCGGAACTTCTGTCCTCGGAAGCATTCTCGGCCGTACTGAGCGTGCTCGGCGAGGGTGCTGACAACATGTCCCTCCGCACCCTCAATGAGGTCGCACGTGCACGGGGACTGCTGAGCGGTGTCTATGACACCCGCCCGTTGGCCGCCACCCTCAGCGACACCGGCTTTGGCGCCGCCGCGACTGCAGCCGACATGTACATCTACGGAGAACACCTGGTCGACGACCAGGTACCCTTCGGGTGCCTTTTGATGACTCCCCATGCGTACCGCGTCTGGGACAACCCCTTGGACGGGATGTCGCAGGGATCCACGTTCTCGTCCAGCACCGGTGTACTCACCATCGCCATCGACACCTTGCGCCGTAGAGAACTCCTACGCCATCAGGATGAAGCGGTGCTGCGCCAGATCGGGGCAGATCGCAAGGTCCGCAATGAGTACTTCGGTCGATACGTCAATCCGCACGCGGTGACTCTCCTGGAATCGTTCGGTTTGGATTTCGAGTTTCGCCATGCCGCAGGTATGACCATGGAGCTTTCCGACGGGCGCAGTCTGTGCGATTGCACAGGAGGTATGGGATCCAACTTGCGTGGTCACAATCCGCCGGACAACGTCCGAGATGTCTTCACCGACCACGACGAAAGTGTGGACTATTCCACGCAACTCGCCGATACCTTGCACAGGCTGAGCGGATTCCCCGAGATGTTCACTGCGGTCAGTGGAACCACCGCCGTGGAGAATGCCTTGGCACTGGCGCGACTGGCGCGGCCACTGCGGCCCAAGATCGTCTCGTTCACCGGAAACTTCTCCGGCAGATCGCTCGCCCCCATCAGTGTCAGCCGCTACGGTCCCCCACTGCCTTCCTCTATTCCCGATGCATTCGCGCCCTACTGCCCGGGGGTGGTCTTCGTGGACCCGTTCTCTACCGACGCCGCGAAGCAACTCACGCATGCACTGTCCGATCCCTCCGTCGGCTTGGTGTGGTGCGAGCTCATCCAGGGCAGCTCGTGTTTACCGATACCCCAACACCTGCTGAAGATCATCGAAGATCTCAAACCCGCCGGCGGTTACCTGATAGGGGTCGACGAGATACTCACCGGCGCGTGGCGCGCAGGCGAAGAGTTTCTCTACCATGCGCGGAATCTGCCGTCGGCGGATCTAGTCGCCATTTCAAAGCCACTTTCGGACATGACTATTCCGATGGCAGCAGCGTTGACCACTCGACAGGTGGTCGACGCTGCGCGCCGCACGGACAGCGCCGCAGTGGATCAGCTACAGACCCAGTACCGCAACAACTTGGGCGCTCATATCGCCACACATGCCCTGGCTAAAGTAGATACCCCAGGAGCTCACGCCGAACGCCGAAAAGCCCGCGAGATTCTCGCCGAGGGCCTTGAACAACTGGTCAAAAAGTCCTCACTCTACGAAGGGGTTACCGGCGGTGGCGCACAGCTGCGACTGATTCCCTCGCGAAAGTACTTTCCTTTTAAGTCAGGATCTTTCGCGGCCGAGATGACCGAATCATCTTTCGAAAACCTCGTGCTACAACGATGCGGTGTCATCCTCAGCCGGGGAAGATTCCTCTTTCCGATATTCCCTCAGGCACACGATCTGGAGGAAACTATGCGGCGCATGCAGCGACTCGCGGACGTCAGTCCGATAACCGTCTACCGCGGCACCGCAGTCAATGTCGTGAAGCTGTTCGTCCACATGGGATTACAGCGTCTACGCCGATCCCGCGGGTGAATTGGGGCGCGCGAGTGTCAGGGTGGTGGGCACCCATATCCGGGTGAATCGTTTGACCGGCCACTGGCCCAATACCGTGTAACCGCAACGAGTAATACGCTCGCTGAGTACTTTCGCGGTGGTCAGCGGCGCATCGGGGTGGTCACGTCCCGTCAACCGAGCAATCCACGGATACAGATTGAACGATGCGATCACGATGAATCCACTAGGCCGCAGGACCCGGCGAAACTCTGCCAGCGCGGCGGGCTGGTCGAAGAAATGGAAGGCCTCGGTGCTAGTCACCGCGTCCACCGAAGCGTTTTCCAATGGCAAGCGTTCCGCAGAAGCCTCATGCCACGACACCTTGGACGACCGTGCGATGCCTTTCGCCAACAACCCCGGGCTGGGATCACATCCATGTACTGTTACACCAAATTCGTCGGCAATTCTTGCAGTGAGAACCCCTGTGCCACAGCCAATATCAGCCACACTGGTGGGCCTCATCTGCTGCAGGACGGCGACCACCGCGTCATGATTCGGCCGGTAGACGCTACGCTGCAACGCGGGAGCGTCATAGATCCCGGACACTCGGTCGAAGAATCGGGTGACAAATTGTCGTGCCATATCAAACCTCTGCTCGTAATGGCCTTCTGGCCCCAACGTCAAGCCGCATATTCAGCGCCAATTCCGTCCCGTAGCTGTGCCTTCCGGTGGGCTGATAGTCAGCCTTCGACGGCGCGAATTCACGTTGGTGTATCAGCCTGGCAACGGAAAGCGGAATTATCACCTCGGCGATCCGCTTGCCGAGGCACAAGTGAGGCCCGCGCCCAAACGGCGAGTACGCACCCGGCTGTAGATGTTCCTTCCGATCTCCAAGGAACCGCCAAGGATCGAAATCATGTGGAGAAACAAACAATTCTTCGAGGAAGTGCGGGACACATGTCGCGATCATGATGGGCTCCTCGGCTTCGATGCGATAGCCCGCGAAGGTGAAGTCGCGGCGCGCGTGTCGCATCAAGACCGGAACCGAAGGAAACATCCGCATCGTTTCCTTGACACATCCGTCCAGGACCGGGATGGACTCGAACAATGACGGCTCGTCAATGCTATCGAGTGCGAACAATCGGTCGGCCTCAGCCAGCACCTCGCGATAGATATCTGGCCTGCGCCAGAGCATATAAAGAACAGCGGCAATGGTATTGGATGTCGTGTCCAGTCCTGCCATGAACGGAATGAAGAGATTGAAAGGGAGTTCACGATCCGCCATGAAATCGGGGTCCTCCCGATTCGCCGCGACCAAGTCGTCGAGCAGGCGGCGGCCGAAGTCATCATCGGCCATGGGCGGCCGGGCCCTAAAGAAGGCCAATGTCTCGGCCGCGTTCTTCTCCATTATTGCCTTGGCTTTCAAGAACTTCGGAAGCTTCAGCATCCAGCCGGGCCAACGCTTGAGTAGATGGACGTTGGTTATCCAATGGATGTGCGTTCGCAGATCATCGACATCATCGAAAAACGGTGCACCGGCCACCGCCACGCCGACTTCCGCAACGCTCAGTCGTTGAATCGTGGTGACCGCCGGTATCAACTGCCCCACCGGACAGTAACGGTCAAGCCAGTCATCGATTACCGCGATGATCTGGTCATATCGTCCATCCAATGCGTGTCTCGAATAGCCGTGTCGCATAATGTCTCTGAACCGCGCATGCGACTCTCCATCATTGCCGATCACCGCGTTCTCGGCGCCGAAGGCGCCATACACACCCTCCCAAGAGGGCATCGAATACAGACAGTCCCGCCCTTCTGCCGTACCTGGCAGCATTGACGCTTCCGTACCTGCCAGCACGGTGAACCTGCGGTTCAGCGCGCGAACCCGGAAAACGGGTCCGTAACGTTCAAAACATTCTGTGAAGAATCGTGGCATGTCGTTGAACATGGACATGGTGTTCCCAATCAGCGGCGTTCCCGCCGCTACTGGGATCTCCCCGAGCCCTCCGCGCATGCATCACTCCCCGTGTCTGCATTCCAACCTTGCAGGAACTAGAACACGTTATCCCGGGGCACGTGGATACGACGTTGATTGGGCGACATTTACACCAACGCTACGTGACCAGCCTCCTACACCCGATAGAGCTGGACACTGCGTCTAATAATGCGTCTGCACAACAGAACTCGGTACCGGGCGGCGACAGCACCTCCTCATTACGCGCCGCCAGGCCGCGGGCCACCGGAGACGCACACAAAGACCCCCGCGCTCAGGCGTCGGGGGCCTTTGTGTCTTCACGCTAAGAGGCCTGGCGCCCGGCGCTGATCATCTCCTCGCGCGGTACCACTTTGATGCGTTCGCGGCCCTGCTCTTCGCCGAGTGCCACCTCGTGAGCGTCGAGCCGCTCCCACTCCTCCCAGGTGGTGTAGTCAATCCCGCTTCCCCGCAGATGCGCGAATATCGCATCGGGGTCCGAGATTTCGGCGGGTTGGATACCCGGGAGGTCTGCGAGCAGGCTCGCGATCGTTTCGGCGGCGTCAGATTTGGTGTGCCCGATCAATCCGACGGGCCCGCGCTTGACCCACCCCGTGACGTAGGTGGACTCGACGGGAATCCCGTCGATATCGAGCACCCGGCCCGCGTCATGAGGGACGACACCAGCGTGGTGATCGAACGGGAGGTCGGCCAGATGCGAGGAAATGTAACCAACCGCGCGATAAACGGCCTGCACCGGCCAATCGGTGAATTCGCCTGTTCCCCTGACGGTTCCGTCGCCGATGAGCTCTGTCCGCTCGGTGCGCAAGCCCTCCACCCGGCCGGTGCCGAGCACGGCCGCCGGCGACTGGCACAGATGGATATGAATACGGTGCGGCGCCCCGGTGGGCTCTTGATCCAGGTACTTCATCATGGTGTCGACGACCAGCTTGGTGGCCTTGCTCGAGTTGATGGCCTGCTGGCTGCCCTCGTCGATCTCGAATCCCTCCGGATGCACAATGACATCCACGCTCGGCGAGTGCGACAGTTCACGAAATTCCATGGGGCTGAACTTGATCTGGGCCGGTCCGCGCCGCGCGAAGACGTGCACATCGGTGGCCTGGTTGAGCGCCAGCCCCTGGTAGACGTTGGCGGGGATCTCGGTGCCGAGTTGTTCATCGGCGGGTTTGGCCAGCATCCGGGCGATATCGAGCGCCACATTTCCCGCGCCCAGGACCGCAACGCTCGTGGCGGTCAGCGGCCAGTCCCTGGGGACATCGGGATGACCGTCGTACCAGGACACGAAATCTGCGGCACCGTAGCTTTCCGGCAGATCGATGCCCGGGATATCGAGTTCGCGATCGGCGCGGGCGCCGGTGGAGAAGATCACCGCGTCATAGAAGCGGCGTAGGTCCGAGAGCTTGATATCGGTGCCGTAATGGACATTGCCGATGAATCTGATCTCATCGCGGGAAAGCACCCGGCGTAGGGCCTTGATGATCTCCTTGATGCGCGGATGGTCCGGCGCCACGCCGTAGCGCACCAGGCCGTACGGCGCGGGCAGCCGATCGAAGACGTCAACCTGCGCCTGCTCGTACTCCTTGGTGAGGATGTCGGCGGCATATATACCGGCCGGACCTGCGCCGATGACCGCGACTCGAATCTTCCTCATGCCATCCCCTTGCGATTTGGAATCTATTAGGTAAGGCAAGCCTAAAAAGAATTCCGGCAGAAGTGGGACGCACGTCCAGAGATCCCGGTCACACCCCGATCGGACCCCAGTAGCCTGATCGCGTGGTTGTCGCCCTCGTCGTCATCGGTGTCATCGCCGCCGTGCCACTGACACTGTTCTCACTGGTCGTGGCGGGCATACGCCTGCAGAATCGCCCCATTCTCAACGCCATCCGTCGGTTCAATCGGGCCGTCACCAATCCGAGGATCATGTCCACCGCCGGAACGGACGCCACCTCCACGGCCGTCATTCGGCACATCGGAAGACGCAGCGGCCACGCCTATGAGACCCCGGTCGAGGCCTTCAACGCGCCGGACGGCACGGTGCTGATCCTGCTGCCCTACGGACAGTCGGCCGACTGGGTGCGCAACGTGACGGCCCAGGGCGGCGCCGAATTGCTTCGGGCGGGCGAACAGCTCAGGCTGTCCCATCCGCGGGTGGTCCCCACCGCCGAGGTCCGCACACAGCTGCCCGCCAAGGAGCAGCGAATGATGCGGCTGTTCAACGTCCCCGAGTGCCTACGACTGACACGGGAACAGGAGCGGGCGTAACGCCGCTAGGTGTCCAAACCGGTCAGATAGCGCTTGCCCAACGCCTGGTAGGCAGCGGGAACGCCCTTGGTGAGGAACTCCGCCGGGGTACCCGCGACCGGCCCCTTGACCTTGGCGGGCGAGCCCATGACCAGGACGTCCTCGGGAATTTGGGTGCCACCCAGCACCAGCGAGCCCGCGGCCACCATGCTGCGCGAGCCGATGGAGGCGCCGTCGAGCACCGTCGCATGATTGCCGATCAGGGCGCCATCGCCCACCGTGCAGCTGTGCACCAGACACATGTGTGCCACCGTGGCTCCCTCACCGATATCAACCGGCATACCCGGGTCGCTGTGCAGCACCGACCCGTCCTGAATGTTGGCACCCGCCCTGATGACAATCGGGGCGTAATCGGCGCGAATGACGGTGTTGAACCAGATCGAGGCGCCGGCTTCCACCGTGACATCTCCGATAAGACAGGCGGTCGGCGCGACGAACGCCTCCGGGTGGACGCTCGGGCTTTTTCCGTCGAGTGAGTACAAGGGCATCGAAATACCCTAGCGACCCCTGCCAAAGGATCTTATTTCCGCTTGTGGCAGGCACATTTCTTGCGCTTCCGGCGACCAAAACTGTAACATGTTCTAGTTGAAGGTGGTCGCCACAGCGACCAGCATCGAAACACTGGAGGCAGCCCCGCCATGAGCACAGACACCGCAGGAATCGGCGTTCGCGAGATCGACGTCGGCGAGCTCCCCACGCGTTACGCACGCGGTTGGCACTGCCTGGGCGTCGCGGAATCGTTCAGGGACGGGGAGCCGCACGCCATCGACGCGTTCGGCACCAAACTGGTCGTATTCGCCGACAGCCACGGCGATATCAAGGTGCTGGACGGCTATTGCCGCCACATGGGTGGCGATCTGTCCCAGGGCTCCATCAAGGGCGACAATGTCGCCTGCCCGTTCCACGATTGGCGCTGGGGCGGCGACGGCAAGTGCAAGCTCGTTCCGTACGCCAAGCGCACTCCCAAGCTGGCCCGCACCCGCAGCTGGACCACCGATGTGAAAAGCGGTCTGCTCTTCGTCTGGCATGACGCCGAAGGCAACGGTCCGACGGATGATGTCGAGATTCCAGAGGTTCCGGAATTCGCCGATGACGGCTGGACCACCTGGGACTGGAACACCATCGTCATCGAGGGTTCCAACTGCCGCGAAATCGTGGACAACGTCACCGATATGGCGCACTTCTACTACATCCACTTCGGATTCCCGACGTACTTCAAGAACGTCTTCGAGGGCCATATCGCCTCGCAGTACCTGCGTACCGTCGGTCGTCCCGATGTGCAGCTGGGCGGTTCCTCGCAGTACACCGGCGAGCAGATCCTGGATTCGGAGGCCTCGTACTTCGGGCCTTCCTTCATGATCAACTGGCTACACAACAACTATGGCGGGTACAAGGCCGAGTCGATTCTGATCAACTGCCACTACCCCATCGACCAGAATTCCTTTGTGCTGCAATACGGCGTCATCGTCCAGAAGCCCGAGGGCATGGACGAGAAGATGACCGGAAAGCTCTCGCGCGCCATGACCAAGGGTGTCGGGCAGGGCTTCCTGCAGGATGTCGAGATCTGGAAGAACAAGACCCGCATCGACAACCCGCTGCTGGTCGAGGAGGACGGCGCCGTCTACCAAATGCGCCGTTGGTACTCGCAGTTCTACGTCGACAAGGCCGATGTCACCGCCGAGATGACCGATCGCTTCGAGCTGGAGATCGACACCACCAAGGCCAACGAGTTCTGGCACGGCGAGGTCGACGAGAACCTGAAACGCCAAGCGGACGAGAAGGCTTCCGCAGAAGCTCAAGCCGAGGCAGAAGCTCCCGCCGAGGCGACGCAAAGCTAGTGCTATGACTGAAGTTTCAGCATCGACTGAGGCCAACACCACCCCACCTTCCGTGGAGGAGCTGGCTCAGTCGATGCTGGCTTTGCATGGCGCCCACGGGGAAGACGAGGCTCACGGTTCCGCTGGATCAGGCAGGCCGAACGGCCAGTGGTCGAAGGCTCCCGCATTCGAACACAACCCGGAGCAGGCCGCGCTGCTGCATGAGGCGACCGAGAACGACAAGCAGCGGTATCTGACCTCCGGCCTGCAGGAGGTCGACTGCAGGTTCTGCCATGGCTCGGTGATGGTCAAAAAACTGGGCATCAATCACACTGCTGTGCAATGGAATACCGCCGCTGCCGGGCGGTGCGCCTACTTTGCGCAGCTACGCGAGGAGGGCACCAACACCGCCCGGATACGCGGCTGTCCGCGCCTGTCCGACAGCATCGCGCACGCCGTAGCCGAGGGCTGCCTCGATCCGATCTGCACGGCTCCCCCGCCCGGAGACGGCTGAGCTAAAGCTCCAGCAGCAGGGTAACCGGACCGTCGTTGATCAGTTCGACCCGCATGTGCGCGCCGAACACTCCGGCCTCGACATGCGCACCGAGATTGCGCAGGGCATCAGCGAAGGCCTGCACGATGGGTTCTGCGACGCCGCCGGGTGCCGCCGCGTTCCAGGCCGGCCGGCGTCCCTTCTTGGTATTGGCATACAAGGTGAATTGGCTGACCACCAAGATCGGGGCCCTCACGTCCGCGGCGGACTTCTCCTCGTCGAGGATGCGCAGCTGCCACAACTTCTCGGCGAGCTGCGCCGCTTTGTCCGCATCGTCGTCATGCGTGACGCCCACCAGGGCCAGTAATCCCTGACCTTCGGGGTGAATAGCACCGACCACTTCGCCCTCGACGGACACGGCCGCCGAGGCCACCCGTTGCACCAGAACCCGCACGCTAGGACCCTATCAGCGCCGCGAGACCTTCCGCCTGTGCCCTGATCTCAGCGAATGCCGTTGTTTCCCAAAGATTCCCGCGCCGCAGCGGCCCCAAGGTCCATATCGGCAAGTCCCCAGGGCGAAGCCGGCCCGACGAGTCCGTATCCAGCCCGAGGCTCAGCGGCCCGGGCCGCACCAGCCCGTCGGCCAGCAGCTGGTTCCACAGCGGATCGGCACTGCTGGTGATGTCGTACTGCGGACCCGTGCAATTGACCACCGCGCATACATCGAGGACCTGCCCCGTGGATAACGTCGCTTTGATCTGCGAGCCCGATGTCAGGCTCTCCACCAGCTCCGCACGATGAATGCGCAGCACGCCATCGGTGATGTCGCGTTCAAGCTGCGCGGCGGACTGTGGCGCCAGCCGGTGCCGGTGAATGTCCCAGAGTCTGCGGTATTTTCGCAGAAACACCTCGCGCTCACCGGCAGTCATCGCCGACCACAGCGCGCCCACATGCGGGCGTAGCGCGTCCACTGCCGCACAGGCGTCGCCGCCCTGCGCCATCACATCTTGGACATAGCGCACGGAACGCTCCAATACCTGGCCGTGATCCATCGCGAAGGTGGGCACCGGTACCGCGGAATACGATCCGTGTGCCCTGGGCAGCAGGCCGCTACGGGATATCGCGTGCAGGGTGCGACCGGACCCGCGCAGCGAGCGAGCGAGGTCTGCCATCGTCAGACCGGTTCCCACCAGGAGTACATCGCCGCCCTCGGGAATGTCCTCAAGGGCGCCCGGGCGCCACGGATCCCGGATGAACCGTCCGCTGTCACGTAAATGAGCAGGTGCCCAGGACGTTCCGGGAGTGTTCGGACCCGCTGCCAGAATCACGGTGTCCGCATGGGTGATGTCACCGTCGTCCAGCACGACAGAAAGCCCGTCGCCCCGGCTGGTCACCGCGACCGCTCGGCGGTGGACACGACTCACCCGATCGCCGCGTGCCCGTTCGAACGTGCCGGAAAGGTAGCGTCCGAACAGCCCGCGCGAGACGAAATCCTCGGGGCCGGTTCCCGGCCGGCCGTTACCGCGCAGCCAGGCCACGAAATCGAGCGGTTCCGCGGAGTCGACACCGAGCTTTCCGGCCGGCACGTTCAGGAGATGACGCGGATCTGTGGTGCGGTACGGCACTCCGGGCCCAGTACCCCGATCGGGGTCGATCACCGTCAGATGTAGCGCCCCGGAGGCCTCGCGCCGCAGTAGATGCAGGGCGACAAGCGTTCCCGCCGCGCCGGCGCCCACCACGGCGACGCGGGTCACAGTCCGGCGAAGCGCTCCATCACCGCTTCCTTACTCAGCCCGTAATCGGCGAGTGAGTACACGTGCTTCGGCGCGCGCGGGCCCTTTTGGCTCTCATCGTTCATCTTCTGCATCTCGACCAAGGCCGATGCCGAGAGCTCGATCCCGAAGTGCCGGTATATGGATTCGACGGTCCCGATGGGGTCGGAGATGAAGTCGAAGTAGTCGACATCGCAGAACTGAGATTCGTCGTACTTGGTGCGTGCCGTCTTGAATGACTCCAGCCCGCGCGCCCAGGTGTCGAGCTGATCGGCACCCAGGGTGGCGCCGACGAAGGTGTCCGACCAACCCGCCGTCGCATGCTCGTTGAGCGAACAGACCGAGGCGATGATGGTCTCGGCGGGGCGATGCGTCTGAATGACCAACGCGTCCGGATACACCTCCATGAGTGCGTCGAGCGCGAAGAGATGACTCGGATTCTTGAGCACCCAGCGCTTTTCGATGTCGTTGAGGCCGATCAGCTGCAGATTGGCCTTGTAACGCCGATACGCCGGCGTCCAGTCCTGGCCCGCCAGCCACTGCGCGTAGGACGGCACATGAGCAAGACACTCATAGGACACCGAATGCACCGATTGCCGCAGCAGCTGCCAACATTCCTCGACCTCGCTGGCCGACATGTAGTGCAGACCCATGAATTCCGGGTTCTCCACGTGATGCTTCGAAAACTGGCCCTCCAGCTGCTGGTACACCGGATTGGCATCCCAGGTGTCGCGTGGGGGACGTGGCTGGGGGAAATCGGCCAGCCACATCTCCAGACCCTGATGCATGGGATCGGCGTTGAGGAGCCGGTGCAGCGCGGTGGTGCCGGTGCGCGGCAGGCCGGTGACGAAGATGGGCCGATCGATGGCAACCTGAGCATGGTCGGGATGCGCCTTGAAGGCGGCCTCACTGAGCAACCGCGCACCCAGCGCACCACGCAGGAAGACCCGAGACATCTTGGAGCCCAAGGGTGTCAACCCGGCCTCGCGCTGGTAGGAGTCCAGCAGGACACCGAGCGCTTCGCGGTAGTTGTCGACGGACCCGTCCCCGAAGTCGTCCAGGCCGATCAGCCGCGAGGCCGACTCGTGCAGGTCGTCGACCGTACCGACACCGGTGCGTTCGGTACTTGATCCAGGCTTCTCGTCAATACTCATGGTGATCTCCTTGTGGCTAGGCGTGGAACTCGCCGCAGTTGACATCGAGGGCCTGGCCGGTAATCCCGCTTGCCAGGTCGGATGCGAGGAACAGCACGGCATGGGCGACCTCATCGGTGGTCGGCAATCGCTTGAGGTCGGAATTGGCCGCCGTGTACTCGTAGATCTGCTCGACGGTCCCTCCGTATTTCTTGGCCTGATGTTCGAAGTAGCCCTTGAGGTTTTCACCCCACATATATCCGGGGACAACCGAATTCACACGGATGCCCTGCGGGCCTAGCTCCGTGGCCAACGACTGAGACATGGCCAGCAGCGCGGCCTTGGCGATCTTGTAGCTGCCGTAGCGCAGCTGCGAATGCCGAATCACCATCGAATTGATATTGACCACCGCGCCGTTGGATTGAGCAAGAGCGGCCGCCAACTGTTGCGTCAGACGCAGTGTGCCCACCACGGTGAGCTCGACACTATCGCGAATGTGCTGATAGTCCGTCCTCTCCAGGGATTTCATCGATGGAATGCTGAAGGCGTTGTTGACCAGAACGTCGATACCGCCGAAGGTGTCGGTGGCGCGCGCGACCAGATTCGCGACACTGGACTCATCGGTGATGTCTGTGGCCACGGCGAGGGCCTTACGCCCGGCGGCGGTGACCTGTTCAGCGACCTCGTCAAGACGCGACTGCGTGCGCGCCGCGAGCACGACGTCGGCACCCGCAGCGGCGAACTTGGTGGCCAGACTGGCGCCGAGGCCGGGGCCGATACCGGATACAACGACAACCTTGCCGTCGAAATTGAGAAGACTCATCAGCCCAACATCCTTGCCCCGATTGCAGTCTGACGCTCCGCGATACGACTGCGCCACCCCTCCGCACTGATCCGATTCTGCGGGTAATACGGCAGTTTGGCCGGGACGTCGCCGAGTGCGACCACCTCCACCGTCGGGCCGTCGGCGGCGGTCAGCTGCCGGTCGGCCCGTTGCCAGCGGAACTGCAGATACGCACGACGATGCCCCAGCGTTTCGATCCAGTTGGTGACGCCGGGATTGGCGTTACTCACCACCAGCCGGATATTCCCGTCCGGATCAACCTGAGCCTGACTGGAGTTCAGCGATGTCTGGTGGTTGATGTAGTCGAGCGAGATGTACCAGAGGCTGCCGAGCTGGAAACCCTGGTACGGCGCATCGGATTTGGGGACAGTGATGATCATCGCCTGGTCGTCGGCGAGGTCATAGTGCCCTACCGACGAGAACTGTGTGGCCAACCCGCCGGGTGTGAGCCGCGGCTCGGTCATGGTGTTGACGGGCAGCGTGTCGTAGAACCACTTGGGAAACTGCAGCCATGTCTTCACTCGATTTACCAGCTGCTTGCCCGCACTGGCATAACGCTTTTCGATCTGCTCTGTGGTCAGCGGAGCCGGCGCGGTGCCCGCGGTGTCTACCCGCGCGATGGCAAGGCTGCCGCGCTGCTCGCGCCAATCGCTGTACACCTCACGCATGACCAGCTGCGCCGGCCCCGGCCCCAACGTGAAGTAGTTGGGCCGGGAGTCATCGGCAGGCGCGGGCCCGAAACGTACCTCGAAGCTGCCGTCACTCTCGATATGGATCTCGCGATCGTCAAAAGCAATGGCACTGCCCGGTACGTTTTTGTCGGTGTAGTCACCGCCGCCCAACACCTGGAAGCTCAAATCCGCAGTGGTACCCCGCCTTCCGGTGACCACATACTCGTATTCACCGTTGACGCGAGCGCCGAAGTAGAGGGTGTCGGGGTTGTCCAGCCCCATTTTGGTGAACGGTCCCGTACCGGAGAGCAGGAACGGATGATCACGGTCGGTATGAAATGCCATGTGCGTACACGCCGCTATCCCCTGTGCCAGATACTGAAGCCCCTCGAGCAGGTCGGCTTCGGTTTCGATGTGGGGCGCCGCGACGATCAGCTCCTCCGCCTCCGCGATCGCGGCGGTGAATGCCTGGCTGTACATGTCACTCCTGACTGGTACAGATTTGTACCGAAGTGGTAGAATCCATCCCGACACTAGAGCGCCCTCGCCGGGTTCGTCAAGAATGGCGAGATTCGCGCAGGGACACAGGAGGTTTCACGGTGGTCGAGGACCGCGAGAGCACGGCAGGCAGAACGTCTCCTCCTACCGAACGCGTGATGGCCGTGCTCGACTTTCTGGCGCGGCACCGCACCGAACGCTTCGGCCTGTCCGAGCTGGCGCGGCGACTGGGCCTGAGCAAGCCCACCTGCCTGGGCATCGTGACCACACTGGCCGAATCCGGATTTCTCATCCGCGACGATCGCGACAAGACCTACAGCCTGGGCCCGGCACTGATCCGCATCGGCAGAGCCGCCCAGGAATCGCTGCGTGCCAAGCCCGCCAGTCGCGATCAATTGTTAACACTCACTCGGGAATTCGGACATACGGCGGCGCTCTCCGCGGTGGTGAGCGATCGAGTGACCGTGCTGGAGGTGGTCAGCGACCCCGATCACCCGGTGCGGGTCGAGGTGGGCCAGAGCTATCCCTTCACCCCTCCCGTCGGCCTGATGTTCGTACTCTGGGACACCGACGAGACCATTGCCGCCTGGCTGGCCAAAGACCCGACCGCACCCGGCCGGACCGCAGATGACCGCCTGCGCAAGGTGATCGAGGAATGCCGTACCGACGGCTACCTGGTGGAACTGCTGACCCCCGCCGGCCGTCAGCTGTACTCACTGATGGCCGGGGTGCCCGGCGATATCCCCAACGAGCTACGCGCACTACTCGGCGAGATCGTCTCGGGCATCGGCGAGCGGGTCTACCTGCGCAGCGAGAACTACACCGTCGGCTCCGGCGCGAAGGTGCGGCACCGGGTGAACGTCATCTCGGCACCGGTATACGACCACAACGGCAAGCAGGCCATGGTCGCCAGCCTCTACATCGCCGACGACCTCACCGATGCGGAGATCACCACCCGCGCCAGGGCGCTCGTGCGTACCGCGGACGGAATCACCGAACACATCGGCGGCGTGAAGCCCGCCTAGCGTCACCCCCACTCCGCCGAGTGTGAGCGCCACTGCTCACACTCGGCGGTTTTTGCGCACTGGCGCTCACACTCGGCGCACGCACACCGTTGACACCCAACGAGAACGCGTTCTACTCTGAGCTGGACCGAATACGAACCGATACGGTACATATTTGGAATGAATGGAGTTGTGGAAATGCCGACATCACCCGATGTTCTTCGCTCACGAGGCTCATCAGCCGCCGAGTCCTACGAGTTATCGCACTTGAACGCCCTGGAAGCCGAGGCCGTCTATATCTTTCGTGAGGTAGCGGCGACCTTTGAAAGGCCCGTGCTGCTGTTCTCGGGCGGCAAGGATTCCGTGGTCATGTTGCATGTCGCGGCCAAGGCGTTCTGGCCGTCGCCGCTGCCATTCCCCGTCATGCATATCGATACCGGACACAACTTCGACGAGGTCATCGCCTTCCGCGATGAGACGGTCGGCCGCTACAACCTACGACTGGAAGTCGGCAGCGTGCAGGACGACATCGACTCGGGCGCCGTGGTCGAAGAGACCGGACCCGGCGCCACCCGCAATCGCCTGCAGACCGCGACCCTCTTGCGCAGCATCAACGAGCACCGCTTCGACGCGGTATTCGGGGGTGCGCGCCGCGACGAGGAGAAGGCGCGCGCCAAGGAGCGGGTGTTCAGTTTCCGCGATGAGTTCGGCCAGTGGGATCCACGCGCGCAGCGCCCCGAACTCTGGAACATCTACAACGGGCGGCACCGCAAGGGTGAGCACATCCGGGTGTTCCCACTATCCAACTGGACCGAACTGGACATCTGGCAGTACATCGAATCGGAAGACATCGCGCTGCCGCCGCTGTACTACGCACACAAGCGCAACGTCGTGGAGCGCGACGGAATGCTGTTGGCGGATACCCGATTCCTGACCCTACAGCCCGGTGAGGAGTTGATCGAGCGGTCTGTGCGTTTCAGGACCATCGGTGACGCGACCTGCACCGGCGCCGTCGAATCCATCGCGGCCACACCCAGCGCCGTGGTGGAAGAGGTTGCCGCCACCCGTATTACCGAGCGTGGGGCCACCCGCGCCGACGACCGGATCTCCGAAGCCGGCATGGAAGACCGTAAGAAAGAGGGGTATTTCTGATGAGCACGGTGATCGAGACCGCCGAACCGGCCCAGGAACTCATCCGCATCGCCACCGCGGGCAGCGTCGACGACGGCAAATCCACTCTGATCGGCCGCTTGCTCTACGACTCGAAATCGATCTTCGCCGATCAGCTCGCCGCAGTGGAAGCCAGCAGCAAGGCAAAGGGTGAAACGCAGACCAACTTGGCGCTGCTCACCGATGGCTTGCGCGCCGAACGTGAGCAGGGCATCACCATCGACGTCGCACACCGCTATTTCTCCACTCCCGTGCGCAAATTCATCATCGCCGACACCCCGGGGCACGAGCAGTACACCCGAAACATGGTCACCGGAGCCTCCACCGCCGACTTGGCGATCATCCTCGTCGATGCCCGCAACGGGCTGACCCAACAAACCCGCCGGCATGCGTTCATCACCTCGCTGCTCGGCGTCGAACATGTGGTGTTGTGCATCAACAAGATGGACCTGGTCGATTGGTCGCCCCAGCGGTTCGACGAAATCAAGGAAGAATTCCGGCGATTCGCCACCAAGCTGGAGCTGCACGACCTCACCGTCATTCCGGTATCGGCCCTACTCGGCGACAACATTGTCACCCGATCCGTGAACACTCCGTGGTACGAGGGACCGTCGCTGCTGCATCATATTGAGCAGGTCCACATTTCGTCGGACCGCAACCTGATCGACGCGCGTTTCCCCATCCAGTACGTGATCCGTCCTCAGGGCGGCGCGGCAGCACCCGGCGCCGAGCAGATCACCGATTTGCACGACTTCCGTGCGGTAGCCGGAACCGTCGCCAGCGGCGTGTTCAAGCCCGGCGACGAAATCGTCGCACTGCCTTCCGGTTTCACCTCAACTGTCTCGGCCATCTGGGGACCGGGCGGTGCGGTGGTGGACGAGGCATTCGCGGGCAGCGCGGTGAGCGTGCAGCTCACCGACCAGTTGGACCTGGGCCGCGGCGATATGCTCTGCCGCCCCAACAACCGGCCCCTGGTCGGCGCGCAGATCGACGCCATGGTGTGTTGGTTCACCGATGTGTCGACGCTGGCCGAGGGATCGCGCTTTGTGATGCAACACGCGAACTCGACCGTCAAGGCCGCCATCGCCGGACTCGACTACCGCCTCGACGTCAACAGCCTGCACCGCGATCAAGAGGCAAAAGAGCTCAAGCTCAACGAGATAGGGCGCGTTCAGCTGCGGTTGCAGCGCCCGATCATGTTCGACCCCTACCGGCGCAACCGAACCACCGGCAGCTTCATCCTGATCGACGAGGCCACCAACAACACGGTCGCGGCGGGCATGATCTCCGGCCCCACGCTGCACCAGTCCAAGGTGGTCTGGCACTCGTCGGCGGTTTCTCGCGACGAGCGTTCCACCAAGGGTGGCACCATCTGGATCACCGGGCTCTCGGCTTCCGGAAAGTCCACCGTGGCCGTGGAATTGGAACGGCGGCTGGTGGCCAGGGGTATCCCGGCTTACCGGCTCGACGGCGACAACCTGCGGCACGGCCTCAATGCCGACCTCGGATTCTCGGCGGCGGACCGTGCGGAGAACGTACGCCGCGTCGGTGCTGTCGCACAGATCCTGTCCGATTCGGGTGTGGTCGCGGTGGCGGCACTCATCAGCCCCTATCGTGCCGATCGCGACAAGATCCGCGCTCAGCACGAAAAAGCCGGGTTACCGTTCGTCGAGGTGTTCGTGGACACCCCGGTGGAAATCTGCGAGCAACGCGACCCCAAGGGCATGTATGCCAAGGCCCGGGCCGGCGAGATCAGTGACTTCACCGGAGTCAACGCTCCGTACGAGGCTCCCGAGGGAGCCGAACTGGTGCTGCGCCCTCAGGAAGGAGATCCCGAGCAGCAGGCGGCCGCGATCCTGGACTACTGGTTGTCGATCTAGCGGACGGGTTCTAGTTCGTTGACCACCGCGTCCACCACGGCGCCCAGATCGCCGTCATGCTCTTCAGCCACCCGGCGTTGACGTTGATAGGACCCACCGTGCCGGTAGATCTCTTCCACCGCGGCCAGTTCCCTCTCGCATTCCAGCAGCCTGGCGACGGGCTGTAGCCGGGTCAGCAGGTCGTCGAGGTCCTCGGTCACCAATCGTTCGTTGCTGTCCTCATCCAGGATGATGACGGCGTCGAGTCCGTAACGTGCGCTGCGCCACTTGTTTTCCTGCACGTGCCAGGGCGGCATGGTGGGCAGCGATTCCCCGGCCTCCAGCTTGCGATCCAGGTCGACCACCAGGCAGTGGGTGAGCGCGACCAGCGCTTCAAGCTCTGCGACATTGGAGATACCGTCGAAGATGCGGACCTCGACCGTGCCAAGCGCCGGTGACGGCCTGATGTCCCAACGAATTTCGTTGAGCTGGTCGATGATTCCGGTCTTCATCTGGTCATCGACGAAACCCTCGAACTGCTCCCAGGTCTGGAAATGGAATGGCAGACCCGCCGTGGGCAGCTGCTGGAACATCATGGCCCGGTTACTGGCATACCCGGTGTCCTGGCCTTCCCACATCGGTGAGGAGGCGGAAAGCGCCAGCAGGTGTGGGTAGTAGTTGAGCATCGAGGTGACGATGGGCATCACCTTGTGTTTGGAGGAGATGCCCACGTGCACGTGCACACCCCAGATCAGCATCTGCCGTCCCCACCATTGTGTCCGGGCGATGAGTTCGTCGTAGCGCGGCGCGTCGGTGAGCTGCTGCGCGGACCAGCGGGCGAAGGGGTGGGTACCGGCGCAGAACAACTCCATCCCCATGGACTGCACGGTGGGCCGCACAGTGGCCAAGGTGGTCTGCAGATCTTGCATCGCCTCGTCGACGGTCCCGCAGATACCCGTCACCACCTCGATGGTGTTACGGAGCAGTTCCTTGTGCACGTGCGGAGTCTCACCGATCGCCGCAAGTACCGCGGACGCCTCATTGGTGAGGTCCCTGGTCTGGGCGTCGACGAGCGCGAATTCCCACTCAACCCCCAGCGTCGGTCGCGGTGACCCGCGAAATTCAATCGGACGGGCCACTCTGGCGGCTAGCCCGCGTCGATGAGACCGCAGGCGACACGCTTGCCCGCGTCACCCGTCGACTTCGTGGTGTCGTCGGGGCCTGCGGCGCCGTTGGCCTGGGTGTACCGCTCCGCCGGGATGTTGGCGAAGTTGTCCGACTTCTCGTGAATGATGATCGCGGTGCCGTTACCGGCCAGCAGATCTTCCTTGGTGAACGAGTCCGCCGTGGTAACCAGCTCGCCCGACCCGTCCTTGAGGATGTTCAGGGACACCAGGTCACCACTGGAGGGGTGGCCGCTGTATCCGGGGACATTGAAATGTCCGCCCGCCGACAGGAAATCGCCGGGAGCGCCGCCTGCCGGCGCCACGGAATTGGCCTCGCACTTCTTGAACGAGTGGATGTGCAGACCGTGGAAGCCAGGAGTCAGCTTGCCGTTCTGGGTGGTCTGGACGGTGATCCGGGCAAATCCGTCCTGAAATACGAACTGCGCGGTGGCCACCGGGGTGCCGTCCGCCAGCTTGAGTGTGGCGTTGAGCTTCTCGCCCGCGGGCACCGGCTGCTCGCCGCCGCCGTGGCCGCCATGCTCGCCCGCGGTCGCGGGCGCGGTGGAACCTGTCCACACCGGAGGCGTGGTACCCGGCGTGGTGCTGGCCTGCTGATCCGGGGAGCATCCGCTCAGGGACAAGGCAACGGCAGCAAGGGTTCCGGAGGCAAGAACGGCGGGCTTAACCATGGGCATCATCATGCCACCTCTCCGACAGCGCGTAGCACCCAGTGGTAGACCGGAAGTGCTGATCCGTCAGATCGATCAGATGGCGACGGCGACGACGACACCCGGCGGCTGCTCCAGCAGCTCGGGCGCGCGTGGCGCGGCCTGCACGCCGAGCACCTTGGCGATTTCGTGCGCGGCTTCCTCTTCGCCGGCGGTCTTGCCGAAGAAGACCGTCGTCACGTTGACCTCGGGCATGGGCAGGTTGCCTACCTCGGCGACCTTCCACCCGGCGGCGGTGACCTGGTCGGCAGCACCTCGCGCCAAATCGGGCACCGAGGTGGTGTTGTAGACACGTACCTCGGGCTTGGGGGCCGGAGGCGGTGTCGTCGACTTGGGGGCTGCGGTGGCGCTGACCGATGAGGACGTCGAGTCGGAGGACGCCGACTTGTCGGATCCGAGTGCGTTGAACCCGACAAGCAGGAAGATCACTCCGAGAAACAGCAGCACCATCACCATGGCACGCAGCGGGAGGCCATGAGAATCGGGTACGCGTTCGTTCATTGTGAATCCACTGTACGGTCCGCGGGCGCCAACACCTATTTAGCGGGGCCGCACCGCGATCTCTCCGCGACGGCTACGTGACCTCAAAACCCAGCCGGCGGGCGGCCCGGGCTTTCTGACGGCTCGCCCGCATTCTGCGCAGCCGCTTGACCAGCATCGGGTCCGCGGCCAGGGCTTCCTGCCGATCTACCAGGGCATTGAGCACCTGGTAGTAGCGGGTAGCCGACATGCCGAACAGCTCCTTGATGGCGTCTTCCTTGGAGCCCGCGTACTTCCACCACTGCCGTTCGAAGGCCAGGATGTCGTGTTCACGCCGGCTCAGGCCAGCGGCAATCTCGACTCCGTCCGAGCCGACGGCAGGCGAATCCTGACCAGCATTCGCAGCCTTCGACTGCTCAGCTCGCGCCTGGGCGCCGTCCATAAAAGCTCCTAGACCCAACCGGGGGCGTTCACTCGTACATTGTTAAGTCGATGCGATAACTACAACACTGTGGTTCGGCGATATTTAACCACGCTCAAACCGCAACTGCGGCTAGCCAACCCCGCGCGTCGGCCCTCAATACCGAGCCGATAGCTTGCCTTCCGTGGCTATTGTTCCCATCCGCATTGTTGGCGACCCGGTGCTGCACACGCCCACCCAGCCCGTCCCGGTCGGTCCAGACGGTTCGCTACCCGACGATCTGCCCGAGCTGATCGCCAATATGTACGAGACCATGGACGCCGCCAACGGCGTCGGGCTGGCCGCCAATCAGATCGGCGTGCCCCTGCGACTCTTCGTCTACGACTGCGCCGAGACCCGGGGCGGCGGGCCCCGCCATCGCGGCGTCGTGATCAACCCGGTGCTGGAGACCTCCGAAATCCCGGAGACGATGCCCGACCCCGATGACGACGAGGAAGGGTGCCTCTCGGTGCCCGGCGAGTCCTTCCCCACCGGGCGCGCAAACTGGGCCCGGGTCACCGGCCTGGACGCCGAAGGCAAGGAAGTGACCCTCGAGGGCAACGACCTGTTCGCGCGCATGCTGCAGCACGAAACCGGACACCTCGATGGATTCCTCTATATAGACAAGCTGGTGGGGCGCAACACCCGCGCGGCGAAGCGCGCCGTCAAGTCCAACGGCTGGGGCGTGCCCGGCCTGAGCTGGACACCCGGGCAAGTGGCCGATCCGTTCGGGCACTGAGAACGGCACAGTGCGCTTACCCGAGCTCGGAACACGGGTAGCCATCCGTAGTCGGCGGCCACCCGGTTCGGTGCCGCCGTTCACCGATACCGTCGGCGAGCTGGTGGCGGTCGCTCCAACCGTGCAAGTACTGCATAAGTCCGGTGCGGTGGTGGACATTTCGGCCGATGACATCGTTTCGGTGCGTGAATTGCCGCCCGTCCCGGTACTGAACCGTGACATCAGATCGATGCAGCGGGCCGCAGCCTTCGCGTGGCCCGGCCTGGAGCACCAATGGCTGGACGGATGGTTCGTCAGGGCAGCGGACGGATACACGCGGCGCGCTAATTCTGCGGTGCCCCTGGAACATTCGGCCTCTCCTCGCTCCCTCGGCGAGATGGATGCCTGGTATTCCGGGCGCGGGCTGCCCACCCTGCTCTGTCTGCCCGACCGGTTGGTGCACCCGCCCGAGGATTTGATGACGAGCGATGAAACCGTGGTGATGGTGCGGGATGTGCACGGGCCGGATGCGCACACGCTGCCTGCCGCGCCCTCAGCGGATTGGCTTGCCCTGCACGGTGACGACCATCCGCTGGTCACGCCGGTGTTGACCGCGGTGGTGGACGGAATGTTGGGATTCGCCTCCATCAGCGTGGCGGGCGACACGGCAGCCATCGCCCGGGGCGCCGTGACGGAGGGCTGGCTGGGCATCTCGGCGGTGCGGGTGGCAGAGGCCCATCGACGGCGCGGATTGGCCCGCCAAGTGTGCGAGATCCTGCTGGGCTGGGGCGCCGCGCATGGCGCGCGCCGGGCATATGTCCAGGTGCGTGCCGAAAACGACGCGACCCTTGCCCTGTACCCCACCATGGGTTTCACCGAGCAGCACCGGTATCGCTATGCGCAAATATGTGCTGTCGGCCGCGAAAAGTAGGGTGGCGTCATGCGATTGGCCACCTGGAATGTGAATTCGATCCGCGCCCGTGCCGACAGGGTCATCTCCTGGCTGGAGCGGTCCGGAACGGACGTGCTCGCCATGCAGGAAACCAAGTGTTCCGACAAGCAGTTCCCCATGCAGGCCTTTACCGACGCGGGGTACGAGGTCGCGCACGTCGGCTACAGCCAATGGAACGGCGTGGCCATCGCGTCGCGGGTCGGGCTTGACGACGTGACGGTGGGGTTCGACGGGCAGCCCGGCTGGGCGTCCGGCGAAGACATGGAAGAGACCACCGAAGCGCGCGCGCTGGGTGCCACCTGTAACGGGGTGCGGGTGTGGAGCCTGTACGTCCCGAATGGCCGGACCCTGGAGGATCCGCACTATCAGTACAAGCTGCGCTGGCTGTCCGCGCTGCGCGATACCGCTGCGGGGTGGCTTGCCGCCGATTCCGAACAGCAGGTGGCGCTGGTGGGTGACTGGAATATCGCGCCCACTGACGAGGACATCTGGAGTGTCGAGTTCTTCCAGGGCAGCACCCACGTCTCCGAGCCGGAACGCAGCGCCTTCACCGCGATGAACGACGCCGGGTTCGCCGATGTGACGCGGTCCTTCACGCCCGGCCCCGGGGTGTACACCTACTGGGACTACACCCAGCTGAGCTTCCCGAAGAAGCGCGGCATGCGCATCGACTTCGTGCTTGGCTCACCGGAATTCGCCAAGCGCGTGGGTGATGCCCACATCGACCGCGAAGAACGCAAGGGCAAGGGCGCCAGCGACCACGCTCCCGTCGTCGTCGACCTGGACTGAGCCAGCCCGGTCCCCGGCGGGCCGCGTTGAGCTCAGTCGTCGGCGTGTGCGTACTTACCGCCGGCGCCCAGCGAGGCCAGCGCCGCGACCGCCATCATCAGCGCCGCGGCGCCGAACACCACGACAAGACCGGCGTGGAATGGCTCGGTGATGAGATTCGGGAAGAACGACTGCCCGGTCAGCTCCGCCGCGTTGACCCCGGGCTGCTCCAGAACACCTGACGGAGCGAGCAATTCACTGACCGGGTTATAGCCCAGGAAGGCCGCGAAAAGGCTGCCCACCGGGGGCAGGCTGGACACTTGGGTCGCAGTGGACGCGGGCACGCCTTGGGCGGTGAGACCGGATTGCATGGCTCCCGGCAAGGTCGCTGATAGCCCGATGATCATGAGCGAGAAGAAGATTCCGATGGACAGCGAGCTTCCCGCGTTGAAGAAGGTGCCGCGCACGCCCGAGGCCGCGCCGCGCTGATGTGCTGGGACACTGGACATGATGGCGGCGGTATTGGGCGCGGTGAAGATCGCCGAGCCCAGACCGTTGAGGAAGATCAGTGCCGCGAAGACCCAGTAATTGAAGTTGACCGGAATGGCGATCAATGCCAGGAAGGTCACCGCCGAGAGCACCATGCCGCCGGTGGCGAAGGGCCGGGCTCCATATCGATCAGATAGCAGGCCGGCGACCGGACCTGCCACCAGAAATCCAAGTGTCATGGGCAGCAGGAAGATTCCCGCCCACAGCGGCGTCGACTCGTAGCTGTATCCGCGCAGCGGCAACCAGATGCCCTGCAGCCAGATGATGAGCATGAACTGCAGGCCGCCGCGGCCCACCGAGGCGAGCAGGTTGGCCAGGTTCCCCAGACCGAAGGCCCGGTTCTTGAACAACCGGATATCGAGCATCGGGTCGGCCACCCGGGCCTCGATCACGCAGAACAGCACGAGCAGCGCGGTACCCACGATCAGCGCGCCGTACACCAGCGGATTACCCCAACCGGTACTCGAATTGCCATAGGGCTGAATGCCATACGTGATTCCGGTGAGCAGCACGGTCAGGCCGAGCGCCACCGCGACGGTGCCCGCCCAGTCCAGTTTTCCGGGAGTCGGCTGGTCGATCTCGACCAGGGAGCGGTACGACCACACCGTGCCCAGCAGGCCCACCGGCACGCCCACCCAGAAGATCGCCCGCCAATCCCATTCGGAGAGCACGCCTCCGATCAACAGTCCGAGGAACGATCCGGCCACCGCAGCCACCTGGTTGATGCCCAGTGCGAAGCCGCGCTGAGTGGACGGGAAGGCATCGGTGAGGATGGCCGACGAGTTGGCCATCAACATGGCGCCGCCGACTCCTTGCACCACACGCCAGGCGATGAGCCACACCGCGCCGCCGCCATAGTGAAATGGGTCGAAGGACAGCACCACCGCGGCAACGGTGAAGACGACGAACCCCATGTTGTAGATGCGGACTCGTCCATACATATCGCCGAGGCGGCCGAACAGCACCACCAGAACCGCAGAGGCCAGCAGGTACCCCATCAGCATCCACAGCAGATAGCTCACGTTCCCGGGCGCGAGCGGGTTGAGCCCGATGCCACGGAAGATCGCGGGCAGCGAGATCAAAACAATGGACGAGTTGATGGTCGCGAGCAGCACTCCCAGCGTCGTGTTCGACAGTGCCACCCACTTGTAGTGCGGATGGTCGCGATCGACCCGGATCCGGCGCCGTGCGGTCTCGATATCCGCAGGTGTCTCATCGGTCCGTGTAATCAAGTCAGTCATCGTCACCCTCGTTGCGCGCTTCTCCCCGACGCGGGCAGCACCGACCGGCCGTCACTGGTTACCACCGCTAGTAACTTTAGCAAGAGAAACTATATTCCTAAAGTCATGTTTCCCCGATCTGTCAGATCGATCCCGGGGCAGGCGCACAACACCCGGCGCCACTGCGAGCCGCACGCGGAAATCTGGCCGCAATTCCGCGCCAGTCGCGCACTCGGCGGAGAAATCGGGGACCCACCGGGTAGCGTGGCCATTGTTCGTCAACGAACAGCCCCACAACACAAACACGGGAGCGCGCACCAGTGCGCTGAGAGGACGGCTAGGGCCGTCGACCGTATGAACCTGACCGGGTAATGCCGGCGTAGGGAGGAGAAATTCATGCCTGATCAATCACGCACTCCGGAGTCCGTCACCACGGGACCCATCCAGGGCAGCGAGAAGATCTACCAGGATCTGCCCAACGGCCTGCGGGTGCCACAACGCCGCGTCAACCTCACCAACGGCGAGCACCTGGACCTGTACGACACCTCGGGTCCGTACACCGACACCAACGCCGTAATCGATCTGCAGAAGGGGCTGCCGCCGCGGCCCGGCATCGTCACCGACCGCGGCACCCAGCTGCAGCGTGCGCGCAACGGCGAGATCACCGCCGAGATGGAGTTCATCGCCGTGCGCGAGGGCGTGCCTGCCGAGTTGGTGCGCACCGAGGTCGCCGCGGGCCGGGCCGTCATCCCCGCCAATCACAAGCACCCGGAGATCGAGCCGATGATCATCGGCAAGGCCTTCGGCGTGAAGATCAACGCCAACATCGGCAACTCGGCCGTCACCTCCTCGATCGCCGAGGAAGTCGAGAAGATGGTGTGGGCCATCCGGTGGGGCGCCGACAACATCATGGACCTGTCCACCGGCAAGGACATCCACCAGACCCGCGAATGGATCCTGCGCAACTCCCCCGTTCCCGTCGGCACCGTGCCGATCTACCAGGCGCTGGAGAAGACCAATGGCGACCCGGCCGCACTCACCTGGGAGCTGTACCGCGACACCGTGATCGAGCAGGCCGAGCAGGGTGTGGACTACATGACCGTGCACGCCGGCGTGCTGCTGCGCTACGTGCCGCTGACCGCCAAGCGCGTCACCGGCATCGTCTCGCGCGGTGGCTCGATCATGGCCGCGTGGTGCCTGGCACACCACCAGGAGTCGTTCCTGTACACCCACTTCGAGGAGCTGTGCGAAATCCTCGCGCGCTACGACGTGACGTTCTCCCTGGGCGACGGACTGCGTCCCGGCTCCATCGCCGACGCCAACGACGAGGCCCAGTTCGCCGAGCTGCGCACCCTCGGTGAGCTGACCAAGATCGCGAAATCCCATGGCGTGCAGGTGATGATCGAGGGCCCGGGCCACGTGCCGATGCACAAGATCGTCGAGAACGTGAAACTGGAAGAGGAATGGTGCGAGGAGGCTCCGTTCTACACCCTCGGACCGCTGGCCACCGATATCGCTCCGGCCTACGATCACATCACCTCGGCAATCGGGGCAGCCATCATCGCCCAGGCCGGCACCGCGATGCTGTGCTACGTCACGCCCAAGGAACACCTGGGCCTGCCCGACCGCAAGGACGTCAAGGACGGCGTGATCGCCTACCGGATCGCCGCCCACTCCGCCGACCTGGCCAAGGGACACCCCCGCGCACAGCTGCGTGACAACGCATTGTCCAAGGCGCGCTTCGAGTTCCGTTGGGAGGACCAGTTCAACCTGTCGCTGGATCCGGACACCGCCCGCGAATTCCACGACGAGACGCTGCCCGCCGAGCCGGCCAAGACGGCACATTTCTGCTCAATGTGCGGACCGAAGTTCTGCTCGATGCGCATCACCGCCGATATCCGGGAATTCGCCGCCGAGAACGGCTTGGAGACCCAGGAGGACATCGACGCGATGCTGGCGCGCGGTATGGAGGAGAAGTCCGTGGAGTTCGCCGAACACGGCAACCGGGTGTACCTGCCCATCTCATGAGCACGTTCCTTCCCCTCCCGGAGCCGGGCACCACCCCGGTGCGGGCCATGACCATCGCCGGGTCCGACTCCGGGGGCGGGGCGGGTATTCAAGCCGACATGCGCACCATGGCACTACTCGGGGTGCACGGCTGTGTGGCCGTGACTGCCGTAACCGTGCAGAACTCGCTGGGTGTCAAGGATTTCCATGAGATCCCGCCGCCGGTGGTGGCCGCGCAGATGGAGGTGGTCATCACCGATATCGGCATCCAGGCCGCCAAGACCGGCATGCTGGCCTCCGCCCCGATCATCGGTGCCATCGCGGAATCATGGACCAAGGTGGCCCCGGACGTCCCATTGGTGGTCGATCCCGTCTGCGCCTCCATGCATGGCGACCCGCTACTGCACCCGAGTGCGCTCGATGCCCTACGCACGCAACTGTTTCCGTTGGCAACACTGGTCACCCCCAACCTCGACGAGGTCCGGCTGCTGGTGGACGTCGACGTTGTCGACGAGGAATCCCAAAAAGAGGCAGCACGCAAGCTGCACGCCCTTGGCCCACGCTGGGCCCTGGTGAAGGGTGGGCATCTGCGATCCAGTGACACCAGCACCGACCTGCTGTTCGACGGCACCGAGTTCCACTACTACCCCGTCGAACGTGTGAACACCGGACACGATCACGGCGCCGGGGACACCCTCGCGGCATCCATCAGTTGCGCCCTGGCACATGGGTTTCCCGTCACCGAGGCCGTCGCGTTCGGGAAACGATGGATCACCGAGTGCCTGAAGGCCGCCTATCCGCTGGGCCACGGGCACGGCCCGGTATCGGCGCTGTTCAGGCTGCGATGAGCGCCCGCGCGAAGAACCTTAGGCTGAACGCGTGAGCACCTAGGAACTTCCGGATATCGCCGGAATCGCCCACCATCCCGACGGGCATCCTCGCGGTGCCGTGGTGCTCACCCACGGGGCCGGCGGTAGCTGCCACTCCCCCATGCTGCGTCTGCTGTGCACGGCATGGGCAGAGCGCGGTTGGCTGGCAATACGTTTCGATATGCCCTTCCGACGTAACCGGCCCAGCGGCCCACCGTCGGCCTCCGCGGCCGACAAGGACCGCGCGGGGATCGCCGAGGTGATCAACAAGGCTCGCGCCATGGTGGATGGGCCGCTGCTGGCGGGCGGCCATTCCTACGGTGGACGGCAAACCTCGATGCTGGTCGCGGAAAAAGGGCCGATCGTCGATGTCCTGACCCTGTTCTCCTACCCGTTGCACCCACCCGGGAAGCCCGACCGGCTGCGCGTGGAACATCTCCCCGATATCCAGGTTCCGACCGTGTTCACCCACGGCACCTCGGATGCCTTCGGCACCATCGCCGAACTCAAAGAGGCCGCAGTGCTGATTCCGGGCGGCGCGACCATCGTGGAAATCGCCGGCGCGCGCCACGATCTGGGCGCCAAGACCATCGACGTGCCCGCCCTCGCCATCGACGCCGCGCTGGCGGCACTGGAATCGCGCTAGCGGATCCGGGCTCAGCCCAGTGCGTGCCAGTCGCGCATCAATAGCCGCGACGCCCGGCGCAGATCGTCCTCGGCCTGTGCGACGGTGAGACCTCCGTTGAGGCACACCTGAATACAGCCGAACCACTGATGCACCAGCAGCCTGATCACTGCCTCATCGTCTTCGGTGGGATCGGACAGCCCGGCCACCTCGGATATCAGCTCATGAAAGCGTTTCTCGATCTGCATCAGATCGGGCACCTCGGCCAGTGAGGCCGAATTCGAGGACCGGATCATCGCGATGGCCAGCATGCGCCGCCGCGTCAACCCGCGCAGCGCCCGCACCAACGCTTCACCCACCCGGTCGGACGGGTTTTGTTCGGGCAGTGCCGGAATTCGACCGACAAGCCGCTCGGACTCACGCACCAGCGCCGAGACGAACAGATGGCGCTTGGTCGGGAAGTACCGGTACAGCGTGCCGATGGCAACGTTGGCGTGCTTGGCGACATCGTGCATCTGAACGTGGTCGAGCTCGCGTGTCATGGCGAGTTCTTCGGCCGCATCGAGCATGCGCTTGTACTGCTCATGTTGGCGCCTGGTCGACGGCATGGCGGCTGGCCGCACCGGTGATGCTTCAACCATGGCGCTCACGATCTTTTCACCTGCATAAATAACCCCGAAACTGGAACCTGTTCTAATAAGGTAGCACTACCAAGACCCCGCGCACTGCGAATTCGAAGACAGATTCAGTTCCCCGAGCCGGGCGTCCCGGCCAGCATCGCCAGCAGCAGCTCGGCGCGCACCCGCGCGATATCGAGGTCACAGGCCAACAGAGATTGCGCCGTTTCGATCCGTTTCCGCAGCGTATGGCGGTGCACACCCATGGCCGTGGCCGCCGATTCCCAATGGCCGTTGGCTTCCAGATATGCCCGCAATGAGGCCATCAATTCGCTGCCGTGCGCGGTGTCGTACTCGGCGATGGGGGCCAATGTCGCGTTGGCGACGGCCACCAACACCTCACGGCTCGCGCCGAAGGACAGCAGTGCGCTGCCCGCCAGGGAGGTGAATTCCAGCGGCGTCCCACCGCGCTCGGCCACCGACGCGGCGAGCCTCGCGTTCTGTACCGCGTCGGCGAGCCGCACCACCGGGTGCGCTCCACTCAACCCGGCCCGTAGCCCCTTCTTGGTGCGGCCGTCCGCCTCCCCGAAGAGGCGACGGGCAAAGTCGGCGGTCTCCGCCCCGGGCAACACGACGATCAGCTGGCTTGCACCGGCATGCGCGAATACCGGGTAACCGGCCGACTCGATCGCCCGGCTGATTGCCGAGAGCGCCTTGCCCAGAATCGCCTGGGATTCGGCATCCACCGCCAGTACCCGGATGCGCCCACGCCCGTCGGCGACCTGCCCCAACTGCGCCCAGATCGGATCCAGGTTCAGCTCATCTGCGAGCAACAGACCCAAGGCCTGGCCGTTCAAGCGCCGTTGCGCCTCCTGTAGACGCGATGGCTTATCAAAATCCAAGGCCAGCAAGGAGTTTGCGTGCCCAAGCAGCACCTGATCCACAAAGGTCAACGGCGTCTTGCTGACCACGGCCAACACTCCGTATGACGCCGGGCCCACTCCGATCGCCTGTTGCGAGACGGTGATTCCCGGATCGAGCTGCTGCGCACCCGCCGACGCGCCCGGTGTCACCGCACCCCGGATGAGATTCACCGTGGCGACGTCCAGATTGCGCGGATGACTTGCGATCACCGTGCCGCCGGGGTCCAACACCACGACGTTGGCCCGCAGTGACCGTCCGAGTTCGGCGGTGACCGCCTGTACACCGCCATTCACAATCGCCCGGGTGATCCTGGGCTGGGCCCGCGATGCTCGCAACACCGCGTCGTATTCCAACTCGGCGATGCGCGTGCTCACGGTCTTGACCACGGCCGCGAACGGGGTGCGTAACGGAATCTCCAGCAGTGGCATACCCAGCTCGTCGGCCGCGGCCACCAGCTCTGGCGGCACCTCGTCGAATGTCAGTCCAGTGCCGAATCCCAATGCCGCAACATTATTTTCGTTGAGCGCACACAGGTAACGCCGCCGGTCTCGGGGATTCTTGGGCAGACCGATGCCGGTGGTGAGCACCAGTTCACCACCGGAGAGCCACTGTGCGGGATCGGCGAGTTCAGTGGTCAGTGCCATATTGATCTCGCGGCCAGCGCCCGCGGCACCGCCCTTGAGGGTGAGTTTGAGGTCTGGCTGGTCCAGTACCCAGCGCACTGGAACGGTCATTTCTCAGGACTGTACAGAATGGTGAAAAACACCGCGAAGATTCCCGGAATTGTCAGATGATCAAAGATGTGCCTTAACGCACACTGGTTCTCTGCGTACTTATACGGGATTGTCTCGACGGATGGACGTGCGATATGCCAGATTCGGTACTCCAGAACTACATCGATGGCCAGTTCGTCGATGCTCTATCCCTGAAATCATCCGAGCCTATCGACCTGATCAATCCGGTCGATGAGTCGGTGGTGGGGCGCTCCCCGGTCTCCAATGCCGACGATGTGAACGCCGCCGTCGCCGCCGCGGAGCGGGCCTTTCAGACTTGGGGCAGATCCACCCCGAGCATCCGTCAGCAGGCACTGCTCAAACTCGCCGATGCCATCGAAGAGCATTCGGACGAGATCGTCGCTGCCCAATGCCGTAACACCGGTCAGCCCAAGGCGATCATCGCCGCCGAAGAGGTCGCCGTGAGCGCCGACCAAATCCGGTTCTTCGCCGGCGCCGCGCGCATCGTGGAAGGCAAATCGGCGGGCGAGTACATGGACGGGTTCACCTCCTACGTGCGACGCGAGCCCATCGGGATTGTCGGACAGGTAACCCCGTGGAACTACCCGTTCATGATGGCGATCTGGAAGATCGGGCCCGCGCTGGCGGCCGGAAACACCATTGTCCTCAAGCCCAGCGACACCACCCCGGAAAGCACTCTGGTGCTGGCGCGCCTGACGAAGGGCATCCTGCCCGATGGCGTCTTCAACGTGGTGCTGGGCACGGCGGCCACCGGTTCGGAATTGGTGAGTCACCCTGCTATCGGCCTGGTTTCGATCACCGGGTCGGTACGCGCCGGTATCGCCGTGGCTGCCTCCGCCGCCGAGCAACTCAAGCGCAGCCACCTCGAGCTCGGGGGCAAGGCCCCTGCCGTGGTGTTCGGCGATGTCGATGTCGACAAGGCCGCGCTGGGTATCGCGCAGGCCGCCTTCTTCAACGCCGGGCAGGACTGTACGGCTGCCACCCGCGTCATCGTGCATGAATCGATTCACGACGACTTCGTCAACGCCCTCAACTCGGCGGCACAGACGCTGCGGCCCGGCCTACCCGATGATCCCGACAGCTTCTACGGGCCCATGAACAACATCAACCACTTCACCGTGGTGACCAAGAAACTGGACAACCTGCCCGCACATGCCACGGTGGTGACCGGCGGAAAGCGCTGGGGCGACAAGGGGTACTTCATCGAACCCACCATCGTCACCGGCGTGCGGCAAGATGACGCGATAGTGCAGGAAGAGACGTTCGGCCCCATCCTGACGGTCCAACCCTTCTCGGACGCCGACGAAGCCGTTCGGCTGGCCAACGGCGTGCGCTACGCCCTTGCCTCCAGCGTCTGGACCAAGGACCATGCCACAGCTGAAAAATTCACTCGCGAGCTGGATTTCGGGTGCGTGTGGGTCAACTGTCACATCCCGTTGGTCGCCGAGATGCCACACGGCGGGTTCAAATACTCCGGGTACGGCAAGGATCTGTCGGCCTACAGCGTCGAGGACTACACCCGCATCAAGCACGTGATGAGTGCGCACGCGTGATGAGTGACACGTTCCATCCTCTGGATCCCCTGACCGCGCAGGAATTCACCACCGTCGCCGAGATTCTGGCGCAGACACACAACGTCGGGAAGAACTGGCGATACACCTCCATCGAACTCATCGAGCCCGCCAAGGCCGAGATCGCCGCCTTCGACGCCAACGGCACCCGGCCCGATCGCCGCGCGCTGGCGACCTGCCTGGACACCCTCGCGAACGCCACCTACAAGGCCGTCATCTCGCTGGACTCCGGCACGGTGCTGTCCTGGGATCACATTCCCGGCGTGCAGCCCAACTTCACCGTCGATGAGTGGGAAGAGGCCGACGCGGTCCTGCGCAGCCACCCCGACGTGATCGCCGCCCTGGCCAAACGTGGCATCACCGATATGGACCTGGTGTTCATGGACACTTGGACCTACGGCGAGGCCGTCATGCCCGAGAAATACCAGGGCAGACGCCTCGGCTGGTCGGATACCTGGGTGCGTGCCGCCGCGGGCGCCAATCCGTACGCGGGTCCTGTCAACGGGTTTCACTGCATCATCGACATGAACAGCATGGAGCTGTTGGACATCGAGGACACGTTCACCGTCGAGCGACCGGAGATGATGGGCGAATACGTGCCACGCCACGTCCCGGAGCGACTGCGCCGGCAGAGCACCCGCGAGTCCCTGCAGCCATTGCACATAACCCAGCCCGATGGGACGTCCTTCACCATCGAGGGCAACAAGCTCCAGTGGCAGAACTGGTCACTACGAGTCGGCTTCAACTACCGCGAGGGCATGACCCTGCACGCGGTGACCTACAACGACAACGGCCGGGTACGGTCCGTCGCCAACCGGATGTCCTTCGCCGAGATGATGGTGCCCTACCGAGATCACTGCGAAGATCACTACCGCAGAACAGCTTTCGATATCGGCGAGTGGGGCATCGGGTTCATGACCACCTCTCTGGAGCTGGGCTGCGACTGCCTCGGTGAGATCCGGTACCTGGACGCCGTGCTGCACAACAGCAAGGGCGAGCCATACACCATCAAGAACGCGATCTGCATCCACGAAGAGGACAACGCCGTCCTGTGGAAGCACGTCGACCACGACCACGGCGCGGAGGTGCGCCGGATGCGGCGGCTCACCGTGTCGTTCCACGTCACCGTCGCCAACTACGAATACCTCACCTACTGGCGGTTCTACCAAGACGGAAACATCGAGTGCGAGGTTCGCGCCACGGGAATCATGGTGGTGAGCAATTTCGAGGAGGGCGCCGCGCATCCGCACGGAACCCTCGTCGACAACCGCACCTATGCGCCGTACCACCAGCATTTCCTGGTCGCGAGGCTGGACCTGGACGTCGACGGCACCGAGAACACGGTCTACGCCACCGAAACCGAGATCGAGCCGGTCGGACCCCGTAACCCCTACGGGCTCTCCCTGCGGCAACGCAACACCCCGCTGCGCACCGAATCGGAAGGCAAACAAGACTTCTGCTGGGAGACTCAGCGCGCCTGGAAGGTCGTCAACGACAACACCCGCAACGGCATTGGCACGGCGCCGGCCTACAAGCTGGTGCCTGGCGCGGCCATCCCAGCCATGTTCGACCCGTCCTCACCGGTGCTGGCGCGCTGCCGCGCCATCGAACACACTCTCTGGGTTACCCCCAACTCGCCCGAAGAACGCTGGCCCGCAGGAGAATTCGTCACGCAAAGCAAGGAAGACCACGGGCTGCCGGCCTGGACCGAACGCAACCGGTCGATCGAGAACACCGATGTGGTGCTGTGGTACGTGTTCGGTATCCATCACATCACCCGGCCCGAAGACTGGCCGATCATGCCCGTCGACACGGTGAACTTCTGGCTCAAGCCGGTCGGATTCTTCGACCGGAACCCCTCTCTTGACGTAGCACCCACCCCGCCGAAGAGCTGTCACACGTCCGGACACCAGGAGGACTAGCCGTGAACACCGCCGCCACGAGGATTGCTGTTGCATATCTGGCCACCCCGGGCGGCGATGACGCGCTAGCCGTCGGCGCACAGATCGCGCGCTCGTTGGGCGCGCATCTGGATCTGTGCATGGTGCTGCCCCTGGACCGCCCGATCCTGGCTCCCCTACCCCAGCAGGAACGTCAGGACATCTTGTCCCAAAACGCCACGCATTGGCTCAAACATGCCGAGGCGACCATCCCCGACGACCTGTCGGTACAGACGCATATCAGCTTCCACGAATCGATAGCGGAGGGGCTCATCGCGCAATGCGAGGCCGTGGGCGCCGCGGCCATCGTGGTGGGCGGCTCCGGGGGTGGACTGGTGGGCAGCCTGTCACTGGGATCGGTAGTCAACGAACTCGTGCATTCCTCGCCGATTCCGCTGGTCATCTCACCGCGCGGCGCGCGTTACCAGAAAAACCTGCGCATCCGTGAGGTCACCTGCGCCATGGGCACCCGGCCCGGCGCGCGGGTGCTGCTGGACGCCGCACTGCGGATCTGCAAGCGCGCGGACACCCCGCTGCGGCTGGTGTCCCTGGTCTCCATCGATCCGATTCCCGGCGGAGACGACGACCAGTCGGCGCGTGAGCGGGCCACCATCCACGCGCAGCAATCCCTCGAAACCGCCAAATTGGTTCTTCCACCGGACTTCCCGGTTACCTCAATGGTCGCCGAGGGACCCACCGTGGAAGCGGCGGTGAACAAACTGGACTGGCGCGAGGGCGACATCATCATGGTGGGTTCCAGCCGTCTCGCGCAGCCGCGACGACTCTTCCTCGGGTCGACGGCAGCCAAGATGCTCCGGGTGCTGCAGGTTCCCATGGTCGTCATCCCGAAGGAAGAAGGGGGCGATAGTGACTGAGGACGTCGCTCGCGCTGAACTGGAACATGCCGAGCAGTCCGAAGGACTTGTCTCAAAAGGCCTGGCCGCCGGACGGATCGGCACCTTCACCGGCGCGGTCCTCGGAATCTCCACGGTGGCACCTGGATACACGCTCACCGCCAGCATCGGACTGATCGTGGCGGCGGTCGGCCTGAAGATGCCCGCCATCCTCATCGCCGGATTCATCCCGATGTTCCTCACCGCGTACGCCTACCGCGAACTGAATTCGCGAGCACCGGACTGCGGAGCCTCATTCACCTGGTCCACCAAGGCATTCGGACCCTACGTCGGCTGGATGTGCGGGTGGGGCATGGTGATTGCCACCATCATCGTGCTGTCCAATCTGGCCTCGATCGGTGTGCAATACGGATACCAGTTCCTCGGCGCGGTCTTTCACAATCAAACGGTCGCCGAGCTCGCCAACAACAAGGCCGTCAACATCATCTCCACTGTGGCGCTTTTGGCCATCGCCACCTACATCTCCAGCCGCGGCATCACCACCAGCGAAAAGGTGCAGTACGTTCTGGTCGGCTTTCAGATGATCGTGCTGGTGCTCTTCGCCGTCGTCGCCATCGCGAAGGCCCCCAGCGCGGCCGGACACCTCGACTTCGACCTCGATTGGTTCAACCCACTCACCGGACTAACCCTGAGCGCCTTCGTCATTGGGCTTATCGGCTCGATCTTCGCGTTCTGGGGCTGGGACACCTGCCTGACGCTCGGCGAGGAATGCAAGGACCCCACCAAAGTACCCGGGCGGGCCGGTCTGCTCTGCGTGCTGTCCATCCTGTTGACCTATCTCCTAGTGGCGGTCGCGGTCATGATGTTCGCGGGCGTCGGCGACACCGATCTGGGTCTGGCGAACGAGGCGAACAAGGACAATGTCTTTGGCTCCCTGGCCAACCCGGTGCTGGGCAGTTGGCTCGGCCCGCTGCTGCTGTTGGCGATATTCGCCTCCGCGGTGGCCAGCCTGCAGACCACCTCGCTGCCCGCCGCGCGCACCATGCTGGCCATGGGGACCTACGGCGCGTTCCCGAAGCGGTTCGCCAGTGTCAGCCCGCGATTCCTCACACCCACATTCAGCACCGTGGTGGCCGGCGCCGTCACCGCGGCCTTCTACACGATTGTCAGCCTGCTCTCCGATCGCACCCTGCTGGATACCATTGCCGCCCTGGGCATCATGATCTGCTGGTATTACGGCATCACCGCCTTCGCCTGCGTGTGGTACTTCCGCACAGAGCTGTTCGCCAGCGCTCACAACGTGGTGTACAAATTCCTGTTTCCGCTCCTGGGCGGTCTGATGCTGGGGGCGGTGTTCGTGATCTCCGTACGCGAGAGCATGGACCCCGAGAAGACCGGCAGCGGTGCCGCGATCGGTGGTATCGGCCTGGTGTTCTATCTCGGCTTCGGAATCCTGGCGTTCGGCGCGGTGCTCATGCTGATCATGCGCTTCACCAGCCCTGACTTCTTTCGGGGACGCACCCTCACCCGGGACACCGCACCGTTGTCCGAATAACGGTGTCACACAAAAAGCAACAGTCGCTGCGAGGGGTCGTCAAACAACAGGGTGACCACGTCGACGACGATCTCGCCGGTTTCGGGGTGGTGCAAAGGCAGCGCCGGTATTCCGCGTGGCTGTGCGACGTCGAATTGGTGCCACATGGCATGGAAATCGGCACTGGCCTCCGAGATTTTCTGGAGGTGGGCCGAGTACTCACCATTGGACAGTTCGTCGGCGGACGTGGAGCGAAGGATGCCTACGGCGACGCGACGCATGGCGGGCAAGTCACCGAATCTGCTTTGGAAGCTCTCGTGCGTGAACAGCAGCTCGACGAAGGTTCGTTCGGCGACGGGTATCTGCCCGAAGTCCAGGAACAGCCGTGCCGCTGCGTCGTTCCACGCAAGAATCGCGGTTTGGGGTCCGATCAAGATCGCGGGGATATCGGTAAGCCGTTGCAGTAGGTGCAATATCGGCCCACTGACCTGGGGCAGTGCGGCTATCGGGGAGGGGCGGAGGCCGGAGCCGGCCAGCAGCTGGCGGGCATAGCGGCACTCGTCTTCGGTGAGCCGCAGGACCGAGGAGAGGCGGTCCAGTACATCCCTGCTGGGCGGAACGCGGCCCTGCTCAATACGGGTGTAGTGCTCCAGACTGGTGAAGGCCATATCGGCTACTTCTTCGCGACGCAGCCCCGCCACCTGTCTGCGCGCGTCCGGCGTGGGAAGCCCCACCGCGTCGGGGTGAATCGCGCTTCGGCGGGTCCGTAGCAAGGACCCCAGCTCCACCAGCCGCGGATCACGTCGGGCTGCCATATCTCGCAGACTAATTGCTCACGTATGGGGGTGGGCAAATTTCTCCCCCTCCCGCAACCCCTGGCCCGGTCATAGTGTCCAACTGAGCCGGAATCGCGGTTCAGGATGGCGGAATCGCACCAAGAGACAGGAGAGAGTCAGCATGGCCGCGGATCGTATTGACGTTCATACACATGTGGTGCCCCCGTTCTGGGGCGAGGCATTGCTGAACCACGGCGGAGACCCATCGGGGTGGGCGATTCCCGGGTGGAGCGCCGACGCACATCTGAAGTTCATGGATGAGAACCAGATCGCCACCAGCGTCCTGTCCTTGACGGCCCCCAGCGTCACCGGTTGGCACGGCCAGCAGCGGATTGATCTGGCCCGCAAGGTCAACGAGTACGTCGCCGACTTGGTTGCCAAGTATCCCAGCCGATTTGGCAACTTCGCGACGGTGCCGCTACCGGACGTCGGGGCCGCCGTCACCGAGGCCGAGTACGCGTTGGACAGCATCGGCGCCGACGGCATCGTGTTGTTGAGCAACTACGACGGTGCCTACCTCGGTGACCCACGCTTCGCACCGCTGTGGAAGGCCCTCGATAAGCGCTCGGCGGTCGTCTTCATTCACCCCGGCCACCCGCAGATCCCGCTGCTACCCGATGTGCCGGGGCCGTTGGTGGACTACCCGTTCGACACCACACGCAATGCCGTACACATGGTGTTCAACGGGGTGCTGGACAACTATCCGAATGTGAAGATCATCCTGTCGCACGCGGGTGGGTTCGTCCCCTACACCGTGCTGCGGTTCTGCGAACTACAGCCCTCTCTGGCGCCGGACGGCCCCAACGCCGAGCAACTGCTGGCCAAGTTCAAGCTGTTCTACTGGGACACCGCGCTGTCCTCGGGCAAGTACGCGTTTTCAAGCTTCCTGGAACTCGCCGATTCCGAACGCATCCTGTTCGGCAGCGACTTCCCTTACGCCGCCCCACCGGTGGCCGCACGGTTCACCCAGATACTGGACAATGAAACGGGTTTGAGCGATTCGCAGAAGGCCGCTTTCAACAACATCAACGCCAAGAAGCTCTTTGCGCGTCTTGGGTGACACCCCGCCCTCCTGACGTCCTTCTGACCGATCGCCGACACGCCGTGTTTGTACGCAAAGCGGGAGAACCGCGCGTCAAACACGGCGTGTCGGCGCTTCGGTGAGTGCGTGCCAAAACGGCACAACCGGGGCCCGTCGATAGACAAACCGGCCATTCCCAGGGACGCCGCACAGCGGCACACTGAGATCGCCGGATCGACGACAGGAAGCGCCATGACCGACATCACCTATCGCCTCCCCCAGAAGCGCAACATCGTGACGCCCCTGCCGGGGCCCCGGTCCAGTGCCCTGGCCGAGCGACGCCGCGCCGCGGTATCGGCGGGCGTCGGCTCCACCGCGCCGGTCTACGCGGTCGACGCCGACGGCGGTGTGATCGTCGACGCCGACGGCAACTCCTTCATCGACCTGGGGGCGGGCATCGCGGTCACCACGGTCGGCGCCTCCCACCCCGCCGTTGCGGCCGCAATCGCGGACCAGGCAACGCATTTCACCCATACCTGTTTCATGGTGACGCCCTATGCGGGGTACGTGCAGGTCGCCGAACTCCTCAACGCCCTCACCCCGGGCGATCACGAGAAGCGCACCGCACTGTTCAACTCCGGCGCCGAGGCCGTGGAGAACGCCATCAAGGTGGCACGGCTGGCCACGGGCCGCCCCGCCGTCGTCGCCTTCGACAACGCCTACCACGGCCGCACCAACCTGACCATGGCGCTGACCGCCAAGTCGATGCC
This sequence comes from Mycobacteroides immunogenum, assembly GCF_001605725.1. Classification (NCBI taxonomy): domain Bacteria; kingdom Bacillati; phylum Actinomycetota; class Actinomycetes; order Mycobacteriales; family Mycobacteriaceae; genus Mycobacteroides; species Mycobacteroides immunogenum. The sequence goes on from NZ_CP011530.1 coordinate 4,832,539, forward strand.
CTACAAGTCGCAGTTCGGGCCCTTCGCGCCCGAGGTCTACCGGATGCCTGCCTCCTATCCGTTGCGTGACGAGGCGGGCTTGACCGGCGAGGAAGCCGCACGGCGCGCGATCTCCCGCATCGAGACCCAGATCGGCGCCCAGTCACTGGCCGCGATCATCATCGAACCCATCCAGGGCGAGGGCGGCTTCATCGTGCCCGCGCCCGGATTCCTCTCCACACTCACCGCATGGGCCAAGGACAACGGTGTTGTCTTCATCGCCGATGAGGTGCAAACGGGGTTCGCGCGCACCGGGGCCTGGTTCGCCTCCGAGCACGACGACATCGTTCCCGACATCGTCACCATGGCCAAGGGCATCGCGGGCGGCATGCCGTTGTCCGCCGTCACCGGACGCGCCGAGCTGATGGACGCGGTGTACACCGGCGGCCTGGGTGGCACCTATGGCGGCAACCCCGTCACCTGCGCGGCCGCCATCGCCGCGCTGGGCGTCATGCGTGAGCTCGACCTTCCGGGCCGCGCACGCGTCATCGAGACCTCGGTGGTGTCCCGGCTGCGCACACTCGCCGACGAGGTGGACGTCATCGGCGAGGTGCGCGGACGCGGCGCCATGCTGGCCATCGAGATCGTCAAACCCGGCACTCTCGAACCCGACGCGGCTCTGACCAAAGCCATTGCCGCCGAGGCACTCTCCCAGGGTGTGCTGATCCTCACCTGCGGAACCTTCGGGAATGTCATCCGCTTGCTGCCCCCGCTGGTCATCGGGGACGATCTACTGGACGAGGGCATCACCGTCCTCGCCGACATCATTCGCGAGAAGGCGAGCCGCCAGTGACCGACCACTCCACGCTGATCGATGCCATTCCCACCGAGCTGTGGATCGGGGGCAAGCAGGTCCCGTCGTCGACGGGAGCCCGGTTCTCGGTGCACAACCCCGCCACCGGCGCCGTCCTGACGACAGTGGCAGACGCCGCGCCCGCCGACGGTGCCACCGCGCTCGATGAGGCTTACGCCGTGCAGCAGTCCTGGGCCGCCACCGCGCCCCGTGAACGAGCCGAAATCCTGCGGCGGGCCTGGGAATTGGTGATGGCGCGGCGCGACGATTTCGCGCTGGCGATGACGCTGGAAATGGGCAAGCCGCTGGCGGAGAGCCAGGGCGAGGTGGCCTACGGCGGCGAGTTCCTGCGCTGGTTCGCCGAGGAGGCCGTGCGCATCAACGGCCGGTACACCTCGTCACCGACCGGTGCCGGCCGGATCCTGGTCACCAAGCAGCCCATCGGCCCGACACTGGCCATCACCCCATGGAACTTTCCGCTGGCGATGGGCACCCGCAAGATCGGCCCGGCGCTAGCCGCCGGGTGCACCATGATCGTCAAACCCGCCGCCGAAACACCGCTCACCATGCTGCTGCTGGGCCAGGTGTTCGCCGACGCCGGGCTGCCCGCGGGTGTGCTCTCGATCCTGCCCACCACCAGCGCCTCGGCCTTGACCGGTCCGCTGATCGATGACGCCCGACTGCGCAAGCTGACCTTCACCGGCTCCACCGGGGTCGGCAAGATCCTGCTGTCCCAGTGCGCCACCAGGGTCTTGCGCTCCTCGATGGAGCTCGGTGGCAACGCGCCGTTCGTGGTGTTCGACGACGCCGACGTGGATGCCGCCGTCGACGGTGCGATGGCGGCCAAGATGCGCAACATCGGTGAGGCCTGTACCGCGGCCAATCGCTTCCATGTCGACAACGCGGTGCGCGCCGAGTTCACCGAGAAGCTCACCGCCCGGATGAGTGCGCTCACCATTGGCGCCGGCGACGAGAGTGGCGTGCAGGTGGGGCCGCTGATCACCGCCAAGCAGCGGGCATCGGTGGACGAGTTGGTGCGGGACGCCGTCAGCAAGGGCGCCGTCATCACCACCGGTGGCGCCATCGCCGACGGCGAGGGCTACTTCTACCCGCCGACGGTGCTCACCGATGTGCCCACGGACGCAAGGATTCTGCGTGAAGAGGTCTTCGGGCCCGTCGCCGCGATCACCGGGTTCGACGGTGAAGAGGCGGGCATAGCCGCCGCCAATGACACCGAGTTCGGCCTGGCCGCGTACATCTACACCGCCAATCTTGATCGTGCGCTGCGGGTTTCGGAGTCCGTGGAATCGGGCATGGTTGGCGTGAACCGCGGCGTCATCTCCGATGTGGCCGCGCCGTTCGGCGGTATCAAGGAATCGGGCATCGGCCGGGAAGCCGGCAGCGAGGGCATCGAGGAATACCTCGAAACGAAATACATCGCACTGCCCTAGACCTAGGATCTCGCAATGGGCCACTCACACGGGAATCACTCACACGAGTCTCGGCCCGGTCGCGAGCTGTCCGAAGGAATGCAGGAGCAACTCGACATCCCCTATTCCGGGATGGTGTCGTTCGGGCAGCGGCCATTCCTGACAGACATCGAGCAGCTGGAAAAGTGGCAACCGGATGTCGCGATTGTCGGGGCACCCTTCGACATCGGGACAACCAACCGCCCGGGTGCGCGGTTCGGCCCGCGCGCGATCCGCTCCACCGCCTACGAACCCGGTACCTACCACCTGGATCTAGGTCTGGAGATCTTCGACTGGCTCGAGGTCGTCGACTTCGGTGACGCGTACTGCCCGCACGGCCAAACCGAGGTGTCGCACGCCAACATCCGTGAACGCGTGCACGCCATCGCCTCCCGCGGCATCGTGCCGGTCGTGCTGGGCGGCGACCATTCCATCACCTGGCCCTCGGCCACGGCCGTCGCCGACGTGCACGGCTACGGCAACGTCGGCATCGTGCACTTCGACGCGCACGCCGATACCGCGGAGGAGATCGAGGGAAATCTCGCGAGCCACGGCACCCCGATGCGGCGGCTCATCGAGTCCGGCGCGGTGCCCGGAACTCACTTCGTCCAGGTTGGTTTGCGCGGATACTGGCCGCCGCAGGACACCTTCGAATGGATGAAGGAACAGGGCATGGTCTGGCACACCATGCAGGAAATCTGGGATCGCGGCTTCAAGAACGTGATGGTCGACGCCGTCGGCGAGGCCCTGAACAAGGCCGAGAAGCTATATCTGTCGGTGGATATCGATGTGCTGGATCCGGCGCACGCTCCGGGCACCGGCACCCCAGAACCCGGCGGCATCACCAGCGCCGACCTCCTCCGTATGGTGCGCCAACTCTGTTACGAACACGATGTCGCCGCCGTGGATGTGGTGGAGGTGGCGCCGGCCTATGACCACGCCGAACTCACCGTCAACGCCGCGCACCGGGTGGTCTTCGAGGCCTTGTCCGGAATGGCGGCGCGGCGGCGGGACGCGGCGGGCGCCAGCGCCGGGCCACCGTCGCCGCAGGCACGCTGACCTCAGGCGGCGAAAAGCTCCAAACGCTGCGGCGTCTCGATACCCGAGTAGTGGCTGGCGTCCCCGAGCAGGATCTGGCTTCGCCGGCCACGAACATCCACCGGCACGTCCCCTGCCAGCGTGACGCGATGCAGCTCGCGCTGTTGCTCACCGAAATCGGCGATGCCGTAGTGCTGGGTGGCCCGGTTATCCCAGATGGCCACGTCGCCTAGCCGCCAATTCCAGCGGAAGGTGTTCTCCAGCTTGGTAATACGCGATTGCAATAGCTGGAACAACGCCGCGAACTCGGCGCTCTGTAAATCCTGGAAGCTCTTCACGAACTGCCCGAGCAGCAGGCTGCGCTCACCGGTCTCCGGGTGCACACGCACCACCGGATGCAGGGTTTCGTAACGGGAACTGGTGAACTCGCTGTAACAGGCGGCCCGGCGCTCAGCGCTCACCCCGCCCGATGCCCCCGACGACGCGTAGTCATACAGGTTGGTGTGCGTGGCCCACAGATCCTCGACGAGAGAACGCAACGGCGTGGGCAGTTGTTCGTACGCGGCGACGGTCGACGCCCACGTGGTGGCACCCCCATAGGACGGCAGCGTCACCGGCCGCAGTACCGATGCCTTCGGGATGCGGTCGACGAAGGTGACATCGGTATGCCAACCGTTCGCGGCCCCCTCCAGATTCAGCAGCTCGGTGCCGTGGGACCGCACCGTCGGATGCGGCAGTGTCGGCTCCCCTAGCAGCGCGGCGAACCCGTACTGTGCGGCATCGTCGAGGTGATGCTGCCCGGTGAACACCAGCACCTTGTTGACGGCCAGCGCGACGCGGATCGCCTCCACCCGTTCGGCGGGAACGTCGGCGCGCAGCTCAACCCCATCGACTCGGGCGCCAATGTGTTCACCGAGCTTTTCCACGGTGATGCCGGCTTCCCGATAGATACGTCGTGTCTGGTCGTCGCCCATTCCCGCATCACAACAATCCCTGCGCCGTATGCCCAGGTATAGAGCCACCTCGATCCGAAAGAGCGCCGCGCGCGGCGGCAGATATGGTCGAACGGTGATCGCGTACGACGAAGAACTGCGAGACCGTATCGGCGAGCGCCTGGCGGGTCACGCACGCAGGACCGTCGATGACCCGGAGAAGCGCCGCGCCGCGGTGGCCGTCGTACTGGTCGATTCGGACCTAGGCGAAGACCGCATCGATCCGGCGCCACTGGAAGACTGGATCGGCGGCCGCGAGATTCCCGGGCACGGACTTGACGGCAGAATGGTCGACGTATCGGGTGGCGCAGCATTCCTGCTGTGCCGCAGGGCCTCTCGGCTCAACTCGCACGCCGCACAATGGGCGCTACCCGGCGGGCGATTGGATCCGGGCGAGGATGCCATCGAGGCCGCGCTGCGCGAGTTGGACGAAGAACTGGGCGTCGCGCTACCCGATTCCACGGTCCTCGGATTGCTCGACGACTATCCGACACGTTCGGGGTACGTGATCACGCCGGTGGTGGTGTGGGGCGGAGGCCGGCTGGAGCTGAGCCCCTCCCCCGATGAGGTGGTCGCCACCTATCGCGTCGGGTTGCACCAGCTGCAACGCGAGGATTCACCGCGCTACATCACGATTCCGGAGAGCCCGCGCCCGGTGGTGCAGATCCCGTTGGGCAATGATCTGATCCACGCCCCGACGGGAGCGGTCCTACTACAGGTGAGATGGCTGTGCCTGGAAGGCAACGGCGACCCTGTCGACGATCTGGAGCAGCCGGTCTTCGCGTGGAGGTGAGGTCTACGGTACGTCGGCACGCGCCAGCAATGTCGGGGTCCCATAGGTCGCGCTCTGCTCGGCCACCCAGCCCGGTTCCAGATACACCGTGTTGGACGCGATCACGTTGCCGTCGCGCAGGATCTCGCCGAGGTAGTTGCCGCCCGGGTCGCTGAACAGGCTCACCGCCGCCTCGCGGGCGGTCATCGTGACGTCATGCTGCCACGGCACGAACGGGTCCAGCCAGGTCTGCTTGACCGCCTTCTCCCCCTTACCGTTGCGGTACGAGATCGTCACTTGGCGATTGGTTCCGGGATCCTGCAAGGTCACCCGGTACGTCAACTTCACTCCGGGATCGGCGGACACCATCGGGGCAGCGGGCAACCCGATGACGGCACCCGACACCAGTCCCACCAGCAAAGCGAGAATTCTTCTCATGCGCTGGCATGCTAGCTGCCCTAACGCTCCAGCGGAGAGTGTCGCCGAACTTTGCGGTCCGGCACCCCGTTCGGCCCGCTCGTGGACAAGGCGTAGGTACCTACCGCAAAGGCCGCTGCCGGGCCGTTGATCCCCAGCGCCGTCTTACCCACATTGGCGAGGGTGTCCTTGGGACCGTGGTAGTTGGGGTCGAACGGCTGACCCGCGCGCCCTTGCCACGTCTTGGCTTCCGGACCGCTCATCCTGTCCAGCGCACCTGAGCTGAGTCCACCGACGGGGATACCCGCGGCCATGAACGGCCCGTAATCGGATCTGCCGCTGAACTCCTCGGCGGCGGGGCGCTTGCCCGCCAGGTTGAGATATCCGGCGAAAGTGCGTTCAATGCCGGCGGACCCCTCGGGGACGTCCAGCGGCGGCCGGCTCGCGTCCGGTTTAGCGGCCGACTGGTCACCATCGAGCACGAAGTACCCGGCGTTGGGGGAACCGAGCATGTCGAAGTTCAGATACAACGCGATGTCGTTGAGTTCTTCGGGGCTGCGATTCTTGGTGTAGTCGAGCGATCCCGCGAGCCCATCCTCCTCGGCGGTCCAGAACGCGAATCTGACGGCGTTGTTGACCACCGGCTTCGGCCCAAGCTGCAGCGCGGTCTCCAAGACCGCCGCCACTCCGGTGCCGTTGTCGTTGATGCCGGGTCCCTTCAACACGCTGTCCAGATGAGCTCCGGCGAGCACCACATTGGCGGGATCACCCGTCGCGGTCTGCGCGATGACGCTGCGCGAGCGCACCTTCGCGACGTTCATATCCAGCACCAGAGTTACCGGTGACGAATTGCGGCGCAGCAGGGTGTCGACCCCCGAGTCGATGATTCCCACCGGGATGTTCAGCTGCTCATAGTAATTGGGGGTGAACAGACCCTCGCCCGCGCCGGCCTGCATGGCCACCAGCACCGCCGTGGCACCCTTTTCCTTCGCAACATTGTGCTTGTCGACCACCGAGCACCCGGTGCCGTCAACGACCGCAATCTGGCCATCCACCTTGAGCGTGCCGTAGTCGGACGCGGCACAGCCACTGGCCTTGCCCGACGGGCGAATGATGTTGGCCTTGAGGCCGCCTTTGGGCGTCTGCGCGAAATACGATGCCTGATCCAACGCGTAGGGACGGCCGCCGATATCGACCAGCGGCTTGCCCTCGCTGAGCACCTTGAGTCTGGAGAGCTCAGGTGTCTGAACCTCGAACCCCCGGTCTTTCAATGCCTTTGTCACATAGTCGGCGCTGGCGTCGTAACCCGGTGTGCCCTCGGCCCGATTTCCGCCATTCGCGTCGGCCACCTGCTGCAGCTGCTGCAGGTGAACCATCATCGCGTCCACCGTTACCGAACGCGCAAGATCGGCCGCGAGATTCGGGTTGGGCGCAGGCGGCGCACCGGCACCCGGCGTCGCCGGGTGCGCACAGCAGCTCGCGACCGCCGCAATCGCGAGTAGGGCGCAACCGCGCGCTAGCCCCCGGGCGCGAAACAACGCCATCAAATAAACCTCAACGGAACCTCTTTGGTGACCAGTGGACGTGTGCGAATCGAGCAATCGCACACGCTACCGCACCAGCGTTGATTCCCAAGGTCTTTGGAAAGCGTTGCAACGAACCTGTTACCCCAGCTTCGGCCGAGCGCGGCCAGGCGCCGCCCGGAGTCGTTAGCTCTTCAGTTTGTGGCGAGTGCGATCCTCGTGAACCGGAACGCCATTGCGTCCGTCGATGCTCTGCGCGTACAGCCCGATGGTGTACGCGACGCCGCCCGCGTTGATCTTGAGGGCGTCCTTGTTCACATTGGCTAAAGTATCGCCAGCCTGGTGGTAGTTCGGGTCGAACGGCTCGCCGGCCTTGCCGCCCCAGTCCTTGGCTTCCTCTGCCGACATCTTGTCTTCGGCCCCGGAGAAAATGCCGCCCGTCGGAATGCCCGCCCGGCTGAACGCGTCGTAATCAGAGCGGCCGTCGTAGCCGGTGTCATGCGCCTTCTTGCCTTGCTCCGCCAGGTAGGCGACCTCTGTCCGCTCGATACCTGCCGATCCTTCGGGGATGCGCACCGGAACCTCGTTCGGGTCCGGCTCATCGGACTGATCGCCGTCATAGGTGAGGTACGCGGCGTTCGGCGAACCGAGCATGTCGTAATTCAGATACAGGGCAATATTTTTCAGCGCATCCACATCGAGCGACTTGACGTAGTCGGTGGAGCCGATCAGTCCCTCTTCTTCCGCGCCCCAGAACGCGAATCTGACAGCGTTCTTGACCTCCGGGCTTGGCCCTAGCTGCAAGGCGGTCTCCAGCACGGCCGCGGTACCCGAGCCGTTGTCGTTGATACCCGGCCCCTCGGGGACGCTGTCCAGATGCGCCCCGACCATCACGACATCCGTTGTGGCACCCGTCTTGGTCTGGGCAATCACATTGCGCGCCTTGACGTCCTTGGTCTCGGCATCCACGTTCAGGACGACCTTGTCCGGGTGCTCACGCAAGTCGGCACCGACGGATTTCGTGACGCTCACCACCGGGATCTTCGGACTGGAGTCCTCACCCAGGGTGCCGCTTGCCTTGTTCTCGTCGACGTTGTCCGCGATGATCACGGCGGCCGCACCACGCTCGGCGGCGACTCTCTCCTTATCGGCGAACGGGCACGATCCGCGGTCCACCAGGACCACCGCGCCCTTGATATCGAGCCCGTCGTAGTCCTCGACCGTGCAACCGGGCGATTCCTCTGCCCGGGCCGGCACAAGCCGTCCCTCGACCCGGCCACCCGGTGAGTACGACAGCACCCCGGCGTCCACCTTCTTGGCTCCGACCGTCAGATCAAGGGACTTGGCCTGGAAATCCTTGAAACTGAATTCCGGAGTCTGTACGTCGAATCCCTTGTCTTTCAAGGCCTTCACCACGTAGTCCACGCTCTGATCGAATCCGGGTGTGCCCGCCGCCCTGGTATTGCCGTTTTTGTCGGCGATCTCCTGCAGGGCCGAGAGGTGTTTCACGACATTGTCGACGGTCACCTTTTCATGCAGCGAATGCGCGAAACCGATGGCTTCTTGAGATCCGGCCTGGGGCGCCGAACGAGGCACCTCCGCGCCATCCCGGTCGCACGCCGTCACCGTCGCCAACGCGCATGCCGCGGACACCGCGACCGCATACAGAACCCGATTGGTCGCCATCTGCTCTCCCTTGTCCCGACCTAAACGTCACGTCGCTGCACCACAACCAGCGCTGTGACGAGCGTGATGACAACCACGGTAGCAAAGTAGATGAGCGATCCAGTGGCGTCCCAGACGAAGCGGACGCCATCCGAGGTGTACCAGGGCACCCCGGTAAACCGGATGCCATTTGCGAAAGGAAGGAAGGGCTGCAACGCCTTTCCGGCATCAGTGAGCCAGCCCAGCATCAGTTCAAGGACCGTCGGCCACAACAGAAGTACCGCAACAGCGCCCGCGGTGTGCCTCAGCAACACACCTACGGCCACCGCCAGCACGGCGCACAAAAACGCGTACACGGTCACGGCGCCGATCGTGTTCCACACGCCGGTGCCATCCAGCGCCAGATTCGCCCCGGCCACGGGTCCAGCCATCGCCCCCACCAAGGCGATCGAGACAAACGCGGTGACCGCGGTGACCACCGCCACCCAGCATCCCGCCACCAGCGCCTTGGCGCCGATCACTCGCAATCTGTTGGGCGTGGCCTGAAAGGTCGTCCGCACCATGGCGGTTCGGTTCTCATTGGTCACCGTCATCGCGGCCAACACCATGAGCAGGGGCACCCCCACCAGCGTCGCCCCACCGGCGGCATCGCCGGGAGAGATGGGTGAATAGATCGAGGCCGATCCACCCTGCAGGCCGGCCAGCCCCACACCCAGCGCCAGCGCCAGCAGGCTGCACCAGACCGCGGACCGCGACGTGCATACCTTGATCCGCTCAGCAGCGACGACACCCATCAGCGCGTGCCCTCCGCGTCTGCCGGCGCACCGGTCGCTCTTCCCGCGGGCGGCTCGTCGAGCTGGCTGCGGTACTGCACCGCGTCCTCGGTCAACGACAGATACGCGTCTTCCAATGAAACTCGTTGCGGAGAAAGCTCGTACAACGTGACGCCGAGACGCGCGGCAAGTTCGCCGATCTGCTCGATGAGAGCACCACTTATTTCCAGCACGCCCTGCTCCCCTGTGCGTTCGGCACCCACCACCGAGAAACCACTTTCCTGCGCCGCCGACCGCAGGGTGTCGATCTGTGGGCTGCGCACCCGCACCACATCGGCGCCCGCACGACTCACAAACTCATGCATCGAGGTCGCCGCGATGAGCCGCCCGCGACCGATGACCACCAATTGATCTGCCGTATTGGCCATTTCCGAGAGCAAGTGACTGGAGACCAGCACGGTGCGCCCCTGCGCCGCCAGGCTCTGCATCAACGTGCGGATCCAGTGGATGCCTTCGGGATCCAGACCGTTGACCGGCTCGTCGAACAGCAACACCTTGGGATCGCCGAGCAATGCGACAGCAATACCCAACCGCTGCGACATGCCCAGTGAGAAGGTGCCGGCATGACGGTTGGCCACGTCGGTCAGCCCGACCATCTCCAGCACCTCATCTACCCGCTGGGACGGGATGTCGTTGGCGGCGGCGATCCACCGCAGATGGTTGCGCGCCGAACGATTGGGATGAAACTGCTTGGGATCCAACAGTGCGCCGACCTCCCGCAACGGATGGTCGATCTCGTGATACTGCTTGCCGCCGATCGTCGCCGTGCCCGAGGTGGGGCGGGCCAGACCGACGATCATCCGCAACGTGGTCGACTTCCCCGCTCCATTGGGTCCGAGGAACCCGGTCACGACGCCCGGCTCAACGGTGACGGAGAGGCCGTCGACCACCGGAGTCTGGCCATAGACCTTGGTCAGCGACCGCAGTTCGATCATGCGGCCCACTATGCCAGCTATGGCATAGCGCGACGGTCCGGCGCCGGGCTCGAGGCCTGGGCCCAGAAACGTCGCGGGATACGACCGGCATGACGCGCGAGGTGTCCGGCGGTCACCGCCGCCGCCATCGCCGCGGCCATGCGTTCTGGATCGGCGGCGCGGGTCACGGCGGTCGCCAGCAGGACGGCGTCGCAGCCGAGTTCCATCGCCAGCGCGGCATCACTGGCGGTCCCGATGCCCGCGTCGAGAATCACCGGAACACCCGCGGCAGCCACAATCATCTCGATGTTATGTGTGTTGGTGATGCCCAGCCCTGTTCCGATGGGTGCCCCTAGCGGCATCACCGCGGCACACCCCACGTCTTCCAATCTGCGGGCCAGCACCGGATCGTCGGTCGTATAGGGCAGTACCACGAAGCCGTCGTCGACGAGCTGCTCGGCCGCCCGCACCAACTCAACCGCGTCCGGCAGCAGCGTGCGCTCGTCGGCGATGACCTCCAGCTTGATCCAGTTGGTCTCCAGTGCCTCGCGCGCCAGCTGTGCCGTCATCACCGCCTCCGCCGCACCGCGGCATCCGGCGGTGTTCGGCAACGGCACGATGTCGAGCCGCTTGAGCAGATCCAGCACACCGGTGCCGCCGGCGGCGTCGACACGCCGGATCGCGACAGTGGTCAGCTCGGTGCCGGATGCCACCAGGGCCCGCTCCAGGATGGAGAGATTGGCGGCACCCCCGGTGCCCATGATGAGCCGGGACCCGAAAGTCCGGCCCGCGATACAGAGCGCCTCGCCCTTATCCACTGTGCTTATCCTCCTTGCACCGCGGTGACGATTTCCACGTTCGCGCCAACGGAAACCACGGTGTCCCAATCGGATTTGGGCACCACCGTGTGATTGATGGCCACGGCGATCCCGGATTCGGGAAAGCCCAGCTGCTCAAGCAGCTGCCAGATGTTCGCGCCGTCGGTGACTTCGCGCGCATCACCGTTTATCTGAATATTCATCGGGTCTCCTGACTGGCTCTGCTCACACTGTGCGCCTCTTCAAACCGGCGGGGGTCTACGGCGGCCGGCGACTCGCCACCGTCAAGGACTGTCCCGATCGTCTTCGCCGTCCACGGCGCGAGCAGGAAACCGGAACGGCCATGCCCGGCGGCGGTAATGACACGATCGTCGAGCCTGCCCACCATGGGCAGATTGTCATCGGTCATCGGTCGCAGGCCCGCAGCACATTCGGCGAATTCGTATTCGCCCAGACACGGCAACAACGTGCACGCGTCATCAAGCAGATCCCGCACCCCGGCAACGGCGGGCGCGGTGTCGTGCCCGTGTTCATACTGTGTGGCGCCGACCACGACGCCGTCTTCGCGGGGAACCAGGTACAGGTGCCGTCCATGCACCCGGGCCCGGATGACATGCACCGGCGGCGGCATCGCGCCGGGTCGCCGTCGCAGCCGCAGCACTTCCCCCTTGACCGGGCGAACCGGCAGATCTGCCAGAGCGGCCGCCTGCACCCCGTTGGCGATCACCACCTGATCGGCATCGACATCACCGATATGGACGACCGGAGGGCCCCAAACCACACCCAGTGCCAGGCATTCGGTGGTGAGCACCTGTAGCACCTTGCGGTTGTCGACGGAGAGTTCGTCGGGTGCGGTGAAACCGCGCCGGATGTTCTGCGCCAGCATCGGCTCGATATCGCGGGCGTGGGCGGTCTCCGTGATCGCGTGTCCGCGCCCGGCCAGCCACTCCGTCATGGTGCGCAGCTCACCGGCGTCGGCGGTATCCACCGCCACCGTGAGTGAACCCCGCGCGGTGATCACTGGGTTTTCCAGGTCATCGATGAACCCGTCCCGCCAGATGCCCAGGGACTCGATTCCCAGGTCCAGCAGGTCGTCCTCACCCGGCCATGCCTCGCTGTACGGCGCGAGCATGCCACCGGCCACCCACGACGGACCCTTGCGCCCGTCGTCGTAAATGATGACCTGCCAACCTCCCCGGGCAGCCTCTCGTGCCACGGACAGCCCAATGACCCCGCCGCCGATGACGGCGACCGAGCCTTTTTGAGACGACATCACAATCGGAGCCAACTCCCTTCGCCGGCATGACCCGGATCAGGTACGACGGTCAGGGCCGGAATCCTTGGCCCACTCTCAGCCCCGACATCCCGGGGCTCCCGCGTTACTTACCCCTACAACGCTAGCGTCTTCGACTATGCACCCGCGTTCGGCCCGGCTTGAGTCCGCCCACCTGTACCTCTGCACCGATGCGCGCCGGGAGCGCGGCGACCTCGCCGAGTTCGTGGACGCTGCCCTGGCCGCAGGGGTGGACATCGTGCAGCTGCGGGATAAGGGATCGGCCGGTGAAAAGCAGTTCGGCCGGCTCGAACCGACCGAAGAACTCCAGTACCTGGCGATTCTGGGCGAAGCCGCCGCACGTCATGGCGCACTGTTCGCCGTCAACGACCGCGCCGATATCGCCCGGGCGGCCGGCGCCGACATCCTGCATTTGGGCCAGGACGACCTACCCCTGGCGGTGGCCAGGGAAATCGTCGGACCGGATGTGCTGATCGGCCGCTCCACGCACGACGCCGAACAGGCCGCCGCAGCAGCCGGCGATGACCAGATCGATTACTTCTGTTGCGGGCCGTGCTGGCCAACACCCACCAAGCCGGGCCGCACCGCGCCCGGCCTCGGGTTGGTGCGGGCGGCGGCGGACCTCGGGACCACCAAGCCCTGGTTCGCGATCGGCGGAATCGACCAGGCACGGGTGCCCGAGGTGCTCGAAGCCGGGGCCTCGCGGATCGTGGTGGTGCGGGCGATCACCGCGGCGGCAGACCCGCGTGAGGCCGCGGCCTCGCTGCGCGACCCGGTGCGCCGAGCGCATAACGCGCGCGGGTAGATCACCGAAACCACTCGCGTCCGGCCCGCTCGGCGCGACGGATCAGAGCATCGGCGCGTCAAAGATCTGGGCCGGGACATCCGGATACTTGGCCCGCCAGCCCTCCCACGGCACATCGGTGGGGCCGATCGCGCTCTCCACGATCGTCCACTTGGGACCGATCTTTCGTAGCAGCGCGTCATAACGCTTCGACGCACCGCCGTTGGCGGCCGCCTCGGCGAACGGCGTCCCGCTGTAATCGATGGGCTGACCGTCGGTGTCCTGCAGTTGGCCGTCGACGAATGCCCAGTCGCCGTCGCGGTTGAAAACCCGCACATCGATCTTGACCGGTTTACCCAGTTGCGCCTCGACACGCGCGAGGGCCGTCGCCACCACCTCGTTCCGGTCACCCGGCCCACTCTCGGAGCTCTCCGCGCCGCAGGCACCCAGCAGCACACTGGTGATCATTGCCAACACCAGAAGCAGTCCACGCATGGGTAGAACGCTACGGCAGCTGCCAGGCAAAACGGCCGGATTCGAGCTCGACGGTGCCCGCGCCGGTGAAGCCGTTCGGCGCCCCCGGCAACGTTTCGACGACTCGTAGCAGCGGCCAAGACGATTTGAAGCCGGGATGTAGGCGCATTCCCTCGATTTTTTCCTCGGGTACCCAGCGCAGTTCGGTGCTCTCCTGGTTGGCGGCCGTCGGCAACAATTCGGCGGCATCGGCGATCACCGTGGTGTAAGTCCAACGCGCCTGACCATCAATGCGTTTCGTCACCACCGAGGACCGGACGGTGGCCGCGCCGGGGTCGATCCCCGCCTCTTCGGCCGCTTCGCGCAGCGCCGCCTCCTCGGCGGACTCATGGCTGTCGCGCGCACCTCCCGGCAACGCCCAGGTGCCCCCCTGATGACTCCACCACGCACGATGTTGCAGCAGCACAGCGGGTTGGCCATTCGGTAGCGGCGCCCGCAGCAGCAACCCGGCCGCGCCGTAACGTCCCCAGAATCGCGCGCCGGTGTCAGCGACAACCCATCCGTCACCGTCGCCACGCACAGAGTCCACAGTAGAGCCACCGAAACCTAAACATGCTCTTAGACTTCCTGTTAAGGCCGGGAGAGGAAGGGTAGAAGGTTGACTGTCGGGACGACGCGGTTAGCGCACCCGTCGACCGAGCCCGTCGGCGCGACGACGAGGATCGTGCCAGCTCATCCGTGGTGGTGGTTTCTCAAATCCACACCCGGCAAGATTCTGATGCTCGGTATCGCCCTCGCCGCTGCCGGCGTGCTGTCCGCGGTGGCGACCTCGGCGAGCGTGCAGGATCGGCAACAGGCTCTCAGCACCGTGCTCAATCACACCGAACCACTCGCCTACTCGGCCGGGCAGCTGTACAGCACGCTGTCGATTGCCGATGCCGCGGCGACCACCGCCTTCATAGCGGGCACCGAGCCGCAAAGTGTGCGGGAACGGTACGAGCAGGCAATCACCGACGCCTCTACCGCGCTTGTCGCGGCGTCCAGCGGACTCACCGACAGACCGATGCAGGAGCTGCTCAGCAGAATCAATGCCGAGCTATCGGTCTACACCGGACTGATCGAGACCGCCCGCACCAACAACCGGGCAAGCAATCCGGTGGGCGCCTCGTATCTGAGCGAAGCCTCGGCACTGATGCAGCGCACGATCCTGCCCGACGCGCAGCGTCTGTACGAAGAAACCTCGAATCGCGTCGACCAAGAGACCAGCGCGTCGACGCGGGTGCCTTTCCCCGTGATCCTGATCGTGCTGAGCACCATCATCGGCGGAGTCTTCGGGCATCGCTGGCTGTCCAAGAAGACGCGGCGCATGATCAACCCCGGCATGCTGGCCGGCGGTTTGGCCCTACTGCTTATGGTGGTTTGGGTGGGTATCGCGTTAGCCGTCTCGGCCTCGTTGGGCACCGAGGCACGCAATGGTGGCGCCCACTCGCTGAAAACCATCACCCAACTGGTCATCTCGGCCCAGCAGGCCCGCGCCGACGAGACGCTCGCACTCATCCGCCGCGGCGATGAGAACGTCCGCAAGAAGTCGTACTACGACCGCGTCGACGACATGGATCGCAAGATAGGCGAGTACCTGTCGAATCCGGACGCCATCGCGCGCGCGGACCTGGAGCACGCACAGCAGCTGCTCGTCCGGTGGCGGCAGGCCGATGACCGGATCAACGCCTATATCGGCGTGGGCAACTACCAGGCCGCCACCCAGGTGGCACTCGGTAGCAGTGACTCGGATTCGACGCCCGCCTTTGACAGTCTCGACGCGTCATTGCGCAACGCCGTTCAGGACAGTCGCCGCCAGCTCCGCTCGGGAGTTCTCAACGCCGAACGCGCGCTGACGTTGTCGTCTGCGGGTGCGCTGATTCTCACGATGGGCGGCGCCATATGCGTGGGCGTCGGTCTGTGGCCGCGACTGAGTGAGTACCGATGATGCGATTGGTGACGCAGCGTACGGCGCGCAGGCTCGGGGTCCTCGCGCTTGCCGCCGCGCTGTTGGCCGGGTGCTCGACACCCGAGAACTCCACGCCACTGCCCCAGCTGACGGTGCCGCGGCCGACACCCGCGGAAATGACGGAGCAAGAGCCCAACCGCGCGGTGCTGGACAAGGTCGACACCTCGTGCGACCCCACGGCGAGCCTGCGCCCCACCAACGACAAGGCCGCCAACGACGAGGCGGTTGCGGCCATCCGCAAGCGCGGGCGGCTGGTTGTCGGATTGGACATCGGAAGCAACCTGTTCAGCTTCCGTGACCCGATCACCGGGGAGCTGACCGGATTCGATGTCGATATCGCCGGAGAGATCTCCCGTGACATCTTCGGCACCCCCGAACGGGTGGAATACCGGATTCTGTCGTCGGCGGATCGCATCGCCGCACTGAAGAATTCCACGGTCGATATCGTGGTGAAAACCATGACCATCACCTGTGCACGCCGTAAGGAGGTCAACTTCTCGTCGGTGTATTTGATGAACTACCAACGGATCTTGACGTCCCGCGACTCGGGTATCACCAACGCGCAGGATCTTTCCGGCAGACGTGTGTGCGCCGCGCGGGGCACCACGTCACTGAATCGGCTCTCGCAGATAACTCCACCCCCGGTGATCATCTCGGTGGTCACCTGGGCCGATTGCCTGGTGGCACTGCAGCAGCGGCAGGTCGACGCGGTCAGTACCGATGACTCGATCCTCGCCGGCCTGATGTCCCAGGACCCCTACCTGCACATCATCGGGCCGAACATGAGCGACGAGCCCTACGGCATCGGCATCAAGCTGGAGAACACCGATCTGGTTCGCTACGTCAATCGCACCCTCGAACGCATCCGGCGCGATGGAACGTGGAACGCTTTGTACCGCAAGTGGTTAAGTGTGCTGGGGCCCGCCCCCGCACCGCCGAGCGCAAAGTACCGGGACTGATGAGCGAAGCTCCCGAGGAACCCGACGAACTGGCCGGCGCCGTATCCGCGGACGAGGGCCCGGGCACCCAGCCCGCGTCCCTGGCCGACCTGGACATCGACTCCGCCTCGACGATGCGGCCCATGTCGACCCGGGCGGTGTTCCGCCCGCCGGACTCCACCCAGCCCGCGACGCAACCCACCACCCAACCCGAGGTCCGCGCCACCACCACGCGGGTACTGCTCTCCCCCACCCGGCGCCTGGGCGGTGGTCTCGTCGAGATCCCGCGTGTTCCGGAGATCGACCCGCTGGCAGCGTTGATGACCAATCCGGTCGTCGAGGAATCCAAACGGTTCTGCTGGAACTGCGGCAAGCCCGTCGGACGTTCCGGCCAGCAACCGGGCGACGATCAGCCGGCACAGAGCGAGGGCACCTGCCCCGCCTGCGGCTCCAGTTTCTCGTTTCTGCCGCAACTGAATCCGGGCGACGTGATCGCCGGGCAGTACGCCATCAAGGGCTGCATCGCCCATGGCGGATTGGGATGGATCTACCTGGCGGTGGATCGCAATGTCAACGATCGCCCGGTGGTGCTCAAGGGCCTGGTGCACTCCGGTGACGCCGAAGCGCAGAACATCGCGATGGCCGAGCGGCGCTTCCTCGCCGAGGTAGCGCATCCGTCGATCGTGAAGATCTTCAACTTCGTCGAACACCCGGACCAGCACGGCAATCCCGTCGGATACATCGTGATGGAATATGTCGGTGGCACCTCACTCAAGCAGCCGAAGGGGAGCGCCCTTCCCGTCGCGCAGGCCATCGCCTACATGCTGGAAATCCTGCCCGCACTGGGCTTTCTGCATTCGGTAGGGCTCACTTACAACGACCTCAAGCCCGAGAACATCATGGTCACCGAGGAACAGCTCAAACTCATCGACCTGGGCGCGGTCGCCTCGATCAACGCCTACGGCAACCTGTATGGAACACCCGGCTATCAGGCACCCGAGATCTCCAAGACCGGCCCCACCGTCGCCTCGGACATCTACACCGTGGGACGCACTCTCGCGGTGTTGACCCTGCGCATGCCCACGCGTAAGGGCCGGTACAAGGACGGGCTGCCCAGCGAAGACCCGGTGCTGGCCAAATACGACTCGTACCACCGCTTTCTGCGCCGCGCCATCGACCCCGATCCCAGCGCGCGCTTCCGCAGCGCCGAGGAGATGGCCACGCAGCTGGTGGGTGTGCTGCGTGAAGTGGTGGCGCAGGATTCGGGCACGCCCCGGCCCGGTATGTCCACGCTGTTCAGCCCGTCCCGGTCGACGTTCGGCGTCGATCTGCTGGTGGCACACACCGACGTGTACGTCGATGGTCTGGCCCACCCACCAAGCCTGACGGCCCCCGATATCGTGACCGCCCTTCAGGTTCCGCTGCTGGATCCCACCGATGTGGGTGCGGCGATCCTGCAGGCCACCGTGTTGAGCCAGCCCATACAGACACTGGAATCATTGAAGGCGGCGCGCCTGGGACGCATCGACGCCGACGGCGTAGACCTGACCGAATCCGTCGAGCTGCCGCTGATGGAGGCGCGCGCACTCCTGGATCTGGGCGATGTCGCGAAGGCCAACAGCAAGCTCGACCAACTCGAAGACCGGGTGGGCACGCCCTGGCGGCTCACCTGGTATCGCGGCATGGCCGCACTGCTCAACGGCGACTACGACCAAGCGACAAAGCATTTCACCGCTGTCCTGGACTTCCTGCCCGGTGAGATCGCCCCCAAGATGGCGCTGGCCGCGACCGCCGAACTGGCCGGCGATGAAAAGAACCTGGACCTGTACCGCACCGTGTGGTCCACCGACAACAGCGTCATCTCGGCGGGTTACGGGCTCGCCCGCACCCTCGCCGCACGCGGAGAACGGGCAGAGGCGGTGCGCATGCTCGACAACGTGCCACCCACCTCACGCCATTTCACCACCGCGCGTCTCACCAGTGCGGTGACCCTGCTCTCGGGCCGCACGCTCTCTGAGGTCACCGAGGACGATATTCGCGAGGCCGCGCGTAGGGTCGAGGCGTTACCCGAGACGGAACCGCGGGTGCTGCAGATCAGGGCGCTGGTGCTCGGCACGGCGCTGGACTGGATCAAGACCAATCATTCCACCGGACACCACATTCTGGGGGTGCCGTTCACCAAACGTGGACTGCGCCAAGGAGTTGAGCGGTGCTTGCGGGCACTGGCCCGCCGGGCCACTGAACGCGCGCACCGTTACGCGCTGGTCGACCTGGCCAACGCGACGCGGCCGACCTCTCTGCTCTGACCCTTCCGCACCGGGGTCAGATGGCTTCCACCGCGGCGCGCGCGATCGCCAGCTCCTCGTTGGTGGGCACCACCAGTACCGTCACCCGCGACGTATCGGTGGAGATACGCCGGGCCGCACCGGAGCGCACCTGGTTTCGTTCGGCGTCGAGCTCGATGCCGAACACCTCCAGGCCCGCCAGGGCGTCGGCCCGCAACAGCGCGTCGTTCTCCCCCGCTCCGGCGGTGAACGAGATGACGTCAGCGCCACCCAATGTCGCGATGTAGGCGCCGATATATTTGCGCAGCCGGTGCACGTAGACGTCGTAGGCGAGCTGCGCCGCGGCGTCTCCGGCATCGATCAACCGGTGCACCTCACGAAAATCGTTGGCACCACATAGTCCAAGCATGCCGGAGCGCCGATTGAACACCGTGTCGATCTCATCGATGCTCATGCCGTGGCGCGCGAGATGGAAGACGATGCCTGCGTCGATATCCCCGGTGCGGGTGCCCATCACCAGGCCCTCCAGCGGTGTCAGACCCATCGATGTCTCTACCGCCCGGCCGCGCAGAATCGCCGACGCCGACGCTCCGTTGCCCAGATGCAGCACGATCTGGTTGATGTCGGCATACCCACGCCCCAGGAATGCCGCGGCCTGCTGTGAGACATATTGGTGCGAGGTGCCGTGGAATCCGTAGCGCCGGATGCCAAATCGCTCGGCGACGTCACGATCGAGCGCGTAGATGGCCGCAGCGGGCGGCAGGCTGTAGAAGAACGCGGTGTCGAAGACCGCCACCTGCGGAACGTCGGGCAGGAGCCGGCGAGCCACCTCGATGCCCTGCACACCGGCCGGATTGTGCAGCGGCGCCAGTGAAGACAGTTCAGCGATCTGCGCGACCACCTCATCGTCGAGCACCGTCGGCTCGTGGAACTTCTGTCCGCCGTGCACCACGCGGTGGCCCACTACCACCACATCGTCGGTGTCGATGGAGTCGAAAACCAGCCGCAGCGCCTCTTCGTGGTTGGGGATCTCTTCCTCGCCGATGCGCTCCACCAGCCCGTGCGCGTCCACCCGACCCGAGCCCGGTTCGATGAGCTGATATTTCACCGAGGACGAACCGCAATTGAGAACCAATACTGACCCGCCGGTGCTCACGCTTGTGCCCTTTCTTGTGCCTGGATCGCCGTGATGGCAACGGTATTCACAATGTCCTCCACCAGCGCACCACGCGAGAGGTCATTGATGGGTTTGCGCAGCCCCTGCAGCACGGGGCCGATGGCGATGGCACCGGCGCTGCGTTGCACCGCCTTGTAGGTGTTGTTTCCGGTGTTGAGGTCCGGGAAGATCAGCACCGTCGCACGGCCCGCGACCGGGGAATCGGGCATCTTGGTGGCCGCCACCGACGGCTCGACGGCCGCGTCGTACTGTATCGGGCCCTCGACCAGCAGCTCGGGCTGCCGGGAACGCACCAATTCGGTTGCGATACGCACCTTTTCCACATCGGCGCCGCTACCGGAGGAACCGGTGGAGTAGGACAGCATCGCCACCCGTGGATCGATGCCGAACTGCGCGGCAGTGCGCGCCGAGGAGATGGCGATATCGGCCAGCTGCTCGGAGGTGGGGTCGGGCACGATGGCGCAGTCCCCATAGGCCAGCACCCGATCGGCCAGGCACATCAGGAAGATGCTGGACACCGTCGAAACATCGGGATTGGTCTTGATGATCTCGAACGCCGGGCGCACGGTGTGCGCAGTCGTGTGCGCCGCGCCCGAGACCATGCCGTCGACGATGTCGTTGTACACCAGCATGGTGCCGAAGTACGAGACGTTGCGCATGATCTCGCGCGCCCGATCCGGGGTCATGCCCTTGTTCTTACGCAGCTCGAAATACTGATCCGCGAACTGCTCGGCGAGTTCACTGGTCTTGGGGCTGACCACCACTGCATTCGAGATGTCGACGCCGAGTTCGGCAGCACGAGAACGAATCTCGGACTCCTCACCCAGGATGGTGAGGTCCGCCACCTGCCGTTGCAGCAGTCGGCCGGCGGCCTTGAGGATTCTGTCGTCGTCTCCCTCGGGCAACACGATCCGCTTGCGGTTGTCGCGCGCCCGGTCCAACAGCTGGTACTCGAACATCTGCGGTGTGGTGACCGAAGGTATCGGAATAGCAAGCTGGGCGATGAGATCCGCACCATCCACATATCTGTCCATCAACGCGAGCGCGGTATCGATCTTGCGCGCCGAGGCAACGGTGACCCGTCCACGAGCATGGGCCGCGGCGCTGGCGGTCTCGAACGTGCCCGAGTCGGTCGCGATGATCGGCAGCCGCAACCCGATGCCGTCGACCAGGTCCGCGATCCGCGGATGTAATTTGAGTCCGCCGTTCAAGATGATGGCGGACAACGACGGAAAGCCCTCTGCCACATGGGCGCTAGCCACGGCCAGGAGCACGTCCGAGCGGTCCGCCGGGAAGATGACCGCCTGCCCCTCCTTCAGCCGCTCCAGGCAGTGTTCGGCCGTCATGCCCGCCACCATGAAGCTGGTGGCCTCGCGCGAGAGCAGCGCCTCGTCACCGCTGACCAAAGAACCCTTGACCGCCTTCATGAGTTCTTCGACCGATGGCGAGACCAACAGCGGCACCTCGGGTAGCACCCAGGCCGGCTTGCCGAATCGCGACAGCGCCTGACGCACCTCGTCCAGCTGGTCGGGGTCGCACCGGTTGGCGACGATGGCGGCGGTGTGCGCGCGTTGCGCCTTGAGTTCGCCGAGGCAGACCTCGGCCAGCGCCGCCACCTCCTCGGGGGTCCTATCGAATCCCTTGATGGTCAACAGGACCGGCGCGCCGAGGTTGACGGCGATGCGAGCATTGGTGCTCAGCTCGCTGGGACTGGCGACATCGGTGTAGTCACTGCCGACGATCACCACGGCATCGCAACGCTCGGCGACCGCGTGATACCTGTCCACGATCTGGGCGATCGCCGCATCCGGGTCCTGGTGTACGTCGTGGTACGAGACGCCCAGACAGTCCTCGTACGCGATATCGGCGGTGCTCTGCTCCAGCAGCAATTCCAGGATGTAGTCCACGCCTTCCCCGGATCGCGCGATGGGACGGAACACACCCACACGCGCCACCGACGCGGCCAGCCGATGCATCACGCCCAGGGCCACCGTGGACTTTCCGGTGTCTCCTTCGGGCGAGGCAATGTAGATACTCGATGCCTTGGGCTGGGTCATGCGCGCCTTTCTACGCTGGGGAATCGCAGCGTGAGGATCTTGAACGGTCGTAGTGCCAGGTGAATCTCGTCTCCGTTGAAACTAACAGTGCCGGATTCGTCTATCGGACGCTCCAGCAGGTCGGTGACGATCGGCTGCCGGTGAGTAAAGTTGGTGCGCACCGTGGTCTCGGCTCGCCCGCCGCGAGATTCGTAGAGCCGCACCACAACATCACCCGAACCGTCCAGTGCCAGCTTCACCGATTCCACGACCACGGCCGGGTTGTCCAGGATCAGCAGCGGTTCGACAGCGTCTGCGGCACCGTCCACCACACGCGGGTCGAGGTTGCGGCGGTACCCCTCCTGCACCGCGTCACCGATGGTGGCGCCGGGCCGTACCGAGAACCTCAGCCGGTGACGTCCCTGGTCGCATTCGGGGTCAGGGAAAAGCGGCGCGCGCAACAGAGACATCCGCACCATGGTGGTGGACCCGTGCCGGCTGATGTCATGCCCGTAGGTCGAGTCGTTGGCGACCGCCACCCCATAGCCGGACTCACCCACATGCACCCAGCGGTGGGCGCAGATCTCGAACTTGGCCTCATCCCAGGAGGTGTTGGCGTGCGTGGGCCGGTACACGTGGCCGAACTGGGTTTCCGACGCACTGCGATCGGCGTGTACGTCGAACGGGAAGGCCAGCTTGAGCAGCTTCTCGGACTCGTGCCAGTCGATGTCGATATCGATGTCGAGCACCGGCGAATCTTGCTGCAACGTAATCCGTTGTACAACACGTGATTTCCCGAAAGATCGTTCGATGACCACTGCGCCGTCGGTGATCGTGACCGAATCAGCCGAGGTCAGATTGGTGACGGTGTTGCGGTAGAAACCGTCGATATCCCAAGCGTCCCATTGGTTGGGTGTGTCACGGTGAAGCTGCAACAGATTGCCGGGCGCACCCATGGCCTCGCGGCCGGTGGCCGTCTCGACCAGAGATGTCAGCAGGCCATCGGCATCGAAGGTGGCCGCGAGAATCCCGTTGTCCAGCCGGAAGCCGTCCGGCACCGACGTGGGGGTGACCAGGTGTGGCTGCGTGGCGACGGCCGCGCCCAGCGCGGGTACCCCGTCGCGGGCGTGTGGTGCGGCGTTGAAGACCACTCGCCGGTCGCCGGTACCGGCCAGCGCGCGGGTCGCGGCCTCGATGATGGCCGCAAGCCGGGTGGCGATGGCCGCGTAATTACGTTCGGCGTCCTTGTGCACCCAGGCGATGGAGCTGCCGGGCAGGATGTCGTGGAACTGCTGCAGTAGCACCAGCTTCCAGATCTCGTCGAGTTCGGCGTACGGATACTCGAAGCCGGTGCGCACCGCGGCCGTGGCCGCCCACAGCTCAGCCTCGCGCAGCAGGTGCTCGCTGCGCCGGTTGCCCTGTTTGGTGTTGGCTTGCGAGGTGTAGGTGCCCCGGTGCAGTTCGAGGTAGAGCTCGCCTGACCAGCGAGGCGGATTGGTGTATTCGGCCTGGGCGGCGGCGAAGAACTGCGCCGGCGTGCCCAGGGTGACCGTCGGCGACCCTTCCAGAGATTGCTTTCGTGTGGCATAGGCCAGCATTTCGCGGGTGGGGCCACCGCCACCGTCACCGTAGCCAAAGGGCACCAGCGACATGGTGCCCGCGCCGGAATCGCGATAGTTGCGCTGCGCGTGAGCAAGGTCGCCGCCGCCCAGGTCCGAGTTGTAGGTGTCGACGGGCGGGAAATGCGTGAACACCCCGGTGCCATCGATGCCCTCCCAGATGAAGGTGTGATGCGGCATCCGGTTGACGGAATTCCATGAAATCTTTTGCGTCAGAAAATACTTCGATCCGGACGCGGCGACGATCTGCGGCATGGCCGCCGAATAGCCAAACGAGTCGGGCAGCCACACCTCCGGGGTGTCGATGCCGAACTCGTCCAGGAAGAATCGCTTGCCAGCCACGAACTGTCGGGCCATCGCCTCGGCACCCGGCATGTTGGTGTCGGCCTCGACCCACATGCCGCCCACCGGAATGAACTGCCCGGCGGCGACTTTCTCCTTGATGCGGGCGAACAGAGCGGGGTACGCGTCCTTGATCCACGCGTACTGCTGCGCCGAGGAGCAGGCGAACCGGAAGTCCGGATTCCGGTCCATCAGGTCGACCATGTTGGAGAATGTGCGCGCGCACTTGCGGACCGTCTCGCGCACCGGCCACAGCCACGCGGAGTCGATGTGTGCGTGTCCGACCGCGGTGATCCGATGGGCACTGGCATAGGCGGGACGCGCCAGCACCTCGGCAAGCTGGTCACGCCCCGCGGCCGCGGTGCCCGCGAGGTTGTCCGGATCCACCGTGTCCAGCATGCGTTCCAGGGCGCGCAGGATCTCGTGGCGGCGCGGCAGATCCTCGGGAAGGGTATGCATCAGCCCGTCCAGCGTGGCAATGTCCTGCTGCAGCCCCCACAGGTTCAGATCCCGCAGCGCGAGGTCGATACCGCCGAGCCGGTACAGCGGATCCGCTCCGCTGGTGTCCTTGTCTCCCAAGGGCATCGGCGACCAAAAGTACTTACCGATATCCGGATTGGCGGCCGCCTCGATATAGAAGTCGACGGGCGAGTCCGGGTCGTCGATGGGCACGAAGGCGTTACGCGGCGCGATCCCCTTCACCACGGTGCCGTCAGGCCGGTACACCAGTCCCTCGGCGTTGAACCCCGGCCCACCGGTGAAGCCCAGCTCGACCCGCATCTCGGGGACACCCTCGGTGCGGCTGCGCCACGGCGACGGAACGGTGCCCGTCACATGCAGCCACAGGGTTGACCACGGCGGCCCCCATGGGGTTCCCGGGGTGATCGGGCCGAAGTTCTGCGTCACCGCTTCGGCGAACGGCACCGGTTCTCCGGGCACCGCCCAGGCCGTCACCGTCAGCGGCGCCGACTCCACGTAGATGGCACAGCTGAGCCGCTTGTCGACGAAGCGCCGAATGCGATCCTCAACGATTCGCCGGTCGTCATGCATGGGCTTCCTCCGGCTCCGTTATCCACGCGCTGAACACAGGCATTCCACGCCATGCCGGTGGTCCGTCGTCGCGTGCGGCGCAGGCCAGCACGACGTAGGGGCGGTTGAAACGCAATTCGATCCGCCGCACCAACACCTCGCGGAAGGACGGCATGCCCGCCGCACGCATCCCGATCACCGACACCGCAGCGGCCTTGAAGCCACTCCGAGTGTACGAGGCCACTGCGGACTGCCGCACCGCGAAGTTCACCGGCCTGTCGTCGGGCCGGGCGAAGGTAGCGAGCGCCTGCAGGACGGGCTCGACACCGGGCGCATTGGCCAGATCGTGATCGCTCCGCGCCGACCACGCGGGCAGATACGACTGCCACTGGAGCAGTCGTTCCGGCCCACCCGATCGCTGCTCGCGCCGTTCGGTCACCGTCCAGGCGTGCCCGTCGATCAGCTCGGCCTCCGGTAGCGGCCGCGCCGCTTGCTCGTCGCCGGCCAACGCCGCCGCCACTTGATGGGCGGCAACATCCACCCTGTCCGCGGGCACTCCGGGGGCCGCGATCACACTCAAAACCTGTAGTGCCGAAGAGGTTTCCGGCGCTGCCACCGCCACCTGTCCGGCGGCATCCGTCTCGAACACCCCATGGAATCCGCTACGAAACGTCAGCGACCGCTTGATCTTCTGGCCGAACTCTCCGCCCAGCTGCTCATCCGCGTCCAATGGTGTTGTCCAACTGATGTCGGTTGCCAGCGCCGAGACAAGCAGCAGCCGCGTCAAATGATCGATCCGCGCCGGAAATTCGCCGATCAACCCGCGGGTGTGGTCATACGCCCACCGGTCCGCATCAGCCTTGCTCGGGATCGGCCCCCGCTGCACCGATTCCGGCAGCGTTTGGGTCCACCGGTCGAATGCCGCTCCGAGTTCGCGATCCCACACCGCTGCCGCAGTCAATACCGCTGGATGTGGGTCGTGCACCAATACCGCCGCGCGCGCCGCCGCGTCATCGACAGTGGTCCCCAGCACTGTTTCGAGGTCCTGACGATGAGCGCCCTGAGTCGCCGGGCCGACCAGCGCCAGCAACAGCCACAACCCCAACGGGGACGCCACACCATGTGCACGGAGCAACGACGGGTTGAACCGCGCAGCGTACGCGGAAACCAACGCCGTTGTACCAATGCCTGGCATGTCCGAACTCTATCGGCTAACTAAATCGCTCTAGACACTCTCGCCGAGACGGACCGTCACCGTCACGCGACCGTTGGCGTCTTTTCTTGCGGTTCCGTATCCGGGCACGTCAACCCCATTGAGCCGAAGCTGCAACGGCCTGCCCTCACCGAGGAAGTTGCGCCACCAGGTCTTGGACTCGGGGATGCCGACCCAGATGACGATGTCGTCTCCCGAGCGCCAGTAGTTGACCGGCGTGCTGAAGATCTGCCCCGACCGACGGCCCGTGTACGTGACCACCGTGAAGTATCGGCCCGCCAGGCTGCGCAACCCTGGCACGTTCAACGCCACCACCGGCACGGTGTTCACCGCGTCGATGAAGCGTCGAAGTAGGGAGCTCATGGGTGCCTAGTGAACTTGACGCAGGCGCTCATCCGAGCTTTCGGAGACGCGGCTCGAGGTCTGTCTTGAACAGCTCGAGGAAACGCTTCTGGTCATGGCCGGGCGAGTGGAACACCAGGTGGTTCAGGCCCCAGCCCACGTAGTCGGCGACCTTCGCGACAGCCTCGTCCGGGTCGGAGGCGACGATCCAGCGCTTGGCGACCTGCTCGATGGGCAGCTCGTCGGCGGCACGCTCCATCTCGATCGGGTCGTGGATGCTGTGCTTCTGCTCGGGGGTCAGTGACAGCGGCGCCCAGAAGCGGGTGTTCTCCAGCGCCTTCTCCGGATCCGGGTCGTAGGAGATCTTGATCTCGATCATCCGGTCGATGTCGTCGAAGGAACGATCCGCGGCGGCTGCCCCCTCTTTCACGGCGGGGATGAGCTTGTCCTTGTACAGCTCCTCACCCTTCCCGGAGGTACAGATGAATCCGTCGCCGGCCCGTCCGGCGTACTTGGCGACGACGGCGCCACCGGCGGCGATGTAGACGGGAATCCCGCCCTCGGGCACGTCGTAGATGGCGGCGCCCTGGGTGCGGTAGTACTCGCCCTCGAAGTCGACACGCTCACCGGTCCACAACTCACGCATGAGCCGAACCGACTCACGCAGCCGCGCGAAACGCTCCTTGAACTCCGGCCATTCGCCGATGAAACCGGTGGCGATCTCGTTGAGCGCCTCGCCGGTGCCCACACCCAGGAAGATGCGGCCCGGGTACAGGCATCCCATGGTGGCAAAGGCCTGGGCGGTGACGGCCGGGTTGTAGCGGAACGTCGGGGTCAACACCGAGGTGCCGAGCTGCAGACGCTGGGTGCGCTCACCCACGGCTGTCATCCAGGCCAGCGAGAACGGGGCATGGCCGCCGTTGTACCGCCAGGGCTGAAAGTGATCGCTCACGGTGGCGCTGTCGAAACCGTGTGACTCGGTGGCGACCGCCAACTCGACGAGCTCACGCGGCGCGAACTGCTCCGCCGATGCCTTGTAACCCAGCTTCAGTTCTCGTGCCATGCCAACCACACTACTTCCTGCGATTTGGGTGCATCTAGGTGCGCTGAGCGCACACAAATGCACCCAAATCGCATTAAGTTGAGACCATGGTGGAGATCACCCAGGTCAGCGACGCCGTCCACGTGGTCAACGGAGAAGCCGTCAATTGGGTGATCGCCTCGGACGACTCGGGCATCACCCTCTTCGACTCCGGCTACCCGGGCGATCGCGACGACGTGCTGAAATCGATTGCCGCGCTGGGGCATAAGCCGCAAGACGTGCGCGCCGTGGTGCTTACGCACGGGCATATCGATCACATGGGGACCGCGATCTGGTGGGCCGCCGAACACGGCGTCCCGGTGTATGCCCACACCGCCGAGTTGGGCAACGTCCGGCGCGACTACGTGGACCAGGCCGCGCCCCTCAAGGTGGTGCTCAATCTGTGGCGGCCCGGGTGGCTGCCATGGGTCATCCACGCCATGCGTCTCGGCGCGGGGGTGCGTGACGGGATTCCGACGGCCGCCCCGCTCGGTCCCGAACTCGGCGATCTGCCGGGTGCGCCTGTCCCCATCCCCACCCCCGGACATAGCGGCGGGCATTGTTCGTTCCTGGTCGCGGACCATGTGCTGGTGGTCGGCGATGCCATCATCACCGGTCACCCGATCGCGACGCGTTCCGGGCCACAACTGCTGCCCACTCCGTTCACCAAGGACATGGAGCAGGCACGCCGCAGCGCCGAGGCGCTCGCCGATGTCGACGCCGACGTGCTGGCCCCCGGCCACGGCCCCGCATGGATCGGGTCACTGCGCGACGCGGTCGACATCGCCCTGAGCGAGTGAGTTGATGGGGTCGAGCCCCAGGTGATCGCGCAGCGTCTCGTGCTCGTATTCGGTGCGGAAGGCGCCGCGCTCCTGTAGCAACGGCACCACGGAATCCACGAAGTCGTCGAGCCCGGCCGGCGTCAGATGCGGTACCAGGATGAAACCATCGCAGGCATCGGCCTGGATGTACCGATCCACCTCGGTGGCCACCTGCGACGGAGTGCCGATGAACTGCTGGCGCGAGGTGACCTCCTTGATCAGCTCGCGGATCGACAGCTTCTTGGCCTCGGCGATCGCCCGATACTTCGCCGCGATCTCCCGGGGATCACCGTGCCGGGCCTTGCCCCGGGTGATCGAGGCGTCGCCCGTGGGATCGACATCCGGCAGCGGGCCATCCGGGTCGTATTCGGAAAGGTCGCGACCCCAGACCTGCTCGAGATAGGCGATGGCGGTTTGCGGCCCCACCTGCTGATCCCGGATGTACGCCGCCTTCTCAACCGCTTCCTGTTCGGTGTCACCGAGGACATAGGTGACACCCGGAAAGACCTTGAGCTGGTCAGGGTTTCGCCCGTGCGCGACAGCTCGGGCCTTCACATCCGCGTAGTACTTCTGCCCCGCCGGAATCGACGAATGGATGGTGAACAGGGCATCCGCGTGCTTGGCGCCGAAGTCGCGTCCGTCCGCGGAATCCCCTGCCTGCAGCAGAACGGGATGGCGCTGCGGGGATGCCGGGGCCGTCGCGACGCCGCGGACGGTGAATTGCGGCCCCCGGTGGCTGACGAGACGTGGTTCACCCGCCACCTCCCAGCTGTCCCAGAACTTGCGCGCCACGGTGATGAATTCCTCGGCACGGTGATACCGGTCGGCGTGGTCCAGAAATCCGCCACGCCGGAAATTCTCGCCGGTGAACGCGTCGGAGGAGGTGACCATGTTCCAGCCGGACCGCCCATCGGACAGATGATCCAGGGTGGCGAATTGCCGTGCCACATTGAAGGGTTCGTTGAACGTGGTGTTGATCGTGCCCACCAGCCCGAGCCGATCGGTGACGGCACCGAGGGCCGCGAGCACCGTGAAGGTGTCGGGCCGCCCGACGACATCGAGATCGTAGATCCGGTCGCGGTGTTCACGAAGGCGTAGCCCCTCGGCCAGGAAGAAGAAGTCGAACAGCCCGCGCTCGGCGCTACGTGCCAGATGTACGAAGGAATCGAAGTCGATCTGGCTGCCGGAGGCGGGATCGGACCACACGGTGGTGTTGTTGACCCCCGGAAAATGCGCCGCGAGGTGAACAGGCTTGCGGTCCTTGCCTTCTCGTACCTGAATTGCGCTGGTTTGATCGCTCATCAGATCAGCCCCCATTCCTTGGCGATCAGCTCGTAGGACCTGCGCCGATCCTCATGCCGGTGGGTGATGGACGTGATGACCAGCTCGTCGGCGCCGGCAACCCGGGCCAGCGTGTCCAGCCGCTCGGCGACCTGTCCGGCGTCACCCACGAACTGGGTGAGCACCCTGTCCTCCGAGTACAACCGCTCCTCATCGGTAAGCGGTTGTGCACCATCGGGATTGGGGTACGGGATGGCGCCATTCCCGGACCGGATCGAGTGCACCCAGCGGCCAAAGGTGCTGGTGAGATGGCGGGCGGTGGCCTCGTCGTCGGCGGCTACCGCGTCCGCCGAGACGATGACGTACGGCTCGGCCAGCGCCGACGAGGGCTGAAACGCGTCGCGATAGGCCTGCACGGCCTCCAACGTCGACCATGGGGTGACGTGGTAATTCGCCACGAATGGCAGTCCGCGACGCGCGGCGACCTGCGCGGACTCGCCCTTGCTTGATCCGAAGAGCCAGAGCGGCAGATCGGCGCCCTCACCCGGGCGGATGTGCAGCGCAACACCTTCCGGGCTGACATAGCTGCCGTCGAGGAATGCCTGCACATCGGCGACCTGCTGGTCGAAGTCCGCGACGTGCGCGCCGGGCTGCTGCAGCGTGGCGACGGTGGCCCGCAGCTTCGGGTTGTCCTTGATGCCGAATTCGGCGGGAGCCTGCGGAATGAACAGCCCATCGACCTCGTGGGCCGGTGCGGGTTCGGGTTTCTGCTCGTTTCCGGCCAGCCGGTCCCTGAGGCGATGACCCGTACGTCCGAGCCCCAGGTCGATGCGCCCCGGGTACAGCGCGTCGAGAATCCCGAAGCTCTCCACCACCGCGGCGGGTGTGGTCGAGGCGATTTGCACAGCGCCGGCACCCACCCGGATCCGGCGGGTGGCCGCGGCGATATGCGCGATGACCAACGCGGGAACCGTACTCGCCACGGCGACGAAGTGGTGCTCGGCGAACCAGTAGCGGCGATACCCCCACTGTTCGGCATGCTGGGCCAGGTCGATCGAATTACGCAATGCCGTAGCGGCATCGGATCCTTCGCTGACCGGTGAGAGGTCAAGAACCGAGAGTGGAACGTTCATGCCGACTTCCTTGCATAGCGGTTGGTGGCGGCGGGTAGGCCCAGCCGTTCGCGCAGGGTTCTGTTGTCATACTCGGCGCGGAAACCCAGGTGGGCCTGAAGAAGAGGCACTAGTTCGTCAACTATGACCGGAATATCGAGCGCGTTGACGGCAGGGCGCAGTCGCACGCCATCGATCCCCCACTCGTGCCAGCGGGCGATGAGCTCGCCCAACTCGGGCGCGTTACCCGTGAATATCGCGGCATCGGAATGAAATTCGCTCTCACGGCCAAACGAGACCACCAGATCGGCGAGCACCTTGATCGTGCGATGGCCTGCCGTGTTGTGTAAGCGGGCCGGAATCTCGGCGGCTGAGGCCCCGTCGTGCGGGGTGACAAAGATGACGTCGGCATGCTTCGCGGCGAAGGCCTGCCCGGGCCGGCTACGCGCCAGTGCGGCCACCACCGACTGCCCCTGCGGAGACCTGGGGGTGATGGAGGGCCCCTTGACCGAGAAGAACCTGCCCTCGAAATCGATGTAGTGCAGCTTGTCCCTGTCGATGAAACGTCCCGTCGCCAGGTCCCGTATCTCGGCGTCGTCCTCCCAGCTGTCCCACAACCGTCTGACCACTTCCACCGCATCGGCGGCCTCATCGAGCAGGTCTTGCAGCGGCAACACCTTGGTGCGCCCGAAGACGTCGGCCTCTTCCTCGGTATCGGCGATGGTCACCTGCCAGCCGGCTCGGCCGCCGGAGACGATGTCCAGGGTCGCGATCGACTTCGAAATGTGAAACGGCTCGTTGTGAGTGGCCGGCGCGGTGGGAATGAGCCCGATGTGGTGGGTCACCGGGGCCACCCGGGCAGCGGTCAGCACCGCGTCGAGACGGCCACCGGGAGTGGGAGCGAACGAATCCTCGAACGTCACGAAATCCAGCAGCCCT
Source organism: Mycobacteroides immunogenum (assembly GCF_001605725.1). NCBI lineage: Bacteria > Bacillati > Actinomycetota > Actinomycetes > Mycobacteriales > Mycobacteriaceae > Mycobacteroides > Mycobacteroides immunogenum. The sequence goes on from NZ_CP011530.1 coordinate 4,864,587, forward strand.
TGCTCGGCAAGCTGGACCTGTTGGGTCCAGTACCTGCCGGTCAAGGGCTTGCCAGCCCGCTTATCCGCGTCCGGATGCCAGCCGTGTCCGTCCAAGGCCAAACCGAGTAACACCGAGGAGCCGCCGGTGCGAAGAGGAGGCACATTCGTCACAGCTGGATCAACGCCCACAAGCACGACGATGAGGGCGTTTATCTCACCCTGAAGGAAAGGAACGGCAGCGGCTCTGCCGCCCACCAGCTAGCCGCCGAACTCCTCGTCGACACGGGGCCGGTAGTAACTCCACGGCTGAAACCGTTCCGGACGTTGCGAAATCATTTCCGATAACAGATCCAGCTGGTAGCGCGCCTTATCCGCATGCGGATCGTTGTCGATCGCGTCCAGTGTCACCTTGATATCGGCGATGGCCTTGCGAATCTGCCTGGGCAGCTTCATATCCGGATCCACTACGCCTCCCAATGCCGCCGGTACGTCTGGACCAGCCAGTTGTCGATGATCGCCCGGTCCGGCTCTTCCGGTAGATCGGCCGTCTCCGTCAGATACTCCAGACGTGCCGTCACCTCATCCAGCCAGCCCAGCGCATCGGACAACGTGTACGCACCCTGGCGCACGTCGACCAACTGGCCGCGGTACGGCTGCGGCATGGGCAAGGTGATCCTGCCGCGCTCCATCAGCTCGATCCCCTGGATGCCGAGACGTACTGCGTGATAAGCAAATTTGGTATCAAACCCATACCGCTCGATCAGCTCGGGGCGGTTAGCCGGGCGCGTCAACTCACCCGTCAGACGTCTGCGTTGCGAGTTGAGATAGCCCAGAAACTTGCGGCCGGCCATGCGCGACAGGAACCGTTCGGGGTGCCGTTGGATGTCCCGTCCCACGTCGGTATTGATCGTGAGCTCACGATCGGGGATGAACAGCAGTAGCAGCACCGTCGGGTTACCCGCGGCCGCGAGCCGGGCCCACTTGCGCAGCGAGTACACGACCAGGTCCAGGTCGCCCGGCCCTGATCTGACGCCCTCGGGTTGCGTCCGGAAGATGTACTGCTCGAAGGTCCGCAGGCCGATCACGCATTCGGGGGGCTCGATGCACACACCCATCTCATCGCGATCGTCGTCTCCCGTGGTGACACCGTGCAGCCCGGAACCCACCTGTCCGCGCAGGACGGTGTTCCCTTCGGCTATCAGTCGCGGCGTCTCACTTGAGTACTGCATGCGGCAGATTTCACCAGGGATAGCCCACGTAGGCAACGGAATTTGCGGCAGGCGCCGCTCACAAGTCCTTCTCGAACGGGTGAATACCGACCTCGTCCGCGGACAGATCTTGGTCGTACAGCGGACGATACCCCGCCGACAGATACAGCGCCTTGGCCTCGGGCTGGCGCGGACCGGTGGTCAGGTAGACCCGCCGGTACCCGCGGCTGCGGATCTCCGATTCCAGCGCGGCCAGGGTGCGTCCCGCCAGCCCCTGACGGCGGTGCGCACTGGAGGTCCAGATGCGTTTGAGCTCAGCGGTATCCGCGTCGTATCGCTGGAACGCACCGCCGGTCACGGCCGCGCCGCCCTGCAGTCCGATCAGCAGCCCGCCGTCCGGGGCGGAGAAATGGGTGGCCGGATAACTCACCAGGAGCTCGTGGTGCTCATCGAGGGTGCCGCCGTATCGGGTGCTGTACTCGACCGCCAGCTCGGCAAGCAGCGGAGCCGCCAACGGATCCTGCTGCTCCACCGTCACGAACTGCAGCAGATCCTCACATGCCGTCATGTCATCCTTGCCTGGGTAGTCCGCGAGGATTGATCTCCGATTTGGCCACTGCCTCGTCTTCCAATCCCCAGCGCTGCAACACCTTACGATACGCGCCGTCGGCAATCGCGTGATTGATGGCGTCGGCGAAGGCGCGCACCAGCCCGTTGTCCTTCTTGGTGAGCACCGCGATCTCGCCCTGTAGCGCCTCCCCCGCGCCCGAGAAAGTACCGACCAGCTTGGTCTGCCCGGTGGCCTGCGAATGGAAAACCGCTGACGGATTGGGCCCCACGTAGGCATCGATGCGGCCGGAGGCCAGCGCCAGGTAGTACCCGGTGGCCTGCTGGAAATACTTGAGTTCGGCGGCGGGCAGGCCCGCCGCGACGTTCTCTTCGTTCCACCGCACCAGGAGCTCCTCCTGGTTGGTGCCCGACCCGACGCCGATGGTCTTGCCCGCGATATCCCTGGGACCCTTGACCTCCCAATCCAGCGAGCGCCGGGCCTCGAAGGTGACGTTGTCCCGGCGGTAGGTCGCGAAGTCGAACTTTTCCTTACGCTCCTCGGTCACCGTCACATTGCAGATAAGCGCGTCCACCTCGCCCGAATCCACCTTCACGAAATTCTGCGCCCAGTCCGCCGATCGCAGATCGACACGCAGCCCCAGGATATCGGCGACCAGATAGCTGATATCCGTCTCGATCCCGATTATCGTCTTGTCATCAGTGGCGTAGAAACGCAATGGCGGCGCGGTATCGGTATCTCCGGCCACGATGAGCGTGCCACGCTTGCGGATTGCGTCAGGCACCTCGGCGGCAATGGCGTCCACCTTGGCGGCCCGGATACGGTCTTGTTCCGGGCCGAGATTGAATGCTGACGACATCTCGGGCTCCACCCCGACAGCACACCCGGTGAGGACCATCAGCGCCGTGCAGCAGAGAGCGGCAAGGCGCTTCACGACAACACCTTGGACAGGAAGCTGGCGGTACGCGCATGCGACGGGTTGTCCAGTACCTCCTTAGGCGGCCCCTGCTCGACGATGGCACCGCGATCCATGAACACGACGGTGTCGGCGATCTCCCGGGCAAGCCCGATCTCATGTGTGACGATCACCAGGGTGGCGCCGTCCCGCGCGAGCTGCCGAATGACGTCGAGCACCTCGTTGACCAGTTCGGGGTCCAGAGCCGAGGTGGGCTCGTCGAACAGGATCACCTTGGGGCGCAAGGCCAACGCGCGAGCGATGGCCACGCGCTGCTGCTGGCCGCCGGAGAGCCGGCGCGGATACTCGGCAGCCTTATCGGCGACTCCCACACGCTCCAGTAGCCGCGTTGCCTCGGCCTCCAGATCGGCGCGCGATGCCCGCCGCGCTGCCAACGGCGCTTCGATGATGTTCTCCAGCACCGTCAGATGCGGGAACAGATTGAAGTTCTGGAACACGAAGCCGACCTGCGAGCGCTGTCGCAAGATCGCGCGTTCCGGCAACTCGTAGAGCACCGAGCCGCGCTGGCGGTACCCGATCAGCTCACCGTCGATGCGTACGGTCCCGGCGTCCACCTTCTCCAGATGGTTCAGGGTGCGCAGCAGCGTCGACTTGCCCGAACCGGAGGGCCCGATGATGACCGTCACTTCTCCTTGCCGCACAGTCAGATTCACATCGCGGAGGGCCGCGACCTGACCGTAGGACTTATGCACACCCCGCACCTCGATGGTGCTCATCGATGCGCACCACGGGCGTAATACCGTTCGATGTAGTACTGCACCACCGTCAACACCGAGGTGATGACGATGTACCAGACGGTGGCCACCATGAGCAGCGGCACCACCCGTCCGTTACGCCCGAAGATGACCTGGACCTGATAGAACAGATCGGCGATGGCCACGGTGGACACGATGGACGTACCCTTCACCAGGCTGATGACCTCGTTGGCGGCGTTGGGCATGACCGATCGCATGGCCTGTGGCAGCACGATCCTGAAGAACTGGCGGCGGCGGGGAATACCCAGGGCCGCAGCGGCTTCCAACTGCCCCTCGTCCACGGACAATATTCCGCCCCGGATGATCTCCGCGAAGTAGGCGCCCTGATGCAGGGTCAACCCGATCACCGCGGCGGTCAGGCCGCTGAGCAGTTCGTTGGTGTCGATGGTGATCAGCGCCGGGCCGAAGGGGACACCGAAGCTAATGGTGTCGTACAGGTAGGCGATGTTGAACCAGAACAACAGCTGCACGATCAGCGGTATGGAGCGGAAAATCCATACATACGTCCACGAAATGGACTGCAAAACCGGGTTTTTGGACAAGCGCGCAGCCGCCAGCGCCACCCCGAGAACAAAGCCCAGCACCGTGCCGTAAAACGTCAATCGCAGGGTGAGCCAGAGCGCTGCCAGCACCGACTTGGCGGTGAAGTAGCGCGCGAACGTCGGCCAATCCCAGCCCGGGTTACGCACCAAACCGTGCACGAACATGGCGACAAATACCAGCGCGACCGCCGACAGGATCCAGTTCCCGGGGCGTGGGCGCCGCCGCACCCGCAATGGCGGCTCGGCAGATTCGTCAGCCACCCGGACGCGCGCAGGCGCAGCAGGTGCCGATGTCATGCGATCGAACCTAGAAACACCGACCAGTCGACAACAGTCTTTGGCTCCCGGCGAATCGAACGGTGGCGATCCGTCATGTTCCAATAGGTCATGCCAGAAATCCCCGCAGGCTTTGAAGATCTCCTGGAACAACGGCTCTACGGCCACCTCGCCACGGTCGCCGGCGACGGCTCCGCGCAGTCAAGCCCCATGTGGTTCGAATGGGATGGCGAGCGGGTGCGGTTCACCCACACCAACAAGCGGGCCAAGTTTCGCAACATTCAGGCCGAGCCGCGCGTCGCGTTCTCGATCCTGGACCCCACCAACCCCTACCGGTACCTGGAAGTACGGGGCACCATCGACCAGATCGACGATGATCCCACCGGATCGTTCATCCAGGCGCTCGCCCACCTGTACCAGGCACCGTGGGCCGGCAAGAGCACCGGCGACGAGGCCGACCGGGTCATCCTCTACCTGCGGCCCACCAAGTTCGTGAGCCACGGCTAGTCAGGCCTTCGACGGCCACCAGCTGAGCTTTCCGAAGGCCTGCGCCAGCGTGGGCACCATGAGGGTTCGTACGACGAAGGTATCCAGCAAGATGCCCACGCCGATGATGAATCCCATCTGCACCATCTGGTTGACCGAGCCGACCATCATTCCCAGCAGGCTGGCGGCGAACACCAGGCCCGCCGAGGTGATCACGGAGCCGGTCTGGCGGACGGTACGGATGATGCCGACCCGCATGCTGCGGGCACTCTCCTCCCGCAGGCGTGAGATGAACAGCATGTTGTAGTCGGCACCGACCGCGACCACAAGCACAAAGGTCATCGCCGGCACAGCCCAATCCAGCTGCTGCCCAAGGAGAACCTGGAACACCAGCACGCCGACGCCCAGCGACGCGACATAGGTGAGCACCACCGTGCCCAGCAAGTACAGCGGCGCGACGACGGATCGCAGCAGCAGGCACATCACCACGAAGATGATGAACAACGTGACCCCGATGATCTCGCGCAGATCGCTGTCGTATGCCTTCTTCAGGTCCGCGTTGATGGCGGGGAATCCGCCCACCGACACCGTGGCACCGGCCAGCGCGGTGTTGGGGGTGGCCTCATTGCCGACCCGCTGCATATCGCGGCTCAGACGCATGGCCTCGGGCCCATAGGGATTCAGCGGAGACTGGATAAGGTACATGGCAGTACGCCCGTCGTCCTGCAAGAATGCCGCGCTCAGGTCTTTGAATCCCGGGTTCTGCAGCATTGCGCCTGGTACCGAAAACCCTGATGCCGCAGTAGAACTGGAATTCTTACTGATTCCCTGCAGGGTGACGGCCGCCTCACCCATCGACCGTACGGTGTCCTCGAGCTGAGTGTTCAAGTCACGAATTCGCGTGCCCATGGTCTTGACGGAATCCATGTCCACCCCCAGCCCGCGCAGCTGCTGAAAGTAGCCCGATATGCGTTCAAACTTTCGCTGCATCTCGGGCAGCTTCGCCAGCAATCCTCGAATCTGCTTGAACTGATTGTTCATATCGCCCAGCAGCGCAGTGACCGTCTTACCCCCGGTGACCGCTCGCACCGACTCGCGCAGGCTTTCCGCCGAAGACAGCGGTCCCTTGTCGCGCAGCTCGACAAGCTGATCGCGGAGCTTCACACAATCGGGTTGCACCGGACAGAAAGGGGATTCGGTCAGCGTCTGGCTCAATGATGCCCCTGCATCGAGCGCGGAGAACGTCGCCTCGACGGAGGGGCCCATCCTCGCCAGCTGATCCACCATCCCGGCCACTGTGCCCATCTGCGATATCAACGACTGATATCGATCGAGCTGACTCTCAACCTCTTTGGCCATCGACAACATCTGCGGCATCATCTGCTGCAGCCGGGACAGATCCCCGTCGCCCAGCTCGTTGGTCATGGCTGACATGACATCGGCCAGCTTGGACATCCGATCAAGCTGGGGCCGCAAGTCGGTATTGACCTGACCACTGGTCTTGTCGATCTGTGTTCCCATGTAACCGATCTGCCATGCCAGCGTCGCCTGGGTGAGCTTGTTCCCGTCCGGCCGGGTGATGCCGACAACCTTGCCCACACCCTCGAGCTGAGAAACGCGCTCGGCCAACTGGTCCAGATCTGCCAATGCCCGCGGGGTACGCAAGTCGCTGTTGGCCTGTATCAAAAGATACTGCGGCATAGTTGAATTCGTCGGGAAATGGGCGTTGAGCATGCGCATCCCCTGGTTCGATTGCGCCGATTCCGGCAGCACCCTCGACATATCGAAACTGGGCCGCATGAACGGCACAAAGGATGCGGCTGCCAACAAAATCACTGCCGCGATCCCGAACACCGGCCACGGATGCCGCACGATGGTGACGCCCATCCGGTGCCAGTAGGCGCCGGCCCGATCAGATCCCGGCAGGCCCAGCCCGTGCTTGGCAGCCAGGCTCAGCGTCGCGGGCAGCATGGTGGTGACCACGAAGAACGCCACGATGACACCCATCGACACCGCCGGCCCGGCCGCCGCCAGGAAGGCGAGCCTGGCGGTCAGCTGAGCGACGTTCGCGATCGCCACCGTGGCCGCAGTCGCCAGAATGACCCTGGTCATCGAACCGCAGGCATGGGCCAAGGCATCCGGCGGCGTCTCCCCCGCCCGGATCCGTTCGTGATATCGGCTGACCAGGAACACCGTGTAGTTGACGCTGGCCCCCATCAGCACGGCCATCATCAATCCCGCCGACACCGACGACACCGGGACCAGCCCACGATCGGCCAGCCCGGCGATGACGCCGCGCGCGATGAGCAGGCTCATCCCCATCACCAACAGCGGCAACATCGCGGTGAACCACGAACGGAACACCAACAGCAGGATCAGGCCGATGACCACCACGGTCACCGCGCCGATTTTCGGCAGATCACCCAGCGCGGCGTTGCCCATGTCGGTGACGGTTCCCGCCGCCCCCGTGATATTCGCCGTGGTGGCCGAACCGGCAAAGGTCTGCTGCACCAAGTCGTCGACAGAACGATATGCCCTCTGCGCCAACGGAGTACCGAGATCACCGGCCAGACCCGCCAACGTGTACCACGTGGTGCCGTCCGCACTGAGAACCTGTCTGCGGGCCACCGGGTTGTTGCGCATCCGGGGATCGCCCAGCTGATCCTGGACAAAGGTGACGTACTCCCGGTTGCCCCGCAACCGCTCGATCAGCGCCGTGTACCGCGCCTGCGCGTCGGCGTCGAATCCCTTGTCGCTGTGCATCACAACGATGACGGCGTTGTCGATTCCGGGACGGCCGAAGGCCTTCCCCATCTCCTTCATCGACGCCAGCGCGGGGCTCACCTCGCCCGTCGGCAGCGGGCTCACCGAATGCTCGTTGGCCACCCGCTCCAGCTGAGGCCAGGCGGTGTTGACCAGGATCCCGACGGCAATCCAGGCAAGTATCACCAGCTTTGCGCGCTTGGCCACGAAGCGCCCCGCCCGCTCGAACGCCGGACTGTATTGGTGCGACATTGTCGGCTCCTCAGATCAACGGCGGGAAGGTGACGCTCGGCATGGCAGGTACCCCGGTCATCGGCATGACGGTGTAGCGCAGCGTGAAGGTTCCGCCGAGGTCGTCGCCGACGACCAGCACGGTGTACTTGTTGTTGAGATAGGCGTCCTGGCCCAGCACGGTTTGATGCTCAAATCCGGCATCGGTCAAAAGCTTGCCGGCGGCGGGTACCGCCGTCGCGTCGACACCGCTGACGGCCAGCGTCCGAGAATCGCCCTGACCGTCTTGGCGGTAGGTGCCTTTGACGACAGGGATGTCGTGAGGAAAGTCCGCCGGCAGCGTGCTGGCGCCGGGCGGGGGCGGCGGGATGGGCGTGATCGGCGGATAGGTGGTGCGCTCCACGGCGCCGCCCACGAAATCCGACATCGAGCAAGCACTCAGGGCCTGCGACATCATCACGGCGGCAAACACCAGCACCGCGACATGAACGCTTCGTTGCGTCATGACGGGATACTACAAAGGAACTTCCCGGAGTGCTAGCCCCTGCTAACTAAAGCTAGCCCGAGTTAGCCGAGTGCCCGTTCCAGGTCCGCGATGAGGTCATCGGTGGACTCCAGCCCGACCGACAAGCGGACCACTCCGTCGGACAGCCCGATCGCCGCGCGGCCCTCGGGGCCCATGGCCCGGTGGGTGGTGGTGGCCGGGTGCGTGATCAGCGACTTGGAGTCACCCAGGTTGTTCGAGATGTCGATGAGCGACGTCCCGTCGAGGACCTGGAAGGCGCGCTGTTTGCCCGCCACGCCGTCGGCCTCGAGCTCGAAGGTGACCACGGTGCCGCCGCCACGCATCTGCCGCTTGGCCAGCTCGTACTGCGGATGCGACGCCAGGAACGGATAACGCACCCAACGCACCGACGGGTGCTGCTCCAGGAACTGAGCGATCTTGTGGGCAGATTCGTTTGCGTGACGCACCCGAAGATCCAGTGTTTCAAGGCCTTTCACCAGCGTCCAGGCGTTGAACGGGCTGAGCGCCGGTCCGGTGTGCCGCATCAGCGTCTTGACCGGCCCCTCGATGTACTCACTCTCGCCCAGGATGGCGCCGCCGAGAACCCGCCCCTGGCCATCGATGTGCTTGGTGCCCGAGTAGACCACCACGTCGGCACCCAACGGGATGCCCTGTTGCAGCAGCGGGGTCGCGAAGACGTTGTCCAACACCACCTTTGCACCCGCGGCATGGGCCAGCTTGCATACCGCCTCGATATCGACGAGCGATTGCATTGGGTTGGAGGGGGTTTCAAAGAAAACTGCCTGCGTGGGAACCGACAGCGCCTCTTCCCACTGGGAGAGATCTTCGCCGTCGACGAACACGGTCTCCACACCCCAGCGGGGCAAGATCTCGTTGCAGACCACAAAACACGACCCGAACAGGCTGCGCGCGGCCACCAGCCGGTCACCGGCGGCCAACAGCGCGCCCAGCGCCGTGAAGACCGCCGACATGCCGGTTGCCGTCGCGAACGCGGCCTCGGCACCCTCGATCAGCCGCAGCCGCTCCTCGAACATGGAGATCGTGGGGTTGCCGTAGCGCGAGTACACGTACCGGTCGACCTCGCCGGTGAACGCTCGCTCGGCCGCGGCCGCGCTCTCGTAGACATACCCGGAGGTCAGGTACATCGCCTCGGCGGTCTCTTCGAACTCCGAGCGCAGCAACCCCCCGCGCACGCCAATGGTCGCCTGGCTCACGCCGTCGGGAAGTGCCTTCGGAATCCGCACCGATGGGATGCCGTCAGGAGTCTGATTCATGACTGCCGCCACGGCAGGCCGATGGCGCGCCAACCGACGCTGCCCCGATGCCCGTTCTCGTCCAGATTGCCCTCAAAACCGTCAAGCACGTTGTAAGACGGCGCGATTCCCGCCTCGGTGGCCAGTTCGGCCGAGCCGATCGACCGGTTACCGGACCGGCACAGGAATATCACCGGGCGATCGTCCCCTTGGGACGGCCCGGTCACGCCCGCAGCCGCCAGCTCCGCGAGGAACTCGCCGTTGCGTTCACCGTTGGAGCGCACCCACTCGATGTACACGACATCGCGCCCGAGCTCGGTGAGATCGGGAACGCCGACCCACTTCCACTCCGCCGACGTGCGCACATCGACCAGCACGGCTTCCGGGTTTTCCTTGAGCAGCGCCCACGCTGCCTCAGGGGTGATATCTCCTGCGTAGCCCACGAAGAGCCAGTCTATTGGTTGTGATGAGCCGCTTGCGCGAAGACCGTCAGTACTGACTGCACACTCTCCACGAGCCGTCTTCATTGACGAAGGAAACGGCCGCGGTGAGCTTGTTGTTCTCGGATTTTGTGTAGTGATAGGTCACCGACCCGGTGGCGGTGTCTGCGCTGATCTTGATGTCTTTGACGTCGTCGATGAAGCGATTCCCATGCGCTGCCTCGGATTTGTCCTGCGCGGCAATCACATTCTGCTCCGGTACGACGACGGCGCGGCACGTCGCCTTCAGATAGTCGGCGTAGGCGCGGCGCTGCAACGCGTCGTTCTGCGCGACAACAGCCCTGCCCACGCGACCTTCCGGGGTGAGGCCGTCACCCGACCGGAGGAAGGTCGATACCGCGATACCGATCACCACGATTCCAAAGATCGCCGCACCGGCTATGAACGGGCCGATACTGCCGCGATCCTCAGAGTCATCCGCGCCCGCCGGCTCATCCCGTCCAGTCACCGCAGATGCCTGGCGACCTGCTGCGCACGATTCAGTGCCAGCGCGGTGTTGGGGGCGGTCGCCAGTGCCACCGCGACACGGCGGCGGCGGTGCGCTTCCGCATGCCCGAACACCCGCAGGTCGCTCTCGGGGGTCTGCAACGCCTCATCGAGTTGCCTTGGCGCCGGACCGTGCCCGTCGCCGTAGACCACCTCGGCCGCCGCCGGGGACACCAGGATGGTGTCGATCGGCGCGCCCAGGACGGCGCGCGCGTGCATGTCGTATTCCGATAGCCGCTGTGACCGCACGGTCACCAGCCCCGAGTCGTACGGCCGGGCGCTCACATCGCAGAAGTACACCTCGTCGCCCCGGACGAACAGTTCGACACCGTAGACACCGTGTCCGCCAAGAGCATTGACCGCGCGCGCGGCGATCGATCGCGCCAGCTCCAGCGCCGCCTGACTCAGCGGCTGCGGCTGCCACATCTGCATCGCGTCGGTGCCGCTCTGCCGGTGCGCGATGGGCTCGCAGAAGTACAGCCTGGTTGCGCCACCTACTCCGGCGGTGCGCACCGTGAGCAGCGTGATCTCGTAATCGATCTCCACCGCGGTTTCCACCATGACCCGGCGGCCGCCGCCGATGTTGGCCGCGATGGCCTGTTCCCAGGCCGGCGTGAGGTCACCGTCGCGCAGCACCACCGATTGCCCCTGGCCGTACGCCGCCGCCACCGGGCGCACCACCGCCGGGAAACCCGACGTCTCCAGCACCGCGCGCAACTCCTCGACCGAGTTCGCGAACCAATAGGTGGGCGTGGGCAGGCCAAGCTCCTCGGCGGCCATCCGCCGCATCCCTTCGCGGTCGGCGGCGAGCCTGACCGCCTTGGCCGTCGGGATCACGGCAGTGATCTTGTCCTCGGCGAGCTTGTCCAGAGCCTCACGCGACGCCAACTCGACCAGCGGCACCACAAACCGGGGCCGTTCCTTCTCGATGAGCTCATAGAGGCGTTCGGACTCGCCGATCGGCGCGAGCACGGAACGATCCGCCACACCGTGGGCCGGCCCGCCCGTTGCGGTATCCACCACAATCACCTCGGCGCCCAGCCGCTGGAACGAGATGGCCAGTTCCTTGGCCAGCTCACCCGAGCCGAGCAACATCACGGTGGTGCGACTACCGGCCGACGGTTCCGCTTCCTCGACAGGCAGATCCTCGGGCTCCGGAGCTTCCGGCGCGGCCGTCACGGACGCATCCGCCGCGGTATCCGGTGCTTCGGTGGTCTTGACGACGGGCTCCACGCTCTTGACAGCCTTGGCGGCCTTCACGCCGGATTTGGCCCCATTGGTGGCGCGGACGGCGTCTTCAGTCACTGGTGCCGCCTCGGCGCGCACGGGCTCGACGATGTCTGTCGACGCCGCCGTCCCCTGCTCGCTGGGAGGCGAACCCTCCTGCGTCACCACGATGCCGTTCACGCCTTCCGGTCGGTCTGCAAGCCCCTTTGGGCCGTGCCTAGCGTGCCAGATTGCCACATATCCTCAACCGAGAGTGCTGTGAACGTAACACCAGCGCCAATTCTCACCCGGCTCGTGTGAACGCATCACCGGATGCCCGCTGGCATGAAAATGCGCGGTGGCGTGCTGGTGAGGGCTGGAATCACAACAGCTGACCCGACCGCATTCCAGGCACATCCGCAAATGCGCCCACACCTGCTCGCCCAGCGCGGCACAGTCCTCGCATTCACCGGGTGTACGGGGCTGCGGGTCTTGCCCGGCAGCAGCCGCCAGCTCCGGACAGAGACCTTGGTCCGGTGTCGACGTGGGCGCGGATGATCCACGCCGAAACAGCCGCCTCATATCTGTCCTCTCGCGTGCCCACTTGGATGTCCGAACCGTTCTCCGCACAGAATACGAATGTGAACGTTTCACTGTTGGCTGTACTCACGGCCGCGTTGGTGCTGGCCGCGATTTCCCGGCGATTCGGCCTGTCCACCCCGTTGGTGCTGGTCGTGGCGGGTTTGGCGGCCGCGACCATCCCGGGTATGCCGTCCATCGAAATGGATCCGGACCTGGTCTTGTTCGTGATCCTGCCGCCGCTGCTCTACACGACGGCGCTGGAGAGCTCGTACGTCAACCTGCGTAAGAACACCAGGGCAGTCGGCAGCCTTGCCGTGCTGCTTCCCCTGGTGACCACCATCGCCGTGGGCTTTGTGGCGTTCTACGCCGTCCCCGAGCTGCCGTTGGCCGGTGCCATGGTCCTCGGTGCCATCGTGGCCCCACCGGATGCGGTTTCCGCCACCGCCATCGGCCGCCGCCTGGGCCTGCCACGCAACATCATGACCCTGCTGGGCGGGGAAAGCCTGCTCAACGACGCTACCGCGCTCACCGCGTATCGGGTCGCGATCGCCGCGGCGATCGGGCTCGGCGCCACCGTGGCGGACGGCTTCAAGATCTTCGCCCTCGCAGCCGTCGGTGGTGTCTTCGTCGGGTTTGTCATCGGCAAGTTGGTCAACATCATCCGGTGCAAGCTCGACGATCCGCTCTCGGAAAGCGCCATCGGGCTGGTGGTGCCGTTCTTCGCCTATCTGCTGGCTGAGGAGATTCACGGCTCCGGTGTGATCGCCGTCGTGGTCGCGGGCCTGATGCTGGGACACCGCTCGGTGCACGCCGGGTACGCCACCCGGCTCCAGGACGACGCGGTGTGGAGGGCCGTGCAGCTGCTACTCGAGTCCTTCGCGTTCCTGCTCATCGGACTGCAGCTCCCCAAGGTCATCCAGGGACTGCGGGGCTTGTCCTTCAACACCATCGTGCTGTCCTCCGTCGCCGTGCTGACCACGGTGATAGCGGTCCGCATCGTCTTCGTCTTCGCGTTCGCCTATATGCGCCCACCCGGCCAGCGCCCCTCGGCGCGCGGAGTCTTCGTGGTGGCCTGGGCCGGGATGCGCGGCGTGGTGTCCCTGGCCATGGCCTTCGCGGTTCCCCTCACCACCGTCACCGGTGAACCGCTGCCCGGACACCCACACATCGTCTTCCTCACCTTTGTTGTCGTGGTGGGAACCCTTTTACTGCACGGGCTTACGCTGCCATGGGTGATCCGCGTGCTCGGCGTGCAAAGTGACGACGAACGTAAGGATGCCCTGGCCGAGGCAGCGGCCCAAGACAAGGCCGCCCGCGCGGCCGCCGACCGCTTGGAAGAACTCCTCGACGACAACGACGGCATCGAGGACACCAATGTGCGCAGCCGCGCCGCGGAAATCCTGCGGCACTGGAACACCCGGCGCCGCAACGCGGCATGGGAGCGCCTCGGACGCGACGACGAAGACGCCGGTGAAAGCCCGATGGCGGCGTTCCGGAACCTGCGACTGGAGATGCTGGAAGTCGAACGCGCGGTGTTCATCGCCGAACGCGATGCCGGCAACATCGACGATGAGGTGCTGCGCACCGTTCTACGCGGCCTCGACCTGGAAGAGGCCACCATGAACCAGGCCGACCGCTAGGTTCCGCCGCGCTTCCCATGCCGAGGGTTGCGGGTACCGTGACAGATCGCAGCCAAGTCCCGCTATCGGTCGCAGGGTCGCGCCCGCACGTCTCCCGAAAGGTCGCCTAAGTGTCTGCTGCCCAAGCCCTTTCGATCGTCATGCTGGTCCTGGTGCTGGTGGCCGCGATCTGGCGCAGGATGAACATCGGTGTGCTGGCCCTCGGCGCCGCGTTGCCGGTTCTCGCGCTCTCGGGGCTGGACGCGAAGGCTATGTACACGACGTTCCCCGGCGATATCTTCGCGCTGATCGTCGGCGTCTCACTGCTGTTCGCGCATCTGGAGCGCAGCGGCACCCTGAGTTGGTTCGTCGAATTGGTATACGGGGCGGTGGGCGATCGTCACGCCTTGCTGCCCTGGGCGGGCTTTCTTGTCGGCGCCCTGTTGTCCACGGTGGGCGCGTTCTCGACGGCTGTCATCGCATTCCTGGTGCCGCTGGTGGCACACGTGACGGTGCGGTACCGCAGCAGCTTCTATCTGTGCGAGCTGGGCGTGGTGATCGGGGCCAACAGCGCCGGCCTCTCCCCACTGAACCCGACGGGTGCGGTCGTGCGCGCCGCCGCCACCAAATTTCACGTCAGCTATCCGGGATGGGCGCTGTGGGCCGTCTCCATGGTGGTCGCGGCCCTGGTGGTGCTGTGCCTGCAGCTGCTCGACGCGTTTCGGCGCCGCCGCGGCGGGGGCTTCGACCTCACCCCGGCACCCGCCGCGGTCACGGAAACCGATGCGGCTGAATGTCCTTCAATTCGGTACGCCTGGTGCGCGGGCCTGGCACTGCTGACCTTCGTGCTACTCGTGGTGGTCGCCAAAACCGATGTCGGGGTGACCGCGATAGCCCTCGCCGCGCTGCTGCAGATCGCCTTCCGCCCGCAGGAGCGGTCACTGCTGGCCAGGATTCCCTGGCCCAGCATCCTGCTGCTGTGCGGTCTGCTCACCTATCTCGGGCTGATGCAGAAGATCGGCACCATCGATTCGATCGCGAGCGTCTTGCATCGCCTCGGGACGGGCCCTGTTCTGATCCTGGTGCTGGCGTATCTGACTGCCCTGCTGTGCAATATCGAAAGCTCGACGCTCGGGGTGCTCGGACTGATGATGCCTGTCGTGTTCTCCACCTTCACTGAGCCGGCCCAGATGTTCTGGGTGGTGTGCGCGGTCTGCGTGCCCGCGGCACTGATGGTGATGAATCCGATTCACGTGGCGGGCACTCTGATCATCGGCAACAGCGCGGTCGAGGAGCAGGACAATCTGTTCCGCAGGCTGCTGGCCCTCGCGGGCAGCCTGGCGCTGGTGGTGCCCGGGCTGCTGTCGATCGTTCCTATCGCGCTCGCCTGACCCGGGCTAGGGCTGGCCGCGCAGCAGCTGCACCACCAGCGCGTTGGCGTCGGCCAACACCACCGTGCGCGTCACACTGCGTGACTACTATGGCGATATGACCCAAGGGATTTCGCGCCGATGGCCCAGGGAATGGGCTGGGCTTGCCGTATCTGTCATTGCGGTAACCGTCGCCGCCGGAATCGGCAGGGCAACCACGACCAGCACTGCGGAAGGTTATGGCCGTCTGCAACAACCCGGCTGGGCCCCACCGGCCTCACTTTTTGGACCCATGTGGGCCGTGCTGTACGCGTCAATGGCGGTATCAGCATGGCTGGTATGGCGATCACACCCCGCACGGGAAAATCGGGTACCACTAGCGGTGTACGGCGTTCAACTTGTCCTGAACATGGCCTGGACACCACTGTTCTTCGGTCTTGGTTGGCGGGGAACGGCATTCATCGAGATCTTCGTGTTGTGGGCGTTCATCGCCGCGACTGTGGCACTGTTCTGGCACCAAAGCCGTTGGGCCGCAATACTACTGCTGCCCTACCTGACGTGGACCACATTCGCGGTGGTGCTGAATTTCTCGGTGTGGCAGCTGAATAACTAGTGATCTTGCCTGGACCGGTAACGGTGCAGTGCGATGTTCCTTTCCTCTGCGTGATCGACGATGGTGGTCGGGTATCCGCGCGTATGGCCGTCGGGGTATTTCCAGGGCGTAATAGCCGAGGCCCCGGATAGGTGCCGCAGTTCCGGGATGTACTTGCGGATGTAGTCGCCGTTGGGGTCGAACTTTTGTGCCTGAGCCGTGGGGTTGAAAACTCGGAAGTACGGGGCCGCGTCGGTGCCCGTTCCCGCGACCCACTGCCAGCCGTGCGTGTTGGATGCGCTGTCGGCGTCGATGAGGTGGTTCATGAAGTGCCTGGCTCCGTGCGGCCACCAAATATGGAGATCCTTGGTCAAGAAGCTCGCGGTGACCATCCGAACTCGGTTATGCATCCACCCTTCGGCAAGCAGTTGCCGCATGCCGGCATCAACCAGTGGGTATCCCGTTTCTCCACGTTGCCAGGCCCTGAAGCCCCCGCCGGGTTCGGCATAGGTCAAATGCGCTAGGGCATCGGTTAAGTCGGTGTGCGCGGAATGCGGCTGGTGAAAAAGCACGTCGGCGTAGAAATCTCGCCAGGCCAGCTCCGAGATGAACTTGGCGGCGTCTTGGCCTGCGATGGCCGCCAGATCAGCGAGAAGTGTGCGGGGGTGGATCGCCCCAACTTTGAGGTAGGGCGAGATCCTGGATGTGGCATCCACGTCGGCGCGGTCACGACCAGCGGCGTACCCCGTCAGATCGTGTGCGAGGAAATGTTCCCACCGTGCGCGAGCCGCGCCCTCGCCCGCGGGAGGCAGAGCGATGCCGCAGCGCTGAGCGAGCCCGGCGAGTGAAGATCGGGCGGGGCTTGATTGTGCGGATGCGGGGGGTTTCGCCCAGGAAGGGCTGGTTTGCAGCTGGGCGGGGCGGGGCCAGTGGTGCGCGCGCCAGGCGCGTTCGAATGCGGTGAACACCCGATACGTAGACCCGTCTGATTTGGTGATCCGGCCCGGCGTCACGGCGTAGGGCGAGCCCGTCTCGATCCAGTCCACGCCGATCTTCGCCAGCTCGGCGGATACCGATGTATCCCGGCGCCGGCCGAAGGGAGTCGTCTCCCGGGCCACATGCACTTCAGTTGCGCCGACACGTTCGGCCAGCTCTACCAGGACCTGTTCCGGTGCACCGGATTTCAGGCAGAGTCGTCCATCGAGTTGTCGATCGAGGTCAAGGACGTTGGCGGCAAGCCACGCATCCCGCGGACGTGGTGCGCTGCCAAGCAGCTGCGGGTCCAGGATGAACACGGCAAGTACATCGCCGCTCTCGGCCGCGGCGCGGAGCGCGGGATTGTCGGCCAACCGCAAGTCGCGGCGGGCCCACCAGATAACACTCACGAGCGGATCCGACTTCCCAACAGATGACCCAAGGCAGGACCGATGTCCTGAGCCCGGAAGACATGCTGACGATCCAATAGCGTTACGGGAGAAACACGCTGACTCGCCATCGCGAGCTCTTCGGCACCCTCTCGGCCAAGTACTAGCGCAGGGCCGAAGGCGGGTACTGGTATGACCGCCGGGCGACGGACGGCCCGGGCCAGTGCCCGTGTGTAGTCGATGTTGCGAACCACGCCGGGCGCCACGGCGTTAACCGGGCCCGATAGTGAAAGGTCCCACAGGCATCGGTGATAGATGTCTACCAGGTCGTCAATGCCGATCCATGGCAACCACTGAGTGCCGGAGCCCAGGGGCCCGCCCAGACCGGCCCGGAAAAGCGGAAGCAGCAGCTTGAGCGTTCCGCCGCGGGGCGACTGAACGATGCCGGTGCGGACGGTGACGGCGCGAGTCCCGGCACCCTCGCCTGCCAACGCCGCCTGCTCCCAACGAGCGACCACATCGGAAAGGAAGTCCGCCGCCGGCGGGGGTGGGCTTGTCTCGGTGAGCGTTTCGTCGCCTCGGTTCTTCCCGTAGTACCCCACCGCTGACGCGCTGACGAAGGTACTCACACCTGCGGACGCGGCGGCTCGGGAAAGGAGGCGCGTGGGCTCGATTCGGCTTGAGGCGATCAGTTCTTTGTGCCGGTGGGTGAAGCGTCCGGCGATGCTGGCACCCGCCAGATGGATAACGGCATCAACGCCTTCCAACACGGCGGGGTCGGGATTATCTGGCTCCCAATTTCGCTCCGTAGGACTCTTCGGCTCTCCGCGGACTAGGCGAATCACGCGGTGTCCACCGGTGCTGAGGAACGCGGTAAGTGCGGTGCCCACTAGCCCGGTCGCGCCGGTAACAGCCACCGTCGAGGCGTTCATTCCGTGGTCGGTGGCCCTGCGGTGCGCGGCCAGATCACCGCCGAGTTGCCGGTGTCGATATGCCATGAGATCGGCGAGAAGCCGTCCCGGAATGGGAGTTTCGATCGTGTCGCGCACCCGCGTGCTGCGATCGCCTACGGGCTCGAACTCGTGAATATGCCTCCAGGGCAACACACCACTGACCGCCGAGCGCAGTCCCGTCGCGACCGCCTCGTCGACGAATCGTCGGCCCGGCAGGAAGGCTGTCTTGTCATGCCGGGCAACCCAGCGAAGACCTCCCGGCAATTCGAGTACGGCGGTGCCGTCAGACAGCGAATGCGCTTCGGTATTTAGCTCTACCGGCGCCCATGGCGCCGCCAAGCGGCTGAACGCCCCTGGCCTGGAATACCAGGCGAACACATCCTCGACGGGTTCGTCGACAATCACCGAATCACTGATGCCCATTAATCTCCGATCATCGGGAGGCTGGTCCCGCTGCTTTCTAGGCGCCTCGTGAGGCATCGTCCACCTGTACGCGAATCGGCACTGCGATCTCATTGCGCCGTGCGCACGAGAGTGTCCATGGTGGGTCGTAGAACCAGGCTTGGGGATCGCC
This sequence comes from Mycobacteroides immunogenum, assembly GCF_001605725.1. Lineage (NCBI taxonomy): Bacteria > Bacillati > Actinomycetota > Actinomycetes > Mycobacteriales > Mycobacteriaceae > Mycobacteroides > Mycobacteroides immunogenum. The sequence goes on from NZ_CP011530.1 coordinate 4,883,398, forward strand.
TGAGGTCTGTATGCCGTTGTTGTGCAGGGTATTGAGCAACTCGTCGGTGCGCCTGGTGACAGCCGCCGCCGATCGGTCGCCGCTGAAGCGCAGCACCGCGAGGGTCTCGGCGGGCACTTCGGTGAGCCGGATGCTCTCATCGCCGGGGGTAGGCAAGCTTGCCAGTGTCCACTTCGCCGGCATGTAGAAGCGGATTATCGAACCGCCAGTAACACTTGGCAATTGGCCCACGGGGGCCGTCATGGCGATGGTGTCGTTTTGCTGCGCCACCGGTGCGGTCATGGCGATCTTGGCCCGCCCGCGGTTCTTGCCGAATATGTAGCCGGCAAGACGGCGAAAACCCTCGCTGCGAGCACGCTCGTCATCGGCCAAAACGGTGGTTTCTGCCGCGACTCGGCTGCTGTACTGCCTGATCTGCACCGAAGCAGTCAGTCGCCGTGACGAGTACCGCGGTTCTTCGGTTCCCGAACGGATTCCGACGATGTTGCCTGCCGCTTTGAGCAGTTCAACCCCCAGGGTCCAGGGCGGCATGATGACACTCAACTCTTGCTCCTTTCGACAATCGCTACTTCTCGAGATACGGGAGGTGCAGTTTGGGGAGGGTGAATTGGGCGACGTCGATGTAGCCGATGCGGAAGTAGTTCGCACATCCGGTGAGGTACTTCATGTAACGCTCGTACACAACCTCGTCCTGTATAGCGATGGCCTCATCCTTGTGTTCCTCCAGTGCCGCCGCCCACAGGTCCAGAGTCTTGGCGTAATGCGGCTGCAGTTGGTGTACTCGCGTGCAGCTGAAACCCGCCCGCTCGGCATGCTCTCGCACCATCTCGATGGAGGGTAACCGCCCGCCGGGGAAGATCTCGGTGACCATGAATTTGATGAAACGCGCCAGCTCAAAATTCAATGGCAGGCCCTTGGCCACAACCTCGTTGGGATGCAGTCCGGCGATGGTGTGCAGCAGCATCACGCCGTCATCGGGTAGCGCGGCGTAAGCAAACCTGAAAAAGTCGTCGTAGCGGTCAAAGCCGAAATGTTCGAACGCGCCGATCGACACAATCCGATCGACCTTGCCGTCGAATTCCTCCCACCCGTGCAGCTGGACGCTCTTCGACCGGGTGCTCCACGATTCCGCCAGAAGCTTCTCGACGTGCGCCTTCTGATTCTTACTGAGAGTCAGACCGATGACGTTGACGTCGTAGTTCTCCAATGCGCGTTTGATGGTCGCGCCCCAGCCACACCCCACATCCAACAGCGTCATTCCTGGCTCCAACTGAAGCTTGCCCAGCGCCAAGTCAATCTTGGCCAGCTGCGCCTCCTCGAGGGTCATTTCGTCGCGCTCGAAGTAGGCGCAGCTGTATGTCTGGGTCGGGTCAAGAAAGAGCCGGAAGAAGTCATCCGATAGGTCGTAATGGGCCTGTACGTCGCCGAAATGTGGGCGCAGGCGCGGTGAGTCTGACATCTGGGCGGAACCTTTCCTGGGGCGGGAACGTCTACCTACCGGTCTTTCTTCTGCGGGGCATGCGAGCGGCCGTATTCGGGCATGTCTGTGCGGCTCTGTTGTCAATTCGGAGCCGAACGTCGTTCGGATGGGTCGGTTGTAACGAAAGTAGAGCCCGCGCCGGACGCCGTCCCAAAGCGGCAATACCCATCCGCGGGCCGGTTTACTCCGAATAAGGGATGTGAGTACAAAATTTGGTCCGGCCGGGCCACGGACCATCGCCGTCATCGGGAGTGGCGTGGCCGGATTGACCGCGGCACACGTGCTCGCCGCCCACGACCGGGTTACGTTGTACGAGGCCGACGGGCGTTTCGGCGGCCATGCTCATACCCAGTTCGTTGATGACGGCCACGGTGAGCCGACGGCGGTCGACACCGCGTTCTTGGTCCATAACGACCGGACTTACCCCACGCTATGCCAACTGTTCAACGACCTTGATGTCCATACCACGAACACCGATATGTCGATGTCGGTACGCGATGACCGCATCGGCTTGGAGTACGCCGGCGCACGGGGTCTGCGCGGCCTCTTCGCCTCACCCGCTGCCGCGAGCCCCCGCTATCTGCGGATGTTGGCGGAAATCAAGCGGTTTCACCGCCGCGCCCGCCGACTGCTCGCCGCCCCGGACGCCGACGCCCTAAGCCTCGGAGATTTTGTTCGACAGTTGGGCTTTTCGCAGTTCTTCGTCGACCACTTCCTGACACCGCTGGTGGCCGCCGTGTGGTCCTGTCCGCCGGGGCAGGCCATGGCGTATCCGGCGCAGTACTTGTTCAGGTTCCTTGACCATCACGGCATGCTGTCGGTGTTTGGGTCACCACAGTGGAAAACAGTCACAGGGGGTTCGCGCACGTATGTCGATGCTGTGGTGGATGGCCTGCATGAGGCGTTCACCGATGCGCCGGTCGTCCAGATCAGACGGGCCCGCGAGGGCGTAACCGTAACGGCTGCGGGGCACGCGCCGCGCGTGTTCGATGCCGCCGTCATTGCGACGCATCCCGATCAGGCACTCGGTCTGCTGGCGCAGCCGACCGAGGATGAACGGGCAGTGCTGGGAGCCATTGATTACGTGAGTAATTCCGCGCAACTGCACACCGATGAGTCCCTGTTGCCGCGCCATGCGCGTGCCCGCGCGTCGTGGAATTACCTGAGCAGGGGCGGCTCCCAGGATGTCGTGGTGACGTACGACATCACCCGGTTGATGAGCTTGTCTGGACCACGAAGATTTCTGGTCACCCTGGGCGGTGAGCACCTGGTGCGCACCGGTGCGGTGCTTACCGAAATGACCTACCGTCACCCGGTCTACACATCGCAATCTGTTGCTGCCCAACGCAGACTGCCAAGTCTCAACGACGGCCGCATCGCGTTTGCAGGTGCATACCATGGGTGGGGGTTCCACGAGGACGGTGCCGCCTCCGGCCTACGTGCAGCACAAGCGCTGGGCCGGGGCTGGCCGGCCAGTACCGCCGGTCAGCGCGAGCACCGGGTTGCGGCACTATGAACTCGGCGACGGCGGTTCCCTGCCTCTACCGCACCCGAATCATCCATGTGCGGCGTTCGCCGGTGGCCCACCGATTCACCTATCGCGGCTACTACTGGTACATCGACATCGACAAGCCGCCTCGCCTGCCCCATGGCCTGGGCGCCTTCGCCAGTTTCCAAGCACGGGACCATTTCCGGGGAGATTCCGACGACACACTGCGCCAACGTGTGGATCAATTCCTCGCCGGGCACGGGGTCGACCTGGGCGGGGGTACGGTCACCGCGCTGCTGCAGGCACGGGTGTTGGGTCACGTCTTCAACCCACTCAGCCTGTACTGGTGCCATGATCGCCACGGCGATCTCGTCCACATCATTGCCGAGGTCCATAACACCTATGGCGGACGGCATGCATATCTACTGCCTCCGACCACAAATTCCACAGTGGACAAACAGCTTTACGTATCACCGTTTAACGGCTACGACGGACAATATCGAGTTCGAGCTACTCGCCCCGGTGACACATTAAACATCAGTATCTGGTTACAGCGAGGCGGACATCTGCCGTTCTTCGCCGCAGTGCGCGGTATTCGGCGCCGGGCCGGTGTCAGTGAACTGTTGTGGTTACAGGCCACCGCTCCCCTGGCCCCACTAATGGGTGCGCTGGCCATCCGCACGGAAGGGATCAGACTGTGGCTGAAAGGGCTACCAGTGGTGGAGCGCACACCTCCGCACGAGAGGGAGAGGATAGCGTGAACGGTCATCTCGACAGCGCCGCCCCCGATGCGCGTGATATCAGATCGCATCTCCAACTGGATATCGCGCCGGTTCCTTCCGGGCCGCTGGCGGCGGCACGTGCGATCGTCGCCGACAAGCTGCTGCGCCGTGCGGCCGCGCGGCTCCCGGTGCGGGTGGTGTACCCGGACGGGTCCGTTGTGGGAGCGGCAGATACGTCCCTGCCCACCATGAGAGTTCGGCGGCCGGCGGCACTGGCACGACGCCTGGGGCGATCCGGCTTGATCGGATTCGGCGAGGCCTACATGGACGGAGACTGGGACTGCGATGATCTTGCGGGCTTCCTCACCCCATGGGCAGCATCGATGGGGGTGTTGATTCCCCCTGTCTTGCAACGGTTCCGGCATCTCGCCGTGCCGCGCGTCCCGCAAGCTCAGCGCAACGAACCACCGCAGGCCCAGCGCAATGTCGCGCATCACTATGACCTGTCGAATGACTTTTTCGCGCTGTTCCTCGACGATACGATGACGTATTCGTGCGCACTGTTCGACCACATTCCGTGCACAGCAGGGGGACTCGCGGATGCCCAGCGACGGAAGATCGACCGCTTACTGGACCACGCACAGGTAGGCCTCGGCACCCGAGTACTCGAGATCGGTACGGGCTGGGGACAATTGTGCGTATCGGCCGCTGCTCGCGGAGCACACGTGCGGTCAGTCACATTGTCTAGCGAGCAACAGAAACTGGCTCTACAGCGGGTAGAAGCCGCCGGGCTATCCGACCGAGTACAGGTCGAGCTGTGCGATTATCGAGACATACAAGGCCAATACGACGCCATCGTCTCGGTAGAGATGATCGAAGCAGTTGGATTCGATTTCTGGACAACGTATTTCCAGACCATTGACGCGTTACTTAAGCCCGGCGGCCGATTCGCCCTTCAAACCATCACCATGCCCCACGAGCGAATGCTGGCCAGCCGCAGTACTCACACCTGGATACAGAAGTACATTTTTCCCGGCGGATTGGTTCCTTCGGTGCGGGCAATCGCCGAAACAACCTCCGATACGACTCATCTGCGCACCGTCGAGACAATATCCCTGCGGCCCCACTATGCCGAAACACTGCGGTTGTGGAGTCGGCAATTCGCGGCGCAGCGTGAAAGCGTGTCGGCGCTGGGCTTCGATGACGCGTTCTATCGCATGTGGCAGCTGTACCTGGCCTACTCGGAAGCCGGGTTCAGCTCCGGTTATCTCGATGTCCACCAATGGATTTTCCAGCGAGGCCAACAATGAGCTTTCTGATGGTGATGGCGTGCACGCTGGGTGCCGTGGCAGTGGTGCACAGCGTGACTTTCCTGATCGGTTACCGCATCGGTCGCTACAACGTGGTCGACGTCGCATGGGGTCTCGGGTTCATCGCAGTGGCGGCGGTGTGCGCCGCGATCGGTGTCGGTGACCGGCAGCGCCGAGTTCTGCTACTCGTGCTCATCGCGATATGGGCAGTCCGGCTGTCCTGGCACATGTTGGTGAAATCGGCCGGGAAAGGCGAAGACCCGCGGTACCACGACCTGCTCAGCGGAGACTTCTCGGTGCCGCACGTATTGCGCAAGATTTTCGTCGTGCAGGCCGCTGCCACGTGGCTGGTATCCATGCCCATTCAACGCTCAGCTGTCGAAGGGCCGACCCCTGAGTCGTTGCGCCCCGTGGTGGCCGTCGGCATCGGGTTATGGACGCTTGGAATGCTTTTCGAAGCGGTGGGTGATTTTCAGCTGCGCCGTTTCAAGCAGGATCCAGCCAACAAGGGCAAGATCATGGAGCAGGGACTGTGGGCCTGGACTCGGCATCCGAACTATTTTGGCGATGCCTGCGTGTGGTGGGGGTTGTGGTTGGTCACCATCACCGGTTGGCAATCGTTGGCGACGATGCCGTACCCGGTGCTGATGACCTACTTCCTGGTCTACGCCACTGGTGGCCGCCGTACCGAAAAGGCAATGGCCGGGCGGCCAGGATTCACCGACTATCAGCGGCGAGTCTCGTTCTTCTTCCCTCGCCCCCCTAAGCGGGAATCTTCATGAACGTTCTCCGAGATGCGTTTAGGCTCACGGGCGTGACCGGCGACCTGGATACTCTGTTGCGCAATGTCGCCGACCGCGATACCGAAGCGTTCGCCGCCCTTTACGACCACACCCGCTCACGCGTGTACGGGCTGGTTTTGCGTGTGTTACGGGACCCCGGCTATAGCGAGGAGACGACGCAAGAGATCTACTTGCAGATCTGGCGTTCTGCCCAAAGCTATGATCCGACAGCCGGATCGCCCCTGGCCTGGATCATGACCTTGGCGCATCGCCGCGCGATAGACCGCGTGCGATCAGAGCAATCTGCGGCCGACCGCGAGTCACGCTATGGCGCCGCCACTGTCGAGCGAGCGTCCGACAGGGTCACTGAATCGGTGATCGCCAACGACGAGCAGCGACAAGTCACCGAATGCCTCCAAACGCTTACGGATACGCAACGTGAATGCCTGCATCTTGCCTACTACGACGGTTTGACTTATAGCCAAGTCTCGCAACGGCTTGCCGCCAATCTGGCAACCATCAAATCTCGAATGCGCGACGCGATCAAGGCGCTGCGCCGATGCCTGGGGACACCATGACCGAACCCAATGAGCTCATCACCGCCGCCACCCCGTACGCGCTGCACGCGTTGTCCGACGACGAGCGAGACCGGATCGACCAGTGGTTGTCAGCCGGCGCGACCGAACAAACTTCCTCCTTTGCCCAGGAAGTGCGTCAGACGCGAGAGACCATGGCGGCCTTGGCGGCAAGCACCGCAACCGAGCCCCCCGCCCGGCTCCGCGCACGGCTACTCAAGATTGTGGTGCGGGACGCGCAAAGAGACATCAGAACAACGGGTATCACCCGCTGGAGGGCGCCTCTGGTGGCCGTCGCGGCCGCCACCGCTATCGGGCTGGCTGCCGCCGGAATCGGCGCCATCATGTGGCCTCCGACTCCGACGGCCCAGCAAGTCTTCACCGCAACCGATGTCCGGACCGTCACCGGCGCCATTCCCACCGGCGGTACCGCGACCGTGGTCTACTCGAGACAGAAGAACACTGCGGTACTGGTGATGAACAACGTCGCACCGCCGCAGCCCGGCACCGTTTACCAAATGTGGCTGATTGGCGACCGCGGACCACAGTCAGCGGGGACAATGGACGCTCAGGCCGTCGCGCCCTCCACCACGGCGGTCATATCCCGCCTCAACGGCTCCACCGCGTTGGCATTCACTGTCGAGAACGGCCAAGGTTCGACAACGCCCACCGGCACGCTCATCGCACAACTGCCGCTGAACTATTAGCGCGGTAGCCACCCAGGCTAGGGCTGGCCGGGCAGCAGCTGCACCATCAGCCCGTTGGCGTCGGCCAACACGGTGCCGTGCGCGTCGTATAGCTCCGCCGAGACGAAGGCCTTGCGCCGATCCACCTCATCGATGCGGCTACGCGCCGTCAGCGGCACGCCCACCGGCACCACCTGTCGGTAGTTGACGTGCAGGAAGGCGGTGCGGCTGATGGTGCGGCCCGCCATGATCACCGTCATCCCGAAGAGGTGATCGAACAGCAACGGCAAGATGCCGCCGTGTACGGCGCCGTTACCGCCGAGGTAGAACCGCGGGAAGTCGCCGTGGGCCTCGATACCGTCCGGGCCGGCCTTGTCGATGAACCAGGGCGGCAACAGCAGATGTCCGTTGGCGGGCTCGTCGGCAACCCGGTTGGCCGGGCCGACGCCCTCGGGCGCCTCAAAGGGATCCATGAGCTCGACGAGCTTCTCGGTGAGGTCGGCTGCCTCGTCCCAGCGCGGGTCCTCCATATCGGCGGACACCGCGAGATCCTGCAGCCGCCGCATGGCGGTCAGGAACCGCCCGAAGCCCGGTCCTACCGACGACGGCGAGTACTGCGGGAAGCCTCCGCCGCGGATTTCACGGATCGCCCGATTCATCTCTTCATGTAGCGCGGCGAGTCTGTCCCCATCGGCAGTCATGACCGCGAGAGTATGTCCCGCCGCACAATCGTCTGATCCCGGCCCGGTCCGACACCGATGCATGACATCGGCGCACCGGACAGCTCCTCCAAACGCAGCACATAGTCCTGCGCCTTGGCGGGCAGCTCGCTGAACTCGCGAGCACCCGAGATGTCCTCCCACCAACCCGGAAGCTCTTCGTAAACCGGTGTGGCGCGGTAGATTTCACTCTGGGTCATCGGCATCTCGCTGGTGCGTTTGCCGTCCACCTCGTAACCGACGCAGATCGGCACCGTCTGCAAGCTGGACAGCACGTCCAGTTTGGTCAGGAAGTAGTCGGTGATGCCGTTGACCCGGGTGGCGTATCGGGCGATGACGGCGTCGAACCAGCCGCAGCGCCGGGCACGGCCGGTGGTGACGCCCACCTCGCCGCCGGTCTTGGCCAGGTAGGCACCGTGCTCATCGAACAACTCGGTGGGGAACGGACCCGAGCCAACACGCGTGGTGTACGCCTTGAGAATCCCCAGCACGGTGGTGATCCGGGTGGGGCCGATACCGGATCCCACGGAAGCACCGCCGGCCGTCGGGTTTGACGACGTCACGAACGGATAGGTGCCGTGATCGACGTCGAGCAGCGTGCCCTGCGACCCTTCCAGCAGCACCGTCTCGCCGCGCTCCAGCGCCTGGTTGAGCTGCAGGCGGGCATCGGCGATGCGGTGCTTGAATCCCTCGGCCTGCTCCAGCACGCCGTCCACCACCTGGTCCGGATCCAGAGCCTTGCGGTTGTAGATCTTGACCAGCACCTGGTTCTTGAATTCCAGTGCGGCATGAACCTTCTGGCGCAGAGATTCCTCGTCGAGAACGTCGGCGACCCGGATCCCGATGCGTGCCACCTTGTCCTGATAGCAGGGGCCGATGCCGCGGCCGGTGGTGCCAATCTTCTTGGATCCCAGATACCTTTCGGTCACCTTGTCGATCGCGACGTGGTACGGCATCAACAGATGCGCATCCGCGGACAAGATGAGGCCCGAGGTATCGATCCCCCGCTCCTCCAGGCCCGCGAGCTCGGTCAGCAGCACGCCGGGGTCGACGACGACACCGTTGCCGATGACGTTGGTCACCCCCGGAGTGAGGATTCCCGACGGGATGAGGTGCAGGGCGAAATTCTCCCCGTTGGGTAAGACGACGGTATGTCCGGCGTTGTTACCGCCCTGGTAGCGGACTACCCATTGAACCGAGCCACCGAGCAGGTCGGTTGCCTTGCCTTTGCCTTCGTCGCCCCATTGAGCGCCGATCAGGACTATTGCCGGCATGTGCGTTCTCTGCGCTTCCCTGTTGGCAGCCCCCACCGCGGGCCATCGCGGCGCAGCGCTGCGCGTGCAAAATGTTGTTCAGCCGGTGAGCCACTGTATCGCAGGCCACGGGCTTTGTACGTATTCGGCACTGACGAGAGAAGTCCTTCATGAGCACCCCGGGCGTCACCGAAACTGCGTCGGTGCGAGTTTTGCTGTTCGGCGCGCGCCGGCAGCCCCGTGCTTTGCGCGGCCTGCCCGTGGACCGGGTGAACGAATCCGGTGCGGTGCGCGGGCTCATCGAAGCGCTCCCGGACGGTCCGGCCCGGCTCATCGTCGTCGGCGGGGACAGTGATCTCGGGCAGGTGCTCACCCGTCTGATGCGCGCCGAAAGACTGGATGTGGAACTGGGTTTCGTGCCGGACCGGCCCTCCCATGCGCGCCGGATCTATCGGATCGGGTTCGGCGCGGCGCGGCGGGCACGCAAGGGCCGCGCGCACCGGGTGCCGCTCATCCGGGACGACACCGGCACCGCCGTTGCCGGGCGCGCATCGTGGCAGGGCAGCGACGGTAATCCGGTCACCGGCGAGGCAACTGTCGATGACACCCTGCTGTTCGACGGGGCCGCACTGGTCGACGTGGAACCCACCGAATCCATGCCGGGGCTGCGCGCCGCGGTACGCGGCCGGGCACGGCTCCTGCCCCGCCGCTGGGTCACCGGACGTGCCGCGCAGCTGGGCACCGTGGGCGCCCTGGTCGTCAGAGACGGTGTCGCGGGACCGCGTCCGGTCACCCGATCCACGTTCTATCGGCATCAACAGAGCTGGTTGCTCGTCCGGTAGCTTTTTGCCGTGAACGTCACGCAGTCGGTCCGCCCCAGCCCGGTATTTCTGGCACTCGTCGCGCTCACCATCGCGGGGGCGGTGTTCGCGTGGCTGGGCGGCAACACGACCGAGCCGCTGGCGCGCGGCGGGGTGTTCGTCTTCGTGTTCGCCGGATGGATCGTGTCGTTGTGTCTGCACGAATTCGGGCATGCCTACACCGCCTGGCGCTACGGCGATACCCAGGCGCGTGGCTACCTGACGTTGAACCCGCTGCAGTACACCGATCCGGTGCTGTCCATGGTGTTGCCGCTGGTGTTCATCGCCCTAGGCGGCATCGGGCTGCCCGGGGGTGCGGTGTATGTGCACACGGCCGGCATGAGCAATCGGCAGCGCACCGTCGTGAGCCTTGCCGGCCCCAGCGCGAATGCGGTGTTGGCGGTGCTGATTCTCGGAACGACAGCACTTTTCGCCGATCGCGATCACATCGTGTTCTGGGCGGCCATGGCCTATCTCGGTTTTCTTCAGGTGACCGCGGTGGTGCTCAACCTGCTGCCGGTACCGGGCCTGGATGGTTATGGCGCGCTCGAACCCCACCTGAGCCCGAGCACCCAGCGCACGCTCGGCAACGCCAAGACGTTCGGGTTCCTCATCCTGTTTGCGCTGCTCATGTCGCCGCCGATCAACCGGGCATTCTTCGGCGCCGTGTACTGGGTCGTGGCCTCTCTCGGCGTCGACCCAGGCCTGGCCCAGATCGGCGGCTGGCTGTTCCGCTTCTGGAGCAAGCTGCTCTAACCGCTGAGCCCCAACCTCGCCGACACGCCGCCTGGCGGCGGGTTGGTTACAGACCCAGCGCGGGGCGGGCCGCCGGATCGCAGTCGTCGAGCAGATCGCAGCAGCGTGCGTACTCGTGCTCCTCACCGATCAGCTTGGCGGCCCGCGCCAGGGCAGCCACCGCCCGCAGGAAGCCACGATTGGGCTCATGCGAATACGGCACCGGACCGAAGCCCTTCCACCCGTTTCGCCGCAACTGATCCAGGCCGCGGTGGTACCCGGTGCGGGCGAACGCGTAGGCCGTCACGATGCTGGCGATCGACCCGTCGTCGTCTAGCGCGTTCTCGGCCAACTCGGCCCAGGCGATCGACGCCGACGGGTACGCCGCCGCCACCGCGGCCGGATCCTGACCGTTGAGCAGGGCCGATTCGGCATCGTCATCGCCGGGCAGTAGCACCGGCTCGGGACCCAGCAGATCATGCATTGGACTCATGGAAACCATTCTGACGCGAACCGCCTCCCGCGATCGCGATAGGGTGGGCGCGGTCGATCGCGCCTGCGCGAAAGAGCGCTAAGCACGGATAAGGAACGAAACGCATGGCGAACCCCACCGGTGGAAATTCCGAGGCCACGCCCGACGCACGGGGCGAGGAGCCGACGGACTCCGCCGAGCAGCCGGACGGCGCCACGAGCAACCCGGAGATGGAGATATCGGACACCGCCGATACCGGCCCGGTCCCACCGCTCGATGACGCCCAGACCGTCGTGATGGCTCCGGCCAAACCCGACGTGCCGCGCTACACGGCACCGGGCTTCGATGCCAACAAAACCGAGATGATCGATCCGGTCGGCGAAGACCCGAAGACCGAGTTCATTCAGCCGCTGGCGACCAAGGCACGCCCCAAGGTCGCGGCCCCCGAGACCATCGCGCCGCGCAAGGAAGAGAAGCGCAGCTGGGGCTGGGTCATCGCGCTGGCGCTGGTGGTGGCCGCCTTGGCGGCGGTCATCGTGCTGGCCGCGGTCATCGTCTCACGCACGAGCACGCCGAAGGCCTCGCAAGAAGAATTGGTGCGCACCAGCATTCAGAACTACGACAACGCCATTCAGACCGGTAACCTGCCCGCGCTGCGCACGATCACCTGCGGCGAGACCCGCGACGGCTACGTGCGTTACCCCGACGGCGAGTGGTCGCAGACGTATCAGAAGGTGGCGGCCGCCAAGCAGTACCCGGTGGTGGCCAGCATCGACGAGGTCGTCGTCAACGGCGAGCACGCCGAGGCCAACGTCACGTCCTTTATGGCGTTCGCGCCGCAGACCCGGTCATCGCGGAGCTTCGATCTGCAGTTCCGCGACAACCAGTGGAAGATCTGCCAGTCGGATTAGCCGCATCCCCCGGGTGCAAGCGGTACCGCTCACACCCGGGGCCAGCGGGCTAGGCCAATCCGGCGGAAACCGACCGGCCTGCCGACTTCAGGTCGTTGCAGGCCTCGACCACACGCAAGCTCATGTTGGCCTCAGCCTTCTTGAGGTAGCTGCGCGGGTCGTAGGTCTTCTTGTCGCCGACCTCGCCATCGATCTTGAGTACACCGTCGTAGTTGCTGAACATGTGTCCGGCGATCGGGCGGGTGAAGGCGTACTGCGTATCGGTGTCGACGTTCATCTTCACCACGCCATACCGCAGCGAGCCCTCGATCTCCGACTTCAGCGAGCCCGAGCCACCGTGGAAGACGAAATCGAAGGGCTTGGAGCCCTCGGGCAGACCCAGCTTGGCCGAGGCCACCTTCTGGCCCTCGGCCAGCACCTCGGGCTTGAGCTTGACGTTGCCCGGCTTGTACACGCCGTGCACGTTGCCGAAGGTGGCCGCCAGCAGGTAGTGGCCCTTGTCGCCGGCGCCGAGCGCATCGACGGTCTTCTCGAAGTCCTCGGGGGTGGTGTACAGCTTCTCGTTGATCTCGGCCTCGACACCGTCCTCTTCACCGCCGACGACGCCGATCTCGACCTCGAGGATGATGTGGGCCTTGAGGGCGGCAGCCAACAGCTCCTGGGCGATGGTCAGGTTCTCGTCGATCGGCACCGCGGAGCCGTCCCACATGTGCGACTGGAACAGCGGGGCCTGGCCGGCGTTGACACGCTCCTGCGAGATGGCCAGCAGCGGGCGGACGTAGGTGTCCAGCTTGTCCTTGGGGCAGTGGTCGGTGTGCAGTGCGACCGTGATGTCGTATTTGGCGGCCACGACGTGCGCGAACTCGGCGAGTGCGACGGCACCGGTCACCATGTCCTTGACGCCCAGACCCGAGCCGAACTCGGCTCCACCGGTGGAGAATTGGATGATGCCGTCACTGCCGGCGTCCGCGAATCCCTTGATGGCGGCGTTGATGGTTTCCGAGGACGTGCAGTTGATGGCCGGGAAGGCGAAGGAATGCTCCTTGGCCCGCTTCAGCATCTCCGTGTAGACCTCGGGCGTCGCGATGGGCACTTGGGTGACCTCCATGTCGGTTCTGAGCAGTCGGTTCTGGGCTCTGAGAAATCGCCCCTCACCATAAGCCAGGCAGGTTTCCATCAGATCGCGCCGGTACTGTTGGCGCCGTGATCCTGGCTTCGTCGACGACCACCCTTGCCCTCATGCCCAGCTTCCTTGACCCCATCAAGCTGCTCGGACAGTTCGGGACGCTGGCGCTGCTGGGGTTACTGGTGGTGATCTTCGTGGAATCGGGCGTGCTGTTCCCGGTGCTGCCGGGAGACTCGCTGCTGTTCGTCGCGGGCATGCTGGCAGCCGGTAGCGCGGCGGCCGCGGCCGCCGACGGCGCCCCGCAGGCCAACTTCCAGCTCTGGCAGCTGTTGGTCTTCATCCCCATCGCGGCCATCCTGGGCGGGCAGGTCGGCTACTGGATCGGGCGCGGCATCGGCACCTCGATGTTCAAACCCGACGCCCGCTTCCTCAAGCAGCGCTACCTCGAGGAGGCACACGCCTTCTTCGAGAAGCGGGGCCCGTTCGCGATCGTGATCGCCCGCTTCGTGCCCATCGTGCGCACCCTGGCCCCGATCACCGCCGGCGCCGCCCGGATGAGCTACCCGATTTTCGCGCTGTACAACATCCTCGGCGCGATCGTCTGGGGCGTCGGCATCACGCTGCTCGGCTACTGGCTGGGCCAGTTCCCGATCATCCAAAAGCTGCTGGAACCGATCTTCATCCTGATCGTGCTGGCCTCGGTGGCACCGATGTTCTTCGAGTGGATGCGCCGCCGCAAGGCAGGAAAGACCGCCGAGGGATCCGAGACACCGACCGGGGCCTGAGCTTTCGTCGAGATCGACGAAATGCAGAGATCTACCCGCACTTTCCGTGCAAAAAGCAGATCTCGGCGTGCGGCCCGATCCACTACGAGCTCGGCTGAGTCTTCTCGAACTCGGCCACCTTGGCCCGGAAGCCATCCGGGAACGACGCCGACTTACCGCCGCGCGCATGCACGTAGACGGTCTCACCGGTGATGAGATGCTCAGCGCCCCGGTGAATTTCGAAGTGGCAGGTCATGCTCGCGCGTCCCAGCCGGGCAATGCGCACCCCGATGTCGACGACGTCGTCGAAACGGGCCGACGCGTGATAGTCGATCACCGACTTCACCACGTACATGTGCTCGAAGACCCCATCGCCCTGGGCGTTGCGCGCACCGGTCAGGGCTTCCCAGTACTCGGTGAGCGCGACGTCGAAGTACGCCAGATAGTGGGCATTGAAGACCACACCCTGCATGTCCACCTCGGCCCACCGCACGCGCAACGGGTGAAAGAAGCTGAAATCCTCGCGCGCCATCTCAGGCGACCACGTGCGCGGCTTCGAGCAGCATCCATCCGGACAGCTGCACCGACAAGTCCCGCTCGGGCACCTTCGAAGGATTGACGGCACCGGCGATGAACTGCGACGCCGCCGACTGTGCGGTCGGCAGATCGGCAGTGCGCGTCCAGTCCGCGCCGAACAACGGAAGATCCTCCACCGTCAGCCGGTTGTCCCACGCTGCTTCGGCGGAGGCCAGCAGGATGTCCCGGGCCGTGGTGCGCGCGTCGGTGTCCTGCGCAGAGTTCTCCGGCAGCGTGGTGACCACCAGCGCCAGATAGCGGGCCAGAATGCCGTTGAACAGCCCGCCGTCTCCGCCGCCGCTGCCCCGGATCACACCGTCGTCGGTCATCAGATCCTTGACCGCGTGGACCAGACGGTGCACCCGCTGGGCATGCCGCGGCTCCGCGGTGCGCACCGCCAGCTCGGTCTCCAGCCCCAAAACCACACCCTGACAGTAGGTGTAGGTGGCCCGTTCCAGGGTGCCGTCCTCCTGGATGCCGTCGATCACCAGATGCGAGTCGGGATCGACGAGAGTCTTGTCGATCCAGTCGGACATCACCTCGGCCCGCCACACTCTTCCGGTGCGCGCCAACACGATTGCCGCGGGTCCGTTGGCGGGAGTGTTGAAGAACCTGTCCTGCTTGCGCCAGGGGATGCCACCGCCGTACTGCGGCATCCACGCGTCGAGGAACTGCTGCCGTAGGCGATTGAGCGCGCGAGGACGCTCCAGACCCAGCAGCTCGGAGGCCCGCTGCATGGCCAGCGCCAACCAGGCCATGTCGTCGTAGTACTGGTTGGTCCACATGAAGACATTGCGAAAGCGGTGTGCGCGTTGCATATCCGCCAGGTACTTGAGCCGATCCGGGCGCGGGTCACGCAGTTGCGCGTCGATCAGACAGTCCTGCAGATGCGCCTGCCACCAGTAGTGCCAATTCTTGAACCAGGTGGCACCCGGCGCCGGCGGCCAGGTGACGATGCCCAGCCGCATCCCCGGCAGATGCCACAGCGACGAGAGGTGCCGTGCGGTAATCGCGGCTTCGGCGCTACTGGCACGGTTCGCCCACAGCACATCCATGCACCCGATACTAGGCGCGGCTCACCACGCCCTGTTCAGGTCGGCATGCTGACGGATCCAGGCGTGCATGGCGACCCCCGCCGCCACCCCGGCGTTGATGCTGCGCGTGGACCCGAATTGCGCAATCGAAACCGTCATCACCGCACCGCCTTTCGACGCGTCGGTGACGCCAGGACCTTCCTGTCCGAACACCATCAAACAGTCCTGGGGCAGGCGCGCCGTCTCCAACGGCACCGAGCCGGGCACGTTGTCGACGGCCACCACCGCCAGCCCCGCCCGCACCGCGTACTCCAGCAGCTCGTCGGTGCTGTCATGGTGCATCAGATGCTGATAGCGATCGGTGACCATGGCCCCACGCCGGTTCCAGCGGCGCCGGCCGACGATGTGCACGGTGTGCACCGCGAACGCGTTGGCCGTCCGTACCACCGTGCCGATGTTGGCGTCGTTTTCGAAGTTCTCGATGGCGATGTGCAGCCGGTGCCGCCGGGTGTCGATATCGGCCACGATCGCGTCACGTCGCCAATAGCGGTAGGCGTCAACCACATTGCGAGCATCACCATCACGCAGGAGCTCCGGATCGTAGCGCGGGTCTTCCGGTAGCGGCAGACCCCGCTCACTCGCCCACGGCCCCACACCGTTGCCGGTGGCTCCCCACAGCGACGGCTCAGCGGGGCCGTCCATTGACTCCTCACCCATGATTCATCCACACGGCGGCGTGCGTGCCGATCACCGAGAGCGTCCCGGCGAGCACGGCCGCATTGATCTCCCCCTGCAGGCACAACGACGGCTGCAATTGCACCGCGTCGAGGGCAGCGTCGGGGAGCACCAGCACCGACGCGCCGTAGACCGCGCAGCTGCGCGGCAGGCCCGGGCCCGGCAGTGTCGGCGTCACCGTCACCATGAGTGGACCGCCACGGGCAGCCGACTCGTCGCGATAGCGCGCCGCAACCCCCGAAATATTCAGCCCCAGCAGTGAGTATCCGTTGCCGGTGAACGCATTCGGATCGCCCAGATCCACCTGACTGATCTGCTGACCGCTGGCGCGCCACGCCTCCATGCTCTTGGTGATGATCACCAGACCGGAGTCGTTCTGCGGAGTGGGCAGCAGACCCATCGGGTACGCCACCGGATAGGCCACGGTGGTTCCCGCTATCCGGTCCTTGGCCGAGTACGCGTAGACGCCACGCACCGCACTCTGATTCTGCATCGGGCCCAGGCACACCGTGCCGGAGAGACGATCCGGAGCCTGCGCGGCCAGGGGATGTATCGAAAGATCGGTCAAACCCGCGCAGCCGTTCAATGCCGGCGCTTCCAGCGGGTGCGCCAGCGACCCGTACAGCCCGAAGCGCAGATCCTCGGCGGCACTGGGTTTCTGCCCTGCGGTGGCAGCCGCACCGGTGACGTCGAACAGCACGTACCCGTTCTGGAATCGAAGATTGGCCACGCTGAGGTTCCAGCCCAGCAGACTCTGCGTCTCACCGATCTTGGCCGACTGAGCACCGTAAACCAGTTGTTTCTCCGGGTCTTTGGAGCAGCCAGCCAAAATGAGGGCCCCGGCGAGCAGCGCGGCCAGGGCCCTACGGAAGGTCACGATCCGGCCAGGCCGAGATCCGTCAGTCCCAGCACGTACCGATAAGGAACACCTTCGGCGCGAATGGCCTCGGCGGCACCGGTATCGCGGTCGACGACTGTCGCCACCCCGATCACCTCTCCCCCGGCCTCCCGCACCGCACGCACCGCCGTAAGCGCGGAACCGCCGGTGGTACTGGTGTCCTCGACCACCAGAACCTTCTGCCCCGCCACATCGAATCCCTCGATAAGCCGTTGCATGCCATGTTCTTTCACGGACTTGCGCACCACGAACGCATCGATGGGCCGCCCGGGGGCGTGCATGACGGCGGTGGCCACCGGATCGGCCCCCAGGGTCAGACCACCGACTCCCGCGTAGTCCCAGTCGCCGGTCAGCTCGCGCACCAGCCGCCCGATCAGCGCCCCGGCCCGGTGATGCAGCGTGGCACGGCGCAGATCGACGTAGTAGTCGGCCTCCTTGCCCGACGACAACGTCACCTTGCCGTGTACCACCGCGATATCGCGGACCAACGCCGCCAACTCGTCACGCTCGGCCGCGTTGAGATCCGGTCCTAAATCAAGTTCTGCCACGACCCCGTCCTACCACGCTGTTGAATTTCCGTACCAAACCTCTTGGTATTACCTGTGTTACCGATGTGATCGCCTTGTACTGCGCCCCGGGAACGCTGAGAACCTTACCGGCGGCAATATCGTGCAGGCAGGCGTTGACCACGTCATCGACCTGAAGCCACATGAACTCCGGAATGGTGTCCATCTCGATTCCGGCCCGCTCGTGGAACTCGGTGCGAATGAATCCGGGACACAACACATGCATACCAACGCCGGTGCCCAACAGTCCATTTGCCAGCCCCTCGGTGAAGGAAACCACCCAGGCCTTGGATGCCGAGTACGTCGAACCGCGCCCGGTCACCAGCCCGGCCACACTTGCCACATTGATCACGGTGCCGGCGCCCGCCTCGACCATCGGGGGCAGGGCCGCGCGCGTCAGCTCCATGACGGCGGTGACGTTGACGTCGAGTTGCGCGTGCAGCAGCTCGGGCGCCGCGGTCCAGAACTCGCCGGCCGTCGCGAATCCGGCGTTGTTGACCAACACCGACACCCCGGCCGCGACGCGCTCGGCGACCCGCGCCCGATCGGCGGCCTCTGCCAGATCGGCGGGCAGCGCCTCGGCGTGGACCCCGAACCGGCAGGTGAGTTCGTCGGCCAGCGCGACCAGCCGCTGTTCGTCACGGGCGACAAGCACCACGTCATATCCCAACGAGGCGTACTTGCGAGCGAAACCGCCACCTAGACCCGAGGTGGGACCGGTGATCAGCGCCACGGGGCGCACCGAATTCGTGGCAGCCATGGTTGGTCAGCGTACCCGGCCGAGTGGATGCGCCACCCCACCATATAACCGGTACTAATAGTTACTAGTACAAATTGTTCGGAATTGCCGCTTGCCCGATGAAGCGTTGCTAGCATCGCGAAATGTTCGACCGCCTAGTGGTGTGGCTCATCGCGCGTCAGCGCTGGATTTACCCGGTACTCATCACTTTGTGGGCTGCCGCGGGCGCCTACATAACCACCGCGCCAAAGGTTGCACTGCCGACCGCTGAGGTCGCCCCCACCGCACAGGCCGTGAGCGCCATGTCGCTCAGCCAACCCAAAACCGTGACCTATGAGGTGTCCAGCGGCGGGCAGCCTGTCACGGTGTCCTACCTCGACGAGAAGGGCCAATCCAAGCTCTACAACGGCACCGCCCCCTGGCATGCCAGCCTGACCACCAGCGACTTCGGATTCACCGCCGGCGTCACCGCGATTTCGGCGGACACCGTCACCTGTCGCATCACCGTCGACGGCAAGGTCGCCGACGAGAAGACCGACACCAGCCGCACTCCCTCGGTGAGCTGCAACCTCGTCGCATTCCAGAAGCTCGGCCCGCAAGGTGGTCGGTGATGCACGACAATCCCCTATTCGGGCACTTCGCCGGTGTCATCAGTCGGCACGCCGGCGCGATCATCGGACTGCTCATGATGGTGGCCGGTGGCCTGATGGCATTGGCACCCAACCTGGAAGAGCTCGCACTGACGCACGGCAGCCCGATGATGCCCACCAACACGCAGTCGGCGGCCGCGCTCAAACACATGGCCAAGGCCTTCGGCGAATCCGAGTCGAACAACACCGCCGCGGTGGTGGTCGTCAAGGACAAGCCCTTCACCGAAGAGGACCGTCAGTTCCGGGCCGAACTGATGAAGAAGCTACGGGCCGATACCGCCCATGTGGAGCCCGGTATGGACATGTGGTCGGATCCGCAGTTCGCGACAGCATCCGAAAGCCCCGACAAGATGGTCGCCCTGGCTCAGGTCCAGCTATCCGGGGAAATCGGTGGCCCCAAGGCCATGGAGTCGGCAAAAGCGGTGCAGCACATCATCGATGACATTGCCAAGCCTCCGGGCACCACGATCTACGCCACCGGGACGAGTCAGGCCGCCGCCGATCAGATCAACACCATGATGCGCGATGTCGTGATCATCGGCGGATTGTCGGTGGTGCTGGTGGGCGGCCTGCTGTTGTTGGTCTACCGCTCCCTGGTGGTCGCCTTCCTGCCGCTGATCACCGTGGGTGTGGCCGTCGGAATCGCGACCCCGATCGCCAGCTTCCTGACACTGGCCGGGCTCATTCCGACGTCGATGATGACCAATGCCTTGATGGGGGCGCTGGCGCTGGGTGCCGGCACCGATTACTCCATCTTCTTCATCGGCCGCTATCAAGAGGGCCGGCGCGCGGGCCTCAGCGTCGAGGCTGCCTTCCGCGCCGGGTACCGCGGGGTGGCGCCCGTGGTGATCGCATCCGGCCTGACAGTCGCAGGTGCGTTGTCCTGCATGACATTTGCCCAACTGGACATGATGAGGTCGATGGGCATACCGGGCGCCATCACCATGATCTTCACCGTGCTGTCGGCGGTGACGGTAACTCCCGGCGCCCTATTGATCGGTGCGCGCCGATTCGGCTGGTTCGAGCCCAAATCCACGATGCGGTCCACACGGTTGTGGCGCAGGGTCGGCATTCGGGTGGCACGTTGGCCCAAACCCATATTCATCACCACCTTTGCCACATTGATCGTGCTCATGATGGTGATACCCACCGCCTCCTTCAACTACGACGAACTGCAGTTCATCCCCAAGGACATGCCCAGTGCGGCCGGTATGAACGCGATTCAGGAGCACTTTCCCGCGGGACAGATGAATCCCGACATGATCCTCATCCGCGCCCCGGAGGACCTGCGCACCTCGGCCAATATCGGACTCCTGGAAAAGGCCGCACAACAGATCACCAAACTGGACAGTGTCGCGTCCGTGCAGTGGATCACCCGGCCGACGGGTATGCCGATGGATCAAACCTCCCTCACCTACAGCGTGGGGATGGCCGGAACCATGATGTCGCAGAACAAGATCGTCATGGAACAGCGGCAGCAGCGGATGCGCGCCATGACCGACAACATGAACTCGATGATGTCCACCCTGCAGGGGCTGCAGGGCACCCTACGTACCGCGCAGCAGAGCGCCGCCCAATTCAGCGCGGCGGCCGGGCCGATCCAAAGCAGCTTGAATCAACTGAAATCACAGCTTAATTCGGTAATGGGGCCGGCCCGCGAGGCGGTGCGAGCACAACCTAACTGCGCCGCCGACCCGTTATGTGCGGGCGCACGATCCACCCTGTCGAATTTCGAGAACATGTCGAGCGTCACCGACCAAATGCGCAGCCTGGTCAGCACTTCGGGATCCATGACCGGAGGTTTGACCCAGGCCGCACGGACCATGCCGCGCATGCTCGACTCCATGTCCTCGATGCAGGACCTGATGACCGAGACCAATGATCAGATGAGCCAGATGATGTCGCAGATCGACACCATGACCTCCCTGATGCAGGACCTCGGTCACAGCAGCGCGGGTACCGGGGACTACTTCTACTTTCCCGCCCAGTTGCTCTCGGACCCCCGATTCAAGCCTTACCTGAAGATGATGTTCTCCGAGGACGGCACCACCACCCGCATGATCGTCATCGGCAATGGCAGCAGCTACGGCGACGAGGGCATCCAGCGCGTGCGGGATCTGGCTCACGAGATGAAATACGCCCTCAAGGGCACTCGTCTGGAAGGCAGTGTGATCGAGATCGCCGGTCCGGCGGCGCTTATCGGCGATATGCGGGTGATGCTGGACCGCGATGAAAAGCTGATCATGATCGGCTGCCTCACGGTGATCTTCACCGTGGTGCTGCTCTTGCTGCGCGGTTTGGTGGCATCGTTGATCGTCATCGGCTCGGTGCTGGTGTCGTTCGCATCAACCCTCGGGCTGGCATTGGTGATCTGGCAGCACGTGTTGGGCATCCAGCTGCACTGGTCGGTGCCGGTCGCGGTGTTCGCGATTCTTATCTCGGTGGGTGCCGACTACAACCTGCTGGTGGCGTCACGCTTCAAGGAAGAGATGAGTGCCGGTATCCGAACGGGTGTCATCCGCGCCATCGCCGGCACGGGCGGAGTGGTGACGACGGCGGGGCTGGTGTTCGCGATGACGCAATTCGCGATGATGGGCTCGAGTCTGGTGAATGTCGCTCAGATGGGCTCGACGATCGGGCTGGGCTTGATCATCGACACGTTCGTCGTGCGCACCTTCACGGTGCCCACGCTCGCGGTAATCCTCGACAAGAAGTTCTGGTGGCCGTTGCCGATGAATCAGCTCTGGCGGCGTTCCTAGTGGCTCTGCGGCTGGCCCTGCCCCACCGGGGCGGGCTGGCGGTCGCCGGCGGGCGCTGCGGCAGTGCCGACGGGCCGGCTGGGGCGTTCTGCGGCCTGGATGGGCGACGGTGCCGATTCACCGGACGGGGGCAGCACCCGTAGCAGATCGTTGAACTGCCGGACGGCCTTGAGGCCTTCGTCCCACTGCTCGCGATTGCTGTTGATGGGCAGTGCGGCCAGTGTCCAGTGCTGTTCGTTCCACAGCACCTCAGCGATCTCGGGTGCGGTATGCGCGAAGGTGACCATGCGCCGGTCGCAGGCACGACGGGCGGCGTCCAAGTTGGTGGAGTACACCATGCGGGGGCCGATGGCGCCGAGCAGCCAGATATCGGATTCGCGGGGCTCCTGCATGACCTTGAGCCGCAGGTCCACCATCACGTTCGTGCCGACCTTGCGATGCAACGCGATGATCGTCGCGACATCCTCCAGATCGAAGACGTAGACGGCCTCACCACGGATCTGTCCGAGCACCACATTGGCGGCGGCGGCCGATCCGGCGCTGGACATCACGCCGCGGTTCCAGCGCTTAACGATCTCTTTGTCCTGCGCCATGTAGTCGAAGCCGTGGGATCGCGCCCACGACTTACGCCGGTGTCCGCGACTGCGGCGGCGACCGATATCCACATACAGCAGCACGCCCGCACAGACGAAGCAGAGTGCGGACAGCGTGAACCAAAGTAGAGCCATCCGCGACAGCCTAACTGGTGCCAGGCCATGTGCTGCACGGAGCGGTCGGATCGTGACCCAGAGTTACCGGTCCGTAATGGGCTCTCGATAGCGCCGAATGTCGACTTACCGCGCGAAAGTCCGAGTAGACAGCACGATAAGTCGACACTCGACAGCTACTTATCCCAGGATGAGCGATTCGCCGTCGGCGCTCACGTTCACCGGCACCACGTCACCGTCGTGCACCTCGCCCGCCAGCAGCTGCTTGGCCAGCTGGTCACCGATGGACTGCTGCACCAGCCGCCGCAGCGGACGCGCCCCGTAAATCGGGTCGAACCCACGCGCCGCCAACCACTTCTTGGCCGGTTCGGACACCTCCAGCGTCAGCCGGCGCTGAGCGAGCCGCTTCTGCAGCTGCCCCAGCTGGATGTCGACGATCCGCACCAGCTCCTCGGGGTCCAGACCTTCGAAGATGAGCACGTCGTCGAGACGGTTGATGAACTCCGGCTTGAACTTGGCACGCACCGCGGCCATCACCTGCTCCTCGGAGCCGCCGGCCCCCAGGTTGGAGGTGAGGATCAAGATGGTGTTCCGGAAGTCCACCGTGCGGCCTTGACCGTCGGTGAGCCGTCCCTCGTCGAGCACCTGCAGCAGCACGTCGAACACGTCCGGGTGCGCCTTCTCAACTTCGTCGAAGAGCACCACCGTGTACGGGCGCCGCCGCACCGCCTCGGTCAGCTGACCACCGGCGTCATATCCGACGTAGCCAGGAGGAGCACCGACAAGCCGTGCCACCGAATGCTTTTCGCCGTACTCGGACATGTCGATGCGCACCATGGCGTGCTCGTCGTCGAACAAGAAGTCCGCGAGGGCCTTGGCCAGCTCGGTCTTGCCCACACCGGTGGGACCGAGGAACAGGAACGATCCGGTGGGCCGGTTCGGGTCGGCGACACCGGCTCGCGCCCGGCGCACCGCATCGGAGACGGCTTCGACGGCCTTCTTCTGGCCGACGACGCGCTTGCCGAGCTCGTCCTCCATGCGCAGCAGCTTGGCGGTCTCGCCTTCCAGCAGACGCCCGGTGGGAATGCCGGTCCACGCCGACACCACATCGGCGACGTCGTCGGGGCTGACCTCCTCCTTCAGCATGACGTTCCCGTCCTGGTCCAATCCTGGAAGTGCTTGTTCCAGTTGCTTTTCCAGCTCGGGGATGCGGCCGTAGCGCAGCTCGGCGGCCTTGCCCAGGTCGCCGTCGCGCTCGGCCCGATCGGCCTCACCCTTGAGTCCTTCCAGCTGCTCCTTGAGGTCGCGAACCGCGTCGATGGCGTTCTTCTCGTTCTGCCACCGCGCGGTGAGTTCCGCGAGCCGCTCCTTCTTGTCGGCCAGTTCCTCACGCAGCTTGACCAGCCGCTGCTTGGAGGCCTCGTCCTCTTCCTTGGACAGGGCCATCTCTTCGATCTCGAGACGACGGACCACCCGCTCCACCTCGTCGATTTCGACGGGACGCGAGTCGATCTCCATGCGCAGCCGGGACGCGGCCTCGTCGACCAGGTCGATGGCCTTGTCCGGCAGGAAGCGCGAGGTGATGTACCGATCCGACAGTGTGGCGGCAGCCACCAGCGCCGAGTCGGTGATCCGGACGCCGTGGTGGATCTCGTAGCGCTCCTTGATACCGCGCAGGATGCCGATGGTGTCCTCGACGGACGGCTCACCGACCAGTACCTGCTGGAAGCGACGCTCCAGGGCGGCGTCCTTCTCGATGTACTTGCGGTACTCATCCAGCGTGGTGGCGCCCACCAGGCGCAGCTCACCACGAGCCAGCATGGGCTTGATCATGTTGCCGGCGTCCATCGCCGAGTCGCCGGTGGCACCGGCGCCCACGATGGTGTGCAGCTCGTCGATGAAGGTGATGAGCTGTCCGGCAGAGTTTTTGATCTCGTCGAGGACAGCCTTGAGCCGCTCCTCGAACTCACCGCGGTACTTGGCCCCCGCCACCATGGACCCCAGGTCCAGCGAGATGACGGTCTTGCCGCGCAGGCTTTCGGGCACGTCGCCGGCGACGATGCGCTGGGCCAGCCCTTCCACGATCGCGGTCTTGCCGACACCCGGCTCGCCGATCAGGACCGGGTTGTTCTTGGTGCGGCGGCTCAAAACCTGGACCACACGCCGAATCTCGGTATCGCGCCCGATCACCGGATCAAGCTTGCCCTCGCGGGCACGGGCGGTCAGGTCGGTGGAGTACTTCTCCAGCGCCTGGAACGTGGCCTCGGGCTCGGGGCTGGTGATCCGGCCACTGCCGCGTACCTGGACAAAGGCATCACGCAGTGCCTGTGGCGTGGCGCCGTGGTTGACGAGCAGCTTGGCGATATCGGAGTCGCCAGTGGCCAGACCCACAAGCAAGTGCTCGGTGGATACGTAGTCGTCGTTGAGCTCGGTGGCAAGGTGCTGCGCCGTGGTGATGGCGGCAATCGAGTCACGCGATAGCTGCGGGTTGGCACTGGCGTTGCTGACCTGCGGTAGCCGATCGGCGATGGCCTGCGCCTCATTACGGACGGCTGCGGCGTCGACGCCCACGGCTTGCAGCAGTGGCGCGGCGATGCCATCGGGCTGGCTCAGTAGCGCCACCAATAAGTGGGCGGGTCGGATTTCGGGGTTGCCTGCGGTGGTCGCTGCCTGGAGGGCAGCGGTCAGCGCGGCCTGAGTCTTCGTGGTCGGATTAAACGAGTCCACAACACCTCCATTGGTTGAGAGAAAAGTCGGTCAGTAGTTCCAACGCATAAAATCTTGAGTCTGTTCCGCTCAACTTTGAGTTTTTTCTGGGTGCCGTGTCTAGCTCATCACACCTGAGGTCCCTACGGCATGGGATCGTGCCTGCCGACCCGATTCCGGCGCTCACGTCCGATGGCCGCGCCCCTCGAGCAACTCACCGAGCCGCGACAGCACCGGAATCGCCCCACCCCGCAGAACCGACCGGACCTGACGATTGAGCGGGGACTGCGGATCGAAACCGCTCAACGTGAACCACAGTTGCGTCCCGCCATCGAGCGGCCGCAACCGCC
The DNA here is from genome assembly GCF_001605725.1 of Mycobacteroides immunogenum. Lineage (NCBI taxonomy): Bacteria > Bacillati > Actinomycetota > Actinomycetes > Mycobacteriales > Mycobacteriaceae > Mycobacteroides > Mycobacteroides immunogenum. The sequence goes on from NZ_CP011530.1 coordinate 4,909,002, forward strand.
AGGTCATGGTGAGCGCGGTGGTCCCGCCCATGATGGGGATCTCGAACGCGGAGACGATGAGCTCGGGCTCGCGCACCTCCAGAAACTCCATGTCCACGCGACCACCGAACCCGACAATCGGAATGGGATACGTGGTCACGCTGAGCCGCTCACCCGTGTGGACCGGCCCCAGATCGTGATCGTTCACCAGATCGCCCACGAATTCCTTTGACGTGACGACCTGCCAGACCGTTTGCGGCGGGTAGGGATAGAACTCCGCCAGGCTGAACGACGTCGCATCATCGGGCGGGGGCCCCGCATCATCGGGCGGCTCGGCCATCAGTTCCCCGATGCGCGACATCACCAATGTCCAGAGGTCCCGCACCAGAATCCTGAGCCGGTCATGAATCGGATTCGCGACGTCAAATCCGTTATGTACCACCAATAATCGCGTTCCACCCGACTCCGGGTGCAAAGTCCAGGTGGCCTGCAGATCCAGGGAACTCTCGGGGGTGGTGAACCGATAGGCCAGGCGTTCGTTGGGCACCACATCGGTGAACTCGCAATCCCCATGGCCGCCGAAATTCACCTCAGGCATCGGGAAGGTGGTGAACCCAAACGTCTTCCCCGCGGCGACCGAATCTCTGCCGATGTCCGTCGTCCAGTCCGAAATCGAGGCGGGCGAGGTGATGGCATGCCAGACCCGCTCCGCCGAATACGGGAAGAACTGCCCAACGGTCACCGATGTGAGGTCATCCGGCGACGCTGTCATACCCCTGGGATACCGCAGTTGTGCGATGCGTGTGGGCGATCAGGCGGATACATCAGTGACCAAACAGTGCGGCGGTTGATCGCCGCCACGCGGTGCGCTGTCAATACATCGCCCGAGCCTGCCCATCGTCCCGGGCCAGCCGCGCTCGGAGAGCGTTCGGTAGATCCGCGAGGCGGGATCGTCGAGATCGAACCCTTCGTGACGCAGGGTGACCATGGTTCCTCCGGGAACTTCCTGCAGAGTCCAGGTCACGGTCCATTCCGTCTGCTTTGACGACTTCATGTCCCACCAGCGCATCGACAGCACCGCATTGGGGGTAGCCGCGAGCACTTCACAAGACAGCGCACCGGAGAAGTCGGCGACGGGTATCGGGAAGGCGATGAAACGAAAGCGAGTCCCTACTTCAGGCCGAAATCCAACCGGGTCCATGAGCCATTCCTCCATGGCATCGGGACACACCATCACGCTCCACACTCGCGCAGGCGGATGCGGATAGAACTGGTCAAGAACGATGGTGGCGATGTCGTTCGCGTCGTCGGGCACGGCACTCTCCAGATTGGTTGGGTTATCTTTCATACCCCATCAATCTGGGTCACCGCCGTGTTCTCATCTGTTAGCCAAGCAAACTCATCCGCAGGAACGCTCGATATCACCGTCACCTGTCGGCATAGTCGCTGCACGATCAATGAGACGCCCGAGCTTGGCCATCGCGGTCGGCCAAAACAGATCCGAAAGCGCGGCCATCCTGCGAACAGCTGGGTCATCGCTATCGAACGCAGGCCGGCCCAGGGTCACCATGGTCCCGTCCGGCACCGCACAAAGAGTCCACGTGGTTCGCCAGGCAACCGGGGCATCCAGCTTCGTATCCCACCACGAAATCGCCAGCTCTTCGTTTGGCGTAGCCACTAGAACTTCGCATGCGATGTTCCCCGAATAGTTGGCAATCGGCACCGGCAGATCCATCAGCCGATACCGGATACCTACCTCCGGACGAAAGCCGACCTGCTCGACGAACCAGTCACCCATGACGTCGGGGTCGACCAAAACCCTCCACACACGCTCCGGAGTATGCGGATAGAAGAAATCGGCGACGACATCCGCCGGGCCATTCATGTCGCCCACAGTGCGCACTCCATCGTTGGTGTTGACACCCTTTGTACCCCGCGAAACTGGCGACTGAGGTGATTGAATTGATTAACTAAGCAAATGTGCGGGGTGCGATGCGCCTCAAAGCGCGACGCGCCCCGATGGTGTCGCGGAGTTGTCGGCGCGATCGAAGTTGAGCAATGCCCTCTGGAGTCAGAACATCCTCCGTCTAGTGGGAGAATAGTTCGATACGGAAACCTTCAGCACACACATCACACACCGCCGGCGCGCCTCCAGTACATCTGGCCCCGGCCGCTCCCAGACGCCTCTTGGACTTCCCTCCTAAACTGGCGTCTCGGTAGAAGAACCCCGGAAAGGTTAGGCAACAGACGCTCGTGGGGCTTGAGGATGTCGAAGCACTGCATGACTTGGTCGGCGGGGTCGAGCTATCGGGGCACAAACTTGTCCGAAGCTTCTACAGCCGCTGGTTCGCGATAGACCCCACGGTCGGCGACCTCTTCCCTGCCGACATGTCGGCGCAGCGCGAGCATTTCCGTCAGGCATTGCAGTTTGTGCTTTGGGAGATGGCGGCCTACCGCACCGAAGGCCTGGTCAACTTCCTGGCCCAGCTGGGCCGCGACCATCGAAAGTTCGGAGCCACCGACCGCCAGTACGACACCATGCGCCAAGCCCTGCTCGACACCACTCGGGAGGTACTGGCGCCGATCTGGGATCAGCGGATGGAAGCCACCGCCACCGAGGTCTACACGGTGATGATCGAGGTGATGCGCAGCGCCGCGGCCTCGGACATCGGCCAACCCTGGTGGGACGGGAAGGTAATCGAATATCACCGCACCTCAAGGGATCTCGCGCTAATCCGGCTGAAGCTGAACGCGCCCATGCCGTATCACTGCGGACAGTATGTCCACGTGCAGGTACCGCAAAGCCCACGAAATTGGCGTTACCTCAGCCTGGCGATACCACCGGATCCCGAGGGCTACTTAGAGTTTCATATCAAGGCGGTACCCGGTGGGCTGGTCAGCGGCGATATGGTCAACAAGACCAAGGTCGGTGACACCTGGCGGATTTCCCCACCTCTCGGCGCACTGTCGGTGAACCGCGACGGTGGAGACGTGCTGATGGTCGCGGGCAGCACCGGTATCGCACCGCTGCGCTGTCTCATCATGGAGCTGTCCCAGTGGGCCGAAAACCCAAGGGTCCACCTGTTTTACGGAGCACGCTATCCGCAGGAACTCTATGACCTGTGGACGCTGTGGCATATCGCCTCCACAAATCCGTGGCTGTCGGTCACACCCGTCACCGAGTACCCGCGGAACCCGGACTGGGCGGCCGACTACCACGATCCAACGCCGCCCCGCGGCCTTCACGTACGCCAGACAGGGTTGCTCTCCGAGGTAGTGACGACGTACGGCGGCTGGGGCGATCGGCAGATCCTGCTGGGCGGTTCGGCGCCGATGATCCAGGCCACCAAGGAGGCGCTGGTCTCAAAGGGGGCGGACGCCTCCAGAATCCAGCACGATCCGCTTTAGCGCTGCTGGCGCGGCTGCCAGACGACCACCGCGGTGCTCTTGGGAATGATCGCGACCTCGCGGCCCGCTGTCGCGGCGCGCAGCTGAGCCACCTCGGCGGTCAGCTCGGCAAGCTTGGCCTGCAACGCCTCAACTTGGTTCGTTAGTTCGATAACCCGTTTTATGCCAGCGAGATTGACGCCCTCGTCCTGTGACAGGCGCTGCACTTCGCGCAGCAGATCCACGTCACGCTGGGAGTAGCGGCGCCCGCCACCAGTGGTGCGCTCGGGGCTGACCAACCCAAGCCGGTCATAGGTGCGCAACGTCTGCGCGTGCATACCGGCAAGCTCGGCGGCCACCGAGATCAGGAAGGTGCGAGCGCCCCGCTCAGGCTGGCGGCGCCGGGGGGTGCCGCCGCCTCCCTGCGGGGACGTCATCGCGCACCCGCCCAACCCGCGCGCGGATCGAATCCGCTCGCCTTCTCGGCCACCTGGTAGCGCTGCAATGCCTCCAGCGCACTCTCTTCCAGCTTCGACGGCACCGCGACCTTGACGGTGACCAACAGATCGCCGTTGCCGCCGGCACGCTTGGGAATGCCGCGCCCGCGCACTCGCAAGATGCGTCCGTCGGAGGTACCCGCGGGCACCTTGACTCCCACACGGCCTTCCAGGGTCGGCACGGAAACCGTAGCGCCCAAAGCCAATTCGGTGAAGCTCACCGGCACGGTGAGGGTCAGATCATCGCCGTCGCGGGTGAACACCTTGTCCGGCCGCACGTGCACGGTGACGTACAGGTCGCCGGAAGGCGCGCCGCGCAGACCTGCCTCACCCTGTCCGGCCAGCCGAATGCGTTGTCCGTCATCGACTCCCGGCGGGATACGCACGGTGATAGTGCGGGTCCGGGTGGTGACACCCGTGCCCTGGCAGTCGGTGCAGGGGTTCTCGATGATCGAGCCCGTCCCACGACAATCCGCGCACGGCTCGGAGAACCCGAACGCGCCCTGGTTGCGATTGATGACACCGCTGCCATTGCAGGACCCGCAGACCTTGGGGCTGGTGCCCGGGCGGGCGCCGCTGCCGTGGCAGGTGGTGCATGGGGCGGGGCTGGTGAGCCGCAGCGGAACCGAGACACCCTTGCATGCCTCGACGAAGTCGAGCTGGGTCTCGGTCTCCAAGTCGTTGCCACGACGCGGACGGCTGGCGCGGGGCTGAGCGCGCTGCCCGAACAGGCCGCCGAACAGATCGCCGATGCCACCTCCGCCGGAGGTGTCGGCGTTGCCGAACAGATCGTTCAGGTTGAACTCGGCGCTGTTGCTGCCGCTGCTGAATCCGCCGCCGCCACCGAATCCGTTGTCGCCGTAGCGCCGTCCGAAGCCGCCGCCGGCGAAGAGGCGACGCGTCTCGTCGTATTCCTTGCGCTTGGCCGGGTCCGACAGCACGTCCTTGGCTTCACTGACGGCCTTGTACCGGTCCTCCGCGGCCTGGTTCCCCGGGTTTCGGTCTGGGTGATTCTCGGCCAGCAGCTTGCGCGCGGCCTTCTTGATTTCGTCTTGGGTCGCGGTAGAGGAGACGCCGAGCTCCTTGTAGAAGTCTTTCTCGACCCATTCACGTTGCGTCACCCGACATCACCTCCTTCGCGTCCATCGGGTCTTACTGTGCAGTTCTTACTCTGATTCTGTCTCGGATTTTGTTTCGGCATCCGCGGTTCCCGGTTCCTGCTGAACCGTGTCGCCATCGGTGACCACGACCATGGCGGGGCGAAGCACCCGGTCACCCAACTTGTAACCCTTGCGCAGCACCGCTGCCAGCACCGGATGACCGTCCTGGCCATCGTGCTGAACCGCCTCGTGCAGCGAGGGATCGAAGTCGTCACCCTCGGCTCCAAACGTGGCCAACCCCAGCCCTTCGAGGGCCGCGGTCAGTTTGTCCGAAACACTGCGCAGCGGACCCGATTCCAGGTCGCCGTGCTCCCGCGCACGGTCGAGGTCATCCAGCACGCCCAGCAACTGGGTCACCACGGACGCCTTGGCCGAGTCGATGACGGCCTGCCGGTCCCGTTCCACCCGCTTGCGGTAGTTGGCGAAATCGGCGTGCGCGCGCTGCAGATCTGCCGTCAGTTCGGCCACCTTCGCGTCCGCATCCGAGCCGCCCTCCGAGGCCGCGGCCCCGGGTGCCGAAGCACCCGGTTCCGCTGCGGCAGCCTTGGTGTCAGCCGCCTTCGCCTCTTCGCGAACCGCGCCGGTGTTGGGATCGATCCGGCGCTTATCGGTGACAGTCACCGGCTCGCGTTCTTCTTCCCGATCTTGCCCACCTGACGAGGTCACTTGCTGTCCTTCTCCTCGTCGACAACCTCAGCGTCAACGACATCGCTGTCGGCCGAGCCAGCGCCACCTTCAGCACCGGCACCCTCGGCCTGAGCCTTGGCGGCAGCGGCCTCGTAGATGGCCTGACCAAGCGCCTGCGACTGCTCGCCGAGCTTCTCCATGGCCGCCTTGATGGCACTGATGTCGGTGCCTTCCAGCGCCTTCTTGGCCTCACCGATGGCCTCGTCGACCTTGGACAGCGTCTCGTCGGAAACGACCTTCTCGCTACCCTCGGCCGGCTCGCGCTGCTCCTTGACGAACTTCTCCGTCTGGTAGACCAGCGACTCGGCCTGGTTGCGGACATCGGCCTCTTCGCGACGCTTCTTGTCCTCGTCGGCGTGCGCCTCGGCGTCCTTGATCATCCGGTCGATCTCTTCCTTGGACAGGCCGGAGCCTTCCTGGATCTTGATCGTGTTCTCCTTGCCGGTGCCCTTGTCCTTCGCGGTCACGTGCACGATGCCGTTGGCATCGATGTCGAAGGTGACCTCGATCTGCGGCACACCGCGCGGGGCCGGCGGAATGCCGGTCAGCTCGAAGGAGCCCAGGAGCTTGTTGTGCGAAGCGATTTCGCGCTCGCCCTGGTACACCTGGATCTGCACCGACGGCTGGTTGTCGTCCGCCGTGGTGAAGGTCTCCGACCGCTTGGTGGGGATGGTGGTGTTGCGCTCGATGAGCTTGGTCATCACGCCACCCTTGGTCTCGATACCGAGGGACAGCGGGGTGACGTCAAGCAGCAGAACGTCTTTCACCTCACCCTTGAGCACACCGGCCTGCAGCGCGGCACCCACGGCGACAACCTCGTCCGGGTTGACGCCCTTGTTGGGCTCCTTGCCACCGGTCAGTTCCTTGACCAGATCGGTGACGGCGGGCATACGGGTGGAACCACCCACCAGCACCACGTGGTCGATGTCGGCCACGGAAACACCGGCGTCCTTGATCACCGACTGGAACGGCTTGCGGGTGCGGTCCAGCAGATCCTGAGTGATCTTCTGGAATTCGGCACGCGTCAGCTGCTCGTCGAGGAACAACGGGTTCTTATCGGCGTCCACCGTGATGTACGGCAGGTTGATCGAGGTGCTCTGCGAGCTGGACAGCTCGATCTTGGCCTTCTCGGCGGCCTCACGCAGACGCTGCATGGCCATCTTGTCCTTGGTCAGGTCGATACCGGCGCTGGCCTTGAACTTGTCGACGAGCCAGGTCACGATGCGCTCGTCCCAGTCGTCACCACCGAGGTGGTTGTCACCGGAGGTCGCACGGACCTCGACGACACCGTCGCCGATTTCCAGCAGCGACACGTCGAAGGTACCGCCACCGAGGTCGAAGACCAGGATGGTTTGTTCCTTCTCGCCCTTGTCCAGACCGTAGGCCAGCGCGGCCGCGGTCGGCTCGTTGACGATGCGCAGCACGTTCAGGCCGGCGATCTGGCCGGCCTCCTTGGTCGCCTGACGCTGGGCGTCATTGAAGTACGCCGGCACGGTGATGACGGCGTCCGCGATGTCCTCACCCAGGTACGCCTCGGCGTCGCGCTTCAGCTTCTGCAGCGTGCGGGCGCTGATCTCCTGGGGGGTGTAGTTCTTTCCGTCGATTTCGACGGTCCAATCGGTGCCCATATGACGCTTGACCGAACGGATGGTCCGGTCGACGTTGGTCACCGCCTGGTTCTTAGCGGGCTGCCCGACCAGCACCTCGCCATTGCGCGCGAACGCAACGACCGACGGGGTGGTGCGAGAGCCTTCCGAGTTCGCGACAACTACCGGGTCGCCGCCTTCGAGGACGGCGACAACGGAGTTGGTGGTCCCGAGGTCGATTCCGACCGCACGAGCCATAGTTCATTCCTCCTGTTGGTTACCTCATTGCCTTCAGTGAGATCCGCTCAAGTTTGCCTCGTTCGGACCTTTTCGTCAAGCCATAGTTGAGTCGATGTGACTCAAGTTCGACATACAGCTCAACGGCCCGCTGCCGATATTTGTTCCCGAGCGGTCAAACCCCGTCCTATCAGGGACTTTGCCTAGCCCTGCGGCGGCGGGAAGCAGTCCTTCCACTCGCCGTTCTCGATCAACAGCGGGACGTGATTGTTCTGAGTCTGGGGTGGGTACTGGTCAAACACGGTCGTCATAGTCACATCAGCAGTGGCGGTATCGCCGGTGACCTTGATGTTGTCCACCTTCCAGTCCTGGACGACAGTGATCTCGGCGAGCATCTTGCGCTGACCGGCGTCAAAGGCGGCCTCATCCTGCCGGCCCCATGCCGCCGCCAAATCCTGTGCCGTTTGGCTCGACATCTTCGGGTGCATTTCCTGCAGCCGCGACGCCAGCTGCTTGACCGCCGCGGGATCGTTGGGCGGCTCCGGCTTCTTCAATGAGGACATCGGCTGAACTGCCTTCATCATCGCGGCCCGCGTCGCGTCCTTGTACTGCGCACAACTGACATCAACGAGAGCATCTATGTCGTAGTTCTCGTTGGCCTGTCGCTCACGTTCGAACAGGGCGCCGATGGCGGCCACGTCCGTCTCAGGTGTGCGTACGGGTTTGGCCGGGGCGGTCGAGGTCGCCGCACTCGAGGAGCTGCTGGCCGCCGATGTCGAGGAGCCATCCGCGGAGATCCGGCGCATGGGCTGATCGTTCTGACAGCCCACAAGCACGGCCGCCGCCAGCGCCAGGGCGGGCGCCATCGCAGATTTGATCCAAACCCTGGCCATCATCGTCGTCCCCCTCGCGGTCGGCTGGTAGCACCGAGGCTACCGGGCCAGGCAGGGGTAGCTCAGCGTCTTCTACGAACGTATGAACTCAGAACCGCGATGGCCACGATGAGGGCGATACCGCCCAGCAGCGGCCAGACACCGATGGCATCCACGACGCCGACCAGCCACGTCTGCACCGTGCCTGCGGCGTTGATCACCGGATCATCGGCGCTACCGTCGCCGAAGTTCAACCGGATCTCGTAATAGCCGTAGTACGTGACGTACAAACCGGTCAGCAGCACGATCACTCCGGCGATGCGCCCCACGTACGGCAGCACCTTGCGCATGCCCGCTTGCACCGAATTGCCCAGCAGCGCAACGGCGAGTGCCGCCACCCCGACGGTCACCGCCATGCCCGCACCGTAGGCGACGAAGGCCAGAATCCCCGAGAAGACCGAGCCCTGTTTGAAGGTGGTGCTGATGACGGCCAGGAACGGCCCGACCGTGCAGGACAACGAGGCCACCGCATACGTGAGCCCGTAGCCGTACATCGACAACAGCGACGAGGTCGGTGCGCCTCCGGGCAGCCGGGGCAGCACGACGGTGAGTTCGCGCCCCGATAGCAGCCAGATCGACAGCGCCACAAGGGCCGCACCGATCACCACGGTCGCAAAGGGCATGTACCGGCCCGCCGAGGAGACCACGGGCGAGATGACCAGTCCGAAGATCCCGAACACCGTGAGGAATCCGGCAGCCATTGCCACCGTCGCCGTCGCGGCCCTCGCGACGGCGGCCAGCCTCGACGTGGTGCCGCCACTTCCCGCGATCACCAGCCCGAGATAACCGGGGAGAAAGGCGAATCCACACGGGTTGAGCGCGGCCACAAGTCCGGCGCCCAGCGCGAAAGTGAGTGCTGCAGTGTCAATCACGTCGATGCCGCAATGTCAGTGCAGTTGCCCGATCTTCGTGTCGAGCTCCGGGCCGGAAAGCGGGCTCTTGATCACCTCTGCTTTGCCCGCAGATCCAAGGAAGGCGAAGGCCGGCTGATGAGTGACGTCATAGAGCGCCCAGACCTTGGCGTCGGTGTCGGCCAGCTGGGTGAAGGTCAGGCCGTATTTGGTCACGAAGTCACGCATCGCGGGTACCTGATCCTGCGCGGCGACTCCGACAAAGGTGACATCAGGATGCGCGGTGACTGCCTTCTGCAGATCGGGGGCTTCCTTCTGACACGTCGGGCACCACGGCGCCCAAAACCACAGCACCGCCTTCTTACCGGCAAGGCTGCTGCCTGCGAAGTCGGCTCCATCGATGGTCTGTGCGGTGAAATTCAGCAGTCGCGACGAGGGCTCGGACGAAGTGCCGCTCCGATCACTTCCGGAGCAGCCGGACAGCCCCACGCCCAGAGTCAGGGCCAATACCGCCATGATCGAAACCGCAACGCGTGATTTCACTTTCCCTCGTTTCGCCGCATACCCGTCACTCACGCACATTTGTGTCCACTCACCGTAACCAGCTGTGCAAGTCAGCTGCGGCCGGGTGTTCGGCCTTACGTACGCTGGCGGTCATGGACTTCCGGGTATTCGTTGAACCGCAGCAGGGCGCCACCTACTCAGATCAGCTGCGCGTGGCGCAGGCCGCGGAGGAACTGGGATTCTCCGCATTCTTCCGGTCCGATCACTATCTGGCGATGGGCGGAGCCGACGGGCTGCCCGGCCCCACCGACGCGTGGGTGACCCTCGGGGCGATCGCCCGCGAAACCACCGCCATCCGGCTGGGCACCCTGGTCACGTCGGCCACCTTCCGTCACCCGGGACCACTGGCCATAACCGTGGCACAGGTTGACGAAATGAGCAGCGGCAGAGTGGATTTTGGGATCGGCGCAGGCTGGTTCAGCGAGGAGCATGAGGCCTATGCGATTCCGTTCCCGCCGCTCGGTGAACGGTTCGACCGGCTCGAAGAACAGTTGGACATCCTTACCGGCCTGTGGACCACGCCCACCGGGGATACCTACTCCTATACGGGCACGCACTACACGGTGACCGACTCCCCCGCGCTACCCAAACCCGTCCAGGAGCCGCACCCGCCCATCGTCATCGGGGGCCTCGGTGTCAAGCGCACCCCGGCCCTGGCGGCGCGCTTCGCCGCCGAATTCAACCTGCCGTTCCAGCCGGTCGATGTCGTCACCGACCGATATGCGCGCGTGGCGCAAGCAGTGGAAGCTGCCGGGCGTCCTGCTGATTCGATGATCTACTCGGCGGCCTTCGCCGCATGCATTGGTGACACGGATGCCGATATCGCGCGTCGCGCGGCGAACGCCCGTCGCGAGGTGGACGAGATCACCGAAAACAGCCCGCTCGCAGGAACTCCCGACGCGGTGGCAGAAAAACTGAACGTCTATGTGCAGGCCGGTGTCCAGCGTGTGTACGTCCAGCTACTCGACATGCATGACCTGGATCATCTGGAGTTCTTCGCCTCCACCGTGATACCGCAATTCAGTTGACCTTCTTCGGTTAGGCTCCTGCCCTGATGAGCCAGACACCCAGTCCGCCCGAGGATGAGAGCTATTTCTCGGAGATGATCGAGGAGAGTGAGAAGCCGACGCCCTGGTATCGCACGGGGCCGGCAATCGTGGGCACCATCGCCGCGATCATCGCCATCGTGGCGGTGCTCATGACCATCGTGCTGTCCACGGATAAGCGCGTCGTCCGCGACAACACACCGTTGACGACGACGCCCTCGGTGCAGAGCACCACCCCCACGGGGGGACCCGTTTCGGAGCCGTCGACGACCGTCCCCACCACGGCCGAACCTTCCACGGAACCGGTGATGCCGGCTCAGACATCCGAACCCACGTACTACGAGACAACGACCTCGCCGACGTATCGGTATCGGATACCCGCAATCCCTTCGCCGCCACCTATTCCGCCGATCCCTCCGATACCCCCAATCCCGCAAATTCCACAGATCCCGCAAATCCCCGGGCTTTAAGAAAGTTGGGTTACGCTCCGCACCATGTCCTACCCGGAGCCGCCAGAAGACCCAACGATGTTCAACCAGCAGTACCACGACCAGGGACCCGACCAGCCCAATCCTTGGTACAAGCAGCCTGCGGTGCTCATCGCGCTGGCCGGCGCCGGAGTGGCCGTGGTGGCCGTAATCGCCGCCTTGATCATCACACGCAGCGACGACAAGCCGGCCCCCGCGGGCAGCACCTCAGCGGTGTCCTCGACCACCAGCTCAGCACCAGCAAGTTCCGGCGGCGGCCACGAGGGTCACGGCGGTCACGGTGGAGGCGGCAATACGACGGTCACCGAAACTGAGACGGTTTCGCAGTCGCCCACCAGTCAGGACACCACGACGACTGACCCCACGACCACCACAACGACTACGACGACAACAACCGACCAGACGACGACAACCACTCAGCCGACCACCACCACAACCCAGCCGACCACGAGTACCCGCCCAGCGGTCGTCGTGCCGATTCCCGGCGGCGGCAACATCCAGGTGCCTGTCGGAAGTCAGTGAGCCATGCGCATCCCGGGCGGCCCAGACAGACCATGATGCGTCTGGGCTGGGCTGCCGCCAGGGGTGTTCTCCTTCCACAGGTGGCCCGCCGCGCATAGCGCGATCACAAAGGACAACACACCGATCGGGATGGCCCAGATACGCCGGGTATCAAGCTTGGCCGCGCACTGATCGTGATAGTTCGTCGACTGGTTCTGCGCCGAGCTGATCTGATCCAGCTGCGCTGCCCGCGACAACCGGGGCCCGACGGGCATGCCGCATGTCACCGTCTGTGCCGCGTCGCCAGTGCCTACCTGAATCGAGACCGGGGTAAGCAAGACGGCCATCGCAATGATCGTCGCGATTCCGCATACGCCTGAAAGGACTCCACGTCCGTGCATACCTGGGACGCTACGCCGTCAAGGGCACGCGGTGGTGGTGATTCGGCATCTGGACCGGCACAAATCGGACGCCGATTCTCAGCAGGCAGTGCTCTTGGCAGTCCGGCAAATCGGTGTCGCCACGCCCCGCAGAACCTGATGGTCGTCGGCCTCTACCCACGAGGAACCAACGGCCCCGGTGACGGCGTTCGTCACGGCCAATTCCGCCACGGTTCCGGTGCCCGGCTGCTGCACCACGTACAGGTGATACTGGGGTTGCTTGCTGCCCTGCGCGGGCAACGTCACGGTGGCCGCATGGCCACTCGATAGATCGGTCACGCTGACCTGAGCACCAATGGCGTTGAAGCAGCGGTCCAATCGCGCACGCAACGATCGATACACCGTCGAGGCGTATTGATCGGTCACATACGTGTCTCCGGGCCAATGCGCGATCACTTCGACTGCCGTCCAACCGGATTCATCCGAGCTGACCGTCGCTGATGCCGACTCGGGCGACTGCGGCAGGCTCTCGCCCAGCGAGAAACACAGATTGGCCGACCAGAATGCGGGGCGATCCACAGAAACAGCGTTGCGCGACAAAGAAGCCCAATGCGACGCATGGTCCATGGGAACGTCTCGCGGATTCGCCCACACGCTATCCGGTAGCGACTTCGGTTCTGCCACAGCCGGAATCGCCGTACCCAGGCCAACGATTACGACCGCCGCCGAGACCGCCCGCAGCCATCCGCGCATCGTCACAGGAAATTCCTCGTTAGCAAGAACCCTTACACAGCGGCTGCGCCAGCGCACGCAGGACCGTCGCGTCGTCGACCGGCTTCCACGGCGACGGCTCGCGTCCCGTGCGGGGCACGGTGACCGCGAGCTCCGAGACGGTGCCCGACTCCGGCGGCACCACGTTGTAGATGTGCACTTCGCTGGTGGGGTTGTCGCGCTCCTTGCCGACCAACAACGTCGCCGCGAATCCGTACCACGAAGGAGCCGGGCGCAGGTCGACGCTGATCACGTCACCGACGCCCGGGCAGTAATTGAGCTGGGACCGAATACCGCTCTGGAAGGCCGCGGCCCCGTCGGTGTTTCCGTCGGGCCACTGCCCGGCGGCCTGCACGACGGACGCCGGGGTGCCCGAGGCGGCTTGGGTCGCGATGGCCGATGCCGGCGGCAGCACGTCCGCCGAAGGGCTGCCACAGAGGCGCATGCTCAGGAAGGATGCCCGTCCGGTGGCCGTGGGGTTGGCCGCTGACCAGTGGTAATCACCGCTCATCGGGATTTCGCCGGGGCTGATCCACACACTGGCGGGAACGGGCTTGGATGCGGGCCCCGCCGGGCTGGGGGTGGGCTCGGCCGCGGCCGTCGCCATGGTGAATCCTTGGCCGAAGCCGGCCACAAGGACCACGCTGGCGGCGAGCAGGCGCATCATCATCTGCTCAGTATGCAGGGCGCTGGTGCTCAGACAATTGGGTGAGTATTCCTTCCGCACTACGGACCGCCGCCAAACACAGCCGACTGGTGAACGGATCGTTGAGCGGGTACTCGGCTCGCGCCCGCCATCGCCCCACCGCGTCCAGGGCCGCACGCCGCGGGTCCGGACGCGAGTCGTCCAAACCCAGACGCGCGGCGGCATCGGTGCCTGATGCGCCCAACAGTCTGCGGATGAGCACCGTCTCGTGTTCGGTGAGTGTGGTGCTTCGCGAAGACAGCTCCGCCAGCAGCCGCAGCTCGTCGAAGGCGTGGGTATCGGCGAGCAGGGGGTCAATTTCGTCGATCACCCGGCGCCCGCCCTGGACCGGATATGTGGTCAGTACCTGCCGAGCCGACAGCAGGGCGGTGTGCGATTTGAGGATGCCGGCGCGCTGACCGAACTGATTGGCGATGATGTTGTACAGCTCCACGAGTCCGCTGCGCTCCAACAGCTCCTCGGCCAAGCCAGTGGCATCGGCAACACCAACCCTGATGACGGCCACCGAGATCCGGATACCGAACATCCCGAATCGGTGCAGTAGCGCAGCCCGAGTCTGTGCATCGACCGGCAGCGAATCATCTTCGCGCACAAAACGGTCCACCGAAAGCAGCGCCTTGGCCAGCACCTGCGGGTCCAATTCGGCGAGTTTTTGCAGCGCGACAAACTCGGACTGCCGCAGGGTGCGCGCTGTCAGCGCCAGCAGCCCGGCCACGGGAACAACGGCCTGGCAGATGCCCGTGCGCTCCATCTCCGCGGCGAACCGGGCAGCCACCTCCCGCGCGGACAACATCGCATCGAGCCTGCCGACACCGATCTCGTCGGCACGCGACACCACGCCCACCACTCCCACCGAACCCCCACGCTCCCCACCGACAAGCTTGCCGATCTGGGCGAGCAGTCCGATATCGGCGGCATTCAGGCTGCGCAGCAGAAATATCACCGCATCGACCCGTGGCACGCCGTCTTCCGGTACCAACAGCGCCAGGCTGCGTTCGGAGACATCGGTGGACAACGATGAGGTACCGGGGGTGTCGATGAGCGTGATCTCGTTCAATTCTGGAGCAGGCCAATTGACATCGAGGTCGGCTACCGACGCCGGGTCTAGCCGGTCAAGCTCGAAGGAAAGCCCTCCCTCGCGACGGATGGGGATGTCCTGGCGCACACCGCTGAAGAGATTGGCCGTGACCCGCGGTGCGGCGCCATGCCGGAACCACGCCACAATTCGCGTGGCCTCGGTGGCATCCGTGGGTGCAATATCTTCTCCGACAAGCGCATTGACCAAAGTGGATTTTCCTGCGTTAAGAGTGCCGGCGATGGCGACCCGGATGGGCTCGTCGAGCCTGGCGGCGATACGCCGCAATTCGTCATGCGGCTCTGCGACGCGCAGATACCGCGAATCGCTCTGGTAGGCGCGCAATGCGCTGCCAATGATGAGGCGGGCCTGATCGATGCCGCTCATGCGTCCCGTGCCACTTTTCGCGCAAGGGGCTCATCGGCGGGCTGCAACGCCTCGACATGGGTGTTGACCTGGCGAAGGATATGCAACTGACGCTCCACCTCGCGGGTGCGCGCATCGCGGTCCTCGGCTTCTAACCGTGCCGACGCGATGGCCGCCTGCAGCGACTCATTGAGAGATCGGGTGGTCTGGTTGGCGATCTCGCGAAAATGATCACGCAACTGCCGCTGCACCAGCCGCAGTCTGTCGCGCGATTCCTTGAGTACGACGAAGGACACGTCGTCAAGGAACCGGCGCACGTTGGTCTTGGCCTCGCCCCGGATGCGCAGCATCCGATTCTCCATGTCCTCGTTGTAGGTCTTCTTGCCGAGCATGGCGCCGGCACCCAGGGAGATGAGATTGAACATGCCGAGCCCAGCAACGGAGGTCAGCATGCCGAACATGATGACGCCACCGTAGGACCCGCGCAGACCGGTGATTGCTTTGTGCCCCAGCTTGATCGGCTTGGCCTCCAGTTTCGACAGCGAATTAAGGTCGCTCAGGTCGGCGCCCATCTCGCTGGCCCGCAGGCGCGGCATCTTGATAGATTCCATGCCGTCGGTCGCGAAGGTCTCGGCCACCTGGGCGGCCAGGTGCATGGCCCGCTGGTGCGCCCACACGAAGTTGTTTCCCACCGAGTTAGCCACGGCCTGTTCAAGTTTTGCCCCGATCTCCGCCCAGTTCTTGGTGGGGTCGGTGCGGTCTATGACCTCCTCGGTGCGCTGCAGGATGCGCCGGAATCGTGATTGCAGATCATGCTCGACATCGGTAGACACATCGGTGATGCCGTCACCCAAAACCTGCTGCCACAGCGCGGTATGAGCTAGTGCTTCCTCGGCTTCGCGCTTGCGCCGCTCCAGATCCGAGGTGAGTTCGTCACGACTCTGCGGATCCTGCAGAGCACTCAGCTCGGCATCCAGCGTGAGAGTGAGATGCTCAGACGCCGAGCCGATCTCGGCGGTCGCTTGCTGGCGCGAAGTGGCCTGCTGATCGGCGATGGCGTTACTCAAGAAGGTCACCAGCGCGGGGAAGTTCGATTCCGCGTTGAGCTCCTTGTCGTTGAGCTGCAACGCATGCGTACGCAACGCCGAAGAAACGGCTATGGCCGGGACGCTGATATTGGCGCGTTGCAGATGAGCAGAGTTGGCGCCCACTACAGCACGCCACTGCGGGTACAGGTCCACTTTGGTGTTGACGATCGCCGCGACGGGACACAAATCCAGTGCCTGCTGGATGAAAACCAGTTCAGGTTCTGTGAATTCGGAACTCAGGTCGCTCACCATGAGCATGACGTCGGCATCGGGAAGTAGACCGAGCGTGCTGGACAGATGCGGTTGACCGAACCCACCGACCCCGGGTGTATCCACCAGGCATAGACCGCTTTTGAGCATCGGGCTGGCCACTTTGACCTCTACCCGCAGTACCTCGCGCCCCTGGGCCTGCGGCGCGCGCTTGAGATCCTTGCCGATGTCTGCCACCGGAATGGGAATGATCTCGGGTTCCCCGGAGAGCCCGCCGCCGTCATACTGGTCGGCGGGGGCAACAACCAATGCGGCTGAGGGCTGGTCACCGTAACTGATAACGGTTGTCACCGAAGTGGTTTCATCATCGCCCACCCGTGCGACAGGCATGTTGAGTAATGAGTTCACCAGCTGACTCTTGCCCTGCTTGAGCTGGCCGGCCACCACCACGCGCAGGGGGCGGTCCACGAGAAGTTGGTCCACACGGTTCAAGCGGTCAATCAGATCGCCTCGATCGTTCTCGCCGGCGATCTTGCGCACATGCCCAAGCAGCTCGTTGATGAGCGCAAGCTGCTGCTGGCTGTCCTGTGCAGTGTCAGACAAGGTCCCGTAACCCTTCTCGCTCGAAGTTCCTCATACTGTGCCATTTCCCTAGGTCGGCACGGCCGGGGCAACACCCCATGCGGATGCCCCGCACCATTTCTGGGTGCGGGGCATCCATCCGAGAATCAGTGGTGCTCGGTACCCGGCAGGGCGGTGTGGTCGGTCGCCGCCACGTGGCTCTGAGCATGTCCCTGAGCTTCGAATCCGGTGCCGGCCGCAGCATGTGAACCCATTGAGGAGTTCAGCGACTCGTTCATCGAGGAGCTGTGCGAGGCATTGAGCGAGCTGCTCATCGAGTCATTGATGGCACTGGCATGGGAGCCGCTGCCGACCGCTGTGCTGCCGCCCACCGAACCCGAACCGCTCAGCGCATCGTTGATGGCACTGGTGTGGGTGCTGGTTCTCATGTTGGTGGTGCTGTTGGTGGGGGTTCGCATGTTGGTGGTGCGATTAGTGAGTCGTTGGGTGGCTCGGGTTCTGTTGGCGGCGGCACAGCGGTCAGCGGCGGCACCCACACCAGTGCCATCAACGATGCGCTGAGCGGTTCGGGTTCGGTGGGCGGCAGCACAGCGGTCGGCAGCGGCTCCCATGCCAGTGCCATCAATGACTCGATGAGCAGCTCGCTCAATGCCTCGCACAGCTCCTCGATGAACGAGTCGCTGAACTCCTCAATGGGTTCACATGCTGCGGCCGGCACCGGATTCGAAGCTCAGGGACATGCTCAGAGCCACCCAACGACTCACTAATCGCACCACCAACATGCGAACCCCCACCAACAGCACCACCAACATGAGAACCAGCACCCACGCCACCACCAACACCGGTGTTCACACCACCACCGACCGCCGTGCCGCCGCCAACAGAACCCGAGCCACCCAACGACTCACTAATCGCACCACCAACATGCGAACCCCCACCAACAGCACCACCAACATGAGAACCAGCACCCACGCCACCACCAACACCGGTGTTCACACCACCACCAATCCCGGTGTTCACACCACCACCGACCGCGGCGTTACCCGCGACTGCGGCGTTGCCTGCGACCGCGGCGCTACCGGCCAAACCAGCATTAGCGGCCAGACCAGCGTTACCCGCCAAACCAGCATTGCCCGCCAAACCAGCGTTACCCGCCAACCCAGCGTTCCCCGCCAACCCAGCGTTACCCGCCAAACCAGCGTTACCCGCCAAACCAGCGTTACCCGCCAAACCAGCATTGCCCGCCAAACCAGCATTGCCCGCCAAACCAGCGTTACCGCCCACGGCGGCCGAACCTGCGCCGCTCGTCGCGGTGCTGATGTTCGCCTGGTTGTGCGAGGCGATCTCAGTGTTCGTGGTGTTACCCGAGCCGATGTTGGTCGAGCGGTCGGTATTGAACGAGTCATTGATGTTGGTGGTGTTGCGCTGCGAATGATCGTCAACGACGTTCACGCTCTTGTCGATGTTGGCAGCGCCGTGCCCACTGACGTTCGTGTAATCGCCACCGACCCGAGTCTGGCTCTGGTCCACACCGACACTGCTGCCATGGTCTGCGTTGATGATGTTGCTATCGCGCACATCGCCGTTGACCGCAGTCGATCCCTTGCCCGAAGCGATGGGGCCAGAGTTGCTGCCCCCCACGGCCACGGCACCATCGCCGATCGCGGTGGTATCGCGGTTACCGAACTGCAGGTCACCAAAGCTCAAGTCCAGCAGTGGACCACGGTTGAAGCTGTCGACGTTCCCGCTAGGGCTCATCACCTGGTTGCCGCTTGCGATCGGGTTGTGGCTCGCGAAGTCGGTGTCGTTGTGGCTCATGAAATCGTTGTCCCGGGGGCTCAGCAACGACGGCGACAGGATGTTCGGACCGTCGGGCTGTGCGCCGTAGTAGTTCTGCAGGTTGCCCGACAGGTCGTGCATCGGGTTACCGGTGTTGACCCACTGCGACTGGTAGCCGTAGTTGGAGGCCACCGACTCGGCGACCACCGGCATCACCGCGCCGACCTGCGCGGCGGTCACCGCGGACAGCCCGGCACTGGCCAGGGAGGCCTGGGGATCGGCGACGTAGCTTGCGGCCTGCACGGGGTCGCGGAAGAGGTTCAGGATGAAGTCGATGATGGACACTGGGGTCTCCTTTGAGGATCGGAGTCAACCGGGTCTGTCCGGTCGAACTGAATACAAACCTACGAACCTGCGGATGCCCTGAAAACGGGAGAACTTCCCCTTCCCCGCCGATCCCCCACGGGGGTTTGCGCCCAGCCCCGTTAGGGGATTAGGGGGCCACTAGGGGGTGTCTCGAGCAGGCGTCCAGAGTGGGCTTTACTAGATTCGCCAGAGCGCCTAGACCAGGCAGCTTGATCGATATCGCCGCACGTCATGGCCAGGAGATCGACACCCGGCCGGTGTTGCGCCGGAGCCGCACCGCCGACCCATCCCAGAAGGAGGGACGAAGCGTATGAACGCCCAGAAAGCCGGCCAGACCCTGCGGTGGGTGATTCCCACGGGGGCCCGCCTGGTTTTTGGGGTCATCTTCCTGCTGGAAGGGACTCAGAAAATCTTTGGTTGGTGGGGCGGGTCACCCACGGGTTCCGGACATCCCGAGCCGTTTCTCAACTGGCCGTACTGGTGGGCTGGCGTGTTCGAGCTGACGCTCGGCACCCTATTGATGGTAGGACTCTGGACACGGGTCTGCGCGGTACTCGCGGCGGGGATGATGGCCTACGCGTACTTCTTCGAGCATCTGCCGGTGCACTGGGAACCCATGCAAAATGGCGGGGCCTTCGCAGCCACCTTCTGCTGGGGGTTACTGCTGCTGGCGCTCGCGGCCGATGACTCCCGGCTGTCCCTAGACAGGGTACGAGCGCAACGCGCTGGCGACTGAAGCCGGCGACCGCGACCTAGAAGTGGTCGATTCCGGTGTCGTGGTGACCGTGATCGGTCGCGACGTCGTGTCCCAGATTTCCCTGATCGAAGAACGGATCGTGCAAGCCAGAGTCGACAGGACCAACCGCGCCCACGTCGGCCCCGAAATGCTGAGGCTCGAACCCGGCACCGGGGGTCTGCAACGGAGTGTGGAACTGGTCAATCGCGGCGACCGCGCCGCCCGCCGACGGACTGAACTGATCGGGAACCGTGATCGCATCCTGACGAGTGGCCAGATCCGAGACGGCATTAGTCGCCGCGTGCAGCCCCGCATCCAGGCTGGGGTCATGTGTCGGCGCCGTAAAGGGCGAGTCGAACGCCGCGAAGGCTTGATTCGCCGCGCCACTTGTCCAGATGTTGTCGGCTGGAATTGCGCCCTGCACCGCATGCGCCAGATCTGTCCCCCCAGGATTCGCGGCAAGCTGTGATGCTTGCGCGCCCAGGGTGGGCATCGACTCGCTGACCACCGGAATCAACGCGGAAACATCCGAGGGCTGGACCCCCTCCAGATGAGCGTCGGCAATAACTTGTTGCGGATTGGCCGCGTACTGGGCAGCCATGTCCTGGTCACGGACCAGCGCCATGACGAAATCCAACAGGTTATTGCCCATATCTGCGATGGTAGGAGGCAGTCCCACCCCCTGCTACGGGGAGCCACCCGTGACCCACTAATACCCCATTGGGGGACGCGCATTAGGGGATGTCATGTCATTAGGGGGTGTGACGGCCGTCATCCCCTAGTGTTGGGCTGCGGGGTGAAACACCACAGCACCGCAGAACGAACGGATAGGTATGGCCAACGCATTGGGACTGTCGATCGGCGCCACTCAACTGGTTGCGATATCCGACGATCCGCACAGCCAACCCGTCGTACGCAGCTCGATCCTCACACTGCATGACGATGCGCCACCCGAGGTTGGGGTCCCCACCCAGCCCGGCCTGACACTCACCGGCTTTGTCGGCAGGGTCGGTGACCCGGTCGGCATCGTCGCGGCGGACGGCTCGATTCACCGCGCCGAATGGGCCCTGACCGAGGCCATGCGGGTGCTGATCGCCGATGCCGCCTCCACCGCGAACTTCACCGCACCACCCGTGCTGTCGGCGACTGTCCCTGCCCATTGGAGTCCACAGACCGTCGCCACCCTGCGCGAGGCGATCGACCGCGTGCCCGCCCTGGCTCCGGGCGGTCGGCAGCTCAAACTGATCCCGGACGCACGAGCAGCCCTGGAGTCACTAGCCGCGGGTCCGGGCACACCCGATCGCGGCGTGGTGGTGGTCTGCGATCTCGGCGGCTCGGGTAGCAGCATCACACTTGCCGATGCGGCGCGCGGCTTCCAGCAGATCGGACAGACCATCCGATTCGCCGACTTCTCCGGCCAGCAGATCGACCAGATGCTGTTGACCCAGGTACTGACTGATCTGAATCAGGACCCTGAGGGCACCACTTCGGTGGGTGCACTGACGCGGCTGCGTGATCAGTGCCGGTTGGCCAAGGAGCGACTGTCCGGTGACACCACGACCTCAGTGCCGGTGCAACTGCCGGGGATCACCACGGATGTCCGGCTCACCCGCGCCGAACTCGAAGACCACCTGCGGGCACCCTTGTCCAGCCTGATCGATGCCATTCAGGACACCGTGGAACGCAACGGAATTCATCCCGCGCATATCACTGCGGTCGCCTCGGTGGGCGGCGGAGCCAATATTCCCCTTGTCACTCAACAACTTTCCGAGCGGATGCGAGTACCGGTCATCACTGGACCGGAGCCGCAGCTGGCTTCCGCACGCGGAGTAGCACTACTGGCGACCCGCCCCGACCTGCCCCCACAGGACGCTACCGCGATGCGACCGGTCGAGCAGCCCCCCGCCGACGCGACCATGATGCGCCCGGCCCCGACCGGTACCGGAACATTCGCCGCGCCGGTTGCCGCGGCCGCCAGCGAAGAGCCGGAATTGGCTTGGTCTCAAGATGATTCAGCACCAGACCTGGCTCCCCTGCAGGAGACTGGGTATCAGAGCGGATACACCGTCGACCTCGACGACGAGTACCAGGGACCCACGGAAGCCACCACGGCCCGCCCTGAACTTCAGTTCCGGCACGACCCCTATACGCCCACCGACGAATACGACGACTATCCGCCGCTTCCGTGGTATCGCCGCCCCCTGGTGTGGTTCATCGCGGCGGCCGCCGTCGCCGGAATCGCGTTCACCGGAATGATGGTCTCGCTGACCGGCAGCGAATCCCCTGCTCCCGCCACCACTACGCCGAGCGTCGGCGTGGTGCCGAGCACGGGCGACGCCCCCGCCGAACCACCCCCGTCGCAGGAGCCCCCGCCACCACCGCAGACCCACACCGTCACGCAGTCGGTGCAACCACCGCCGCCGTCGCCGGAGCCACCGCCGCCACCACCCACGACGACCACCACGACCACAACACCCCCGACAACAACAACGACCACCACCACGACCACAACAACGACTACGACTACGACTACGACGCCGCCTACGACAACGACGACCACGCAACCGACTACAACGACGACGCAACCCACATCCACCTCACGCCCGGCTATCACCATCCCTGGGCTGCCCCCGATCCCGATCGGTCCGCGCAACTGAGCACCCCGCGCGACAACGAGTTTCCCGGGGCATTCGATGGAATCGCCTCGGCGATAACGGCTATCACCCAGCCGCTGTCCGCTGGCAGCGCCGTGAAGGTGCTGATCAGCGGCGCAGCCGGTAGCGGAAAGACATTCGTGCTGACCCGCGTCCGCGAGGCGTTGGGCAGGGCCGGGTCGCCTGCGGTCAATCACGTCCCAGAAACCGTGGGTGCCGGCAATACCGGCCCATTCGTCATCGACGATGCCGACTCGCTGACCGACCGGCAATTGGAGACACTGCGCACTGTCGTCGAGAACGATCCGGCGGCTGTCGTCATAGTGGCCGCAGCACCGCGGCGCAATCCCGTGCTGCGCGCTCTCTTTCAAGCCCTGGAACGCGAATCGCCCTTGATCGCTTTGAGTTCCGTCAGTGCTAGTGATGTCAGCCGCCTGTTGCCGAGTGCGGCGCCCTTCGCCGAGGACATTGTCGCCGCGACCGGCGGCACGACCGCTTTGACGGCGGCCGCGATTGACCGTGTAGGCGATCCCGACCCTCTTGAGTCGGCGCTGCGCGCGATCGATTCGCGTATCGACGAACAACTACGCCACCTGTCGCCCGCCGCCCAGTCCGCCGTGCTGCTGATGTCGTTGGACGCCGGTATCGGTGCCTCGGATATTGCTGTGGCACTCGAACTCTCAGATCCCGAAGCGATCGTCGACGAGGCGCTGGCCAGCGGGCTTGTCCCCGGACCCGGCCAAATCCCGTTCGCGGCCAGGGTGCATGGATGCGCCGCGCGCCTGCTCGGCGCGGTCCGGCACCACGACCTTGAACGCACACTGCTGCGTACACAACTCGACGTTGGTTCGGTGTCCACCAACTTGGCCTTGGTACTGGTCGCGCACGGACTGCACGACCAGGAGATAGCGAACCTGCTGTCGCAGTGGGCAGCAACCGAATCCGATCCGTTCAATGCCGCCCGCCTGTATCGGGCCGCATTGACCGCGGGCGCCGAGCCTGGACCCATCCGGGCTCCACTGGCTGAGTCCCTGGCTCGCGCGGGCGATCTGGCCGCCGCGGCGGCACAGGCCGATGAGGCGCTCAGCAGTACCGACCCCGGGCAACGGGCCGCGGCCGTGCGCATCGCGGCGGCCATCGCATGCCACAACGGGGATTCCGGCCAAGCGGCCATGTTGTACAGCTGGCTGGGTGCCGATATGGATGGCCTGACCGCACTCTCGGCGGCACCAGTTTTCGTTGGCACGGGACAGCTGGAAATCGGGCGAAAGTGTCTGGACGACAGTGGTGGTGCTCCGCCCACCACCTCGGCCACCGCGTTGCGCAATGCCGCCCTGGGGGTCATCGCATCCGTGCAGGGACACGGACAAGAGGCACTGTCCTTGTTGGGGCAGGCGGTCACCCAACAACCGTTCACCGCCACGTTCGCCCCGGACAGCACCGTCGGGATTGCCGCATTGACCATGCTGCACGGCGGCGACACGGCGCGGGCCCGCGGCATTCTGACCGACGCGATTCGCACCGAACGGCCCCAGGACGTGTTCGGCGTACGGCACCGGCTCCTCGCCGCCTGGATCGCGATGCTGTCCGGAGACCTGACCACGGCCACCCAATGGCTGCCCGAACCGGAGGTTGAGCTTTCCCGCCGAGACCGCTTGTTCACGGAGTCGCTGCGCACGGGCATCGCCCGGCGCCATGGCGATAGCGGCGCGCTGCGACTGCATTGGCAGGCATCGATGGACGCCTTGTCGGCATATTCGATCGATCTCTACGCATTGCTCCCGGTCGGCGAGCTCTGGGTGGCGGCGGCCCGGTTGCGCGCCTTGGACGTCATGGCACATCACGTCGATCGCGCCTTCGCGATCCTGGCACAGCTCGGCGATCCGATCGCCTGGTCCGCACCGCTGCGGTGGGCGGGTGTGCACGCCGCGATACTCACCAATTCCCCGGAGAATCTCGCCCCCCACGGGCAGGCACTCGCCGCGGCGGCGGCATCCAGTCACTACGCGCGCACCTTGGCTACAGCCGGGCGGACCTGGCTGCGGGTGCTCGCCAACCAAGTGGATGGCCCGGAGGTGGATGGCGCCGCGCGGATGCTGGCAGATGCCGGCCTGGGTTGGGATGCCACCCGGCTGGCCAGTCAAGCCGCGCTGCACGCGAACGACCCCAAGGTGGCCGCCGCGATGCTCGCACTGGCCCGGGATCTGCGGGCACCGTCGGCCGCCACCGACAATGAGTCCGCGGCGCCCGCCACCGCGCATTCTCCGGCGTCGACGCGCCTCTCCGATCGCGAACGTGAAGTTGCCGAACTACTGCTGCGGGGACTTCCTTATCGCGATATCGGTGCGCAGCTGTTCATTTCGGCCAAGACCGTCGAGCATCACGTCGCGCGCATTCGCCGTCGGCTGGGCGCCGAATCACGGTCCGACATGTTCTCGATGTTGCGGGCAATCTTGGCCCCATAAGTGCGAGAAAGCTCACCTGCCGGGCGGGTTAGGTAAGCCTGACTAGGACTTTCGACCCTGGCAATGCGACGATGACCTCGCATCTGACACAAGTTACCCGCGAGTAACATTACACTTGTTACTGACGAGTAACTTCTCGGGACCGGGAGGTCAGCACCACCGTGAGTACCGCGACGATCATTCTCGGAATCATCGGCGTCACGTTCAGCCTGGTTGCCTGGGGCTCATTCTTAGGCGGCGTCGTCAAGATGATCCGGGTCGTGCTGTCTGGCCAACCCGACCGCACCCGCTGGCGCCCGATTGTGCCGCGCGTCAAGACCGTCATTGTCGAGGTGGTCGCGCACACCCGGATGAACAAGTTCCGGACGGTGGGCTGGGCCCACTGGCTGGTGATGGTCGGCTTCCTGGGCGGCTTCCCGCTGTACTTCGAGTCCTACGGGCAGACCTTCAATCCCGAGTTCCACTGGCCGATCATCGGCGACACATTCCTCTGGCACCTGTGGGACGAGATCCTGGGTATCGGCACGGTCATCGGCATCGTGACCCTGATCATCATTCGGCAGCTCAACCACCCACGAAAGCCGGAACGGCTGTCACGCTTCGGTGGCTCCAACTTCTTCGCCGCCTACACCATCGAATCGATCGTGCTGGTCGAGGGCCTGGGCATGGTGCTGGTCAAGTCCGGCAAGATCTCGACCTTCGGCGGCGGACACCCGTCATCGGACTTCTTCACGATGAACGTCGCTCAGCTGCTGCCCGAGAGCGCGTTGATGGTGTCCATCTTCGCGTTCATCAAGATGGTGTCCGGCGGCCTGTTCCTGCTCCTGGTCGGCCGCAAGCTGGTCTGGGGTGTGGCCTGGCACCGCTTCGCGGCCTTCTTCAACATCTACTTCAAGCGCAACGCCGACGGCAGCGTCGCACTGGGCGCGGCCAAGCCGATGATGTCCGGCGGCAAGGTGCTGGAGATGGAAAGCGCCGACCCGGATGTCGACGCGTTTGGCGCCGGCAAGGTCGAGGACTTCAGCTGGAAGGACCTGCTGGACATCACGACCTGTACCGAGTGCGGTCGCTGCCAGAGCCAGTGCCCTGCCTGGAACACCGGTAAGCCACTGTCCCCCAAGCTGCTCATCACCTCGCTGCGCGACCACACCTACGCCAAGGCGCCATACCTCCTTGCCGGTGAGGACAAGTCGAAGCTGAGCGAGACACAGATCGCCGAGGGCGAGCGTCAGCTGGTCGGCGGCGAGGGTGCCGTGATCGATCACGAGGTGCTGTGGAGCTGCACCACCTGCGGCGCCTGCGTCGAGCAATGCCCCGTCGATATCGAACATGTCGATCACATCATCGATATGCGCCGTTACCAGGTGCTCATTGAGTCCGAGTTCCCCGGCGAGCTCGCGGGCCTGTTCAAGAACCTCGAGAACAAGGGCAACCCGTGGGGCCAGAACTCCAAGGACCGCCTCAACTGGATCGAGGAGGTCGACTTCGACGTACCGGTGTTCGGCCAGGACGTCGACAGCTTCGCCGACTTCGAGTACCTGTTCTGGGTGGGTTGCGCGGGTGCCTACGAGGACCGTGCGAAGAAGACCACCAAGGCCGTCGCCGAGCTGCTCGCGCTGGCCGGTACCAAGTTCTTGGTGCTGGGCGCCGACGAGACCTGCACCGGTGACTCCGCGCGCCGCGCTGGCAATGAGTTCCTGTTCCAGCAGCTGGCCATGCAGAACATCGAGCTGCTCAATTCGGTGTTCGAGGGTGTGGAGCAGAAGCAGCGCAAGATCGTGGTGACCTGCGCACACTGCTTCAACGCGCTCGGCAACGAGTACCCGCAGGTCGGTGGCGACTACCAGGTGGTGCACCACACGCAGCTGCTGAACCGGCTGGTGCGCGATAAGAAGCTGGTCCCCGTTGCTCCGGTGTCGCAAGACGTCACCTATCACGACCCGTGCTACTTGGGCCGCCACAACAAGGTGTACACCGCGCCGCGTGAGCTGATCGGCGCTTCCGGTGCCGCACTCACCGAAATGCCCAGGCATGGCGAGCGTTCCATGTGCTGTGGTGCCGGCGGTGCCCGCATGTGGATGGAAGAGCAGCTGGGCAAGCGCATCAACATCGATCGCGTCGACGAGGCCCTGGCTACGCCGGCCTCCAAGATCGCGACGGGCTGCCCGTTCTGCCGCGTGATGCTCACCGACGGGGTGACCGCCCGCGACGATTCCGCCTCGGTGGAGGTCGTCGACGTCGCACAGCTGCTGCTCGAATCCGTGGGCCGCACCGAAGACATCCGGAAGGCGTTGCCCGCCAAGGGCACTGCCGCAGCAGCGGCAGCCGAGAAGGCTGCCACCCAGGCCGCAGAGCCCGAACCTGTTGTCGCCGAAGAAGAAGCGCCGGCCGCGCAGGCCGCAACCGCGGCGCCCGCAGCCGACGCCAAGCCCATCACGGGTCTGGGTATGGCGGGCGGTGCCAAGCGCCCCGGAGCCAAGAAAGCCGCGGCTCCCGCCGCCGAAGCCGCTACCGAAACACCGGCTGCACCCGCAGCTCCCGCTGCGGCGGCACCACCGGTCAAGGGTCTGGGCATGGCAACCGGCGCCAAACGTCCGGGCGCCAAAAAGGCGACCCCGGCCCCTGCTGCCGAGACGGCTCCGGTGGCCTCCGAGCCGGAGGCAACAGCACAGGCGGCACCCGCCACCCCTGTGCCGCCCGTCAAGGGTCTGGGTATGGCGACCGGGGCCAAGCGTCCCGGCGCGAAGAAGGCGGCCCCCGCAGCTGCCCCAGCAGCGTCTGCGCCCGCACCCACGCCCGAGCCTGAAGCTGAGGCAGAGGCACCTTCCGCGCCCGCAACACCGGCAGCTCCCGCAGCTCCAGAGCCTCCTGTCAAGGGTCTCGGCATTGCCGCCGGTGCACGGCGTCCCGGCGCCAAGAAAGCGGCCCCTGCCGCGGCTACTCCCGCAGCAGAACCTGAGCAGACCGCGGCCAAGCCGGAACCTGTCGCACCGGCCGAAGCCGAGCCTGCGGAAGAGGCTGTGGAAGAGACCGCCGAGGCACCGGCAGCACCCGAGCCTCCGGTAAAGGGCCTGGGTATCGCTCCGGGCGCACGCCGTCCAGGCCGCCGAAATTAGATATTGGCTGGACAGCAATGCCACCATTGAGACCGTGAGTACCGATAACTTGCCGACTGACGTGCCCCCGCGCGTGCCCGGTCTTTCGCCGCGGCAGCATCAACGGGTCTTTGCGCAGTCCACCAAGCTGCAAGACGTCCTGTACGAGATCAGGGGTCCGGTACACGCACAGGCCGCCCGGCTTGAGGCCGAGGGGCACCGCATCCTCAAGCTCAACATCGGCAACCCGGCACCCTTCGGTTTCGAGGCACCCGATGTCATCATGCGCGACATCATCCAGGCGCTCCCCTACGCGCAGGGCTACTCCGACTCCAAGGGCATCCTGCCGGCGCGGCGCGCGGTGGTCACCCGCTACGAGCTGGTCGACGGGTTCCCCTACCTGGACGTGGATGACGTCTACCTGGGTAACGGGGTGTCCGAGCTCATCACCATGACCACGCAGGCGCTGCTGGATAACGGCGACCAGGTGCTCATCCCGGCGCCCGACTATCCGCTGTGGACAGCCGCGACCTCGCTGGCCGGCGGCACCGCCGTGCATTACCTGTGCGACGAGACCAACGGCTGGATGCCGGATATCGAGGATCTGGAATCCAAGATCACCGAGCGCACCAAGGCCCTGGTCATCATCAACCCGAACAACCCGACCGGTGCGGTATACAGCCGCGAAATCCTCACGAAGATGGTCGAATTGGCGCGCAAGCATCAGCTGCTGCTGCTGGCCGACGAGATCTACGACAAGATCCTCTATGACGATGCCGAGCACATCAGCGTCGCGTCACTGGCCCCGGATCTGTTGTGTTTCACCTTCAATGGCCTGTCCAAGGCATACCGAGTAGCCGGCTACCGTTCGGCGTGGCTTGCCATCACCGGCCCCAAGGATCACGCGGCCAGCCTGCTTGAAGGCGTAAACCTGTTGGCCAATATGCGACTGTGCCCGAATGTTCCGGCCCAGCATGCGATTCAGGTGGCGCTCGGCGGCCACCAGAGCATCGACGACCTGGTGCTTCCTGGTGGGCGACTGCTGGAGCAGCGCGACGTGGCGTGGACCAAGCTCAACGAGATTCCCGGTGTCTCCTGCGTCAAGCCGCGGGGCGCGCTCTACGCGTTCCCACGCCTGGACCCGGAGGTGCACCAGATCCACGATGACGATCAGCTTGTGCTGGATCTGCTGCTCAATGAGAAGATCCTGCTCACGCAGGGCACCGGCTTCAATTGGCCTGAGCCCGACCATCTTCGGATCGTCACGCTGCCGTGGGCGCGTGATCTGGCCGTCGCCATCGAGCGGCTGGGCAACTTCCTGGCGAGCTACCGCCAGTAACCCTCGTCATCCTGCGCGAGCATGCTCAAATGTGCGGAATTTCGCCGAATTCCGGCACATTTGGGCATGTTCGCGGTACCAGGGGTCAGGCGTGAGCCAGCTCTTCCACGCGCTTGCCCAGGCAGAACACCCGCCATCCGGCGTTGACCCATTTGGCGGCGTCCAGGCAATTACGGCCGTCCACAATGACTTTGGTGCGCACAACCTTGGCCAGCTCGTCCGGGTCGAAGTCCACGAACTCCTGCCATTCGGTGAGCAGCAGCACCGCATCGGCACGGTCCGCTGCTTCCAATACCGAGGTGGCGTAGTTCAGCGTCGGGAACAACCGGCGTGAGTTCTCCAGCGCCTTGGGGTCATATACGTTGACGGCCGCACCGTTGAGCTGCAGCAAGCCGGCCACGTTCAGCGCTGGCGAGTCCCGGACATCGTCGGACTCGGGCTTGAACGCCGCGCCCAGCACCGCGACGTTGGCGCCCAGCAGCGATCCGCCGCACGCCTTGGTGGCAAGCTCCACCATCCGGGTGCGCCGCCGCATGTTGATGCTGTCCACCTCGCGCAGGAAGGTCAGGGCGTGGCTGGCTCCCAGCTCACCCGCACGCGCCATGAACGCCCGAATGTCCTTGGGCAGACAGCCTCCGCCGAAACCGAGTCCCGCGTTGAGGAACCGCCTGCCGATGCGCGGGTCGTAGCCCAGGGCGTCGGCCAGGGTGGTCACGTCGGCGCCCACCGCCTCGCATACCTCGGAGATGGCGTTGATGAACGAGATCTTGGTCGCCAGGAAGGCGTTGGCCGACACCTTCACCAACTCAGCGGTTTCCAGGTCGGTCACCAGGAAGGGCACCTCCTCGTCGAGGATCGGCCCGTACAACTCGCGCACCAGCTTCTCGGCACGGTCCGAATCCCGCTGCACACCCAGCACAATGCGGTCCGGGTGCAGAGTGTCCTTGACGGCATATCCTTCGCGCAGGAACTCGGGGTTCCAGGCCACCTCGACGTCGACGCCGTCGGCCGCGAATCCTGCTGCCCGCTGGCCCAGTTCACGTGCGGTGCCCACCGGCACCGTCGACTTGCCGATGATCACTGCCGAGCGCGACAGCAGCGGGACCAGGGTGTCGATCACCGAGTGGACGTAGCGCAGGTCCGCGCCGTACTCGCCCTTCTTCTGCGGCGTGCCCACGCCCAGGAAGTGCACGTCTGCGAATTCCGCGGCCTCGGCGTAGCTCGTGGTGAAGCGCAACCGCCCGGCTGCGATGTTGCTCTGCAAGATCTTTCGCAGGCCCGGCTCGTAGAACGGGATGTCACCGCCGGAAAGCTTGGCGACCTTCCCCGGGTCGATATCGACGCCCAGCACCTCGTGACCCAGCTCGGCCATGCAGGCGGCATGGGTGGCTCCGAGGTAACCGGTTCCGAATACAGTGCATCTCATACTGCCTATATAGGCCGCCAGGGTTAGCAACCTGGATACACCGCACCATCGGTGTCCTAACGCCGGGTGTACGGCGAAAACCCTTGTGAATCAGGGATTAACGCCCGCCAAACGGCCAGGGGAAACCCGAGTTCGAGCCCCCGCCGGATCCACCGCCGTGTGAGCCGCTGTTACCGCCCCAACCACCACGGGAACCGCCGCCGTCACCCCAACCGCCACCGGAGCCACCACGCGATCCACCATGAGACCCGCCATCAGAGCCACCGCGCGAGCTGCCGCCATCACCCCAACCACCGCGGGAGCTGCCGCCGTCACCCCAGCCGCCCCGCGAATCTCCGTCGTCGCCCCAGCCGCCGCGACCCGAACCACCGCGCGATCCACCATGGGACCCGCGATCAGAGTCGCCGCCCCCGATCGGAGGCAGACCGGGGATGGAGATGATCGGCGGCTGCGTCTGGGCGGGCTGCGTGTACGCCGGACGGTCCCGGTCCGGCCACCACGGATTCTCCTGGCGCCGCGGCTGCTCCCATACCGGCGGGAACAACGGGATCGGTACCGGCACGACGGCGGGCGGCGGCGCTGCCGGCGCGGGCTGCTCTTCGGGCACGGGAGCGGGCGCAGCAGGGGCCGGCGGGGGTGCCTCCGGTACGGGCGCGGGCGCCTGTGGGGCGGCCTGCACCGGTGCGGGGGCTATCTGCTTGGGCGCCGGGGCGGGGTTGTGCTGCGGTGCCACCACTTGTTGCACCGGGGCGGGCGATGCCGCGGGGGCCGGTGCCTCCGCGGGCGCTGCGGGCGGCGCGGCTTGTTGGGGTGCCTCGGCGGGCAGTGGATTCTGCACCGGGTTCTGCACCACGGCGCGGTCCGGCGAGGATGGCCCCTGATCCACCGTGGAGCGCACGGTCACCGTGAGTGAGACAGCCAGGGCTATCGAGCAGATGCCGAAAACCAGCAGCAGCGGCGCACCGACCAGCAGGAACGGCTTGCGTTCGGCCGGCTGGTCATCGAAGTCACCGAATTCGCGTAGCTCGGTCTTGGCTTCCTCGGCGCCTTCGGTGACGGCGTCGGGATGCACAAAGCCCGCGCCGGTGGGTCCCTCCAGCGAGTAGGCCTGTCCCAGCAGCGCGGTGCTGGCCTCGAAATTGGGCTCCTGCGCCGAGGCCAGCGCGGCGCCGCGGGCCAATGCCAGCTCCGGCTGATCCGGGGCGTTGACCGGCAACGAGATGACATCGCCCAGCGACTCGGCGAGGTCGGAGACGTCGGAGCCCAGTCCCAGCAAGAACACTCCGTCCGGGGCGTTCTCCTTGCCTTTGAGCGGGTTGACCAGATTGGCCAGCACGCCCGGGGTTACGCCGGTGATGAGCGGTTCGCTGGCCAGGCCGACGATCGACCCGTCGGCGGAATCGACCACGGCGAGCGTCGCGTTCTCCGGCTCAATGACCAGTAGCGCTGATTTTTCGTACCCGGTGACGCTGCTGGCAGCCTTGGCGAGGGCGCCGCCCGCGTGCAGCGCCGAGAAGAATTCGACGCCGTCGATTCCCCGGCTGGCCAGGGAATCGCGCAGTTCAGCGGCTTCGGCGTGATCGCTCCACACCACCCCGGTGGAAATCAGGTTGTGCCCGCTGTCGATCATTCCGTCGCGGGTGCCGACGATCGCGGACAGCACTTGCTCCGAGGTTGTCCCCTCACCCTCGGAGACAAGAATGGTGTCAGTGTCGACGATCCTGCCGTCGGCACCTGCGCCCTCGACCAGTACCAGGCGGGCAGTCGTCGGTGTCATCGAGACACCAAGTACGACGTCCACGTCAGATCCTCCGCTACATATCGACACGGTCACACGAACAAACGCGCCAAGGCCGTCAATAAGTTCGAGTCATTGCCGATTATGTATCGGGCTGGCGCGCTTCCGCGTTACCCCAGCTAGGGGTTGATGAAGTTCTGGTAGGAGCGCGACGGGGTCGGACCGCGCTGCCCCTGGTACTTCGACCCTACCCCGGCGCTTCCATAGGGGTGCTCAGCCGGCGATGTCAGCCGCAGCAGGCACAGCTGCCCGATCTTCATGCCCGGCCACAGGGTGATGGGCAGGTTGGCGACGTTGGAAAGCTCCAGGGTGATGTGCCCGGAGAAACCGGGGTCGATGAAACCCGCGGTGGAGTGGGTCAACAGGCCCAGGCGTCCCAGCGAGGACTTTCCTTCGAGCCGTCCGGCCAGATCGTCGGGAAGTGAGCAGACCTCGAGCGTGGATCCCAGCACGAATTCGCCGGGATGCAGCACGAACGGTTCGCCCTCGCCCGGCTCAACCAGACTGGTCAGCTCGTCCTGGCGTTGTTTGGGGTCGATATGCGTGTAACGGGTGTTGTTGAACACCCGGAACAGGCTGTCGAGCCGCACGTCGATGCTGGACGGCTGGATGAGGGCGGCGTCGAAGGGCTCGATGCCGAGGCGCCCGGCGTCGAGCTCGGCGCGGATATCGCGATCGGACAGCAGCACGCGACGAGCCTACCGATGAGCCCCGTACGCCAAGAGGCTCGGGCACACGTGGCTAGGCCTTGATGGCGATGACGGCTCCGGGCTGCAACCATCCGATGAGCCGCACCAGCGCGGTGTCGTCGAGCGTCACGCATCCGGCGGAGGGGCCGCCGTCGGTCGCGTGCACGAAGAAGGCCGAGCCACCGCCGGGTTTGCGCGATTTGTTGACGCCCATGACGATCGCGCGCTGGTATCCGTCGAGTTCCTCGCTGAGGGAGGTGTCGAAGGAACAGGCCGATTCGGCGCAGCGCTGGTGGGTGTTGTAGTTCGGGCTGGCGGGATCTCCGTCCCACCAGTCGTTGGCGTCGACCTGCAGGTAGTCCAGGCCATGTGCCACCGAAGGCTCGGTGCCAAATGCGTAATCGAGGCTGAAAACGCCGGTCGGGGTCGCCGGACTGTCGTCACTGGCGACGCTCGCGAACCCGGCAGATCCGACGTCGGACGGGATGTTGCGCTCGACAGCTTCCCAGGAGTCGCCCGTCCGCTGCCAGGTTCCGATGGTCGCCTTGGTTCCGCCGATTCCCTGAACGGACACGACCTGCGGTGCCGAACCCACCGAATCCGCGAACCACGGCGCGGGCGCGGACGGCGACATCGCCGCCGGACGTACCGCAGCGGCGGTCTGTACCGATGTCGCCCCACAGGCGCTGACGACGAGGATGAGGCTCAGCGGCAGCAGGCGTATCGGGTGCACCCATCCATGGTGATCGCTCAAGCTGGAAAACGCCTGTTAGTAACTAACCTTTAATAGCAATAACCGCACCGGGGCGCAGCCAGCCGATCAATTTGACGAGTGTGCCGTCGTCCAGGGACACGCAACCCGCGGTCGGGCCGCCATCGGTGGAGTGGACGAAGAAGGCTGAGCCGCCGCCGGGGACCCTGTCCTTGTTCACACCCATGACGATGGCGTGCTTGTACTGCGGGATCGGCAGATTTTCGCTCTGCGCGGTGCTGAACGGGCATTCGGCCTTGGCGCACTGCTGGTGGGTGTTGTAGGTGGGGCTGCTGCTGTCGCCGTCCCACCAGTCATTGGGGCCGACCTGCAGGTAGCGCAGCCCGCTGGGTGGTGGCGGCGCCGTACCGAAGGCCCAGTCCAGCGAGTAGACGCCGTTGGGGGTGGCCGAGGCCCCCTCGCGGGCCTTGTCGATGAATCCGGCGGAACCCACGTGAGCAGGAATCCCGGTGGACACCGCCTGCCACTGGCTGCCGTTGCGCTGGAAGACATCGATCTTGGCGTTGGAGCCGCCCGCACCGTTGACCGCGAGCACCTGCGTGGCGTTCCCGACGGACTGGGCGAACCAGGGCACGAAGGGTTCCGCCGCGGCGGGTGTACAGAGGAGCACCGTGGCCAGGGCGAGAAGGGCCGCGCAGGGCAGCGTCACAAGACGGAACACGGTTCCATCGTTGCCGATGTTGTTCTCGAATCCTTCAAGGTTGGGACACAGTTATGCCACGGACTGATCGGTATATTTCGGCCATGGACGCTGAGCTCGAAGAGTGGAAAGCCGCTGGGCATTACTTCGACTATCTGGGATTCGACATTTTCTATCGGATCGAGGGCAGCGGGCCACCGTTGCTGCTCATCCACGGGTATCCCTTCAACTCGTGGGATTGGGCCCTCATCTGGCCCACGCTGGTGCAGCGGTTCACCGTTATCGCACCGGACATGATCGGGATGGGCTTCTCCGACAAGCCCGTTCAATACGGGTACTCGGTGCTCGATCACGCCGATATGCATGAGGCGCTGTTGTCGTATCTGGGCATCGAGCGGTTCCATCTGCTCACCCATGATCTGGGGAACTCGGTGGGCCAGGAGATGTTGGCGCGCTTTGAATTCGAGCAGCAGTCGCGCGGCCGCGTGCCCATCGATTCGGTCACCTGGCTCAATGGCGGCCTGTTCATCGAGGCCTACCGCCCGCGTATCGCGCAGACGTTGATGTCACGTACACCGTTGGGCGACTTGGTAAGCCGGTTCCAGGGCACACCAGTGACGCGCCGGATCATGGACGCCGCGGTGAGCGAGATGTTCGGCCCGGACACCAAGCCGTCGGCGCGACTGCTGTCGCTGTTTCAGCAGGTGCTGGAGTACAACGACGGCGCCCGCGTCACCCATCAGGTGGGCCGCTTCATCAATGACCGCTACGACAACCGCAGCCGGTGGGTGCGGGCCATGCGCGAAACCGCCGTACCCATGCGCATGATCGACGGGCCGATCGACCCCAACTCGGGATTGCATATGGCCGAGCGCTATCTCGAGGTCATTCACGAGCCCGATGTGGTGCTGCTCGACGACAACATCGGGCATTGGCCGCAGATCGAGGCACCCGAGGCGGTGCTCACGCACTTCCTCGAACACATCGACCGAATCACGACTTAGGCGGGGCGCTGTCCAGGTAGGTCGAGAAGGTCGCGTAGTTGCAGTCCGTCTCGCCGGTACCGGTGACGCTCTGACACACCACCTTGTCGTTGAGGTAGATGCGCACCGTCACCGCGGCGTCGGGGTCACCGGAAGCGGACCAGTTGGCCTTGACCTCAGCGTGATTGGGGGTCTTGGCGCCGCGGGAAATATCGCCGACGGTCGCGTCGACCTTCCACGGCAGGGTGACGCCGTCGGCAGGCTGCATCTCGGTGCCGTCCCAGTACTGCACGTTCGCCGTGGAGACGGTGGTGGAGACAACCTCGTAGGTCACCGTCTTGTCATCTGCGTGCGCTGCCGCCGGGAAGCTGAGCGCGCAGGCACAGGCCATGGCAGACGCGACGAATAGTTGGCGGACGGTCATGAAAACACCTCGGTATGTCAGGGCGGCTTATAGATCGTTAGGCAGGCTACAGGGATTCTCTGGGCGTCTGCTGAGCCCGTCATCCACAGCACTTCCGCCCAGATACTTGAGCAAACCCCGATCCGCCCGGACTATGGGGTGATGAGCAGCGCGGGGGATGCCGGCCCGGGGTACCCGGTCGGCGACAAGGACACCAGGGCGGGTTGGGGCACCGCGACACTTATCGCTTTCCGCCTCGGGACCTGCTATTTCGGTGTGTTCGGACTTGTCGTCGCGATCGGTCTGATCCCGGTCATCCTGAAGGGCGCCGGGATCGACGGGCCGTGGTCGGTCATCCGGGGGATTTTCCACGCCGTACGCTCACCGATCGCCTGGATTGGCGAACATCTGCTGGGCCTGAGCGTGCAGAGCACTCAGGTGGGCAGCGACAGTGCGTTCCAGTGGACAGCACTGTTGTGTATCGCGTTTCTTGCCGTCATCGGGGCGGCTATCTGGACGGCGTGGGACCGCCGCCGACGCTACGACCGTCTGCAGGCCTGGGTGTGGGTGATCCTGCGGCTGGTGCTGGCCGCGGCCATGTTCTATTTCGGGATGGCGAAAGTCATCCCGACGCAGATGCCTTTTGTGCTGAACCGGTTGGTCGAGCCGTACGGGAACTTCAGCCCCACGGGTGTGCTGTGGGCTCAGGTCGGGATATCCCCGGCGTATCAGATGGTGCTGGGGCTGGCCGAGGTCTTCGGCGGCCTGCTCCTGCTGCTCCCCCGCACCGCCGCCGCCGGGGCGTTGGTGTGTGCTGTGGACCTGACCCAGGTCTTCCTGCTCAACATGACCTATGACATCCGCCTCAAGACGGTGTCCTCCCAGTTGCTGTTATTGAGCCTGTTTTTGTTGGCGCCCTATGCACGACGGCTGTTGACGGCGTTCTTCACCGACCGTGCGGTGCCCGCGGCCCGCTCGGCGCAACTCTTCACAAGCCCCCGCGCCAACCGGATCGCACTCGTCGCACAGGTGTGCGTGGGTGCGGCGTTACTCGTCGCATTCAGCGCGCAGGGCTGGCAGCAGTTCACCAAGCCCACTCCCAATCTGTACGGCATCTGGCAGGTGGAGACGTTCTCCGCCGAGGGCTATTCACGAGACCCGCTACTGACCGACAAGATCCGTTGGCGCAGAGTGATATTCGACAGGCCGTTCCACGTCTCCGCCCCGGTGATGGTGACCGTACAGCGGATGGACGATTCGTTCGAGGTCTACGGCGGCACCATCGACCCGCGGAAGCACTTCATCGATCTGAGTCATCGAATCGAGCTGGGCACATACCAGGAGACCCCCATCCGGATCAGGCTCACGTATTGGTGGCCCGGGCAGCCGGATCAGATGATTGTCGACGGCGACGACTATGCGGGGCACAAGATCCATCTGCGGGTCACCCGAATGGATCCCACTTCCTTCCCGCTCGTGGAACGCGGCTTCAATTGGGTGCAGGAGACGCCCTACATCCGCTGATCTGCTGTGAATCAGCTGGGGATCGTGCATCACCGGCCGACTGCTCATAGCGTATGAACCGTGAGCCGTGGCCGTAGCGCATTGATCCTGATTGTGCTTGCGGTGATCGGTGTCGCCGCGACGGTGCTGTCCGTGCACGCGTTCCGCCGCCACGCACCGGCTGGGCCTGCTATCGATGGCGTGACATCGTCTCCCCCGCTGGGCTGGAACTCGTGGAATGTGTTCGGCTGCAATATCGACGAGCGCCGTATCGAGCAGGCGGCAGAGGCGATGGTGTCGACGGGGATGCGCGATGCCGGGTATCGCTACGTGGTGATCGATGACTGCTGGTTTGATCCGCGGCGCGATGAGTCGGGCGAGCTGCGCGCGAATCCCGCCCGTTTCCCGCACGGCATGAAAGCGGTGGCCGACTTCGTACACGCCCGCGGCTTGTTGTTCGGCATCTATGCCAGCCCCGGCGAGGCCACCTGCGCACAGAACGGCGGCTCATATCCGGGCCGTACCGGCAGTCGCGGGCATGAGACGCAGGACGCGCAGACCTTCGCCCGTTGGGGCGTGGATTATCTGAAATACGACTGGTGCGGACCACCCGCCGATGTTGACGAATTGGTCGACAGTTTCACCATCATGCGGGATGCGTTGCGTGCCACCGGCAGACCCATCGTCTACAGCGTCAATCCGAACAGCGGCACGGTAGTACCGCCAGGCCAGTACGAGAGATTCCGCGGCGTGGCCACGATGACCCGGGTGAGCCAGGACTTGGTGCCGGCATGGGACGCCATCGACGCGTACGACACCAGCCTTGGCGTGGTAGACGCGTTGACCAACGCCGCACGCCCGGAATTCCGGTGTAGCGCGCAGCCCGGCTTCTTCTGTGACTACGACATGCTTGTCGCCGGTGCACCACAGGTGGCAGGCATCAACCTTCCGCCCCTCAATGAGGCGGAGTCCCGCTCCCAGCTTGCTCTGTGGGCGGTGTGGGGGTCGCCCCTGATCGCCGGCAATGATCTGGCGCGCATGCCCGATAGCCTGCGCGCGTTGTTGATCAATCGGGAACTGCTTGCCATTGATCAGGATTTGCGGCGCGCGCCGGCCGTTTCCCTGCCGGGCAGTGCGGGAACCATTTGGACCCGGCCCCTTGCCGACGGTTCGACCGCGATTGTGATCGTGAACCGCGACGATTCCGCCCAGCCTTTTAGGGCAGCATTCAGCGCGCTCGGACTGCCCAAGACCCGCCAGTTCGATGTCCTCGACGTGTTCGCCGGAACGCGGTCCGTGCAGAAACTCACCTACCGGACCAGTCTCGCGGCGCACGACGCCGTACTGCTGCGGGTGCGGGCAATCGACGACCAGCACTAGTCGACTTTCCGGAAACCGGGGACGCCCGGCGCGCGACTCAACAAGATGGCACTGTGAGCGAGTCAGTATCGGTAATCGATGCCCACATCCATCAGTGGAATCCATTCACCACACCGCGCAAGGCATCAGGCCCGGCCAAGGCCGCGCGGCGGGCACCGTTCCTGCGTCCGGTACTTCCCCGGGTTTTCCCCGCTGCGACCAGGGAATTCATCGGCGATCCGCAGTATCTGCTGGGCCCGTATCTGCCTGTTGACTATCTCACCGACGGTGGACCTGCGCACGTGTCGACCATCGTGCACGTGGAGGCGGGCTGGCACGGCAAGGGTCCGCTGGGCCCGGTCGGTGAGACTGAGTGGCTCAGTTCCCTGCCGTTCGGCCTGAACGGGGCTCCTGCCCTCGGCGCCATCGTGGCCTACGCCGATCCGTCCCGGCCCGAAATCGCGGAGCTGCTCGATGCCCACCTACGCGCGAGTCCGCTCGTACACGGCATCAGATGCATGGCCTCGTACAGCGATGACCCTGGTGTGATGAACTGGGCGCCACAAGCGCATTGGCTGACCCAGCCGGCTTTTCTGCGCGGTTTCTCCGCTATCGCTGAACGCGAGCTCAGCTTCGAGATCTGGGTCTATGCGCACCAGATCCCGGAGGCGCTGACGTTGGCCCGCGAGTATCCCGGCACCACCTTCGTGCTCGACCACTACGCAACACCCGTCGGGGTACTGGGTCCGCGCGGAAAGCACACCGGTAGCACCGAATCCGCGCGCCGGGAGATCCTGCGACGGTGGTACGACGATATTTCGGCGCTGGCAGAGCTCCCGAACGTGGTCGCCAAGCATTCAGGTTTGGGTATGCCGATCCTGGGGGCCGGTCCCATGCCGCGGGAGCAACTGCGTGACAGCGTCGCACCGTTGATCACGCACCTGGATCAAACATTCGGCCCGGACAGAACCTTCTGGTCGTCGAACTTTCCCATCGACAAACCCAACGTCTCGCTGGTGGACAGTATTTGGATTCTTCGGGAGGTGCTGGGCGACCGTTTCGACGCGCAGCGTCTCCTGCACGACAACGCACGCCGCGTGTATCGGGTGGCCGACTGACGGGTCCGCTTACGCGGTGGAATACTCGCCGCGTACCCGAAAACGGCGGACGACGAAGGCGGCGGCGGTGGCATTGACCGAGCTGGTGGAGCTACCAGGTGGGTCATTTCCCATGGGCTGCAATATTTTCTATCCCGAGGAGGTGCCTGAGCGCACCGCCTCGGTGAGTGCCTTCGCCATCGAACGGCACCCGGTCACCAATGCGCAGTTCGCGGAGTTTGTCGAACACACCGGCTATGTGACCGTCGCCGAACGCGTGCCCGACCCGGCCCTGTATCCGGGTGCCTCTCCCGACGATCTGGTGCCCGGTGCCATGGCCTTCCGGGCGACGGCCGGCCCGGTGAACCTGCATGGTTGGCAGCAATGGTGGGATTGGGTACCGGGTGCGCACTGGCGGCGCCCATTCGGGCCGGGAAGTGATATCGACGGCGCGGCCGAACATCCGGTGGTGCAAGTCGCCTATACCGACGCTGCAGCGTATGCCCGCTGGGCAGGAAGGCGACTGCCCAGCGAGGCCGAATGGGAGTACGCGGCCCGCGCCGGCAGCGACACCGTCTACGCCTGGGGCGACGAGGTGGCACCCGAGGGCCGGCTGATGGCCAACACCTGGCAGGGCAGGTTCCCGTACCGCAATGACGGCGCCCTGGGGTGGCGCGGCACCTCACCCATCGGCACTTTTGCGCCCAACGGGTTTGGGCTGTTCGACATGATCGGCAATGTGTGGGAGTGGACGTCCACGCGATTCGGGCGGGGAGCGCAATCTCCGAAATCGTGTTGCAGCCCTTCGGATAATCCGGATCCATCGGTGATCCAGGTGCTGAAGGGCGGATCGCATCTGTGCGCACCCGAGTACTGCCACCGCTATCGTCCCGCGGCGCGCTCACCGCAGTCCCAGGACAGCGCGACTACTCATATCGGGTTTCGGTGCGTGGAAAACCTGGCGTAGTAACGCGGTAGCGAGCGGGCCGATGGTTCCGATGTCAGACTTATCCCGCCCCGCGGCAACGCGCATCGTCGTTTATGGGAGGACCGGCATGAGACGTGATATTCGAGCCCAGCTCGATGTGGACATCTTGGAGCCATCCACATTGGAGTTTCAGGTCGCTGTGTCGCCGCTAACGGGCGCCCAAGTGTCGGAAGAGCTGTCGCTGGAGCTGAACGGACGGCGGGTCGAGGCCCAGGAGGTCGCGGGCGAGCACGGAAACCGCATCCACCGCTTGCCGGCCGAGCGCGGCAACCTCAAAGTCTCCTACACCGCAACCATTCTTGGCCAAGCCGACGAAGTGCCCGTCGAGGCCGCGGACCTGTCGACGTACCTGCGCCCGAGCCGCTATGCCGAGGCCGACAAGTTTTTTGGTTTCGCGGCAGCTGAATTCGGCGAACACACCGAGCCCGCTGTGCTGCTGGAGAAAGTGTCATCCTGGGTCGGCGCCCGGTTGACCTACTCGCCGGGGTCCAGCGACCCCATCGATGGCGCCGTAGACACCCTGCTGTCGGGGGCCGGAGTCTGCCGCGACTACGCACACCTGGTGGTGGCGCTGCTTCGTGCCGTCAAAGTGCCGGCCCGACTTGTCGCGGTCTATGCGCCAGGCTGCGATCCCATGGACTTTCACGCTGTTGCCGAGGCCGTCGTCGATGACCGTTGGCGAGTGGTGGACGCAACATGCCTGGCACCGCGACAAACAATGGTCCGCATCACCACCGGGCGCGA
The DNA here is from genome assembly GCF_001605725.1 of Mycobacteroides immunogenum. Lineage (NCBI taxonomy): Bacteria > Bacillati > Actinomycetota > Actinomycetes > Mycobacteriales > Mycobacteriaceae > Mycobacteroides > Mycobacteroides immunogenum. Next base: position 4,950,931 of record NZ_CP011530.1, read on the forward strand.
TGCCGCCGACACCGCTTTCCTCGATAACCATGGTGGCCAGATCGTGTTGAACGAATCCATCGTCGCTGCCGTGGTCGACGGTGAACTGCCCGAGGACCACATCGATCACCTGGTTTCGATGCGATGACCTCTGGCCGGCGCGACGCACTTTCGTATCCCGTCAAAAGACCACCCGAAATGGGCGATGCCGGTATTTCGGTCGCCGTTTAACTTCCCAGGGAGCTTCACGAGTTCGTATCGATCTTCGTGTTCACGACGCAGGGCCGGATCTTGAAGAGAAGACTGTATTGCATGCAAATCCCCGGAGAAGACGCACCCGAACCGGAACAGAAGGCCGAGCGCGGCAGACTCACCCGTCGTTCGATGTTGGGCGGCATCGCGGCGGCGGGCATGGGTGTCGCGGCCGCGTCGTCCCTGGTCGCGGGGTGCGATGACGACTCCCGCAGGAGCGCGGGCCGGAACTCGGCAGCCGAGGAGGCCAATGCGGGCTTTGACGGGAAGATCGAACTGGACGTCCGTGATTCGAAGCCGGACTGGACGCCGTACGAGCTCAAGCACGCGCCCGACGGCGCACCCAACGTGCTCGTCGTGCTGTTCGATGACACCGGAATGGCCACGTGGTCTCCGTACGGCGGGCGGGTCAACATGCCTACCCTGCAGAAGCTCGCCGACAACGGGCTCACCTATTCGCAATGGCACACCACGGCGCTGTGCTCACCAACACGCTCGTGTCTGCTCACCGGCCGCAACCACCATGTGAACCGGTTCGCCTCGATCACCGAGGGATCCGACGGGTATCCCGGTGCGGCCGGGCGGCTACCCGCACAATGCGCCACCATCGGACAGGTACTGCAAGACAACGGGTACAGCACATTCTGGGTGGGCAAGAACCACAACGTCCCCCAGGAAGACGTCTCCTGTGGCGGCAGCAAGTCGGAGTGGCCCTTGCAGAAGGGCTTCGACCGGTACTACGGCTTCCTCGGCGGTGAGACCAACAACTGGTATCCCGACCTCGTCGAGGACAATCGCTTCATCGAGCAGCCGGCCAGCCCGGAGCAGGGCTATCATCTCTCGAAAGACCTTGCCGATCAGGCACTTCGGATGCTGCGCGATCAGCGGAACACCAACCCTTCCAAACCCTGGTACATGTGGTTCTGCCCCGGTGCCAACCATGCGCCGCACCACAGCCCTGCCGAGTACGCCGAAAAGTACCGGGGCAAGTTCGACGACGGTTACGAGGCGTACCGCGAATGGGTACTGGCCCGGATGATCGACAAGGGCATCCTGCCCAGGGAAACCAAGCTCACCCCCATTAATCCGCTGCCCAAGGACGTTGCGGTGGAAGCGGACTCGGTCCGGCCCTGGAACACGCTCAACCCCGACGAGAAACGTCTGTTCTCGCGCATGGCAGAGGTTTTCGCCGGGTTCTCCGAATACACCGATGCCCAGGTGGGACGCGTCATCGACTACCTGGAACAGACCGGGCAGCTGGACAACACCATCGTCTTCTACTGCGCCGACAACGGCGCCTCCGGCGAAGGGTCGCCGAACGGCTCGGTGAACGAGAACAAATTCTTCAACGGATACCCCGATGACCTGGCCGAGAACATGAAGTACATCGACCGGCTCGGCACTCCCGATACCTACAATCACTACCCCACCGGGTGGGCTGTCGCGTTCTCCACCCCGTTCCAGATGTTCAAGCGCTACTCGCAATTCTCCGGCGGCACCTGCGATCCGTTGATCATCCACTGGCCCAAGGGAATCAAGGCCAAAGGCGAGGTTCGCCACCAATACCATCACGTCACCGACATTGTGCCGACGGTCCTGGAGGTGGCAGGACTGACGATGCCGGACACGTATCGCGGGGTCGATCAGTTTCCGGTCAACGGAGTGTCCATGCGATACACGTTTGACGACAAGGACGCGGCCACCACCAAGAAGCGGCAGTACTACGCCATGCTGGGTACCCGTGGCATCTGGGAGGACGGCTGGAAGGCCTCCGCGCTGCACGCGCCCATCAGCGGCAAGGGCCACTTCGACCAGGATAAGTGGGAGCTCTTTCACGTCGACGAAGATCGTTCGGAATCAACCGATCTCGCCGATCAACACCCCGATAAACTGAAGGCACTGGTCGACGCGTGGTTCGAGGAGGCGGACAAGAACTTCGTCCTGCCCCTCGATGACCGTCTGCCCACCGAGCTGCTCACCATCGAGCGTCCGCAGTTCGAGCCACGACGCAAGCGCTACCTGTACTACCCGGACGCGTCTCCGGTGCCGGAGGGCGTGGCGGTGAACATCCGCGGCAAGTCCTACAAGATCGTCGCCAACACCGATATCAGCGCGCAGGCGCAGGGCGTCGTTTTCGCGCACGGATCGCGGTTCGGTGGACATGCGCTCTTCATCAAGGACGGCCGCCTGCACTATGTGTACAACTTCTTGGGCATCAAACCCGAACAGGAGCTCATCTCGGCTCCCCTGATTCCGGGTAGTCGCACACTGGGCGTGGAGTTCGTCCGCCGCGACAAAGGTCAGTACGGCGAATCGTTGGGAACGGCGAATCTTTACGTGGATGGAAAGCTCGCCGCTACCGGTCCCATGCGGACTCAGGTGGGCACCTTCACTCTTGCCGGGGACGGGCTGTGTGTGGGGTACGACAGCGGCGACAACGTATCCCCGCAGTACGCCAATCCCGGCAGGTTCACCGGCGGCACCATCAAGGTGGTCGCCGTGGACGTGAGCGATGAGTCGTACATCGACCTTGAGAAGGAAGCGCAGGCCGCCTTCGCGCGGGACTAGTCAGCGAGCCACGTCAGCGTGAGTTCGTCACGTGTGCCGAACCGTTCCAGGTGCCGCTTCACCACGTCACCGAATTCCGCGGAGCTGGCCTCGACGTGCAGCTCGCCGGGCTTCGGCCGAAGCACCGCGACCGCGTCGGGGCTCATCTCGATCTGGATGGCATCGTCTTCCAACCCGGTCACAGTGCTCTTGGCTGCCCAGTGCTGCGCAAGTTGTTTTGCGTATCGCTGGGGGCGGTCGGTGACGATTACGCCATGAACTGGGGCCATCTGGCCAGTCTTCCAGGTTCTCCTGGACGGCGTCAGCCGTCGAACCGGTAGGCGTCCCGCCCGCCGCGATGGCCGGGCGGGACGCTGCGCTCTTACGCCGCGGCCTGCCCCAGCGTCACCTGGACGGTGCGCGCGTTGCCGGAGGGGTCCTGGTAGGTCAGCGCCATGGTGTCCCCAGGAGCCTTGGCGCGCACCGCCGCCACCAAGGCATCGGGGCCGTCAATGACATGGTCATCGACCTTGGTGATCACCGAGCCCTTGGGGAGCCCCGCCGTTGCCGCCGCGCTGTCGCGGACGACTCCCGCGACCACCGCTCCGGGGATGTCTTTACTGGACGCCAGTTGGACGCCCAACGACGCGTGTCGCACGGTGCCGGTGGAAACCAGCTCGTCGGCAATGCGTTTGGCCTGATCCACCGGGATTGCGAAGCCCAGCCCGATCGAACCGGCCTGCCCACCGCCTTGCGAATCTTGCCCACCGGAGAGCGAAGCTATCGCCGAGTTCACGCCAATGAGGTTGCCGCTCATATCGACCAGCGCGCCGCCGGAGTTGCCGGGATTGATCGCCGCATCCGTCTGGATGGCATTCATCACCGAGCGCTGACCGCTCTGGTCGTCTCCGGTAGCGACTGGACGGTTGAGCGCGCTCACGATTCCGGTGGTCACCGTGCCCTGCAGCCCCAGCGGTGAGCCGATGGCGACAACGTTCTGCCCCACCTTCAGATCTTTCGATGAGCCGATGCTGATGGGGGTGAGGTCATTGACACCCTGGGCGCGCACCACCGCGATGTCGTCGTCGGGGTCGGCGCCCACCACGGTGAACGGCACCGAGCGCCCGTCGGCCAGCGTGACGGTTGCCTTGACACCGTCGCCGGAATGGGCGGAGGGCCTGACGCCGCGCCCATCGAAGTCGTCCGAGTCCCGACCGTCACGCCCGTCCCGATAGCCGCCGGGTTGCTGTTCCCCCGGGAAGATGCCGGGCGGAAGTCCGCCGAACTGACCACCGAACGGGCTGTCGGGCGCGGTGACCGGAGCCGATGGTTGCGCGCTGCGCACAGCCGAAGCCACCACGTGGTTGTTGGTCAGAATCAAGCCGTCGGCGCTCAGGACTATGCCGGACCCCGACTCTTGCTGCCTGCCGCTTTGGATCTGCAGTTGCACCACGCTGGGCAGTACCTTGGCCGAGACCTCTTCGACCGAGCCGGCCGGGGCCGTGGCGGCGGGCTTTCCAAGTGTCGAACCCGTTCCCGGCGAGGACTTTCCCATCGCAGCAGGGCTCGATACCTGGCCGCCGGCGGCCGGATGCGCGGACTGGTTCACCACCGCGAACGCAGTGGTGGCGCTCGCGACGACAGCGACGGCGACGCCGCCGAAGGTGAGCCCGACGACGCGTAGACGTTTCCGGCGCAGCGGATTCGAGTCCAGCTTCGCGCGCTCCGGGAATGTTTCGCCGTAGGCATAACGTGTCCGGGTGGCCGCGGACGGACCATGCACCAGCCGATAGCCGTGCGGTGTCGTCGGGAAATCTTCTGTGTACGGCGGATGCCCGGACCGATAGTTCATTGCTGTTCCTTCTTCCTCAACATGCATCAGGGCACACGCCGCAGTTGATGCGCACTGTCACAGTGCCTGCATCCGCTGAGGCCATGCTGAGAATTTCCTCGCTGCAGGCCAAGACTTTTCAGGAGGTACTAGGAGCAGGTGGCGATGCGGGCCCCGGATTCACCACCGGAAGCGGTGCCGTCGTCGGGTCCGGCGGGTGCGTCTCGCGGTCACGCCGGACGATCTCGAAGACGTTGATGGGCCACCAGAACCAGCGGCCCAGGGCCGCGGCGATCGCCGGCGTCATGAAGGCGCGAACGATCAGCGTGTCGACGATGAGGCCGATGCCGATGGTCATGCCGAGCTGGCCCACCACTCGCAGATCACTGACGATCATCGACATCATGGTGAACGCGAACACCAGTCCCGCCGCCGTGACCACCCGACCGGTGGCACCCATGCCTCGGATCATGCCCGTGTGCAGGCCGGCGTGGATTTCCTCCTTGAGCCGCGAGACCACCAGCAGGTTGTAGTCCGAACCCACCGCCAGCAAGATCACCATCGACAACGGGATCACGATCCATTGCACGCCAAGACCGAGGATGTCCTGCCACAACAGCACCGAGAGGCCGCAGGCCGTGCCCAGGGATGCCGCGACGGTTCCCACGATCACCAAGGCGGCCACCACGCTGCGCGTGATCAGCACCATGATCGCGAAGATCAGAATCATCGACGCGATGATCGCGATGGCCAGGTCAACGACCACACCGTCCTGCATATCGGCGTACATCGAGGCGGTACCGGCGATGGAAACCTTCGCGTTGGATAGCGGGGTGCCCTTAACCGCATCGGCGACAACGCCTTTGAGGTCACGAACATGGTTGATGCCCTCGACCGATGCCGGATCGCCCTGATGGGTGATGATGAACCGGACGGCCTTACCATCGGGCGATACGAACATCTTCAGCCCGCGCTTGAAGTCGGGGTTGGTGAACACGTCGGGCGGCAGATAGAAGAAGTCGTCGTTCTTGGCCTGGTCAAAGTAGAGACCAATCTCCGTGGCGCCCTTGGCCATCTCCTGCTGTTGAGCCTGAGTACCGGCCATCACGCTGTGGGTCGAGATCATGAAGTCGCGCATCTTGCTCATCGAATCGATGGTCGACCTCAGCACTGGAAGCATCTGCGGCATCAGCTGATCCATGTGATCGAGGTCGGTGGTGAGACCCCGCATCTGTTCGGACAGCACATCGACACTGTCAAGAGTGTCGAATATTGCCCGCAGTGATTGGCAGATCGGGATATCGAAGCAGTGCTTCTCCCAGTACAAGTAGTTGCGCAACGGCCGGAAGAAGTCGTCGAAATCGGCAAGGGTGTCACGCATCTGATCGACGGTGACCAGCATGTCGTGGGTACGGCCCACCATGCTGTGTGTAGTGGCGGTTAGCTCCTGCATGATCGAGTACATCCGCTCCATGCTGGCTACGGTCTTGCTCATTTCATCAGCCTGCTCAAGCATCTGAGCGGAGTTGTCGTTGTTGAACTTTGCGGTCTGCAGTGTGCCCGCGTTCTGCGCCCCCATGAGGAACGGGATTGAGCTGTGCTCAATCGGCGCCCCCAGCGGGCGGGTGATGGTCTGCACCCGTTCGATGCCGCGCATATGGACGATGCCCTTGGCCACCCTGTCGATGACCAGCATGTCGGCAGGGGTGCGCAGGTCGTGGTCGGCCTCCAGCATCAACAGTTCCGGGTTCATGCGGGCCTGGGAAAAGTGGCGATCTGCCACATCCATCGCGAGGTTGGCCGGCATGTCGGCGGGGGTGAACTTCTGATCGTTGTATTGCGGCACGTATGTCGTCAGACTGGCGAAACCGATGATCGCGATCAAGCTGGTCAGCACGATAATCGGAATGGGCCAGCGCACCACCGAGGTGCCGACCTTGCGCCAGCCGCGCGCGGAGATCTTTCCTTTGGGTTCGAGCAGCCCGAATCTGGAACCCACGGTCAAGATGGCGGGCGCCAGCGTCAGCGCGGCGGCCACGATCACCAGGACCGAGATGGCGCAGGGCAGGGCCATGCTCTGGAAGTACGGCAGAGTGGTCATGGTCAGGCACAGGCAGGCCCCGACAATGGTCAGGCCGGAACCCAGAATAACGTGCGAGACACCGTGATAAGCAACGTAATACGCGTCTTCTCGACTCAGCCCCTTCGATCTTTCCTCGTGGTAGCGGCCGAACAAGAAGATTACGTAGTCGGTACCGGCGGCCAACGCCAGCATCGTCACCATACTCACCGCATAGGGCGTCAGACCAATGATGTTCAGATGCCCAGCGGTAGCCGTAACGCCCTGCGCGGCAAACATTTCCAGCCCAATGATGACCATGGATATGACCACCGTGACAAGGGAGCGGTAGATGAACAGGAGCATCACGATGATGACGCCCACCGACACCAATTCCATGGTCGACATGCTTTGATGGCCGGCCACGCTGGTATCGGCGTTGAGCACGGTGTTGCCGGCGACATGCGCCTTGATGCCCGGCGGCGCTTGCACGGAGCCGACGATCTCGCGCACCGCGGCCACCGACTCGTGGCTGGCACTGGTGCCCTGCGCGCCGTTGAGGAAGATCTGCACGTAGGCGGCCTTGCCGTCCACGCTCTGCGACCCGGCGGCCGTCAGCGGATCGCTCCAGAAGTCCTGCACGTTCTGCACGTGCTCGTGATCGGCCTTGAGCTTGGCGACGATCTGGTCGTAGAACTTGTGCGCGGCATCGCCGAGCTTGTCGTCACCTTCCAGCACGACCATCGCCGAGGAGTCCGAATCGTATTGTTGAAACACCTTGCCGATGTTCAACATCCCTTGGTACGACTCGGAATTCTGCGGGCTCAGCGGCACCGACCGGGAGGCCGCGACGTCATTGAGTGACGGGGTCAAGGTGCCCAGGATGACCGCGAGCGCCACCCAAAACAGAATGATCGGCACCGACAGGATCCGAATCAGGTGGCCCAGGAACGGCCGGTGCGGCTTCGTGTGCGAATTGCTCATACGGATTTCACCAAGCAGTAGATGAACGGTTTGACTTTGTCTGTGCTGGTTCGGTTGTCGCGCATCTCGCCGTCGACCGTCACACGGCAACCAAGATCGGTGACGCTGCGATCACCCTGGGCCACGATGTTGGCGGACATCGACGGCAAAGTCGTTACGATCGTGAATGACCAAGGGAGTGGGGCATTCTCGATGAGATGCGGCTGACCGTTCTCGTCGAGGTAGTTGAGGTTCGCGGTACCGCCGGAGCCGACGACTTCGTAGGTGATGTGCTTGGGGTTGAAGTTCGCGGTGATTCCCGAACCCTCACCGGCCTTCGGCGCGCGAGGGGCTGCGGAACCGCGAATTTGCGTGATCGCATATCCGCCGATCCCGACGACGACCACCAACAGCAGTGGAATCCAGAACCGCTTCAACAGTCGGAACACCCGTGCATCCCCTTCTGCCTCTTCCCTGCCAGAAACACAGGTGCTTGCCGATGAGGCGACCGGTCACACGGCATTGTGTACCGCCGGTCTATTACGGCTGAGACCGTACCACGGTAATAGACCGGCGGTTCACTATGGAATGGTTGGTGGCGCATTAACATCGGCCCCATGACCTTCCGGCGGGCGCGCAGCGAGGAGCAGCGCGAGATCCGTCGGCAAGCCATCCTGGAGACGGCATCGTCGATGCTCAGCAACATGCCAGTCAGCCAGATCAGCCTCAATGAACTCAGCCGCCGCACCGGCTTGGCAAAGTCGGCGATGGTGCGCTACTTCGAGTCCCGGGAAGCGGTGCTGCTAGAGCTGCTGGACGCGTCCCTGCGCTGTTGGGTGGCGGAGATTGTGGCGGAGCTCTCCCGCGACACGCGCGCGGGCTCTGCGCAGGAGCGCGTCGATCGCTTGGCGGCCCTGCTCAGCAGGTCGCTGCAGCAGCATGCCGTGTTGTGCGACTTGATGACTGCGCAGCCGGGCGTGCTGGAACACAACGTCTCAGCCGACACCCTGTTGTGCTTCCGGAGGTCGGCACACGCCAGCATCGCCCAGTTCACCGCGGCCATCAGAGACTTCATCCCCGAGCTCGGTGACGACGCCCAGAGCGTGTCCCTCTCTACCGTGGTGACCAGCGCCGCGTTATGGATGTACGCACGCCCGTCGGCCAGCGCGATCGCCGCCAGCAAGGCCGAACCCGAGCTGGCAGACATCTACCTGAACTTCGACACCGACTTGGAAACCATGCTCGCCCGGCTCATCACCGGCGCGCTGGTCAAACGCAGTTCCTGACCACCCGCCCGCTTCCCAGGTACCAAACCGGTGACGGCCCGGCCCCTCGGCTGCCCTCACATGTAAGCTCACACGCCGAGAGGTCCTACCGGTTCTGCTGGGCGGACCAGCCTCCGCCGATGTAGTTCAATGGCAGAACATCAGCTTCCCAAGCTGAATACGCGGGTTCGATTCCCGTCATCGGCTCCACGATTACCAACGGTGATGCTGTTAATCCCCTCCGACCGCGCCCCTTAGGGGCACCAAAGGTCACAACTCAGACAGAACTCGCGTTCGGTCAGTCCAGGAAACCCCTGCCGCCTTCAAGCATCGTTCGGGGTGTGCGCGTAGACCTGCGGCGTCAAGCTTGTGCCTGAATGCCCAATCCGCGCCGCGATGACAGCAATTGGCACACCATCGAGTGCATCAGCGGGTTCGGAGAGTCGGTGCAGGACGACCTAAAAGCCATCCAGGATGCACTGACAAGCCGGAACGCCACTGCCGACGACATCGCCAAGTATGCCGAGCGCATCCAAACCGCTTCACAGGTGATGGATGAAGATCCCAAATCTGTTGGACGGGGTGGTAGCAACCTCGTCCGCACAGGATTGATAAAGAACTACACCCAAAGCCCTTGATGTGAGCGCAGTGTTAGGCTCGCTGGCAAACGAGGTGAGGACAGTCGCCGAGTCGGGGAGGTTCGATATGTCGGGGGTTCTGCGGGTACCACCGGAGCAGATGCACCAATCAGCCGCCAAGCTGCACGAGATCGCGCGCAACCTCAAGGATCAGCACGAGCGCGCCCACGGCGCTGTCTCGGACCTGCTGACAGGGTTCGGGGAGCACGCAAGGTCCGCACTCGCAGCCAGGCTGGAACAGTGGGAAGAGGAGACCCGCTCCCACCACCAACACCTAACGACCCACGCCGACAACCACACCCGCATCGCCAATACGTTCGTAGAGGCAGACACTCTCGAAGCCAAGGCCATCGGCAAGATTGTAGGCAACCCGTGATCTCTCTGGACCAAATGCTAAAGGCGCCACAGCTATACCAAGAGGTTGCGCACGCCGCCCGCACCCGTGCCGCCGGTACGGCTAACGCAGCTGAGGAAGCCGACTCGATACGCAAGCTCTCCGAGTGGGAAGGCGCCAGCGGAGATGCCGCTGACGACGCCAACAGACGCACGGTCTCGACATTCGAGCATTCCACCGTCAGTGATAAGGAGTTCGCAGCACGAGCCGAGAGCGCCTCGCAGAGTGCCGCTAAGAATGCTCAGGACATTCAGGCGATGCTGAACAAAGCCGACGAATACCCGGCTGTACACGTCGATCTGCATACCAATGAAGTCAAACCCGCTGACATGACCAACATGAACAAAGGTGCTATCGATCGGGCGTGGCAGAAGTACGTCGAAACCAAGGCCGAGGTGGAGCGAATCGTTGCGGCCGGCAACGCAACAGACCTGGAATTCGCCCGAACGTTTGTGGCCGGAACGGGAGGGTCCGAAGACACCGTTAGTGCCCTGGCTCACGAAAACGGCACCGCCACGCGGAAAGTGTTCGAGGCCCCACCGGCGGGCAGACTGGACGGCACCGGGTACTGGCAGATTGACAAAACTAAGCCGATGGCCTCTCCCGACTCGCCCCCACCGCCTCCGGGTAACTACACGCAGGAAATGCCCCAGTCGAAGTACACCGAGGGTGTCAAATCGGCCCCCCCCTTGTCGTTGGCAAGAATTGGGCCGAAGGTACGGAGGAGCCCTACGCGCAGATGCGGGAGCAATTCAAATTCCGTGTATCGGGAACGGAATTCACCGGGCAGACCAAAATGTTTGAGGTGGACGGGAAGTGGTACCAAGCCCAGTGGCAGAACTACACGTACGACATGCAGCGCACTCCGATGCTCACCGGAGGAAATGACATGGGCGGCCTAGGTAGTTTCACGGTGCCGGGTAAATGGGAGCCCGTTTCATACGGACAGATTATGGGGTACTCAGCTGCTCACCCGGACGGTCCATTGTTCCTGCCCGACACGTGCGGCAACCAGATCAAGCTAGTGAACGCCTCGCCCGTGGACATCAGGCTGGATCACGGCAAGTTCACCAATGTGCCCATCCCACAGCACGGCATCCCGGAGATGCGCAGTGGGCGGTAAACGCACCTGGATACCAGCGGTACTCATCATCGCCCTGCTGGTTTTCGGTGGCGTGTGGTGGTACCAGGACCGTGACACAGCGCAGCCTAAACCGGATTGTGATGTCGTCCACGAGCTGGTGGAGTTCAAGGCTTCGGCAGTCAAAGAGCAGGAATCCCTTCTGCAAGCGGGTGAGGATCAGCAGAGGCTCGAGAAGTACAAGGCGTCCGTCGCCCAAGAGCAGACGTACGTAGATCAGATCCAAGATCCGTCCATCAGGGACAAAGCGCAGGCTTTAGTAGACGCCGACCGCAAGAGTCTGGACAAGCAGACCGACCTGTACAACAACCCGATCGGCCTCGGCCCCGCAGGTGGCCCACCGAGCCTCGAGGAGCGGCAAGCCTACGAGGCCGCCCAGAAGATCGCGGCGCAGTTCAAATCGGCTAAAGACGAACTATTGCGAGCCTGCCCAGCCGCCTCGTCAGATCCGAAGCTGTAGCTAGCCCCGCTCGTTTATCTCGATGGGGTTCCCGTCCGCGTCAATCGGCCAGGGCGGTCGCGGTACAGCACGCTCGGCCTGCAACCGGGGATTCAATGAGTCGGGATCACCAGTGGCCAGGCCGCCCAACGCTGAACCCCACGAGCTGGGCCCTCGGTACATCCCGTACATCGCCCCACCCACGACGAGGAGTACGGCAAGCGTCAGCAGTAGAGCCATGGCACCACCGTAACCCGATTTTCGGCTCTATTGCCATGAATGTGGGTCGGGTGGGGTGTGCTATGTCTCGCGTGGCGGAGTGGTCTGGGCGCACGGGTAGCTCATAGGTTCGAAAGCTCCTACACCTCGTACCAAGGAGCTTGCCCGTGCGCGCGACCACTTTACTCAACCGTGTCCTCGACCTGCCGAAGACCACGGTCCGCGACGTCGAGTGCGGCGACAAGGTGACGGTGTGGGTGCGCCCGCAACAGCGGGTGATGTCCTGTCCGCATTGCGATTTCCGTACCCGGCACCGCTACGACACACGGATGGTGGATTCGGCGTGGCGGCACCTGGACCTCAGTGGGCGGGTATGTGTGCTCAAACTGCGGCGACGTCGGTTGCGCTGCCCCGAGCACGGTGTCCTGGCCGAGTCAGTGCCGTTCGCGCGGCCGGGATCGGGGTTCACCCGCGACTTCGAGGACCTTGCGGTCTGGCTGGCCGCCAAGTGTGACAAGAAGACGGTGTCGACGTTCTGCCGCGTCACGTGGCGCACCGTCGGGGCGATGTGTTCGCGCGTCGTGGCCGAGAAACTGGACCCCGACCGGCTGGCCGGGCTGGTCGACATCGGCGTCGATGAGATCTCCTGGCGCAAGCACCACAAGTATTTGACTTTGGTGTCCGACCACGACACCGGCACAATCGTGTGGGGTGCGCCGGGCAAGAAGGCAGCCACTCTCGACGCGTTCTTCACCGCGGCCCTACCCGCCGATGGCGCGAAGAAGATCGAGGCCGTGTCGATGGACCTCGGGCCGGCATTCGCGAAATCCGTTCGCGCACATGCCCCGCAGGCGGTGATCTGCTTCGATCCGTTCCATGTCGTCAAACTAGCCACCGACGCCCTCGACGACGTTCGCCGTCAGGTATGGCAGTCCGCGCGCAAACTGTCGGACAAGCAGATCGCCAAAACCTACAAGGGAGCCCGCTGGGCGCTGCTGAAGAACCCCGAATCCCTCACCGACACACAGAAAGCCACCCTCGCCCAGCTCAAACGCGAGGGCGGCGCACTGGTCCGCGCCTACGAACTGAAGGAATCGCTGCGGGCGGTGTTCGCCGGGGATCTTGACGCCGACACCGTCACCGACATGCTCGGGAAATGGTGCTCATGGGCGCAGCGGTGCCGGATCCCGCAGTTCGTCAAGGTCGGCCGAACCATCAACAAACACCTCGATGGCATCCAAGCCGCGGTGGAGCGCGGACTGGCCAACGGCCGCCACGAAGGGCTCAACAACAAGGTCCGGTTGATCATCCGCAGGGCCTACGGCTTCCACAACGCCGAGAACGCGCTCGCCATGATCATGCTCGTCTGCGGACCGGTGACCCTCGAACTCCCATACCACACATGAGGTCATCCACATTCATGGCAATAGAGCCCGATTTTCTATCAAGGACATTGGTGACCGTGCACATGCTGGATCGTAGGTGAGCTGGTCGTCGCCGAGCGCGATGACAGGACCATGTTGACCACCACCACGTCTAAGTGCGGCGGACTAGCACATCGATGTCGTAAGTCGTGCCGAGCTAGGAGCGGTTTCGTTCGTCACCTTCGATGGGATTGCCATCTTCATCGACCTGCCATGGCGGGCGAGGCACCGCACGCTCCGCCTGTAGTCCAGCGTTTAGCGAGTCTGGATACCCGGTCCCATACGGGGATCTCCAATTTGGAGAGATATTTCGACCCTTGTACATCACGAACATCCCCACACCGAAGATGAGCAACCCGAGCAGCGTTAGTAGCGGGGCCATGACACCAAGGCTACGGCGTACGAAGGTCAATACCACGAAAACGGTCTCAGGAAGCCCCGAGCCCGGCCGCCAGCTCAGGACGCTTCAACGCCAGCAATGCCTTGCGGTACTTACCAATCAGCCGCGCGCGCGTCTCCTGGTCCAGCCGGGCCAAGCGATCCGGGTTGGTGTTGTCGGAGATATCAGCGATCTTCACCGCCAGCGCAACCGGATTCGCCGAGATCCGCTCGTAGTAGACCTCGTCGGGAACTTCATCTCGGCGCGTCAATAGTCCAACGGCCTCCACCACCCCAGACGGAAAACCTTCCGCCACAAGGCTATCCAACGTCGAGCCGGTGTCTTCCACAATATCGTGTAACCAGGCCGCAGCAATGTAGACAGGCTCAGCGGGCACAACAGCGGCAGCCACTCGCCCAACGTGTCCTATGTACGGTTCACCCGCCTTGTCGACCTGCCCGTGATGCGCTTCACGCGCGATCTGCTCAGCCACCTCCGCAATGTGCGAAACATCTAGCATCGCCAATTCCCACCCTCTCGGTCCAACTCGGTCCATTCCCCAGCCCCAGGTACTCACTGACGCTGCGCCGGCAACCGCACCCCCGCCCAGCCGCGTCCTGTCCCCCAAATATGGTGCAGTCCAATGAGGGCTGCGTCCAGCCCCATGGTGAAGACCAGATCGTGCGCACGTGTCTGTCGCTCACGCACCGAGCGGGCGAAGGCCTCATAGACGCGGCCCATCTGCGGCGCGCTGGCCGGGTCATAGCGTGCGTACACGTCGTTCGGGCCTGGCGAATCCACCGCGGCACCGAAGATGAAGGTCTCAAGGATGCTCATCGATGCGATGATGCTTTCCTCCGGCCAGCCCGCAGCGGCGAAGCCTGCGGTAACCCGTTGGTACATACCGGATGTGAGCGGGGCCTGCGCCAGCGGAACCTCCACGATGAGCGGCAACAGTTCCGGCCGCCTGCGCAGCTGATCCAGGTAGCTCCACGCCCACCGAGACAGTGCCTCACGCAGCGGAACGGCGCCGAAGCCGGAGACATCCAGGCCCGCGGTGAATCGCTCCTGCACCGCCACCAACAGCCCGGCCCGGGACGGGACGTGGTTGTACAGCGCGGCGATGGTCACGCCCAACCGGGCCGCGACGGCTCGCATGGTCAGTTTGCGCAGGCCGGAGGCGCGCAGCTCCTCCAGTGCCGCGTCGACAATGCGGTCGCGGTTCAGCACCCCGACAGACGGCCGCCCCCGTCCACGGCTCGCGGTATCGCCGTCGTCGCGGTCCCTCTGCATCGTGATTGATCCGTTCCCAGTCGTCATGCCTCGCCAAAATTAACTATCGAGCCGTCACCAATGACTAATTTACCCAGGTAGTAGCTCTGGAAAATGAAAATTTAGCTTCCGAGCTATTCGATCGCCGCGGCGAAGTTCCTAGCATTGTGACTCACGCCACCATCGGGGATTACGTACACCACGGTGTAGTCCCGTCCGTTCCGGCGTCAATTCGAGAGGACATTCCGTGACCGAATTTGCCGTACCCGCGACCCCCCACAGCGGACCAGCCATCGACCGTGACGTGGTGGTCATTGGCGCCGGAATCTCCGGCTTGATGACTGCCCGCAGGCTCGTGCAGGCCGGGCACACCGTCGCGGTGCTTGAGGCGCGGGACCGGGTCGGCGGACGTACCTGGTCGCAGATTATCGACGGCGAGTTCTTCGAGATCGGCGGCCAATGGATCTCCGCCGACCAGGATGCGCTCAAAGATCTGCTGGCCGAGCTCGGCAAGTCGACTTTCTCCCGCTACCGCGAGGGCAACTCGGTCTACATCGGCCAGGACGGCGAACGGCGCGAGTTCACCGGGGATTTCCCGGTTTCCGACGCCACCCTGCAGCAGGTGAGTCAACTGGTGCACTCGCTGGACGCGCTGGCTGCCGAGATCGATCCCGCCGCCCCGTGGCAGCACCCGCGCGCCGCCGAGCTCGACGCCATCCCGTTCGCCACCTGGCTGGCCTCCAACAGCGACGACGAGGAGGCCCGCCGAATCGTGGGCCACTACATCGCGGCAGGCATGTTCACTAAGCCATCTCATTCATTCTCGGTACTGCAGGCCATGCTGATGATCGCCTCGGCGGGGAAGTTCGAGCACCTCATCGATGAGGGCATCCTGCTCGATGAGCGCGTGGTCGGCGGCATGCAGTCGGTATCGCAGCAGATCGCCGACGAACTTGGTCCTGACGTGGTGCACCTGTCGACTCAAGTGCTCCAGGTGATCTGGTCCGACGCCGGCGAGGCGATGCCCTCCGCCGTCACGGCGGTCAGCGACAGGGTCACCGTGCGGGCGCGATTCGCGGTGCTGGCAATACCGCCGAACCTTTACAACACCATCAACTACCAGCCACCGCTGCCCCGCATCCAGCAGGTCAGCCACCAGCATCAGTCGATGGGCCTGGTGATCAAGGCCCAAGCCGTGTACGAAACGCCCTTTTGGCGCGAGCGCGGTTTATCGGGAACGGGTTTCGCCTCCCACGAGCGGATCTGCGAGGTCTATGACAACACCGTCGCCGATCACCCGCACGGCACCCTGGTCGGCTTCGTGGTGGGCCCGAAGGCCGAGGAAACCTGGGCACTGCCCGACGACGAGCGCCGCGCAGCCATTCTGGAATCGTTCGCCGCGTACTTCGGAGACGAGGCCAAGCGACCGCTCGCCGTCTACCTCTCCGATTGGGGTACAGAGGAATTCACCCGTGGCGCCTACGGCGCCAGCTGGAGCCTCGGCGGCCTCAGCCGCTGGGGTCACCTACAAAACCGGCCGGTCGGCCCGCTCTTCTTCGCAAGCTCCGACATCCAGGGCACCGGCTACATGCATGTCGACGGCGGCGTACGGATCGGTACCGATACCGCGAACCGAATCAACTCCGCACTTCTGGCCCCCACAATCAACTAGACAAGGGACGCCAGGAAATGCGTCCATCACGCCAGCAGCACCGAAACCCCATCCTTACAAGGAGAACCTCGTGACCGAATACGCCGTAACCGATCCTGCCACCGGCGATGTCGTCGCCACCTACCCCACCAACACCAACGCCGAACTGGATGCCGCACTCACCGCGGCGGCCGAAAACTCGCGCACCTGGCCCGCGGACACCACCGTCGCCGACCGAGCAGCCCAAATGCGTCGGGTAGCAGAGTTGCACACTGAAAAACGGGAGATGCTCGCCGACATCATCGTGCGGGAGATGGGCAAGCCACGCGATGAGGCACTCGGGGAAATCGACTTCTGTGCCGCGATTTACGAGTACTACGCCGACAACGCGGAGAAGTTCCTCGCCGACGAGAACATTGAGCTACTCGCTGGCGAGGGCACCGCGGTGATCAAGCGCTTCCCGATCGGGGTGCTGCTGGGCATCATGCCGTGGAACTTCCCCTACTATCAAGTGGCCCGGTTCGCGTGTCCGAATCTGTTGGTGGGCAACACAATTATTCTCAAGCACGCCCCTCAATGTCCGGAATCCGCTGAGGCGCTCGCACTTTTGTTCGCCGAGGCAGGGTTGCCGGCCGGTGCATATCTGAACATTCGTGCCACCAACGAGCAGGTCGCCGGCCTCATCGCAGACCCTCGCGTCGCCGGCGTCTCCTTCACGGGCTCCGAGCGTGCCGGCGCCGCAGTCGCCGAGATAGCAGGCCGGAACCTGAAGAAGTGCGTCCTGGAACTCGGCGGCTCTGATCCATTTGTGGTGCTCTCGTCCAACGATCTGGACGCCACCGTGGCGGCGGCAGCCGCGGCCCGGTTGGACAACACCGGACAGGCATGCAACGCCGCCAAGCGATTCATCGTCGTGGACGAACTGTATGACGCGTTCGTGGAGAAGTTCACGGCCACGCTGCTCGCCGCCGCCGACGGTATCGCTCCGCTCAGCTCGGTGCGCGCCGCGCAAACCCTGGAGTCACAGGTCGCTGCCGCCAAAGCCGGTGGGGCAACAATCATCTCTGCCGGTGAGCGCCGCGGGGCTTTCCACCCACCGGCGGTGATCACCGGGCTAACCGCCGACAACCCGGCCTACCACCAGGAGCTGTTCGGTCCGGTCGCGGCGGTATACCGGGCGAGCGGCGAGGACCAGGCCGTCGCCATCGCCAACGACACCCCCTTTGGTCTGGGCTCCTACGTCTTCACTACCGACCCCGAACAAGCGCAGCGGGTGGCCAACCGCATCGAAGCCGGGATGGTTTTTGTGAACGGAGTCGGTGCCGACGGTGCCGAGCTGCCATTCGGCGGTATCAAGCGCTCCGGCTTCGGCCGTGAGCTGGGCCGGTTCGGCATGGAGGAATTCGTCAACAAGAAACTCATCCGCACCCTGTGAGCCAGCGAAGCGACACCTTGAGTGTCGGCGGCAAGGGCCTGGCGGGCGGCCAGATCGGCACATTCTCCGGTGCGGTGCTGGGGATATCGTCTGTCGCCCCCGGCTATACCTTGTCGGCCAGTGTGGGGCTGCTCGTGGCCGCCGTGGGCTTGAAGATGCCTGCCATCCTGATCGCAGGATTTGTCCCGATGTTCCTCACCGCATACGCCTACCGGGAACTCAACTCGAAAAACCCCGATGCCGGTGCGTCTTTCACGTGGTCCAGCCGCGCGTTCGGGCCGTACGTCGGGTGGATGGCCGGCTGGGGGCAGGTAGTCGCCTGCATCATTGTGCTGTCGAATTTGGCGGCGGTGGCAGTGCAGTTCTTCTACCTGTTCCTCGCGCAGATCTCACGCCACCCGGCGATCGCGGAGCTGGCCTCGAACAAACCCGTGAACATCGCCACCACGCTCGCGATCATGCTCGTCGCGACGTACGTCGCGTGTCGCGGTATCTCCACCGGCGAGCGCGTGCAGTACGCACTCGTGGGCTTCCAGATGCTGATGCTGTTCGGTTTCGCGGGGGCCGCACTGTGGAAGGTCGGGACCGGTGCCGCGCCCGGGCACCTGTCCTTCGATATCGACTGGTTCAACCCGTTCAGCGGGTTGACCATCGGCGCCTTCGTGGTCGGCGTTACCGGTTCGGTGTTCGCGTTCTGGGGCTGGGACACGTGCCTCACCCTCGGCGAGGAAAGCAAAGACCCCGACCGGGTGCCCGGGCGCGCGGGGTTGCTGTCGGTGACCTCCATCCTGCTGACGTATCTTCTTGTTGCGGTGGCACTCACCATGTATGCCGGGGTCGGCACCGACGGTCTTGGTCTGGGTAATCCGGCCAACGAAGAGAACATCTTTGGTGCTCTCGCCGATCCCGTGCTGGGGACCTACTTCGGGCCTTTCCTTTCCCTCGCGGTACTCACCTCCGCCGTCGCGGGCCTGCAAACCACCTTCCTGCCTCTTGCGCGGGTGATGCTCGCGATGGGCGCCTACGGGGCGGTCCCCGGCAAGTTCGCGGAGATCAGCCCCCGGTCTTTGGTGCCCCGCTTTTCCACCATCATGTCCAGCGCGGTGACGGCGGTGTTCTACACCGTGGTGACGGTGCTGTCGGAGCACACCCTCACCGACACAATCGCCGCGCTAGGCATCATGATCTGCTGGTACTACGGCATCACGGCGTTTGCCTGCATCTGGGAGTTCCGCCGCACGCTCTTCGACAGTCTGCGCAACGTCGTGTTCAGGTTCCTGTGCCCGCTATGCGGCGGTGCGATGCTCATCGGCATTTTCGCCATCTCGATACGCGAGTCGATGGATCCCGTCAACGGCAGCGGGTCGTCAATCTGCGGTATCGGCCTGGTCTTCTTTCTGGGTTTTGGATTTCTCGCGCTGGGAGCTGTGCTGATGCTCATCCAACGAGCCGTCGCGCCCCGTTTCTTCACCGAGAACACCTGGCACGCCGGATCGGAGAAGGTAGTCGCCGAAACGCTGGTACCCGAATGCCCCGAGCCCACCAAGGACCTCAGTACTGCTTGATCAGGCTGATCGAGCGGTTTACCACCGAAAATCCAAGACCCGCGTACAGCGCCACAGCACCGGTAGGACTGTCCGCGTCCACGTCGAGAACAGCCCGCTGCAGCCCTTCGCTCCGGTAGGCGCGCATCGCATGCGTCAACAATGCTTGCGCGAGTTTGCGCCCGCGCCAATCGCGCCGCACACCCAACAGATCGATGAACCCGAACGAGTAGCCGTTCGCCTCCCACTCCTCGTCATTGACATCGCTGAGCAGGTAGGCGATGACGACGTCCTGCCCCGCAGCATCGCGCGCCACGGCCACGAACGACAGATCAGCGCGAAAAGCACTGAGCCTATGGGCCGCTTCCCAATCCTCGCGGGATTCTGGCTGGCTGCCCCAATGATCACGGAACGCCTCGTTATGGGCGTCACGGGTCGGCTCGGACCATTCGGGACCGTAGGTCTCGATCCGTACGCCTTCAGGCACAGTCACTTCCGGGATAGGTTGAGCCAGGTCGCGTTCCAGCTCATGCCACCACCTCACCGACTCATAGCCGTTGCGGTGGAACAATTCAATTGTCCACACAGCGTGCTCCTCGGCGCTACCAGCCAGCCAGCCGGGCAAGCATTCATCCGATTCCGCAAGGTGCTGCAGTCCCCGCTGTTCCTGCCACCGCAGCACACTGGACCCAATTCCTTCGCCGCGCCGCTCGGGATGCACGGTGCCATCCAACGTCACCCACACGACTGTTTCGTGGCCGGATTTCACGGTCGCCGATCCGAAGGCCACCACTCGGCCCGATGAGTCGACGGCGATGACCGAGTCCAGCGCCGGATCGAAATCATCGTCGTCGAACTCCTCCTCCAGCTCATCCAGCATCACCAGGCTGGTGGGGTGATCGACCGCACCTGCGGCGCGCCAGAGTTCGAAGAGGGCGGGTATGTCCTGCTTAGTTGCCGCGCGCCACGTCAAACCGGCTCCAGCCGAAGGTATTTCCACAACATCCGGGGCATCAACCCGTTCGCTCAGCGGG
This sequence comes from Mycobacteroides immunogenum, assembly GCF_001605725.1. Taxonomy (NCBI): domain Bacteria; kingdom Bacillati; phylum Actinomycetota; class Actinomycetes; order Mycobacteriales; family Mycobacteriaceae; genus Mycobacteroides; species Mycobacteroides immunogenum. Next base: position 4,971,397 of record NZ_CP011530.1, read on the forward strand.
GCCTGGGCCTTCAGCACCTCGTGGGACGTCATGAATTCAACCCTATTTGCGCCGCCGAATTCGCCGCAACGGATTAACCGCCTTCTTCCGTATATGCCACAGTTACCGCATGGACGACCACCGCGACCTCACGTTCGACGAGGTGCGGCGACGGACTCATCCCTGCCCGCTATGCCAGAGCCCCACAGTCCACACGGATCGCTATCCGCGTTCGGTCTGCGCCGATTGCGCGGCACGGGCCACCGACAGCACAGGCCGCACGATCACCGGTTACAACACGTCCTTGGGCGGTGGGTTCCAGGCGGTGTTCACCGACACCCAACAGGAGTGTGACGAAGTCACCCGCAGCAATCGCTGCTGGATCGACGGGCACCCATGCGGCATCAACGAAGCGCGCTTCGGCGGCGTTGTCGTCGAAGCGCTGCCCCAATCCAGCTAATGCCGTCCGGCCTTCACCGGCTTGTCGGGCGTACTCGGCTTCTTTACCCCGATATCACCGAGCACCTTTTTGATGGTCCCGCCCAGCCCGCTCACCAGGTTCGGCGGCTTAGGACTGGGGGACGCGCTCGGAACGGGTGCGGACGGCACGGCCGGTAGCGTCGGCGGGGAGATCCGGGAAGTCTGCTGCTTTGGCTTCAAAGTCGTATTCGGCTGTGCTGCTGGTTCCTTCACCGGCTTGACGGCCGACTTCGGAGCAGGATCGGCCACGACCGCCGGCGTGATAGGAATCGGCTTGGTCAGTGCATCACGGATCGGCGCGATCGACTCCGAAACCGTGGTAGACACCGCCTGCCCCGCCGCCTGTACCGCCTTGCCGACATTCCCGGTGGCGCCCAGCGTCGTCAGGAAGGCATTCGGCACGCGGGTCACAATAAGCGTGAGCTGTTCTGTCGCATGGAAAGCCACTGCCCAGAAGACCGCGGTCACCCGCACCGCTGCCGCCTCCAACGGCGTATGCACCGCCGGAAAGGGCTCGGGGCCCGGCGGGTTGGTCAACGCCGCGAACAGATCGGTGCGCGCCTGCCCCAGTACTCCGGGCAAACTGCCCGGTTGAGTGAGCGCCGCCTCGCCAATCTGCACCAGCCCCACCGCGATCACCTCGGTACCGAATTCGGTACGGGGCACCACCTGGCCCAGGTCGGTGCCGATCAGCCCGGTCCATACATCGTTGGCCGCGCCGCTCACGGTGGCGCCACTCAAACCCAGCGCCTGCACCAGGGGCTGCCCCGCTTGCAGTTGCGTCAAGAATGTTCCCGGTACCGACAGCACCGCAGCCGGTATCTGCACGGCGCCCTGCGCCACGAACGGACAGATCAACGAACAGTTCTGCACCTGGTTGGCCAGGAACTGCGTGATCAGCGCACCCGGAGCGGGCTGCACCGCCGCCGCCAAGCCCACGTCGAACGCCGCACTGCGCTCGGGCATGCCGGGCGGAGCATTCACACCAGCAGAAGTCGCGAGTACTGCTGTCGCACATGCCGCCGCGAGAAGTCTCACGCACTTACCACGAACCAGCCCGCCATCGGGTTCGATCGCGGCGAAGACAGGTTAGGCCCCGGCTTCCTCCGGCACGTCGTGGCGCACCACGCGGACCTTGCCGCGCGGCAGGCTGGCCACGTATCCGTGGTACTTGCCATAGATCTCCCACGCCGTGTCGAAGTCGTGATGCGGCACGTCGATCACGTGGTCGTCGGAGAACTCCATGTGCAGATCGCCTTTGTCGTTCCACCTGGCCTCGGTACATGTGGAACCCGAGATGCTGAAGAGCGGACGCTCCTCATCCAGAATGGCCTTCGGATCGACGCAGACGATTTCCCGTGGCCACCTCCCCGCGGGGGGAAGCGTGAGCCACATCGGCACGGCGATAACCACCTCGTTGTAGTCACCCAGGCTGATTACCAATCCGTCACGGAACATGATCCGCTGGACTGGACAGCCCTCAATCCATGCTTCGGACATATCTTCACTCTGAACCCGCCCCCTCAGCTAGCACAAGGGGTTGACGGCACAAGTTTTATTGTCAAAACTAGTCGAAACGTAAACGTTATTTGTGCTGCCCACACTCCTGCGGGCAGCCCTCAGTGTTGCTTGGCTTTCACACCGTTTCCAGGCTCTGCCGCCGCCTTTTCGGCCTTGGGCGACTTTTGCGGGACGGCCTGTACCGCTACCGCTTTCGGGGCCACAATCGGGTGCGAGATCATCTCGATGGCCTTATCGGTGTACACGCGATAGCCGAAGTCCGGTTGGTAGCCATGGATTTCCGGGGTATCCAACGTTCTGATGAAGCTCAAGATCTCCCGGCTGAATACCTGCCCAGGCACCAGTACAGGGAATCCGGGCGGATACGGCGTGACGAAGGTCGCCGACACCACATCGCCGCCGGCATCGAGCTTTTCCATGATCTCCGCATCGCTCAGATACTCGCAATTGGTGTCGGTGTACGAGAGGTAAAAGGCCTTGCGCACGTCGCCTTCGGGGGTCTGTACCGAACCGCCGTGATCCAGAAACGCCGGGTGGAATCCGCTGAAGTTGGGCATGGCGGCACTCTTGGCGGTCAACCGGTGGACCCGTTGCTCGAACCGGGCCCGCTCCTCGATCCCCATCTCCCCGATCCGCTCGTCAAGTTCGCGCGCGATCTTGACCAGCACCTCCACCAGGAAGGCCACCGAACTGCGGGTGGTGCCGATGTTCGTCATGAACAGCACGGTGTTTCGCGAGGTCTTGTTGATCTGCACCCCGTGCCGGTCCATCAGTTGGTCGCGCTTGAATTCGTCGCCGTCGTAACCGGTATGCCCGATCGCCAGCGTGATGCGCGACGGGTCCAACACGAATTCGTCGGCAGCCCAGGCTGATTCCATGTTCTTGAGGCCTGAACGCAGTGGTTGTTCAATGTGCGACGGCCGGTAGTCGCCGGGAATCAGGTCGGAGGTGCGCAGACAGGACATGTACTTGCTCAGCAGCGGGTGGTTGTCGATGGCGTCGCGCAGCTGCATGGCGTTCTCAATCTGCCTCTGCACCAACTCGACTCCCTCCAGCGCCACCTGGCGCCGCCCCAGGTCCAACGAGGCCAGAATCTGATAGTTCGGCGACGTCGAGGTGTGCGCCATGTACGCCTCGTGGAATGCCTCGGAGACTTTCTGATCGAAGTCCTGGTCGTACACATGGATCATCGACCCTTGCCGCAGCGAGGTCAGCGTCTTGTGAGTGGACTGAGTCGCGTACACCCGCACCCTGGCCTTGGCCGGGTCCGCCATGAGCCGCCGGTTCAGCAGATCCTCATCGGTGGGCGGCGTGGCGATCTCGGCCTTGAGGTATTCCTCGTATCGCTTGCCGTAGTCCTTGTCCTGCAAGTGCTCTCGAAGTTTGCGTGCCGATGCCATCGCGGTGCGGTTCCGGTATACGGGGTGGAATCGGGCGAATGCGAACCACGCCTCGTCCCATAGGAACACCAGATCCGGCTTGATGGCCAGGCATTCCTCCATCACCCGCTGTACGTCGTAGACGATGCCGTCGAAGGTGCAGTTCGTCAGGGAGATCATCTTGACCCGCTCAAGCTTGCCGGCCCGCTTGAGCGCCAACAATTTTGACTTGATCTCGCGCAGCGGCACCGCGCCATACATCGAGTAGTCGACGAGCGGATAGGCCTCAAGATAGATCACATTAGCGCCGGCCATCATCATCCCGTAGTGATGCGACTGGTGGCAGTTGCGGTCCAGCAGCACGATATCCCCGGGTGCCACCAAGGATTGCGTGACAATCTTGTTGGCGGTCGAAGTGCCGTTGGTGACGAAGAAGCTGTGCCGGGAGCCATAGGCCTCCGCCGCCAGCTGCTGCGCCTCGCGCAGCGGACCGGTCGGTTCCAGCAGCGAATCCAGTCCACCGCAGGTCGCCGACGTCTCGGCCATGAAGACATCCAGCCCGTAAAAGCTGACCATGTCTTTGATCCAGTGCGAGTTGACGATTGACTTGCCCTGCGAGATGGGTAGGGCATGGAAGACACCGGTGGGCCGGTGGCTGTACTGCTTGAGCGCGCTGAAGAACGGTGTGCGATAGCGCGCGGCCACGCCGTGCAGGATCGACAGGTGCAGTTCCAGTACACCCTCACGGGCATGGAACACCCGGCGGAAGTACAGGCCCACGCGGCCTGCAATGTCCTCGACCTCGATCTCGGTCATCAGGTAGAGGTCCATCTCGGGCCGTAGATCGGCCAGTGAGGTGGCCAGAATCTGGGCACGCTCGTCGGGTGACTGGTGATCGGCCAGCTCACCGGAGATGTGGGTGTCGACGAACTCCGACAGGGACGACAGGTCGCGGGCTGAGCGGTGCGAGAACCGGCGTCGTACCACGGCAGCCTGCAGGTTGACGTTGAGCCGGGCAGCGATCAGCGCCTCATCCCCGCTGGAGACCACCACCAGCTCGTACACGAACTCGTCGTCCGGACGGCGCCAGCTGCGTACCTCATTACGCAGCGCGCGTTCCTGCGCCTCGGTGAGTGAGGCGACCACGAGAACCTCGAAGTACAGCTGGTCCCGCTTGCCGACGGGCTGCTGCTCCAGCGTGCGGGGATCCACGGGGAACATGTCGGTGTCGTCCAGTCCGGCGTGGTCGACATCCCCGGTCCGATATGACTCGGCGGTCAGCGCCCGGTTGATCCGGGAAACAGCCTGCGCAAACTTGTCATAGGCGCCATTACTGAACAGCCGGTGCACCTTCGCGAATTGCAGTGATCCCGGATATGCCCAATACGGTTCCAGGGGTGTCAGCTTATCCAGCAGGTCTTTGCAGATGGCCGCGTATTGCTCCTTGAGCGCACCGGTGGTGGTGGTCCGGGTCAGCCGGTCGGCGGCTTCCTCAAGACGGCACCAGGAGTCTCCACGGAGCTGCCATACGCTGTTGTACGCGCGTGAATTGTCATTCATCGCCGCCCCTTTCGTAGGGCACAAGCCTTGCAGCGCACGGCGAACCCTCTGGTGATCAGCGGACGAATGCTGAGCGTCCATCTGGTGACGTCCGCCTTGTTGCCCTAGCATTAGCTGGGAGCTAGCAGCGTGGCTAGCACCGCGGGCGAAAGGGACCCCATGACAGCGGAGCTATCGGACGACGTCGAGCAGCCGCGGATCACTCCGCGCCCCGCCCCCACAGCAAGTCCACAGCTGCCGCGCCCCGGCGACCTGACCCTGCGGGAACGCGCGATGGTCGAGACCTCCGCTCTCACCGATATCGCGCTGCGCACCGTCGGCGCCTTGTCGGTCATGGGCGTCGTGGCGCCAAGCCTTATCGCGGACCGGGAATTTGTGGCTCGCGAACGCGACAACCTGGCCTTCTACGGCGAGCTGGCCGCGATGGGCGACGCGGATCTTTCCTTCCCGGCACCGGAAACCACCCCAGTGGTGTTCTCACGCCCCGCGAGTTCTCTGGCGCAGGCACTGGCCAAGGGCACCGTCGAGAACCTGGACTTCGAAAGTCCTTATCAGGCACGCAATCCCGCCTTCAAAGACTACTGGACGAGCTTCCCGCACAACAGCGTGGCACGGGCCCAGCACTGGCGTCACGACGACGGCCCTCGCCCCACGCTCTGCGTCATCCACGGGTTCTTCGGATCGCAGTATCTGTTGAATGGGGTGTTCTTCGCCCTGCCCTGGTTCTTCCGCAATGGCTACGACATCTTGTTGTATACCTTGCCTTTTCATGGTCGGCGGGCCGAGAAGTACTCGCCGTTCAGCGGGGCCGGATACTTCAGCCACGGATTCACCGGCTTCTCCGAGGCAATGTGCCAGGCCGTGCACGACTTCCGGATCTTCGTGAACTATCTGCGCGGCACCGGAGTGGAGAGGATCGGCCTGACGGGTCTGTCGTTAGGCGGTTACACCACCGGACTGATCTCCACCGTGGAGCACCGGATCGATGTCACCATTCCTAATGTTCCCGTCGTGGATGTGAAATCGCTACTACACAGCTGGGTTCCGGCCGAATCCACCATCAAGCTGGCCGCCCGGCTCGGGCATCTCGATCAATCTCAGCTGGACGGCGCATTGTCCTACTCGTCACCGCTGACCTATCAGCCAGTGGTGCCCAAGGAGCGCCGACTGATCATCACTGGACTGGGCGATCGGCTGGCGCCGCCTGAGCAAGCCGAGATGCTGTGGGAACACTGGGACCGCTGTGCATTGCACTGGTTCCCCGGAAATCACATCTTGCACGTGAATCAGGGCGACTACCTGCACCACATGACCGACTTCTTGGACCGGTACCTGCGCGACTAACCTTTGACCGCCGAGACCAGGCTGATCGAGTTGAACATGTACCACGCCGGCTGGCTCGGTTCAGGCAAGGTACGGCCCGAAAAATTCAGGTAGTCCAACAGCTCGGTACGTTCCGAATCCCAACCGTGACAACGGAACCAGGTGGCAGATTCGCTGCGCTGCTCGTTGTAGATCAGCGAGAAGAAGTCCGAATTCGCCTGATCGCCGCTCTCGTTGGCACCTGCCACCAGCATGGCGAACACCACGTCGGCATATGTCGTCATCTGCTCGATACCCACGAAACTACCCGGCGCCGCCAGCTGATCGATCGATTCGAAGAGGCGCTCCTGCGCATCCGCCGGCAGATAGATCAACAGCCCCTCAACAATCCAGGCCGACGGCTGTGACGGATCGAATCCCTTGTCCCGTAATGCTTTCCCCCAATCTTCACGCAGGTCCACAGAGATCTCCTCGCGGGCCGCCTTGGGCGCGGCCCCGTGCTCGTCCAGCACCTCACGCTTGAACTGGTGCACCAGCGGCTGATCCAACTCAAAAACAGTGGTATCGGCGGCCCAGTCCAGCCGGTACGCCCGCGAGTCCAGCCCGGAGGCCAGGATGACCACCTGCTTCACCCCAGCCTCGATCGCCCTGCCGAAGTACGTATCGAAGTAACGGGTGCGGGCGCCCTGGAAACTCACGAAATATTGCCCGAACTCCTCCGAGCGCAACGGATGCTCGGGCACACCGCCGGCCACCAACTCGGCCCACTCCCCACCCGCAGCGCGACAGAAGACCTCCGCGTACTGATCTTGCGCCAGGGGTGTGGGTTTCGTGGCCTCAAGCGCCCTGCTGGCCGCCACGAACAATGCGGTGGAGCCGACGCTTGTCTTGATGTCCCAGTTGTCCCGTTCGGTGCGCATGGTCGCGACAATACTCCGCGACTGTGACAAGTAGGTTGACATGCACTGGCGCCCGGATGGCGCGCCTAATACGCGCCGTCGCTGCGCGCCACCGCGCGGAAGGTGCGCCACAGGATCGACACATCGGACACCATGGACCAGTTCTCGACGTAGGACAGATCGAGGCGCACTGCCTCATCCCACGGCAGATCGGACCGCCCGCTGACCTGCCACAGACCGGTCATCCCGGGCTTGACCAAAAGCCGGCGCTTGATCACATCGGTGTATTCATCCACCTCGCGACGCAGCGGTGGCCGGGGGCCCACCAAGCTCATCTCGCCGCGCAGCACATTGAACAGCTGAGGCAGTTCATCCAGGCTGGTACGACGCAGGAATCTGCCCACCACGGTGACGCGCGGATCCTGGCGTATCTTGAAAAGCGGTCCCGCCCCGTCATTTTGGTCCATCAGCGTGGACACCATCTGATCTGCGCCCACCACCATGGAGCGGAACTTGATCATGCGGAAGGGCCGGGATCGCACGCCGATACGTTCGGCCGAGTAGAACACCGGCCCGCGCGTCTCCAGCTTCACCGCCAGGGCGCACGCCAACAGGACGGGGCTGAATCCGAGGATGAGCAGCAGGGCGCCGATCCGGTCGAACAGCACCTTGTGCAGCCGGGACGCACCCTCGTACTGAGGTTCTGCCAGGTGGATAAGCGGCATCGACCCGGCGGGACGCACCCGAACTCGCGGCTGGTCGACATCGAACACCCCGGGCGAGACCAGCAGGTCGACCCCGATCTCACTGAGATGCCACGCCAGTTCCCGCATCTTCTCGGGGCCGAGTTGTTCGGTGGCGGTGACCGCCACGGTGTCTGCGCCCGCCTCCAGTACTGCGGCGACGATCCGGTCCTCGGAGCCCAGGATCGGAATGACACGGTCAACCACCTCGATGTTTCGGCCGGGCTCGCCCACATATCCGGGAACACAGACACCGACAACCCGATACCCCAGCGCCGTGTCGCGCCCAAATGCCTCGGCCAGATTCAGCGCCGCGGTGTCACCACCGAGCACCACCACCGTGAAGATCTGCTTGCCGCGGGCGCGCTGCCTGTTGAGCCATAGCCGGCTGAACCTCCTGTTGAGCAACAGAAACACGATGCCGAGGATGAGCGACATTCCCAGCGCGAAGCGCGAAACGTTGAACTTGAACAGCACGCTCACGATCGCGAAGAGGCCGAACATGTGGAATGTCGCACGCAGCACCCGCTGGTATTCCTCGCCGCCGCTGCCCATCAGGTGCGGGTCACGGCTGCGATAGACACCCAGTAGCAGCGCCCAATAGCCGAAGAACCCGACTCTGATCCACAGCTCGGCCGGCGTCATCGGGTTGGTGGCATTGCGCAGTTCGATCCAGGCCCAACCGGCGGCGGCCACGACGGCGCTATCGGTGATCAGGAGCCAACGACCGTAAACATCGCCCCAGTGCGTGGCGCGGCGCATGGCCGAAGCCTGTTTCGCCGCCGCCTGCGCTCGGCGTGATCGACGAATACTGCCGACGCGGCCCCTGAGCCGAGTAGGTGTTGAGGAGCCCTCATCCACCGCGACCACGACACGTCCTCCATCACCAACAGCATCAGCAAACATGCAGAACAGCTCGTGTCACGGAGTGACGGGATGCGGAAGACTCCGCGCAACCCGGCTATGACAACCATCGCGTGAACGCCTCGGCACGGTCGCGAGACCAAAGATGTAACGCTCGTTACCCAGTTTCGTTCGAAACGGAATCTATCGAGAGAATTGCCATCCGGCAACACGAGGACTCAAGTCGCCCGCAATTGTGACCGGCCTCACGAAGGCGCGCTCAAAATGTACAGATTGTTCTTAACTCGGCGCCGACAGGGATACAGTAGATCGGCTTTGAGCTGGGCAAAGAATAAACTTTGTCATGTCACAGAAAGTTCATCGAGTACAAAGTTAGCTCACTACATGTGTCGTAACTCGACGTATCAGCAATGCGGACGGCAGCCCACGGCGGCATGCGCGCAACATCCGGACAACCCGGTGGCATCGCACTACAAACGGTCGCCAGGCCATCACGCGGCCCCATCGTCGCCCGCCGGCTTTTGCTCACAACTGAAAGATGATTTCAACAAATCTGCCCACAATCGCGTTCCGCATGGTCAACGACGCACTGTGGCCCACGCCACACCGCTAACTGGATACGATTGTTAGCCAAATAGCGTTCATACGAGCGGGCGTCCGGTGCGGATGCGCCAGTCGAGGTCGAACATCAACGCGTTGAAGGGGAAGCGCCGCAGCCCATTGGGCAGCATCCGGGTCATCAGACCCAGCGCGGCAAGAAGCCGTCTGAACATTCGCTCGCGGGCCGGGCTCCACGGGAAGCCCATCTCGTCCCGGAACCGCTGCGGCAAGAACCCGGTGGTGATGAAACGCGAGAACGCGCCCACGGGAGGGCGAATGAACTTGGGGACCGCGATGGACGCCGACGCGATGCGATACAGATACGGGCGTACGTGATCATCGATGTGCACCAGCTCCATGGACTGCGCCCAGTACTCCTCGAACTCCGCGCAGGACTTGGGCCACATCGCCAGCGGCATCTGCAAGGTTGTCCCCATGACGGCGCCTTCCTGTAGGCACCGCTCAGCCATCTCACCGGTCAGCGGCCCGACGAATGCCTCGTACACATCGACAAAACCCTTGTAGAGGCAGATCGCCACCCACTTCTGCAGCTCCGGATCAAAGGCGTTGTACTGCACCTTGTCGCCCGGCTTCGAATGCACCTGGGCGTGCGCACGATTGGTCGCCTTGCGGAAGGCCGCCTTTTGTTCGGGGGTACCCAGTGTCGCGACCGACAGAAACGTGAAAGTTGTCCGCGCACGCTTGATGGGGTGCAGATCGGCACGCCCGCTCTCGACCTTGCTGTCGACGACGCCGTACCCCACCCCGGGCCGCGCCAGCTGCATGATGATGTTGGCCGGCCCGCCCAGCAGCGCCAGGCCCATGAAGTTGTCCGCCACGGTGGGCTGGCGCCGCCAGGACCACCACGGCGAGAGCTGTGCCGCGGGCGGCACCGGCTCGTTCCGGCGGCTTCGCGTGCCCGGCCCCCCATCGCCTGCGAGCCGCACTTCGGCTGCCGATACCTGTTCGATAGTCACCATTGACCCCTCAATATCTGCGAACGCTTGTTCTCAAATATCGTCCTCGCCGCCTCACCTGTCAAGATGGGGTGGTGTCGTCATCGCGGGTATATGGGGGCGTTGAGGCTCCCGACCGCCAGGCCGAGCGCCGCAACCGGTTGCTGGACGCGGGCCTGGACCTGATCACCTCCGGTCCCGCACCGACGCTGACGGTCCGCGGGGTGTGCAAGCAGGCGGGCGTGGTCGCCCGGTACTTCTATGAGAACTTCGCCGACCTCGACCAACTCAGCGCGGAGGTGTTCGACAGGGCCATCGGCCACATCGCCTCGACAACCCAGCAGATCGTGGACGCCGCACCGCTACCCGAGAAGACCGCTGCCGGCATCGCCAACCTCGTGCACATCATCGAAGCAGACCCGCGAATCGGAACACTGATGTTCGGCAACAATCCCGCCAACTCGGTGATCGCCGAGCGCCGCTACGCCGCATGGGATCTATTCGCGGCCCTGTCCGGGCAGCACATGAACAAGACCTACCAGGCCACCAATGACGAAACCCTGCGGGCAGCTTCTTATTTCACCGTTGGCGGCGTCGGACACACGCTGGCCGCCTGGGTCTCCGGCCAGCTCAAGCTCACCAACACCGAACTGGTCCGGGTACTCACCGAACTGCTGGAACCGGTCAGGCGGTAGCGACTTCGCGAGGAGTGCGCTCTGCCGCCGTCTTCGGCGCCACACTCACATCCGCAGCCGTGAATTCCTTGGTCCAACAGGCAAATTCAAGAGTGATGCCGTCGGGGTCCAGGAAATAGAACGAGCGCACGTACACGCCCGGGTGCAGCTCCTTGGAGACCTGGAACTCACTCTCGTCGTGGTTCAGGATGGGCCCCACCCGAACGCCCTTGGCCTTGAGCTTGACGCGATACTCGTCGAACTTCTCGGCGGGCACGTGCAGCGAGATGTGATTCATGGAGCTGACGGCGCTGACGATGTCCCCGATTCCCGGAATCGCGGCAGGAGCCGATATCCCCGGAACACCGTCCGGCGCGTCCTTGAACCAGAAGAACGCCAAGCTGTCGCCGCCGCCGGCGTCGAAAAAGAAGTGCTGCCCCTGCCCCATCGGCAGATCGAGCGACTTGATGAGCGGCATACCCAGCACGTTGGAGTAGAAGTCCACGGTGCGGGCCATATCCGAACACACAAGCGCCACATGGTTGAAACCGCCGAACTCGAACTCGGAGTTGGGGTTGTTCGGTTTGATCATCGTCATGGGGAGCCTCCTTGATCCGACCGCATGACTACCTTGCGCTGTACGCTAATCTGAATCTAACATCAGATTCAGAAACGGGTCAATACCGTTCGACAACATGAGCACGAGCATGCGGGAGGCGACCGTGGTCCAACCCACCGTGCGAGGCCGGCAAACACAGGCCGCCATCGACGAGGCCGCCCGAACTGTGATCGCGCGCAAGGGAATCCTGGCCACCACTGTCGCCGATATCGCGACCGAGGCCGGCCGTTCGACGGCCTCCTTCTACAACTACTACGACTCCAAAGAAGCGATGGTCGCCCAGTGGGCCATGCGGTTTCGCACCGAGGCGCAAGAGCGCGTTTCCTCCCTGATGGCAGAATCGCCGCCGCCGAAGAACAAACAGCGTGCACGCGATATCGCGACGGCACATTGGCTCACCTGGCGCCACCAGCTGGCCGAGATGATCAGCGTCTCTCAAATGGCCATGATCAACGCGGAGTTCGCCGAGTTCTGGAACCAGATATGTTCCGAACCAATCGATTTCCTTACCACCACTATCAAACGTGCGCAGCGCGACGGGTTCAGCCCGGGCAACGATCCACACCTCATGGCCACCGCGATTGTGTCGATGATGAATCAATTCGCCTACAACCAGCTCAGCCAGGGCAACGCCGCCAACGTCGATGACGCCGCCTGCATAGATACCTTGGCCGGAATCTGTTACCGCGCAATCTATTCCAAGGAGGTATGCTGAATGCCCACCGAAGTGACCGTCGAACGCGAGTTCATCGGACTCCCCTCGCCCACCGCGGGACGAGGCGGCGCCGGCGGGCATCCATGCCAGGGCCTCTATCACCGGGCGGCAGGCACCCAACCCAAGATCGCCTTTATCGCCACCCACTATCAGATCGACTTCTCCGAGCATTACATCGCCGAGTATCTGGCCCGGCACGGGTACGGATTCTTGGGCTGGAATACCCGCTTCCGGGGGTTCGAAAACCAGTTTCTGCTGGATCATGCCCTCGTCGACATCGGCGTGGGCGTGCGGTGGCTGCAGGAACAGGCAGGAGTGGAAACCGTGCTGCTGCTGGGCAATTCCGGTGGGGGTTCACTCATGGCGGCCTATCAGTCTCAGGCGGCCGCCCCCAAGGTGACGCCACTGGAGGGTATGCGGCCGGCGCAGGGATTGGACAGCCTGCCCACCGCCGCGGGCTATGTCGCGACCGCCGCGCATCTGGGCCGTCCCGACGTGCTCACTGACTGGATGGACGCCTCGGTGCTCGAGGAAAGCGATCCCGCCTCTACCGACCCCGCCCTCGATCTGTTCAATGAGGCCAACGGCCCGGCTTACTCCCCCGAGTTCGTCGCCGCATACCGAGAGGGCCAGGCCGCGCGCAATCACCGGATCACCGCCTGGGCGCTCGAGGAGCTCGCGCGCGTGCGCGCGGCCGGGTTCAGCGACCGCGCCTTCACCGTGCACCGCACCTGGGCCGACCCCCGGATGGTCGATCCCACCTTGGAGCCCACCAAGCGTCCCGCCAACATGTGCTATGCGGGAGTGCCGGTGAAGGCCAACCGCTCTACCTTCGGAATCGGTTGTGCCACCACGCTGAAGAACTGGATCGGCATGTGGAGCCTGTCGCACGCACAGACGCGCGCCGAGCCACATCTGGCCGATGTCACGGTCCCAGCACTGGTCATCAACGCCGACGGCGACACGGGAGTCTTCCCGTCGGATGCGCGGCGCATCTACGACGCGCTGGGCACGACGGACAAGCAACAGGCATCCATCGACGCCGACCACTACTTCCAGAACCCTGGGGCCCGACAGGAGCAGGCCGATACCATTGCCGAGTGGGCAAGCACACGGTGGTGAGATGAGCGGCCAGCCCGGCGATCATCGACTCAGGGTCCTCGCACACTTCCCGGCCGGTCCGCGAACCCTCGAACAGATTGCACCGCACGCCGATTGGATCGATGTTCACTTCTGCGCCGAGGATGACGACGCCACCTTCTACTCCGAGCTTCCTCATGCCGAGGTGCTCTGGCATGTGCTGCGCCCGCTCTCGGCCGACGACATCGCCAGGGGTGAACGGCTGCGGTTGATCCACAAGTTCGGCGCCGGGGTGAACACCATCGCACTGGACGCGGCCGCCGGGCGGGGGATCGCTGTCGCCAACATGCCAGGCGCCAATGCCCCGTCTGTCGCCGAGGGCGCGCTGCTGCTGATGCTCGCGGCGCTGCGACAGCTGCCGCGGCTGGATCGGGAAACTCGTGCCGGCACCGGCTGGCCCACCGATCAGTCTCTCGGCGATACGGTTCGCGATATCGGCTCGTGCACAGTCGGATTGGTGGGATACGGCAACATCGCGAAGACGCTCGAACGCATCCTGCTGGCGATGGGTGCCACCGTGTTGCACACCAGCACCCGCGACGACGGCACCGACGGCTGGCGCAGCCTGGATGAACTGCTGACATGCAGCGATATCGTCTCGCTGCATCTACCGCTCACCGAGGCCAGCACCGGCATGCTCGACGCCTCGGCATTGGCGCGGATGAAGCCCGGATCGGTCCTGATCAACACCTCACGCGGGGCGGTGATCGACGAGCCGGCACTGGTCCAGGCGCTGCGGCACGGCCCGCTGGCTGCCGCCGGTCTTGATGTCTTTGCCCACGAGCCGGTTTCATCGGACAATCCACTGCTGACATTGCCAAACGTGGTGCTCACACCGCATGTCACCTGGTTCACCGCGGACACCATGACGCGCTATCTGGACCACGCGATCGACAACTGCCGGCGTATACATGAGGGGTCACCGCTAGCTGACCGCGTGCGCTAAGCTAGCGCCCGAAGATTTACACTAGGCAGAATTCGTAAATATTCGCACAACGAATACCACAATGGCGTGGGAGGACGAATGAGAACAGCCGTACAGCTCGCGGGCAAGGTCGTCGCCGTAACCGGTGGAGCACGTGGAATCGGTCGCGCCATCGCCACGGCGTTCGCCGCCGAAGGCGCCAGCGTCGCGATCGGCGATATCGACAAGAAGCTGTGTGAGAACACCGCCGCCGAGATCGGGAACAGCACCATCGGCCTTCCGCTCGATGTCACCGATCACGGCAGCTTCGAGGCCTTTTTCGACACCATCGCGGCCACCCTCGGCCCGGTAGACGTGATCGTCAACAACGCGGGCATCATGCCGATCACCCCGTTCGGCGACGAGTCCCTGGAATCCATCCAGCGCCAGCTCGATATCAATGTGCGCGGCGTCATGTGGGGCAGTCAGCTGGCCATCAAACGGATGAAACCCCGCGGCGGCGGCGCCATCGTCAACATCGCCTCGGCGGCGGGTAAGGCGGGTTTCCCGGGACTTGCCACCTACTGCGCCACCAAGCATGCCGTGGTGGGCCTCAGCGAGAGCTTGAGCCTGGAATACGAAACCTCCGGAATCTCGGTGGTGTGCGTGATGCCGGGCATGGTCAACACCGAACTGATCTCCGGCCTTGATACCCACTGGCTGCTGAAAACCGTTGAACCAGAAGATATTGCCAATGCGGTCGTCAACGCGGTACGCAAGGGCACCTTCCCGGTCTTCGTTCCCAAGATGTTCGGCGGAATGTATCGGACCATGTCGGTGCTGCCCCGCAGTACCGGCAAGTTCTTGACCCGCAAGCTCGGCATCCAGGACTTCATGCTCAACGCGCACGGATCCGATGCCCGCAAGGCCTACGAAGACCGCGCCAGCCACAGCGAGCCCAGCGCCGAATAGTAAGGAAGCGACAAGATGCCGATCGCCATCAACAGTGAGCATGTAGCACTTGCGGATTCGGCGCATGCGTTCGTCGAGCGCGTTGTGCCCAGCGAGCTGCTTCACGAAACCCTCGAGACTCCGCTGCCCTGGCCGCCACCGTTCTGGAAGGGTGCCGCAGATCAGGGCCTGACCTCCGTGCACCTCGCTGAATCCGTGGGTGGACAAGGTTTTGGCGCATTGGAGCTTGCCATTGTGGTGGCCGAGTTCGGGCGTGGGGCCGTGCCCGGCCCGTTTGTCCCCTCGGTGATCGCGAGCGCGCTCATCAGCGCACACGACCCCGATCATCCACTGCTGAACGACCTTGCCTCCGGTGCGTCCATCGCCACCTTCTCGTCTTCTTCGTCCTTCACCGCAACGCTTTCCGGTGACGGGCTGACCGTGGATGGTCAAGCGCGTTCGGTGCTGTCGGCAGCATCGGCGAGCTACGTGGTGGCGCCGGTCTCCGTCGGTTCAGACCGGGTATGGGTGGTGCTGAGCGCCGATGACGTCACCCTGGACCCACAACAGAGTGTGGACCGGCTGCGCCCGGTCGCCCATGTCACGGCGGCTGCCGCGCAGGTTCCTGCCGATCGTGTGTTGAGCAACCTCGCTGACGCCCGCGCGGCGGCCATCATCTCTACGGTCGTATCCGCCGAGGCCGTCGGCGTCGCACGCTGGGCCACCGACGCGGCATCCGAATATGCCAAGGTGCGTGAGCAATTCGGCCGTCCCATCGGGCAGTTCCAGGCCATCAAGCACAAGTGCGCAACCATGGCCGCGGTCACCGAGCGTGCCACCGCAGCCGTGTGGGACGCCGCGCGCGCACTCGACGAAGCCGATGAGCATGCGGGCGTTGTGGAGTTCGCGGCCTCCGTGGCCGCGACATTGGCCCCTGCCGCGGCTCAGCAGTGCACACAGGATTGCATCCAGGTACACGGCGGTATCGGCTACACCTGGGAACACGATGCACATATCTACTACCGGCGGGCATTGGGTCTCATCGCCGCCCTGGGCCGTTACGGCAGCGCACCGGCCACCGTGGTGCGTACCGCCGTCGAACACGGTCTGCGCAAGGTGGATATCGATCTGGCACCGGAAACCGAGGCCCTGCGCGCCGAGATCCGCGCCGAGGTGACCGCTCTCAAAGAGATCCCGTCCGGAAAACGCAACGCCGCCATCGCCGAGGGCGGATGGGTGCTGCCCTACCTGCCCACGCCGTGGGGCCGCGCCGCGTCCCCCATCGAGCAGGTGATCATCTCCCAGGAATTCCTCACCGGCAGGGTTCGCCGGCCCCAGCTCGGCATCGCGACCTGGCTGGTGCCGTCCATCGTCGCGTACGGCACCGAGGAGCAGAAGCAGCGGTTCCTGCCACCCACATTCCGTGGCGAAATGATGTGGTGCCAGCTGTTTTCCGAACCCGGTGCGGGGTCGGACCTGGCGGGACTGTCCACCAAGGCGGTCAAGGTGGACGGCGGCTGGCGCCTCACCGGCCAGAAGATCTGGACCTCGGTGGCACAGTTCGCCGATTGGGGTGCCTGCCTGGCCAGGACGGATCCCAGCGCGCCGAAACACAATGGCATCACCTATTTCCTCGTCGATATGAAGAGTGAGGGCGTCACGGTGCGCCCGTTGCGCGAGATGACCGGCGGCGCGCTGTTCAACGAGGTCTTCATCGACGACGTATTCGTACCCGACGAGCTGGTGGTCGGCGAGGTCAATCGCGGCTGGGAGGTGAGCCGCAATACGTTGACGGCGGAACGTGTTTCGATCGGCAGCTCCGATCTTCCGTTCCTGGCCAGCCTGGACGACTTGGTGGCATTCGTCGGCAACAACGAGCTCGGCGAAGTCGCCCGCGATCAGGCCGGTCAGCTCATCGCCGAGGGGCACGGGGTGAAGCTGCTGAATCTACGCTCGACCCTGCTGACTCTGGCCGGTGGTGACCCGATGCCGTCCGCCGCGGTGTCCAAGCTTTTGGGCATGCGCACCGGACAGGGCTACGCCGAGTTCGTGGTGAATCATTTCGGGCAAGATGGCGCCATCGGCGATTCCGAACAGGAGCAGGGCCGCTGGGCGGACTATCTTTTAGCTAGCCGCGCCACCACCATTTACGGCGGCACCTCCGAAGTGCAGCTGAACATCATTGCCGAGCGACTGTTAGGACTGCCGCGTGACCCGTAATACCGCTACCGAGACTGCGTGGCGCCAGCACGAGGATTTCTTCACCGCCGGGGACGGCACCCGTATCGGATTCTCCGACACCCGGAACCGCGCGGCACCCACCACGGTGCTGTTCCTGCACGGCTGGACGCAGAACCGTGAGGCCTGGGACGACGTGGCCGGTCCGCTCCACAAACACAATCCCGAGCTGCGCATCGTCGCACTCGATCACCGCGGGCACGGCAAGTCAGATCCGGCGCCGGGCGGCTCGGTGAATGTTCGTCAACTGGCCACGGACGCTGCCGACTTCATCAACGCCGAGATCCCCACCGGGCAGATCGTGATCGTCGGTCACTCGATGGGCGGCATGACCATGATGGGCCTCGGCGAGTACCACCAGGACCTGGTGGCTCAGCGGATTTCTGGCGCGGTCTTCGTGGCCACCTCCGCCGGGCGGCTGCTGCACCGGCTACGCGTGGTGCCGCCGGTGTTCTCCGTTGTCAAGGCGGTGGTCCTGGGTGTCGTGGCGCAGGGTTGGTTCCTCCAGCAGGGCTACCTCATGCGGCCCATCATCTCCACGCTGGTGTTTGGGCGTGATCCCCGGCCGTACGACGTGAGCCGAGTGTGGGACCAGATTCGCTCGGGCACTCCGCGCAGCTACAAGGACGCCGCCGAGAGCATGGTGCTCCATGAGGATCTGACCGAGGGCTTGAGCGCCTATCGCGGTATGCCCTCCGCGGTACTGGCGGGAGCACGCGACTTCCTCACCCCGGCAGGCGATTCCCGCATCATCGCCGCGGCGCTGCAGACCAATGAACTGCGCACGTACCCAGGCTCGGGCCACATGCTGCCCAACGAGCGCGCCGGCGAGGTCATCAACGAGATCGTGACGGTGCTGGACGCGCTGGCCCAACAGCCCGCCACCCCGGCGGCCCGGGAATCGACGGGCTAGCTGTACCGGTTCTGCAGTCGCCGCAGGGTGGCCTCAACGCCCTCGGCATTGGCCTTGATGAAGCCCGGCAACTTGTAGTTCAGCAGGAGTTGGACCGGTCCGGCATTGCGGAAGTCGAATGTTTCGGTGACCCGGGTACTGGTCGGCGACAGCGCCACGAACTCCCAGCGCCACCGGTGACCCATTGGATGGCGCCACTCGATGACTTTGTCGGGGTCGAACTCGGTGACTGTGCTGGTGATGCGGTACGGGAGCCCGAACATCCGCATCCCGGTGGAGAAACGTGAGCCCACCGCGAGATGTTCAGGCGTACGGATGTTCTGGCCAACCGTGCCCGAACCGTCCAGCTCATGGTGACGCCGCGGGTCCGCGACAATGGCGAACAGTTCCGTTGCCGGGGCAGACACTTCGACTGCGCGGCTGACCTGCTGGGGCCCTGCGTCTACTGCTGATACCGACATACATCCACTCCCATCGTTTGGCGAAGAGTCTTACAGTCGTTCCACCTTGACGATCACGCCCCGGGCCGCGCGGAGCCGGCTCAGCAGCGGGTCGCCCATCGCGGCCGCGGGCGTCAAAACCCCCAGCCGGTCCGGTAATTCACCGCGGTCGAGGGCCAGTGTCAAACCGCTCTCCCCGAGCAGCACCGCAGTGGCCTTGTAGCCGGGGTCGCCTTCCTGGGCGATGATCGCGCGATACCGCACACCCTGTGTTGTGGTGGTATACGTCTCGACCCGGTAGTGACCACGTTCGCGAGTACGCTCGCTGGGCCCGGTCCCGGGCTTCGGGAGTAGGCGCTGGGCAATGAATTTCGGCATCGGGATGCGGGTACCCAGTCCGAAGCCGACCGCCAGTGCACCGGTCACCGCGGCCGCGGCGACAGGCGCCACCACCGAGCTACCCAAGCTCATCGCTTCGCGATACCGCATCCGGGAACCGTAGGCCCAATCGAGTAACGCGTTGCTACGCCGCACGATTCGGGTGTTGACGGGACCCATGAAGAACGCTCCCAGCCAGGTGCCTGCCAGCTCAGGCGCCACGGATTCGCCGCGTAGCGTTTGGAATTCACGCTGCCGCCCTACCTCCGGTTCGGCCGGGCGATCCGGGCTCAGGGAGTAGGGGTCCTGAGAGTTGCGGCGCACCTCAGGGTCTTCAGCACTGGCCTCCATCACCTCGACCATAGAAGCGGCGGTGCCGCCGCTGACCCCGCCACGGAACTTGCTCAACACATAGGTCGTATCGAGCAGCTCGCCGGTGCCGTCCTGCTGCGCCTGTCGGTACAGCGCGTACACACTCAGATCTGATGGGATGGAATCGAATCCGCAACAGTGGACGATGCGGGCTCCGGTGTCGGCGGCCTGCTTGCCATAGACGTCGATGCTCTCCCTGACGAAGTTGACCTCGCCGGTCAGGTCCGCGTAGTCGGTGCCTGCCTCGGCGCAGGCGGCCACCAGTGGCAATCCGTATTTCGTGTAGGGCCCCACCGTGGTCAGCACCACCTGCGTGGACGCCGCCATGGCCGCCAGCGTGGCAGGCCGTGTGGTGTCGGCTTCGATCAAAGGCCAGTCACGTGCCGCCGGGCCACAGGCATCACGCACAGCGGCAAGCTTTTCGGTATTGCGGCCGGCCAGCGCGATCCGCGCACCGGTGTCCGCCACCCGCCCGGCCAGGTATTGCGCCGTCAGCTTCCCGACGTAACCCGTCGCCCCGTACAGCACGATGTCGTGTTCACGGGACACGTCCTACACCTCCAGCTCACGTAGCTGACGCTTGAGAATCTTTCCAGATGGATTGCGCGGCAAGATATCCAGGAAGATCACATCGCGCGGCACCTTGTACCTGGCCAAGTTCTCGCGCACATAGGCGCGGATACCGTCGGCGTCCACCGTCGACTCGGGGTGACGGACCACGAATGCCCGCAGCCGCGCTCCCCACTCGGGGTCGTCAACGCCCAGCGCGGTGGCCTCGATGACCTCGGGATGTCCGCTGATCAAGTCTTCAACCTCGGCGGGGAATACATTCTCGCCGCCCGAGACGATCATCTCGTCGTCGCGGCCGGAGACGTAGAGCAACCCGTGCTCGTCGAAGTAGCCGACGTCGCCGCTGGACATGAGGCCGTCGATGATCTGCTTGTGCCCACCGCCGGTGTATCCGTCGAACGGGATGGCATTGCTGACGAAGATGCGCCCGACCGTGCCCTGTGAGACCGGCTTTCCTTCGTCATCAAGGATTTTCACGGTCGCACCCTTGACCACGGGGCCTACGGTGGACGGGTTGATGGCCAGGTCCTGCGGCCGCGCGATGGTGGCGAAGGCGACCTCGGTGGATCCGTACAGGTTGTAGATCACCGGCCCCAGCGCGTCCAGTGCCCGGGAGGCAAGTTCGCCACCCAGCTGCGATCCGGACACGAAAACGATACGCAGCGAGGACAAGTCGGGCTTGTGCTGTGCCTCATCAAGGGCATTGAGAAGGCGGTTGAGCATCACCGGTACCACCACGATGGCCGTCACCTTGAACTTCTCGACATCGGCCAGAACGTTCTCGGGCTTGAACTTGCGGTGCAGAATCAGCGTGCAGCCCAGCGTCAGCGCCAGGCTCTGGTGCAGATAGCCCAGCGCGTGGAACATCGGGGCAGGTACCGACGTCACCTCCCCCGAGCGGAACGGCACATGCGAGAACATGCCGCCGACCGGCGCCAGGGTCAGCGCCAACTTCCTCGGAGCCCCCTTCGGGGTACCCGTCGTGCCGCTGGTGAGGATCACCAACGACGAGTACTTCGACGGGCGCGGCGCCGGCGAGGTGCTGTTGCGCTTGATCACCGAGGCGATGGATTCGTCGTCGGAGGCCGGTTGATCCGGATTCTCCGGGTTGGTCGGCAAGGCCATGATCCGGCCCAGCTCGGGGCTGTAGCCGTCCAGGAATTCGGCGTACTCGGCGTCGTAGATCAGGACACGGGCGCCTTCGCGCTCGGCGACCTCCTTGGTCTGCGGACCCGAGAAGTCGGTGTTGAGCAGGATCACGCGGGCGCCGGCGCGGTGGGCGGCGTAGTTGGCGATGATGAACCAGCGGTGGTTGCGCGCCAGGATCGCGACTCCGTCGCCGCCCTTGATGCCGAGCCGATTCAGACCGTGCGCCAGTGCGTTCACCGCGTCGTTCAGTTCGGCGTAGGTCAGCGAGCCCTCATCGTCGATGATGGCGGTGCGCGACGGGCTGCGGTGCGCACCGAACGCGGGTACCGCGCCGATCTCTCCGAACCGATAGAAGTCCCTGACGATGCCCGCCAGCACGTTCGGCGGGTCCAATTTCAGCATCCCCGCCTCAATGACCTTGCGGAGATAATGCAGCTCAGCGCCACCGCGCTTCGCAAGAGTCTGGAGCTTCGAGAAGAGCGGCCGTTCGGCGGTGATCGACATGATCGACAGCCTATGTGACCTCCCTCTCAGCGGCACATCCAACCGGTCGGTCGGGGGCCTGTCACCAAGTACGCCCAGGAAAGTCGGTCTACAGCCCTACGATGACGCCATGGCAGACCTTGTGCTGCAGGTCGCGGGGCGCGAGGTCACCATCACGCACCCCAGCAAAGTGGTCTTTCCCCCGGGTGACGACACAGTGGGCATTACCAAGGGCGATCTGGTCCGCTACTACCTCGATGTCGCCGATGGGGCGCTGCGCGGGGTCCGTGATCGGCCGATGATCCTCAAACGGTTCGTCAAGGGCATCTCCAACGAGGCGGTGTTCCAGAAGCGAGTGCCTGAGAAGCGACCAGACTGGGTCGCATCCGCCGAACTGCACTATGCGCGCGGCACCTCCGCCCGGGAAGCTGTTGTCACCGACGCGGCATCGCTGGCCTGGGTGGTCAACCTGGGCTGTGTTGACCTCAATCCCCATCCCGTGCGCGCACATGACCTAGACCATCCCGACGAACTGCGCATCGATCTTGATCCGGTCCCCGGGGTGCCGTGGGGCCAGATCCTGGACGTCGCGTTTGTTGTTCGCGGAGTGCTGGAGGATCACGGGCTGACCGCCTGGCCGAAGACCTCCGGTTCGCGCGGCTTCCACATCTATGCGCCGGTCGCCCCGCGGTGGACCTTCCGGGAGCTTCGGTTGGCCGCCGAGACGGTGGCCCGCGAGGTGGAGCGCCGCGCCCCGGACCTCGCGACCAGCCGCTGGTGGAAGGAGGAACGCCACGGCGTGTTCGTCGACTTCAACCAGAACGCGAAGGACCGCACGGTGGCGTCGGCCTACTCCGTGCGGGCGACGCCGGATGCCCGGGTGTCGACGCCGTTGCACTGGGATGAGGTCGCCGGGTGCCGCCCCGAGTCATTCACCCTGCATACGGTGCGGGAACGCTTCGCGGACGTCGGTGATCCATGGCGGGGCATGGACGATGCCACCGGGGCACTGGATCAACTACTGGAGTTGGCCGCCGAGCTAGGGCCCGCGGAGAAGGCGCCCAAGGGCGCCTCTCGAGACGGACGCCGCCAGTCAACGATGCCCCTCATCGAAATCGCCAGGACGAAGACCAAGCCAGAAGCCCAAGCCGCACTTGACGTCTGGCGAGAAAGCCACTCGAGCGTGGCTGAACTCCTTGAGCCACAGGATATTCTGATCGACGGCATGCGTGGGCCGAGCTCCGTTTGGTATCGGGTGCGTATCAACCTGGTGCATGTCCCCGAGGCGCAGCGGCCCGCGCAGGAAGAGTTGATCGCGGACTATTCCCCCTGGGGCTAGGCCTCGCGCGCGGGCAGGGCAGCCACCGAGGCCGCCCCCATTACCACCGCTGACAATGCCACGGCGGCACCGAGGGCCGAAGTGGTCCTGCTGAGCTCTCCCCTGCGCCCGGCCGCAACCAGCACCGCGGCATCAACCGCATCGGTGAGTACGTTCAGTTTCAAGAAGGTTCCTGGGGAGGTGAATACACCCAGGCGTGACAAACCCAGAGCCAGCAGCGCGTTGCGGATGCCGAACATACGGCCCATCGGAATGGCCGGCGTCCCAGCCGCCTCCATCCGAAAGACACGGGCGAATACGTTTGGCGTGAGGAGACTGCCCGAGGCAATAAGCGAGCGCCCCGCGATCAAGAGTTTCAAGGGCAGCGGGTACTCCGCGAATCGTAGCGTCATCGAATCCTCCTCATTGAGTCCTGCCGATAAGACGCTGCCGTACAAGACAATCAACCCATCAAGCAGAAGTATACCGATTGGTATACTAGGTCGAAGTTAGCAGCCCCGCAAGATCTGTCGGGTATCGCTACCAGCGGTGTTCCCGGCCCCGCTCGCGGTACCAGTCAATAAGGTCCGGATTGTCGATCGACCGCGGATCCAGTGACACGTCGGCACGCCCGGCCAACACCCCACAGATGGGGACCTCAAGCTTCTTACCAGTCCGGGTGTGCGGAATCCCGGGCGCCTCGATCACCTCATCGGGAACATGACGGGGCGATAGACGGGCGCGGATCTCCCGCGCGATGCGGGCCCCCAGATCCTCATCGAAAGTGTGCCCCGGCGCCATGGTGACGAACAGCGGCATCCAGTACGCACCGTCTGGGCCATCGACACCGAGCACGAATCCCTCGGCGATCTGCTCCATCGATTCGACGACCTCGTAGATGTCCGCCGAGCCCATCCGGATTCCGTTGCGATTCAACGTGGCATCGCTGCGCCCGTGGATCACCAGCGATCCCCGTTCGGTGACGGTCACCCAGTCGCCGTGCCGCCAGACTCCTGGTGCGCGGCCATCGGACCATTCGTGCTCGAAATAGGCGGCCCGATAACGCGATCCGTCGGAATCGTCCCAGAATCGGACAGGCATGCACGGCATCGGCTGCAGGATCACCATTTCGCCCACCTCCCCGATGAGCGACCGGCGATCGGGCGACCAGCTGCGCAGGTCCACCCCCAGGTAGCGAGCAGGCAGTTCACCGGGGCGTGCGGGTACTCCCGGAGTACCGCCGGCGAAGGCCGTGCAGACGTCGGTGCCTCCCGACAGGGACGATACCGCGACTCCGACATACCTTCCTGCCCACTCGAACAGGTCGGAAGACAGCGGAGACCCGCTGCTGCCCAAGGTTTTCAGCGCGCGCAGGTCATGCCCGGACGACGGCTCCAAACCTGCCTTCTTACTCGCCTGCAGGTGCCCGGGACTGGTACCAAAGTAGGTGACCCGCTCGGCTGCCAGTAGCTCCCACAGTCGATCCGCATTGGGGTACAGCGGATGTCCGCTGTAACAGACCACCGTCGACCCCACGAGAAGCCCGGCCAGACGAAAATTCCACATCATCCACGACAGCGCCGTCTGCCAGAAGAACACGTCGCCCGGCCCCAGATCACAGTGCAGCCCCGCGCCCTTAAGATGCTCCAGCAGCATGCCACCGTGACCGTGCACGATCCCCTTGGGCTTCCCCGTGGTGCCGGAGCTGAACAGGACCCAGATCGGATGATCGAACGGCACCATTTCCACGACGGGATCCGCACTACCCGTGGGTAACTCAACGATAAGCGCAGGATCTCCGGGCAGCAGGCGGTGCAGTTCAGCGGTGTCCGCGCTCTTGTCGACCCAGCGGCCGTTGTATTGGTATCCGGGGCCGGAAACGAGCACCTTGGGCTTGAGCTGCGCCAGCCGCGCGGCGGCACCCTCGGGGGCGTAGTCCTGGCCACATCCCGCCCACACCGCGCCGACAGCTGCGGTGGCCAGGAAGGCCACCATCGCGTCGGGCACATCCGGTAGGTAGGCGGCCACACAGTCGCCACGCCCCACCCCGAGACGGCGCAACTCCCCAGCCACGGCGCCGATCCGGCCGGCCAGTTCCCGCCAGCCGATCTCGGTGCGCTCCCCCGCCTCGTCCACGCCGACGATCGCGACGCCATCGCGGTCCACATGGCGCAGTATCTGAGCCACGTAGTTGAGCTCAACGCCGGGAAACCATTGCGCCCCAGGCATCACCGCATTGGCCAGCACGCCCTCATCACCGTTGCGCAACCCCCGGCCGGGCACCTCGAAGAACTCCCACAGTGCACGCCAAAACTGAGGAACAGACTCAACCGACCAACGCCACACATCGTCGTAGCGGTCGCGTGGCACCGCATGCCGGTGCGACACATGCTCGACGAATCGTTCGTAGGTGCTACCGCCCATGCGTCCGGTCCGGCTCTCGTAATCCCAGAAGTTCCATGGCCTGCACCCGCATGTCGATCTTGCGCACCTTTCCTGTCACAGTCATCGGGAAGCTGTCGACGACATGCACATAACGTGGAATCTTGTAGTGGGCGAGCCGCCCCGAGGCGAAAGTGCGAACGGCAACAGCGTCGAGCACCACGCGGCCCGACCTCATCCGCACCCAGGCACACAACTCCTCGCCGTACTTCTCGTCGGGCACCCCAACAACATGGACGTCCTCGATGTCCGGATGGGTGAGCAGGAACTCCTCGATCTCCCGCGGATAGATGTTCTCGCCACCGCGTATCACCAAGTCCTTGATGCGCCCAACGATGGTGCAGTAGCCGTCTTCTCGCATCACCGCCAGGTCGCCGGTATGCATCCAGCCGTCGGTGCCGAGTACTTCGCGGGTGTGCTCCTCATCGTTCCAGTAGCCGAGCATCACCGAGTAGCCACGCGTACACAGCTCACCGGATTGACCGCGCGGCACCGTCTCTCCGGTATCGGGGTCGACGATCTTGATTTCGATATGTGGATGCACACGTCCCACAGTCGCGGTGCGCCGATCCAGATCGTCGTCGAAAAGCGTCTGGCAGGAGACCGGCGAGGTCTCCGTCATGCCGTACGCGATGGAGACTCCCGCCATGTGCATCTCGTCGATGCACCGTCTCATCACTTCCACGGGGCACACCGAACCCGCCATGATGCCCGTCCGCAGCGAGGATAGGTCGCGCCCCGCGAAATCGGGGTCCGCGAGCATAGCGATGAACATGGTCGGCACCCCGTACACCCCGACGCACCGCTCACGTTCAATGGCCTCGAGGGTGCGCGCGGGATCGAATCCCGGCGCCGGCATCACGATGGTGGCACCGTGTGTGGTGCATCCGAGATTGCCCATGACCATCCCGAAGCAGTGGTAGAAGGGCACCGGGATGCATAACCGATCGCCCGCTTCGAGGTGCAGGGACTCCGCCACAAAGTAGCCGTTGTTGAGCACGTTGCGGTGCGAGAGCGTCGCACCCTTCGGATAACCCGTTGTTCCCGAGGTGTATTGGATGTTGATGGGATCGGTGTTGGACAGCTGCGACATCCTCGCGCGCAGCGCGGCGCCGGAAACCTCTTCGGCTGATTCCAGTAAGCGCGCCCAGTCGGAGGTGCCGATGAACACAACATCCCGCAAGCCAGGAGCATCCGCACGCACCTGGCTCACCATTGTCACGTAATCGGACGACTTGTATACGGTGGCACAAATCAGCGTGCGAACACCCGACTGGTTTAGCGCATAGGCCAGCTCATGGGTCCGGTACGCCGGATTGATGTTGACAAGTATCGCACCGATCTTCGCCGTGGCGTACTGCACCAGTACCCATTCGGCGCAGTTCGGCGCCCAGATTCCCACCCGGTCGCCCGCCACAACACCCAACGACATGAGGCCGCGCGCAACGCGATTGATCTCGGCGTCGAGCTCGCGGTATGTCCATCGGCGCTCACCCGAGACATCGATCAGGGCGTCGACATCGGGGTGGGTCCGGGCTATCCGCTCGAAATTTTCCCCGATCGTCTCCTCGATGATCGGGGGCACCGTCGACCCGGAGTCATAGGACTTCATCGTCTCGTTTCACCACCTGCATTACTGCGTCCCGGACACCGATGAGCGGGACGGATCACGGAAAACTCTAGTGATTCGGCAGCGCACGTACCGTGAATTCCACTGCGCGGTAACCGAACATTTCTCACCCGGGGCGCCCGCTGGTCAAGGCGTTCAGCTGGATGATTCGTTCCGCGCGGCGTAGCACGGGAGCATCCACCATCGCACCCTCGAACTGAAAGACACCCCGCTCCCGGCTCGCCAGCTCGAGCACCCCACGCGCCCAGCACACCTGTTTCTCGGCCGGCTTGTATGCCGCGCGGATGACGTTCACCTGGGTGGGGTGGATGGCCACCTTGGCGTCAAACCCTACGGCCACGGCGTCATCCGCCTCGGCACGCAGACCGTCGAGGCCCTTGATATCGAGGTATACCGAATCCAGTGCAAGTCGCCCGAATGCCTTGGCCGCTAACAGAGTTTGCGAGCGAACATGCTGCGCCACATCGCGGTAGCTGCCGTCGGGCCACCGGTTATTGGTGCCCCATGTGGCGGCGAACAGGTCTTCCGCTCCCCACATCGCCGCGACGACGTTCTCGGGACGCGCCAGTTCGACGATATTGAGCGCGCCCATCGGGGTCTCCACCAGCACCACTACGTCCAGCGGGGCCAGCTTGGCTACCTGGTCGGCGTGCTCGCTCTTCGCCAGCATCACCGTGGTGTATCCGGTCTTCGCGACGGCCGCCAGGTCGAGCGAGTGATCCGCGGTGGATGCCGGGTTGAGCCGAACCACCGTCCGGCCGGGATCCAGCGGCGTATTGATCAACGCATCGCGCGCCGCCGCCCGATCCGCCGCAGCGACCCCGTCTTCAAGATCTAGTATGACCACATCGGCTGCCGCAGCGGCCTTTTCGAATCGCTCTGGACGATCAGCCGGGCAAAATAGCCAGCCAGGGCCCGCATCGGCGACGGTCATGCCGACTCCTCCGAGGGACGCTTGCGCACCATGGTCTTACGCGACGCGGTGACCACCACATCACCGTGCTGGTTCCTCCCGGTGTGCGCAAAGCTGACGATGCCCTCGCCCGGCCTGCTCTTGGACTCGCGCTTGTCAATCACCTCGGACTCCGCATACAGGGTGTCTCCGTGGAACAGCGGCTTGGGGAAGGCGATCTCGCCGAATCCCAGATTGCCGACGATGGTGCCCTGCGTCAGCTGTGCGACCGACAGCCCCACCAAGGTCGAGAGGGTGAACATCGAATTGACCAGACGCTGATTGAACGGCGGTAGCGCGTCCGAGAACGCGGCGTCGAGATGTAATGCCTGGGTATTCATGGTCAACGTGGTGAACAGCACGTTGTCGGCCTCGGTAATGGTGCGTCCGGGCCGGTGCAGATACAGCACATCGGTCTCGAACTCCTCGAACCATAGGCCACGCTGCTCGACGGTTCGTCTCTCGCCCACAACCACCTCCATGCCCACTCGGGCGTCCACTTAACGGTGCATCGCTACCTTGGATGAAAGCCCAATACAGGGCAAGGATGATGCACAAAACTCCCGCCGGGTGAGCACTCTGCGAGGCAAACGTCCATTCAGTGGACGCGTATCGTAGGGCCGGTGACTGAGGCTCCCGGCGTGGTACACCGCACCGCGGCGCTCTTGCGCGCGGTTTCCGCGGACACCGGAACAGGAGTGAGCACCACAGAACTCGCCCGCCGCACCGATATTCCGCGAGCCACCGCGCATCGCCTGCTGGAGTCGCTCGCCACCGAGGGACTGGTTGAGCGCGACGCACGCTCGGGCCAGTGGTTCCTGGGGCCAGAGATCTACGTATTGGGGGCCGCATCAGCGCCCCGATACAACATCACCGAGAAGGCGGCCGCCGACGTGGCGTCGCTGGCCCGGGAAACCAGCGAGAGCGCGTTCTTCTCTATGCGCCGGGGCGATCACACCGTCGTCCTACTCGGCGAGGATGGCGACTTCCCGATCCGATCGCACGTGCTGTACGAGGGCGCGCGTTTTCCACTCGGGGTGGTCTCGTCGGGCATGGCGGTGCTGGCCTATCTACCTGACGAGGCGATACATGCGTACCTGGAGCGAGCAGACCTTCCGTCGCAGTGGGGCAATGGCTTTCGTACCGATGAAGTCTGGAAGCGCATCGCCCTGACCCGAGAGACCGGTTGGGCCGTCAATCCCGGCCAGGTAGTGGAAGGCTCCTGGGGCATGGCTGCCGCGGTATTCGACACGAACCAAAACCCGATCGGCGCACTGACTTTGACCGGAATCGAAGCCCGGTTCAACGCAGAACGCCGGCCGGTGCTCGGACAACTGCTACTACGGCACGCACACCGACTCAGCCGCACCGTCCGGCGTTAACCGGCGCGGCGCGGGGGCGCGCCTTGGATCGTCCGCCGCCATGAAACACATCGTCTATCAGTGGCGAATTTCGCATGCCATTGATAGACAAAACAAATTGAGTTAGTAGATTAATTCGATTGGAACACCGAGTGTGATATCCGCAATTTCAGACTACACTCGCAATTAGTCATGAAAGGAGGCCGATACTATGCCGAATCCTCAACATAAGGGGCGATTCGTATATGCAGCGTCGATGCTTGCGGTGTTAGGGCTGACCAGTCAAACTTCCCACGGAATCGCCCAGGTCAGCGCCGATATTCGCATCACCTGCCAAGAGGTCAGCGCCGTGGGCGATTGCGTATCCAAAACACCCGATGAAGATAACAATAGAAGTGGCTGTGCGGAGATCAATGCGCTGGGCTCCTGCGAGAATCAGGAACAAGTAGAGGATCCCCCACACACCATGGCGCGGTAGCGCGTACCCGTTCAACGACATTGATGAGACAACGAAGAAAGGTATTACATATGTACCGTATCGGCACTGTTGTTGGTTGCGCCGTTGTTGCCGGTGCAATCTGCTCGGGGATCTTTCTGAACGAGACCACGCCAACCGGCGGCGCATCGACGTACCTGGCGCATGCGGCGGCCGATCCCGGCACTGATCCAGGCCCTGATGCCGATATCAGCGGCCCCGAAGACACCGATTCAGACAACGGTCCTGCGCCGGCCTCACCGCAGGGAGACACAGTTCTAACGTCCGACAACGACGAGGTTTAGAAACAGTCCGGTAGACGGCAACCGGCACAGCAGTTTCCGGCCTACCGATGATCACGTCGTAGCTCCACCCACATGCAGACATGCGTGGCCCCAGTTCAGTCATCTGAGCTGGGGCCACGCATGTTTGGTTGGCATGCCGTACTTCGGTGGCGGATCCGGCCCGTCTGCTACGAGTGTGTCGCCTGCTGAAGTCGCTCGCCACCGAGGGCCTCGTAGAGCACGAGGACACCGCCGAGTTGGCAGATTCGCCGAGTTATTCATTTCAACGATAATCAGCGCATATTAGCCAATCAATTAATTCGATTGAGACATGGGTGTCGTGCCACAGATTTCGGACTACGCTTCTTATTAGAAACATGAGAAGAGGCGAATCGAAATGTCGATCATTCGACGTGTAGCACGTATTGCATTGACCACTCTATCGGTACCGCTGGCCGTGGTAATTGGGCTTTCTGTTCACACTTCCAGCGGAAACACCGAGGTCAGTGCGAATTTACACGCCTCCTGCGAAAAGGTAAACACCGTCGGAAATTGCGTACCGAAAACCTCCGAAGACGGCAATACAAATACGTGTGTGGCTATCAACGCGCTTGGCGCATGCGTCAATCAGGACCAATTAGAGAACCCTCCACACACCATGGCGCGGTAGCGCGTACCCGTGTAACACCACCCACATGCAGACAGGCCGTACTTCGGTCGCGGTCCGGCCTGTCCGCTACAAGTGCATCGCTGACAACTCAAGAGCCCACCACACTTCAAGTAGCACCTCGGTATCACCCAGGCTCGTCCCAGTCAGTTCTTCAAAACGGGCGATCCGATAGCGCACAGTGTTCTGGTGCACGAAGAGCCTTGTCGCCGTGCGCTCCACATGGAGCCCACACGCCAAGTAGGCGCGCAGCGTCGCAATGAGTTCACCGGCAGAGCTCGCCAACGAAAGCGGGTCAAGGTAACGTCGCCGGAGCAACTCGCCTACTTCGAGGTCCAACGCGACGGTGGAGCGCAGGCCCAGCGCCGCGATGTCATAGGCCCCCTGCAGTCCACAAGCCTCGGCTGTCACCAAAGCACGTGCGGCTGATCGATATGATTCCGCAAGATGATCCAGCGGTCTGGGCGGACCATACCCAACGATTCCCTCGATATCCCTCGGGGGCAACTGACTCAGGAAGCCCGCGGCATTGCCATTGACCAGCGCACACAGCCCGCAGCGACCCGAAGTCAACTCGCCCAATCCCAGCGTCCGCTCGAGCTCGCGCTGAGTCAGGTTTGCCCCGAGACGACGGGCGCGCACCGCGACATAGTCGGCAGCCGGATCAAGCCCATAGATCTCGGCTTGAATTCGTAATTCGGCACGAGAGATCGTGCCCAACAACGCACCCCGAACAAAGTCCGCGTGGCCGTCGTCTTCCCTTCGGGCCTCGAGGCGATCGGCTCGCCGGTGAGCATCCGTGATCGTCGTTATGACCAGATCGGACCGCGCCAGAACTGACTGGACGAACTCCAGCACCTGTCCCTCGGCGATACCCCGATCTTTACCTAAGCAGCGGGCATGCGCGACCAATGTTTCAATGCCGAGACGCCACGCGCGAAGCAGGTCACCAACAGGCACACCCTGCCTCGCGCGCGCTTCCCCCACCGCGCCGAGGGTCGCCTGCTCGTCGACAGTCAGTGCCCGCGTATCTCCGTCACATCGCAACACTGGCTCCAGCTCACGAGTGATCTCGAGATCCAGGGTCTCCGATGCCATCTCCCGATACACCGGGATCTCAGCCTGCACTGCGGTGCGGACCCGTTGAGCAAGCGCAACTTGATCGCTGAGCAACAGCGATACAACTTCGTCCGCGGTAGCGCGGCGCGATACCTGCAACGCACCAACGCCGCTCCTCGGGCGAAGCCGGCCAACGGCCTCGTCCGTGCTGTACCAGGTGTTAGTCCCTGGGAAATTCATCTGACTCGTTCGGCAGAAAATCCGCGGCGGCCAGCACTCTCTGAGCGCGCGAATTGGCTTTGACGAGATCCGACTTGGTGAATGCCATTGGCGAGCCACCGGCTTGTTTTGTACACACCACCCTCTTTTGATACACGATTTCCCCATGAAAGGCGCACCTGGAGAAGAGTATTCGTGTTTTCAATCAACACAATCGAAAAAACCTATCGTCGATAAGGGCGTGCCCGCGGTCAGATACGCTGTCCAACGATCGATCCCGCGCATCCGCGCCGCAACGGTCGCGTTCCCAAATTTGGCAATCGGCTGAGCCAATTTCAGGCAGCCAGACGGGTGCTTCTCGACCTGATGAATGTGCAAGACTTATCCGCTATCTCGGCCTGTTTGCACAGCAGACCGGAAGGGCATGATGCGTAAGGAGGGGCCAGTGCTGTTCCGGCAGCTGGAATACTTCATCTCAGTCGCCGAAGAACGGCACTTCGGTCGCGCAGCACAGAAGTGTCACGTCTCTCAACCGACGCTCTCTGCCTCGATCGCCAAGCTGGAACGTGAACTGGATGTCAAGCTCATCGAGCGCGGCCATAGCTTTGTTGGCCTCACGCCAGAGGGAGAGCGGTTGCTCACGTGGGCCAAGCAGATGCTTCGCGAACACGCGGCGCTGAAAGCAGAATTTTCCGCGATGCGATCCGGGATAGCGGGAACTCTTCGTCTGGGCACGATTCCGACGGCGTCGACCACATCATCGCTGGTACTGTCCGCGTTCTGCTCGCAGCACCCGATGGCGAAGGTACGAGTACGGTCCCAGCTGGCAACGTCCGAGTTGTACCAGTCTCTCAACGATTTCGAGCTCGATGCCGCGATCCTGCCCGTAATGCAGGACAAGACACAGGGTTTGGACTTCACCCCGCTGTATGAGGAGCGCTACGCGATAATTTCTCCGGCTGCGCTGTTGCCGACAACCAGTGCAACCGCCTCGACCTTGCGGTGGGCCGACGCCGCGCGGCTCCCCTTAGCGCTACTCACGAACGACATGCGAGTCCGCCAGATTATCGACGCCGCATTCGCCGGCGTCGGAATCACCGTGAGCCCGAAGGTCGAAACAGACTCCGTGAGCACGTTGTTGGCCCAGGCAGCCAGCGGCGATAGAGCCTGCATCGTGCCACACAACTGGCTATGGACCACCCTCATCAACGCGGAACTTCGCGCCCTGGAGTTGGTCGATCCCGTTGTGAAAACACCGATTGCGGTCGCCACCAAATCAAGCGGACACGTGCCGGCGATCGCCCAGGCTTTCGCCGAAAGCGCGAAACACCTTGCCCTTGACGATTTCTTCGCGAAACGGCTTGGAAACGTCTTCAATCCGTGACGGGGGGCTTCCGTGGCCGCGTCTGCCCATACGTTTATCTATCGTTTTTTCCGATCATGTCGATAAATACAAACGATTGAATTGCTATCGCCATCCACTTTCTGGATCGTTATCATGATCGGGAAGCAGAATTAACTGCCGAAATCACGCCAGGTATACCGAACCATTGCTGTCCCAACGATGTATCAGCAAGGCGTTGAGATACTACTTCCACTGCTTGCCACATGCGGCGCTAAAGGAGTTTCACCATCATGGCAGATTTGACTGAACGCGCGACAATTACTGCATTGGCCTGGATCGCAATGGGCTTGGCTCCTATCTTGCCGGCACCTTTTGTGAGCGCGGCGCCCTGTGCGGATCCTGCGATGTGCCAGGCACCCGAGCCTGGTACAGCCTCCGTGGAAGATGACGCCGAGCTCAAATCACAACCGGATCCGGCGATGATGCCGCAAGAACAGGAGCCGGAAGCACCGTGGCAGGTCATCGGCATTCCTGGCAGATGACGTCGAGCGCGCATCGTCAACCTTCTGCAGATCTCATGGAGACGGGATGTTAAGTGCTCGCAACATAATTGCCGCGACCGCCGGCCTGGTGACCGCAGTGTCGATATCAGGCTGCACGGCTCCGATCGAAGGCCGGCCCAAAATGTCTCCGGTCGTGACGAACTCGTCAGGCAGGCCTTTTCTCGTCATAGATCCCTGCGAGTCCATACCAGCAGACGTGTTTGCGAAGCAAGACATCAATCCCATGGTTGCGGGAAATGCTGCGCATTCGGCCGCTGCTGGGGACGAGATAAGGATCTGCTTCCACCGGTCTGTCGATCGACGACACGTCATCGGGATCGTTGTTTCCAATGAAAAGTTCGGGCACCCCGAAATCAGCATCAGTGACGCAAATGGCCTCACGGTGCGCGGCAGACGAGCGATCGCGTTCACCATCCTTGACAGCGGCGCGACTGACGTGGAGTCATGCGAAATTGATGTCGCGGCGACCACCGGCCGGTTCGGCGTTCAGATGGTTGCCCGCGTAAGCCCGCATGGGGAGAGCTTCAGACCGCACGGTGACTGCTTGTCTGCGGCCAACTACTACGCCGACATCTTTGCGCCGTACTTTCCGCTCTAGCCGAGGGCACAACGTCGCACCGTTGTATTGCTCACCAAACACAGTCCACTCAATCTCGGAAGCTGCTCCATAGACACCGAAACCTATTGCATAGAAGGCTGATTCAGTAGAGCGGGCCACCTGCCTTTGCTTCACAAGCCAGGCGGCGCTTGCTCTGCTCATTGTGGACGCTGGAGGAATTCCCCTATGGCCAAATGTGTGATGGTGCTGTATCCGGATCCACTCGATGGGTATCCGCCGAAATATGCTCGCGAGAGTATTCCGGTGATCGAATGCTACCCAGACGGCAGCTCTCTCCCGAGCCCGAGCGTGATCGACTTCAGACCTGGCGAGCTACTGGGGTGCGTCTCCGGGGCACTTGGACTTCGAAAGTTCTTTGCGGACGGCGGGCATGAGTTGGTAGTGACAGCCGACAAAGAAGGGCCTCACTCGGAGTTCGAACATCATCTATCCGATGCGGATATCGTTATTTCACAACCATTTTGGCCCGCGTATCTCACCAAAGATCGTTTTGCCAGGGCACCCAAGCTCAAGCTGGCTTTGACTGCCGGTATCGGATCGGACCATGTTGATCTGGACGAAGCTCGAGCGCGCGGTGTCACCGTGGCCGAGGAAACATACAGCAACAGCATCAGCGTCGCCGAACACACGGTCATGCAGATTCTGGCGTTGGTAAGGAACTTTGTACCTGCCCACCGGTGGGCCGCAACGGGCGGGTGGAACATCGCCGATTGCGTTGCGCGCGCATATGACATCGAAGGCATGGACGTCGGGGTGATCGCCGCTGGGCGTATCGGTCGCGCGGTGCTGGAACGGTTGAGGCCATTCGGTGTCCGCCTGCACTATTTCGATGTTCATCGCCTGCCCGCGGAGGTAGAAAGCGACCTGGGTGTGACCTACCACCCCGACGTGGAGTCATTGGCAGCCTCAGTGGACGTGGCTTCCATCCATTCGCCCCTGATCGCCCAGACCCACCACATGTTCAACGACAAGCTGCTCAAGTCGATGCGTAGGGGCTCATACATCGTCAATACCGCCCGCGCTCAGGAAACCGACCAGAAAGCCATTGTCGCGGCGCTCGAGAGCGGCCATCTTGCGGGCTACGCCGGAGATGTGTGGTACCCACAGCCCCCGTCACCGGATCATCCGTGGCGGACGATGCCCAACAACGCTATGACTCCGCATGTTTCGGGCACCTCTCTCTCGGCGCAGGCGCGGTACGCCGCAGGAACCAGGGAGATCCTCGAAGACTGGTTTGCCGGTAGACCCATCCGCTCGGAGTACTTGATCGTGGAGGGCGGGAGGTTCGCCGGGACCGGTGCGGTGTCCTACCAGCAATAGCTGCACAAGCCCTATCCGCAAATGTACGTCAGCCCAATTGCCCAGAAGCACTTAAATACTGAGGAGATATCGATATGACAAGCAACAACTTCACCACCACTGGAGCCGGTCGGCCGATTCCCAGCGATGAGTTGTCCTTGACATTGGGACCCGACGGACCGGTGTTGATGCAGGACTTCTACCTCATCGAGGCGCTCGCCGACTTCAACCGGGAACGGGTTGCCGAACGTCAGCCGCATGCCAAGGGTGCCGGCGCCTTTGGCCGCTTCGAAGTGACCAATGATGTCAGCGCCTACACCCGAGCGGCAGTGTTTCAGCCCGGCACTACCACCGAGGCATTCGTCCGGGTAGCCGGCAATGCCAGCGAGCGCGGCAGCGCCGATACGCTGCGCGACACCCGCGGATTTTCGGTCAAGTTCTATACCTCCGAAGGCAACTACGACATCGTCGGCAACAACGTTCCCATGTTCTTCATCAGAGATGCGATCAAATTTCCCAACCTGATCCGCGCTTCCAAGCGTCGCGCCGACAACGACTGCCATGATCACAACATGGTCTGGGATTTTTGGACGTTGTCCCCCGAATCCGCCCACCTGGTGACATTGGTAATGGGAGATCGAGGAATTCCCAAGACATTTCGCCACATGAATGGCTATGGCTTACACACATTCAGCTGGGTCAATGATGCCGGAGAGATAGTTTGGGTCAAGTACCACTTCAAGTCCGACCAAGGCGTGGAAAGCCTGACGCAGGAGGAAGCCGATCGCCTGGCCGGCACCGACCCCGACTGCAACATGCGAGACCTTCACGAAGCCATCGCGCGGGGCGAACACCCGAGCTGGTCGCTAAAGGTCCAGATCATGCCGTTCGAAGACGCAAAGACCTACCGTATCAACCCATTTGATGTAACCAAGGTGTGGCCGCATGCCGACTACCCGCTGATCGACGTCGGCACGCTGACGTTGGACCGCAACATCACCGATCACCACACCGAGGTGGAGCAAGCAACGTTCACGCCGGCCAGCCTGGTGCCGGGAATCGGCCTGAGCCCGGACAGGCTCCTGCTAGGGCGCAGCTTTGCCTATGCCGACGCTCATCGGCACCGTGTTGGAGTCAACCACAATCAAATCCCGGTCAATGCCCCAAAGGTCGAGGTTCGCAGTTACACCAAGGACGGCGCTATGCGTTTCTACAACCGCACCGATCCGGTGTACGTACCCAACTCCGTCGGCGGACCACAGGCGGATCCCGCTCGGGCCGCCGAAGTTCGTTGGGCCGCCGATGGCCACATGGTGCGCGCTGCGCAGACACTGCGCCCCGACGATGACGACTGGGGCCAGGCTCGAGACCTACTCCTGAACGTGATGAATGATGAAGAGCGGGAACGCCTGGTGCACAACGTGGTTTTACACGTGAGCGATGGCGTGAAAGAGCCGGTCCTTTCCCGAGTTTTCGAGTACTGGAGAAACATCGATACTGCCACCGGCGACAAGATCGAGCGCGGCGTCCGCGCCGCGACAAATACGTAGGAACATCCCCAACCCAGGCAGTAGATCGACGCTGAGCTGGATGCGCCTAGCATTCGGCTCAGCGTCGAAATGGGCTGCTATCAGACCTATCCGAATTCCGTTGTACGGGACGCCAAGACGGTTCCAACTATCTCAGAGCGTGCTCCATAGACATCGAATTTTGTTGGCACAAAACTAATTTGAGGGTCGGGATGCCGCACGCGTGAGGCCGGTGGTGTTGAACGACCCGGGCCCTGCTACACGCAACCTTTAGAGGAGGAACTCATGGCCTACGATCGATCTCACTTTGACTTCATTGTTGTTGGCGGTGGAACGGCAGGCAATGTCGTCGCCAGTCGACTCGCCGAAAACCCCAATGTCAGAGTCCTCATTGTCGAAGCCGGCGTCGGAAATCCCTGGGATGTTGAGTTGGTCAGCACCCCGGGGCTGGCGATGGACATCCGCCACACCGAGAATGACTGGGACTACAGCGCCACGTTCGTGGACCGCGGCGTCTGGCGGCGCACCGACAAGAACTGCACTCGCGGTAGGGCTCTCGGTGGTAGCTCCGCCGGTAACTACTTCAGCTGGATCCCCGGTTGCAAACCGACCTACGATCGGTGGGCCGAGTATGGCGGCCAGGAATGGACCTGGGAGCCTCTCCTTCCTTACCTACGCAAAAGCGCCACATATCACGACGACGACGGAACGTTCCCTTCCGACCTGCACAAGATCGGCGTTGACGGTCCTCTCCCCATTTCTCACAACCTGATTCCCGAACTGAAGGCTTTCCGCGACGTGGTCACGCAGGCCTGGACGTCCCGGGGCTTGCCGCTTACCGACAACATCTTCGACGGCGAGATGAACGGCCTTACCCACGCGGTCAACAGCATCTACAAAGGTGTGCGCTCGGGCAGTTACCTCTTCGTAAAGGGCAAGCCGAACATCACGATCCTCTCGGAGGTGCGCTCCAAACGCCTCATCATCGACTACGCCACCCGTACGGCCAAGGGCGTGACAATCATCGACGGACTCGGCAACGAGCATGACTTTTACGCCACCCGGGAAGTCATTCTCTCCCAGGGCGTTTTCGAAAGCCCCAAGCTGTTGATGCTCAGCGGCATTGGCCCGGCCAAAGAGCTGGCCAAACATGGAATCCCGGTGATCGTCGATTCTCGGCACGTCGGCCAGCACCTGCTCGACCACCCCGGCGTCCCGTTCGTGCTCCGCATCAAGGAGGGATACGCCCTGGACAGCACTCTGCTCCGCGATGGACCCAAGAAGGACGCAGCCATCGCCGCCTATCAGAAGGATCATTCGGGACCGCTCGGTTCGGGCTTCCTCGAGATGATTGGCTTCCCCCGCATCGACTCCTACCTGGAGAAGGACCCGATTTATCGGGAGGCCAAGGCCGCCAATGGTGGGGTCGACCCCTTCTCGCCCGAGGGACAGCCGCACTTCGAACTCGATTTCGTCCCCGCATTCGGAAGTGCGTTCCAGTGGCAGTACCCGACCCCACCGGAGGGCGACCACGTCACCGTGATGGTCGATATCGTCCGCCCGACCTACGAGGGCGGGAACGTGACGCTCAACAGCGTTGATCCGCTTGAACAACCCAACATCAAGCTGAACTACCTGTCCAACGAGCTCGACATCATTGGTCTGCGCGAAGGCGTCAGGTTCGCCTACGACATCTTGACCAAGGGCGACGGCTTCAAAGACATCGTCATCGACCAGTACCCCTGGGAAATGCCTCTTGAATCCGACGAGCTGATGCAAGCGTCTATTCAGGACCGTGTCCAGACCTCGTACCACCCGTGCGGCACCAACCGGTTGTCCAAGAACATCGACCAGGGCGTCGTGGATCCCAAGCTGAAAGTCCATGGGGTGAACAAGCTTCGCGTCATCGATGCGTCCGTCTTCCCGATCATTCCTGACTGCCGTATCCAAAACACCGTCTACATGGTCGGAGAGAAGGGCGCCGACCTGATCAAGGCTGATCACGCAGATCTCTACAAGTAGTGACCAGCCCAGCAGCGCATTCATAGCCGTCTAGGTGCACGGCGCTTGAGGTACTCCGGAGCTGGGCCACGCTATCTCACGCAGATGACGTGTGGCCCAGCTCCGCCGTATGCCGGGGCCGCGACACAAATCCAACGTCAAGAGAGAGTCCGATAACCATGGCCATCGCTGCGCCGCAATCCATTGTCGCCCCACTTACTCCCGCCGCGATCTTCCTGGTGGCCACAGTCCGTCATGGCGGCGAAGCCGCAGTGCACAAGGCACTTTCGGAATTCTCCGGTCTGACGCGTTCCGTCGGATTTCGCGACCCAAGTAAACATCTTTCCGTGATCACCGCGATCGGTTCGGACGCGTGGGACCGACTGTTCTCGGGCCCACGCCCCGCCGAACTACACCCGTTCATCGCACTGGAAGGCCCCCGCCACACCGCGCCATCGACTCCGGGAGACCTTTTGTTCCATATCCGTGCGGAGTCGCTGGACGTATGTTTCGAGTTGGCGGATCGCATCGTCCAGTCAATGAGCGGCGCCGTGACCATTGTTGATGAGGTGCATGGCTTCCGGTTCTTCGACAACCGGGACCTGATTGGATTTGTTGACGGAACCGAGAACCCCAGCGGAGCAGTGGCATTAAGCGCTACCTCCATTGGCGACGAAGATCCCGACTTCGCCGGTTCGTGCTATGTCCATGTTCAAAAGTACGTTCACGACATGAGTTCCTGGAACTCCCTGCCAGTGGCAGAACAAGAATGTGCGATCGGGCGCAGCAAGCTGGACAACATCGAGATGGACGACGACGCAAAACCCCCCAACGCCCACATCGCGCTGAACGCGATCACCGACGACAACGGCAACGAACTCAAAATCATTCGACACAACATGCCCTTCGGAGCCGTCGGTACGAGTGAATACGGCACCTACTTCATCGGGTACTCACGCACTCCCGCCATCACCGAGCGGATGCTTCGGAACATGTTTCTGGGTGACCCACCAGGTAACACAGACCGCATCCTTGACTTTTCAAGGCCCGTCACGGGATCTATGTTCTTTTGCCCTACAGCAGAATTCATCGACAACCCACCGCCGCTACCGGCAGCGGTATCTACCCCAACGGCCCAGGCCGCGCGGTAGGACGAGAATCAACGATCGCTACACCAGCGCCTGAGCCGCTGCCACTACAGCATCCGAAACGCTGCGGGCCACTGTGCTGTCCAGCTTCCAGGACTGCCAG
This sequence comes from Mycobacteroides immunogenum, assembly GCF_001605725.1. NCBI lineage: Bacteria > Bacillati > Actinomycetota > Actinomycetes > Mycobacteriales > Mycobacteriaceae > Mycobacteroides > Mycobacteroides immunogenum. Next base: position 5,012,261 of record NZ_CP011530.1, read on the forward strand.
AACAACGGTACGTCGAGGTACATATCGGCTGCACGGACGAACTCACCCGTGGCCAAAGCGTGCTCAGCGAGCAGGTCCGGATACATACCCCAGCCCAGCCCAGAACTCACCGCAGTCGCGAATCCCTCGGTCGAAGGTACGTAGTGAATTCTTCTGGCGACGGTACGGCGAAAGGCCTTGTGCACGAGTTGGTCCTGGAGCCCATCGTCACGACTCCAGGCGAGTGACGGCGCTGCCGCCACGGCAGCTGCGGTGAACCCACCTGCCAGGTAGCGCGCAAAATATGCGGGGGACGCCACCGGTATGTAGCGCATTGCGCCGAGGCGGCGCACTCGGCACCCCGGCACCGCCACTCGCTCGGTCGTCACCGCTCCCATCACCACACCCTCACGCAGCAACCGCGACGAAAGATCCTGGTCCTCAATGCGAATGTCGAACAAGACATCGAGCCCAGCACTGAGCACCGTGGGAAACCACGTCGCCATGGAATCTGCGTTCACGGCAATTGCCACTCGCCTTTCTGTCGAGATTTCGACCCCCGCTTCGGATAATGCCTCGGACTCCAGCATCGCCGTCTGCGCCGCCAAACGCACCAGTGGAATACCAGCAGCTGTTGCTTTACAAGGCTTTTCACGAACAACCAAGATCTGACCTACGTGTTGCTCAAGCGCCTTGATTCGCTGACTCACCGCAGACGGCGTCAACTTGAGCTCGCTGGCAGCAGTATCGAAACTGCCGAACTCGATGACGGCGGCCAGGGCCGCCAGTTGGCCGCTATCCAGTCGTGTTCTCAAGGCAGCGAGTCGCTGCGAGTCCAGACTCACATTAGAAATTCTAATGCAGACTAAGGATCATTAGCTGTACTGAACCCTTGTGTCACCCTAACGTCGTCGTGGTGACCGTCCTCTTCCTCGGCTTTCTCACCGGAATGTCCCTGATTGCCGCCATCGGCGCCCAAAATGCGTTCGTACTGCGCCAAGGCATCCGCAGTGAGCACGTGCTGCCGGTGATCGCCGTGTGCATCACCGGCGACTTCCTGCTCATCGCGGCGGGAATCGGCGGACTCGGTGGGCTGATCGCCGCCACGCCGAGCCTGCTCACGGTGACCAAGCTGGGCGGTGCGGCCTTTCTGATCGGCTACGGGTTGATGGCCGCCCGCCGCGCTCTGCGTCCCGGCACGCTGATACCGGCGGAATCCAATCCGGCACGGCTCGGCGCAGTGTTGTTGACCGCGTTGGCCATTACCTTTCTGAACCCGCACGTCTACCTCGACACCGTGGTGCTGTTGGGCTCGCTGGCCAACGCCCATCGCGACGCCCGCTGGCTATTCGGGGCGGGCGCCCTGGCCGCCAGCGTCACCTGGTTTGTCTGTCTCGGCTACGGCGCGCGATACCTGGCCGGGGTGTTTCAGCGCCCGGGAACCTGGCGGGTGCTCGATGCCGGAATAGCGGTGATCATGCTCGCGCTCGGCGTCTCGTTACTGGTCAGCTAGCCCAAGTTCACCCTTGCCGAACCATTTGGTCCGGTGTTAGCGTCCTTTCCGAACCAACTGACTTGGGAGGAATCATGGACGCCGAGAAAGCACGCACTCGATTCGCAGAACTTCGCGGTCAGCGGGATGTCAGCCCGGCCGACCTCGACGAAGTCTGGGCAGCCCTGGACACCGTCCACAGTGAGGACATGCTGGGCAACTGGAGAGGCGACGAGTTCCACACCGGACACAAGATGAACGGCCAACTGGCCGCCGCGCGCTGGTACGGCAAGATCTTCACGTCGGTCAACGATGTCGAGCCCATCGTCTGCTACGACGATGACGGAAAGCTGTTCTCCAACAACGAACTGAGCCTCGGCGGCGCAACCCTGTGGCAGATCGAATTCCGCGGCGAGGTCACCGCGACCATGGTGTACAACGGGCAGCCCATCTTCGACCATTTCAAGTGGGTGGACGCCGACACCCTGATGGGCATCATGAACGGCAAGCGCCAACGCGAAAGCGACAGCTACCTGTACTTCCTACTCGAGCGAGATCGGTGAAAATCACTGCGGCGCTGAGCCCTTCACCCAAAGATCCCTTCACCCTGCAGGAACTCGAGCTCGATGCCCCCAGACCAGACGAGGTGCTGGTCAAGATCCACGCCACCGGGCTGTGCCATACCGATCTGACCTTCAAGTCGCAGATCCCGATTCCTGCCGTGCTCGGTCACGAGGGTGCCGGGATCGTCGAGGCGGTCGGTAGCGCGGTGAACGGCATCACGCCCGGCGATCATGTGGTGCTCAGTTATCGCAGCTGCGGCAGCTGCCGGTCGTGTGCCGCGGGCCAGCGGGCCTACTGTTCACGCTCGCTGCGGCTCAATTCCGCGGGCGTACGCGCCGACGGCTCACCGACGTTATCCGCCAATGGGACTCCCGTCTACGGGTCCTTCTTCGGGCAATCCAGCTTCGCCCAGTACGCGCTGACCAGCGCGGACAACACCGTCGTCGTCGACTCCTCCGTTGACCTCACCGTGGCCGCACCGCTGGGCTGTGGGTTCCAGACGGGCGCCGGCGCGGTGCTCAATGTCCTCTTACCGGAGCCTGATTCGCGACTGGTCGTCTTCGGTGCGGGCGGAGTCGGCCTGGCTGCCGTCATGGCCGCTCGCGCGCTGGGCGTCCAGACCATCATCGCCGTGGACCCGGTCGCCTCACGTCGCGAGAAGGCCACCGAACTGGGGGCAACGCAGACGGTTGACCCGAAGACCGAGGACGTGAGCGCGGCGGCGCGCGGGGCCACCCATGCCCTGGACACCACCGCGAACGCCGGGGTCATCGCATCCGCACTCGGGCTGCTGCGCCCGCGCGGAATCCTGGTTCTGGTGGGACTGGGCGCATCGCCCGGCCCCATCGACCTGAACGATGTAATGCTGGGCGGCAAGGTGATCCGGGGGTGCATCGAGGGAGACGCGAACCCGCAGGAGTTCATCCCGGAACTGCTGCGAATGCACGCGCAGGGCCGCTTTCCCATCGAATCGCTGATCAGAACCTATCCGGCCGCCGAGATCGAGCAGGCAGTCACCGACGCGCGATCGGGCGTCGCGATCAAACCGGTGCTGCTCTGGTGAGCGCGATGAGGGCCGCGGGCCAGGCCACACACGACAGAATCATGGCCGCCGCCAAGGCCGAGTTCACCCAGTACGGCTTTGCCGGCGCACGTTTGAACCGCATCGCCACCAACGCCAACGCGAGCAAGGAACGGCTGTACAGCTACTTCGCCAGCAAGGAACAACTGTTTGAAGCCGTTGTGACGCAATGGATCAACGACGCGCCGTACAAGGTGCCACTGCGCGCCGAGGACGTACCGGGCTATGTCGCGGGCCTGTTCGACAACATCGTCGCCGATCCGCAGGGAGCACGGTTACAGCGCTGGATCGAGTTGGAGGCGCCCGACGGGATGTTCGACAACCATCTGCTGCGCCGCATCTTCCAGGCCAAACTCGACGAGGTACGCCGGGGGCAACAGTGTGGACTCATCGACCCGGCATGGGACCCCATGAGTCTGCTCATGATGCTGATCGATATCGCCTACTCGATGGCCGCGAGCGGATTCGGCATCGACCGGATTGTCGATGCGCCCCTCGGCGACCACACTCTCGCCGATCGCAGGGCTGCCGCCGCCGAGGCCGCACGGCGGCTGGTGGGCTGCTCGTAGTGCCGCCGCCGCCCATCACACACGCCCCTGGTTTGCGTGCGCCAGCTACTCTCGATGTGTGCCACCTGGGATGATCACTCGCCGCGGACTTCTTGCCGCGGGCGCCGGCCTCGCCGCGAGCACTGCGCTGGCCGCCTGCTCAAGGGAGTCTGCTCCCACATCGGAGCGCGACGGTACCGCCATCATCAAGCACGCATTCGGTACCACTGAGGTCAAGGCTGCGCCGAAGCGCGTCGTCAGCGCCGGATACACCGGGCAGGACTACCTACTGGCGCTGGGCATCGTCCCGGTGGCAGTCACCGAATGGTACGGCGGCTTCCCGTTCGCGACCTGGCCCTGGGCCACCGACCGTCTCGGTGGCGGCACACCCGAGGTGCTCACTCTCACCGACGGGCTGATGATCGACAAAATCACATCCCTGAAACCCGACCTCATCGTGGCCGCCGACGCCGGACTGGACCAGGACACCTACTCCAAGCTGGCCGGGATCGCACCGACCATCGCGCAATCGGGCAGGTACGCGTTCTTCGAGCCCTGGAAGGACCAGGCCAAGGCCATCGGCCAGGCAGTGTTCAAACCCACGGAAATGGCCGCAGTCGTACAAGCCGTCGACAATAAGTTCAGCGCGGCCGCCTCCGCGCACACCGGATTCAAGGACAAGAAGGTCATCTATCTACAGGGTGAGCTGCTCGACGGGCAGGCCATCGCCTACCGCTCCGGACCGCGCACCGGGTTCCTCTCCGGCCTCGGGCTCCTCACCCCCACCGAATTGGAGACCTACGCCAAGGGCGACCAACTCGCGCAGCTGCCGTCCGACCAACTCGCCACCGTGCTCGCCCAGGCCGATGTGCTGCTGTGGGGCACCGAATCCGACGAGCAGACCGCCGCACTCAAGGCCGACCCCGCGCTCACCAAATTGGGGCCCTCGCTACTGGACCGCAGCATCTTTACCAGCAAAGAGCTGGCCGGGGCGATCAACTTCAGCTCGCCCCTGAGCCTGACCTATGTGGTGGACAACCTGGTTCCCCAGCTTGCCCGGATATTGGGGTGAATCCCTACCCCCCTGCCCGGCCGCGGGAGCCGTATTGGGGCGACATTGTGATTCGGGTGGTCGGTGGGCTCGCCGGCGCACTCGGACTCGGCGTCTTCGGGCTCGCGTCGTTCGCGGTGTTGTCGTCGCGGTTCTCGTCGAATCCGTTGGCCGATCCGCACAGCTACGGCCTGATCTTCGGGATGGTGCTCTCCGTCCCCTTTGGGCTGCTGGCAGCGGGCACCCTACCCCTGGTGTTTCCGCGGGGACATCGACTCCGCGCCCTGACCATCGGTTTCCTTGTGTACTTCGTCGCGGTGGCACTGCTGGTCTACTGTGCCGCCACCATGCCCACCCGGCTGCCGCCCTGTGCCACAAATCCACCCGCGCCCCAATGCAAGCACGCACCTTAGACTTCGCGGAATGGCGACAAGCGAGATCGAAGAAAGTCCTCAGGATGCGGTGGTCTTCGCCCAGGTGGGCCGTAGCTACTATCCGCTGCTGTCCGCCGTCTTCGTGGGAGTCGTCCTTATCTCGAACGTGGCTGCCACCAAGGCAATTGGTTTCGGACCCGTCGTCGGCAGTTGGTCGCTGATCACCGACGGCGCGTTTGTGCTGTTCCCCCTTAGCTATGTGATCGGGGACGTGTTGAGCGAGGTCTACGGATATCGCGCCACCAATCGAGTGATCCTGCTCGGGTTTGTCATGGAGGCGCTGGCCTGTCTGGTGCTGTGGACGGCCAAGATACTGCCGCCGGCCGAGTTTTATCCCAACCAGGAGGCATTCGCCACCATCGTCGAGAGCATCACCACCCTCATGGTGGCGGGGCTCGCCGGATACCTTGTTGGACAAACACTTAACGCACTGGTTGTAGTGCGGATGAAGAAACGGTCCAAGGAGCGCCATCTGTGGGCGCGTCTCGTGGGTTCGACCGTCGTGGGCGAGTTCGCAGATTCGCTGGTGTTCTGCTCAATCGCCGCCACCGCACTCGGCATCACCACCTTCGGGCAGCTGGCCACATATACGGCCCTGGGCTGGGTCTTCAAATCGGTGGTGGAGATCGTGATGCTTCCCGTTACCTATCGAGTGATCGCCTATATCAAGAAGAACGAACCCACTTATACACAGGCGGGATAATTGCACCCGTAGGCGCGGCCACGGGAGTACCGTCGAAATATGAGTACCGCAACGGATTTGAAGGTGCGGGATCACGGGGATCGGGCGCTGTTGCTCGAATGTACGTCCGTGCAGGAGGTGCTGGCATGGACGTCGGCCCTGAATGCCGACCCTATCGAGGGTGTCACCGATATTGTCCCCGCCTCCCGCACCGTCCTGCTCAAGCTCCGCAGCCCAGCCGACCAGGCCATGGTGCGGCACCGCCTGACCCATCGCACGGCGCCCGAGAGCATCGTGGACGGCACCGCCTCACCACCGGTGACCATTTCGGTCCGGTACGACGGGCTCGATCTCGAAGAGGTTGCCGAGCACACCGGGCTGGGCGTTGATGGCGTCATCGCGGCGCATACCGGAACTGTCTGGACTGTCGGATTCTGTGGATTCTCACCGGGATTCGCGTATCTCGTCGGAGGAGATCCGCGCCTCGCCATCCCCCGTCGTGCCGATCCGCGCACCAAGGTGCCCGCCGGTTCGGTGGCACTCGCCGGCGAGTTCAGCGGCATCTACCCCCGCGAATCACCCGGCGGCTGGCAATTGATCGGTACCACCGACGCCGTCATCTGGGATCTGGATCGCAACCCGCCGGCTCTGCTCATCCCCGGCACTCGGGTCCAATTCCGGGAGGTAACGGCATGAGGCCCACTCTGGAAGTGATGCGCACCGGCCCCTTGGCCCTGGTGCAAGACCTCGGGCGGGTTGGCAAGGCGGCCATGGGCGTCGGGCGCTCGGGAGCCGCGGACCGCAGTTCTCATTCCTTGGCCAACCGCCTGGTGGCCAACCCCGACAACCTGGCCACCATCGAGGTGACACTGGGTGGCATGTCGTTTCGGGTGACCGGCGGCGATGTGGTGGTGGCCGTCACGGGCGCCGATACCGACCCATCCGTCAATGGAATTCCCTTCGGCACCAACAGCATCGCTCAGGTTCAGGACGGGGATGTGGTATCTCTGGGCGCGCCGCGCAGCGGCCTGCGCAGCTATGTGGCGGTACGTGGCGGAGTAAGCGTGGCGCCGGTGATGGGTTCACGCAGCTTCGACATCATGTCCGGCATCGGACCCAAGCCGTTGCAAGCCGGGGACAGACTGCCGATCGGACCGCGTTCCCCGTCCTTCCCCGAGATCGAGCAGGCGCCCGTGGCCACCATCTCCGACAACATCGTCGAACTCAAGGTGGTCCCCGGCCCCCGGGATGACTGGTTCGCCGATCCCGATGCCCTCATTCACGGCGACTGGATCGTCTCCGACCGCAGCGATCGGGTCGGCACTCGATTGATCGGAAGGCCATTGGAGCTGCGGGACCCGGCGCGACAGCTGCCCAGCGAGGGGGTGGTGCGCGGCGCTATTCAGGTGCCCGCGGGCGGCCAGCCCGTTATTCTGGGTCCTGACCATCCGGTGACCGGAGGCTACCCGGTGATCGGGGTGATCACGGATCATGACGTCGATCTGGTTGCTCAGGTGCGGCCGGGACAAACCGTTCGATTCTCTTGGTCGAGACCGCGCATAAATTAGGAGATGTCGGCTGTGTCCACTATGCCAACCGTCCCCGTTATCCGGACCCACACCGCGCGACTGATTCACACTGCCGATCTGGATAGCGAAACGCGCTGCGCGGCGCGCGAATTACTCGTCGAGGCATTCGAGGGGGACTTTACCGAGGAGGACTGGGAACACTGCCTGGGTGGGATGCACGCGCTCATCTGGTATCACGGCGTACTCATCGCTCATGCCGCGGTGGTTCAGCGGCGGCTGCTGCACCAGGGTCGTGCATTACGCACCGGATATGTGGAAGGTGTTGCGGTAGATAGCGACTGGCGCGGCAACGGACTGGGCGCCGCGATCATGGACGCGGCCGAGCAAGTGCTGCGTGGCGCCTATGAGCTGGGCGCGTTGAGCGCCGGTGACGACGTCGCGCCGTTCTATCGGTCCCGCGGATGGGTGCCCTGGCTGGGTGCCACCCCTGTGCTGACATCCGACGGCATCGTGCCCGCCACGGACGAGGGCGTGCACGTGCTGCCGATGAGTTCCGGGGTAGATCTCTCCGGCTCGCTGACCTGTGACTGGCGCGGTGGCGATGGCTGGTGATGGCCGCGGCGGCGCAGGAAGATCCAGATCACCGCGATCACGAACGCCAGCCGTGCGGCACTGCCCACCGTCGCCAGTAGCCCATTGACCACCTGCGCGATGTCCACCGGGTAGCGCAGGATGATCCCCGCCATCGCGGCAGCCTGCACCAGTTCCAGCGAGCCGACGATCACGCACAGCCGCACGTGCATCCGGTGGTAGGCGCGCAGGTCCGCATCGCTCCAGTGATGACGAGCCACCCAGCCCGGGCGAATCACATCGACGATCAGTTCGGTGAGCGGCCGTTTGGTCAGGCAGCTGCCGACATAGAACAAACCGAACAGCACCACCGGCACCACATGAGTGAGCTGAGCCAGCTGCGCTGAGCTGGTCAGCAACGCGACCACAAGCGTCGCGGCGTGCATCAGCATGATGAATCCCGCAACAATGTCGAAACGCTTGTCCCGCAACCCGGTGTACACCACACGCAATGCCGACACCACTGCCGCGGCCATCAGCGCATGCAGCTCCGACGCACCCAGCAGCCGCATGCCGTAATACGTTCCCAAGCCGAGTGCCGCGCTGACCAACGCATGGCCAAGTGTGAATTTCCCTGCACCCTTACCCAACCCACTCACCACAGTGACGGTACCCAGGCAATCTGAGAGAGCCTGAGAAAAATCGGCCTACTGGCCGGAGAGCGCACGTTCCTTGCGGCGCAGATACATCCGGATCGCGACGACCACACCCACGATGAGGCCGCCGGTGGTGAACATGGAGACCACGGGGTTGACGGCCTGCACCACGTCGACGGAGAAGCTGTAGATGATCACCACCATCAGACCCGAGAACAACAGGCTGAAGATGCCGCACCAGAAGCTGACGTGCACGTGCAGCCGGTGGTACGAGCCGTGGTCGGCATCGGTCCAGCCCTGCTCCCCCGCCAGCTTCTCGACGCCGCCGGCCCACAGTTTGGCGACCAGCAATTCGGTCAGCGGTTTGCCGATGAGCGCGCTGACCAGAAAGTACGTGCCCAGCAGCATGCCGGGTACCTCGTTGGTGACCTGCGACAGCCGCGGATCACGGGTGAGCCACGCGATGATCAGGCTGACCCCGAAGATGGGCACCACCAAGAGCGAAACCGGGTCGAGGGCACGCTTCCACGCCATTTTGACCACGCCCTGAGTGGCCGATACCGCGGTCGCGGCCATGAGCGCGTGCAGCTCGGAAAACCCGATAAGGCGCAGCCCGAAGTAGGCGCACAACGCGGGTCCCACATTGAGCAGCCCCTCGATCAACAGCTGGCGGGGCGAGATCCCGTCCTCGGTATCGGGCCGCTCGGTGGTCAGGGACACCGCGCGACTGTATCCGTTCGTCAGGCCGCAGGCGAGTCGTACGTCACCCGCTGCAGGTAGCGCCGGATAAACACAATCATGCCGATGATCAGGCCAATCGTGGTCACCAGGGAGAAGACTTGATTGACGGCCTGGGCGATATCGACGGAGAAGCTATAGATGATGACAATCGAGATGGCCGACAACACCAGGCTGATCGCACCGCACCAGAACGTCACCTGTACGTGCATCCGGTGATAGGACGTGAAGTCGTCCTCGGTCCAATGATGTTCGGCCGCGATCTCATCGATCCTCCCGGGCCGCGCCTTGGCGATCATCAACTCGGTGAGCGGCCTACCGATCAGTGCGCTGCCGATCAGGAACAGCGAGAGCAGAATCCCGGGAACGGTGTTGGACACCTGAGCCATGCGCGCGTCGGAAGTGACAAGCGCGATGACCAGACTGAGCCCGAAGTTGAACATCAAGAAGCCCGACAGCACGTCGAACTTGCGGTTCTTGACCACCTTCGCCAGCACCTGAAGGCCGGAAACCACAGTGGCAGCGATCAATGCGTGGATCTCGGGTTGCCCAAACGCACGCAATAGGTAGTACGTGCCCAGCGATGGTCCGGCACTGATGAGCGCGTGCCGGAGCACGACGCGCGCTGACGCCTTCTGATTCTCTGCGGTCTGCTCGGGCACGCGGCGAGGTTACCCGGCGAAACTGGGAATCACGGGCTGGCGCGCAGTGCCGACGGCGCATCACCCACTATGCCGGTAGTCCCCGAAATGATTCGATGATCAGGCCGCGCAACCACTTATGCGCCCCGTCATCGTCGTTACGGGGATGCCAGGCCACGCCGACCGTGACGGCGGGTAACTCGAGCGGGATGTCGAATGTCCGGATGCCCAAGCCCGCGGTGTCCACCGAACCGGCGACAGTCAGCGCGATCAAATCGGACGAGCGCGCCAGCAGCATGGCGCTGGTATGGCTGGGCACCACCACCGGGACTCGGCGGCGCAGACCCAGCCGGGCAAGCGCCTCATCGATCGGCCCACGCAGCTTGCCGCGCCGCGAAACACTGATGTGCCCGTATGCGGCGAATGTCCTGGCGAGGATTGGTCCGTCGAACAGCGGATGGTCTGCCGCGGCCACACCCACCATCGGCAACGTGGCGACCGGGGTGTGGCGTGTTTCGGGATCGAGGTGATCCAGCGAACCGATTTCGAGGTCGATATCTCCCCGTCGCAGCGCCCCGGTGTCGTCCCGCGCCTCCGGCGCGAAGACGATGTTGACACCCGGAGCCTCACGCCGCAGTCGCTGCAGAAGCGGCACCGCAAGCGCCGTCAGGAAAAGCTCGGCAGCCTGCACGGTAAAGGTCTGCTGCAGTTCTCCAGGAGCGAATTCCTCTCCAGGACGCAGGATTTGGTCGGCCTGACGCAAGAGCCCGCTGAGTTCATCACGGATCTGGACAGCGCGCGGAGTGGGCACCAGCCCTTGACCGGCGCGCACCAGTAGCGCGTCACCGGTGATACGCCGCAGTCTGCCCAAAGAGCGGCTCACGGCGGGCGGCGAGGTAGCCAATCGCTCGGCCGCCGCAGTAACACTGCTCTCTTGCAACAGCGCGTCCAGAACGCGCAGCAGATTCAAGTCCATCGCAGCCGCACTCTTAACTTCGAAGGTAAGTATTGCTTATCAATACTTGCATTCCTTCGCAATCATGCAGCGTGCAGGCTGAAGGCACAAGTCCTACAGACCCAGGAGGAACCATGACTTCATCATCCGCACGGGAGGGTCGCGAGGGCGATGCGCTCGCCGTCGTCAGCCAGACCGGCCCCACTGTCGCATTTTTCGACGCCGCCACCGACGAGATGCTCGGCGTGATCGATGTGCTGGCCGAGCCCCATGAGCTGTGCTTCGATCCCACACAGCGGCTGCTGTGGTGCACGAACACCTATCACACCGGCTACTACCACGCGAACGCCGGCAGACGCACCCAGCTGACGGTCATTGATCCCGATACCCGGCGCGTCGTCGACGTGGTCGACCTCGCCCCCGAACACGCCCCCCACGGCCTGGCCCTCGATTCCGAGCGGGGCCTGCTGTACGTCAGTGTCGAGGGATCCGAAGAACGCGATGGCGGTGTCGTCGTGATCGATACCGCGACGCGAAAGTCGCTGGGACGCATCGATACCGGAGCGCCCGGACCACACTGGTTCGTCATCGATCCGTCCGGCAAGAGGGGCTACGCCACCAACAAGGAGGCGCCGTTCGTCTCGTTCGTGGATCTGGACTCCGGCACCTTCACCACCGTCGAGGTGCCCGGCAGCGAAGGGCTTGCCGTCTCCGCCGACGGGTCCGAACTGTATGTCGCCGCCCCCTACGGCTCATTCAAGGCCGGTGAGACCGACCCCTCGTTGCAGACCGGCATTCGGGTCATCGACACCCAGGCCGCCAAGGTGGTTGAGGTGCTGAATACCGAGAACGTGGTGTTCCCCGTGTGTTTGACCAGTACCGGCATCCTGCTCGCCGGCGAACTGCGGATGGCACCGGATCCGTCGTCCACCCTCGGCCGGCACGAGCCCGGCGTGCTGCGGGCGTTCTCCACCGCCACCCGCGAACTCGTCGCCGCCGTTGAACTCAAGGGCAAGTTCCCGCTCACCATCACCGCATCACCCGATGGACGGCTGGGTTACGTCTCAGGAATCACCTCGTCAGAAGTTGACATCGTCGACCTCGACACCTGGACCGTGCTCAACACACTCAACATCGCCAAGCGGGGCGAAGCGGGAGCCCACGGGCTGGCCTACATTCCACGGGCCACGTAGGGCCTGTTCGCCCTGGGCGTACCCGAAACGGAACTTAAGCGCATCCCACTCAAGTTTGTAGAAGTGACGGCCGGCCCCAGAATCCGGCCCCGCAAGTGAGGAGAGAGCTATGAGCAATCTGGTTTGGACACGTCGCAGCCCGTTCGCCGAGTTCGACGCCCTGGTACGCCAGTCCTTCGGCCCGGCCGCCAACTGGCCGACCCCCGGATTCGTCCCGTCCGCCGAGGTGACCAAGGACGGCGACGACGCCCTGGTACGTATCGATCTACCGGGCGTCGACGTCGACAAGGACGTCACCGTCGAGGTGGAACGCGGCAAGTTGGTGGTGTCGGGCGAACGTCGTGACGAGCGCGCCGAGCAGACCGAGGGACGCACGCTACGAGAGGTCCGCTACGGCAAGTTCCGCCGCAGCTTCACCTTGCCCAGCCACGTGACAGGTGACGCGATTTCGGCGAGCTACGACGCAGGCATCCTGACCGTCAAGGTCGCCGGTGCCTACGCCAACGCCGAGGCGCAGAAGATCGAGATCACCAAGTAAGTAAGTAGGTGCACGACCGACGAGAGGCCCGCGCTATCCGGCGCGGGCTTCTCGCTTCTGGGCTTCGCGAGCCAGCATGCGGTCGCGCTGCTCCTCGAACTTGACCACCTGGCCCTTCAGATCTTCGACATACGCGGCCAGCTGGTCACGGCGAGCCTCGCCCTTCGCGCTGAAATCGTTCCGATCGAATATCCGCCACTTGCGCAGATTCGGCGTCACCACCTCCTCGAGGTGCTGGCGCGGATCGTAGATGCCGTGCTTGGCCATCAACACCCCGTTGCGACGGAAATTGGGCATGCCCTGCCCGGGCATCCGGAAGTTCTCGATCACCGCGCCGATCGCCTCGAGCGCCTGATCCGGCACAAGATCCAGGGCGGCACTGCACATGTTGCGATAGAAGATCATGTGCAAGTTCTCGTCGGCGGCGATGCGCTGCAGCATGCGGTCGGCGACGGGGTCGTCACAGACCTTGCCGGTATTGCGATGGCTCACCCGGGTCGCCAGTTCCTGCAGCGTGGTGTACGCCACCGACAACAAGAAATCGGTCTTGTGCACCGACTCTTCTTCGTCGGTCGCATCAAAGCCGGCGGTCATGTGCTCCATGCGGGCGCGTTCCAGCGCGACAGGATCGACACCGCGGGTGACCACGAGGTAATCGCGGATCACGATGCCGTGCCGGTTCTCTTCGGCGGTCCACCGGCCCACCCACGTGCCCCAGGCGCCGTCGAGCCCGAAGTACTTGGCGGCCTGCCGGTGATAGGACGGCAGGTTGTCCTCGGTGAGCAGATTCGTGATCATCGCCGCTCTGGCGACCTCACTCAGCTGCGACTGCTCCGGGTCCCAATCATCGCCGCCCATCTTCGCGAAATTGCGGCCCCGGTCCCAGGGAACATAGTCATGCGGATGCCACTCCGTGGCCACCGCCAAATGCCGATTCAAGTTGGCTTCAGCAATGGGCTCCAGCTCGCTGAGCATCTCGATATCGGTCAGCTCTCTCGGCATTTCACCTTGTCTTTCGCGTTGGAACCCCGAGCCCTCGGACAGGGTAACTTATCTGAGCAATCCTTCGAGGCGCACATTCGCCACATGCGCCAGCAGGCAACTTCCACCCCGACCCCACCGCCGGACGGGCCACCATGACTGTTTAGGCCCCCACAACTGGGCAACAGCCCGACACAGACCCGATATGCGAACCGGCTTCGCAGCACCCTAGCCGCATGAGAGCAACATCACTAATCCGGCCATGTCGCGACTGTCACACATTTGATCCGCTGGGCGGCCCATTCGGACGCTCGGTACGTTGAGTGAGCGGTCGGTGATTACCCACGGACCACCATCACGAAAGGTGTAGGGAGTGCGACGACCCCTGTGTTACGCGGCCTCCGCTGTCGCCGCATTCCTCGCGCTGCTCGGCGGCTACGGCATGCAATCTCCACCGTCCGCGCGCGCAGCGAGCTGCGCCGACATCGATCTGTCCTTCGCCCGCGGCACCAACGAACCGGCGGGACTCGGCGACGTCGGCAAGTCGTTCACCGATGCGGTCCAGAAGCAGCTCAAGGGCGCCAAGGGCATGAGCATTTCCACGTACGGAGTGGACTATCCGGCAAGCATCGACTTCATCCAGGCCGGTAAGGGATCCGATGACCTGAGCAAGCACATCCAGAAGACGGCCGCCGACTGCCCGAAGATGAAATTCGTCGTCGGCGGATACGCCCAAGGGGCGGCGGTGGTAGACGTGCTGCTGGGCAATACCCCGCCGGGCACCTACACATTTACCAACCCGCTACCCGCCGGGCTGGAGGACCGCATCGTCGCCATAGTGCTCTTCGGGGATCCCAAGAACATCCGTCCGCCGGGCGTGGAAGCCAACCTGGCAATTCGAGATGAACTGCTACACAAAGTGGTTGATGTGTGTAACCCGGGCGACTTCTTCTGCGACCCGCAGGGTGGCGACATCATCTCCCACATCACATACGCCAAGGACAAGCTCACCGATGGCGCGGCCGATACCGTGGTGCAAAGGCTGGTCGCACTACTGGGACACCGCTGCGGGAGTGCGGACACCTCAGCAGCCGACAACACCGTCCCCTGCTCCCCCAGCACGTAACCGGCAGTTTCACGAAACCCGGTAACTCCCGCCCGGAGATTTCACCGGTATCACATGCGCGAACGCCCAGGCGCAGGACAATCGAACCACCCTAATTCCCCGTCACATCGGGGCTGTAGTCGTATGTGTACAGTGATGGCCGAAGCATGATGTAGACATTTGACTACACCGCCGGAAACGAAGGGTCGACACACATGAGCCGCGATGTTCGAGTGGTGAAACCAGGCGAATACACATCACCCGCGCTCCCTCCAGAAATCGACGGGATTCCCTGCGCCGACGGACGAACACTGCCATCCGGCCCGCTGCCTGGCCGACCGTACGCACTGCCCGCAGATCTGCTTGTCGAAGAGCTCGGACCACTCTTCTACGCGGACTTCGGGGTTTCACGGCGGCTCTACGCCTGTTCGCTAGATCTGGTCGAGGAGCTCTGCGACGAGACCCGATTCATCAAGGGCATCACCGACCGATTGGATCGGTTCCGTCCCCTTGCGGGCGACGGGTTGTTCACCGCCTACCCGGGCGAGCCGAATTGGCAAAAGGCCCACGATGTCCTGCTCCCCGGCTTCAGCTACAGCGGTCTGCGCAACTCTCACCCCGCCATGCTCGATATCAACCGCCAGCTCCTTGCCCGCTGGGACGCGAGCACCGACGGCCCGCTTGTGGATGTCGCCGAGGATCTGGCAAAACTGGCCATGGACACCGTCGGCCTGGCCGGGTTCGGGACACGGTTCGATTCCTATCAGCGAGAGGGGCTCGCGCCCGTCCCGCTGAGCTTTGCCCTTGCGCTGCAACAGATGCTGGCCCCGGGAGGCGGCGACCAGGATCTGTTCACGGCGGAACAGCAGAAACTACATACCTTCATCGACGCACTCATCGCTCAGCACGGCAACGATGCTGCCGAGCATGAAAATCTGCTGGGGCTCATGCTCGCACCCGGTTCTGGGACAGGACCGGCACTGGAACTGAGCAGCGTCCACTCGCAGGTCCTCACGTTCTTGATCGCCGGACAGGACACCACGTCCACGGTGATGCCCACCGCGCTCTACAGTCTGGTCAAAAACCCTGCCGTGCTTCACCGGGCGCAGGCAGAGGTGGACGCGCTGTTCGGGCCAGAGGACGAACACCCGCCCACGTTCGACGAGATCGGCAAGCTTCGCTACATCCGCCAAATCGTGGACGAGACATTGCGTCTCTCACCACCCGTCCGCGAATTCGACCGCATGGCCACGGAAGACACCGTGCTCGCGGGGCGTTATCCGGTGCGACAGGGCGAGGTTGTCACCGTCCTCACTACCTCGTTGCACCGGCAGCCGCAATGGGGTGACAACGTGGAAACGTTCGATCCCGACCGGTTCTCACCGGAAAGATCAGCGGGGCGGCCGGTAAACCTGTTCAAGCCCTTTGGCACCGGAGCCCGGTCCTGTATCGGACGGCAGTTCGCACTGCACGAGGCGACCATGGCGATCGCCACACTGGTACACCGATACCGCTTCATCGACTCCGAGCACTATCAATTGCGTACCCACAGCGATCTCCTTCGCAAACCCGTCGGCTTCCGAGTTGGCTTGGTGCGACGCACTTCCCAGGACCGCCGACATGAGCCAGCCGCCGCTACCGCCGGACCGCACGAGACGCGACAACCGACGGCCACGGCCGCGCCAGGATCGGCACTGACCGTCTTCCATGGCTCAAATCTCGGTACCTGCCGGGCACTGGCACACCAACTGGCTGAGGAAGCCACCGATCTTGGATACCGGACGACCGTCGCCCCCCTGGATAACGCGGTAGAAACCCTACCCACCGAGGGTGCGATGGTCGTGGTCGCCGCGTCCTACAACGGTCAACCGACCGACGACGCCCGACAGTTTCTCACCTGGCTCGATAGCGCAAAACCTCACCCGGACAGCGGATTGCGCTACGCGGTGCTCGGAGTCGGCGACCGGAACTGGGCCGAGACCTACCAAGCAATACCCAGGAGAATCGACGAAGGTCTCGCCGCCTACGGGGCCATCCCGATCCTCCCCCGAGGTGAAGCAGACACCTCTGGCGATTTCGCGGGCACCGTCGAGGCATTTTCGCAAGCACTCTGGATTTCGTTGGGCGGTGTCACCGGTGCGGATGCCTCCACCGTCCCGCTCGAGGCGCCCCTCTACGAACTGCGCGCCATCGACGGGCCCGTGACGGCGGCAATCGATGCCCGGTTCGAGGTGGTGCCAATGACCGTCCTGGACAACCGCGAATTGGTCAGCGCCGACAATTCTCTGGGGCAGGCAAAGCGGCTGGTACGTATCGAACTGCCCGCCGACATCGATTACCGCACAGGCGATCATCTCACCGTCCTCGCGGACAACCAGCCCGAGTTAGTGGACAAGGCAGCGGAACTGCTCGGTCTCGTACTCGACCGGCGCATATCGGTCAATGCCCGGCGCAGCACCCGCCGGGCGATCGCCCTGGACCGTGAGGTGAGCGTGCGGGAACTACTGACCCACTTCCTGGAGCTACGCAAACCGGCCACGAGATCTCAACTGCTTCGGCTGGCGGCGGCGAACCCTTGCCCACCGGAACGGGCCGCGCTGGAGGCGCTCGCCGATCATCCGGAAACTCGCTCGCTCGGTATCGCAGGGTGTCTGCTGGAGTTCCCCGCCACCAAGTTGTCACGGGCCGAACTGCTTGAACTGTTCGAACCGATGAGCCCACGGCACTATTCGATAGCTTCCTCAAACCGGCAAAGCCCGAGAGTCGTCGAGCTGGTCGTCAGCGTGCTCGACGCCCCAGCCAGGTCTGGATTCGGCGATTTCCAGGGGGTGGCCTCTAACTATCTGGCCAATGTCACACCGGGGCAACAGATCCGGGCCCGGGTTGACCAAGCCCGGCAGGCGTTCCGGGCAGGGGCCGATCCTTCCCGGAATGTCATCCTCGTCAGCGCCGGCACCGGAGTCGCGCCATTCCGTGGCTTTGTCGGTGACCGGATGGCCGCGCTGGACGCCGGTGAGCCGTTCGCGCCGGCTCTCTGTTTCTTCGGCATTCGACACCCCGAGGTGGACTACCTCTTCCGCGAGGAATTCGAGGCCGCGGAACGGTCCGGCGTGGTCCAGATGCGCCCGGCATTCTCCCGCGCATCCAAAAACGGCGTCAAGTACGTGCAAGACCGGATTGCCGCCGACGCGGACCACATCTGGGATCTGCTGGGCGATCCGGCCAAGCAGACACATGTATATGTCTGTGGAGATGGCGGCAAGATGGCCCCCGCTGTCCGAGATGCGTTCCTGCACATCTACCGGGAACACACCGGCGCCGACGAGCCCCAGGCCAGGGACTGGCTCATCGAACTCGTCGAAGCCGATCGCTATGTCGAGGATGTCTGGACAGAGTAGGGCGTACGCCGGTCTCCTAGCCCCGCCCCGCCCCGGCGTGCCCTCCTCGCCATTCCCACTAGCCGCGTTCAAGTGGGAGAGTAGCCCGATGCGTAGACGCACATTTCTTCGTTCCAGCTCTCTAGCCGTTCCTGCTGCGGCACTGGGTCTCACCTCAATGCCCGCGGAGGCTCATGCCGACGTCCGGCCCACCGGGTCAATCACATACCCGTTCAGCGCAATCCACGTGCCGGCCACCAGCGCACCCTGGACGCTCGAACCGGATCGCGCGGTGCTGCTGGTCCACGATATGCAGCATTACTTTGTGAAGGCCTATGCGCCGCAGTCTGATCCCATCGCGACAGTGCTCAAGAACATCAAGAGCCTGCTCGATACCGCGCACGCGCACCAGGTACCGGTGTACTACTCGGCACAACCCGGAGGCATGACGACAGCGCAACGCGGGCTCTTCGGCCAGCTCTACGGACCCGGCATGCCCGACGACGACGCCGAGCGGGCCATCGTCGATCCGCTCGGGCCGACGGCCGCAGATACCGTTCTCACCAAATGGAAGTACAGCGAGTTCTTCCGCTCCGATCTCCTGGACATCCTGCGCAACGCCAACCGGGATCAGCTGATCATCGTGGGTGTCTACGCCTTCTCCGGGATCACCGCTACGTCCACCGACGCGATTCAGAACGACATCCAGGCCTTCATCGTCTCCGATGCAGTGGCGGATTACACCGCCACTGGCCACAATCAGGCGCTGACCTGGTGCGCGGAACGGACAGCCAGAATCTTGACCACGCGGTCTGCGCTGAGCGCACTGGCCAATTCCTGATCACCTGCCGATACAACAAAGGCCGCCTGCATCATTCATGCAGGCGGCCTTTGTGACGTTACTTAGACCAGCGCGGGAACCGTGGCCAGCGCCTGTGCGACACCGGCAACGATCGCGGCAATCTTGAGACCTTCCAAGATCTGCTCACGGGTCAGCCCGGCCTCACGCAGCACCTTCTCGTGCGACCCCACACAGAAGTGGCAGCCGTTGATGGTGGACACCGCGAAGGACCACAGTTCGAACTCGGCCTTGTCAACGCCCGGGTTGGCCATGATGTTCATCCGCAGTCCGGGGCGCAGATCGTCATAGGCTCCATCCAGGAAGCCGCGACCTCGGTAGAACACGTTGGTCATCGCCATGATGGACGCGGCGCCCAGCGCGGCATCCAGCGCCTCGGGCGATAGCACGCCCGCAGCTTCCTCGCGAATCTCCTTGAACACCTGCTCGTTACGGGTGGCAGCCGCCGTGGCGACCAAAGTGCCCCAGAGCTGGCTCGGAGACAGCACGGTGCCCCGCGCCACCGAGCCCAGGTTGAGCTTGAGATCCTTGGCGTACTCGGGCAGTGCTTCCTTCAGGTTGTCGATGCTCATGTCAGACGCCCGCGCTCATCAGCTCGCCCGCGTCGATGGTCGGGTCACCCTTGCGCCAGTTGCAGGCGCACAGCTCGTCGGACTGCAGCGCGTCGAGTACGCGCAGCACCTCGTCGACATTGCGGCCCACCGAACCGGCGGTGACGGAAACGAACTGGATGATGTTGTCGGGGTCCACGATGAAGGTCGCCCGATCCGCCACACCATCGGAGTTCAGCACGCCCGCGGCCTCGGCCAGCTCGCGCTTGAGGTCGCTGAGCATCGGGAACGGCAGGGTCTTGAGATCCTCGTGCTGTGCGCGCCACTGGAAGTGCACGAACTCGTTGTCGACCGAAGCGCCCAGCACCTGGGTGTCGCGATCGGCGAACTCGTCGTTCAGACGGCCGAACGCGGCGATCTCCGTCGGGCACACGAAGGTGAAGTCCTTGGGCCAGAAGAAGATTACGCGCCACTTGCCGGGGTGGTCGTCGCTGGTGACGGTGGTGAAGTAGTCGTCCGGCTGCTGTGCGTTCACCTTCGACAGGTCGCCGCCGATGACCGCAGTGAGGTTGTATGCCGGGAATTCATCGCCGATGGTGCGCAGAGTCACGATTCTCCTTCACGTATTCGCTGAATGCTTACTGAGACCATCGTGCCGGAAAATCTTCCAAAACAAAACGTGATTGTTCGCACTATATTGATAGGTATGTCCGATCGTAGTTATCAGCCGACAGTTGTCGGCCTGCGCGCATTTGTGGCAATCGCACGTAAACGCCATTTCGGCAGCGCGGCCGCCGAGCTTGGCGTGAGCCAGCCCTCGCTTTCGCAGGCACTCTCCATGCTGGAAGAAGGCCTGAGCGTGAAGCTCGTCGAACGCAACACCCGCAAGGTGCTGCTCACCCCCGAGGGCGAGGCGCTGCTGGAAAAAGCCATCGCGGCGCTCAACTCAGTTGATGAATTCACCTCCGCGGCAAGCGGTGTACGCGATCCGTTTGCCCAGACACTGCGGCTGGGCCTGATACCCACCGTGGCCCCATACGTACTGCCCATGGTGCTCAGCGGCCTGTCCCGCGAGTTCCCGGAGATGTCGCTGCGAGTCACCGAAGACCAGACCAACCGGCTGCTCCGGTCACTCGCCGAGGGCACCTTGGACGTAGCGGTGATGGCATTACCCGTGCAAACCCAAGGCATGGCAGAAATACCCATGTATCGGGAGGACTTCGTCCTCGCGCTGCCGTCCGGGCACCCGCTGGCCGGCAGTACCAACATCGAGCCCGCCGACCTGGCCGATATGCCGCTGTTGTTGCTGGACGAGGGTCATTGCCTACGCGATCAGGCCCTGGAAGTGTGCCAGCTCGCCGGAGTTCGCCCTGATCTGGGACACACCCGGGCCGCCTCCCTGGCCACCGCCGTGCAGTGCGTTGAGGGCGGCCTCGGTGTCACACTCATTCCCGGCACCGCCGTCACCGCCGAGACCGCGAGCGGCGGTTTGGCCACTGCCACCTTCGCCGAGCCGGTGCCGGGACGCCGAATCGGATTGGTATACCGCGCGATCAGCGCCCGCGAAGACGCCTACCGCCGATTGGCCGAACTGCTCACCCAATTGGTCTCGGCCGTGCATCCGGTGACTGCCGACATCGCTTACCGCCAGCGCCCGAGAATCTCCTCGGCCCGCGCCGACAGCGCCCGCTGAAAGAACGGGCCGAAGCTGATACGTCCAACCCCCAACGGGCCGAACGACGCCGGATCGTCAACGTCGGGCAGCGCGATGGCGTTTACCGGAAGCGGAAGCTCAGATGTCAAGCGGCGCTGGATATCCGGCTCGTGGCGGCCCACCGGGTAGAGCGAGTCGGCACCCGCCTCGGCCGCCAGCTTCAGCCGAGCAATGGCCCGATCCACCCGATCCGACTCGTCCCCGATCTGCCGCAAGAGCACATCGGTGCGTGCGTTGATCACCACCGGCACACCGGCCTGGTCGGCCGCAGCACGCAGTGCACCAACAAGATCGGCGTGTTCCTGGGGCTCGCGGAGGCGTCCGCCCTCACTGTGCACGGTGTCTTCGATGTTCAATCCGACGGCACCTGCTTCGATAAGTCCTTCGATGAGCCGTTGCGGCGTCTGCGCGTATCCGGACTCGATATCCACTGAAATCGGCAGATCCACCGCTGCGGTGATCTGCGCGACGCGCGCCACCACATCCTCGAACGACATGCCCTCGGCATCGGGCTTGCCCACGGAATCGGCAAGCGGATGTGAGCCCACCGTCAATGCCGCGAATCCGGCATTCGCGGCCAGCGTGGCCGACCACGCGTCCCACACCGTGGGCAGGAACACCGGATCGCCCGGTACATGCAATGACTTGAGCAGCGAGGCCTTGGCGGCGAGGTCGGTCGACATGCCTACATCCAACCGCGTCCGGCGCGGATTTACTCCACCGATGTGGCGGCCGAACCACGACGAGCCATCAGGCGTGCGACCGCATCGTGCATGTGCTCGTCAATGAGTCGATAGGCGGCGGGCGCGTCACCGGCACCGACGGCCGCGCAGAGCACCTCGTGCTCACGAACCTGCTCAGTGAGATCCGGGTACGTGCCCTGCAGCTCACCCAGCAGCATCCGCGTCTCAAGCAACAACGTGCGCATGGCACGGCGCAGACGCGGGCTCCCGGAGCAGTCCACCAAGACCTCATGGAAATCCTGATCGGCGTCGGTGACGGCAACGATGTCGCCGCGTGCGGCGGCCTCGGTCATCACTGCCACCGGCACCAGCAGCCGCCGGTACGCGGTGACGGTGTCGCCGGACATGATGCATTCCAAAGCGGCTCGCTCGATGGCGGCCCGCGATCGGTAGACGTCCAGAACGTCGTCGTCGGTCAGCTCGATGACGAAGATCCCGCGATTGCGTTCACTGCGCAGCAGTCCCTCGGATACCAAGCGCTGCATCGCTTCGCGCAGGGGGCCGCGAGACACCGCGAACTGTGCCGCCAGCGAGGCCTCGCCCAGTTGGGCACCGGGCGCCAGCACACCCCGCATGATCGCGATCCGCAGCCGCTCGGCGATCAGCTCCGCCGTCGACTGCCTCTCCAGGGGAGCGAACTCCTCAGGCACCAGCGTCGTCATCGCAGGTGAGCCACTCGGGCGAAGACCATCATTGCTGCCTCCTGAAAAGCCGCCCCAAACCCGAAACATCGGGCACCTCGTCGATTAATCGCAAACCTTCCCACACTGTCACCTGGTTCGCGGTCAATACCACCTTGCCCAGCCGTGATTCGAGCCGCTCCACGTGCGCGATGGTGTGCATGGCGGTATCGGGGATCAGCAGCGCCTCCGCATCCGGATGGTCGTTGGCGCCGGCGAGTTCGTCGACCTGGTCGGCGGTGAGCCGGCCCACCTCGGCGGCGGTATCAATGCCCGCTTCGCCCATCGAGACAACCTCGATACCGTGCGCGGCCAGAAATGCCACGAACAGCTCCGCGATATCCCGGGGGTAGCTCGCGGCCACCGCCACTTTCGAGACCCCGAGCGCGGCAGCGGCATTCACGAAGGCAAAGGACGTGCTGGATGCCGGGGTGCCGCTGCACTCCGACAGCCCCGCCACCTGCTCTGCCGCTCCCCGCGGGCCATAGACAAAACTGCCCGAGGTGCAGGCCCACACGACGGCCCCTGGCGCGTGCGGGCGCAACAGTCGAGCGCCCTCGGCCAGTTTCTCGGGGCTGCCGAGATCGAGTAGCTCGGGCACCGCATGCAAATCGGTGCCGTAGATGTGTACTACGGGGAAGTTCATGTCCAACTGCCGCGCCACCAGCGGGTAATCCGACTCGGCGGCATGGTCCGGATAAATGAACCCCACCGTCGGCGCGAATCGCCGTCCCTCGGACACCATCAGGTACCTCCTCCGAATACGTCGCGGAGCCACCGTCCGGGCCCCATCATGGGAAGACTCATCCGGTCCAGACAGGCCCAGATGGTCAGTTGGTTGGCGGTCAATACCGGCTTGCCCAGCAGCCGCTCCAGCGGGTCGATCACGTCGTATGTGCGCAGATTGGTACAGCTGACGAAGATTGCCTCGGCATCGGCGGTATCGGCGGCCAGGATGCGTTCGGCAACGGTGCGGTAGTTGACCTTCCAGATGCCGCCGCCCAGTCCCAGGTGGTCCGTGCGCACCACCGTGACCCCCAACTCGCCCAAAAACTTGGCGAGCAGCTCGGTCAGCTCGGCGTCGTATGGAGTGATGACGCTGATCCGGTTGATGTTCAGGGCCGTCACCGCCTCAGCCAGCGCCCCCGAGGTGGTGACCGCGGACTTGGCACCCGCCGCCATGATGGCCTCGACCAGTTCCCGCTCGTGCTCGACACCGCGGATGAAACTCCCCGAAGTACACAGGTAGGCAACGACTTCCGGCTCCACATGCAGCACATCGCGAGTGGCAGCCTGCAGGTGGGACGTATTGGACACCAGCTCGGCCATCGCCCGGCTCACCGGCACCGGCTCGTAGGGGGTGCGGGCAAGATGCAATGACACCTCCGCGGGAATCCAGCGCCACAACTCGCGCTCCAATGCGAGATCGAAGGGCGCGATGATGCCGATACCGCGCTGATCAGCCGACTCGGCGAAGTCGGGGAGAGACGAGAAATCCACCGGCAGGACCTAACACTCGCAGCATCGCTCTACGCCTGAGCCAGACCTGGTCATTTTCTGCGCTCTTCGCGCACGCAGCTCATCGCAACTCAGATTGTTGACAATCATACGATATCTCCATACGGTGTCAACGTGAGCGAGCAGCTTGCGCGAAGGCCAGTGATAGCCGTGCAGCACGCCCCTGGCTCGATCCCCGAACGTCTTGCCCCGGTGATCGCCGCCGCCGACGTGCGCCTGGTGGAATCGGAGCGGTTGGCGACGGCCCTGCCGGGCGCCGAGATTCTCTTCGCGTATGACTTCCGTTCTACCGCGCTGCGCGAAACATGGTCTGCCGCAGACTCGCTACGCTGGGTTCACATCGCATCGACCGGCGTCGATCCGGTGCTGTTCGATGAGCTTGTCCACAGTGACGTAGTACTCACCAATTCCCGTGGCCTATTCGAACGCCCCATCGCCGAGTACGTACTCGCACAAATCTTGGCCTTCGCCAAGGATATTCGCCGTTCCAGCAGGGCACAAGCGGCCCTGAGCTGGCGTCACTTCGAATCCGAGTCCATCGAAGATGTCCCCGTGGGTGTGCTCGGCACCGGACCGATCGGGCAGGCCATCGCCGCGTTACTGATCGCCGCCGGCATGCGGGTGACGGTACTGGGCCGTGCCGAATCCACCGATCTACCCGCGCGCGTAGGCGAATTCGAGTACCTGGTGCTGGCCGCGCCGCTCACCGCGCAGACACATGGCATCGTCAACGCTCGCGTGCTCTCGGCTATGCGGCCGACAGCACGGCTGATCAACGTGGGCCGGGGCGAGCTGGTCGGCACCTGGGATCTGGTGTCGGCCCTGAACAGTGGCCGCATCGCGGGCGCCGCACTGGACGTCACGGACCCCGAGCCACTGCCGGTGGGACATCCGTTGTGGCGCACTCCGAACACGCACATCACCCCGCACAACAGCGGTGATGTGCACGGTTGGTCCGACCGGCTTCAGGACCAGTTCGCCGCCAATTTCGAGCGCTATCTCCGGGGTGAAGAACTTCTGAACATCGTCGACAAGGACAGGATGCACCGCAATGCATAAGCCGACCGATCCCACCGAGATGACGGCCCTGGAGCTGGTGGCCGCATACACCTCGGGAGAGCTGTCGCCGGTGGAGGCAACGGCGGCGGTGCTATCCCGGATCGCCCAAACCGACAGCGCCATCAATGCGTACTGCCTTGTGGACGAGGAAGCGGCCCTGGCGGCAGCCACCGAATCCGAGCAGCGCTGGCGCGGCCACTACACCCGTGGCCTGCTCGACGGCGTACCGATCTCCATCAAGGATGTCTTCCTCACCCGGAATTGGCCCACCCTGCGCGGCTCCGGACTGATTGACCCGGCCGGACCCTGGGATGTGGACAGCCCTGCGGTGCAACGCATACGCGCCGATGGCATGGTCATGGTCGGCAAGACCACCACACCCGAATTCGCGTGGAAGGGAGTGACCGATAGCCGCCAGCGCGGGTTCACTCACAACCCGGCAGATCCGCGACGCACGGCGGGCGGCTCCTCGGGAGGCAGTGCGGCAGCTGTAGCCGCGGGCATGGCGCCGATGTCCATCGGTACCGACGGCGGGGGCAGTGTCCGCATACCCGCCAGTTTCTGCGGGGTCGTCGGATTCAAGCCAACCCACGGCCGCATCCCGATGTACCCGATCAGCCCATTCGGCCCGCTGGCGCATGGCGGCCCGATCACCCGAACGGTGGAAGACGCTGCGCTGCTTATGGACATCATCAGCCTGCCGGACCATCGCGATCCCACCTCCCTATCGCCCACCCTCACCACCTACCGCTCACAGGTGTACCGCGATATGACCGGGTTGGACATCGCCTACTCCCCCACGCTGGGCTATGTCGACGTCGACCCCGAGGTCAACGACTTGGTGGAAAACGCCGTGAACGCGCTCAACGATGCCGGGTTACCGGTCACCCATGCCGACCCCGGTTTCAGCGATCCGATCGACTCATTCGAAACCCTCTGGGCCGCAGGAGCAGCGGCCAGTCTGAACAACTACGGTTCGCGAGCCGACGTGGGCGCGGACATCGACTCCGGGCTGGCGCAGATGTGGGACACCGGCGCCGGAGCCTCGGCCACCGAGTATCTGGCGGCGCGCAATACGTGTGTGCAGCTGGGCGTCACCATGGGCGCGTTCCACGAGATGCACAATGTCCTCATCACCCCGACCGTCCCGATCCCCGCGTTCCCGCTGGGCGCCGACGTCCCACCCGATTCCGGGATGCGCTGGTGGGCGCAATGGACCCCGTTCACCTATCCGTTCAACATGACTCAACAACCTGCGCTGTCCATCCCGGTGGGCAACACCTCGCAGGGACTGCCGGTGGGCATGCAAATCGTGGGTCCACGGCACAGCGACGACTTGGTGCTGGCCGTGGGCCACTTCGCCGAACGGGTACTCGCGGGCTAGGACGCCCACTTGCGATTTCGGTGCAGAAAGGTGCGCTTAGCGCCCTTTTCTGCACCGAAATCGCAGTGTCTAGGCCCGTGCGAAGGCCAGCTGCTCGCCCTGAACCCCGGTGAGCCACAGGTCCTGGCAGGCCGCGGCGATGTCGCCCAAACCCTCTTCGATGGTGGCAAAGACGTTTCCGGGCACCCAGCCGGCATCACCGTTGATCAACAGATTGTTCCGGCCATAGAAGATCGCCAGATCGGTGGCACCCTGAGCCGAATGAGCCTCTGAGCCGGGCTCGTATCCATACGCGGGGTTGCCGATTTCCCACGGTTCGAAACCGAAGAAGCACACGTCGCCGGGGATCGGGGTGATGGTCGGGTTCTCGCGGCCGGGTGCCGGCAGTAGCGGCGGCAGCAGGGTGTACACCTCGTTACGCGCGTACTTCGCGTGATAGGCCTGCCCTAGCACCGGCAGTGAATTCCACACCGTGTCACAGGTTCTCGGCGCTTCGGCGTCCAGCAGCCGGGCACGGCAGGTGACGTCGCGCTTGGTCAGGGTGATGGAGATGTAGCGGTCCATCACAGCCCCGCCACCACATTGCTCCAGATGCCGAGAGCATCGGATATCTGATCGGCCGTCACCACCAGCGGCGGAATCATCCGCACCACA
The DNA here is from genome assembly GCF_001605725.1 of Mycobacteroides immunogenum. Classification (NCBI taxonomy): domain Bacteria; kingdom Bacillati; phylum Actinomycetota; class Actinomycetes; order Mycobacteriales; family Mycobacteriaceae; genus Mycobacteroides; species Mycobacteroides immunogenum. Next base: position 5,039,537 of record NZ_CP011530.1, read on the forward strand.
TTCATGTGTGGTCCGCACATGAGTAGCAGCAGACCGTTCTCGGCAGCCGCCGCCTGCGCCCGTGCCGCCAGTTGCGGCGCGGGCCGGCCCTCCTGGCTGAACTCCACACCGACCATCAGTCCGAGCCCGCGCACATCACCGTCGATTCCCCTGTCGGCGGCAATCTTTCGCGCGCCATCGAGAAGTTCGTGGCCACGCACCCGGGCGTTCTCGACGAGCCGTTCCTCCTCGATGACATCCAGGGTCGCCAGGGCGGCCGCACATGCGACGGCATTGGCGCCGTAAGTGCCGCCCTGAGACCCGGGCCAGGCACGGCCCATCAGCTCGGCCGGGGCGGCGATGCCCGAGATGGGGAAACCACTCGCGATTCCCTTGGCCATCACCAGAATGTCTGGGGTGACACCGAAATGCTGGTGCCCGAAATACTCGCCGGTGCGCCCGAACCCGGTCTGCACCTCGTCGAGCACCAACAGGATGCCGTGCTGACGCGCACGCTCGGCGATACCGGCGAGGAACTCGGTGTTGGCGGGAATGTATCCGCCCTCTCCGAGCACCGGCTCGATGACCATCGCCGCCACCTGATTGGGGGCGGTGGCTGTCGCGAACAGGTAGTCGAGCTCTTGCAGCGCGAACCGGGTCGCCTCGGCCTCACTCCAGCCGTACCGATAGGCCGTCGGGAACGGGGTGCTGTACACCCCGGCCATCAGCGGACCGATTCCCGACGAGAACCGCGGCCCCGAAGTCGTCATGGTGGCGGCGGCCAGCGTCCGGCCGTGAAATCCGCCCTGGAACACAACAATGTTGGGGCGTCCGGTGGCCTGACGTGCCAGCCGTACGGCGGCCTCGATGGCCTCGCTGCCGGAATTGGCGAAGAACAGAGAATCGAGGCTGGATGGCAATACCTCGCCGAGGCGCCGCACCAGATTTTGCAGCGGACGGTGCATGACCGTCGTGTATTGACCATGGATGAGGGTGGCCACCTGCCGTTGGGCGGCCTCGACCACACGCGGATGGCAATGACCGGTGCTCACTACGCCGATTCCCGCGGTGAAATCGAGGTATTCGCGGTTACTTTCGTCGTACAGATAGCAACCCTGGCCTCGCACCGCCACCACCGGGGTGGCCTGCTTGAGGACGGGCGATAGCGCGGTTGCGGATGAGCCGCTTGCGCGAAGACCGACAGGCACGGCATCCCTTCCCTTGATCCAGCAGAGCTATTGTCGATTGTTGACAATCTCCCTAGCATGGTGGCATGCACCCCGGCACAGTGTCTACCCCCGTGTCCGCCAGCTCCTCGGTGGTCGCCAATGCCCTCATCCACCAGGACCGCCACGGCCCCACCTTTCCCGTCGTGAACCCCGCCACCGAGGAAGTGCTGGCCGGGGTTGCCGATGTGAACGGCACCGCGGCACTTACGGCATTGGACAATGCCGTTGCCGCCCAAAGATCCTGGGCGGCAACGACACCGCAGCAGCGTTCCGACGTACTGATGCGCGCCTACACCCTGATGATCCAGCGCACCGAGGACCTGGCCCTGCTCATGACCCTGGAGATGGGCAAGCCCCTGGCCGAGTCACGGGGTGAAGTCGCCTATGCGGCAGAGTTTTTCCGCTGGTTCGCGGGCGAGGCTGTCCGCCTGGACGGCGGCGTGATGCTGGCACCGGACGGCCAGTCGCGGTTGATCGTGACACACCGTCCGGTCGGACCATGCCTACTGATCACCCCCTGGAACTTCCCGCTGGCCATGGGAACCCGCAAGATCGGCCCCGCGCTGGCCGCGGGCTGCACGTGCTTGGTCAAACCCGCCGAGCAGACACCACTATCGATGCTTGCCCTGCTGGGCATCCTGCGCGAGGCGGGAGTGCCCGACGGCGTGGTCTCGGTCATCACCACCGCCGATCCCGCCGCGACCATGGCGCCACTGCTCGCCGATCCCCGTGTCCGCAAGCTTTCCTTCACCGGGTCCACCGAGGTGGGACGCTCCCTACTCGCGCAGTGCGCGCCCACCGTCAAACGCACCTCCATGGAACTGGGCGGCAACGCGCCGTTCATCGTCTTTGACGATGCCGACCCCGACGAGGCCGCCGCCGGTGCGCTGATTGCCAAGATGCGCAACATCGGCCAGGCCTGCACCGCCGCCAACAGAATCTACGTGCAGCGCGGTATCGCCGCGGCGTTCACCGAGGCGCTCACCGACAAACTCGCCACACTGCGCATGGGGCCGGGCATCGAGCCTGGCGTCGATGTGGGTCCGCTGATCGACCCCGATGCCGTGGCCAAGGCCGATCGGCTGGTCGCGGACGCCCGGAAGCGCGGCGCCACAGTGCGACTGGGCGGAGAGCTGCCCGAGGGTATCGGCTACTTCTATCCACCGTCGGTGCTGACCGACGTGCCCGACGACAGCGACATGATGCGTACCGAGATCTTCGCGCCGGTTGCCGCGATCGCCAGCTTCGAGTCCGAGGAAGAGGTGGTCGCGCGTGCCAACGATTCGGAATTCGGTTTGGTGGCATATCTTTACACCAATGACACCCGACGGGGGTGGCGCGTTTCCGAACAGCTGGAGACGGGCATGGTGGGCCTGAACCGGCCCGTCGTCTCCACACCTGCCGCGCCATTCGGTGGCGTCAAACAGTCCGGCATCGGACGCGAAGGCGGTTTCGCGGGAATAGAGGAGTTCATGGAGACCAAGTACATCGGCGCGGCGGTATGAGCGACCGGATGCGGGTAGCCACCATCCCGGGCGACGGCATCGGTGTCGACGTCACCCGGGAAGCCGTCAAGGTGATGGACGCCGCCACCGGCGACCGGATCGAATGGACCGAATTCGATTACTCCTGCGAGAGATACGCCAAGACCGGGGCGATGATGCCTCCCGAGGCGCCCGCGACGCTCGCCGGGTTCGACGCGATTCTGCTCGGCGCCGTGGGATACCCCGGAGTTCCCGACGACGTATCACTGTGGGGCCTACTGATCCCGCTGCGGCGCGCGTTCAACCAGTATGTGAACCTGCGGCCGGTACGGCTACTGCCCGGAATCTCCTCGCCCCTGGCCGGAGTGCCGGCCGATGCCCTGTCCATGGTGATCGTCCGCGAGAACACCGAGGGTGAGTATTCACCGATCGGCGGTGTCCACAATCACGGTAGCCACAACGAATTCGCGCTACAGGAGTCGGTTTTCACCCGAATCGGGTGCGAGCGGATCATCCGGTACGCGTTCGAGCTAGCCGCCTCGGCGGGTTTCCGGGTCTGCTCGGCCACCAAGTCGAACGGCATTATTCATTCAATGCCTTACTGGGACAGCATCTTCCATCAGATCGCGGCCGAGTATCCACAGATCCCATCCGTATCGATGCATGTGGACGCCCTGGCAGCGCGAATGGTGAGCGACCCGGCCAGCCTGGACGTCATCGTGGCCTCCAACCTCTTTGGCGACATCCTTTCCGACCTGGCGGCAGCCATCACCGGCGGACTCGGCCTGGCAGCGTCGGGAAACATCAACCCGGAACGCACCGCCATCTCCATGTTCGAGTCGGTACACGGCTCGGCTCCCGATATCGCCGGGCAGGGCATCGCCAATCCCGTGGCGCAGATACTTGCCGGGGCCATGCTTCTCGATCACCTCAACGAACCCGAAACGGCCAACAAGATCCGGCTCGCCGTCGACCGGGTGTTGGGCGAAGGTCGCGTCCGGACCCCCGATCTGGGCGGCACCGCCACCACCGAACAACTCGGTACGGCAATCGCCGAAGCCGCTCGGTGATCTTGAATTAACTGACGACATCAGTGACTTGTGTCACTTTCCGTTCGGCTGTACTGGCAAGATGGTTGTCGTAGCCTGTGATCCACGACACCTTCAGCCCAAGGAGTCCGATGTCGACGAAGACGGAGCTCACCGAGCTCAACCAAGCACTTGGCAGCCTGCGCCGCTGCGTCCACTCTCTGCAGTCGCGTTATGGCGACCTGCCGGCCGTGCGCCGGATCGTCAACGACGTAGAGCGGCTGGATATCGACGCCGCTGACCTGGACCTCGCGCCGCACGAGCATCGCCTTGCCAGCAACGAGAAGATCCAGATCCCCGACACCGAGTACGACCGGGAGTTCTGGGGCGATATCGACGACGAAGGCGTGGGGGGCTATCGATGAGCCGCTTGCGCGAAGAGCAAGGAATCAGATGAGTCAAGCCACCGGGGTCTTCTCGCCTTCGCGTGCCCAAATTCCGGAGCGCACCCTGCGCACCGACAAATGGTGGCTCGCACCGCTACTCACCAACCTCGGCCTGGCGACATTCGTCATCTACGCCACCGTGCGGGCCTTTTGGGGCAGCGCGTACTGGGTGCCGCAGTACCACTATCTGACGCCGTTCTATTCGCCGTGCGTCAGCACCTCCTGTGCGCCCGGAGCCAGCCACTTCGGTCATTGGGTGGGCGAGCTGCCGTGGTTCATCCCCATGGCCTTCATCTCACTGCCGTTCCTGCTGGCCTTCCGGCTGACCTGCTACTACTACCGCAAGGCGTACTACCGGTCGGTCTGGCAATCGCCGACGGCATGCGCGGTCGCCGAACCTCACGCGAAATACTCCGGCGAGACGAAACTGCCGTTGATCATGCAGAACGTGCACCGGTACTTCTTCTACGCCGCCGCGCTCATCTCGATCGTCAACACCTATGACGCCGTCGTCGCCTTCCATTCCGAAAAAACCGGCGGCTTCGGATTCGGGTTGGGCAACGTGATCCTGGTGACCAACGTGGTGCTGCTCTGGGTGTACACGCTGTCCTGCCACTCCTGCCGGCACGTCACCGGCGGGCGACTCAAACACTTCTCCAAACACCCTGTCCGATATTGGATTTGGACACAGGTCAGCAAGCTCAACACCAGGCACATGCTCTTCGCCTGGATCACACTGGGCACGCTGATCCTCACCGACCTGTACATCATGCTGGTGGCCAGCGGCACCGTCTCCGACCCGAGATTCGTTGGTTAGCAGCCAAACTCACATCCATACTCGTAAACAAACTGGGGTTAATTAATGGCTGAACTCGAACGGCACCAATACGACGTGGTCGTGATCGGTGCCGGCGGCGCCGGCCTGCGCGCCGTCATCGAGGCACGTGAACAGGGTTTCAAGGTCGCGGTGGTGTGCAAGTCCCTGTTCGGCAAGGCACACACCGTGATGGCCGAGGGCGGGTGCGCGGCGTCGATGGGAAATGCCAACGACAAGGACAGCTGGCAGATTCATTTCGGTGACACCATGCGTGGCGGAAAGTTCCTGAACAACTGGCGTATGGCCGAGCTGCACGCACGAGAAGCACCGGACCGCGTCTGGGAACTGGAAACGTACGGCGCGCTGTTCGACCGAACCAAGGACGGCCGGATCAGCCAGCGCAACTTCGGCGGCCACACCTACCCACGGCTGGCGCACGTGGGTGACCGCACCGGCCTGGAGATCATCCGCACCATGCAGCAGAAGATCGTGTCGCTGCAACAGGAGGACTTCGCCGAGACCGGCGACTACGAGGCGCGTATCAAGATCTTCGCCGAATGCACCATCACCGACCTGCTGCTGGACAGCACCGACGGCGTCTCCAGAATCTCCGGCGCCTTCGGGTATTGGCGCGAAAGTGGCCGTTTCATTCTGTTCGAAGCTCCCGCAGTGGTTTTGGCGACGGGCGGAATCGGCAAGTCGTTCAAGGTCTCGTCGAACTCCTGGGAGTACACCGGCGACGGGCATGCCCTGGCGCTGCGTGCCGGCGGAACGCTGATCAACATGGAGTTCATCCAGTTCCACCCCACCGGCATGGTCTGGCCGCCCTCGGTCAAAGGCATCCTGGTCACCGAGGGCGTGCGCGGTGATGGTGGCGTGCTGAAGAACTCCGAAGGCAAGCGCTTCATGTTCGACTACATCCCTGCGGTGTTCAAGGGCCAATACGCCGAGACCGAGGAAGAAGCCGATCAGTGGCTCAAGGACAACGACTCGGCACGGCGCACCCCCGACCTGCTGCCCCGTGACGAGGTGGCCCGTGCCATCAACTCCGAAGTCAAGGCAGGACGTGGTACTCCGCACGGCGGCGTGTACCTGGATATCGCCTCGCGTATCCCCACCGAGGAGATCAAGAAGCGGCTGCCGTCGATGTACCACCAGTTCAAGGAGCTGGCCGAGGTCGACATCACCAAGGACGACATGGAAGTCGGACCCACCTGTCACTACGTGATGGGCGGCATCGAGGTCGACCCCGACAGTGGTGCCGCCACCGTGCCGGGCCTGTTCGCCGCGGGCGAGTGCTCCGGCGGCATGCACGGTTCAAACCGGTTGGGCGGCAATTCACTTTCCGATCTGCTGGTATTCGGGCGGCGGGCGGGCCTGGGCGCCGCCGACTACGTGAAGGGCCTGACGTCTCGCCCGCAGATCACCGAGGCTGACGTCGACAAGGCGGCTGCTCTGGCACTGGCGCCCTTCGGTGACCCCGCAGCCGCAGGTGCCGAAAACCCCTACACCCTGCACACCGATTTGCAGCAGGCGATGAATGACCTGGTCGGAATCATCCGCAAGGAGGAAGAAGTCGAGCAGGCCCTCGTGAAGCTCAACGAGCTCAAGGAGCGTTTCAAACACGTTGCGGTGGAAGGGCACCGGCAGTTCAACCCGGGCTGGCATCTGGCGATCGACATGCGCAACATGCTGCTCGTCAGCGAATGCGTGGCCAAGGCAGCACTGCTGCGCACCGAGAGCCGTGGCGGGCACACCCGCGATGATCACCCCAACATGGATGCCACCTGGCGCAAAACGCTGCTGGTCTGCAGCACCACCGGTGGCGATCCGGCGGTTCCCGATGTGCTCGTCACACCCGAACCACAGGTCCCGATGCGCCCAGATCTCTTGGAACTGTTCGAGATCGGCGAGCTGGAGAAGTACTTCACACCCGAAGAACTGGCAGAGCACCCAGGAAGGAAGTCCTGACGTGAGCTATGACGCGCACCTCCGGGTCTGGCGAGGCGACGACGACGGCGGAGAGCTCATCGACTTCACCGTTCCGGTCAGCGAGGGCGAGGTGGTGCTCGACATCATCCACCGCATCCAGGCCACCCAGGCCTCAGACCTGGCGGTGCGCTGGAACTGCAAGGCAGGCAAGTGCGGATCGTGCTCGGCCGAGATCAACGGCCGTCCCCGGCTGATGTGCATGACCCGGATGTCGACGTTCGACGAGTCCGAGACCGTCACCGTGACCCCGTTGCGCGCCTTCCCGGTGATCCGCGACCTGGTCACCGATGTGTCGTTCAACTATCAAAAAGCCAGGGAAGTCCAGTCATTCACCCCACCCAAGGGCCTCAAGCCCGGCGAGTACCGGATGCAGCAGGAGGACGTGGAGCGCTCGCAAGAATTCCGCAAGTGCATCGAATGTTTCCTGTGCCAAAACACATGCCACGCGGTGCGCGACCACGAAGAGAACAAGAAGGCCTTCGCCGGCCCGCGCTACCTGATGCGCGTGGCCGAGCTTGAGATGCACCCGCTCGATGTCGCCGACCGGCGTGAGGTGGCGCAGGAGGAGCTCGGCCTGGGCTACTGCAACATCACCAAATGCTGCACCGAGGTGTGCCCGGAGGGCATCCACATCACCGACAACGCCCTGATCCCCATGAAGGAACGCGTCGCCGATCGCAAGTACGACCCAATCGTCTGGTTGGGTAACAAGCTATTTCGCCGTTAGCCAGGTTGTGCACAGGAGAAGCGTTTGGAAACCTGGCTGATCATCGTCATCACGGTTGCGTGCCTGGCGGCCGCCGCAGCTGTTGTCGGCTTGATTCTGTTGGCGATCCTGGCCGCGGGCGGAATCTCCGCGGCCCGTTTCAACCTCACCCCCGTGGCCGCCGATCAGCTACGCGAGTACCTGGACTCCGAGGCGTCCTTCGCCGTCACCGTGCAACGCGATTTCTTCAACCCACCCGACCAGGTGTTCAAAGCGTTACTCGACGAACGATTCTTGAGCTGGACCCCGTTCACCAAAGGTGTGGACTACGCGGGGACCGCACTGCGCGAGGTCGGGACCAAGCGTGCGCTGATCAACACCTTCATCGTGCTGGCCGAGCAGATCGTTGTCAGCGAACCGGCCCGGGCGCTTGGCGTCACCGCCACCGCGTGTTCTGTTCCGCTAGTTCTTGATTCGGCGGCCGAAGTCTTTGAGGTACTGGATAACGGATCGGGCGGGACGCGGCTCATCTGGCACCTCGGCGGAACACCCCGCTGGGTGGGCTGGCTACCGCTGCGGGCCTTCGCCCCCATCGTCCGCCCCTTCATCAAATGGCACCTGGGCAAGCTCCGTCCTATTGTCGGGCGCCGCTGAACTCCAACCAGCGAGCCAGGACTTTGTCACTCGTCGCCAATGCCCATCACCGGCAATGCGGGCAACATCGGAATATGGGTGACACAGTGAGCGTCGCGGACATCCGTACCGCGATCAAGGAACTCTCTATACGTGCCGATCTCGCCGAGCGCGAAGGCCGCGAGGACGACGCACGCGAACTCCGCGACCGCATGCGCGGTTATCAAGAAGAGCTGTCGAAGCGTCCGTAGACCGCTCCGACCTGGGAGAATTTGTGACGCCTTCATATATTTGATTGCTTCTATATAGAAGCAATGCAATACTCTATTCATGGACGTCTTCGAGGCGGTGGCCGAGCCAAGCCGGCGGATTCTGCTCGATGCGCTGGCGGGCGGCGAATGGGCCGCCGGTGACCTCGTCGCGACACTGCCCGACCTGACACAACCCACGGTTTCGCGCCACTTAAGGGTGCTCCGCGAAGTGGGACTGGTGGACGTTAGGCCAGACGCACAACGCCGGGTTTACGCGCTGCGCCCCCACGGCCTGCTCCAGATCGACCAATGGATCGAGCCATACCGGCATTTCTGGAATGGGTAAGCGGGCGAGCCACGGGCGATAGCCATCTAGCGTCGCGCGGCACGGACCTCGATGCCATCGGCAGACACTGCCCGACCCGGGCTCGACGTTACTTCGACCCCAACTTCCCTGCCTGTTTGCTTGTCGATCAACGCCAACGGCTTGTGCCCGTCCTGTAGATACTCGTCGCCCCACTTGAGCAGGGACAGCAGCACCGGGAGCAGGTCCTCGCCCATGCGGGTCAGCACATACCCATCCCGCTCCCGCTGGCCCGGTTCGCGGTACGGCGACTTCTCCACGACACCCGCCGTCTCCAGCTGCCTGAGCGCACGCGACACGGCGGGTGCCGATACGCCGATTCGCTCGGCGAACTCGTCGAACCGTGTTGAGCCATAGAAGCATTCGCGCACGATTAAGAACGCCGTCTTGGTGCCGAGCAGATCCAGGGCCTTCCCAATCGAGCACGCATCGGTGTTCCATCGAGAGCGATCCCGCAACAGCCGCTCGAGCTCCATGGTCATCGACCCATTGTAACTAACGCTTGCGTTATCCAGCTAGTGCGGCTAGCGTTCTGACTAACGTATTCGTTAGTTAGGAGATGGGAATGATCGAAAACAAGGTCGTACTGGTCACCGGTGGCCGCCGCGGATTGGGCGCTGCCATCGTCGACGAGGTACTGAGCCGCGGTGCGCGCACGGTGTACAGCACCGCCCGCGAGCCATTCGAGGATCCGCGTGCGCAGGTCATCACCAAACAACTCGAAGTCACCTCCGAGGCCTCGGTGGCGGCACTGGCCCGCGACCTCACGGACGTGGAGATCGTGGTCAACAACGCCGGTGTGCTACATCCTGATTCGCTGCTCACCGGAGACTTCGAGAGCATCGACGCGACATTCCAGACCAATGTCTTCGGACCGCTGCGGATCGTCAGGGCATTCGCGCCGATCCTCAAGGCCAACGGCGGCGGGGCGATCGTGAATGTCCACTCGGTGCTCTCGTGGCTGGGCGGTGCCGGCGCCTACGGGGCATCGAAGGCGGCCATCTGGTCGCTATCCAATTCGCTGCGCCTGGAGCTCGAAGCGCAGAGCACGCAGGTACTCGGCGTCCATGCCGGCTTCATCGACACCGACATGGTGTCGGCAATGCCCGTCCCTAAAACACCGCCCGCGGTGATCGCGGCACGCATCATCGACGCGCTGGAAAAGGGCGACAGCGAGGTACTCACCGATGACCTCACCGTGCAGATCAAGTCCCAGCTGGCCGGGCCTGTCGAGAACCTCGCCTACCGCAGCGGACGCTGACCCCTACTCGATACATTGAGCCCAAGGAGTCTTACATGCCGCTGTGGACGATCTATCACACGCCAAACGTCTTTTCCGACAAGGAAAAATCCGATCTCGCAAACAGCATCACCGACGTGTACGTCACCGTGGGCCTCCCCCGGTTTTACGTCGTCACAGTGTTCAAACAGATCGAACCGGACGACTTGTATGTCGGCGGTGAACGGGCCGGCACCGCCGTGCGGATCGTTGTCGATCACATTGCGCGCACCCTGCCCGACAAGGCCGCACGCGAGCGCAGCGCCCTGCGGCTGGGCGGCGTGCTCAGGCCGTATCTGGAACGGCCGGGCCTGCACTGGGAGTTCCACGTTGACGAGACCAGCGAGGAACTCTGGATGATCAACGGGCTGGTACCGCCGCCGATGAACTCGGAGGCTGAACGTGAATGGGCCCGGACCAATCAGTCCAGTCCCTACGCCGCACCGGCCTAGCCCAGTAGCTTGCGGAACTTGCTGCGGTGGAACACGATCGGTGCGACCGACGCATGCACCGTCAGCCCGTGAATATTCAAGATGACAATCGCGTGATCACCGGCGGGCACCTCGGACTGGATGGAAGTCTCGATCCAGGCCGTGGTGCCGCCGATGAACACCGCACCGGTTTCGGTGGTCGAGGTATCCAGGCCGGCGAACCGATCACCGGTCTTGGCCGCCAGAGTGCGCGCGGCATCGTCGTGCGACTCGCCCAGCACACTGATACCCAGCCGTGGGGCCGCCCGCAGATTGGGCCATGTGCTCGAGGAATTCTGCACGCAAAACGCCACAAGCGGGGGATCCAGCGACACCGGCACAAACGTGCTGGCTGCCAATCCGGTTCGCGTTCCGCCGATCTCGGCAGCAATCGCAACTACGCCGGTCGGGAAGTGCCCGAACGCCTCCCGCAGCGTCGCCGCGTCCAAAGTGGTGTCGCTCGTCATAACTGGATGTCACCTCTAGTCTTGCTTCATGACGTCACATGTGACCCTACGCGTCGACGGACAGGTAGCTCGCGTCACCTTGTCCCGGCCCGAGAAGCTCAACGGACTCACTATCGACATGCTGAACGGGTTGACCGCCGCAGCCCGTCATATTGCCTCGGACAACTCGATCCGGGTGGTAGTGCTGTCCGGTGAGGGGGACACATTTTCTACCGGCCTGGATTTCGCGGCCGCCGGGAAAGATCCGGCGCGCGTCGTCGCGAACTTCATTCCGCTCCCCTGGCTGGGTACCAACGGTTTTCAGGAGGCATGCTGGGCGTGGCGCCGGCTTCGCGTGCCGGTGATCGCGGTCATCCAAGGGCGTTGCTACGGCGGGGGGCTGCAGCTGGCGCTGGCCGCCGACTTCCGGTTCACCACACCCGACGCCGAGTTCTCGATCCTGGAAGCCAAATGGGGTCTGATCCCCGATATGTCCGGAAGCGTCACGCTGAGTCAATTGATCGGAATCGACACCGCCAAGCGCCTCACCATGACCGGTGAGATGTTCGACGGCTTCTATGCCAAGGAAATCGGGCTGGTTACTCAGGTGAGCGCCGACCCGGAGGCCGACGCCTCCGAACTCATCGATCAGATCCTGTCACGCTCCCCCGATTCGGTGGCCGCCACCAAGACACTGTTCGACAAGGCGTGGTCGATGGTTCCGCGGCGGGCATTCGGCTTGGAACGCCGCCTGCAGCTGCGGCTGATGCGCGGACCCAACTTCGCCATCGCACGCAAGGCCGGGATCGACAAGACCGAGCCGCAGTTCAAGGCCCGCAGCATCTAGCGCGTGAGCAACACGACGCCCCACTCCGTAGAATTGCTTGTGCGTCCAGCTCTTGAAGGATCTTGCTTCGCTCGCTAGGCCGCGGGTACGCAGTCGCGCAGCTCGGGCGCCATCCCGTAGGGGCCCCACATCTGCCGCTCGGCGTCTTGGCGCGCCTCGCCCTCGTTACTTCCGCGGCCGATCACCGTGCCCGCCCATTGCTTCATCCCAAACCCCATTCCGGGCATGCCACCCGGGCCAAAACCAGGCGGGCCGAAGTTGTTATCGGCATACACCTGGCATTGGACCGCGACTGGGCCGTTCCCTGGCGCTGCCGACACAATCGGCGCAGCGAACATGGACAACGCCAAACCGAACCCCGCCGCCATCGAACAGATCGTTCGCATGGATCTCCTCCCTCACTCTGTGCCAGTAGTTTGCCACAGGGTGAGTAATACGCGCACTACCGGTTCGCGGACCAGATCTACGGGGTCGCTACCTGCTGCTGAGGTGCCCGTGCGCGGCGGCCACATCGGGATGGGCCCGCAGCCGGCTCTTCCAGGCGTTCTCGCCATAGGTGGCGTGAATCGGATCGCCCGGATCAGCACGTACACCGCGCGCCCGGTCCCGCAACTCCCGTGGCAGCTCCAGCGCCGGAATATGCGCATCCAGCCTCGGATTGAAGAAGTAGGCGACAGACGTGCGCGGCGCCCCGGTGAGAATCACCCGGTGCCGAGTAGCGCGCAGATATCCACCACTGGCGCGCTCAAGCAACTCTCCGATGTTGACGATGAACGCACCCGAGCGCCCCGGGGCATCCAGCCACGTCCCGTCCACCTCAACCTGCAGGCCTGCGACATCGGGCTCGGCCAACAGCAGGGTCAGCACACCGGAATCCCGGTGCGCACCCACGCCCTGGTCGCTGGACCCAACCGCCGGATACCGGATGACCTTGATCAGCGTCGCCGGTTCGGCCCCAAATGCCTCGTCGAAGAAGTCACCATCGGCCCCTAAGGCAATGGCCCACTCCTTCAGTAGTTTTCGCCCCACCTCCGCCAGCGCCACATCCCAGCTCTCGAGCGCCGCTCTCAACTCAGGGACTGCCTCCGGCCACTGATTGGGTCCTTGTAACCACATGTAGTCGCGGTCTCGTACCGTCTCACTGGCGGCGCGCTCGGGTCCCACATCGATCTGCTCACGCCAGTCGGTACGCCCACCGGTCAGCTCGCCACCCAGCCGGGTGAAGCCGCGGAAATGTGGGCTTCGGACCATCGCGATGGCGTCCTTATCCTGCTCTGGGAGAGCGAAAAGCCGGCCGGCGGCCGACAGCACCTGGTCCACCAGCCCCGGCGAAACACCGTGCCCAGTGAGGTAAAAGAAACCGACGTCGTGTGTGACCTCGCGCAGGGCCGCACGTAGCTGGTTCGGATCGCCGGACAGGTCGACTACGGGAAGCTCACCCACGCGTCCATGCTCCTCCGCAAACCTGGAAGGGACCACCGTCTTGAACGCCGTGAGGAAATATCACAAGTACGATGGCCAAACCGCCGGGCGAGAGGGACGCACAGGGGAATGACGTCATCGGAGAGACCCCCACCAGATGCGGGTAGCCAGCAGGCCGGGGACCTAGCACCGGGGACGACCGTATCCGGATACCAGATTGAACGCGTCCTCGGCCGCGGCGGCATGGGTACCGTCTATCTGGCCGCGAATCCGAATCTGCAACGTTCCGAGGCCCTGAAGATCCTCAGCGCCCAAGCCTCGCGCGACCCCGCCTTCCGGGCGCGGTTCATGCGGGAAGCATCGCTCGCCGCATCCCTGGACCACCCGAACATCGTCACAGTGCACAACCGCGGCGAGACTCCACAGGGTGATCTCTGGATCGCGATGCAGTACGTGCAGGGCAGCGATGCGCATTCGGAATCGGTGAACGGGCGTGTGTCGTTGACCCGGGCCGTTCACATCGTTAGCGAAGTCGCCAAGGCGCTCGACTATCTGCACGCCCGCGGTCTGGTGCACCGCGACGTGAAGCCGGCCAACATCCTGCTATCCGAGGGTGACCGACGAATCATGCTGGGCGACTTCGGCGTTGCCCGCGCACTTGATGACAGCAGCAGCGTCACCTCGGCAGGTAATGTGACGGCCACTATCGCGTATGCCGCACCGGAGGTCCTGTCCGGCGCGGCCGTCGATGGCCGAGCCGACGTGTATGCCTTGGGCTGCACGCTCTTTCGCATGGTCACCGGTCAACCGCCATTCGGATCCGGCAACTCCCTGCCCGCCCTCATCAATGCGCACCTTTCGACGCCCCCGCCCCGGATCTCCCAGTTCGCGCCGGTACCCGAGTCAATGGACGGGCTGATTGCCAAGGCAATGGCCAAGAATCCCGCTGACCGTTACCAGAGCGCCGGCGAGTTCGCGTCGGCCGCTCAGCAGATCCTGGCAGATCCGGCGCAGCACCGCCAGACGGTGGCACAGCCCGTACCCGCCCCGGCACCTCCGCCAGCCCCGGCACCACATCTTGTGCAGACCACCACATCCCCAGTCACAGCCGACACTGAGCGAACCATGGTCAGACACAAGCGAATTGTTGCCATCGTCGGCGCCATTGTGCTGGTTGTCGCATCCTCTGTCGTGGCGGTCCTGATCTGGCCGCGCCAGCACAATGGCACTCATACTCGGCCGGAATCCGCGCCCAGCGCGGCCAACGTAAGGCCCGGTGAATCGTTGGCCGGGCAACCCAATGCCGTCCTCGACAGCTTGCTACCCGGACAGTTCGACTATCCCGAGGGGTGGGAGAAGAATCCGTCACCGACCTTCAAATCGGGCGAGTTCAATCCTGCCGTTCCGCCCGGATCGGCCACCAACATCGGGGGAACCCCGGTGGGCTGCAACACTATTGATCCCATCTGGGCACTCCGCCCGAAGGGTCGCGAGACATCCACGCTGTACCTACGGGATCGGAAGAACCCCGAGCGCGAAATCCTGATCCGGGTGGTTCCGGCGGCAGACGCGTTGTCGGCCGACGGCGGCTCAGACACGCTGAAGAGATGCGATGCGATCGCGTACATCATTCCCGGCGGCACCACCACCTGGCGATGCTCCTTCGAATTCGACGAGCCAAATCCTGTTCAGAACAGCCAAAAAGAGCTCACCACAACGGAATCATGCTTTATGTTCCCCTCGGGAGCCAACGGCATTCGGCAACACGTGTCTTTCAACATCGTGCGCGGACTACTTGTGTACATCCTGGCCAGCGGCGCCTCCAACCGGAACGACGCGGCAGGGTCCCTCAACGCCACCACGCTGAGCTTCGCGACCACCATGAAGATCCTGCGTTACGGCCGCTAAGCCTTAGGCGTCCAGGGCTTGAGCCAGTCGGTGGGCTCCCAGCCCTCGGCCGCGGCAAGTAGCTCGTACATCGTTGCGCCGTCGATTGTTTCGCGAATGATGTCGGCATGGCCGGCATGGCGCGCCAGTTCCTCAACGATATGCAGCGCCACCCAACGCACATTCCAGGCGTCGATGTCCTTGGGGAACCAGGGTGCGGACGGGATCGGTACCGGAGTGTCCAGGCCCTTGTCTTTGACCGCGGCGAGCGTCGCCGCGCTCTGCGCACCGAATGCCGCCAACGCCCCGGCGAGCGTCTCGTCCTCGCCCAAGGCGAACTCGTCATCGGCACGCTGATGGTCGGTTCCGGGACCGGGAGCCGACACGATCCGGTCCGTCCAGCCGGCCTGCATGTGGGTGACATGCTTGATCAACCCGCCAATGGATAGCGTGCCCGCCGTCGGAGTCAGGCGAGCCTGCTCGTCAGTCAAGCCGAAAGCCACGATCCGGAAAGCGTCTTGCTGCTGCGCGATGTACTCGATCAGGCCGTCCAACTCGGTCAGAACGGGTGGGGGCATGGCAGGCATACAAGGTCCTCTCATGGGCGGTGAGCTGGCATGCATAAGCGAACACCACGGGTCCGACATCACTCTTCGAAGCGCCAAAAAACAGCCCCTGACCTGCGATATCGAATTGTGATGACAGACACAAGGTCAGGACTTTTGTCATCCGCTGAGCGGCGGTATAGTTCAGTTGTTACCGGTGGGTAACTTAATCGGAAGTAAGAACCCAACCGAATACTCAGAACAGCCCCACGAGAAAAGGCAATGACGCACATGGGCCACTACAAGTCGAACGTCCGCGACCTGGAGTTCAACCTCTTCGAGCTCTTCAAGATCCAGCAGGTATTCGGGGGCGAAGAATTCCCCGAGCTGGACGAAGACACCGCTCGCACCTTCCTTGCCGAAATGCGCACCCTCGCCGAAGGACCGCTGGCCGATTCGTTCGCCGAGGGCGACCGCAACCCACCGGTCTTCGATCCGGAGACCCACTCGGTCGCCATCCCCGAGCCCTTCAAGAAGTCCGTCAAGGCCATCACCGAAGCCGGCTGGGATCGCCTCGGCCTGATCGAAGAGCTCGGCGGCAGCCCGGTTCCCCGCTCGCTGATGTGGGCCGTTCAGGAGATGATCCTGGGCGCCAACCCCGCCGTCTGGATGTACAGCGGCGGTGCCGGTTTCGCGCAGATCTTCTACAACGTCGCCACCGATGAGCAGAAGAAGTGGGCCGAATTCGCCGCCGAGCGCGGCTGGGGCGCCACCATGGTGCTCACCGAGCCCGACGCCGGTTCGGACGTGGGCGCCGGACGCACCAAGGCCATCAAGCAGGAGGACGGCTCCTGGCACATCGAGGGTGTGAAGCGCTTCATCACCTCGGCCGATTCGGACGACATGTTCGAGAACATCATGCACCTGGTGCTGGCCCGCCCCGAGGGCGCCGGCCCCGGCACCAAGGGCCTGTCGCTGTTCTTCGTGCCGAAGTTCATCCCGAACTTCGAGACCGGCGAGCCGGGCGAGCGCAACGGTGCCTTTGTCACCAATGTCGAACACAAGATGGGCCTGAAGGTTTCGGCCACCTGTGAGCTGAGCTTCGGTCAGCACGGCGTACCCGCCAAGGGCTGGCTGGTCGGCGAGGTGCACAACGGCATCGCGCAGATGTTCGATGTCATCGAGCAGGCCCGCATGATGGTGGGCACCAAGGCCATTGCCACCCTGTCGACCGGCTACCTGAACGCGCTGGAGTACGCCAAGACCCGCGTGCAGGGTGCGGACATGACACAGCTGACCGACAAGACCGCTCCCCGTGTCACCATCACGCACCACCCGGACGTGCGCCGCTCGCTGATGACCCAGAAGGTTTACGCCGAGGGTCTGCGTGCGCTGTACCTGTACGCCACCACCTTCCAGGACGCCGTGGCCGCCAAGGCCATCAACGGCGTCGAGGCTGCGGATGCGGTCAAGCTCAACGACCTGCTGCTGCCGATCATCAAGGGTGTGGGCTCCGAGCGCGCCTACGAGAAGCTCACCGAGAGCCTGCAGACCTTCGGTGGCTCCGGCTTCCTGCAGGACTACCCGATTGAGCAGTACATCCGCGACGCCAAGATCGACTCGCTGTATGAGGGCACCACCGCGATCCAGGCCCAGGACTTCTTCTTCCGGAAGATCGTCAAGGACCAGGGCAAGTCGCTGGCCTTCGTTTCCGGCCAGATCGAGGAGTTCGTCAAGAGCGAGACCGGCAACGGTCGCCTCAAGGCCGAGCGTGCGCTGCTCGCTACGGCGCTGGAGGACGTGCAGGCCATGGCGGCGGGCATGACCGGCAACCTGATGGCCGCACAGCAGGAGATCACCCAGGTCTACAAGGTCGGTACGGCCTCTGTGCGCTTCCTGATGAGCGTCGGCGATCTGCTGATCGGCTGGCTGCTGCAGCGTCAGGCTGCCGTCGCCATCGAGGCGCTGGACGCCGGCGCCACCGGTGCCGACAAGGCCTTCTACGAGGGCAAGATCGCGGCCGCCTCGTTCTTCGCCAAGAACATGCTGCCCGTGCTGACCTCGACTCGCGCCATCCTGGACAACGTCGACAACGACATCATGGAGCTCGACGAAGCCGCTTTCTGATCGATTCAGTCGCGAAAGCCCCCGTTTCCACTGGAGACGGGGGCTTCGTGCATTCCGGTGTATCGCCGTTGTCAGACCGCGCATAGGGTTGCCGTATGCCTCGTTACTACCGCGACCAGCAGGCGTGGAAAGACCTCCAGATGTTCCTCCCCGAGCGGCTGCGCCTGGACGAATCGACGGCGCCGCAGGAGGAATTCTGGCTCTATTGCCATGAATGTGGGTCGGGTGGGGTGTGCTATGTCTCGCGTGGCGGAGTGGTCTGGGCGCACGGGTAGCTCATAGGTTCGAAAGCTCCTACACCTCGTACCAAGGAGCTTGCCCGTGCGCGCGACCACTTTACTCAACCGTGTCCTCGACCTGCCGAAGACCACGGTCCGCGACGTCGAGTGCGGCGACAAGGTGACGGTGTGGGTGCGCCCGCAACAGCGGGTGATGTCCTGTCCGCATTGCGATTTCCGTACCCGGCACCGCTACGACACACGGATGGTGGATTCGGCGTGGCGGCACCTGGACCTCAGTGGGCGGGTATGTGTGCTCAAACTGCGGCGACGTCGGTTGCGCTGCCCCGAGCACGGTGTCCTGGCCGAGTCAGTGCCGTTCGCGCGGCCGGGATCGGGGTTCACCCGCGACTTCGAGGACCTTGCGGTCTGGCTGGCCGCCAAGTGTGACAAGAAGACGGTGTCGACGTTCTGCCGCGTCACGTGGCGCACCGTCGGGGCGATGTGTTCGCGCGTCGTGGCCGAGAAACTGGACCCCGACCGGCTGGCCGGGCTGGTCGACATCGGCGTCGATGAGATCTCCTGGCGCAAGCACCACAAGTATTTGACTTTGGTGTCCGACCACGACACCGGCACAATCGTGTGGGGTGCGCCGGGCAAGAAGGCAGCCACTCTCGACGCGTTCTTCACCGCGGCCCTACCCGCCGATGGCGCGAAGAAGATCGAGGCCGTGTCGATGGACCTCGGGCCGGCATTCGCGAAATCCGTTCGCGCACATGCCCCGCAGGCGGTGATCTGCTTCGATCCGTTCCATGTCGTCAAACTAGCCACCGACGCCCTCGACGACGTTCGCCGTCAGGTATGGCAGTCCGCGCGCAAACTGTCGGACAAGCAGATCGCCAAAACCTACAAGGGAGCCCGCTGGGCGCTGCTGAAGAACCCCGAATCCCTCACCGACACACAGAAAGCCACCCTCGCCCAGCTCAAACGCGAGGGCGGCGCACTGGTCCGCGCCTACGAACTGAAGGAATCGCTGCGGGCGGTGTTCGCCGGGGATCTTGACGCCGACACCGTCACCGACATGCTCGGGAAATGGTGCTCATGGGCGCAGCGGTGCCGGATCCCGCAGTTCGTCAAGGTCGGCCGAACCATCAACAAACACCTCGATGGCATCCAAGCCGCGGTGGAGCGCGGACTGGCCAACGGCCGCCACGAAGGGCTCAACAACAAGGTCCGGTTGATCATCCGCAGGGCCTACGGCTTCCACAACGCCGAGAACGCGCTCGCCATGATCATGCTCGTCTGCGGACCGGTGACCCTCGAACTCCCATACCACACATGAGGTCATCCACATTCATGGCAATAGAGCCGGAATTCTGGGATTGGCACGGCAATCAGGTGCACCTCGACCGGTATACCAATGCCGCGGCACCGGTCAAGGTGGTGTTGCTGCACGGGGTAGGCACCAACGGCCGCCAGATGTCACTGATTCTTGGTGCGCCGTTGGCGCGCAGAGGCTACGAGACGGTCGCGATCGACAACCTGGGCTACGGCCTGACCGATGTGGCGCCCGGCACGGTGCCGGGATACGGCGATTGGGTGGACCTGGTGGTCGACTTCCTGGACTACGAGCGGCGCCGCGATGTGCGCCCCATCGTGCTGTACGGCCTCAGTGCCGGCGGCATGCTCGCCTACCACGTGGCCGCCAAGGCGCCACGCGACACAGTACGCGGGATCATCGGCATGACGTTCCTGGATCAGCGGGTGCGCGAGGTGGCCGACGGGACCGCGCATGATCTGTTGACGGCGCGTGTGGGCGTCCCGTTCCTACGGCTCGCGGCCAAGACGCCGGCCCGTCGGGTGCGCTACCCCATGTGGCTGGCCGCGAAGATGAGCACGCTTGCCAACAACCGCGCGGCGATGAAGGTCTTCATGAAGGACCGCACATCGGCCGCCAACTGGGTCAGTGTGAAGTTCCTGGCGGAGTACATGAGCTATGCCCCCGCCGTCGAACCGGCCGACTTCGACGTGTGTCCGGTCATGCTCACGCAACCCGACGAGGACCAGTGGACTCCCTACGAGTTCAGTAAGCCGGTGCTCGAGCCCATCACCCAGGTGCCGGTGACGGTAGTTCCCCTGGAACGGGCCGGGCACTATCCGCTGGAAGATCCGGGACTCAAGCAACTGGAAGATGCCGCCGTCGGGTTCATCCGTGCGGTGGCCGGCTGAGCCGACGTCACGAATACACCAGCGCCGCAACATGGTCGGCCAGTTCGGGTACGGGCAGCCGGCCATCCAATTCCATCGAGGCGCTCTCGCGTAACAGCGGTTCTATCGCCTCGGTGTTCTGCGCTATCTCGTCCTGCTCGGCCCTGGTTCGCCCGTACGGATTACCGGAGCGTGAGCTGACCCGCGCGATCGCCACCGACAACGGCACACTGAGCAGCACCACGTGGGCGAATCTGTCATAAAAGTCCACCTGGTTGTCGACGGTGCCGGAAACAACAACCTCGGCATGCTGATCCAGCAGCTCCGACATCCGGCCCGCATCCCACCTACCGTCGGCCAAAGTCCAGCCGTCGTAGTCGGTGTCCACCGTGCGCATACCGCGCCGTGCCAGCTCCTGTAACAGCGTGGTCTTGCCCGTCCCCGACATGCCCGTCACCAATACCCGCGCCACATCTGAACCATATGCGGTGGCGGCTCGTTGACAGCAGGAGAAGAGTGGAGCCAACGGGAGGCGACGATGGAGCAAGCAGCACGACGGGTCATCGCGGGACTGGTCGCCGCGGCGGCCGCGCTCGCTGCCGGACAACTGACCGCCACCGCCGTCGCGCCCGATTCCGCACCGTTCTACGCGGTCGGGAACACGGTCGTGGATCACACCCCGGCGGCTGTTCGCGAATGGGTCATCGGCGTCTTCGGCACCTCCGACAAGGCGGTGCTGTTTGTCTGTCTATCCGCGATCATCGCTCTGCTCGCCGCGGCCGCAGGCCTGGCCGAGGGTGAACGACGTTACGGCTCCGTTCTCATCGGCATGCTCGGAGCGGCCGGGGCCGTCGCCGCGGCGACTCGCCCGGCGGGGGGATTCACCTGGATCTGGCCCTCGGTGATCGCCGCCGTGGCGGGAGTGCTGGTGCTGCGCGCACTGGTCAACCGCACGCAGGGCCAGGAAGCGCCGGACCGCCGCAGATTCTTCGGAACGGCAGCGGTTTTCGCGATCGGATCAGCAGGTGTCTATTGGCTCGGCAGCCGCTGGAGCAAGGGTGCCGTCATCGCCGAGGAACGCCGGGACGCCGCATTGCCCGCACCTGTCGCGCCGGCCCCTCCCCTGCCCGACGGCATCAACGTCAAGGGCGCGGCCCCGTTCATCACGAGCAATGCGGACTTCTACCGCATCGACACCGCGTTGCGGGTGCCTCAGGTGACCACGTCCGAGTGGCAGCTCAACATTCACGGCATGGTCGACCGTCCGCGCACCCTGACGTGGGCCGACCTGAACGCCATGGCCGCGACCCAACGAGCCGTCACTCTCACATGTGTCTCCAACGAAATCGGCGGAGATCTCATCGGCAACGCGATCTGGACCGGCTTTCCCATCAAACCGATTTTGGAATCGGTTGGGGTGCACCCGGATGCGGACATGCTGTTGTCGAAGAGCGCCGACGGCTGGACGGCCGGTACCCCGCTGCAGGTGCTGACCGACGGCCGCGACGCCATTCTCGCCACCGCGATGAATGGCACACCGTTGCCCGTCGAGCACGGCTACCCCGTCCGGCAGGTGGTGCCCGGATTGTATGGGTATGTGTCGGCGACCAAATGGGTTGTCGACTGGGAGATCACACGCTTCGACAAGGCCGATGCGTACTGGACCGTCCGCGGCTGGTCGGCGCGCGGGCCCATCAAGACGGGCTGCCGCATCGACACGCCCCGGACCGGCGAGCGCCTGGGCACCGGCACGCAGGTCGTGGCGGGAACGGCCTGGGCACAACACCGCGGTATCACCCGGGTGGAAGTGCGGATTGACGACGGCCCGTGGCAGCCGGCCCGGCTGGCCCCGGAGTATTCGGTCGACACCTGGCGGCAGTGGTGGTTCGGCTGGCACGCGACACCGGGCGAGCACATCATCACCGCGCGGGCTACCGATGGCACCGGAGCGGTGCAGACCGATCAGATCGCCTCGCCGGTTCCCGACGGGGCAACGGGCTATCCGAAACGGCTTGTGACGGTGGCGGCCTAAAAATTAGGTAGCCCCGCGCCGCCGTCGGGTCGGGGGGTCGGACGGTGGCGCGAGGCTACCCATGTATCGACACCCACTCCAGGAGCGTTACAGCTCCCCGGAAAAAACTTGAAACTTTTTTTGGGGCCGCCCCGAGAATGCCAAAACCCCCGGTCATCGGCTTGATGCCGACGACCGGGGGCCTGGATTAGCGATCTAAACGACTCAGGCTTCCAGGATGGCGGTCACGCCCTGGCCGCCCGCGGCGCACACCGAGATGAGCCCGCGGTACGTACCGGTCCCGCCGTTTTCCTTCTTCTTCTCCGCGAGTTGCTTGGCCAGCTGCGCCACGATGCGCCCACCGGTGGCCGCGAATGGGTGGCCGGCGGCCAGTGAGGAACCATTGACGTTGAGTTTGGAGCGGTCGATCGCACCCAACGGCTTGTCCAGGCCGAGGCGCTCCTTGCAGTAGTCCGCCGACTCCCACGCCTGCAGCGTCGCGAGCACCACCGAGGCGAAGGCCTCGTGGATTTCGTAGAAGTCGAAGTCCTGCAGGGTCAAGCCGTTACGGGCCAGCAGACGCGGCACCGCGTAGGTCGGGGCCATCAGCAGACCGTCGGGGCCGTTGATGTAGTCCACGGCCGCGGTCTCACCGTCGACGAAGTAGGCCAGCACCGGCAGACCGCGCTCGGCGGCCCACTCCTCGCTGGACAGCAGCGCCACCGAGGCACCATCGGTCAGCGGGGTGGAGTTACCCGCGGTCATAGTGGCGTCGCCATGCTTCACGCCGAACACCGGCTTCAACGTGGCCAGCTTCTCGACGCTCGAATTCGGGCGCAGGTTGTCATCGCGGTACAGGCCCAGGAACGGGCTGATCAGGTCGTCGAAGAAGCCGCGGTCGTAGGCGGCGGCCATCTTCTGGTGGCTGGCGGCGGCCAGGGCGTCCTGGTCGGTGCGCTTGACGCCCATTTGCTTGGCGGTGATGGCGGCGTGCTCGCCCATGGACAGCCCGGTGCGGGGCTCACCGTTCTGCGGGATGTCCACACCCAGGGCGGCAGGGAGCTTGCCGAGCAGCTTGAGGCGGGTCACGTTGTCCTTGGCGCGCCGGATCGCCAGCAAGGTGTGGCGAAGATCATCACCGAAGTTGATGGGCGCGTCGGAGGTGGTGTCCACACCACCGGCCAGCACCGACTCGTACCGGCCCAGTGCAATGCCGTCGGCGCCCACGATGGCCGCCTGCAGACCCGTGCCGCAGGCCTGCTGCAGATCAAAGGCCTGGGTGTACGGCGAGAGCGGGCTGCCCAGCACCGATTCGCGGGTGAGATTGAAATCACGGCTCAGCTTGAGCACAGCGCCAGCGATGACGGCGCCCAGGCGCTCGCCCTTGAGGTTGAAACGATCAGACGCCCCGGTGATGGCGGCGGTCAACATGTCCTGGTTGGAGGCATTCGCGTAGGCGCCGTCCGAGCGTGCGAAGGGGATGCGGTTACCACCGAGAACCGCGACGCGGCGGCGACCTTGCGAAGCGTCTGACTTGCGAGCCGGGCTAGTTGCCACTTGTCTCTCCACTGTTGAGGGGGCAGGATTACCGAGCATTCTTACTCTGGAGTAAGTTCTTTGTCGAATTCACCCTAGACCAATTACGAAGGACGGCACATGTCCCCCAAGCTCACTGACGACCTCTACGCGCTGCTGGTCAACTCCGGGCCCGGAAACCTGCTCGCCGGCCGCCTGGGTATCCCGCAGCCCGAGAAGCTGCGCCGCTACAAGAAGGGTCAGCCCGCGCTGGCCGGGCCCGTGCTGATCGGTGGCGAGGGCCGCCTCGCCGAGCCGCTGCGCGCTGCCCTGGCCGACGACTACGAGGTGGTTTCCAACAACCTCGGCGGCCGTTGGGCCGACAAGTTCGGCGCCCTGGTCTTCGATGCCACCGGTATCACCACCCCGGCAGAGCTCAAGGCCCTGCACGAGTTCTTCACCCCGCTGCTGCGCAATGTCGGCGCGTCGGGTCGCCTGCTCGTCATCGGCACCACCCCGGACAAGGCCGCCACCACCGACGAGCGCATCGCCCAGCGCGCACTGGAGGGCTTCACCCGCTCGCTGGCCAAGGAGTTCGGCAACGGCGCCACCGTGCAGCTGGTGTACCTGCACCCCGACGCCAAGACCGGTGCCACCGGCCTGGAGTCGACCGTCCGCTTCATCCTGTCGGCCAAGTCCACCTATGTGGACGGCCAGGTGTTCTACGTTGGTGCCGACGATTCCACCCCGCCCGCCGACTGGGACAAGCCGCTGGCCGGCAAGGTCGCCATCGTCACCGGCGCCGCCCGCGGTATCGGTGAGACCATCGCCGAGGTGTTCGCCCGTGACGGCGCGGCCGTCGTCGCGATCGACATGCCGTCGGACGATCTGACCGCCGTCGCCCAGAAGGTCGGCGGCACCGCCCTGGCATTGGACGTCACCGCGGCTGACGCGATCGACCAGATCACCGCGCACCTCAAGGAGCACCACGGCGGCAAGGCCGACATCCTGGTCAACAACGCCGGCATCACCCGCGACAAGCTGCTCAAGAACATGGACGACGCCCGCTGGGACTCGGTGATCGCCGTCAATCTGCTTGCCCCGCAGCGCCTTACCGAGGGGCTCATCGAAAACGGCACCATCGGAACGGGCGGGCGGGTCATCGGCCTGGCCTCTATCGCAGGCATCGCCGGTAACCGCGGCCAGACCAACTACGGCGCCACCAAGGCCGGCATGATCGGCATCACCCAGGCGCTCGCTCCGTCGCTGGCCGAGAAGGGCATCACCATCAACGCCGTCGCGCCGGGCTTCATCGAGACCAAGATGACTGCCGCCATCCCGCTGGCCAACCGCGAGGTGGGTCGCCGCATCAACTCGCTGAACCAGGGTGGCGAGCCCGTGGATGTGGCCGAGACCATCGCCTACTTCGCCAGCCCCGCTTCGAACGCGGTGACCGGCAACGTGGTTCGCGTCTGCGGCCAGTCGTGGCTGGGGGCCTGACATGGCTCAGCCGTCCGGGCTTCAGAACATGGTGATGGCGGCAGTGGGTGCACTGCCGTTCATCCCGCGCCCCTCCACGCTGCCCACCCGTGTGGTGCGCACCCACGGCGTGAAGATCGACCCCGCGAATGTGGCCGCCTACGCGCAGGTGACCGGGCTGACCTTCTCCGACAAGGTGCCGGTGACCTATCCGTTCACCCTGCAGTTCCCATCGGTGATGTCGTTGGTCGCGAGCCTGGACTTCCCGTTCCCGGCAATCGGCACGGTGCACCTGGAGAACCACATCACCCAGCACCGCGCCATCACCGCGACCGACACCGTCGACATCGAGGTGCGCGCGGAGAACCTGCGCGAACACCGCAAGGGACTGCTGGTGGACGTCCTCACCGACATCACCATCGGAACCGACACGGTGTGGCAGCAGACCATGACGTTCCTGCGTCAGCAGCGCACCAGCCTCTCGGGCGGCCCCAAGCCCGAGCCACCCAAGGCCGTCAAGCTGCCGCCGCCCAACTCGACGCTGCGGATCAGCGGTGGGCAGATCCGCCGGTATGCGTCGGTGGGTGGTGACCATAACCCGATCCACACCTCCTCGATCGGCGCCAAGGCACTGGGCTTCCCGAAGGCAATCGCTCACGGAATGTTCACGGCCGCAGCAGTTCTCGGCAACATCCAGGGAGAAATTCCTGATGCCGTGCGTTACGACGTGAAGTTCGGCAAGCCGGTTCTGCTGCCCGCCGCGGTGGGCGTGTGGATCGAGAAGGATGGGAACGGCTGGGATATCGCCGTGCGCAATCCGCGCAATGGTGATCCGCACGTGACCGGGAGCGTCACCCCGCTCTGATCAAGCACCTTCCGAAGGCCCGCGACAGGTTAATCCGGTCGCGGGCCTTCTGCGTTCCAGAGCGCGGCCGCCTTTGCGCGATGAGTTGTCGGATCCGTGGCGGTCTCTTCGTCATAGAGATAGAGACCCCCTCTGGACAGGAGCCATCATGACCACCGCACTCAGCCCCCTGGAGACCGTCGCCAACGCCCGCGCCGCACTGTACGAGGTCGTCAGCAGACTCACCGAGGCAGACAACGACAAGCCGACACCCAACGCCAAGTTCACCGTCGCTCAGCTCACCGATCATCTGCAGAACTCCATCAAACTGCTTGGCGGAGCGGCGGGTGTCGACATCGACCTCACCACCGAAGGTTCCGTGGCCGACCGTCTGCTGCCCCAGTCGCAGGCGGTTGTCGACGGCTGGCAGCGCCGCGGCATCGACGGGACGGTCCGCCTTCCGATCGGCGAGTACCCCGCCGAAGTCGCCGTCCGCATCCTGAGTTCGGAGTTCCTGGTCCATGCCTGGGATTACGCCGTGGCCACCGGTCAGGAGTTCGATCCGATGGATGAACTCACTACCGGTGTCCTGGAATCGGTGCGCATGATCATCCAGCCGGAGCGCCGCGACGGGGACTTCTTCGCCGACGAGGTACCGGTGCCCGAGGACTCCCCGAGCTTGGTGAAACTCATCGCCTTCACCGGCCGCAACCCGGGATGGTCACCGGCAAGCTGACCGGAGTAATACTCACGCTGATCACGACGGCTGTACTTCGGCGAACCGATCGTTACGATCGCTCGTCATTTCATGCAGCAAATTCGAGGAGTGCGTCGTGCCAGCGGACGAGGATCACCAAGAAGCGCCACCCGTCGACTGGCGGGCAGTGCTGCGCCAGCTGCCGCTGCTCAACATCCTCGGCGTGGTCGCCGTCCTGGTGGCGGCGACGCTGGTGGTGGTTAAGAACCTGCCCGACCACGGCACCGACCAGCTGCTCAACGTCTCCTACGACCCGACGCGTGAGCTCTACAACGTTCTCGACGGCACCTTCACCAAGCGGTACAAGGACAAGACCGGCAAGACGATCGAGATCAAGCGCACCAACGGTGGCTCGGCCCGGCAGGCCCGCAGCGTGCTGGACGGCAGTCAGCGCGCGGACGTGGTGTCGCTGGCATCGGTCAGCGACGTGGACACGCTCAGCCTGCGCGGCCTGATCGCGCCGAACTGGCGCCAACGGTTACCCAACAACTCGGTCCCGTACACCTCGACCATCGTCTTCGTCGTCCGCAAGGGCAACCCGCGCGGTATCCATGACTGGCCGGATCTCGTCAAGGAAAACGTCTCCGTTATCACGCCGAATCCGCGTACCTCCGGCAATGGACAGCTTTCGGTGCTCGCGGCCTGGGGCTCGGTGGTGACACGAGGCGGAACCGAAGCCGACGCGCGCGCCTACCTCACCGCTCTCTTCCGGAACGTCGCGGCCCTCGACAGCGGTGCGCGCGGCGCCACCAACACGTTCTCAGTTCAGCGACTCGGCGATGTGCACCTGACCTGGGAGAACGAGGCCATCAACGAGGTCGACGCCAACAAGAACGAACTCGAGATCGTCTATCCGCCGGTGAGTATTCGCGCCGAACCGGCGGTCGCCTGGGTGGATGCCAATCTGGGTGATGCCAAGCGGGCCGCGATAGCCAAGGCCTACCTGGAGTACCTCTTCACCGATGAGGCGCAGGAGGTCGCCGCCCAGCGCGGCTATCGTCCGTTCAAGCCCGAAATCCTTGCCCGGCACAGCAATACGCTGCCCACGATCACCCTGTTCCCCATCACCGCGATCGCGACCAGCTGGGATGACGCACGTCAGAAGTTCTTCTCCGACAACGGGATTTACGAAACCATCCCGCGCAATACCGACCGTGGCACCACCACCTTCGCCTCCGACAGACAAGGACGCTAGATGTCTTCGGCACTGGGACCATTCCAGAACTACGACGCGACCAAGGCCCGTCGCGACATCATCGCCGGTTTGACGGTGGCGGCGATATCGCTGCCCCAGGCCATGGCCTACGCGCTGATCGCCGGGGTCGATCCCAAATACGGCGTCTACTCCGCGATCGTGGTCACCACCATCGCGTCCATATTCGGTTCGTCATCGCACCTCATCAACGGGCCCACCAGCGCGATCTCGCTGCTGGTCTTCAGCTCGCTGGCCTTCCTGGACCCCGAGAACCGCACCGGACTGTTCGAGGCGCTGTTCCTGCTGGGTGTGCTGGTCGGGGCTATCCAGATTCTCATCGCGGTCTTCAAACTCGGCGACCTCACCCGGTACATCTCGGAGTCTGTCGTCATCGGATTCATGGCGAGTGCCGCCCTGCTGCTCGCCATCGGCCAGCTGGCGAACGCAATCGGTGTGCGGGACAAGGGAGATGGCCACATGCAGGTGCTGCAGCGCGCCTGGCTCACCCTGTTCCACGGCGATGCGGTGAATTACCGCGCGCTGTTCCTGAGCGTCTCCGCGGTGGTGCTGGCGGTGCTCCTGCGCCGGGTGGTCCAGCGCTATGGTCTGCCGCAGATCGACATGCTGCTGGTGCTGATCGTCACCGCCGTAATCGCTTACGTGTACGGCTGGTCGGTGCCCGACGGCACGGGACACACCGATGTGAAGATCTCCGGCAAAATCCCGGCCAGCCTCCCGGAATTCCACATTCCCGACGTACAGGTGAGCACACTCGGCGAGTTGTCACATGGCGCGCTGGCCATCGCGTTCATCGGCCTGATCGAGGCGTTGTCCATCGCCAAGGCCATCGCACACCACACCGGGCAGCAGATCGACTACAACCGGCAGATCCTCGCCGAGGGCCTGGCCAACCTCACCGGTGGCTTCTTCCAGAGCCTGCCCGGTTCGGGCTCGCTGTCACGTTCGGCGATCAACTATCAGTCAGGTGCGGCGACAAGGTTCTCCGGAATAATCAGCGCCGCAACGGTAACCATCGCACTGCTGCTCTTCGCCCCGTTATTGCGTTTCATTCCCCAGGCGGCGCTGGCGGGCCTGCTGTTGGTGACCGCGGTGCGGTTGGTCGACTTCCGGCGGCTCGCCTATGCGGTGAAGGCGTCACGCTATGACGCCGGTCTGGTCATCATCACGGCGCTGGTGGGCGTGGCCGTGAACCTGGACACCGCCGTGCTGGTGGGCGTGGTGCTCTCGATCCTGCTGTTCGTGCCCCGCGCGGCCAAGCTCAAAGCGGCCGAACTCGTCGTCACGGACGAGGGCGTCATCCGTGAACGCACCTCTCAGGACAGACCGACCGGCGCCGGCGCGCCCGTCATCTATGACCTTGAGGGCGAGCTGTTCTTCGGTGCCGCACCGGAACTCGACCGCTATCTCGACGCCTTGCAAGTCAGGATCCGTGACGACAATCTGAAGGTAGTGATCCTGCGACTCAAGCGGGTACGCCACCCCGACGTGGTCTGCATCGAACGTCTCGAACACTTCATCCGGGAACAACAGCAGCTCGGCGTGACCGTCCTGCTGGCCGGGGTGCGCCCGGATTCCCTTGCGCTGCTGGAGAATGTCGGCTTTGCCGATTGGTTACCCGCCGAGCAGGTCTTCCCGGAGGAGGACAAGGAGTTCTCCGCGACGCTGCGCGCTGTTCGGTATGCGCAGACCCGGTTGGAGGAAACGCCCTCCGGCCCGGTAGCCAACCAAGAGAAGCTGTACTACCTGGTGTGAGGACCTAGGCGCGCTTGGCCACGGGTTCATCGCGCGGACGACCGCGCAGACCGCGCCAGCCCAGGTTGAGCAATGTGTCCTTGGCACTCTCGACCTTGATATCGCCGGTGGCCACTCGCGACGCGACGGCCTCCCCGCCACCGACAAGCGCTACGGCCATGGCGTCGTAATCGGTGTCCGGGTCGATCTCCGGCGATGCGGCCTTGATCAGCCGCGCCACCAATTCGATGATCCTGTCGCGGCCCTCACGCACCTGCTTGGCGAACAGCTGCGTGCTGGTGGCCTGTCCATAGATCACGATCCACGACGCCCGGTGGGTATCGACGTAGTTGAGAAATGATACGACGGTGGTGCTCAACACATCTCGGGGCGATTGAGTCAGATCGATATCGCCGCGCACCGCCTCGACAAACCGGCCGAGTTCACGGCGCAGGCAGGCGACAAACAGATCTTCCTTGGAGCCGTAGTACAGGTACAGCATCGGCTTGGAAATCTTGGCTGCCGCCGCGATGGCATCCATCGAGGTATCCCGGAAGCCATTGAGCGCGAACTCCTGCACCGCGGCATCGAGCATCTGCTGCTCCCGAACGGCACGGGGCAGCCGCTTGGTACCACCCGCCATGCCTGCCTCCGAGCTTCGGACGTGAACGCGAACTTACTCCAGAGTAAGCTACTGGGAAGTTCGACTATGACATACGCCCCATTTATGCGGGCCGAGTCGGCCCGAATGAAGTGTTTTTCACTCCTTCTCTAGGGTAGCGCGCAAACGTCACTGTCCGGATACCCCCACCCCGTACTATGCGCGCGTGGACTTCACCCTGGCGCTAACCCCTGATCTGGTGGCCGTCTTCCTCACCCTGTTCGTGCTGGAGGTGGTGCTGGGAATCGACAACGTCATCTTCATCTCGATACTGGCCAGCAAGCTGCCCGACGGAAAGCAGGCCCGCGCCCGCAATCTGGGGCTCACACTGGCAATGGTCATGCGGGTCGGTCTGGTCTTCCTGGCCGGGTGGATCATCACCCTCAAAGAAGACGTGTTGGAGGTATTCGGCCACGGCTTCTCGATCAAGGACTTCATCCTGATCGCGGGCGGGCTGTTCCTGGTCTACAAGGCCGTCCACGAAATACATTTGAAGCTCGAAGGCGCTCCCGAGGACAGCGAATCATCCAGCGGAGAAACCACATTCAGGGCTGTGCTGGTGCAGATACTGCTGCTGGACCTGGTGTTCTCGCTGGATTCGGTGATCACCGCGGTGGGTATGACCAGCAACATGATCGTCATTGTCACCGTCGTGGTGCTCTCCTTCGGGATCATGCTGTTCGCCTCCCGCTTCGTCTTCGCCTTCGTCAACCGCCACCCCACCGTCAAGATGCTTGCGCTGTCTTTCCTGCTGCTTATCGGGGTATTCCTGATCGCCGACGGCTTCGGGATCAAGATCGACAAGGCCATGATCTATGGCCCAATGGCGTTCGCGATTCTCGTCGAGGCACTCAATCTGCTGGCAGCGGCGCGAAAAGCCCGGCAGGACAACATGGTCCGTCAGCCCATTGCGCTGCGGCCCAGCTATCCGGGTATCGACGAGTCCGTCGCGATTGCGGCAGCCACCTCCGCGGGGCCCGATTCGGGGTCGGTCGGATTGTCCCGCAAGCCCGTTGCCGGTGCCGGTGCCGGCGGTGACGAGCGCGCAGGACTTGGTTAGCGAGCCACCAGCCGCACCCGGAGCCGCTCCAACCCCCGCAATGAGCTGTTGGTGGTCCAGCGAGGGGTGTCGGCGATCTCGATGCGTTGCACTCGGTTTACGAGTTCGCGCAATACCGCCTGCCCCTCCATGCGGGCCAGGCCAGCCCCCAAGCAGAGATGAACACCCGATCCGAACGCCACATGCTGGCTGACCGGTCGGGCGGCAAGAAAGCGATCCGGATCATCGAACTCGCGTGGGTCCCGGTTGGCCGCACCCCATAGCAGCGCGACGCGTGATCCGGCCGGAATCACCGCGCCGCCGACTACGTAATCTTTTGTGGCCGTGCGATAGAAGTTTTGTATCGGTGAGGAGTACCGCAGCTGCTCTTCGACGGCTCCGGCGATAAGAGCGGGGTCTGCCCGAATGAGTTCGAACTGTTCCGGGTTCTCCGACAGGGTCAAGAACATGGTGCTCAACAGATTTGTGGTGGTCTCATTGCCTGCCAGCAGGAGCAGCAACGCGAAGTAGAACAGCTCGTCGTGGCTGATCTGCCCCTCTCCGGCGTCGGCGACCAGTCTGCCCAGCATCGTGTCCGACCCCAGCAGATTTCCCCTGCCGAGCTGAGTCATGAAGTAGTCGTGCAGATGCCGCACCCCGTTGAGTGTGCCCGGAACCTGCATGAGGCCCTTGGCGCTGAATTCGACGTTGGCGACGCGCACCGACTCGTTGGACCAGTGCCGGAAGAACGCCTCATCCTCCGGCGGTATGCCGAGGATATGCGCGATCATCTGCATGGGCAACGGAACCGCCAGGTGTTCAACGACATCTGCCTCTGGGGTGTCCAGCAGCCCGGTCACCAGTGCCGCCGCCAAACGGTCCACCGTGGGCGCCCAGCCGTCCAGCGCACCGCGCGTAAAGCCGGGCAACGCCTTGCGGCGCAGCTCGGTATGTCGGGGCCGGTCCATGTTCAGCAGGACCGGAACCTCGAACCTGGCCCGCACCACACCATCTCGGTTGGACAGCAGCGCGTCGTTGCGTGCCGCCGCCCGCACATCCTCATACCGGCACAAGATGAAAATGTTGCGTTTGCGGTTGTAATGCACACGGCCGCCGGCCAGCAGCTCCCGGTAACCCGCGTGCGGATTGGCCGCCGTCTGCGGGTCCATGGGATCAAACGCGGTCTCCTGCACACCGGCGAACGTGCGGCGGCGTACCTTAGCCCGCAGCTCGTCCGAGGCATTGGAGATCAGGGACCGCACCACCGGTTTGGTGGTGGTGCGCACCAGCCTGGCGTCGTGTTTGAGCGTCATTTCAAGTGGCCGACCAGTTCCCCTTCGGCACCGAACAACCTGTCCTGCCACTCGTTGAGCAGCGCGTTGGTGTCGATGTCGTCGGGATGGAAGCCCTTACGCATGAATGGCTTCATCTCGCGGTAGAAACCGCGGAGCAAGGGACCGCGCACAACGCCCACGGTTTCGCGCAACACCCGCCACGGCTGCTTCCGGCCGACGGGGTCGGTGGTCAGGATCGAAACCCAGGACGAGAGCACACCAACCGGTATGACGATGTTGGCCAGCACTCGCATCATGTTGATACGCAACGTTTCCGATCCTCCGATTGCTCGGTAGACATCGAAGGCAACGGATTTGTGCTCCAGTTCCTCGATGGCGTGCCAGTTGAGCAGGTTCTTGATCTCGGGGTCCGTCATCATGTGCTGCAGCTCCGGGCGGCTCAGCACGTTCTCGGCCAGCACCGCGGTGAAGTGTTCGGCACCGACGGTGAAAGCCAGCAGCAGGTGCCGGAATCGCCGGCAGCGGTCCGGGTCTGGAAACTGCTCATCAAGAAACTTCTCCATGCGCTCGGTGCTGTTCAGGATGTACTCGAACCACGCTGTCGGATAACCCATCTCGGCAAGTTGCTTGTTCAGATCGCGGTGATGCAACCCGTGGGTCATCTCCTGACCGATAAAACCGGCTACCCGCTTCTTGAGGTCGGGATCGGCGATCTTGTCGCGATACCTGCGCACCGACCGGACGAAGATGTCCTCCCCGGGCGGGAAAACGGCCGACAAGAACGCGACCGTGTGGCTGAACGCGATGTCGTTGTTCGCGAAATACCGGTCACCGGACTCCGACTCATCGAAGCGGAAGGCGATCCGCCGGGTCTTCGGGTAGCTCGCCTGGGCAGCGACGGTCATGAGAATCCTCTCCGTTGACGTTCCAGACATAAACGTAACGGAAATTTCCGTAACGGACAATGGGGTAATCTTTTCCCTGATGGAGCTGACAATCGATCAGTTGGCGCAGCGGGTGGCGATGACGGCGCGCAACATCCGCGAGTGGCAGACGCTCGGGCTGGTACCCCCGCCCGAGAAGCGAGGCCGCGTCGGCATCTATTCCGATGAGCACGTCGCGATCATCAATCACGTCAAAAATCTGAAATCCCAGGGTTTTCCGCTGGATGTCATCCGCCGGGTGATCGATTCCGGTGGCGGCTCCGAGGACAGCGTCCGTAAGATGGTGACCCAGGCCCTCAGCCCCTTCGCGACCGGTGAACCGGTTGTGATGCGCCGTGCCGAGCTGATCGAACGTATCGGAACGGGAGCCGATTCCGCGCTCGCGGATGTGGCTCTGGTCTCCGACGTGGACCCCCTGACCGTCTCAATCCGCGATTCCGAAACACTCGACGCGATCGAACTACTGGTGGGCTCCGGAATGAGCTTGACCCGGATCACCGAGACACTGCGTGAGGTGTATCGGTTGCAACAGCAGATCGCGCAGCTGCTGCTGGGCGCGTATGTGGCCGACGTGTGGCAACCGTTCGTCGAGTCCGGCTACGTCTCCGAGGATTGGGCCAAGATTGCCGAGAATGCCTCGCAGGCAAAGCAATTGACCGTCACGCTGGCCTCACGCCTGCTGGCGAGGGCCCTCGATGACACCGTCGACCCGATCCTGTTGCAGCAGGCCAACGAGGCCGAAGCGGTGTTGGAACGCGACCGCCCGGCCTCATCAGCCTGAATCAGTCGATCTCGCCGCAGCCGCGATCCAGGCCGCGCACCTCGATGGGGCACCACACCGCGCGGGACACTTCGGCCGCCCACCGCTGAGCCTCGGCCAGCGACGGCACATCGATGATGCTGAACCCGCCCAGCTGTTCCTTGGTTTCGGTGTAGGGACCATCGGTAATCGTGTGGCCGGACGCGCCGGCAGTGACCATGGTGGCGGTGTCGGCAGGCTGCAGACCGGCCGCGAACAACCACACCCCGGCCTCCTGCATGTTGCGGGTGACAGCCTGCACATCTGCCCCGATGGTCTCCAGGGCGGCCTCGTCGGGCTGTACCGCTCCGGGCGCGTAGACGATCGACAACATGTAGCGGCTCATGTCACGCCTCCTGGTCCTGGAAGGGGCGCACTTCTACAGGCTCTTCGCAGGCTGCCGATCCTTCGGCGGCCCACCGCAAGGCCGCGTCGAGGTCGGGGGCGTTGATGATCCAGAAACCACCGAGGTGTTCCTTGGTCTCCAGGTAGGGGCCGTCGGTGGTGGTGATCTTGCCGTTCACGCTGCGCACCACCGTCGCATCCGACGGCTCGGTCAAACCGTTCGCGAACACCCACACGCCGGCTTGTTTCATCTTCTCGTTGAGTGCCCCGGTTTGGGCGTAGAGCCGCTGCATATCCTCGTCGCTCCACTGGACGGCGTTCTCCGCATAACTGTGGACCGAAAGTAGGTACTGCTTCATGGTCGTCCTTTTCTATCCGTATCTGGCGATCGGGCGCCCTAGCGGCTTCCCTTCAACCTCACCACGAATAGACCTGCCCAGAATCGACAGCTCATCGAAAAGTTTTCACAAGATCGCGCGGGATCTCACCATCCGTTGTTCAGGTACTGCTGACGACAAGCCCGGCGCGCGATCTTTCCACTGGTGGTTCGGGGTATCGCCCCGGCCTGCACCAGCCGGACATCTGCGACGGACAGCGCGTGCCGGCGGGAGACGGCGGCCCGGAGCGCATCGACGATGGGGCCGGATTCCGCGCGTCCAGCTCCCGCGGCCCGTTCCGCGACAATGACCAACCTCTCGCCGGTGCCGTCACCGGCATCGACACCCGCGGGCAGTTCGTCAGCCGGTACCGAGAAGGCCGCCACAAATCCGCGCCGCACCACGGGCGAGGCATCTTCGACTGTGGCCTCGATGTCGTGGGGGTAGTGATTACGGCCGTCCACGATCACCAGGTCCTTGACCCGGCCGGTGATGTACAGCTCGCCGTCAAGATAGACGCCGAGGTCTCCCGTGCGGAACCAGAGGGCGCCCGGCTCGGTACCCGTGGCATGGCTGTCCGCATCCAGTCGGGCTTGCAGCTTGTTCCGGAACGACACCTCGGTCTCCCCGGAGCGGCCCCAGTACCCGCGACCGATGTTGTTGCCGTGCAGCCAGATCTCGCCAATCTGCCCATCGGGCAGTTCCGCCTCCGCGTTGGGGTTCACGATGACCGCCCACTGGCTGCGTGCGACCTGGCCGCAGGACACCTGCGGCATCGCGTTCTCGTGAGTGGCGTCGACGCGGGTCGCGTACCCGGCGCCCAACCGTTCGCGATCCACGTAAATGACCGATGGTTCCGCCTCCGGGGCGATAGAGGACACAAACAGCGTCGCCTCCGCCATACCGTAGGACGGCTTGATTGCGTTGTCCGGCAATCCATATGGACCAAAAGCCGCGTTGAATTTGCGGATCGACGTGATGTTGACCGGCTCGGATCCATTGATCAGTCCGGCAACATTGCTCAGATCGAGCGATTCGCCCTCCTTGGGAAGTCCACGCTCGGCGGCCAGCTCGAACGCGAAATTCGGTGCGGCGCCGAAGGTCCGGCCCGCGTGCGACGCCGCGGCCAGTTCCTTGATCCAGCGGCCGGGCCTGCGCACGAACGACAGCGGGGACATCAATGTCATCCGGCCGCCGCACAGCGGGAACATCAGCATCAGCAGACCCATGTCGTGGTACAGCGGCAACCAACTCGCTCCCCGTACATCCACGTCCAGGCCCACCGAAATGATCATCTGCAGCACGTTGGTCATCACCGCGCGATGGGTGATCTCGACACCGGCGGGCGCTCGCGTGGAACCCGATGTGTATTGCAGGTAGGCGATGTCATCGGTATCGGGAGTCACCCGCGCATACGTGGCACCCACCGAATCCGGCACGCTGTCGACGGCCAGTACCCGCGGACGACGATCACGCGGGAGCCGGCGGATGAAGTTGTTGACGGATTCCGCGGCAGCCTGATTGGTCAACACGACAGTCGGGCGCGCATCGGCGAGGACGGCATCGAGCCGCTCGGTGTGCCCGGGAAGTTCCGGGGCGAACAGGGGCACCGCGATGTTTCCGGCCTCGATGGCGGCGAAGAAACCAACGACGTAATCCAGGCTCTGCGGGGCCAGAATCGCGACCCGCTCCCCCGGTGCGGTCACCTGCTGGAGCCTGGCCGCCACCGCGCGGGTGCGCGCACGAAGTTGCGGCCAGTTCAGGTCGTCCGGGACGCCATTGGGGTCGCTGTTGAAATCGACATAGCGGTAGGCAAATGTGTCTTGCGGTCCATCGACAGCGCATTCCAGGTAATGATTGACGGTATAGCCATCGGGCAGCGAGATGGCGCCTGTCTCATCCAGGTATTCCTCGACGCGCAAACCTGACACAAGCGAACTCATTGCAACCTCCGCATAGCCGTAACTACGACAGTCGGTTGACAAGCAGCAATAAATAAGCCATCACGCTTTTGCTACGGTCCCGACCGAACGTAGATGGTACGTGACGTACCAGCTGCAAACGGTACTCGAAGTCCCACTAGGAAGCCTTGTCGAGAAGCGCTTTTGAGCAAATTATGCACTGTGCCCTTAAACACCCCATAGGAATGATGTGACCGGCACGACGGCTTCCCATCCCGTGTGCGCCGGCGCCGCGGACCGGGCCGGTCGCGAGCTGCCGGACATTTTCGGCATTCCCTTCCCAGGGAGCCGCTATTAGACTCGTGACAAATAGCATCCAGCGTCGGAGGCGAATATGCGGACCAGGGATCAGCTTAAGTACTGGTCACGATGGGCAACCATGCACGGCATCAGCCGCGCCGCCTTGTTGACGCAAGTGCGCAAGCTGCCCCTGGCCGCCCTGTTCCTCGGCCCCGACCGCGCTCAGAACCACTACCAATACATCGAACAAATTCGCGCGTCGGGACCTGTCACTCCTTCTCGGGCCGGCGGCCTGATATTCACCGACCTGGCACTGACGCGCGAAGTCCTGCGGGACAACCGCTTCATCACCATGGCGCCCACCAACATCCCGTCACCGATTCTGCCGCTGGCCTTCAGCCGCTGGGTGTACGCGAAGACCGAACCCGGCCTGCCCAACCCCGTCGAGCCACCGGCGATGCTCGCCGTCGATCCGCCGGAGCACACCCGGTTTCGCAAGCTGGTGTCCAAGGCGTTTACACCGCGCGCGGTGGGCAAGCTGGAAGACCGGGTTCGAGAGGTGACCGCCGAACTGCTCGACAATCTCGAACGCAAGGAACGCGCGGATCTGCTGGACGACTACGCGTCACAATTGCCGGTCGCGATCATCGCCGAGATGCTGGGCGTGCCGCGTGCCGATGCCCCGTTCCTCCTGGAGTGGGGCAATCACGGTGCCGCGCTGCTGGATATCGGCATGACCTGGTCGGCGTATCGCGACGCCACGCAGGCCCTCGTCGAGATAGATCGCTACTTCGACGATCACCTGGTGCGGTTGCGTCGCGAACTCGCCGCGGATCCCACCGTCGACGGCATCCTGGCGAGCATTGTGCGCGACGGCGACCTGAACGACCGCGAGCTCAAGGCCACCATGGCGCTGCTGCTGGGCGCCGGATTCGAGACAACGGTCAACCTGATCGGGAATGGGATCGTGGCGCTGCTGCGTCACCCCGGACAACTCGGCTACCTGCGCGAAAACCCAGAAGGATGGCCCAACGCCGTCGAAGAGATCTTGCGCTACGACTCCCCCGTGCAAATCACCGGGCGAGTTGCCACCCAGACCTGCGAATTCGGGGGCCACACACTGCCGGCCGGCTCCATGGCCATCCTGCTTCTTGGCGGAGCCAACCGCGATCCGGCGGTTTTCGATCAGCCCGATGTCTTCGATGTGTGCCGCGCCAACGCACGTGAGCATGTGGCGTTCGGCAGCGGTATCCACGTATGCCTCGGCGCCAGCCTGGCCCGGATGGAAGGGGTGGTGGCCTTGCAGTCGCTCTTCGAGCGATTCCCGGAGCTCGCGCTGGCTGATAGCCCCACCCCCGGTAAGCACGTGAATCTGCACGGCTTCGGAAGCCTGCCGGTGAACCTCGGCCGCGCCCGGGTTCAGGCCAGCAGATAATCTCGAAGGTGCTCGGTGTCCGCTTGGCATCGAGTGAGCCGACACGGGGATCGGACGGATGCAGGACCGGATCAAACAACGCACCCATTGGGCTGTCACGCATGGGCTCGGCCGCGCCTATCTGAAAGTGCTTGCGCGCCGGGGTGAACCCATCGCACAACTGGGAATCGACGTCACCCAGGCCCCGGACATCTACCGCATCATCGACAGGATCCGTGAGCGCGGACGGCTGTCCCGGGCCGGGAACGGGTGGATCACCGCGGATGCGCAGATTGTCCGAACCATCTTCCGTGACAATCGGTTCGTCACCTTCAAGCCCGAGCACCGCTCCGGTTCACCGATCATTCAGCGGCTGGCGGCGTGGAGCGATCCGCAGCTGCTCAACCCCGCCGAACCGCCGTCGATCCTGATCACCGACCCGCCGGACCACGGCCGCCTGCGCCGACTGGTGGCCGCACCGTTCACCCCGAGGGCGATCGAAAGCCTGCGTGGTCGCATTCAAGAGGTGACTGACGGACACCTGGATGTGTTGCAGCAGTGCCAAAGCCCAGATCTGATTACCGATTTCACCGCAAAGATCCCCATCGCTGTGATCGGGGAGATGATTGCGGTTCCACCGCAGGACTACTCGCGGTTGTACACGGCGATGAACCGCGCCATCCAGCTGATCGCAACCACCGCGCCATCATGGGGCGAGTACCAAGATGGCACAGCGGCTTTACGTGAGATTGACGAATATCTTGAGGAGCATGTCGCCCGGCTGCGCCGTGAAGGCACTGAAAGCGAGCTGGCCACAGCGCTTCTGGGAAGTGACCTGAGCCACTTTGAACTCAAGATGTTCTTCGCGGTATTCCTGGGCGCGGGATTCGTCACCACCACACACCTGATGGGCAAGGCAATCGTCACGCTGCTCCGGCACCCCGAGCAGCTAGCGGCGCTACAAGCCGATCCCAATTTGTGGCCCAACGCGGTCGAAGAACTCATGCGCTACGACACCTCCAATCAGTGGTCGGCCCGCGTCGCCACCGAAACGGTAGAAATCGAGGGGCACACCATCGAGGCCGGCCAGTCGGCGCTGCTGCTTCTCGGCGGCGCCAACCGCGACCCCGAGGCATTCGAGAATCCCGATGTCTTCGACATCACCCGGCCCAACGCGCGCGAAAACATCACGCTGGGCACGGGGATTCACGTGTGCCTGGGCCAGGTGCTGGCACGCGCCGAGCTGCACACGGCGCTGCAATCGCTCTTCGAGCGTTTCCCCCGGTTAGCGCGGGCCGGTAAGCCCGAGTACCTGAACGGGATGGGCATCCACGGACTGCGCCGCCTGCCCGTCACGCTGGGCTAGCCGCAGGCGGCGACGCCCTTGTAGGCCAGCACCCGGCGCACGGATGCGTTGATGGCGTCTGCGTTCAATTCGCCTGCGTTGTAAGCCGACTCCAGACGATCCAGCACCGAGCCCACCTTCTCGGTGCTCACCCAGAGCGCCCAGTCGACTCCCGCCTTGATCGACTTGAGCACCGCCTCTTCGATCGGAAACCGGTCGGTGATGGCTGCCATCGAAGACAAGTCGTCGGTGAAGATGACGCCGTCGTAGGCCGGGGCACCATATCCAGTTCCCTTGCGCAGCAAGTCAACAGCGGCGGCACTCAGGCTGGCAGGGTCGTCACCGGTGAGTCCGGGCACCTGCATGTGGCCGATCATCACCGCGGCCCCGCTGGTGACCAGCGAGCGATACGGCACCAAATCGTTGTCCTTCAGCTGCTCCAACGGCGGAGTCACCACACCATTGGTATGCGAATCACCCGAGGCGTGGCCATGTCCGGGGAAGTGCTTGACCACGGCGCGCACACCGCCGGCCTGGTATCCGCGCACCGCCGCCTCGGCGTACTCGGCGACCTTCTGCGGATCGCCACTGAACGAACGGTCACCGATGGCGCCGTCGGGATCACCATCGGTCACATCCGCGTCCGGCGCGAAGTCGACGGTGATGCCGAGATCCTTCATCTTCTGCGCGCGTTCCTGGCTCAGCGCCTGCACCTGCTCGGGGGTCTGCGTTGCCGCCAATTCACGGGCTGACGGCGCCGGGCCGATGAGGTCCTTCAGGCGCGATACCCGGCCGCCCTCCTCGTCGATACTCACCGCGGCGGGAATGGGGCCTGCGGTGACGACCTCATGCAGGGAGCCGTCGGTCAGCATCTCTTTTTTGGTCCAGCTGCCCACGAAAATGCCACCGACGTGGTGATCACGCACCAGTACACGGGCGTCGTCGGCGTCCTTGACACCCACCATGAGCAGCTGTGCCAGCCTGTCGCGGGTGCTCAGGCATGCCAGGTCAGCGGCGGGCGCCGCCGTGACCGGGGCCTTCCCCGAAGACGACGGCGACGATTCCTTGGACGGCTCCGAGGTGTTGCCACCGCAGGCGGTAAGCGCCGCGACGACGAGACCGGTCAGTACTGTGCCTGCACGCATTCTCATGAGGCCATCGTGTCATGCGCCGGGTTCGACCCGGGCCAGCCGGTCACCGAGGTAGCCGCGGAACACCTCGTTATCGGTGAGTTCCAAGGCTTTTCGATAGGCGTCGGCCGCGTCGGAGTCTCGATGAAGCCGGCTGAGCAGATCGGCCCGCGCCGCGTGCAATGGGTAATAACCGTCCAGCTCATCGCGCAGCGATTCGATGGCGTCAAGTCCGGCCTGGGCACCGTCGCGTTCCGCGACGGCCACCGCACGGTTGAGGGCGACCACGGTCGTGGGCGTGTGCCGCATCAGCTGGTCGTACAGGGTGACGATCTGGCCCCAATCGGTGCCGGCCGCCGACGGGGCGTCGTCATGAACCGCGTTGATAGCCGCCTGGATCTGATAAGGCCCCGGGGCGTTGCGCCGCAGGCAACGGCGCACCAGCTCATGTCCCTCGGCGATCATCGGCCGATTCCACCGGGTGCGGTCCTGGTCGGCGAGCAGGACAAGCGCTCCGCCGTCATCGGTGCGGGCGGGACGGCGCGCCTCGGTCAGCAGCACCAGCGCCAGCAGACCCAAGACTTCGGGTTCATCGGGCATCAGATCCACCAGCACTCGCGCAAGCCTGATCGCCTCCGCGGCGAGATCGGTGCGGGTGAGCTCCGTGCCCGAGGACGCCGCATATCCCTCGTTGTAAATGAGGTAGAGCGCGGCCAGCACCGAAGTGAGCCGGTCCGGCAGATCGTGGTCCGCGGGTACCCGGTACGGAATGCCCGCCGAAGTGATCTTCTTCTTGGCCCGGGTGATGCGCGCGGCCATTGTCGATTCGGACACCAGATACGCGTTGGCGATCTCGACGGTGGTGAGGCCGCCGAGCAGGCGCAACGTGAGCGCCACCTGCGCCTCCTGCGCCAGCGCCGGGTGGCAGCACGTGAAGATGAGCCGCAGGCGATCATCGCGCACCGGGCCCACGTCCTCCGGCTCCTGCTGCGGTTCCGCGAAAGCGCTTGCTTCGCGCGATAACTCGTCGCGCCGCCGATCGCGACGCAACTTGTCGATACCGCGGTTGCGCGCCGTTGTGGTGATCCACGCACCCGGGTTGGGCGGAATGCCGTCCGGCGGCCATGTGGCCAGGGCCACCTCGAACGCCTCCTGCACCGCCTCTTCGGCGATGTCGATGCTGCCGAAGTAGCGAATCAACGTCGCCACGGTACGGCCGTGCTCCTCGCGGAAGATGCGGCCGATCTCGTCGTGCGCCACAGGTCAATGGTGCCTCTCTGGTGTCGTGGGTTCTATGGACACCACGAACAGACCATGCCGAAATCGACAACGCGCCACAATTGAGCCATGGCCTATGACGAGGACCTGGTTGAGCGCATCCGCGAGGTGATCGCCACGACCAGGGGCGTGACCGAGAAACGGATGTTCGGCGGGCTGGCGTTTCTGGTCAACGGTCACATGACCGTCGCCGCGAAACGTGGTGACGGGCTGCTGACCCGCTGCGATCCCCATGACACCGAGGCCCTGATCGCCAAGGCCCATGTCAGCCGGATG
The DNA here is from genome assembly GCF_001605725.1 of Mycobacteroides immunogenum. Classification (NCBI taxonomy): domain Bacteria; kingdom Bacillati; phylum Actinomycetota; class Actinomycetes; order Mycobacteriales; family Mycobacteriaceae; genus Mycobacteroides; species Mycobacteroides immunogenum. The sequence goes on from NZ_CP011530.1 coordinate 5,082,572, forward strand.
GTGATGGGCGGTCGTGAGATGAATGGCTGGCTGAGCATCGACGCCGAGGGCGTGCGCACCAAGCGACAGCTGGAACTGTGGGTCAAACGCGCGCTGGCCTATGCCGGAGCGCTGCCACCCAAGTGACGCACGCCGAGTGTGAAGTTACTGCGGGAGACGGGCCAAATCCGCGCAATAGCTTCACGCTCGGCGAAGGGACAGGCGGCTAGCCGCCGCGCAGCACCATCAACTTCTGCATATCAGCCAGCCCTTGCTCCTGGGCCTGCCCCAGGAACGTGGGCAGTGGCGCCTGCACCTCGGGCAGCACCTCGTTGTCGATGAGCGCCTGCAGTGCGGCCTGCTTGGCGCTGTCGCCGGCCTGATTCTGAGATTCCTGTTGCCCGGAAGGCGTTGAATAGTCGTAGAACTCACGATCCGAGGGCCGCGAGGTGTCGATCTGCATGCCACCGGGTTTCCAGTACGAGTAATTGGCCAGCTTGGCCTCGGCCGTGCGTACCGCGACGATGTGGCTCGGCGCCGAGGTGGGGATCTCGGTGGGCGTGTTCTCTCCCATCACCGCCCGAATACGAGGATCCTTGAGCAAGGTCGCCATCTCCTCCACCGACATGTCATCGGTGACGTGGGCGATCCATTTACGCCCTGCCGCATTGTTTTTCGCTATCCCAGCGATGTCGGCGCGCGCCGCCAGATAGGAGAAGCGCGGATCTGAACGCCACCCGTTACCGCCCGATCCAATGGTCAGCAGCAGCGGCGCGAGGTCAACGCTGGATGTGAGCTGGTTCCGCGTGTCACCTGGCTTCGGGGTCAACACACCGTGCGGATCGCGGATGAAGAGCGGAACCCGGATGGCTTCCTCATAGGCCGTCGCCCCCTTGCCGCGCAACCCATGAGATCCCGCGTACTCACCGTGATCGGAGGTGAAGATGACGACCGTGTTGTCGTCGATCTCGGGACGAGAGGCCAGCTTGTCGAGCACCCGGCCGATCTGGGCGTCCACCTGCTGCTGAAGCCACAGATACATGTCCAGGCAGCGGGCCCATTGGCGGGCCATCTCCGGACCCGAGTAGGTGACCGCGCCCGTCATGATCGGCGACATGAAATTGGCATAGTCGATCTGCAGTTGCGGCTTGCGATGCTGGCGCAGCTCATCGGGGGTTTGGAAGTTGACGGGCAGCCCATCGAACCAATGCGGAACATCCTCCGGGAGAGGATTTTTCGGCCACCAACAGATGTCGTGCGGATTCACCAGGGAGACAGTGGTGCACCACGGCCCCTTACCGGCCTCCGTATCGAACCATCCCGCGAATTGGTCGACGATGCCCGGGTCTTTCTTCAGCCCCTGATTCGGCATGCCATTCGGCGAGGGGAAGGTTCCGCCCGAGAAGCCGTGGGCATCAAGACCTTCGGGATTGGTGTCGCTCCAGTCGCCCAGATGCCACTTGCCCCACCACCAGGTGCGGTATCCCTGCTGACGCAGCATGGTGCCCCAGGTGGGGAACTGCGGAGCCAGGCTGGATTCGCTCGGCCCCTCCCCCGTGTATAGGCATCCGGTCTGATGCGAGTACAGCCCGGTCGTCATGGCTCCCCGCGATGGGGTGCACATGTTCGACGCTGTGTAATGCGACGTGAAGGTGACGCTATCTCTTTGCAGGCGGCTGAGGTTCGGCAGAATGCTGGTGAGCTTCTGGATGTCGGGGAACCATTGCGGAGCCCTCATCTGATCCACGACGATCACCAAGATGTTCGGCTTACTGCCATCCGGCGCCGACGAATTGTTGCCGCTCGGCCCGCGGAGGAATTCGTATCCCCCGAAGCCGACGGCGGCGGCACCGGCCGCTATCGCCCCGGTGGTAAGCACGGTCCTGCGGTTCAGCTCGGCCATGGATCCAACGTAACCGCAATTCGGCGAGAATGAACTGAGAAGAGCCTGAAAGGTTTTAGAGACGAGCCGCTACGGCCCGGCCGGTGCCGGGCGAGCCGGCGGCACCGCAGGGACGGGCGACGCCCCGGGAGGCGGGGCAAGGGGTGTTTGTCCCGGTGCGGGCATCGGGGGCGGAGCGCCCACCGGCGGTGCGGGTGACGGGACAGCTGCCGGCGCCGGACCCTCGGAGGCGGTGGGCTGGGTGCCCATGATCTCGATCTCGCTGACCGACACCAAGCCGTTGAAGGCGTCCTGACGCTGCCCGCTCTTGTTCACGATCGACACGCCGGGCTCGGTGGCCTCGATGACCATGGTCACCGAATCAGTCACCACGTTCACCTTGATACTTGCCAGCGCACGGCTCACCGGTACCTGCTGCTTGACCGAGCTGCCGTCACTGAATTCCCAACGCACCCGGGTGATCTTGCGGTTCTGCGCAAAACGGTCCGAGCCGTCGATATCGGTCTTGGCGTACCCGGGGATCAGGCCAACCGAGGTGACGAGCATCGGATGATCGAACTTCGCCGTGATCGACTGGCCGTCCTGCTCCTTCCACTGGCAGCGCCATGCGGTGAGGGGGTCGTTGTCGAACGCCTTGGCGGGGTCGTAGACGTACTTCATGCCGTTGCTGTCAGTGCCGTCCTCGGCCTGAACGCAGTTGGTGGACACATCCACCGGCTTGATGGGGCTCGACGGCACCGGTGGGGGCGCGGTCGTGGTCGCCGCGGCGCTGCTGCTGGTTACCTTCGGATCATTCGGGGGAAGCATGCCGTGCGTCTGCGGGGTGGTGCCGTCGCCGTGTACCGCCATGTACCCGACATATCCGAGCCCGACGATCACCAGTACACCGGCCAGCATCGCGAAAGCCATGATGATCCCGCGATGCGAACGGGCATTGGGATCACGCCATGGATCGGAGAACTGCACCTGGGCGGCCAGGCTGGGCGGGCACGCGGGCAGCTGCGCCAGCGCCTGGCGCAGATCGGGACGCGTGTGCCACAGACGCAGCAGCTGATCCTGCGGTAGCGCCGGATTGTGCGCGGCGGCGAACTCCGCGTCGTAGTCCGGCGCCGGTCCGTAGTTGTATGGACCGGTCATGGGCGGCCATTATTCCGCACCGGTGGTAGCAAGTAGCCACCCGTGGCCGCTCGCCATGCCGGTCTATTCACGGTTCACCATGTTCCTCGGTCACTCGAACTGGCCGTCTGCCCACCCCCAACCTCGCCCGGGGGCCTCGCTGATGGTCTCAGGAACGTGGCGGCTTGTCCGCCGGAGAATTGTTGCTGATTACGGACGTGCTAGTTTGGCCGCTGTATCTGCATGACCTAGAGGAGCTCCGATGACCAGATTTGTGGTGCCGGCCGCCGCGAGCGTGCTGATCGGGCTGCTGCTGGGCGCTGCCGCGGTCTTCGGCCTGACGCTGTCGGTCGAGCAGGACAAGAAGCCGGTGGTCACCGGGATCGATCCGTCGACGGCGATCCTGAACCGGCCCGACTACGGCAACCGGAGCTGACATCTCGCGGCTCCCGACCGCGCCGCGCCGCATTTCCTGAGCCGTGACGTACCGCCTTGACTCTTCGCCGCTATCCCGGCGGTGGCTTGCGGTTGCCTCAGCGCTCGCCCTGCTGCTGACCTTCGCGCAGTCGCCCGGGCAGATCTCCCCCGATACCAAGTTGGACCTGGCGATCAATCCGCTGCGGTTCGCGGCGCGCGCACTGAACCTGTGGAGTAGTGATCTGCCGTTCGGGCAGGCCCAGAATCAGGCATACGGATACCTCTTCCCGCACGGCACCTTCTTTTCCCTGGGCCACCTGCTGGGGGTTCCGGCCTGGGTGACGCAGCGCCTGTGGTGGGCGCTGCTCATCGTGGCCGGGTTCTGGGGCATCATCCGCGTCGCGGAGGCATTGGGTATCGGCACCCGCGGCGCGCGGATCTTCGCGGCCATCGCGTTCGCCCTATCTCCCCGGGTGCTGACCACGCTGGGCGCCATCTCCTCCGAAACCCTGCCGATGATGCTGGCCCCGTGGGTGCTGCTGCCGATCATCCTGGTGTTCCAGGGCCGCGTCTCGCCGCGCCGGGCCGCGGCGCTGTCGGCCGTGTCGGTTGCGCTGATGGGCGCGGTCAATGCGGTGGCCACCGCGCTGGCCTGTGGGGTGGCCGTCATCTGGTGGTTGGCGCACCGGCCGAACCGCACGTGGTGGCGTTTCACCGCATGGTGGATTCCCTGCCTGGCACTGGCCACCACGTGGTGGATGGCCGCGCTGCTCATCTTCGGCAAGATCAGTCCCAAGTTCCTCGACTTCATCGAGTCCTCCGGCGTCACGACGCAATGGACCTCGCTGACCGAGGTGCTGCGCGGAACCGATAGTTGGACCCCGTTCGTGGCGCCGACCGCGACCGCAGGCTCATCACTGGTCACCCAATCGGCCATGGTCATCGCCACCACGATGATCGCCGCCGCGGGTATGGCGGGGCTCGCCATGCGCGGCATGCCGGCACGCGGGCGACTGGTCGCCATACTCCTGGTTGGCCTGGTGTTGCTGACCGCCGGATACACCGGTGCCCTTGGATCGCCTGTGGCCCAACAGATTCAATTCTTCCTGGACGACGGCGGCACACCGCTGCGCAATGTGCACAAGCTAGAACCGTTGATCCGGCTGCCCTTGATTCTTGGCCTGGCACACGCGTTATCGCGGGTACCTCTGCCCGCCAGCGTGCCGGTGCGACAGTGGCTCTCGGCATTGTCGCGACCCGAACGCAATCGGGCGGTTGCGTTCGCGATCGCGCTGTCGGTGGGGCTTGCGGCCAGCACCTCACTGGCATGGACGGGCCGGCTGGTGCCGCGCGGTGGCTTCGACGCGATTCCCGGGTATTGGAGCGACACGGCGCACTGGTTGGCCGATCATGACAACGGCGGGCGCGCACTCGTGGTGCCGGGCGCCCCGTTCGCCATCCAGACCTGGGGACTCACCCGCGACGAACCGCTACAGGCATTGGGCCAAACCCCTTGGGGAGTACGTGATTCCATACCGCTGACACCTCCGGAAACCATCCGGGCCATCGATTCGGTGCAGCAATTGTTCGCCGCGGGCAGGCCCTCGGACGGTTTGGCCGATACCCTGGCGCAGCAGGGCATTTCGTATCTGGTGGTGCGTAACGATCTGGACCCCGACACCTCGCGGTCCGCACGCCCGATCCTGGTGCACCACACCATCGAAAGCTCTCCGGGCCTGACCAAGGTGGCCCAGTTCGGCGATCCCGTCGGCGCCGGTGCGGTGGAAGGCTTTGTCGCGGACAGCGATCTGCGACCGCGCTACCCGGCGGTCGAGATCTATGCGGTGAACATGCACGAGCATGACGGCGACCCGTATTTCACGGATACCGACACGATGCCCCGAGTGGCGGGCGGGCCCGAAGCACTGCTGCGGCTGGGCGAGCGACGACGCCAGCTGAACGAGCCACCGCTGGGTCCCACCCTGCTGGCCACCGATGCCGCGCAAGCCCATCTGCGGCCCGGGCCCGCCATGGTCACCGACACTCCGCTGGCCCGCGAGACCGATTACGGGCGCGTCGACGACCATTCCTCGGCCATCCGTGCGCCCGGCGACAAACGCCGCACCTTCAACCGGGTCCCCGATTACCCGGCCACCGGAGTACCCCTCGTCAACGGAAGTTGGACGGGCGGAACCATCACCGCGTCCAGCTCCGCATCGGATTCCACCGCACTACCCAACGTGGCACCTGGCACCAGTACAGCGGCCGCCATCGATCGTGACAACGCGACAAGTTGGGTCAGTAGCTCCCTGGAAGCCGCTCTTGGACAATGGATTCGGATTGACCTGACCCGGCCCATCACCAACGCGATCCTTACCGTCACACCCAGCGCCACCGCCCTCGGCGCGCAGGTCCGCCGACTGGAAGTCGAGACCGACAACGGCACCACGTCGGTGCGATTCGACGAACCGGGTAAACCCCTGGACATCGCACTGCGGCCAGGGGAAACCAACTGGATCAAGGTGACCGCCACCGGCACGGAGGACGGCACCGCCGGAGTGCAGTTCGGCGTCACCGAACTGTCCCTCACCCAATACGATGCCGCGGGCTTCGCCCACTCCGTCGATTTGCGCCACAGCGCGGTCGTCCCCGCACCCCCACCGGGTGACAATCCGCTCGGCTGGGACCTGGGCTCACCGCTGGAAGGCCGGTCGGGCTGCGCCCCGTCCCCCCAGCGACTGCGATGTGCGGCCACGCTGTCCCTGGCTCCTGAAGAGCCCGGCACCTTTATCCGGACGTTGACGGTGCCCCAACCGGTTTCACTGACTCCGAAACTGTGGGTGCGCGCCCGTCCGGGGCCGCAGTTGCGCGATTTGATCCAACAGCCCGGCGCCACCTACGCCAGCGGCGACTCCGACGTGATCGATCCTCAGGGCTCGTCGTACGCGGCTACCGATGGAGATCCGGGCACGGTCTGGACGGCGCCGCAGGACTCCGTGCAACGCCAGCATCTGCCGTCCCTCGTCATCAAACTGCCCAGACCCACGGCTGTCGGCGGAATTCGGTTGCGCCCCAGCCGCACCGAGGTACCCGCGCATCCCCGGCAGGTAGCTATCAATCTCGGAGACGGCCCACAGGTACGCACCATCGACCCCAAGGCCGACAGCACGGAGCTGACTCTGCATCCGTTCGTCACCGACACCATCACCGTCACGGTGACCGACTGGACCGACATCATCGACCGCACCGCCCTGGGATTCGATCAGCTCAAACCGCCCGGTATCGCCGAGGTGGTCGCGATGGACGCAAGACATCAGCCGATCGCCCCGGCCGACGATGCGGCGAACAGCAAGCGCTCGATCACCATCGGGTGCGATCGCGGGCCCATACTCGCTCTGGCCGGGCGCTTCGTGCCCATGTCCGTCACCGCTACGGTGCGTGACCTGTTGGACGGCAATGTTATTCAGGCGACACCCTGCGACAGCAGCCCCATCGCCACCGGGGCCGGCGTGCAGGACGTAACGGTCAATCCGAGCCAGCAGTTCATCGTCGACGGAGTGCAACTGACCGCGCCCAACGCGACACCCACCTCCGCCGCCATCACGGCCGCGCGCAAGGGCAGCTGGGGTCCGGATCGGCGCGAGGTCACCGCCGAGCCTTCGACGCGCGGTCGGACACTCGTGGTGCCCGAGAGCATCAACCCCGGCTGGGTGGCACACGACGCGCAGGGGCACCTGCTCACCCCAATACGCGTCAACGGCTGGCAGCAGGGCTGGCTGCTTCCGGCCGGCGACGGCGGACAGATCACGCTGACCTTCGGCCTCAACACCTGGTACCGGGCGGCGCTCTTCGGCGGGCTAGCACTGCTGCCGGTGCTGGCGCTGCTGGCGCTGCTGCCGGCGCGACGCAGGTCCACGCTGCCTCACGTGATTCCCTGGCGTTCCGGGCCCGTCACAGGTGTCGTCGTCGTGGCCGCACTCACCGCGATCAGCGGTATCACCGGAGCGGCCGTGGGCCTGGCAGCACTGGCGTTCAAGGTGTGGACCCGCTGGCCGCTGCGCGTGGTCACCGCCACCGGCGCATACCTTGCGGGCAGCTCACTGCTGTTGGCCGGTGCGGCTCTCTCCCGGCATCCGTGGCGATCTGTGGGCGGCTATACCGGCCATGCGTGGTGGATTCAGCTGCTGGCGCTGATTTCGGTGGCCACGGTGGCCTTGGCCTCAGTACGCCTGCCGTCGCGGCGCGCCTGGAAACGGCGCAACGCCTCGCGTGATGGGAATTCGACCAGCGCATAGCTCACCGCGGCCATGGCGAAGCCGAAGATCAGCGTGAGGATCAGCACCGACGGAAAGTGCCCGCTGAACGGAAACCGCCCGATGACCGTGAAGACCATGTTCAGCGCGGCCAAGTGCCAGATGAACAGGCCGTATGACCAGCGGCCCAAGGTCACCATGAGTGAACTGCCCAACACTCGATGCCGGGTGCCTGGGGCGTCCAGGGTCAACGGCATGAGTAAGGCCCAGGCCAGCGTCGCACCCATCGCGATCTTGACCGCGTACTGGTGCGGCGGTGCCTGGATCAGCCCCTCCGGGCCCGCAAGTGGTGAGGCCGCCACGGCGAACGCGATAAGGGCCAGCACCGCCAGCAGCACCCGACGGCGGGCCAGCCGCAGCGTCCAGGCGGGTGGCTCGGCGCTCCATTCGGCCAACAGCATCCCGGCGACGAACCAGGAGAAGAAGGCAGGCGGCCACGTGAGCGGGTTGATGCCGACGGGCGGGTTGAAGGGGATGAATGACCAGCCCAGGCTGGCCACCCCGGCAGCCAGCAGCAGCGGGGCCCGCCACCTGACCGGCGCCCGGCGCATCAGAAGCGCGATGGCAGGCAGCGCGATGTAGAACGCCACCTCCACCGCCAGGCTCCACATCTGTGTCAGACCCGCGGTGAGAGTTAGCGGAATGTACAGCTGTGTGAGCGTCAGGTTGGCCAGCCAGACGATCCCCCGGGCCCCCGTGGCATCCGGAAGCAGCAACAGCACGACGAAGACGGCGGCCAGGTAGGCCGGGACGATGCGCACGAACCGCGACGCGAAGTAGCGCCCGGCCGGGGCCGGGGCGGGCCCGCCGTGTGCGGCCAGTGCGTGCGGCCGCCACAACAGAAATCCCGATAGCGCGAAGAAGACCGCCACCGCCAGGTCGAAGCGGCCAAGGATGCGACCGTCGACACCACCGTTATGGCCCGTCTGGAAGGCGGTGTGCGTGACCACGACCCCCATCGCGGCGCAGGCCCGCATGCCCTCCAGCGCCGGCACAAAGCCCCGCGCATGGACGGCCGGAGCCGATGCTGGAGCTGTGGTCACCCCGCCGAGGGTACGGTTCTAAGCCGATCCCACGACATTCGACCGGACCAGGACCTGCGAATCCGTACGATCGCGAATGACCACCTAACCGCACCGACTGTTAGGGTCAGACAGATTTGCCCTGGGCATGCTGTGTCATCCGGCTACCGCCGGAACCAGGGCTACCGCACGTTAAGGAGGGTTCGTCCACAGTGAACCGCGGGGTCATGATGCGTATCGCAGCGTGCGGGCTGCTGGGGCTCGGTTCGGCGCTGATCATCGCTGCACTGTTGCTCAGCACGTACACCAGCAACCGGCTTGCGAAGATTCCGCTCGACTGGGACGCCACTTTGGTGAGCGAGGGCAAGGGCCGCGCGCTGGACTCAGCGTCGCTGTCCGGCCAGAAGTTCATCGCGGACCCGGACAAGCCGGTGTCATTGCAGCAGCAGATCACCACCGTCAGCCCTGCCGACGCCAACAAGGTGGGTCTGCAAGCGGGCATCACGGTGCGACGGACCGACAAGCAGGGTGACGCCGGGCTCGTCCTAGCCACCGTGGACACCGTCACCGTGGACCGGCATTCCGCCGAGGCCATCTCCAGCGACGACAACCCGGGCGGCAGCGTGCAGAAGCCGCGCGCCATCGAGGACGAGACGCCGCCGACCACGATCGCGCTCAAGCACGAGGGGTTGACCTACCGGTTCCCCTTTGACACCGAGAAGAAGACCTACCAGTACTTCGATGTCGTCGCGCAGCGCGCCTTCGATGCCAACTACACCGGCGAAGAGGACGTCAACGGGCTTACCGCCTATCACTTCACCCAGAACGTCGGCTACGACGCCAACGGCAAGCTGGTCGAACCCGTGGCATACCCCTCGCTGTACGACAAGGACGAGGATTCCAAGGTGACGGCCCGCGCCCAGCAGTGGGGTGTGGAGGCCGAGCGCGAGGACGAAGAGATCACCATGACGCGCTACTACGCGGCGCAGCGGGAGTTCTGGGTCGACCCGGTCAGCGGCATCATCGTGAAGAGCAAAGAGCATGCACTGCACTACTACTCGCGTGACGCGCTCAAGCCCGAGGTCCCGATGGTGGACTACACCGTGCAGTCCAACGATGAGACCGTCGAGAAGCAGGTGAAGGCCGCGCGCGATACCCGCGACAGCCTGTCCATCTGGTCGAACATCCTGCCGATCACCTTCGCCGCCCTGGGCGTCGTGGCGCTGGTCGGCGGTGGCCTGCTGGGTTCGTTCAGCCTGCGCGCCGAGTCGGCATTGATCGATCCCGGCCTGGACACCGTCGATCATGGCTTCTTCGGTCGCCGGGGTCCGGAGAAACCACCCGCCAGCGAGGCCGACACCGACAAGTTCCCGTCGCCTCGAAACCACCTCTAGCCGGGACGTCTTGCGCCGCACAGGCCTAATCTCCCCGCTCTATGCGCTGGCCTTGGCGGCGGCCATCACGGCGCCGCTGGCCGCCCCCGGTTATCTACTGATTCGTGATGCCGTCTCGACGCCCCGGTCGTACCTGACCGATGCGGCGCTGGGGGTCGGCGAGGCGGCCCCGCGGGCCGTCCCACAGGACTTTTTCATCGCGGTCATGACGACGGTTGTCGACGGCGGGATTCTGGTCAAGGCACTTCTCGCGGCAGGTCTATGGCTTGCCGGGTGGGGTGCGGCGCGCCTTGCCGCGCAATGGGTTCCCGCGGCTGGCGTTCCAGGACAGCTGGTAGCGGCCACCGTTGCCATCTGGAATCCCTATGTGGCCGAGCGGCTCTTGCAGGGACATTGGAGCCTGCTGGTGGGCTACGGCTGCCTGCCGTGGGTCGCGTCGACGGTCATCCGGCTGCGCACGACCACGGGTAGCGCCGCCTGGTGCCCGCTGGCCTTCTGGGTCGCGGTGGCCGGATTGACGCCCACCGGGACGGTGCTGGCCGCGATCGTCGGCCTTGCGGCCGCCTCGGATCGGCGATCCAGGCTGGGTGTGCTGACGCTTGCGGTACTCGCCGCGATGCCGTGGCTGGTGGCTTCGGGGTTGGGAACGGCGGTTCCTGCCGGGGACGAGGCGGGGGTGCATGCCTTCGCCGCCCGGGCCGAGCCTGGTTTGGGCACGCTCGGCAGTCTGGCCTCATTGGGCGGCATGTGGAATGCCTCCGCGGTGCCCGCCTCGCGCACCACGCTGTTCGCGCTGGTTTTCTCGGCAGTGCTGCTCGCCGTGGTGGCCGTGGGCACTGTGGCGCTGTGGCGCGCCCGGAAGGCGCTCGGGTTGCTCGGTATCGCCGTCGCGTCCGTGGTCATTCCTGCGCTGCTGGCGACGGGTCCTGGGCTGACCCTGACCACTTGGCTCATCACCGAGGTGCCCGGGCTGGGCATTCTGCGTGACGGCCAGAAGTTGGTTGCGTTGGCGATGCCCGCGTATGCGGTGGCGGGTGCGGCCGCCATCACCGCGGTACGCGAACGCTCCGTGCGATATCTGGCGGCTGGGCTGGCTTGCGCGGCATTGATATTCACTCTGCCCGACCTGGCATGGGGGGTAGGTGGCCGGGTCACCCCGGTGAACTATCCGGCCGGATGGACCGCCGTCGCCGCCCACATCAATGCCGATCCGCATCCGGTGGCGGTGCTGCCGCCGGAGACCATGCGCCAATACCCGTGGGGTCCGCCCGCCACCCCGGTGCTGGATCCATTTCCACGATGGGTCCGCGCAGAGACTGTGAGCAGCGGCGATCTCCGGGTAGACGGGCAAGATGTGCGTGGCGACGGCACCCGCGGCCGGCGTGTCGAGGAGCTACTGCGCGCCGGTGCGGCACCTCGCGAGCTCGCGGCACAGGGCATCGGCTGGGTTGTCGTACAGGCGAATACCCCTGGCCAGCAAGAGGTTCCAACAAAGATGCTGGCCCGGCTCGACACCGTCTACCGCGACGGCGATATCACCCTCTACCGAGTGCCCGAGCCCTGGCTCTCCATCGGCGCATCCTCCGGCCGTCGCGCCATAGTCATTGCCGCACACCTGGTCTGGGTCGCACTCCTCGCGGCGGGTGCGGTGGCCGCAGCCGCCCGCCGCTACCGGACACGGCTGGCGGAGCCGGACAGCTGAGCCACAGCCCATTCACCCGCGACTACACAGGGGTGCGCGCCGACGCCGCGGTGAAGCTGTAATCATCCAGCTCAACTGTCCGTAATTGCCTCGCGAATTGCGTGGCGAACCCCGGGAACATCGTGGTGTTCTTGCCGTCCTCGGTCAGATACCAGCTCTGGCAGCCCGAATTCCACGTGGTCTTGCCCAGCCGCTGCTGGATGTCGTCGTTGAACCGGTCCTGGCGGTCCTGGCGTACATCGAGCGTCAACAGGTCCTTGCTGCGCACGATGTCGATCGCCTGCACGATGTAGTCGATCTGCGCCTCCATGTAGACCAGCGCGGAGTTGTGGCCCGGCCCAGAGTTGGGCCCGAATGTGAAGAACAAGTTCGGATATCCCGAGACGCTCACACTCTTGTACGCGTAGGCACCCTCGGACCACTCGTCGGCGAGCTTCCTGCCGTCACGCCCCGCGATCGGGAAGGGCGTGCCAGCCTTGCATACGTCGAACCCAGTGGCGAAGACAATGCAATCCACGTCGTGCTCGATACCGTCGGCAGTACGAATCCCCTTGGGCGACAACGTGGCAATCGGCCACGTGATCAGCTTGCAGTTCTCCTTCTCCAGCGCGGCGTAGTAGTCACTGGTCATCAGCATCCGCTTGCATCCCGCACGGAAATCGGGAGTCAACTGCCGGCGCACCCAGGGATCGCTGATCTGCCGGCGTAGGTTCGCCTTGGCGATCCACTGGATGAGCGTGGTCACCGGGGTATCCCACACCATGCCCACCGCGGCGGCCTCGTGTGTCCAATACCAGGCCTGCCGGGCAAGGTCCTGAACCGCCGGGTTGTTGCCGAAGATCCTTTGCGCCCAAGCTGGATGCTGAAAGTCCAGGCGCGGCAGCACCCACCCCGGCGTCCGCTGAAAGACCTTCACCCGGGCCGCGGTCTTGACCAACTCCGGAATGATCTGCACGGCACTGGCTCCGGTGCCGATCACCGCGACATGCTTGCCAGCCATGTCGTAGTCGTGGTCCCACCGCGCGCTGTGGATCTTGTGTCCGGCATAGCTGTCGATCCCCCGGATATCGGGCCAGCTGGCGTTGGCCAACGGCCCGGCCGCCATCACGGCGCACCGGCCGGTGAAGATTTCCCCAGTGCCGGTGTCAGCGGTCCACGTCCCGGTGCTGTCGTCGAATGTCAGCCCGGTGACGTCGACACCGAACTTGATGAAGCGCCGCAGTTGGTGCTTGTCAACCATGCGCTGGATGTAACCCAGAATCTCCGGACCACCTGAATATGCCCTGGACCATTCCGGATTCTGCTCAAAGGAATACGAGTACAGCAGCGACGGGATATCGCAGGCGGCTCCGGGATAGGAGTTGTCGCGCCATGTCCCGCCGACATCGTCACCGCGCTCAAGGATGACAAAATCCTCGATTCCCTTTTCCAGCAGGCGGATGGCGATACCGAGACCAGCGAAGCCCGCACCGACGATCAGTACCTCGGTCATCGCGACACCGGCTCATAGGTGAGTTCCTGCGACCAGGTCGGTGTCTTGCCCAGCACCTTGATCGGGAACAGATCTATTGCCTTGCCCATGGATTCGGAGACGAATTGGAACGGCTGGGTCTGGTTGATGGCGATACGAGCGTGGTATTTGATGAGGTGATACGCGGGCAATCGGCGGGTGTTCTCGCTACGCTCGCCCACGTTCTCGTACCTCTTGATCGCGTTGTACAGCTTCTCCTCGGAGAGTCCCATCGCCGAGATGTTGGTGACCATTCGGGTGAGCAGGGGCGAGTAGACCAGCAGTCCCAGCATCACCGATGGTTTGACGAAGGTACCCACGGTTTCGACGATGAGCTGGCGCATGGAGCTGGCACCCAGCATGTCCAGGACCTGGAAACCCACAGCGAGATGGCGAGATTCATCGCTGTTGATGTGACGGAACACCTCATGACACACAGGATCGTCGACCTCGTCGAGCAGGAACTTGACCAGGGCACCGTCCAGCGCGGTCTCCAGCGACGGGATCACCGTACCCAGCGAGGCCAGCGATAGGCTGTCGCTGTAGCGATCGAGCCATTCGATGACCAGCCGGATGTTCTTGTTGGGCACCGGCATTTCGCCCTCTTCGATCATCCCCCAGCGGTGCATCAGAGCCAGTTCGGCGTTGGCATGCCGCTGCTCCTCGGCATGGAAGTACGTGTAGATCTGCTTGAGGTCCTCGTCGGGCGCCTTTTTGGCCAGCGCGGCGAATCCCCGTGCGCCCACATTCTCGATCCACACCAGATCGGACATGAATTCCTTGAGCGCGGGCCGCTGCTCATCGGTGACTTGGTCGGCACCTGGTGCGTCCCAATCGATATCGGCCAGTGCCCACTGCTTGTCCTTGATGGTCGCAAGGATGCTGTCGAGTGCGATTGCCATCGTGTTTCCTTCCTGGTCAGTTTCCGCGCTGGCGGGAGAATCGTTCGGCGATGCCCAGCGCCTTCGTGTAGGTGTCGGGGGTAAGACGCTTGGCTTGCCACATGAATCGGGCATCGAGCTGTGGGAGTACGTAGAGCTGTCCGCGGTCGTGGGCGTCAAGGCAGCGCCGCGCCACCGAATCCGGGGAAACACCGGTCCATTTCATGGCGGTGGCGGCCAGCCGTGCGGCGGATTCTTCGATGATGCCGCGATCGACGATGTTGGTTTTGACGAATGTCGGGCACAGCACGGTCACGGCAACCCCGGTGCCACTGAGTTCGGCGGCCAGCGTTTCCGAAAGCGCCAGCACCCCTGCCTTGCTCACGTTGTAGGCACCCATGCGGGGCGCGGCCGCGAAGCTCGCCGCCGAGGCCACGTTGATGATGCCGCCGCGTCCCAGCGCACGCAGGCGCGGTGCGAACACGTGACTGCCATGGATGACGCCCCACAGGTTCACCCCGAGCGTCTTGTGCCAATCGGTGAGCGGGGCGTCTCCCACCACCTGTCCGCCGGCGCCGATACCGGCGTTGTTGATCACCAGATCTGCCGGCTTTCCGAACCATTCCTCGGCGGTGCCGGCCAGCGTCTCGACCTCGTCGAACACCGACACATCGCAGGCCGCCTCGACGGCACGTTCCCCGATCAGCGCCGCGGTCTCCTTGGCGCCGGGCAGGTCCACGTCGGCACACACCACTCGTCCGCCCCGACGAGCCAGTTCCAGAGCGAATGCCCTGCCGATGCCGCTGGCCGCGCCCGTGACCACGGCATCAACCTCGCGCGTGCGGCGCCCGCCGCTGCCGAAGCCCAGAAAGCTCACCACGAGTTCCCCTCAG
Source organism: Mycobacteroides immunogenum (assembly GCF_001605725.1). NCBI lineage: Bacteria > Bacillati > Actinomycetota > Actinomycetes > Mycobacteriales > Mycobacteriaceae > Mycobacteroides > Mycobacteroides immunogenum. The sequence continues at coordinate 5,097,702 of NZ_CP011530.1, forward strand.
CACACTTTGGTGGCACCCGCCATAACTGACTGCACATGCCACCACTTTGACCTACGGCGTGCGCGGCTGTCAACATGGGGCGATGGCGGCATCAGCGGGTTTATGGGGCGGACGTACCGCGGCAGAGCGCCGCGCCGAGCGCCGGGAACGGCTGGTCACCGCCGCTCAGGAGATTTGGGCCGAACAGGGCTGGGCAGCGGTCACCATGCGCGGCGTCTGCGCACGAACCTCGCTGAACGACAGATACTTCTACGAGGATTTCGCCGATCGTGACGATCTACTGGCCGCGGTCTGGGACGGCATGCGTGACGAGATCATCGGACGGATCTCAGATATCGCCGGCGAAGACCCGGACCGTCCCGCGCTGGAGACCCTGCGTAAGACGATCGCCCTTGTCGTCGAGCGGGTTTCGGCCGATCCCGGCTGGGCGGAGATCATCTTCGTCCGGCATGTCGGCAGCGCGATACTGGAGCAGCGACGGACCGACCTACTGCATCAAGCCACCGCGGTGCTGATGGCGGCCGCCGAGCCCTATCTGGTGAAGGACGTCGACCGCACCGGATTCCGGATGGACACCCTGGTGGGCATCGGCGGATTCAGTGAATTGGTCAACGCGTGGCGCTCCGGACTTATCGACGTCAGCGCGACGGAGCTTATTGACCACAGCGCCCGCATCGGGGCCACGCTGGCGGCACGGTATCTCACGGCCGCCTGAGCGATCTCAGGCGGGAATCTCAACCTGCGGGGCCACCACGGGCTCGGCACCAATGATGCCCGAGACCGGCACCCCCATGACCGCCGCCTTGAGCACAGCCGAGACTCCGGCCGCGCTGCGCTGCCACGACAGATCGGCACAGCGAGCCCGCGCCGCCTCTCCCATGCGATAACGAAGCTTGTTGTCCGCCAAAAGAGTCGCGGTATGCCGCACAAACTGATCTTGGTCGTGGGCGAGTAGGCCGGTGATACCGTCCGTGACTGAATCCGTGAGCCCGCCGGAAGACCGGTAGCCGATGGTGGGCACACCGTGTTGCGCCGCCTCGGTGACTGCCAGCCCCCAACCCTCCTTGCGGGACGGCATCAAGTGCACCCAGGCACGCTGTAACACGCGATGCTTGGCTTCCTCGTCAAGGTAACCGTGAAAGGTCACCGCGTCGGAAATGCCAAGTCGGGCAGCATGTTCCACCAAGGGCTGCATCCACCAACCATCGCCGACGACATCGAGATGCACGTCGGGCACATGGTCACGCAGCAGCGCCAAGGTCGTCAGCGCGTGCTCGATCTGCTTGTGCGGCACCAAGCGTGAGAGCACCACCGCGCGTGGCGTCTCGCTGCGCAGGTCCACCGCGCCGCCGCAGAGGTGGATGCCGACTTGGTCGACACCGTTACGCACCACCGCTATCCGGCCGGAATCCACACCCAGGGCCATCAGATCCGACGCGGACGGTTGCGAGACGGTCAGATACTGGTTGCGCCGGTGCATCCGTGGCGACAACCGCGATTCCAGCCACCACCCCAGCTTGCCGATGAGCGGTCCGGCCACCGGCCACTGTTCCCGATGACAGTGATGCACCAGCACCACCACCGGCGCGGACGCAACGGTGGTCGCGAAGAAAGGGATGCCGTTCTGGGTGTCAATGACAACGTCCGGGCGTACGTCGCGCAGCGCACCCAGGCCCAGACGCCCGGCCAACAACGACAACAGTGCGCGCGGGTACACCGTGAAGCGGCCACCGGCACGCGAGATACGCACCCCGTCGACCACCTCGCGACGGGGCGCTCCCGGGTAAGCGGCACATCGCAAGGTCACCTTCACCCCGGATGCCGCCAGCTCGGCGCCAATACGCTGCAGGTATGTCTCGCTGCCACCACCCTGCGGATGGGCGGTATCGCGCCAGCACAGCATGAGGACCTCCCGTGGGAGGTCCGGCTGATCTGACAGTTCGCTAAACATCGTTAAGCACCCTAGGCCGTTAGGGTGGGCCTCCAGAAATTTCTGTCGCCACCACAAGGAAACCGACCAGGACGAAAACGCGTGCCGGAAATCACCGATCTGTTTGCCCAACGTGCCACACTTCGACGTTCGACGAGATTGTTGGCATCTTTCCGCTTTGAGCAGAGTGCGCCAGAGAGGTTCTACGGCACGCTCGCCCAGGACACTGTTCACCTGATCACAGACTTGTGGCGCCAGACAACTGGATCCGGATTGCAGAACCGCACGGTGCTGGATGTCGGCGGCGGACCGGGCTACTTCGCGTCTGCCTTCGCCGATGCCGGGGCGCGGTACATCGGCGTAGAGCCCGATCCCCGCGAAATGCACGCCGCCCCTGACGGTCACAACGGTATTCAGGACCCTCGTGCGGCGTACCTGCGCGCGTCCGGGATGGCACTGCCCCTGGCCGACGACAGTGTGGACATCTGCCTGTCCTCGAACGTCGCCGAGCACGTGCCACAGCCCTGGCGCCTCGGCGAAGAGATGCTGCGGGTCACCCGTCCCGGCGGGCTGGCGGTCTTGTCGTACACCGTCTGGCTCGGCCCGTTCGGCGGCCATGAGATGGGCCTGACCCATTACTTCGGTGGTGCCCGCGCCGCCCGCTGGTACACCCGCAAGCACGGCCACCCGCCGAAAAACAACTACGGGTCGTCACTTTTCCCGGTATCAGTGCGCGACGGGCTGCAGTGGGCCCGCGACACGGGCACCCTGGTGGCCGCATTTCCCCGCTACCACCCTAAATGGGCATGGCGGATCACAAAAGTTCCCGCTGTACGGGAGGTTCTGGTGAGCAATTTGGTGCTTGTCCTGCGCCCCCACTGAATCCAGAATTGCAACAGGTTCCACTTCCCCTGACTGCCCGGTAGTGTTGCGTGCGTCACGCAACGAGGCGGACATGAAACGGAAGTCACGACACCTTGACCGAGCAGACAGCGACGCACGAGGACGTTGCACGTCCCGCGGAATCTCAACGGGACCCAGAGACCCTGCGTGGTGCGCTCGCCGACTGGATATCCGGCCAGTTACCGGCCGACGCCGCTCTCAGCGTGGACCATGCCGAGCTGCCGAGCGCCAACGGCATGTCCAGCGAGACGATCCTGGCCGACGCGCAATGGACCGAGAACGGCAGACGTGAGGCCCACCGCCTGGTCATCAGGACCGCGCCACAGCCCGACTCCAGTCCGGTGTTCCCGACCTATGACATGCGCCGCCAATTCGACGTCATGGACACCCTCGGCCGGCACTCCTCGGCCGTGGTTCCGCCGGTCCGCTGGTACTGCGACGACACCGCGGTGCTGGGCGGCGAGTTCTTCGTGATGGACCGGGTAGACGGCGAAGTGCCCCCGGACCGAATGCCGTACACCTTCGGCTCCTGGGTCACCGAGGCCTCCGAGGCCGACCGCCGCAAGATGCAGCGGCTCACCGTCGATCAGCTGGCGCGTATCCATGCCGCACCGGTGGAAAACTTCGCGTTTCTCGACGACACCCGTGATGGCGAGACAGGTCTGGACGCCCACGTACGCCGCACCCACGAGTTCTACGGATGGGTGCGCGGCGACGGACCCACGATCCCGCTGATCGATCGCGGCTTCGCCTGGCTACAGCAGAACTGGCCCAAGGAATCGCTTCGCGCCAAGGACGTTGTCAGCTGGGGTGACTCGCGTCCCGGCAATGTCATCTACCGCGATTTCGAACCGGTGGCGCTACTGGACTGGGAGATGGCAACCATCGGGCCGCGCGAGCTGGATCTGGGCTGGATCATATTTCTGCACAGGTTCTTCCAGGATTTGGCGGAGGTGGCCACCCTGCCCGGCTTGCCCGACTTCTGTAAACGCGAGGACATCTCCGCCGAGTACGCCGCCCTTACCGGACACCACGCCGCCGACCTGGATTTCTATACCGCGTATGCGGCCCTGCAACATGCGGTCATCATGGTACGAATCCAGATGCGCGCCATGGCATTCGGTCAGGCACAGATGCCGGCGGACCCAGACGACCTGATCCTGCACCGACATACGCTGGAGAAGATGCTGAACGGGACCTACTGGTCGGGAGTCACGGCATGAGCCTCTCCCCCTTCGACGACTACCCGATCCATCAGATTGCCGATGTGGTCCGCCATGTCGGTACCTCAGACCGAAACTTCTATGACCGGTATTACTTTGGCTGCCACGGTGGGCGCGCCGACCTGCCCTATCTGATCACCGGACTGGGCGTTTACCCGAATCTGGGCGTCACCGACGCGTTCGCTTCCGTGCGCAACGGCGACGACATCGTGGTGTTCCGCGCCTCGCGCGCGCTGGGCGACGACCGCGCCGATCTCAATGTCGGGCCGTATCGCATCGAGGTCATCGAGGGCCTCAAGAAGGTGCGCGTCATCTTAGAGCCCAGCTCCGAATACGATCTCGCGTTCGATATCACCTACACCGGAGAGATACCGGCGTCACTCGAGCCGGGCCACTACCAGCGCCAGTTGGGTCGGGTCATGTTCGACACCTCCCGATTCGCTCAAACCGGCACCTGGACAGGTCAATTGACGGTCGACGGCACCACCCACGAGTTGGACGGTGTCAACTGGTCGGGCAACCGGGACCGCTCCTGGGGTATCCGCCCGGTCGGCGAGGGCGAACCCGCCGGACGGCGTGCCACCCTGGCGGGTGGCTTCTTCTGGCTCTACAACGTGATCTCGTTCCCGGAGTATTCGATCGTGTTCATCAATCAAGAGGACGAACACGGCAACAAAGTGGTCAGCGGTGCGCGCCGGGTGTGGCGCGATCCGGCGAAGGGTATCGAGGAGCTCGGTCCCATCACACACGACATCACGCTGGTGCCGGGCACCCGCGAGGCGCAGTCGGCGGTAATCACGTTGGGCGACATCACCATCAAGGCCGATATCGTGCTGCCGCACTACTTCGGCTTCGGCACCGGGTACGGCCTGGATCCGGACTGGCGCCACGGCATGTGGCAGGGCGACCTCGTCGTGCAGGGCAAGCGGTACAAGACCGCCGAACTGGACGCCACACTCAAGCTGCTGTGCCCCGTCGACAACGTCGCCACCTTCACGGCGATCGAGAACGGCGAACAGACACACGGCAGTGGACTGTTCGAATTCGGCCCCATCGGCCCCCACAAACCCTCCGGCTTCACCGGACTCGTTGATACGTACCAAGGAGCGTAATGACCGACTACGACAAGCTATTCATCGGTGGCGTCTGGACCGAACCGGCCACCGACCAGGTGATCGAGGTCATCTCGCCGGCCACCGGACAGAAGGTGGGCCAATGTCCGCTGGCCTCTCCGGCTGACGTCGAGGCGGCAGTGAGCGCGGCCCGCCTGGCCTTCGACGACGGACCGTGGCCCAAGCTGACCCCGCATGAGCGGCAGGCGGTGCTGCAGAAGGCCGTCGCCGGCCTAGAAGCCCGCAAGGACGAGATATGCCAGGCCATTGCTGACGAAACCGGCGCTCCTCCCATGGTTATCGAGACGCTGCAGTGGATGGGTGGCTTCGGCGCCATTCAGTACTACGCCAACGCCGCGGATGCGGTGCAGTGGAAGGAGCTACGCAACGGCGCGTACGGCCAGACACTGGTGACCCGCGAGCCTGCCGGTGTGGTGGCGGCGATCGCGGCCTGGAATGTGCCGTTGTTCTTGGCACTCAACAAGATCGGCCCCGCGTTCCTGGCCGGCTGCACCGTCGTGCTCAAACCCGCCGCCGAGACCCCACTGTCGAGTTTCATCCTGGCCGACGTGTTCGCCGAGGCCGGCGTGCCCGAGGGCGTGCTGTCGGTGGTGCCCGGTGGCGCTGAAACCGGCCGGGCACTGACCAACAACCCCGGCGTCGACGTGTTCAGCTTCACCGGCAGCACCGCCGTCGGTAAAGAGATCGCCGGGATAGCAGCCAAGAACCTGAAAAAGGTCACCTTGGAGCTGGGCGGTAAGTCCGCGGCCATCGTGCTGGAAGACGCGGATTTGGCTGCGGCGCTGCCAATGCTGGTGTTCTCGGGACTGATGAACGCCGGGCAGGGCTGCGTCAACCAGACCCGGGTACTGGCGCCGCGGTCACGGTACGACGAGGTGGTCGACGGCATCGTCGGCATGGTCTCGCTGATGGGCGTCGGGCTGCCCGACGATCCGGCCACCCAGGTCGGTCCGCTGATCACCGAAAAGCAGCGCACCCGGGTCGAGGGCTACATCGCCAAGGGCATCGAGGAGGGCGCCCGACTGGCCTTCGGCGGCAAGCGCCCCGAGGGCCTCGAGGGCGGATACTTCGTGCAGCCAACGATTTTCGCCGACGTCGACAACTCGATGACTATCGCGCAGGAGGAGATCTTCGGCCCGGTCCTCTCGATCATCGCCTACGACTCGGTGGACGAGGCCGTCAAGATCGCCAACGACTCCCACTACGGCCTGGCCGGCAGCGTGTGGACCACCGATGTACAGAAGGGCCTGGAGGTAGCGGCACAGATCCGCACCGGCACCTACGGCATCAACTGGTACGCCTTTGACCCCAGTTGCCCGTTCGGCGGTTACAAGCAGTCGGGCATCGGACGTGAGAACGGGCCCGAGGGCATCGAGGAGTACTGCGAGCTCAAGAGCGTACTGCTGCCCATGGGTTACACCCTCGAGAGCATCTAGCCGTCGAGTGGGAACCTCACGCGGAAATCTCGCCCGAAAGCCGCGTGAGGTTCCCACTCGACGTTAAGTTGGCGCAGTGCCTTCCCCCACGACCGGTCTGCGCAAGGTGGTGGCCGCGTCGATGGCGGGCACTGTCGTGGAGTGGTACGAGTTCTTTCTGTACGCCACCGCCGCGACACTTGTCTTCAACAAGGTCTTCTTCCCCGCCACCGGCAACGACCTCGACAACATCATCAAGGCATTCCTCACCTACGCCGTGGGGTTTGTCGCCCGTCCCATCGGTGGAATCGTGTTCGGGCACTTCGGGGATCGCTACGGACGCAAGCACCTCCTGCAGATCGCGATCGTGCTGGTCGGCATCGCCACCTTTCTGATGGGCTGCCTACCGACCTTCACCCAGGTGGGCTATGCCGCACCGATCCTGCTGGTAATCCTGCGTTTCCTGCAGGGTTTCGCGGTGGGCGGTGAATGGGGCGGCGCCGTGCTGTTGGTCGCCGAACACTCCCCCGACGCGCAACGCGGATTCTGGACGAGCTGGCCGCAGGCAGCGGTGCCACTGGGCAATCTGCTGGCCACCCTGGTGCTACTCACATTGTCATCCACGCTGTCCGACGCGGCGTTCCTCGCCTGGGGCTGGCGGGTCGGCTTCTGGCTCTCAGTCATCATCGTCGCCATCGGGTACTACATTCGCACCCGGATATCGGATGCCCCGATCTTCACCGAAGCGCGCAAGGAAATCGAGCAGAACAGGGCCAGTTCCTACGGGGTGGTCGAGGTGTTCCGCCGGTATCCGCGCGGGGTCTTCACCGCCATGGGCCTGCGGGTGGCCGAGAACATCCTCTATTACATGGTGGTCACCTTCTCCATCACCTACCTCAAGACCCAGCTGCACATGGATACTCGACGAATCTTGTTGCTGCTCTTGATTGCTCACGCTGTTCAGGCGGTCGCGCTACCGATCGTGGGCCGGTACACCGACATCGTGGGGCGCCGGGTGCCCTACGCGCTGGGGGCACTGCTCGCGGCGGGCTGGGGGTTCATCGCCTTTCCGATGTTCGATACCCGCGACCAGTGGGTGATCCTGGCCGCCATCGTCATCGGTCTGCTGGTGCACTCGCTGATGTTCGCCGGGCAGCCCGCGATCATGGCCGAGATGTTTCCCACCCGCATGCGTTACTCCGGGGTGTCGTTGGGCTACCAGGTGACCTCGATCGTCGCCGGATCACTGGCACCGGTCATTGGCACCGCGCTGCTCAGCAGATACCACAGCTGGGTGCCGGTGGCGATCTATCTGGCGGCCGTCGCCCCTATCACGCTGTTCGCCGTGTGGTCACTGCCAGAGACCAGGGGCAGCTCGCTGCACGCGCTCGATGCCGCCGACAGGGCGCGCGCTTGACCGCCCTTCTGCGATTTCGGTGCATTTTCGTGCGCTCAGCGCACGATTTTGCACCCAAATCGCACTAGGTTGGTCTGATGGCGACCTATGGCTGGATCGGTTTGGGGAACATGGGCGGCCCGATGGCCGCCAATCTGGTGGCGGCCGGGCACACGGTGCGCGGTTTCGACCTCTCAGGCGACGCGCTAGCGGCCGCGGAAGCCAAGGGCGTGACCGCGGTGGAGGAGATCGCCGAAGTGCTGGCCGGGGCCGAAGTCGTCTTCACCATGCTGCCCAAGGGCGAGCACGTCCGTTCCGTGTTTGAAGGCCCGTACGGAATATGGGAAAACGCCTCCCCGTCAACACTTCTGATCGACAGCTCCACCGTCGACATCGAGACTTCGCGATACTGTCACGCCGAATCGACACGCCGCGGATTCCAGTTCGTCGACGCCCCGGTCTCCGGCGGGATCAGCGGCGCGCATGCCGCCACGCTGTGCTTCATGCTCGGCGGTGGCCTGGAAAGCGTCGGTGCGGCAACCGATTACATCAAGCCAATGGCCGGTCGGGTGATCCACGCGGGTGACGGCGGGGCCGGGGTCGCGGCCAAGATCTGCAACAACATGATGCTCTTCATCGACATGATGGCCAATTCGGAAGGCTCGCAGCTGGCCGAAAAGCTCGGCCTGGACCCCAAGGTATTCTGGGAGATCTGCTCGGTGTCGTCGGCCCGGTCCTGGGCCCAGCAGACCTGGTACCCGGTGCCGGACATCATCGAATCCGCTGCCGCCAACCGCAACTTCGACGCCACCTTCACCGTCGACCTGGCACATAAGGATGCCCGCCTGGCATTGGCCGCGGGAGAAGCCACGGGCGTGAAACTGCCGGCTGCCACCATGGTCACCGAACAGTTCCAGCAGCTCATCGACGAAGGACTCGGCGGCAAGGATTGCTCGTTGATCGTCAAATATGCGACACCCGACGGATCCGCCCGCGGCTACACGCCCTGACGGGGGAGCTGTTCGTACGCCTGCCGTTCCCCACTGCACCCGGGCACCGTGGTGAGCGCCGGTACTCCCGGTACCGGATCCTGTGACGATTCGGCAGCAGCACCAATCCAATAGCGCGAGCGCCGCTCAACCGCAGCGCCCAGGTTCTATGGGTTCAGATCCGGCCCATCTCCGTGGAGTTGCCGCAAAAACCGGTTGTACGAGGCTAATTCGTCTTCCTGACGGGCATCGTCGGCCTCGCGTTCTGCCGTCTCCGCTTGCTCCTCACGTCGCCACCTGACGGCGAAGATCAACGTGATGGCGAGCGCTATCGGCTCACCGTACGACCACGCCAGCGCGCCCGCCACCGCCTGGTCCTTCACCGGGTCGACAGCCCACTGCGCGGGTGGATTGGCGAAGATACCGATCAGCGGCCTGGGCGCCATCATCAAGACCACGCCGATGAACACGTGTAGCGGCATCTCCACAAAGATGTCGAACATCCGGCCCAGGTTGGTCTGCCGTATCGGCAAGGGATCGGTCGACAAGATCGGAATCACGAACAGCAGGCCCGTGATGAGAAAGAACACCTCTAACGCGTTGTGGCCCAACCATGTCGCGGCAATGGTGTCGAACAGTTGCGAAAGATAGAGGCCGTAGTAACTGAACAAAAACAACGGAATGGTGACGGCCGGATGTAACAGGAGCGCGCCCGCCCTACCGCGCAGCCCGGCCAATGCGCCGGCCAGTACCCACCGACCCAGACCGCGATGTGGGGTGGACCGCAACAGCAAGCGCCCCGGCGAGCCCAGCACCAACAGCGGCGGCACCAGGATCGATAGCGTCAATTGCTGAAACATGAACGCGCTGAACAATCGGAATCCGTAACGCTCGATCGAGAGCCCCATGACCGCGCCCAAGATCAGACATCCGGACAGAAAACATGCCGTCGACCACCATGGCCAGCTGCGCCCCATCCGGCGCAGCCGCACAACTCCCAGCAGGTACCACCCGGCGAGCAGTACCGCGACAACCGGCAGCACCGGGATGGTCGGCGGATCCCACCCCAGCAGTGACCACACGGACGGCGGCTCAGCCGGGATGCTGGTTAACCGTTGGAGAAACTCTTCGTTCATTAATTGCATTATGCGCATATTTGAATGAACGGGCCATCCGGGGTCACCAACCAGGCGTTCACCCGCTATTTGGATCGCCGCTAGCCAAAGGGCTCTGCATTGCCGTTTCAGCAACTAGCGTGCGGCACGGGCGGGGCAAACCGGAGGAGGAACCATGGCCGTATCAGTGAATCTGGAGAAGGCCCTCGACAAGGCCTACGAAAACAAAGACCTCAAGGACGTCCTCGACGCACCGCCCTCGGCCCTCGCCGGTCTGACCGAGAAGCACGATGCCGCCCTCAAGGAAGCCCTGAACATCTCGACCATCCGCGAACTGGGCACCAACAAGTACATCGCGGTCGCCGCGGCGCTCGCGGCGCTGGAGTCCAAGACGGGTTAACGCCGACCGGGAAGGCATCTACGCAGGTGCCTTCCCGCCGTCAGCCGCGCAGCGCCTCTGCCAGTGGCTCCAGTACTGCCGGGGCGTACGGCGGCGGCAGGTAGATGATCGCGAGATCGAGACCCTCGGCTCCCAGTGCGGCAGCTTCATCGACCACCTTGGCGTAGTCGCGATCCGCACCGAGACGAATGTGGGCAGAGAGGGTGATCTCCTGGGGATCGCGCCCGATGTCCGCACAGTGCGCCGCGAGCACATCACGCTTGCGGGCGAATTCCTCGGGCGGTCCGCCGACGAAGTTCCAGTGCTGGGCGTACTTGGCGGTGATCCGCAGTGTGCGCTTCTCACCACTGCCACCGATGCAGATCGGCGGGTGCGGCTGCTGCGGGCCCTTCGGCTCGTTGCGGGCGTCTTTGAGCTGGTAAAACTTTCCATCGAAGCTGGTCGTTTCCTGGCTCAGCAGCCCGGTAAGCACCTCGCAGGCCTCTTCGAAACGATCAAAACGTTCCTTGATGCTGCCCAGCTCGATGCCGTAGGCGCCCGATTCCTCCTCGTTCCAGCCGGCACCGATACCGAGCTCCAGACGCCCGCCGGAGACGATGTCCAGTGCCGAGGCCATATTCGCCAGCACCGCTGGATGCCGGTAGTGGATACCGGTCACCAACACCCCGACACGTAGCCGCTGGGTGGCCTGTGCCAGCGCTGTCAGGGTTACCCAGCCCTCCAGGCACGGCCCGGTGGAATCCGAGAAGATCGGGTAGAAGTGGTCGAAGGTCCAGCCGGACTCGAAGATCTCAATATCGTCGGCCACCTTCCAGATGGCCAGCATGTCGTCCCAGGTGGTGTTCTGCGGGGATGTCTTGAATGCGAAGCGCATTACTTCACCCTATGCGCCACACACCTGGAGCGTCGACCAGGAAGTTCGGTCCGGCCATGGGGGTCGCCCCCGATGGCAATGGCGGCCAGCATGGATGACAACCCCGGCTCCCGAAGGCGACCCTTGACGGTGAGGAATGCTGTGCCGATTCCGGCGTGGACAGGAAGGACGAACATGCAAAGGCGCTACCTCGTTTCCGGACTGCTGATCAGCGGAGCGGTGGGCGCATTGGCCACCGCATCGCCCGCCTTCGCGAATGGCGGCGGGCAGAGCTGTGTCACCGTACCCAACGCCAACACCGTCTGCTCATCACCGGGCAATGTCCAAATAACCAGTGCCACACCGATATACGATGGACCACAGCCCTCGATCTATCCGCCGTACTACCCCTTCGGAGTCGGTGGATACCTGGGTACGCATGGACACAGCAGTGAATAGCACTGCGCGCTAGCGCTATTCACGCTCGAATCATCGATGGGTGAGGAACGCCAACACCGCGAGGACCCTGCGGTGGTATTCGTCGGCGTGCCCCAGGTCCAATCTGCGCATGACACTGTGGACATGCTTCTCCACCGTGCTCTCGGTGATCCACAGCTTTCCCGCGATACCCGAATTCGACAAGCCCTGGGCCATCAGCTCCAGCACCTCCAGCTCGCGCTGCGACAGAGCTGACAGCGGATCGTCCTTGCGTCGCGCGGACAACAACTCTCGCACCAACTCCGGATCGACGATGGAACCACCGCCTGCGACGCGGGTGCAGGCGTCGGCGAACTCTCTGACATCCCCCACCCGGCTCTTCAGCAGATAACCCACCCCGTCGCCCGAGGTGATCAACTCAGCCGCGTACTCGACCTCGACGTGCGCCGAGAGCACCAGCACGCCGATCCCCGGATACTCGCCCCTGATCTTCTGCGCCGCCTCCAGCCCTTCGGTGGTGTGTGTCGGTGGCATCCGGATATCGACGACGACGAGATCGGGATTCTCGGCTCGAACCAGCTCCAAGAGCGCCGCGGCATCACCCGCGCGACCTACTACCTCAAAGCCCGCCTTCTCCAGGACGCTCGCTACGCCCTCCCGCAGCAACGTGTCGTCATCGGCCACCAGAACCCGTATCGCGGACATCTCGCCAGGCTACCGCCGCCACGCGGCCATGTAATCGTCCTCACCGCCGATACTATGGATTTGTGAACGAGCCGCACGGCGGTTCGCAGGCAGCGAGTAGACGTAGATACATATGCAACAAGCACCACAGGCATCGTTGCCGCGGGCGGGTCAATTGATGCCGAGCAGATGGCAGCCGGACGAGGCTTCTCATACCGGCTGGTGGCGCTACGTTTCCGGATGGCGCACACAACTATTCGGATCTACACCACCCTCGGTCTATGCCGGTATCGCGGCATGCGTGGTGCTCCTGGTCGCCGAATCGGTACTCACGATCTTCCTGCGCACGATCGCACCGGCCGAGCACCTCGCAGCCATCTATCTGATGGGCATCCTTGTCATCTCGGTGATCTGGCGGCTCCGGCTGGCGCTCGCGATGTCCATCGCCAGTGCCGTCGTCTTCGACTGCATCCGCAACTGGCCCATGGCCCATCCGCTGTCCACGGAGAGCCACAACATCGTCACACATCTGAGCTTCCTGGCAGTGACGCTGACGGCTAGCGGGCTCTCTGCGCTCGCGCGCGCCGGCACCATCGAGGCCGACCGCCGCCGGCGCGAAACCGCCGCCATCGCGCAACAGCAGGCCGCACTACGACATACCGCCACTTTGGTTGCGAGCAATGTCCCGCCCACCGAGCTCTACGCGAAGGTAGTCCAGGAAGCCGCACTGTGTTTCACCTCACCAACCGCGGTGCTGATTCAACTGATGCCCGGTGACGAGGGGATCGTGGTGGCGAGTCACGGCCGGACAGGACCCCGAACACCGATACCCGGCAAGCGTTTTCCCTTGCTCGATGCCAACAACGTCGCACGGGAACTACGCTTGACCCCCGCCGTCTCCGCTCCCATACTTGTCGACGCAAAGCCCTGGGGAACGCTCATCGTCGGTACCGACTCATCGACGGTGCCCGGCACGGATATCCGCGCTGGGGTGCGCGATTTCGCTGATTTGGTGGCGACCTCCATCGCCAACGCCGCCACCCGACAGGAGCTCGCAGCCTCCCGCGCCCGCATCGTATCCGCCGCGGACACGGCCCGCCGCAGGCTCGAACGCGACCTCCATGACGGAGCCCAACAGCGGCTGGCGTACCTACGGCTGAAACTAGGCATCGTCAGATCCGCTGTACCACTGGAGGATGTCGAACTCGCGCGGGAACTCAACAACCTCGATGCAGATCTCACGGCGGTGACGCGCGAGCTCCAAGAGTTCTCACGGGGTCTGCATCCCGCCATCCTGTCGAAGGGTCTGGCTCCCGCCTTGCGCACACTGGCCCGGCGTTCGCTCATCCCCGTGCAAACCGAGCTGGAACTCGATCACAAGTACCACGAATCCATCGAGATCGCCGCGTACTACGTGGTCGCCGAGGCTCTCGCCAATACCGCCAAACACTCGCAGGCCAGCGAGATTCTGATCCACGCGCACGAGACCTCCGAGCAGATCCAGATAACCATCAGCGACGACGGCGTCGGCGGGGCAAAACCCCGCAAGGGCACCGGACTCATCGGGCTGACCGACCGGGTCGCGGCCCTCGGGGGTCGTCTGGACATCCATAGCGCCGCGGGCCGTGGCACGTCAATGACGGTGACCATTCCGCTGCTTCAGACTGAATAGCTCGCGCTGCGGCGGTCCTCGTCACGCACCTGCCGCTAGCGCTTCCTCAATTCCGAGCAGAACACGGCGCTCAGCACGCTCCATCGGCGTCAAGGCGCCCCATACCCCATGGCGCTCACCCGCACTCACCGCGTAGGTGCCGCACTGCCGCAGCACTGGGCAGGACTGGCAGACCCGTTTGGCGCGCGTCTCACGGACCAGTCGTGAACGCCCCCGATCGCCGTCAGGGACAAAGAACATCTCCGTCGGCAGACCGCGGCAGCGAGCCTGGCTCCACCACTCGCCCACGTCGCCGACCGCACCGGCGTCTGCCGTTGCGATCTCGCGTCCCGCGATCGGCACAAATTCTCGACCCATCATCACGTCGCCCTCCGATCACATTGCATCGGTTCCTCCGGAACCGATGCGGACGATATCCAGGCGACGGTTAACGGCAACCCTGTCGATGGTTAACGATTGATAAACCCAATTACATTGTCCGACAACGTGATAAAAGACTGCGGCTACCTTCAATTCTCACTCACGGAAATCCGCCATGGGCAGATGGGGGCTAGCCTCCAGCTGCCCGTCGCCACGCCGCCGGCAGCTATCCGCCCGCCCTTAACGGTCCCGCCGGTAGCGGTTTACCGCCAACGGCGATGGGCACCAACCCCGACGACAACAACGCCGCGCTCCGCGACCCTTGTACGAGAACAATCCAACGTAGAGCTCTGGCTGCGCCGGCGAATTCCGCGGCACCACAAGACATCATCGCGCGATCCCGTGCGCAGGACAGATAGGCCATACGACGTGCTCCCTCGCCCGCACACCATGCCATTGCCATCTCGTGTCGAGCGGGATCGCTGGCTGGCGCTCAGCGTTGCCTGCCTCGTCGAGATGCTGCTGGTGATCAACAGCAGCATCGTCGCGGCGGCGCTTCCCGCCACTCAGGCCGCGCTACGGTTCAGCAACAGCGATCGACAATGGCTGATCACGGCATACGTGCTGACCCTGGGCGGCCTACTGCTGTTGGGCGGTCGGGTCGCCGACATGGTGGGGTTGCGGCGCGCGCTTGTCATCGGACTCGCCGGCTTCGCCATCGCGTCCTTCGTCGGCGGCTCGGCCACCAACTTCGGCGAGCTGGTGGCATCGCGAATCGCGCAGGGTGTCTTCGGTGCCCTGCTCGCGCCCGCAGCCATGTCTTTGGTGGTCAACAGCTTCCGTGAGACCACGGAAGAGCGGCACGCGTTCGGCATCTTCGGGGCGGTGATCGGCGCGGCCAGCACCGCCGGCCTATTGGTGGGTGGCGTCCTCACCCAACTGCTCACCTGGCGATGGGTCATGTATGTCAGCGTGCTCATGACAATGCTCGCCCTGGCCGGAACGCTGATATTCGTCAGAAGGTACCCCGCCGGGCAACGTCGCCAACTCGATCTCCTGGGCTCGCTCACCGTCACCGTGGGACTCTTCGCCATCGTGTTCGGCTTCTCCCGCGCGGAGATTCGAGGATGGACTGCGGGCATCACGATGACGTCCTTCGCCATCGGGCTGATATTGATCGGCGTCTTCGTCCGCCATCAGCGCCACAGCAAGAATCCGCTACTGCCCTTGCACGTCGTTTTCGATCGCACTCGCGGAGCGGCCTTTCTGGCCATGTTCTTCGCCAGCGCAGGACTTTTCGGAGTAGTGCTGTCACTTCTGTACTACCTGCAACGGTGCCTACATCTGGCTCCGTTGTGGGCGGGGGTGGCATTTCTGCCCTTCTCCGCGACCGTTGTCGTCGCCTCAACCTTCGGCAACAGCTTCATGCTGCCGCGCCTCAACGCCCGCACCGTACTCATCGTCGGCGGAGTCACGGCCGCATTCGGACTACTGATACTGAGCCATATCGACTCGCACGCAGACTATTACACGGCAATACTGCCGGGACTAGTCATCGGCGGACTCGGCAAGGGCCTCATCTTCGGTGCGTCCACCCATGGCGCGGCCTCCGGCATTCATCCCGAGGAGTCCGGGATTGCCTCCGCCACAGTCAACGTGATGCATCACGTGGGCGGTTCCATGGGAGCTGCCCTGCTGAGCAGCGTCGTCGCGTCGACGGCCACGTTCTTCCTCGCCCGTCATGCGTCAAGCGATCAAGCGGCCGCGGCCGGCTACTCGGCGGCGTTCTGGGTGTCCGCGGCAAGCTGCCTCGCCGCCGCGGCGATCGCGCTCATCGTGAGTCCCACCCGGCCAAAGACCACGGAGCCGGATCTATCCGAAAGCTATTGCGCAACAATCCACTAGGAAGCGGTGCTACCACAGATCACACCGGGGTTCTCGCATTCGGCACCTGTCTGATCGGGCATCTGAACCCATTCGGAGCGGCCGCCCTCGTCCTGGCTGCCTTGCCGCTGCAGATTGTCGGGGTACCAAATGCCGGTATCGCACACGACCCCCCGGTCCATGCATTGCGCGCCGGTAGCGCCCCGATGCTCCACCCAGCCCCCGGCATCATCCCGGGGCTGTTGCGCCTCGGACGGTGCGTTGCCTCCTCCGAGCAACTGACCCACATGGTCTCCCGGTCCGGGCGTAGGCGCGACGGGTGCGGCGTTCGCGGCCGCGGGCGGCAACATCACCAATGTCGCACCGACAGCTCCGATAACAACCGCTCTACGGATTGAGTGTGCTCGCAACACTTTTGACTGCCTCTCATCGCACCACGGGCTCCCATCGAAGCCGGGCGCTTGACGCGCCATCACCATGGTGCGGCCTGCTCGAGGCAGAAACATCGATGCAAACATCCACGTGGCCATGGTGGAAAACCACCATGGCCACGTGGATGAGAAGTTTTGGCTTAGGAGCTGAGACGCTGCTTAAGAGCTTCGAACTCGTCCTTGACACCGGTCGGCAGCTTGTCGCCGATGAACTCGAACCACTCTTCGATGAGCGGAAGTTCCGCCTGCCACTCTTCGGTGTTCACCGCGAGCGCCTCGGCCACGTCCGCTGCCTCGACGTCCAGACCCGAAAGGTCCAGATCCTCGACACCCGGGACGGTGCCAATGGCGGTGGAAACACCATTGCCACGGTGCTCGATCCGGTCGACGATCCACTTCAGCACGCGGCTGTTCTCGCCGAATCCTGGCCACAGGAACCGGCCGTCATCACCGCGACGGAACCAGTTGACGAAGAACACCTTGGGCAGCTTGGACTCGTCGGCCTGCTTGCCCACGTTGATCCAGTGGTTCAGGTAGTCACCGACGTGGTAGCCCATGAACGGCAACATCGCCATCGGGTCGCGGCGCACGGTGCCAACCTTGCCCTCGGCGGCCGCGGTCTGCTCCGACCCCAGGGTGCCTCCGATGAACACGCCGTGCTGCCAGTCCCGGGCCTCGGTCACCAGCGGCACCGTCGTCTTGCGACGACCACCGAACAGGATCGCGGAGATCGGCACACCCTGCGGGTCATCCCACTCGGGAGCCAGGATGGGGCACTGCGACATCGGGGTGCAGTAACGCGAATTCGGGTGTGCCGCTTTGGTCTCGGTCTCCCGCAGGATCCAGTCCTGACCCTTCCAGTCGATCAGGTGCTCCGGCTCACCCTCCAGGCCTTCCCACCACACATCGTTGTCGTCGGTACGCGCGACGTTGGTGAAGACGGTGTTTCCGGCCTCGATCGTCTTCATGGCGTTCGGGTTCGAGCTCCAGTTGGTGCCCGGCGCCACGCCGAAGAAGCCGAACTCCGGGTTCACGGCGTACAGACGGCCGTCCTTACCGAAGCGCATCCAGGCGATGTCGTCGCCCAGGGTCTCCGCCCGCCAACCCGGAATGGTCGGCTGGATCATGGCGAGGTTCGTCTTACCGCAGGCCGACGGGAACGCCGCGGCCACGTAGTACGCCTTGTTCTCCGGCGAGATGAGCTTGAGGATCAGCATGTGCTCGGCGAGCCAGCCCTCGTCATGGGCCATCGCCGAGGCGATACGCAGCGAGTAGCACTTCTTGCCCAGCAGCGCATTACCGCCGTAACCCGAACCGTAGGACCAGATCTCACGGGTCTCCGGGAAGTGGGTGATGTACTTGGTGTCGTTGCAGGGCCACGGCACATCTTCCTGGCCGGGCTCCAGCGGTGCACCGATCGAGTGCAGGGCCTTGACGAAGAATCCGTCGTCACCCAGCTTCTCCAGTGCGGCGGCACCCATGCGGGTCATCACACGCATGGAGGCAACCACGTACTCCGAGTCGGTGATCTCCACACCCAGCTTGGGGTCCTCGGCACCGAGCGGGCCCATGCAGAACGGCACCACCCACATGGTGCGTCCGCGCATGCTGCCGCGGTACAGCTCGGTCATGGTGGCGCGCATCTCGGCGGGGTCCACCCAGTTGTTGGTGGGACCGGCGTCCTCTTCGCGCTCCGAGCAGATGTAGGTCCGCGATTCGACGCGCGCGACATCCGACGGGTCCGACAGCGCCAGGAACGAGTTGGGGTGCCGCTCGGGGTTCAGGCGCTGGAAGGTACCCGCTTCCACGAGCTGCTGAGAAACTCGCGCGAACTCCTCATCCGAACCGTCAGCAAACACGACTCGGTCAGGTTGGGTCAGCTCAGCGACCTCGCGAACCCAGGCGAGCAAGCCCGCGTGTTTCGTCGGAGCGTTGTCAAGACCGGGAATGGTCGCTGCTGTCATCGAGAGCATCTCCTCTGTGGGGTACACAGGGCCACACGGGCACTGGTCGGCACCTAGATATATGAGGTTAGCGCTGGTGTCGTTCAGCGTGAAACGGGGTCATGGACAGTCCGTCATAGCCCTAGTAGCAGCGGTCCAAACCCCAACCCCGCGAGTCGGGCAGATACTGCCCGGATAGCGAAAAGATCACCTGCGAGTTTCCCGGTTTCTTGGGATCCGAGACCCGGATGTCGTCGTACTCGATAGATGCGTCTTGCCGCACCGACCAACCCTTGCCGCGGTTGATCTGCACCTCGACATTCAGCTCTCTGCCCAGCGCCCTGACCTCGTCCGGGTTGGCCACTACCGTGCCGTTCCACCGGACGGTCTGCTTGAAGCGCGGCAGCACCTCGTTCTCGCACTTCTCCTTGGAGGTGGCGGTGGCCGCCGTCTCGTCGTCAGTCCTTTTCTCGTCCACATGCATGCTGATGGCCCCGATGCCCACACCGACCAACAGCACCGCGCCGACGATCCTGCCGATCCCGTTGATCCCGGTGTACGCGTCCGAGGGTTCGACCTTGTCCTTGAACTTCCAGCCCTCGTCGAGGTAGAAGGCCTCTTTCGGCTTGAACGCGAAGTAGAGGGAAATCGCCGCGCCCAGAAAGCACAGAATCCCAAGAAGGATCACGTATTACTTACCGCCGACGCGGCCGTGTTCGATGAGCTCCCAGTGCGCACCCGATCCCCGCACCCAGGTTTCGTAGGTGCCGTCCGCACCGAACGTGGTCACCTTGTCGGCGACACCGTCCTCGTGGCTACTGGAGACGATCTCAAGTCCCCCGTCGGGCTGATGCACGACGACGGTGTCACCGATACCGTCGTGGTCGGTGTCGATGAGATTCGTACCCAGGTCCACCAGCCCGCCGTCGGTGGGCAGATACATGTGGTGATCGAGGTGCACGTCGGGGCTGAGGGCATGTCCCGGTTCGGGCACACCCTCCCCCAGGCCGCCAGGTAGGCCCTGGTCAAAACCGTCGATCATGACGTCATATTCTCGCCGCTTCCGGCCAGAACGTCCAGCCGGTTGGTGATTTTGGTTAGCGCCTGGTGTACGGACGGCAGGTCACGGTTACGCAGCGCCGTTGCCCGCGCGGTATTCATGGCTGCTTCGCGCAGCTCGGAATCGATTTGCCCGACCCTGGCGGCCAGCTTGTCGTTCTCACGTTCGTCGATCTCCACCAAATCGGCATTGAGTCTGGTCTCCACCTCGAGCACTCGCGCCCCCACCCATTGCTCCAGGTAGGCGCGCAACTCCCCCATGGTGTCGGCCAACCAGCGCTCCAGCACCGCGCGGTCGTGCAAAAGACCCCGCACCGCCACCAACCACACCGCGATGACGGCGCCGGCCACCAATCCGACCGCCAAACCCACCGGCGCCAGGCCCGGCCGCGCATAGGCCACCAGCCGCGACACCGTCAGCGCCGCACCCAAGCCGAAAAAGATCCCGAACAGCGCCATCATCCGGGTCTCCAGACGACGCGAGCGCACCGGAGGATCACCGGCCTCCGGTGGTGTCGGGCGGTTGGTGCTGGGCCGCGGCGCAACCCAACGCTCGGTCACCTCCGCGGAAATCTCGGCGAGATGCTCCTCGGTGCCCTGCTCCACCTCCGCGACCACCTCGGCCACGCGCTGCCGTACCCGGTCGCCGAAACCCGCGACGTCTCGCCGTTTCAGTTCGGCGATGTCCTCGCGGAGCTCACCGCCGACGGAGCCGACTCGCTTACGCGCGAAGTACAGCAGCGTCATCCGGGCCTGGGCGATGCGATTACGCAACGCCAGGGTTCGTTCCGACTTACTCGACCGCGTGCGCCGCACTGCCGCCTGCCGCTGATTACGCAGCTCGTCCGCACGCGCCCCTTCACCCGCCTCGGGAGGCACGTTGAGCATGCCCTGCAGGCGAGTTGCCCAGGCGCGCAACCGATTACGCTCGTCCAGGCTGGACTCCCGGCGTATCTCGCGCACCTCCCGCGCGAGGTCGTCGAGCCCCGGCCCGGCACCGCGCGTCGACACACCCAGCCAGGTGATGCCCCGAAAGCGGGAATCGTGCCGGGCCAAGATCTCCCGGTTCCGTTCCATCACCTCACGCCAGGACTGGTGCACGTCGATCTTGGAGACCACCGCGATCAGCGCGTCGGTATTGGCGGCGGCCAACTGGATCAGTCCGCAGTCCGAGGGTGTCAGCGGCGCCGTCCCGCTACACACGAAAACCACCACCGCCGGCGCCTGCCCATGGCGCAGATCCTCGGGTTCGACGATGCGCATCCCCGATATCCGCGACTTCAGCTCGGTGGCCAGGGTGCTCGCACCGGCCAACCAGCTGCCGGTCACCATGACGGCATCTTGCGGTTCCACACCCAGCGGGCCGAGCGCCGGATCCACCGCAAGCACCAGCTCATCGACCCGTCTGTCGTCCGGGGTGTTCATGCGCGGCCTCCGGCCCGGCGCCACAGTCGCAGCGATCCACGCACGATGTCGGTGCCGATCGCGGCGTAGGTGGCGTTGACCGGTCCGGCGGCGAAGCGCTGCCAACGCTCGGCGCGATACCGGTGATCTTCCGGGTGATCGCTGATCTCCACCGGGATGCCCGCGGCCGTGGCGGCCTCCACCGCGCACTGCATCGCCGCCACCACCACGTCGTCGCTGTTCAGGAAGGAATCGATCTGTACCGGCAGCACACCGGTCACGCCGATCTTGCGCAGTTCGGACAGCACCGTGCGCATCCGGCGATACCAGCCCTGCGCGATGGCCGCACGAATGGCGGTGACCACCGCGTCGATCCCGGACAGATCACGCAACAGCGCGCTGAGTCCCGGGGCCGCCAGGGTGGGAACCTGCCGCAGTGCCCCGATCGCGCATCCCATCGGATACAGGTCCAGTTCATGCAGAATGCGCTGCCGCATCGCGACCGGCACTTCGTGGGTGCAGGTGACGAAGGCATCGACCGAACTGGTGTCGGCCGGGCTCTCCACCATCAGCTTGAGTGCCTCGACCATGCCGTCATCGAGGCTCACCAACGGGACATGCGCGGACAACGGCAGCGTCGGGACCCGGGTCTCGGCACGGTACTCGGCGCAGCGCGACACGGCCGCAGTCCAGGGCCCCCGCGCAGCACCCGGATCGGTCAGGTCCGCCTTATTGAGAATCAGCACCTTGGGTGCGGCAGACGCCACCAGCACGGCGCGGTCCTCGGGCTTGAGCGCCTCCGCGAACACCACGACGTCCACGTCCGCTGCCACTGGTTCTGGGTCCGTGCCCACGATCGGCACTTCGATGAGTGCGTGCCCCGGCCCGTCTTCGGCAGGCAAGGTCCGCCCCAACGCGCCGATCACAGTGGTGACTCCCACCCCCGCACGGCCCCGGACGGTGACCCGTAGCGGGTCCCCGGCCCGCACCACCACATCGTGAATGCGCTGGCCACCATGGACCTGGCGAATCTCGGGACGCGTCGCGAACCGGTCGAGCGTCGCCCGGAAGACCTCAAACCCCCGCGTCATAGTTGTTTCCAGACCCAATCTCGAGACTCGTGCGCCAAATGCTCACATTCTCACCTGAGCAGGTGGAGGGTTGCACCCCGATAGGCAACTGTTGCGTATCAATACCCACCGGGATTATGGGATCTGCCGCCTATGGGTGACCATGGGAATATGCGTTGTGACGGCCACGAGCGGAGCGTCGGCCCAGCCACCGACCAGCTCCCGGGCACCGTCGGCGCCGACTCCCCCACCCCGGCAGAGGATCAGAACCTCCATCCACGCCGGGTTTCCAGCTTCCGATCGCGCGGCTCCTCACTGACCGAGCGCCAGCAGCGGGCCTGGGACAAGTCATGGCCTACCTACGGCCGCCTCGCCCGCGAAGCCGACGGCGCCCGCCCAGCGCTGGACCCCACCGCCTGGTTCGGGCGCAGCGCCCCCCTGATTCTCGAAATTGGTTGTGGCACAGGGACATCCACTGCTGCCATGGCACTGCAGGAGCCCGATTTCGACGTACTGGCGGTCGAGGTCTACCGCAAGGGCCTGGCCCAGCTGTTGTCAGCGATCGATCGCGAGGGCATCGAGAACATCCGGCTGATCCGCGGCGACGCGCTGGACGTACTCGAATACCTGCTGCCGTCGGGCTCGCTGACCGCCGCCCGGGTGTTCTTCCCGGACCCCTGGCCCAAATCCCGCCACCACAAGCGGCGGCTGCTGCAAGCCGGCACCGTGGCGCTGCTCTCCGACCGCCTGCGTCCCGGTGGCACCCTGCACGTGGCCACCGACCACGCGAACTACGCCGAACACATCGCCGAGGTCGGCGACAACGAACCCACGCTGCGCCGCCTCGAGCTGGACGATCCGCGTATCCCGGTCTCGGTGAATCGGCCCACCACCAAGTTCGAAGGTAAGGCGCACACCGTCGGCAGCACCATCAACGACTTCGTCTGGGAGCGATTGTGAGCCTGGCCGAGGATCTGCAGCAGCTGGACAGGGTGGATGAATCCAACCGCCGGCGCCGGGTGCTGCGGGTTTTGTTGGTCTGGGACGCGCCGAACCTCGACATGGGGCTGGGAGCCATCCTCGGCGGCCGCCCCTCCGCGGAGAACCGGCCGCGCTTCGACGCGCTGGGCCGGTGGCTGCTGGAGCGCACCGCCGCGTACTCGACAGACCATTCCGACTGCCTCGTCGAACCCGAGGCCACCGTGTTTACCAATATCGCGCCGGGGAGTGCCGAAGTGGTGCGCCCATGGGTCGAGGCGCTGCGCAACGTTGGGTTTGCGGTATTCGCCAAACCCAAGATCGACGAAGACAGCGACGTCGACGCCGACATGCTTGCTCATATCGAGCTGCGGTCCGCCGAGGGCCTAGCCGGGGTGCTCGTGGCCTCGGCAGATGGTCAGGCTTTCCGCGAACCGCTGGAAATAATCGCCGGCGCCGGGGTGCCCGTCAGTGTGCTGGGATTTCGCGAACATGCGAGTTGGGCGCTAACCTCGGATATTCTGGAGTTCGTCGATCTCGAGGACATACCCGGAGTTTTCCCCCGAGCATTGCCGCGGGTGTGTCTCGATTCGCTCCCCGACGAAGGCGCCTGGTTGCAGCCATTCCGACCGTTGTCGGCGTTGCTGACGTCCAGGACATGAAAAACTCAGCGCGTGACAGACGCTAGTTAGGAGATTCTGTGTTCGCCTGGTGGGGCCGAATGGTGTACCGGTATCGGTTCATCGTCGTTGCCGCGTTCGTCACGGTTTGCCTGGGTTCCGGGCTTTTCGGGATCACGCTCGGCGACCACGTGACGCAGAGCGGTTTCTTCGCCGACAACAGCGAGTCAGTCAAGGCCTCGGTCATGGCCGACGACGCCCTGGGGCGTGACCGAACCACCCACGTGGTCGCCGTCATCGCCGCCCCCGAGGGCAAGACGGTCGATGACCCCGCCTTCCAGAAGAAGGTCATCGACCACTTCGATCAGCTTCAGAAGGACAACCCCGACCAGGTGTACGGCTGGGCCGGCTGGCTACGCGCCCCCACCACCACCGACCCCACCGTCAAGCGCATGGTGACGGAGGATCGCAAGCACACCTTCGTCTCGGTCAGCCTCAAGGGCGACGACGACGACACCATCCTGAACAACTACAAGGCCCTGTCGAACCCCGATAAGGACGACGACCCCGCCAAGAACAAGTTCTTGATGGACGGCGTCGATATCCAGCTGGCCGGCCTGCAACCCGTCGCCAGTGAGCTGACCGGAACCATCGGCAAGGATCAGCAGCGCATGGAGGTCCTGTCGCTGCCCGTCATGGCCGTCGTGCTGTTCTTCGTCTTCGGCGGTGTGATCGCTGCCGGCCTGCCCCTGATGGTCGGTGGTCTCACCATCGCCGGCGCCCTGGGCATCATGCGACTGATCACGCTCTTCGCCCCGGTGCATTTCTTCGCCCAGCCTGTGGTCACGCTGATCGGCCTGGGTATCGCCATCGACTACTCGCTGTTCATCGTGAGCCGGTTCCGCGAAGAGATCGCGGAAGGCTACGACACCGAAACCGCCGTACGCCGCACCGTCATCACCTCCGGCCGCACCGTCATTTTCTCGGCGACCCTGATCGCCGCGGCCCTGATGCCGATGCTGATCGTGCCCCAGCAGTTCCTGCGGTCGCTGACCTACGCGGGTATCGCCTCGGTGCTGCTGGCCGCGATTCTGGCCGTCACCGTGCTGCCCGCCTGCCTCGGCGTTCTCGGGCGGCATGTGGACGCGCTGAGCATCAAGCGATTCAGCCGCACCAAGTCGCGCGAGGAGCTGGAGAACGGCTTCTGGGGACGCACCGTCGTCTACGTCATGCAGCGGCCGCTGGTGTTCGCCGTGCCGATCGTCATCGTGATGCTGCTGCTCATCATTCCGCTGGGCAACCTCAAACTCGGTGGATTCAGCGAAAAGTACTTGCCGCCAACAAATTCCGTGCGTCAGGCGCAAGAGAATTTCGACACCCTGTTCCCCGGTTTCCGCACCGAGACCATCACCATCGTGACCAAGGGTGCCACCGACTCGCAGCTCAATCAGATTCGCGCCGACGCGATGAAGGTCCCGGGCTTCGTGGAACCCGATGGCGACAAGACTCAGATGTGGCAGCGGCGCAAACCGGTCACGCAAGACGGCGATAGCAGTGTCAAGGTCATCCAGAACGCCCTGGTCGACCGGAACACCGCCGGGGCGAAGGTCAAACAGTTACGCGAGATTCCGGTACCCAAGGGCGTCACCATGTACGTCGGCGGCACGCCCGCCCTGGAGCAGGACTCCATCGACACCGTCTTCGGCAAGCTGCCCTTCGTGATCGTGGTCTTGATCAGCGTCACCACGATCCTGATGTTCCTGGCGTTCGGCTCGCTGGTGCTGCCCATCAAGGCCGCCGTGATGAGCGCCCTGGGCCTGGGCTCCACGATGGGCATCCTGACGTGGATATTCGTCGACGGGCACTTCTCCAAGTGGCTGAACTTCACCCCGACACCACTGACGGCACCGGTCATCGTGTTGATCATCGTCGTCATCTACGGCCTGTCCAGTGACTACGAAGTGTTCCTGATGTCCCGCATGATCGAGGCGCGCCATCAGGGGCTGTCGACCACCGAGGCCGTGCGGGTGGGTACCGCCAACACCGGCCGCATCATCACCGCAGCCGCGTTGATCCTGATCGTGGTGGCCGGCGGCTTCGCCTTCTCCGATCTGGTGATGATGAAGTATCTAGCGTTCGGCCTCATCGCCGCGCTCATCCTGGATGCCACCGTGGTCCGCATGCTGCTCATCCCGGCGGTCATGAAGCTGCTCGGCGACGACTGCTGGTGGGCTCCGGCGTGGATGAAGCGTATTCAGGTCAAACTGGGCCTCGGTGAGGTCACCCTGCCCGACGAACGCAAGCGTCCGACCGGCCGCGAACAGGCCATCGCCGCCGCGTCGTCTCCTGTCGGGTCCAACGCGCGCACCACCAAGCTGCCGATCGCCTCTGAGCGCACCCGGCTGCCGTCGACCCCCACGGCGCGTCAGCACGATCCGTCGGCACCGGCGCGCCCTACTCCGCCCCCGCCCGCTCCCCCGACCACTCCGGTCAACCTGGCGGGCAATGACAGTGCGGACGCTCCCGCGACAACGCGGATGACGTTGCCCGGCAAGAATGTTGCTCCCACCGATGCCCCCACCACGCAGGTACCGGGCGGGAATCCGGCCGGCCCGGATGCTCCGACCACCCGCAGCAGCGCCGTGGGTGCCGGCACAGCAGGCACCCATCGCCCGGACCGCCGCAATGCCGACCGTGAGATCGAGTCCTGGCTCGGCGAGCTGCGCGGCCCCAAGCAGCCCGGCTCCGCCCCGGCCACCGAGGCAAGCGACGCCACCACTGCCATTCCGGTATCCAAGCCCCAATCCAATCCGCAACCGGCACAGCCGAACCGCGCCAACGGCACCCCGGGCGAGGACGCGACGACGGCCATGCCGATCGCGCAGCCGGATCCCCAGCGCCAGGGACCGCCCCGGGCGCAGCGGCCACGGCCCGAGCAGCCTGCCAAGCCTGCGGCTGATGCCACGGAGGCACTGCCTGCCCCCGGACAGAACCGCACACCGCAACAGCAGCAGGAGGCCGATGAGGCCACCCGCCGCAGCCGTGGTGGCAGTGTGAGCGCCCAGGATCTCCTGCGCCGCGAGGGGCGCCGCATCTAGCGACGCCCCCGCGGGCTTCGGGCGCTCCCGGTCCCCGCACCTCCGCCGAGATGACACTCAGGTACGGCGTTACTCGGCTTTTGCGTTCGTAGATGTCATCTCGGGTTCGGGTGGCGATCTTGATTTGCCCCGGTTAGGGTTTCGCCATACCGAGGGGAGGCTGACGAATCGTGCTCATTGACAGTGATGACCTGCACATCACCGCATCGGTTGTCCGTGCGATGGCGGACGCGTCGAAGAAGGGTTGGCAGACCCTCGATAGCGCAGCATCCGTCCTGCAGGAGGGATGGCTCGGTAATCGCGCCGACGAGTTCGATGACCAGTACGAGGCTCTGGTGTCGCAGGCAGAGAAGATCTTGAAGCACTTGGATGAGATACCCCAGAAGATCATCAATAATGTCGAGGCCTACCTCGCTCAAGAACAGACCAGCGCCACAGGCATCTCCGGTGTTGACGGACAGATCAACGCGTGATCGACCGACTCGTGTTCGACAGGGAGCACATCGACAACACGTCGAGGACTCTGACCGAGTACTCAGATCAGGTCTCCGAAGCAGTGCACAAGGTCACTGCGGAGGTCGACAGGTCTGAACAGTCTTTTCAGGGTGTGGCTGGCGATCAGTTCCGCGAGAACACGAGGGAATGGCTGAAAGCCGCAGCAGAACTGAAGGACGTACTCGGCGAGATGTCGAAATGGCTGAGCGGAGTTGGGCAGACTTATGACGACGCTCGTGCGATCAACAGATCGATGTTTGACTGATGCCTACCGAGATCGTCTATCGCAACTACTTCAGCATCGCCCGCGACGCTGACGATGCCTCAAAATTTCTGGCCCAGGGCGCCAGTGCCATCACCCTTGCTCTAGAGGGCACCGATTCAATGGCCGGTAGCGATATCGCCGGAAAGCAGTGGGGCGCAGAGTACGACGCAGCCGCCAAAGACATCATCGAGGGCATCAACAGCACCACCGCGGCACTTGTCAGCTTTTCGGCCCGGCTAAAGCAAACCGCCTACAACTGGGGTGAATCCGATGGGCTCCAGGGGTCCCTTCCCGGTGAAGAACGTGCCGACGAGGGACAACCGACGACCGTACAGGCGGCCGCACCGCCGTCCGCGATCGGCGATTCGGGGACAGGGCTCCAAGGAGTCATCGATCTCGTCGGTGAAATCGGTATCCCGATTCCCAATGGGGATACCGGGAAACTCGACACCGCCCAATCTGCTTGGAAGAGTTTCGCCGACAACGATTTACGCGCGGCAATCGATGTCCTAGCGGCCGGACGAGACACTATCGTCGAGGACAAAAGTCCTGAGATCGATCTCATCGAAGCTGAGTATGGCGAAATCCAAAACTCCGTCATTGAGATCGGCAAGGCAGTAGACGCCATCGGCCCGAGTTGCGGGGACTTCAAGGCAACACTGGATAAATTACGGCAAGACATCAAGGACACTGTTGAGCAGATGCTCATCGAGCAAGCTGCATCGATAGCGGTGGGAATAGCGCTCTCATTTGTCACTGCCGGTATCGCCAGTGCGGCGGGCGCTGGTGTTGCCGCCTGGCGCATCACAAGGGCCTCCAAGTACATCAAGAATCTTATTGAGACTGCGGTCACCACAGCCAAACTCTCCAAGACAGGCCGGGTGCTCACCGAAGGGGTCACAAAGTTCAAAGGGGCGATGGAGGCGTTGGCGGCGAAACTCCCCAAGCCACTGCGCCCGGGTAAGACCAAAACGCCTGAACCTCCCAAGCTCCAAGTCACGTACAAGAAGAGCAACCTGGACAAAAAATTCGATTCGCACGCCAGGGATATGTTTGGAATCGAAGGAAACCGAAACAAGGCGAACCTGGAAAAATTTCAGAAATCAATTGAGGGATTTCTTGGTGATCCTGCGAACAAGAGGATCAGCGTGCCCGACTACCATGGCCAAGGGCCAGCGGTGGTTACCTATAACCCAGTCACGCGAAAGATGGTCATGCAGAGGCCGAATGGCGAGTTTTGGTCGTGCTGGGAAATGACCCCCCAGCAATACCAGGGATTACTTAGCGGCGGAAGGTTCTGGTGACATGACGAACGAAGCTCATCACACCGAGGAAGCCGCGTTTTTTACAGCATTGGGAAAACTGGTCGGACAGTATCTCGGCGGAACGATCACCGCGAGGGTCTATGCCCGTAACTTCATGTCGCTGCGATCCAGATTCATCACCGGCGCGGCCGTCGACGACCCGACGGTACGAGACATGTTCACGGACATCGAAGACTACGTACCCGCCTACCAACCCAGTGATCCCACCGAAACGCACGTGATCTCCGAGGCAGAAATGCGACGGCGTTTGATCGAAGAACGAATCCCCCATCTTGAAGAGCGTTACGGCAAGCTCGTCGAGCTTGACTCGCCAGACACTGAATACCTCTCCAAACAAGCCGATTTGGCGCGCAGGATCCGCGATCTGTCGTCCGCGTACGCACAGGGCACGCTCGCCGCGGAGGGTTTCATCGCCGACATCTACTCCGTCCAAGACGTTGGTGACCAATGGCAGGTCTTCCACGACCTCTTGGACACCTCGTATGCGGACGCCGCGGAACTCGAAATGGGCTCCCCTGACGTCGGCAGCGATGCGTATGGACGGGATGCACGATCGCTGGCGGCAGAGCGAACAAAAGCCCTGGAAAGCACCTTTGGTTTGACGGCCGACTGAGCGTGATCTCGGCGCAAAGGGCGGGATTCGCACCTTCGCGCCGAGATCGAGTCAGTTAACTCTCACCGCGAGTGGCGTATTCACGTGCGTAGAGCGTGCCGCCACCCAGTAACAGCAGACCTGTCGCGATGAAGGCCCCGATGCGCGCGATACCGTCGAGGGTCGCGAGGTCAAACAGGAACAGCTTGGCCACAGCCATCGCGGCAAGCACGAATCCTGCTCTGGTAAACCAGCTCTGGTGACGGTAACGGCGCAGACCGCCCAGGAGAAGTGCCACCGACACCGCCATCCAGGACACGGTGGCCGCACCATGACCGAGCAAGAATCCATCATTGTTGCCCAGCAGCGCGGTACCCGAGAGCACCACCGCCGCCGTCCCGGAGTACAGCATCGAGACTCCGGCCAGCACACCACGCGTGGACGCGGACTGCGGGCTCGCCCAGCCGACCCGCTGCGCGGCCGCCAGCACCATCCCGACCGTAGCCGCCATGAGCACGCTGGCGACGACCAAGAGCGGACCCGCCTGTCGTACCGCGCTTATCGAGTCGGTCAGCAGATCCGGCGGCACGTACGCGAGGTAGACCGCTGCGCCCAACGCGCCGAACACCTGCCCCAGCACTAGCGCGACACGATCCCGCAGTTGGTATCCGAGGGCGCAGAAGGATAGTGCGATGGCCAACAGCACCACCGCCAGGAGCGCATCCCGCGCACCATCCACCGAGGCCTGCAACAGCGCCAGACCCGCCACCGCGGCCATGCTGATGCGTGCGTGCGACGGAAGACCACTGACCAGCAGCAGCACCGCGCCCATCACCGCGGCGACACCGACCGGCACCAGCACGCCCAGCGGCCACACCGCGAAGAAGAGCGCACCGTAAAGAACCGGCGACGATGCGACGGCAACCATCACCGATGAGGTGATGTCATCGTGCTCACCGGTGAGCAGCCAGAGCGAACCCACCAGAGTGACCAGCAGAGCCACCACCGACATGGTGAGCAGGGCGACCGACGCCGTGTGGCACACATACATGGCCGCCAGCAGAGTCAGGCTGACGCCAACGGTGCGGAACGCGTGCAGCACCGGCCAATTCCGGCCAAGCTGTGCGGGCAGGCTCGCGATCAGCAACACCAGCGCGAAGGCACCCAGTTCGACGCTGAACCCGTCGGTGAGAAATGGCGCCAGCACCGTAATCGCGGCGACCACACCCGCGGCAAAGGGCTCGGAGTTCCACTGCCGCGCCAACACCAGGCCGGCTCCCGCGATGGCCAGCGCCATGACCAACCCAGCCACCACCGGAATTTTGTGATAAATCACGGTGAGCGCCAACACATCGAAGAATGCTGCCGCGAATCCCGTTGCCGCCGTGGCGATACCACCTATACGACCACCCGGGCGCGAGTACACCCGAATACCCAGGCCCACCAGGGCGCCCGCAAGGACCGCCCCGGACACCATGCGCGGTATCGGCCCGAAGTACCCACTCTTAGCTGCCAGCACGAGCAGCATGACCACACCGGCAAGTGTTACCACCGCGCCCGCGAATGCCATGGCCCTACTCGCGAATCCTTCACGCATCCACAACGGTTCCGGACGGGGCGGTGTGCGGGGAGGGGACTGCACTGGCATCCGCGCAGGCCGCGGCGGCGGGGCCGTTTCGGGAGCAGGCGCGCCGGGGTGTACGGCGCCCTGGGTGCGCCGGTAGTCGTCCCAATACTGCTGGGCCTTCAGGTATTCGGCTTGGGTCCATTCGACCATCCGGCCCCGGAGCGCGTCGAGCTCGCCGCGCAGCGCCCGTTCGCGCCCGTCGAGTTCGTCCAGCGTCGCGGTCATCTGCTGCAACTGTGGATCTGTCATGCTTCTCAGCGTGCTGGGTACGCGCTGCGAGGTGAACACGTAGACCTACCGCCGCCGGTAGGGGTTTCTCACGGTGCTAGGTAGCTCTACTCATCACCGCTGCCCGCGCGATCTGAGAATTGGGTCATGACATGCCCGAGGTATGCCGCTCGCAGGGTGCGGGATGCGAACGACTCCTGTTCACCCCACGGCAGGTGCGGTCTCGTCACCAACAGCGAGGCGACACCGTGCGTCGTCGCCCACAGCTGCAATGCTGATCGCAGTGTGTTGCCGCGGGGGAACCGTTCTTCATCGACGAGTTGTTGCACCACATCTCGTAGGTGCAAAAAAGCTGAGCTGCTGAGTATTTCGTCCGATTCCGCGCCGAGCCGGGGAGGGCTGGCAGTGGCGAAGCGGTACAGCAGTGGATTCTCCGCCGCGTACCGCACGTAGGCCAGCCCCAGCACGTGCAACCGCTCCAGCGCCGTGGAGATGTTGAGGGTCGCCCGCTGCAGCTCTTCCCCGAGCTGTTCGAAGTACCGCGCACACAAAGCGTCGGCCAATTCGTCGGTGCTCGAAAAATGCCGGTACAACGAGGGCGCGGTGATGCCCAGCGCTCGTGTCAATTCACGCGCCGACGGGGCACGCGCCTCACCCGAGCTGAGGATGAGATCCAGCGCCGTGTCGATGATCTGCTGACGCAACTGCCAGCCCTGCCCCCTGGGCAGGCGCTTGCGCGCGGCGGTCGCGTCGCCTTCCTCATCCATCTATCGCTCCCAC
This sequence comes from Mycobacteroides immunogenum, assembly GCF_001605725.1. Taxonomy (NCBI): domain Bacteria; kingdom Bacillati; phylum Actinomycetota; class Actinomycetes; order Mycobacteriales; family Mycobacteriaceae; genus Mycobacteroides; species Mycobacteroides immunogenum. The sequence continues at coordinate 5,130,012 of NZ_CP011530.1, forward strand.
CGCGTGCCTCGATCACCGCGGAGGTTCGATGGGCAGTGTCGGACCGCCCGGAGGAGTCGGGACGGTGAACCTGCCCTTCGGGGTCGGATCGGTGGTCTTGGCCAGATCAGCTCCCGCGGGCGGCCCTGCGGTGTCGTCTCCCGCGGGCCGCGGCGCGTTCTTCGCCCCACGAATCAGTACCGCCGGATCGTCATCGGCACAGTAGGTATGCACCGGCGGCTCGGGGAAATCGGCCGATGACGGCGGGACCCGCGGGGTGCCGTAGTCACAGGCATACCGCGGATACAGGTCGGCGGTAACCCAGATGCCGTTGTCGCGCATGGTGTCTGCGATCGCACCGAAAGTAGACCCGCGATAGTTCGGGAAGAACGCGTTGATGGCAGGTGTACGCACGTAGAGCATCTGCGACGTCGTGGCCAAGCTGGCCAGCAGCTGCACCATGGTGTCGGAGTTATCGCTGAAGAGATTGTCGACGGCACTCAGGGTTTTCGGTGTCTGATCGATGAGTGTGCGATAGCCGTTCTGCATCCTCGACACACCACGCAGCGTCCGGCCCAAGCTGTCCGCGGTCGCCTGGATCCCGGCGCTCTTGTCGGCGGCCAGGGTCAGCACCACGCGGCTGGTTTTGAGCAGTTTGGTGGTCTCGGGCAGCACCGAATCAAGAGTGCTCAACAAAAAGGTGCCGCCGTCGATGATCTCGGTGAGCTTGCGCGGGCCCTCCTTGCTCAGCCCTAGCTCTTTCTTGATGGTCGCAAGCTTCCTGGGATCAACCTGGGCCAGCACCCCGTCCGCGTCGGCCAGCAATTTGGCCAACGTCACCGGCACCTGCACTCCGTCGCTGATCACGCTGCCGTCTGCCAGATACGGGCCTTGCTGGCCCGGCGTGCCTTCGAAGTTGATGTACTGCTCACCACCGGCCGACAGACCCGTGACGCGCACCCTGGCCGCCGTGGGGATCTTGTACTTCGACAGGATCTCGGCCGTTGCCTCGACACCCTGCGGAGTGATTCGCAGGGTGTCCACGGTGCCGATCTTGACACCGCGTAGCGCGACATCCTGACGCGGCAGCAGTCCACCCGATTCACTCAACTTCACCGTCACTCGGTACGTGGAGGCAAAAGGGTTGGCGCGCAACGCCCCGACGCATAGATACGTCACCGCCAGCACCAAGGTGAGCACCAGCGCCAATGTCGACAGTGCCGACTTCTGGCGGTGACCGGCGCGTACCGCGCCAACCACAACATTCGCGACGGCGTTGATCATCGCCCTGGTCCCGGCGCCGCCGCCACGGGTGGGACGGGTTCGATCACACCAGGCTCGGTGGGACTGGGCCGCACCGGAGTGTCTTGTCCGAACGCACCCTTGCCGACGACCCGTTCCTGCAGACGCCACAGCGTGTACTTGACCGAGCCCGCCAGCTGCGCCCAGTTGTAGCGTTTGGGCCCATGCATGCCGATATCGGCGTAGGAACCCACGTCGGGTATCGAACCGAGTACCAGCTGATCCAGCGAAGCATGCAGCGAAAGCGCATTTCCCGCAGTCGCTTTGATAGCCGTGGGAAAAATTCGGTTGAATGCCGCCAGGCTGGTGTCGGGATCCAGCGCCACGTCATTCCACGCCTTGGCCACCGTGTTCGCGTCGGCAATGATGCTGCGGCCACTGGTGTCGGTGCCGGCTATCGACGGGAATTTCTGCAGCTGGCGCGTCGTGTCGCCCAGCATCAACAGCAGTTCGGACAGCTGCGCCGTGTTGGAGGCCAAGGTCTCCGTCGCCGGCCCGGCCGCCTTCACGATATCGGTGACGACCTGATTCTTGGCATCTACCTGGTCGGCCAATTGCGATGTCTGCGTGAGGGCCTCAGAAATCTGCGCCGAACGCGAGTTCAGCGTTGCCAGTAGCCGATTGGAGTCGTTGAGCAGATCACCAAAGGCTCGTCCTTGATCACCGGTGGCTTTACCGAAACCATTGACCACGTTGGTCAAGTTGCGTACCGCGCCGCCATTGGAGGCCAATGCGGCCGAGCTGAGCACAGACTCCACGGTCGCGGCGGCGGTCGTGGAGTCCAGGCCGATCGTATCCCCGTCTTTGAGCAACGGGCCATCGATGATCGCCCCCTCCGGAGGCCGGATCGACACAAAGACATCGCCGAGTGGTGTGGCCGAACGCAACTCGGCGGTACTTCCCTTGGGCAGTCGGACACCTTCGAGAATCCGGAGCGTGGTGACGGCCGTGAAGTTGCGCACGTGCATCTCGTCGACCTGTCCCACGTCGGCGCCGGCCAGCTTCACCTTCGCACTGTCGGGCAGATTCAGCACATTCGCGAACAGCGCGGTGAGGCGGTATCCCCCACTGCCGATACCGGGCGCCGGTAACGGGAGGTCGCCCAGCCCGTTGGTGGCACATCCGCTGAGGATGGTGGCAGTCATCAACGTTGTCAGCACCATCCGTGCCGTCCGCGCCGCCATTACTTCTGCCCCATCGCCGCGAGTCCGTCCAGCACATAGGTCAAGCCGAAATCTGGTCCGTAGTCTTGCAATGTTCCAGTGCTGCAGCCCAATTGGCGCAGCCCCATCATGTTGCAGATCTCCTTGTCCATCTGGCTCTCGAACAGCAGGCGGTCTGTCATGAACCGAACCCGTAACCGCTTGTTGTCCTGGTCCACGGCGTTGTACATGTTGTCCCAGGCCAGCGGTTGGACGTCGATCCACTCGGAGATATCCCGCTCATGGTCAACCACCGCCTTGAGAGCGGTATTCGAATTCAGGATGGTCTGTTTGAGGTGGTCGCGATTCGCCTCGACGATGTCACCGGCCTGCTTGACCAGTTCGTTGAACCTACGGCCGGTAGAACCGGTGCCCAATGCCTCCTCATCGAGGATCTGGCTCAGTTGATGCACTGTGGAGGCGAATTCACGCAGCTTGCCATCGTTGGCGGCTGCCGCGTCGAACAGCGAACTGACGTTTTTGATGATGGCCGTCAGCTGCTCGCGGGTGGTCGTTCCCCCTTCCGAGCTCAACCGCAAAGCCTTGGACAACTCGCCGAGGCCGGCCTTGATCTTCTCTCCGTTGCCGTCGGCAACCCGGGCCGCCGGGTTGATGACATCGGCCACCGGCCCCTGCCCCTTGCCATCACCCTTGAGAGATAACGAGAGTCGGTCCAGCATGCCCAACACGCGGTCGAACTCCACCGGGGTTTTGGTGTGATCCAGCCCAATGGTGTCGCCGTCCTTCAGCGTGGGACCACCGCGGTACGGCGGCGACAACTCCACCTGACGGTCGGTCAGTATCGATGTGGACAACGTGACTGCCTGCGCATCGACGGGCACCTGCACACTCTTGTCGACGGTGAACTGCACCTCGACGTAACCCGGCATGGGCGTGATCTTGGTGACCTTGCCCACCGGCATGCCCAACACGGCAACCACATTGGATTCATAAAGACCCGAGGCGCTCTCGAATTGAGCAGTCAGGGTGATGTGGTCGGTCGCCGACTTCGCCCAAAACACGCCCACCCCAACGATGGCGCCGACCAATACCGCCGACGCACCGACTGCCGCGATCAGCCGTCTGCCTTTGCCGCCCATGCTCATCACTTACAGTCCTTGAAGTACGGGATCATTCCGAATTGCTTGGCGCGCCCGCTGATCGCGCACATCCATGAATCGACCAATAAACCGTTCGTAAGGTTGATGTCGACGGCGTTGCCGGTGCCGGTGGAGTTGGCGATACCGCGTATCAGAACCGGCGCGATCGGGTACAGGCTACGCAGCAAGTCGTCGTGTTTACCCAGCATGTCCGAGAGTTCACGTGCCGTCTTAAGCATCGCGTTGAGCTGCGCGCGGTCCGTGACCACAACCTTGCTCAGCTGCTCAACCAGATTGGTGAATGACTGCAGCATCGCATGAAAGGTGTTGCGGCGCGTCACAATCTCTTCGAGGATGTCCTGCCCTTGATTGATCAGGACTCCGATACCGGACTGCTGCCGCCGCAGTGTGCTGGTCACCTTTTCGGTGCTCTTGAGCAATGTGCCCAACTGGTCGCGCCGATCGGCGATGACCGAAGACAGCGACTGAATGTTCTCCATCGCGCGCGGAACGACATCCGGCAATCCCTGCAACTGGGTACCCAGCACGCTGAGGGACTGCGCCACCTTGTCGAAATCGACCTGCTCGAAGGTATTTGTCGCCCCTGCCAGCGCGGCCTGCAGATCGTAGGGAACCTCGGTATGCGCCAGATCAATTGTCTTACCCGGCAGCGATCCCGCGCCCCTGGGCCGTACATCGAGGTAGCGAGACCCCAAGATGGTGGTGACCCTGATCGAGGCCTTGGTGTCCTTACCCAGACGAATGTCGTCACGGACCTTCAGCCCGGCCTCGACATGATCGCCCACCAGCTTCATGCTCGTGACGTTCCCGACAGGGATGCCCGCCACGGTGATCGGCTGACCCGGCCGCAGTGAGGCTGCCTGGACGAATTCGGCGGTGTAACTCACGTAACCCAGGCCCATCGCCTTCACCAGCAGCATCGCACCGATAAGACTCGCGATGACCGCGATGGCGATGAATCCCAGCCAGGTCTTGTTATAGGTCTCGACCGGCCGGTTCTTGATCTTCTGCCACCTGGATAGCTCAGCCATTAGCCATGTTCCTGCATCGCGGGGTGTACTGAGCCACGTTCCCCGGGGTCGCCGCGTTGACGATGATCGGAATCACGTCGTTGAGGCCGGGAAAGAAGCCGGTGATGTTCAGATCGCACATGTAGACGTTGATGAAGGCGCCCTCGGAGTAGAAGCGCGACAGGCCTTTCAGCACAATCGGCAGGTTGTCCCCAAGAAAGGCGTACTGCGGTTCAATGCCCACCACATGCTTGCTGAATCCTGGCTGTCGAGTGATGATCTCGTCCAGCGACGGAAACACGTCGTTGGTGATCTTCGACAGGCGGCGCATGGTCTGTGCCAGCGAGCCCGCCGAGGACACCAGCTCGGGGCGCCTGGCGTCCAGATCCGACACCATCTGGCGCGTCTGGGTGAGCACCTTGTCCAAGCTCTCGTTCTGCTGCGCCAGATTGCCGGTCACGGTGTTCAGACTGGTGATCGCGTTACCCAGCGCCTGATCGCGTCCTGCGAATGTCTTTGTCAGCGTGGATGTCTGGCTGATCAGGGTGACGATGGACGCGTTGTCTCCCTGCAGCGACTGAATCACACCCTTGGTGAGGTTGTCGGCCTGCTCGGGCGAGAGGGTGCTGAACAGTGGCTCGTATCCGTTGAGCAGGGTGGTGACGTCGAAAGACGGGTCGGTGCGCTCGACCGGGATGGTCGCTCCCGCCGGCAGCACTGTGCTGCTGGCGGGGTCGCCGGACTTCCCCGGCGACAGGCCCAGATAGCGCTGGCCCACGATGTTTTGGTAGGTCACCGAGGCAATGGTGTTGCCGTACAACCGCTGCTCGTTCTGGACCACGAAGTCGACTCGGGCCTGCTCGTTGTCCACCAGCTCGATCTTCTCGACGCGACCGACCCGCACACCGGCCATGCGCACGTCGTCACCTTCACGCAATCCGTACACGTCGGTGAAGCGCGCCGAATAGGCGGTGGTGCTTCCCGATACCTCACGAAGCAGCGTGGCGTAGACCAACCAGCCGAGCGTCAGGGCCACCGTCATAAAGACCGTCAGACCGATCAATGGACCACGGAATCTCATCAGGCTCCTTCCTTGACGAACGACACTGCGTTTCCCCTGGCCACGGGGCCGAGTAGCAATTGAGTGGCGGAAGTCGCTGAGCCACCGGCGATCACACCGAGCTGGTCCCGCTCACCACGGCTGCCGACGGGGCCGACGTTTCCGCCGTACGAGGCAGGGGCCAGGGCGGGCCGGCCCGCCCCGTTGATACCACCGGGAGCCACCGGCGCGGGCGGTATCGGGGGCACGGCCGGTGCCGGTGGCGGCTCCAGGTCGTCGGGATCGGTGGTACCGGGCACTCGGGGCAACGGGTAGGGCTGCCACGGCGGTAGCGGCGGGTTGGGGTCGGCCAGATTCGGTCCGCCCGGGGGAACAACTCGCGGAGGGCCGACCGCGACCAGGTTTCCGTTGGGGCCGATCTCCGTGCCGGCAGGCGGCGCCAGATCCGCGGGTGGCTTGTAGTTCTGCGGCAGGAGTGTCTCGGGAAGGTCCGGCCGCACTACCTGCTCGGGGGCGGTAAAACAGCTCGGGCCCTTCAGGTCTCCGTATCGAGGACAGTCGGCGCGGGTGTAGGTGTAGCTCGGCGCCAAGGTGACAGCGATCGGCATGTTGACAAGGTCTCGGTCCGCCATCCACATCTGCTCGAACCAGTTCCGTGACATCTTGTTGATGTTCCGGAAGATCGGGACGAACTTGTCGGCGTTCTTGGCAAAGACGCCGATCGGCGGGGTGAGCCCGGTGGTGATGCCGATGAGCTGGTCCGTGTGGTTGTCAAAGGCCTGCTTGTTGGTGCCCACTGTGGTCAGCCCGGCGTGTACCAAAGCCGTCAGTTGCTCGCGCTTTTCCGCAAGGGTCTGCATGGGTTGCACGGCCTGGTGCAGTGAGTCGAGCAGGTCGGGAGCACTGTGTTTGAGGCCCTCGGCGGCGTCAAGAAGTGCCGAAGCCGTTGACGGCCCGGTATCGGTGGCGACAATCGCGTTCAGCTCGTCGATGAGCCTGTGTAGCTGGGCACCACCGGTGAGTAGCTTGGTCCGGCGGCTGTCGGTGGCAGCTCCCACCGCGGCCAGGATTCCCACCGAATTGTCATCGCGGCCACGGCCAGTGGCATTGAGGACATCGCGCAACTTGCTCACCGTGGTCTGGAAGAGCACCGTGGGCAGCTCTTGATCTTCGGCGATGTGAGCCCCGGCCCGGATGGGCGCACCGGCCCCGCGATCCACCAGCTGCACCGAGGACACCGCGAACACATTGCTCGGCACCACGCGCGCGGTAGCCGTCGACGGAATCGACCCGGCGTACTCCGGTTTCAGATTGATGTACACATAGTTCGGCTGGTGGCCGGTCGCCGGGGTCACATTGTCGACCTCGCCGACCAGCACGCCGTGATACTTCACGTCCGACTTCTGCGGCAGTCCGTCGCCGACATTCGTCAGGTCGGCGACCACGCTAACGTAATCATTAAGCCGTCCTGCAGATTTCAAGAGCATGACAGCGGTGAGTGCCGCGATCGACGTAAGCGTCACAACCGCGAGGGTCAGCAGCTGGTTACCGGATGGGCCGCGCCCATCCACCTCGAAGGGGTTCGGCATCTAGCCACCGAGCCTGGCGCCGGCGTCCACGCTCCACAGCGCCATGGTCAGCAACATGTTCACCATCACCACGACGGTGATGGCCGAGCGCATGGCATGCCCGGCGGCAATGCCGACGCCCTCCGGACCACCGCTGGCATAGAAGCCGTAGTAGCACTGGACCGTCGAAGCGATCCAGACGAACACGACCGTCTTGATGATCGAGTACACGATGTCGATGCCACTGACGCCGATACCGAAGTAGTGCAGATACGACCCCACCGAGCCGCCACTGAGAATCCCCACCATCACCTGGCAGGACAGGTAGCTGATCGCGAGGCAGGCCAGGTACAGCGGAATGACCGCAATGATGGCGGCCATCAGCCGGGTGGTCACCAGAAACGGAATCGGCCGAATGGCAACCGAATCCATGGCATCGATTTCCTCGGCGATCCGCATCGAACCCAGTTGGGCGGTGAAGCGGCAACCCGCCTGCATCGCGAACGCCAAAGAGGCCATGATGGGTGCGAGTTCGCGGGTGCTGGCCAGTGAGCTGATGATGCCGGTGGCGGGTCCCAGACCGAGCAGGTCCAAGAAGTTGTACGACTCGATGGCCACCAGCGCGCCCGCGGTGACCCCCAGCACCAGCGCTACTCCCGCGGTTCCCCCACCCACCACCAAGGAGCCATTGCCCCAGGCGATATCGGAGAGGTGGCGGAGAAACTCCTTGGGGTACTGCCGCAACACCACCGGGATGCCGCCCAGCGCCCGGAAGAAAAAGGCCACCATATGGCCGAACCGCATCAACGGCCGGCGGATCCTGTTGTAGATGAGAATGAACGGGCGGCGCCCCGGTGAGAGATAGCTCGATACCGTCATCTCACAGCCCCGTCCGCGGGAACATCATGATGTAGAGCTGGCTGATCGCGACGTTGACAACCATCAACAGCAAGATCGACTCGACCACCGCGGCATTCACGGAGTTCGCAACACCGATGGGTCCGCCCCGGGTGGACAGACCCTTCTGACACGACACTACGGCCACGATGGCGCCGTAGATGATGGCCTTCACCACCGCCAGCACCATGTCATCGGGGGTGGCGAAGGATGCGAATGTGGACACAAAACTGCCGGGTGCGCCACCTTGCCAGTAGACGTTAAACAGGTATGCACCAAGGAATCCAACGAAGCAGACCACTGCGGTCAGCGCCACCGCGATCATGATCGCCGCCGCGAATCGGGGCACCACCAATCGCCGAATCACCGAGACACCCATAACCTCCATGGCGTCGGTTTCTTCACGCATGGTGCGCGAACCGAGATCGGCTGTGATCGCCGAACCCACTGCCGATGCCATCAACACCGCTGCCACCAAAGAGGCCGCCTGCCGGATGATTGCGATGCCACTGGCTGCCCCCGCCAATGACGTCGCACCCACTTGTCCCGCGAGCAGGGCAAATTGGATCGACAGAGTGACACCGATCGGCAGGGTCACCAAAATGACCGGCATGACGGCGGTGGCGGCCTGGAAGGCACCCTGCCTGACGAATTCCTGCCATTGGAACTGCCCGGTGAACAGATCGACGAAGAACCACTGGATCGTGCGGACGCCCAGCATGAACTGTTCCCCGACCGTGCTCAGGGACTCCAGCGGGTGGCGTCTGACATATCCGGTGGCCCAGTCCTGGATTGCCGCGGCGCCGTCATCGGCCGCCACTCGTCCGCCGGGTGCTGTCACGACGCACCCAGACACAGCGCACGACGCATTCCAGACTCCTCGGTGAACCGGCATTCGCTGGCGCACGAAGGGCTGCGGCGCCAATGAGCGTTGACGATAAATGATCAATCGTTAATTGAATAGTCGGTCATATTCTAAATCACACCGATCGGTGTACTGTGAGTAGAGTCACATGTAGCGAAAAGTGATAGCGGGCCCGTCTGCACCCACGCCGATTCCGCAGCGAATTACGTAGTGAACACGGTCTTTTGGGGGCGTTCTCAACCCTGAAGCCGGTCCGGCTGGTTGCCGCCGCGCCACCACACCCGCATTGCCCAAAATCGCCCCGGATTGCCGACCACCGGCCGCTACCACCGAAGCACCAGGTCCCGCATCACTGCTCCCGACGCGTACCCTCATGCCTGAGCTGTTTGCTATATGCACATATGTAGATAGCTCGCGGCCGCGGGCCTACTCGTCGAGCCCGTGCTCTATCGCGTATCGCGTCAGCTCCACCCGATTACCCAGCTGCAGCTTGCGCAGGGTCGATTGCACATGGTTCTCGACGGTCCGGTGACTCAGCGAGAGACGGGTGGCAATCTGTTTGGCACTCAATCCCTTCGCCACGAGCCGCAACACCTCGGTCTCTCGATCGGAGAGTCGGGGGGGCTCGTCGGCATCCGTGACCGGCGCGCTCGACATGCGCCGGAATTCACCGAGCACCAGCCCGGCCAGACCCGGTGTGAACACCGCCTGCCCCTTGGCGGTGGCCTTCACCGCGTCGATAAGCTCCACGGCCGAAGCACTTTTGACCAGGTAGCCGGTTGCGCCAGCCTTCACAGCTTCCAGCACATCCTCACGTTCAGCGGACGCCGAGAGCACCAAGATATGACTGTCCGGCGACGCCGCCAGCACCGCGGCGGTGGCCTGCGCGCCGTCTCCGTCCGTCAGCTGCATATCCATCAACACCACATCGGGTTTCACCGTCGCCGCGATCCGGCCCGATGACGCGACACCGTCAGCGGTGGCCACCACCCGCAGCCCAGCCGCCTGCAGGTCACGAGAAACCCCGTCCCGCCACATGGGATGGTCATCGACGACCATTACCGAAATCTGTTCTTGCCCAATTCCTTCTGTCATACCCCCACCTCCTGAGACTTGGGAACCGTGATCTCCCATTCGGTGCCGGCTCCCGGGGCTGTCTCCAGCAAGACGGCCCCGCCCAGGTCTGCGACCCGGCCCAGAATGGACCGAGACACCCCCATCCGCCCTTCCCGCTCGGCTTGATCCAGCCTCCCGTCGGCGATACCGCTGCCGTCATCGCGCACCGTCACCACCACCGAGTCCTCCAGGTCCTCGATCAACACGTACGCATGCGCTTCCGGTCCCGCGTGCAACGCCACATTGGACAATGCGCTACGCACCACAGCCGCCAGTTCACTGGCCATGTGCTGGCCGATCAGCACCGGTGAGCCCGGGGCGGAGACAGAGACCGTGGTGCTGGCTTGCGTGCGTAGCAGCGGACGCAGATCCACCAACTCGTCGTCGGCGAAGGTCGTCTGGGTCGCACCGGAGATGAGCTCGCGCAGCGCGATCTCCTGTTCTCCCGCGATGGCGGCCAATTCAGCCGTCGGACCGCCGATCTCGGTGCCCCTGCGTTTCACATAGGACAACACCTGCAGCACCCCGTCATGGACTTGACGGGACAGTCGTTCGCGCTCGATCGCGGCCGCGGCCGCCCGTTCGGCGCGCCTCAGCTCGTGGAAGGTGCGCTTCGCGGTGGTCGACGCCGCCCCGATCGCGAGCCCCACCACCACCAATGCCGGCATGGTGGCATCGAGCCATAACGCGCTGACCGGCAGTCCACGCGCGGCAATGCTGATCGCCGCCAGCACGAAACCGGAAATGACACCGGCGAGCTGCCCCCGCAGCAAGCCCATCGACACCACCGCGTTGGCTACCCACAGCGTCGTCGGAAGGGTTTGGTGTCCGCTGTACCACTGGACATCGACGACCAAGCGCCCGGCGAGCATCAGCGCGATCACTATCGCCTGATCGCACAGCACCACCTGCCAGCGCCGGAACCAGTTGCGCGACAACGCGACCGCCGCGAATCCCGTCCATATCGCCATCCCGGCATACAGTGCCCAGCTCAGTCCCTGCCGGTCATAGTGGGTATACGAGGCCAATTGCGATGCCAGCAGGGCATACCCGAAACTGGCCAACCGGAACACTTGTGCGGCACGCCAGAGCGACGCTGTGGGATCGCTACCGCTCATCCACCGTGGGACGGTTCCGTTTCCGGATGCCATGTGAATTCGTCAGTCCTTGGGCGGAGCCGGGCCCAGCTCCGGCACTCCGTTGCCGGGCTTGGCGCTGACGGCAGGTGGCCCGCCATCGCGCACCATCTCCGGATCGAAGACTTCCGCTTCCTCTTCCCCTTCAAGGAGATACGGATCATCGGAATCATCCGGTTCGATGAGCGCGCGAATCGCGGTATTGAGCACCGCGACCGTGGGTACCGCGAGGAGCGCTCCGATGATGCCACCCAACACACCGCCCGCGGCGATGGCCAGCACCACGGCAAGAGCATGGATCTGAACGGCGTGGCCCATGATGAGCGGCTGCAGCACATGGCCTTCCACCTGCATCACCACGATGACGATGATCAAGATCATGGCGGCGGTGAAGGCGCCCTTGGTGATGAGCGCGATGAACACCGCGACGAACCCGGAGATGGCAGCACCGATGATCGGGATGAAGGCCCCCAGGAACACCAGCGAGGCGAGGGGAAGCGCAAGCGGCACACTGAAGGCCGCGAGCCCCACGCCGATACCGATGGCGTCAACCAGTGCCACCGCCACGGTGGCGCGCACGTAGCCGATCAGCGATCCGAAGCCCAGGGCCCCGGCCCGGCGCACCCGCGGCCGCACCGCCGTCGGGAAGATCCGGGTGACAAACTCCCAGATCTCCTTGCCGCCGTACAGAAAGAAGATGGTGGTGAAAAGGGTCAGCACGGCGCCGGTGATGATCTCGGTGACGGTGGTAGCCGTGGCCAGCGCTCCGCTGGTGACCTTGCCCTGGTTGTCCTTGATGGTGTTGACCAGTGCGTCGCCGGCCTTGCCGATCTGATCCTCGCTGATGTGAAACCGGCTGTGTATCGCCCAGTTCTTCAGCGACTCGATGCTGTTGGTCAGCTGAGCCGACAGATCCGGCAGACCCTTGATGAATTGGTCCACCACGAACGTCAAGATCCCGACGATCGCCGCGGTGCCGGTGAGCAGCACCACCACCACCGCCAGCGAGCGCGGAATCTTGCGCCGCTGAAGGTAATTGACCGTCGGAACCAACAGCGCCGAGGCCATCAGCGCCAACAGCAGCGGGATGGTGATCGTCTTGAGGTGCCAGAACAGCCACAAAGAGGTGAGCCCAAAGGCAAGCAGCACCAGCAGGCGCCAGGCCCACGCCGCCCCCTTGCGCACATACGGATGAACCGACTCGGCGGCGTCAACGTGCGTCATGGGGCGAGCCTAACCCAGCAACTATCCCTTGGGCGCGGGCTCGGCCAGCACCTCCGAGAGCCACTTCACCACCAACTCGGGCTGCTCGTCGACGATGAAGTGCCCACAGTTCGGCACTTCGGTGATGTTCAGATCGTCGGCATGGTCCTTGAAACCATCGAGCAGCGAGGGGTGCACGGCCACGTCGTCGAGCCCGAACAGCACCCGCACCGGCATGGTGAGCTTCTGGTCGTCGTAGGGGCCGCGCGCGAGGTTGGCGAACTCCTTGCCCACCATGGACCGGTAGATCTTGGACCCGGCGACGCGGCGGTCGCGATCACGGAAACAGCTCCGGAAGAAGTCCACCGACTCCTTGGGCATACCGCTGCGGCGAATGAACCACCACAGAGTCGGCGACAGGTGGGAGAGGGGCCCGACGACCGGAGCTCCCACCACGAGCTGGTAGGCCAGCTTGTGGGCATGCCGGGCCACCCGGCCTGGCTGCTGCCATACCGGCGGAATATTGAGCACGGCCAGCCGCCGAATGCGCGACGGTGCCTTCAGCGCGACCAGCTGAGCCGTCCAGCCGCCCCAGTCGTGACCCACCAAGTCAAAGGAATCGAGCCCCAGCGCGTCGGCCGCGGCCAGCACGTCGGAGGCGAACTGCTCCTTCTCGTAGCCGGCCGGAGCCACCTCGCTCCAGCCCGCACCCCGCAGGTCCATGGCATGCACCCGATACCCGGCAGCGGCCAAGGCCGGGATCACCTTGTGCCACATGAACCAGTTCTCGGGCCAGCCGTGCAACAACACCACTGGTCGTCCATCCTGCGGGCCGGCGACGGCCACGTGGATTTTCACGTCCCCGGCTTGCACGTACTGGTGCTCCACACCATCGAGAGCGGGCATGCTGCGCTGCGTCATGGACCGAACCCTACCGCGCAGTAGGTTCCGTGGCACCACCGTCCCCAGAGCACTCACGCCAGCCCAGCCTGGGCATACGCATGCTGCGGGGCAACAAGAACTGGCATGCTTCGTCATGTCGGAGAAATCGGAGTACAACGGGAGTAGACCGATCGGAATACCTGGGTGATGGAACGGCTGCGCGAATGGTTTCGGGCCATGCATGTGCTGGGCCCCCGTTGGACGGTGTTCGTGGCATCGATGATCGGTATCAACGGCGCGGCCGCGCTCGCACTGTTCTATTTCCTGCGCAACGTCATGCCGTTCAAACGGCCGGCCGACGACTGGATTTTCGAGAACGGTCCACCCATCTTCTGGGTGATCTTCGGCTTCACGCTGCTTACCAGCGTGAGTTGGGCGCTACACATGGAACACCGCCTGGCACGCTGGTACTGCCGGGGTGGGCCGCCGACAGCACTCGAACTCCGCACCGCTCTCACGGCTCCACTGCAACAGTCACTGGTTCACCTCGCACTCTGGGCGGTCGGCGCCGCCATCTTCATCGGGGCCGGCATCGAGCACGATTCCAAGTGGACGCTGGCGACCATCATCGGCAGCACCCAGGCGGCCGCCGGAAGTTTTGGGTTGACCTACCTGCTGGGCGAGCGCATCTTGCGGCCCATCGCAGCAAAGGCGTTGAGCGCCAGTGAATTCCACGGAAGATTCGCCCCGTCGGTGTTCGTCCGAATCCGGCTCAGCTGGTGGATCGGCACCCTGTCGCCAGCGATCGGCGTCATCGCCCTGTGCGGTATGGCAGCCCTCAAACCCGATGACCTGACGTCCATCAGGGCACTTGCCATCACCGTCGTGGCCATCGTCTCGTTCACCTTGGTCGGCGGTTACCTGTTGGCCCTGCTCACCGCGGGACAGTTGGCCGACCCGGTGCGCCAGCTGCGCACCGCCATCAATGAGGTGGCCCAAGGCAATTTCGACGCACGCGTCGAGGTCTATGACGGCAGCGAGCTCGGCGTACTGCAGGCGGGATTCAACCGGATGATGCAGGTCGGCGAGGAGCGCCGCCAGCTGCGTGAACTCTTCGGCAAGCATGTGGGCGCCGACGTCGCCAGCCAAGCGCTGCAACTGGGCACGAATCTTGGCGGCGAAAGTCGTTATGTCGCAGTGTTCTTCGTCGATATGATCGGGTCGACCTCGATGGCCGCCGATCGCGACCCCGAAGAGGTCCTCACCATCCTCAACGACTTCTTCCGCATTGTGGTGGAGGTGGTCGACAGCCGCGGCGGATTCGTCAACAAGTTCGTGGGAGATGAGGCACTGTCGGTGTTCGGCGCCCCGCTACACCGTCCGGATGCCACCACCGCATGCCTTGCCGCCGCCCGCGAGTTGCGCGAGCGGCTCAGCGAGGATTTCCCGCATCCGTTCGAGTTCGCGATCGGCGTCTCCGCAGGGCTGGCAGTCGCCGGAAACGTGGGCGCCACGGAACGCTACGAGTACTCGGTGATCGGCGATCCGGTGAACGAGGCCTCCCGCCTGACCGAGCTCGCCAAACATCGGCCCAGCCGGCTGTTGGCGTCCACCAACGCGCTGTATTTCGCCGACCCCGACGAACAGAAACACTGGGATCACGGCGACTCTGTGCTGCTCCGGGGCCGCACCAGGGCGACACACCTGGCGTGGCCTGCGGGAACCTGAAAGAAGTGACCAGCCTACGCCGTTACTGTGGTGCCCGTGCCCCCGTCCGACGACCGAGATCGTGACCGTCTCGAGGGCGGCTGTACGCCGCCCGACCGAAACGGCCCGGATTCGTGCTCGGACGATCCCGAAGCGGACACCGCTCCCCAACCCGTCATCAAGCGCCGCGGAAAGTACTGGTGGATCCGCTGGGCGATCCTGGCCGTGCTGGCGATTGTGCTCGCGGTGGAAATCGGGTTCGTCTCCGACCAGCTGGACCGGGCCTGGCGCAGCCTGAAGACCGCGAATCCCTGGTGGGTGCTGGCGGCGGCGCTGGCCGCGATGGCGTCGATGCACAGCTTCGCCCAGATCCAGCGGACGCTGCTGCGCTCGGCAGGCGTGAAGATCCGGCAGTGGCGTTCCGAGGCCGCCTTCTATGCGGGCAACGCGTTGAGCACTACCTTGCCGGGCGGGCCGGTGCTCTCGGCCACCTTTATCTATAGGCAGCAGCGCCTGTGGGGCGCCACGCCGGTGGTCGCATCGTGGCAGCTGGTGATGTCTGGGGTGCTACAGGCGGTCGGGCTGGCCATCCTGGGCCTCGGCGGCGCCTTCCTGTTGGGCGCCAAGACCAACCCGTTCTCCTTGATCTTCAGCATCGGTGGCTTGCTGGCCATTCTGGTGCTGGCTCAGGCAGTGGCCTCTCGGCCAGAGATGCTCGACGGCATCGGCGTGCGGGTCTTGCGCTGGGTCAACGACCTTCGCGGCAAGCCGCCGATGATGGGCGTGGCCCGCTGGCGCGAGATGCTCAAGCAGATGGAGGCGGTGACACTGACCCGCCGCGCCCTCGGTGAGGCATTCGGCTGGTCGTTGTTCAACTGGATCGCCGATGTGGCCTGCCTCGCCTTCGCCGCGTACGCGGTGGGCAGCCGCCCCTCGTTGGTCGGTGTCATGGTGGCCTATGCGGCGGCGCGTGCCGCCGGATCGGTCCCACTGATGCCCGGCGGTCTGCTGGTGGTCGAGGCATTCCTGGTACCCGGTCTGGTGACCTCCGGGATGACGCTGCCCGACGCCATCTCGGCGATGCTCATCTACCGCGCGGTCAGCTGGGTCTTTATCTCCGCGATCGGCTGGGTCATCTTCTTCTTCCTGTTCCGCGACGAGAGCCAGATCGATCCGGACGCGAAGCCCGGGTCGGCGAAGGACCCCGAACCCGACGCCGGAGCTGCGCCGGACGCACCGCCGAAAAATTCTTCGGATCCCCCGAAATAAAGCGGACCTCAGTCCGGTTAGCATGAGTGTCCGACCCAAACTTGAGGAGCACTCATGACCACCACTACCCCCGCACTCGCCGCCGGAACCTGGACCATCGACCCGGTTCACTCCGATATCACCTTCTCCGTACGCCACCTGGGCGTATCGAAGGTCCGTGGCTCATTTACCGACTTCAGCGGCGAAATCACCGTCTCCGAAGACGGCACCCCCTCGGTGACCGCCACCATCGACGTGGCCTCGGTGGACACCCGGAACGACCAGCGCGACACCCACCTGCGCTCGGCCGACTTCTTCGACACCGACAATCACGCCACCGCGACCTACCGTTCCACCTCAGTGCGTGCCGACGGCGAGGACTTCATCGTCGACGGCGAGCTGACCCTGCACGGCGTCACCCAGCCCGTCGCGTTGAACCTGTCCCTGGAAGGCGTGGGCCCCGGAGTACAGGGCGGCAGCGTCGCCGGGTTCGAAGCCAGCACCACCATCAACCGCGGCGATTTCGGCATCAACGGCGGCGCCGGCCTGGTCGGCGAGAAGGTCACGCTGACCTTCAACATCGAAGCCGGCCACCCGGAGGCACCCTCCAACTGATCGCCCGCGCGGCACCCGCTACGGTCGGGGAATGCCCAGCGCACAACCGGATTCACTCGCGAAGAAGCCGGCGACATCGGTACTGCTTGCCGTGGTACTGGATGTCGTCGGCATCTTCGTTTTCTGCACCATCGGTCGCCGCAGCCATGCCGAGGGCATCACATTGCTCGGTGTGTGGCAGACGGCCTGGCCGTTCCTCGCGGGCGCCGGGGCCGGCTGGGCGCTCAGCAGGGGCTGGTCGCGCCCGGCGTCGATAACACCCACCGGCATCACGGTGTGGGTCTGCACCGTGCTGTTCGGGATGATCTTGCGCAGGCTGAGCAACCAGGGAGTGGCATTCAGCTTTGTGGTGGTGGCGTCACTGGTCACCGCGCTGTTCCTGCTGGGCTGGCGCGCGATCGCCGCCCGCGTCTCAAAAAGCTGAAGAACCCCGTCAGGATCTCGTCAACACGCTTGGATAGCCACCCGGCGCACACGCAAGCTGGCGGTATGGAAGGTCTCGCCGCTGTGCTGGTGCCCCTCGCCGGCTATGCCGCCGTACTGCTGTCGGTGCGCTATCTCAATCGTCACGACGACATCGCCGCCGCGACAGGCCAGGAAGCCGTCAACCGCTAGCCCCTAAAACGCCGAGTGCGAGCCCGGCGCGGGAATCTGAGAATCCCGTGCCAGGCTCGCACTCGATTTACGTAGGTGGGTCCTAGACGCGCGGTCCGGGCGCGGGGCCCGTCCCCACGGGGCCGGCCGGAGCCGCCGGTTGCACCGGTCCCGGCGCCGGACCGGGTCCCTGTGGGAAGTTCGGCGCGGCCGGTGCGGGCGCCTGGTTCTGGATGGCCGACTGCACTGCCGGGTTCTGTACCAATGCCTGGGCTGCCGGGTTCTGCGCCACCTGCTGAGCGGCCGGATTCTGCGACAGCGCCGTCAACAAGGCCGGGTTCACACCCATGGCGGCCGGGTTCAGGCCACCACCGTTGACCACCTGCGCCAGGTCCAGCGGCAGACCGCACTTGGTGCGCAGCTCATTCAGCGGTGCGGCGATGCCACCCAGCGAGGCGGCGACATCGGGACGCGACACCAGGTAGCTCTGCGTCTTGGTGGCGATCTGATCCTGCGGCGCGGCCTTGATCTCGGTGAACGCCGCATCGACGTCCGGATGCTGCTCCAGATACGTCGCCGCGTTCTGCACGACGTTGCCCACTGTCTTGGTCATCTTGCTGGCCTGGCATCCGTCCGGGGTGGGTGTCGCCGGATTCACCGTCGCGGCGGCCGGAGCAGCAGCGTTGGCAACGGGTGCGGGCGCGGCGGGAACCGCCGGAGCCGGAGCGGGAGTCGGGGGGACCGGTTCGGCCGAGGCAATCGGTGCCAGGGCGCTCATCGCGAGCCCGCCAGCGAGAACACCTGCGCTCAGCAAGCCATAGGCCGCGCGCCGCGAGGTTGTGGCTGACATGACATTCCTCCTACTTGGTTGCGGGATTACAGCCAACGTATCGAAATCGGGCGCCATTTCGAAACACGGGCGCGCGCCTTCACCAGAGCGTTACCCACTCTTTATCGTCGGCCAGATTCTGATTTTCAAGATCCCGTTTTTGATCCGCCACAACGTTGCCAGAGAGCGCGAAGAGCACGTCCAGCCACCACTCGTTTTTCGCCAAGGCGGGCTGTTAGTAAACACGTCACCGCAGGTTGTCGCGATATATACAGACAGGGGGCGAGGGTGGTCGCGTTGCTGTAGCATCACGACCACGCCACAGGAGACTGCGTGCGTCACACCGAACGACAGGAATCACCGTGCAGTCAGTCATGATGCGCACCAGCGACTACCTCCGTAGGTACCGATGGTTGACCGTCGCTGTCTGGCTGATTCTTATTGTCGCCGCAGTAGGACTGGTGGCGGGCCGGGGCGAAAAGCTCACCGGTGGCGGATTCGAGGTGGCGGGATCGCAGTCACTGAAGGTGCACGATGCGATGGAGACCGGCTTCCGGGAGCACGGCGCCTCCCCCCTCGCACTGGTCGCCGCACCCCGTCCCGACGCAACGGTGTCCGATATGACCGCGGCCGTCGACTACCTCAAGCAGGTGGCCGCGCAGATCCCAGAAGTCTCCATCGAGCCCATCCCGCCGCAGCTGACCCCGCAACCCGACCGTCCGTTCGTGGTCACGCTGCGGATTGGCTTCGACAACACCGGCGCCACCGATATCGCCAAAAGCCTTCGCAAAAAGATAGGTGTGCAGGGCGGTCAGCCCGGGCAGATCGCCGGGGGCCGGGTATCGCTGTATGTGATCGGTCAGGGCGCGCTGGGTGCCGCGATGACCGAACAGATCGCCGGTGACATCAAGAAGGCCGAGAAGTGGAACATCCCGGTCATCCTCATCGTGCTGATCGCGGCCTTCGGATCTCTTGCCGCGGCGTCGCTGCCCTTACTGCTGGGCGTGTGCACGGTGGCCCTGAGCGTGGCGATAGTTCTCGCCCTGTCGAATATCACCACCATCTCGGTGTTCGCCCTGCCGACGGTCACCATGATCGGCCTCGCCGTCGCGGTGGACTATTCCCTCTTCATCCTGATGCGCTACCGCGAGGAGCTGAACTCCGGCAAGAACCGGCAGGAAGCCATCGCGGGGGCCATGGCCACGTCCGGGCTCACCGTCACGCTCTCCGGTCTGACGGTGATCGCCGCGCTCGCCGGTATCTACCTGATCGGCACTCCCGCTCTGGCATCAATGGCCTCCGGCGCCATCATCGTGGTCGCCATCGCTGTCCTTACCTCCACCACGCTGATGCCCGCGTTGTTGGCCATCTTCGGCAAGGCCGCCGCCAACCAGTCCAGATTCCTGCGCGTCTCGCCGCTGCGCAAGCATTCAATACCGTTCTGGCGCAAGTGGACCCAACAGGTGATGCGCCGGCCATGGCTCTCCGCACTGGGCGCCTCTATATTCCTGCTCGCGCTGGCCGCACCCAGTCTTCAAATGCATGTCTCCAATAGCATGCTGCGCCAGTTCGATTCGTCGCACGAGATCCGCCGAGGAATCGATGCCGCGGCCGTGGCGATGGGGCCGGGCGCGCTCGGACCGGTCCAGGTGCTGCTGACATTCAAGGATGACGCGGCAGGCACGGACCACGCACAGGCGCTGGCGACCGCCAAGGAGACGATCGCGCAGGCCCCCAACATCG
This sequence comes from Mycobacteroides immunogenum, assembly GCF_001605725.1. Taxonomy (NCBI): domain Bacteria; kingdom Bacillati; phylum Actinomycetota; class Actinomycetes; order Mycobacteriales; family Mycobacteriaceae; genus Mycobacteroides; species Mycobacteroides immunogenum. The sequence goes on from NZ_CP011530.1 coordinate 5,150,089, forward strand.
CGCGGGTTTCCGACGTCTCGTTCTCCTCCGGCGGCCACGACGCGCTGATCTCGGCGGTGCTGTCGGTGGATCCCGAGGCGAACGCCGCACGCGACACCGTCAGCTGGCTGCGCACGAATGTGCCCGATGCGCTCAAGAATTCGGGTGCCGATATCAATGTGGGCGGCCCGACGGCACTGCTGTTCGACTACGACACCCGCGTTGAGCACTCGCTACTGGGCGTGTTCGCCTTTGTCTGTGTCCTGGCATTCGTGATGCTGCTGGCCACCCTGCGATCACCGGTGCTGGCGCTCAAGGGCGTGGTGATGACGGTGCTTTCGGTGGCCGCCGCCTACGGCAGCCTGGTGATCGTCTTCCAATGGGGATGGCTGGAATTCCTGGGCTTCCACAAGGCCAATATCGACAGCAGCATCCCGCCGTTGGCGCTGGCGCTGACCTTCGGTCTCACCATGGACTACGAGATCTTCTTGCTGGCCCGCGTACGCGAACGGTATCTGCGCACCGGGGATTGCGGTGACGCCGTGTCCTACGGGGTCCGCACCAGTGCACGCACCATCACCAGTGCCGCGCTGATCATGATCGCGGTGTTCATCGGATTCGCCTTCGTCGGAATGCCGTTGGTGGCGCAACTGGGCGTCGCGTGCGCGGTGGCGATCGCCGTCGACGCGACAGTGGTGCGGCTGGTGCTGGTACCTGCGCTGATGGCGATGTTCAACAAGCGCAACTGGTGGCTGCCGGGATGGCTGGATCGCATACTCCCGACCGTTGACTTCGAAACCCCCTGTGTTGATGAGCTTCCCGGACCGCATAGCGAAAGCGCGCTGCGACTTCAAGGATCCGGCTTCGAAGAGCCGCGCATCGACTACCACGCCATCGCCGTCTCTGCCGCACGGCTCAAGCGCCTCGCCGACGGCGGCACCGTCACCGCACCCGACACGCAGGCCGTGCTCGCCGACCGCTGGCGCGACAACTTGACTGTGGCCCTCGAGGCCTTGCAGGCCGGCAAAAACGAAACGGACACCGACACGGTCGCCATGCCGGGTCCTCTGTCTCGGGTCACGCCGGTGGAAATCACGCAGGTGAAGCTGCCGACAGGACAGAACTGCGTGGTGCCCACCGATGCCGAAGCCCTGCGCATGCAGGGGCTGCTTTTGATGCGCCGCAACGCCGGGCGCGATTACGCCGAGTTCGCCAGGCTCGCTTCAACGATGGAGCCACGAACGGCGGCGAAGGTCCTCGCCGGGATCGATCAGCATTACTGTGTACAGTCCAATCAGAGGTGGGTTTCCAGTCAGCTGGTACGCCGGCTCGCTGACCCGAAACCTGGTGATGGTGCGATGGAATCCCTCACGGTGCGCAGGCAGTGCCTGTCCGTGGCGGTGGCGATGTTGGAGGATGCGAGGTGACGGTCACGAGCGACGCGCCAGCCCTCTCCCCCGAAGTGCCCGATGAGCCTTCGGGATCCGGCGCCACCGACTCCGCCCAGCCTGAGCAGCCCGCACGCGCTGACAAGCCGGTCACTCACTGGACCACCGCCGAGATACTGGGCGCCCTGCAAAGCGGCGATCTCTCCGACTGGCAGGCGATCGTTCACGCGCTCAAGCGCGATCCGTTCGGCCGTACTGCCCGCCAGGTCGAAGAAGTGGTGGGCTCCGATGAGCTCTACGGCATTTCGACCGCGCTGCAAGAAGTTCTCATCCGGGCCCGCGATGACCTTGCCGAGGCGGAGCGGCGCGAGGCCGCCAACGAGATCAACCTGTTGTTCGAGGCATCGGGCCTGCGCCAGGCCGAATTTGCCTCACGCATAGGTGTTCCAAGTGGCGAGCTTGCCGGGTATCTGGCGGGTAGCAGCAGCCCGTCGGTCGCGATGCTGGTCAGGATGCGACGTGTGGCTCGCCGGTTCGGGCGCACCCGGCCGCGCGGATAGCCCAGGCGCACGCACCGCCGGTTACATCCGGGTACCTGCGTACCCAATGTCAGTTCCCTGGGAGCATCCCGATCGTTATGGCAGGGTGCCTGAAATCGGCCTAACCTCGGTCCCATGAGCGACGAGACGAAATCCGACGAAACGACCGGCGTCATCAGTACGCCCACTGCCCCACCCCCACCCGCGCCGACGGCTCCAGCCGGGCCGCCGAAGCCTCCCCCCACCAACGTGGGCTGGGCGGTGGCCTCCGTTATCTTCTTCTGGCCGTTGGCCTTCAGCGCGTTCACCAACGCCTTGAACGTCACCCAGTTCTGGATCACCGGCCAATACGACAGGGCACAGGAATCCTCGGACCGCGCCAAACTGCTCGGCAAGATCGCCCTGCTGACCGGCCTGGTGCTGTTGTTCTTGTTCATCACCCTGCGCATCGCATGTGCCATCTGGTGGCACACCCACGGTGGTGGCGGCTGGGGACACCACGGCGGCGGCTGGCATCGCAGCTGGGATGACGGGTGGAACGGCCCCGGCCCGATCGGACCTATGGGCCGTCCCGGCCACGACAACTAGATCCGGCGGGCAGGAGCGAAGCGACTCGGGGTTTGACTAGAAGTCGTCAGGCGCACTGGGTGCGACGGGCCAGCCAAATGCGACGGCGGCCCGTTGCACCGCCCCTGCGCGCAGTTCGGTGACCAGCCCGGCGTTGACCAGCACCTGCAGACTGACCCCACCCATATAGATCGACCCCAGATCGCGCACAGTCAGCGCGATATCTGCTTCGTCCGTAGTGATTTCACAGCTGGCATGGTCCAGCCCCCCGCGCAGCCGGAAACGTCCCGAGTTCTCCGGAAGGAAATCGTCGGTCACCTCCAACACCACGTCCACATCGGCGGAATATCGCCGCTGCGACAGCGCCCGGGGGATATCGATCAATCGCACCTGAATGGCGTCACTCACCGAACATTCCAGGGACGGATGGTTGGCCACCAGGTAGCGCAGCTCTTCGTGTACCGAGGCGCCGTGATATTTGATCTTGCGAACCAGATCCATATCCAGCAGGTAGCGCCATGTTCGGGCGTAGGCACGTGGGTTGGTACCCAGAACCTCTTGTACGTGCAGCTCGGCCGTGGGCCCGGCGTCGCCCCAGCCCGGCTTCGGCCGGTAGATGGCGAATCCACTGACTGTCCCGTCGGTTTCGTGGTGCAACACGAAGCGCACCTTGCCCGCTTCCTTTTGCAATTCCTCGCTGTCCAGCGTCCAGGAGGCCCACCATTCGGGGGTGCGGGCCATCTGCCCCGGTAGCGCGGGGATGACGGCGTCATAGACCGCGGGTGCCGACGCCAGGAAGGTTTCGGCATCGACCTCCGCCAGGGTGCCGTCACCCAGATCGACGGTGGGCCGAAAGGCCAGCTCCCGCACCTGCCCGGACAGCTCCGCCGATTCAGTGGCAACTCCGTAACCAAATCGGCCGTATATCAATGCTTCCGAAGCGAACAGCATGGCGATTGACTCTCCGCGCGAGCGAATGTCTGCCAGCTGGTGGCGCATCATGGTGGTCAACAATCCCCGACGGCGATGCGTCGGAGCCACCGTGACGGCCGTGACGGCCGCAACCGGTACCAACGACCCACCGGGCAGCACCACGTGACGGCTGAACGCCCCCGCCGTCGCCACCCACTTCTTCCCGTCGTGGAAGCCCATCATCCGGTCCAGCTCGGTGAATTTGCGGGTGACCTCGATCTCATCCTTCTGCGGGTCCCGCAGGAATACCGAGTACGCCGTGTTCATGTACGACTCATAGTCGTCCTCGTCGGCAATGGTGCGTAGGGTCAGCTCAGACACATGCCCATGTCTACCGTGCCGTGCCAACACCTGTCACTCGAGTTTTCGGGTATGGCCATGGCGGGAAGGAACCACCGTGTGGACCACACCCGATGACGCCACCATCGCTCAGATCCTGCGCGAGACCAAGACCATTGCCATTGTGGGAGTTTCGGCCAACCCGGATCGGCCGAGCCACGGCGTCTATCGCTACCTGGCCGAGCACAGTCCCTATCGGATCTTTCTGGTGAACCCCACCATCACGGAGCTCGACGGGCAGACCGTCTATCCCAGTCTCGCCGCGCTACCGGAAACGCCCGACCTGGTTGACGTGTTCCGCCGCCGCGAGGAGCTGGCCGGTATCACGCACGAGGCCATCGACATCGGTGCCCGCACGCTGTGGTTCCAACTCGACCTCGTCGATGTGGACGCCGCCAACACGGCGGCTCAAGCCGGCCTGCAGGTGGTCATGGATCGGTGCACCGAAATCGAATTCGCACGCCTCGGTTCGCGCTAGCCCCTGGGCTGCTGAGCACCGATACGGTCGATCGGCGCGATGTTGTCCACAAGCCAGCGACCGTCATGTTTGGCGAGCGTCAGCCGTAAGGCAAGCACAGATTCCTCGGGCTGCGTCTTGGCCGCCACGCTGGTGCGCCGAACCAACGTGGCCACCACCGCATCCTCAGGGCCGAGCGCCTCGATGCCGACCGAGATGGTCTCGCCCTGCTGCGAGATCCCCTTGGCCTTCAGTTCGGCAGTCGCCCGGCCGAAATCGCGTCCAAAGGACTGTGCCTGCTCCTTCGTCATGTCCTCGGTGGCCTTACGCACATAGGCATCCGGACTACCCGGGGCAAAACTCACCACTGCCTCGGCCACCGTCGCGGCTACCTCGGTGACAGCCGCCCGGTCCGCGTTCCCCTCGCGGTCGGGCACCGTCCAGTGCCGATAACCCACGACGGCTAGCGCCAGCACCGAGGCCGCCGCCAAGGCGACGATGCCGGTCCGTAGCGCCGGCCCGTCGTCGTCGGTACCGACGGTCACCGAATCTCGCCGGGCCAGATAGGCATTGATCGCCATAGCCTGCGCGATCAGCAGGCAGGATGCCGTGCACACCACCACCCACCAGGTCGGCCAGCGCAGCACTACCCCAAGCCCGACGATCGCCAGCACCGTCACCAACGGGGCCAATACGTCAAAAATGATGACTCGCAGCATGTTTCGACTCATCGCAGCAGCTCCAAGCCGGTGATCAGCAACTGGTCCCCCACCTTGGATACGGCAAGGCGCAGGTGCCATTGATTGACTTTCGGGGAGGCATTGGCGTCGCGGGTCACCGAGGTGGCCACCACCATGACCCGGTCTGTCCGTTCCACGGATGGCAAGCCAGTGTCCTCATCCGGGATGGGCCGAGCCTGGGCTTCCCTTTCAGTTCTTTCGATGGTCACCGAATCGATCTCGCCTGCCGCATCGGCGTCGACCGTCCGGGCGAGCTTCACCGCACCCGCGATCATCTCGCCCAGGTGATCACTGAACTGGCCGGCGGTACCGTCCTGCAGCGTCTGCACGCTGGCATCGAGGTTGCTCTTTTTCATGTTGATCAAAGTGTTTACCCAGGTCACTGCGGTATCGAGTACACGAGCGTCGTAGCGGTCACGCGCGACCTGGCTGCGATGCCCGACACCGATGAGTATCGAAAGCACCAGTGCGACAACCGTGATCGCGCCGAGGACCGCGGACAGCACTCCGTACCGGGAGAAGACGGGTCCGTCGCCGTTGCCAAGACCGGATACGGTCGCCTCTTTGCTCACGGGCCTCACCCTACGACCCGTGCCACCATGGACGGGTGACGACAGAATCCGTGCTGCCAAAATCCGGTATCGACCTGAGCTATCGCGACGAATCCATCCGCCCGCAAGATGACCTGTTCGGCCACGTCAACGGTCGCTGGCTCGCCGAATACGCCATTCCGGCCGACCGTGCCGTCGATGGCGCGTTCCGGACTCTGTTCGACCGTGCCGAGGAGCAAGTACGCGAGATCATCACCCAGGCGGCCGACTCGGGGGCCGCCGACGGCACGGAGTCGCAGAAGATCGGTGATCTGTTCGCAAGCTTCATGGATACCGGGACCGTGTCCAGCCTCGGCCTGACTCCGCTGCGCCAGGAGCTGGATCTGATCGCCTCGGCGCCCGACGTCACCGCCTTGGCCGCTGCCATGGGTGCGTTACAGCGGGCCGGGGTCGGTAGTGGTGTGGGCTGCTACGTGGATACCGACGCCAAGGACTCCTCTCGGTATCTGCTGCACGTCAGCCAGTCCGGGCTGGGCCTGCCCGACGAGTCGTACTACCGCGAGGACCAGCACGCGGCCACCCGGGACGCGTACCGCGCACACATTGCCGCGATGTTCGGTTTGGTGCTCGGCGCGGGCGACCACGACGACACCGCCGCGCGGATCGCGGCTCTGGAAACCAAGATCGCCGCGGCGCATTGGGATGTGGTCAAGCGCCGGGACGCCGAGCTGAGCTACAACCTGCTGAAGTTCACCGACCTGGAGCAGACTGCACCTGGATTCGATTGGGCCGGATGGATTTCCGGGCTGGGTGCGACCACCGGCCAGGTCACCGAACTGGTGGTACGACAGCCCGACTATCTGACCACCTTCGCCCAACTCTGGGCGGCGGAGCCACTAAGCGACTGGAAGCTGTGGGCGAACTGGCGGCTGATCTGCGCCCGCGCACCGTATCTCACCGAGCCGCTGGTGGATGAGAACTTCAATTTCTACGGGCGCACGCTATCGGGCACCGAGCAGATTCGCGATCGCTGGAAGCGCGGTGTCGCGGTGGTCGAGTCGCTGCTCGGCGAGGCCGTGGGGCAGCTCTACGTCGCCCGGCACTTTCCTCCGAATGCCAAGGCACGCATGGAAATTCTCGTCGACAACCTGCGTGAGGCCTACCGGGCCAGCATCGCCGACCTGGAATGGATGACACCGGAGACCCGTGAGCGGGCCCTGCAGAAGCTCGACAAGTTCACCCCCAAGATCGGCTACCCGGCCACCTGGCGCGACTACTCGACGATCACCATCCGTCGCGACGATCTGCTGGGCAACGTCCGGCGCGCCACGGCCGCCGAGTGTGATCGGGGCCTGGCCAAGCTGGCAGGACCCGTCGATCGCGACGAATGGTTCATGACTCCACAGACGGTGAACGCGTACTACAACCCGGGGATGAATGAAATTGTCTTCCCCGCAGCTATTTTGCAGCCTCCGTTCTTCGACGCCGATGCCGACGACGCCGCCAATTACGGCGGCATCGGGGCCGTCATCGGCCACGAGATCGGGCATGGGTTTGACGATCAGGGCTCCAAGTACGACGGTGACGGCAACCTGGTCAACTGGTGGACCGACACCGACCGCGACGAATTCGGGGTACGCACCAAGGCATTAATCAAGCAGTACGACGAGTTCGTCCCGCGCGAGCTGGTCGATCAACATGTGAACGGCGCCTTCACCGTGGGAGAGAACATCGGGGATCTGGGCGGTCTCTCGATCGCACTGCTGGCCTACGAGATCTCGTTGGGCGGGGACGCGGGGCCGGTTATTGACGGATTGACGGGTGTGCAACGTGTCTTCTACGGCTGGGCGCAGGTATGGCGCACCAAAGCCCGTGAGGCCGAGGCGATCCGGCGCCTCTCCGTCGACCCGCATTCGCCGCCGGAGTTCCGGTGCAACGGCGTGGTGCGCAATATCGACGCGTTTTACGAGGCCTTCGCGCTCGCCACGGAGGACGAGCTGTTCCTGGAAGCCGATCAGCGCGTGCGCATCTGGAGCTGACGGCAACACCGCAACGAGAAAGCCCCCGGCCAGTGAGCCGGGGGCTTTCTCGTTGTGCTGGAACGCTAGAAACGCTGCCAGTCGTCGTAGCCGTCGTAGTCCTTGTAGGGACCACCCGGCGAGTTCTTGACGATCACCGGGTCACCTGGATGCGACTGGTTGAAGTACCAGGTCGCATTCTCGGTGCTCAAGTTGATGCAGCCATGGCTGGTGTCGCTCTTGCCCTGCTGACCGACTGACCACGGTGCAGCGTGGACGAAGATGCCCGAGTTCGACAGGCGGGTCGCCCAGTACACGTCCAGCTTGTAGCCCTCAGCGGAATTCACCGGCACCCCATACGTTGACGAGTCCATCACCATCTTCTGGAACTTCTCGCTGACGTAGTACGTGCCGTTCTTGGTCTCGTGCTTCTTGTCGTGCTTACCCATCGACATCGGCATGCTGCGCTCGACGACGCCGTTGCGGGTCACGGTCATCGTGTAGGTCGCGTCATCCACAGTCGACACGAATGCGTCGCCGACCTTGAAGCTCCACTTGGTGCCACCGGCGTTGACGTTCACATCGGTGTTCGCGGGCCAGAACTGTGTCGGCTTCCAACGCAGCTGCTGGTCCGTGTACCAGTAGAAGTAACCCGGCGCGGGCTTCGACGAGGTGATCTTCACGGCGGCCTCGGCGGCCTTCTTATCCGTCACCGGAGCCGCGAACACGATGGTCACCGGCTGGGCCACACCGACAACGTCGCCGTTGTTCGGTGAGTTCTTGAGCAGGCCCACCGGCAACGGGGGCACATCTCCCGTGGGAGGCGCCCCGGGCGGCGGGGTGGTCGGCACCGGTGCCGGCGGAATCTCGGCAGGCGGCGGCGCATCGGCAGCTGGCGGGGGTGGCGGCGGCAACTCCCACGGCAACGGCGGGGGCGGCGGAGGCCCCGGCTCTTCGATACCCGGATCGGGGGGATCGCCCGGATCGGCGAGTGCAGGAACTACCCCGGCACCCAGCAGTCCTGCGACACAGATACCGCTGACGAGGGCGCGCCGGAACCAACGAGTTAAGACAAGCATGCTCACTCCTGTAGACACGACACATCCAGTGTGTCATAGGGAAGGTCGCCACCAGGCAACACGATGTTTCACCCGCTCAAGAAAATAGCCCCTGAGCAGGCATAATCGCCGTTGATTAGAAATGGTCACATTCATAACCCCATAGGGGTATGTGATGCGAATCCTGACATTGGGGTGCCAAAGGAGAGCCAGGGGGCACCCGTCCAGCTAAGTACCCCCGACAGATTACCGGCTCAGCGCGCGGGCGATGAGCATCAGCTGGACCTCGCTCGTACCTTCGCCGATTTCCAAGATCTTGCTGTCTCGGTACTGGCGCGCGACCGGAGACTCATTCATGAACCCCGCTCCCCCGAAGATCTGGGTGGCGTCGCGGGCATTGTCCATGGCCGCCTCGCTGGCTATCAGCTTGGCAATCGAGGCCTCGGTCTTGAACGGTTTTCCGGCGAGCAGCAGTGCCGCGGCGTGGTAGTAGGCCAGCCGCGCGGTGTGCGCACGCGCCTGCATCCTGGCGATCTTGAACGAGACGGATTGATACTCGATGATCGCGCTGCCAAAGGCCGGGCGGCTGCGCGCGTAGCGCAGACTCTCATCGACGCATCCTTGGGCAGCTCCCGTGGCCAAGGCCGCGATCGCGATCCGGCCCTCATCGAGGATGCGCAGGAATCCCGCGTATCCGCGGCCACGTTCACCCAGCAGATTCTCGTAGGGCACCCGGACGTCATCGAAGCTCAGCGGATGGGTGTCCGAGGCATGCCAACCCACCTTGTCGTAGCCCGGCTCGACGGTGAACCCCGGTGTGCCGGCAGGCACATGAATGACCGAGATTTCCGGCGATCCGTCCGCGGAACGTCCAGTCACCGCGGCGACTCCCACGACTGCGGTGATGTCGGTACCGGAGTTGGTGATGAACGCCTTGGAGCCGTTGATGACCCAGCTGCCGTTGTCCTCGACAGCCCGGGTGCGGATCGATCCGGGGATATCGGTACCACCACCCGGCTCGGTCAAACCGAAAGCGGCCAAGGACTTTCCGGAGGAAAGTTCGGGAAGCCAACGCTGCTTTTGTTCTTCGTTTCCGAATCGGTAAATCGGCATGGCGCCCAGCGACACGGCCGCCTCAAGGGTGATGGCCACGCTCTGGTCCACCCGCGCCAGTTCCTCCAGCGTCAGGCAGAGGGCAAAGTAGTCACCGCCCATACCGCCGTACTCTTCGGGGAACGGCAGACCGAACAGCCCCATGTCACCCATCTGCGCCACCACCGCGTACGGGAACGTCTTGGTGGCGTCGTGATGCGCGGCAGCCGGCGCTACGACTGAATTCGCGAATTCCTCAACGGTTTTACGCAGCGAGTCGTACTCATCGGGCAGTTCTGCGGTACTGAAAGTCATGATCGCCCCTCCTCGGGGTTGGCAGTCGGATGGATGGTGGCCAGCAGTTGGTCGACAGCCACCTGGTCGCCGACGGCCACGGAGACGTTCACAGTTCCGGCGATCGGTGCGCGCAGAGTGTGTTCCATCTTCATGGCCTCGACCACCACCACCGGGGCGTCGCGTTCAACTACGGTCCCGGTACTCACCGAAACCACACGCACAACTCCGGGCATGGAGCTACGGATCTCGCCGTCCTCGTCGTCACCGTCCAGGTGCCGCAGTCGTGGCTCGGGTGCGACATCCGCGTGCCAGGTGCCATCCTCGGTGGCGATCCACGCCGAACCGGTCGCCCGGACAGCATCGGCGCGATGCAGCTGACCGGCTAGCTCAACGCTCACTTGCCCTGTCGCGCAGCGCACTCGGCCCGGCGCCTGTTCGCCGTCTCCGATACCGACAGCGGTGACCGGGTCGCCCCAGAGCCGGACCAGTTCGGTGGATTCCCCGATGCGTAGCCGATGGGATCGCGGCGCGTGGGCGCCCACCCGCCATCCGGACTTCCCGTCCCACAACGTGTCAGCCCCGGCCTCGCCGTCCAGCACAGCGGACGCGGCGACCCACACCCACGGCGGCGCGACGGGCGGGTGGTACTCGGCCGCGATCTTGTCGAGCAACGCCGTATCGATATCACCAGATATCACCACAGGATTGGTCACCAGAGCGCGCAGGAAATCGATATTGGTGCCCACCCCGAGTACGCGCGTCTCCGCGAGCGCACGATCGGCCTCGGCGAGCGCGGTCATGCGGTCGGCGGCATGCACTACGACCTTGGCCAGCATCGGGTCGAACCGCGAACCCACCACTGATCCCGTCGACAATGCCGTATCGGTGCGTGCGCTGCCCGAAAACCGGGCCAGCGCCACAGTTCCACCGGTGGGAAGGAATCCGCGGGCCGGGTCCTCGGCGTAGACGCGGACCTCGATCGCGTGGCCGGTCAGCGTAATCTGCTCCTGCGTAAGCGGGAGCCGTCCTCCCGATGCGACGAGGATCTGCCACTGCACCAGGTCAATGCCGGTCACCATCTCGGTGACCGGATGTTCCACCTGGAGCCGGGTGTTCATCTCCATGAAGTAGTAGGACTCGGGAGCATCACTGTCGAGGATGAACTCGACAGTTCCGGCGCCGAAATATCCGACACTGCGCGCGATCTGACATGCCGTCTCGCCCATCGCAGCACGCAGTTGCGGGGTCAGCAGCGGCGAGGGCGCCTCTTCGATGACCTTCTGGTGCCGGCGTTGCAGGCTGCATTCACGCTCGCCGAGGTGCACCACATTGCCGTGGGTGTCACCGAAGACCTGGACCTCGATATGCCTGGGGCGCGCGAGATAACGCTCTACCAAGAGGGTGTCATCGCCGAAGATCGCGGTGGCCTCCCGGCGGGATGCGACCAGCGCTTCGGGGACGGCACCCAGATCGTGCACCACACGCATGCCCTTGCCGCCGCCGCCAGCGGACGGCTTGATGATCAGTGGCGTCCCGATCTCCTGGGCGGCGACGATAAGCTCCGCGTCCAAGAGCGCGCCCACGCTGCCCGGGACGACCGGCTCACCGGCCGCCGCGACGGTGTCCTTGGCCCTGATCTTGTCGCCCATCGCATCCATGGCCTCGGCAGGTGGACCGACGAAGGTGATCCCGGCGGCCTGACATGCCCGGACGAAATCAGCATTCTCCGAGACGAATCCGTATCCGGGGTGAATCGCTTGCGCCCCGGTCTGCTTGGCCGCGCTGATGATCGCGTCGATATCCAAATAGCCCGAGGAGTCGGCGCCGAGACGTACGGCGGTATCGCAGGCATCGAGATGATCGGTATCTCCGTCGATATACACAGCGATGGATTGAATTCCCATGGCCCGCAGTGTTGATGCTATGCGGACCGCGATCTCGCCGCGGTTGGCGATGAGGACACTCTGCAATGTCACGTGGTCACATCCTGAAGACGCCGTAGGAAACCGGTTCAAGGGGTGCGTTGGCGCAAATACCCAGCGCCAAACCGAGCACGGTGCGGGTATCGGCAGGGTCGATCACCCCGTCGTCCCAGAGGCGCGCCGTTGAGTAGTACGGATTGCCTTGTTGCTCATACTGTTCGCGTATCGGAGCCTTGAAGGTCTCCTGTTCGGCCTCGGTGAATTCCTTGCCCGAGGACGCACTCTGATCGGCACGCACCGTGGCCAGCACCGAGGCCGCTTGTTCTCCACCCATCACCGAGATGCGGGCATTCGGCCACATCCACAGGAATCGCGGCGAGTACGCGCGGCCACACATGGAGTAGTTGCCTGCCCCGTAGGAGCCGCCGATCACCACGGTCAGCTTCGGCACCCGCGCACACGCCACCGCGGTGACCATCTTCGCCCCATGCTTGGCGATACCGGCGGCCTCGTAGTCGCGGCCCACCATGAAGCCAGAGATGTTCTGCAGAAAAAGCAGCGGAATGCGCCGCTGATCGCACAACTCGATGAAATGCGCTGCCTTCATGGCGCTTTCGGCGAACAGCACGCCGTTGTTCGCGATGATCCCCACCGGATGCCCGTGCAGGCGTGCGGTGCCGGTGACGACCGATTTGCCATACTCCGCCTTGAACTCGGTGAAGGTACCGCCGTCCACGAGCCGCACGATCACTTCGTGTACGTCATACGGGATACGCGGATCGGTGGGCACCACGTCGTACAGCGTGCCCGGATCGCGCTCCGGCGCAATTGTTTCCGCGACCGGCCACGGCGGCTCGGTTCTGGGCGCCAGGGTGGAGACGATCCGGCGCACGATCCGTAGCGCGTCCTTGTCGTCCTCCGCCAGATGATCTGTCACGCCTGAGGTACGGGAATGCAGATCGCCGCCGCCGAGTTCCTCGGCCGTGACCACCTCGCCGGTGGCGGCCTTCACCAGCGGCGGGCCGCCCAAGAAGATCGTGCCCTGCTTACGCACGATGACGGCCTCATCGCTCATCGCGGGCACATACGCACCACCTGCGGTGCAGCTGCCCAGCACCGCGGCAATCTGCGGAATTCCCTTGGCGCTCATGGTGGCCTGGTTATAGAAGATGCGGCCGAAGTGTTCGCGATCCGGGAACACCTCGTCCTGCTTGGGCAGGAAGGCGCCGCCGGAGTCCACCAGGTAGATGCAGGGCAGCCGGTTCTGCGACGCGACTTCCTGCGCCCGTAGGTGCTTCTTGACGGTCATCGGGTAGTAGGTGCCACCCTTGACCGTCGCGTCGTTGGCGGCAACCACGCATTCACGGCCCGAGACACGGCCGATACCGGCGATCATGCTGGCTCCGGGCGCGTCGTCGTCGTACATGCCATTGGCCGCCAACGGCGACAGCTCCAGGAACGGGCTACCCGGGTCGAGCAGTGCGTCAACCCGGTCACGGGGCAGCAGCTTGCCGCGGCCCACATGACGTTGCCTGGACTGTTCGTTCCCGCCGAGCGCCGCACGTGCGAGCCGCTCCCGCAGCTCGGCGACCAGCCGGACGTGCTCCGCCCTGTTCTGCTCACCAACCAGAGTCATACCCAGCTCCGAAGTTTGAGATTCAGTTAATGACGATTAACTAGGATTAGGCTAATCTCGATTAACTGTTTTGTCTAGAGCGGGCCACGACGGAGGTTCGATGACCAACCTGATACCCGAGTCGGATACCCCGAACAAACGCGAACGCGCCAAGGCCGACCGGCGTGATCAACTGCTGCGCGCGGCCGCCCGCCTCTTGGCCATGCGCGGATACGCGCGTGTGCGGCTGGAGGATCTAGGTTCTGCGGTCGGCATCAGTGGTCCCGCGATCTACCGACACTTCCCCAACAAGGAAGCGCTCTTGGTGGATCTGCTCACCGATATCAGCCGTCGCCTCTTGGAAGGCGGCATAGCCGTCGCAGACGCCGCGGAGACCCCCGGGCAGGCCCTCGATGGCCTCATCGATTTTCACCTCGACTTCGCGCTCAGCGAGAGCGATCTGATCCGCGTGCAGGACCGCGACCTCGATTCACTCCCCGAGAACGCCCGCCGCCAGGTGCGTCAGTACCAGCGCCGCTATGTGGAGGCATGGGTTGAGGTGCTGTGCCAGAGCGACGCAGACCTTGACGAGTCGGACGCGCGCATCAAGGCACACGCGGCATTCGGCCTGATGAACTCGACGCCCTACAGCGCCGGACGCTCGGCACCCTCGCAGACCCGAACCGTATTGCGGCAGATGGTCGTTGCCGCGCTCGATTCCTAGCTGCGCACCAAGCGGGCAATCGCCGCGGAGGCCTCAGCCAGCTTCTCGTCGGCGTCGGCACCACCGGAGGCGACGGCGTTGGTCACGCAATGACCCAGGTGCTCATCGAGAAGTCCGAGGGCAACCGACCGCAACGCGCTCTGCGCGGCGCTGATCTGGGTCAGCACGTCGATGCAGTACTTGTCCTCGTCGATCATCTTCGCGATGCCACGCACCTGTCCCTCGATGCGCAGGAGCCGCTTGGCGTAGTCATCCTTTTTCAGCGAGTAACCGTGTCCGGTCGAAGTCTTGGTGCTCATGTCCCTTTACCCCTTGAGAAGGCCCTGCATCGTGTCGATCTCAGGCTGCTGATTATCGATGATCTGTTGCGCCAACTGCTTTGCCGCAGGGTACTGGCCTCCGGAGAGTTCCGCATTCGACATGGCTATGGCGCCCTGATGGTGGGCGATCATCGACTGCAGCCACAGCTGATCGAAGACCTCGCCGTTGAGAGTCTTCATCCGGTCTAGCACCGGTGCGTCCACCATGCCAGGCATATGCCCCGCCGGGTCGTGCCCTGCGGGCATCAGCGGCTGGTTCCAGGTCTTGAGCCACTCGGTGAAGGTGTCGATCTCCGGCTGCTGCGCCGTCTCGATGTTCTTCGCCAGCTCCAGCACGGCGGGGTTCGGGGTACGCCCCTCGGTCAACTTGGACATCTCGACGGCCTGCTGATGATGCATGATCATCTGCTGCGCGAAGGTCACATCGGCGTCATTGTGGTCCGACACCGGGGCCGCGGCATTGGTATCCAGCGTCGTCGTCATCCCCGACATGCCGGAATGTCCCGAATGCTCGGAATTCGCGCCGTCCCCCTTGTTGTCCGAGCTACAAGCCGACAAAATCAGCACTGCGGCGGCAGCGCCGGCAAGGATGGCAGTCCGAGTACGGTTTCGCATGCCACCATGGTAGCTCAGATACCCCCATAGGGTACGAAATCGTCGATGGCATACCCCTGGTGGGTACCAACGCCTATGCGACGGACTCCTCCAGCTGCGTCAGCGCCTCCTCCAAATGCGCAAGGATGCGTTGCAGGTGCGGAACACTCGTGCGGCATCCGGTGAGTCCAAAATGCATCGACGACCCACTGCTGGTGCACGTGATATTCAGCGCCACGCCGTCGATCGGGATGGACGCGGGGTAGCACCCGTCCATCTCGAATCCGTTCCAGAACATATCGGTGCGCGGGCCGGGGACATTGGAAATGATCACGTTGAACGCGGGGGCGGTCCGATCCACCAACCCCGGCACGGCACCGGTCAGCACGGGTGCGCCATTGAGCGCCCCCACCAACATCCGCTGCAGCGGTGTCATCTCCGAAAGCACCGACTTGGCCGCCTGTACCGAATCGCGGATCGCGCTGAACCGCTCCAACGGGTCTGGCTTATCGGTCGCCAGGTTGGCCAGCAGCGCGGTGATCGAGTTTCCCGCGTTCTGATCGCCCTCGGCCCGGATCGATACCGGACACATGGCGATGAGCGGCTTGTCGGGTAACGCGTGCTGCTCCTCGAGATAGGTGCGCAAGGCGCCCGAGCACATGGCGAGCACCACATCGTTCACCGTGCCGCCCAGTGCCTTGCCGGCCTCCTTGATCCGCGCCATCGACCAGGTTTGCGCGGCGAAGCGCCGGGCGCCGCCGATCGAGACATTCAAGATGGTGTGCGGTGCCGTCATCGGCCTGACCAGCTGCGGGTCCGACAATGCGTGCCTGCCGTACTTGAGCAGACCGGGCGGAATCGACACGACCTGTCGCACCGCACCCGCGGCTCCCTTGACCAGATCCAGCGCCGAGGTGTTGGTCGTGCTCACGATGCTGCTCTTGGCGCGCCGCTTGGCCGGGGCCCAAACCGCCTGACAGTCGCGGGCATCGGGGTCATCGGACAGTGAGCGCATCATCATCCGCAAGGCGCCTACGCCATCGATCACGGCATGGTGCATTTTGGTGTAGACCGCCAGGCGCCCGTCCGAAAGCCCTTCCACCACATGCATTTCCCAGAGCGGACGGTGCCGATCCAGTGGGGAACTATGCCACCGGGAGGTGACAGTCAGCAGCTCACGCACCCGGGCCGGGCGCGGTAACGCCGAGCGGCGCACGTGGTACTCCCAATCGATCTCATCATCGATGATCCAGGTGAGGTTGCCCATCACCGCCAACGGCTGTCCGGGACGTTTGCGGAAGTCCGAGGACACCTCGGTGGTCGACATCAACTGCTCGTAGAACACCTCGGCGTAATCCGGACCGGCGTCGACAGGCGGTTTGAACAGCTGGAGGCCGCCGACGTGGAAGGGGTGTTCCCGCGT
The DNA here is from genome assembly GCF_001605725.1 of Mycobacteroides immunogenum. NCBI lineage: Bacteria > Bacillati > Actinomycetota > Actinomycetes > Mycobacteriales > Mycobacteriaceae > Mycobacteroides > Mycobacteroides immunogenum. The sequence continues at coordinate 5,166,684 of NZ_CP011530.1, forward strand.
TTCCCCGATGAGAAACATCGAGTCGCTGACCGGCATGAATGGCATACCGGCCATCATTGCTGCCGACTCACCGTTTTGCGGCGGTTTCGTAGCGCACGTTTTCGCCGGGAGAGGGCGCGCCGAAGCCTGCGCAATCCGGTTTGCACCGGCGGGGGATACTTAACCCCATGTCAGCCCCCCAGCAGCCCGATATCAAGCCCCGTAGCCGCGACGTCACCGACGGCCTGGAAAAGACCGCCGCACGCGGGATGCTGCGCGCGGTAGGCATGGGGGACGACGACTGGGTCAAGCCGCAGATCGGCGTCGGCTCGTCCTGGAACGAGATCACCCCGTGCAACATGTCGCTACAACGCCTCGCACAGTCGGTCAAGGGCGGCGTGCACGAAGCCGGGGGCTACCCGCTGGAGTTCGGCACCATCTCGGTGTCCGACGGTATCTCGATGGGGCACGAGGGTATGCACTTCTCGCTGGTGTCCCGTGAGGTCATCGCCGACAGCGTCGAGACCGTGATGCAGGCTGAGCGTCTCGACGGCTCGGTGCTGCTTGCCGGATGCGACAAATCGATTCCCGGAATGCTTATGGCCGCAGCACGTTTGGACCTGGCCTCGGTGTTCTTGTACAACGGCTCGATCATGCCGGGCAAGGCCAAGCTGACCGACGGCACCGAGAAGGAAGTCACCATCATCGACGCCTTCGAGGCAGTCGGTGCCTGTGCACGCGGCCTGATGTCACGCGAGGACGTCGACATCATCGAGCGCGCCATCTGTCCAGGTGAGGGCGCCTGCGGTGGCATGTACACCGCCAACACCATGGCCAGCGCGGCTGAGGCACTGGGAATGTCGTTGCCCGGCAGCGCTTCCCCCGTCGCCATCGACAAGCGCCGCGAGGAGTACGCGCACAAGTCGGGCGAGGCCGTTGTCGAGATGCTGCGCCGCGGCATCACGGCACGCGACATCCTCACCAAGGAAGCCTTCGAGAACGCCATCGCCGTGGTGATGGCGTTCGGCGGATCCACCAACGCGGTGCTGCACCTGCTGGCCATCGCCCGCGAAGCGGAGGTGCCACTGTCCTTGGCGGACTTCACCCGCGTCGGCAACAAGGTGCCCCACCTGGCCGATGTGAAGCCCTTTGGCCGCCACGTGATGAAAGACGTCGATGAGATCGGCGGGGTGCCCGTGGTGATGCGCGCACTGCTGGATGCCGGCCTGCTGCACGGTGATTGCCTAACGGTCACCGGCAAGACCATGGCCGAGAACCTGGCCCACATCGCCCCGCCAGATCCCGACGGCAAGGTACTGCGCGCCATGAACAATCCCATCCACCCGACCGGCGGCATCACCATCCTGCACGGATCGTTGGCCCCCGAGGGCGCGGTGGTGAAGTCGGCTGGTTTCGATTCCGATGTATTCGAGGGCACAGCAAGGGTTTTCGAGCGTGAGCGCGCCGCACTCGATGCGCTGGAGGACGGCACCATCACGCACGGCGATGTCGTCGTGATCCGCTACGAGGGCCCCAAGGGCGGCCCCGGCATGCGCGAGATGCTGGCGATCACCGGCGCGATCAAGGGTGCCGGCCTGGGCAAGGACGTGCTGCTGATGACCGACGGGCGCTTCTCCGGGGGCACCACCGGCCTGTGTGTCGGACATATCGCACCGGAAGCTGTGGACGGCGGACCCATCGCCTTTGTCAAGGACGGTGACCGCATCCGGCTCGATGTCGCCAATGGCAAGCTCGACCTCCTGGTCGACGAGGCGGAGATCGCCGAGCGGCGCAAGGGATTCGAGCCGTTGCCGCCGCGTTACAAGACCGGCGTGCTGGCGAAGTACACCAAGCTGGTGCAGTCGGCCGCAGTCGGAGCGGTCTGCGGGTAAGCCCCGCTCCGATGGGCGGGCCGGCGCACCCAGGGCCACACGATCGTGCGGCCAACAGTCCGTGGATGGAATTTCTGCGGAAATGGTGGACCGAGCCGGTTCCGCCCGGGTGGCTACAGAGCTACCTCGAAGCAAACGGGCTAGATCGGTCACTTCGCACCCTCATCGGCTGGTATGCATTGGTTTTCGCAGCCATATGCGTAGTGGCGCAGTTCAGCAACGCGGCTCCCACAACGCTGTTTGGCCGGGCAGTGGTCGGGGTGTGCGCAATAGGATCACTCGCCTGGGCATTGCGCTGGTTTGTCGGGTCCTGGGCCAGCCGCACCGAGTCGATGATCTTTGTGGCCTTTGCCGATGTGGGTATCGCCGCATCGGCATCTCAGTTGTCGACCGATCTTTCCCTCGGCACGGCCATGCTGTTCACCCCGATAGGTGCGTACGTGAGCTTCTTCCTTGGGAACAGACAGCTTCTTGCGCACGCCATCTGGTGCATCACCGTGATCTGCGCCCTGGCCGTTCCTCTTGCCGTACCGGGGCCCGCTGAGATCGTCGCGCGAGTAATCGCCATGGCGATCTGCCAGATGCTGGTAGTCGTACTGGTGCCGGTGGTCATTCAGTTCGGCATCGCCATGGTCCGGCTGCAGGCCATGGCCTCATGGCGCGACCCCTTGACCGGGATCTTCAATCGGCGCGGAATCTTCGACGAATGGCAACGCAAACATAGAGCGCTCGTCGCCGGTGACGAGATTGCCCACGGAAGAGTCGTTGCGGTCGCCACCGTCGATATTGATCGATACAAGTTGGTCAACGACACGCACGGCCACGACGCCGGCGACAGAGTCCTCATCGAATGTGCGGAAGCCCTTTCCGAACAACATGATTCGCGGACGATTGTCGGACGTTCCGGCGGCGATGAGTTCCTGGTGATCACCTTGTGCGCGGCGGAGTCGATATCCGATCTCGCCCGTGCGTTAGGTGATCGCATCGCAACATGTGCCCCTACGGACCTGGCTGTCACCGCCAGTATTGGCATCGCGACTGATTCTGTTATCGCGGTGACCGCCGCCGACCCGCAATCAGCGATCGAGTCGTTAATCAGCCGCGCCGACATCGCCATGTATGAAGCTAAACGCAACGGCGGCAATCAGTTCCGGATCGCACCGCAGTGCGTCAACGACCGTTCGCCGTAACTCGCTCCGGGTCGCGGTATTGCTCCGCGCTCCGGGCGATCTCATCCGGTGGCGGCAGGGGCTCGTGCAGGTCCACGTAAACACCCTCCGCGCGCAGGGTGTCGTCGACCAGCAGCCAGATCCACCGGACCTGATCGGCGATGAGGCGCTCCTGCGATGTGGTCCCCGGGTAGTCCAGCCAGTGGCTGGTTGCCGTTTCAACCATGCCCACGATGCCCATCGCGAGGATGTCGGATTCGACTCCGACACCGAACGCGTCCAGATACAGCGCGAAAACCTGCCCCAGATGAGTACCAACTGACAGCTTGATGTCGGTGATCGCATCAGGCGCCTCGGAATTCTCCGCCAACGAGCAATGGGCCAGGTACCGATAAAGGTTCCGGTGCCCGACCAGGAAGCGGGCGTGAGCGCCGACACCGGCATCGATGATCTGCGCCATCGACCCATGCGGCTCCCATAGCGGAGCCAGGTCGGCGATCAACATGTCGCTGGCCCGCTGCGCTACGGCGCGTTGCAGGTCGGCAGCGTCGGTGAAGTGCCGGTAGAGCTTGGTGCGGGTGACCCCGAGGTGTACCGCGATCTGTTCGGTCGACGTCTGGGGCCCGTGTTCGGCGATCGCCACCAGGGCCGCGTCGACAAACTCGGCGCGGCGGCGTTCTCGCTGCCCGCTCCATCTGCTGAGAGTGACGTCCTGACCGTCCGGTTGCACGTGCCTCACTCTAGCCAATCAAGTGGTACATCACGTACGATCTGCCACTGGTACGGCGCGTACCATGTGAATTGAAGGGAGCGTCCAAAGATGGATGCGGTAACCACGTTCCGGAGAGCCGCCGGGCTGCCCGCTGCGCCCGAGCCCCTGCCGCCCGCCGAGGACTACGGGTTTTTCGGCCCGGGCTCGGTCACCTGGAAGGTCTGGAGTTACCCCACTTCGATGCTGCTTGGGTTCTCCCGCGCCGTCACCATCGAGCACCTAGATCCCTTCCTGGCCGCCGCGGTGGACGCCACCGGCCAGGTCTACGCCCGCACCCGGCTGCGCTATGACCGCACCATGCAGTACTTCGCGCTGGTGGCGTTCGGCGATGCAAAGTCCGTGCTCGACGCAGCCGAAATTCTGGTGAAGATCCATTCCAAGGCCGTCGGCACCGAGCCGATCACCAAGCGCCCGTTCGATGCCAACGATCCGCACTCGCAGCTGTGGATCCACCTCACGGCGTGGCATTCGATCCTCTACACCTTCGAGATGTTCGGTCCCGGCAAGTTGTCCGAAGCCGAGGAGGCCCAGTACTGGGAGGAATGTGCCCGGGCCGCCGAGTTCCAGACCATCAACCCCGACGACGTGCCACGTACCCGTGAGGGCATCCGCGCCTACTTCGAGGGCTTCCGGCCCGATCTGGTCGGCTCCGAGGTCGCTCAGCGCATGATGAACTACCTCGTTGACCTGGGCTATCACATCCTGCCGGAACGTGTTCCGAGCTGGCTGCGCCGACTGTTCAACATCCCGATGCGCCGCGCGATCATCGCGACGATGCCCGACTGGATGCGTCTGCTCGGCGGAATCCCGCAGCGCCGCTGGCAAGACGCGGCCGCCCGGGCGGTGGTGCGCCCCTTCCTGAGGCTAATCGCGTCGCGCCCGCAGCTCGAGCTGGCAATCCTGGACTTCACCACTCCGCACACCACCGCCATTCTGGGTCCGGTGCTGCAGGACATTCCGGCCAAGAACCCGGTCACCTACACCCCGGAGCAGGCCCGCAAGGAGTTTGACAAGATCACCCCGTTTGAGCAGTACGCTCAGATTCTGGCGAAGCGGGAACAGGGCTCTGGTCCCACCCCGTACCGTCACAACCACCATGACGCACTCCTCGAATTCGACAAGAGCGTGAGCTGACAAATATGGCTCTATTGCCATGAATGTGGGTCGGGTGGGGTGTGCTATGTCTCGCGTGGCGGAGTGGTCTGGGCGCACGGGTAGCTCATAGGTTCGAAAGCTCCTACACCTCGTACCAAGGAGCTTGCCCGTGCGCGCGACCACTTTACTCAACCGTGTCCTCGACCTGCCGAAGACCACGGTCCGCGACGTCGAGTGCGGCGACAAGGTGACGGTGTGGGTGCGCCCGCAACAGCGGGTGATGTCCTGTCCGCATTGCGATTTCCGTACCCGGCACCGCTACGACACACGGATGGTGGATTCGGCGTGGCGGCACCTGGACCTCAGTGGGCGGGTATGTGTGCTCAAACTGCGGCGACGTCGGTTGCGCTGCCCCGAGCACGGTGTCCTGGCCGAGTCAGTGCCGTTCGCGCGGCCGGGATCGGGGTTCACCCGCGACTTCGAGGACCTTGCGGTCTGGCTGGCCGCCAAGTGTGACAAGAAGACGGTGTCGACGTTCTGCCGCGTCACGTGGCGCACCGTCGGGGCGATGTGTTCGCGCGTCGTGGCCGAGAAACTGGACCCCGACCGGCTGGCCGGGCTGGTCGACATCGGCGTCGATGAGATCTCCTGGCGCAAGCACCACAAGTATTTGACTTTGGTGTCCGACCACGACACCGGCACAATCGTGTGGGGTGCGCCGGGCAAGAAGGCAGCCACTCTCGACGCGTTCTTCACCGCGGCCCTACCCGCCGATGGCGCGAAGAAGATCGAGGCCGTGTCGATGGACCTCGGGCCGGCATTCGCGAAATCCGTTCGCGCACATGCCCCGCAGGCGGTGATCTGCTTCGATCCGTTCCATGTCGTCAAACTAGCCACCGACGCCCTCGACGACGTTCGCCGTCAGGTATGGCAGTCCGCGCGCAAACTGTCGGACAAGCAGATCGCCAAAACCTACAAGGGAGCCCGCTGGGCGCTGCTGAAGAACCCCGAATCCCTCACCGACACACAGAAAGCCACCCTCGCCCAGCTCAAACGCGAGGGCGGCGCACTGGTCCGCGCCTACGAACTGAAGGAATCGCTGCGGGCGGTGTTCGCCGGGGATCTTGACGCCGACACCGTCACCGACATGCTCGGGAAATGGTGCTCATGGGCGCAGCGGTGCCGGATCCCGCAGTTCGTCAAGGTCGGCCGAACCATCAACAAACACCTCGATGGCATCCAAGCCGCGGTGGAGCGCGGACTGGCCAACGGCCGCCACGAAGGGCTCAACAACAAGGTCCGGTTGATCATCCGCAGGGCCTACGGCTTCCACAACGCCGAGAACGCGCTCGCCATGATCATGCTCGTCTGCGGACCGGTGACCCTCGAACTCCCATACCACACATGAGGTCATCCACATTCATGGCAATAGAGCCACAAATATGACCGATGTACAGATCGAATCCCCGGTAGATCAGGCACTGCAGGACTTGGCTGAAGGTGAAAAAACCTGGGCCAAGACATCTTTGGCCGGTCGACTGCAACTGCTGGCAGATACCCGCCAGCGCGTGATCGACAACGCGCAGCAGTGGGTCCAGGCTGCGGCCTTCCAGATCAAAAAGCTCGATCCGCAGTCTCCGCTGGTCGGCGAGGAATGGATCTCGGGTCCCTACGCCGTCGCGGGCGCCCTTGCCGCCCTGATCGCCAGCCTGGAGCAGCTCCAAGCCGGACACAGCCCGCTGCGCGATGCCAAGTTCGGCGTGACCCCCGGCGGCCGCACCACCGTTTCGGTATTGCCGCTCAACGTCTTCGACAGCCTACTGCTGTCCGGGTTCAGCGCCGAGCTGTGGCTGCAGCCCGGTGTCGACCAGGCCGAGGCGCTGCGCACCGCAGGCCTGGCCCAGCGCGATCCCAGCCACACGCACGGTGTCGGCGCGGTACTCGGCGCCGGCAACATCACCTCGATCGCGCCGCTGGACACCCTGTACGAGTTGTTCGCCAACAACCGCGTGGTGGCACTCAAGCTCAACCCCATCACCGATCCGCTGCTGCCGGTGTTCACCAAGGTGCTGCAGCCGTTCATCGAAATCGGTGCGGTTCGAATCCTGACCGGCGGTGCCGACGTGGGCACCTACCTGGTGCACCACCAGCTGGTCGACCACGTTCATATGACCGGCAGTGCGATCACCCACGACGCGATCGTCTTCGGCACCGGTGAAGAGGGTGCCCAGCGCAAGGCCGCCAACCAGCCGGTCCTGGACAAGGCCATCACCAGCGAGCTGGGCGGCGTCTCGCCGACCATCGTGGTGCCCGGGGAATGGAACGCGTCCGATATCGAGTTCCAGACCCGCCACATCGCCACCCAGCGACTGCACAACAACGGCTACAACTGCATTGCCTCGCAGGTCGTGGTGCTGTCCAAGGCGTGGCCGCAGCGCGAGGAATTCCTCACCGCACTGCGTAAGGCCCTCGACGAGGCACCGGCACGTCCCGCCTACTACCCCGGTTCCGATGATCGGGTGGCGGGTGCGCAGCGGTCCTACCCCGATGCCGAGCGTCACGGGCAAAACGGTGCACGAGTGCTCGTGGTCGATCCCGACGATCGCACTGCCCTGCTGCGCACCGAATACTTCGGACCGGTCCTGGGTGTCATCGAACTGGATTCCGATGGAACGGAGTTCCTGCGGGAGGCCACCCGGGTCGCCAACGACGAATTCGTCGGCACCCTCGGCGTGAACGTGCTCGCGCACCCGGACAGCATCAAGGCGCTGGGATCGGATTTCGACACCCTGGTCGAGGACCTGCGGTACGGCACCGTGGCCATCAACGCCTGGACCGGCGTGGGCTACCTGACTCCCGCTGCCACCTGGGGCGCGTACCCGGGCCACGTCCTCAACGACGTGCAAAGCGGAATCGGTGTGGTGCACAACGGGTTCCTGGTGGAAAAGCCGGAACGCACCGTGGTGCGCGGACCGTTCCGGCCGTTCCCGCGGTCGGTGGCACACGGCGAATGGGCCCTGTCCCCCAAGCCGCCGTGGTTCGTGAGCAATGCCACAGCGGCAGGCACTGGCGAACTACTGGTCAATTTCGCCAGTAAGCCCAGCCTGCTGAAAGTCCCCCGCATCTTCATCTCCGCGCTACGGGGCTGACACGAATTACGTTGGGCGCCACGGCCTCGATGCGGCGTAGTGTCGAATCATGGCCGATGCAGACACCCGCTGGATAGAGATCGACGACTACCTGGAGCGCACCGTCGCTACCGACGCCGCCGAGTTGAACCATATTCGGCAGGCGCAGGAGGACGGTGGTCTTCCGGATATCGCGGTCTCGGCGACGCAGGGCAAGTTCCTGTACCTGCTGGCGACGATCGCCAAGGCTCGCCGGGTGCTGGAGGTCGGGACGCTCGGCGGATACAGCACCGCATGGCTCGCCAAGGCGGTCGGGCCCCAGGGTGCGGTGGTGACCCTCGAATTCGATCCCAACCATGCCGCCGTCGCACAGGCGAGCCTGACCGAGGCGGGCTTCGGGGATCGGGTGCAGGTACTGGTGGGGGCTGCGCTGGACTCGCTGCCCGCGGTCGAGGGGCCGTTCGATCTGGTGTTCATCGACGCCGATAAGTCCAACAATCCGGGCTATCTGGACTGGGCGCTACGCCTGACGCAGCCTGGAGCCGTCATTGTCGTGGACAACGTCATCCGCTGGATCTCGGCGGAAGGCCCGAATGCCGAAGGTACCCGGGAAGCGCTGGAACGACTGGGCTCCGATCCCCGCGTCGATGCCACCGCGCTGCAGACGGTCGGTGTCAAGGGCTGGGACGGCCTGGCGATCGCGGTGGTGCGTTAGCGCGCACCCTCGCGGGCATAGACGGTCCGGAGCATGAATTCGACCTCCGGCCCCATCGCCAGTCCCGCCAGCTCGGGATACAGCACCACGAAATCATGTCCGTGCGCCGGGCCGTCGTACGGGCACAGGTGGTGCGCCAGTTCGTGCAGAATCACCAGTTCACGCATGGCCCAAGCGCTTCCGTTGCGGTCATCGGGAACGGCGATGGCCGCTCTTTCCCCGTCGCGCTCGTAGTGTGCCGCTGTCGCACCGCGCCGCGCGCGCACGGTGACGGGCCCGGCGGGCCATCTACTGTCCACCAGCGCCAGCACGTCGTCGACGTAACGCTGCACCGATTCGACCGACGCGAAACGCGCCTCGGGCGGCAGGGTCAGCCGGGTACCGAAGAAGTCGATATCCCGTTGACTGTGACTGGCCGCCCGCTCGAAGATGGTGCGCACGAATTCCTCCGCGGCGTACACCTTGGCGCGCTGCGTGTCCCGAGGGCGCGGCTGATCGCTCAGTTCTTGTCCAATGCCGCTCGAGCCCCCGCCAACTCGGGACTCGCACCGAGCCTGGCTCGCCGGCCCGCACGATCACCGGCACGGCGGGCATGCGAGGAGTATCCCGCCTGAGCACTCACCGCACGCCAGCGACCCCGCGCCGTCGAGGCGCCCTTGTAGAAGTCACGCAGCTCGATTTCCTTGTCGCGCAGCACCAGTTCGGTTCCCGTGCCCCGCTTCTCGGTCTTGACGGCCTCGGCGCGCGCCTCCTGGCGAGCATCTGTCAGCCGCTGCCCCACCCTGGTTCCGAATGCCAACTGGAAGTTCAGGCGGGCCGTGATGGTCGGGGTGGGACGGTGCGCCCCGGAACTGATGTACGTGTCCGAGGCGCGCACCATCTGGACCACCAGGCTCGCGTACAGCGCGTGCACGGCGTCGATGTCCTCGGCGAAGCCGTAGGCATACACGTAGGTGGAGTTTGACGCGACGTCGCAGGTGACGTCGTTGGCGCCCGCGATGAGCGCGAACAGGTTGACGTAGGTGCGCAAGCCCCGGGTGCCGGCCTCGCCGATCGTGATGGTGCGCTGGGTGGGCCGCGCCTGCGCATCACGTTTGACCGAATGCGCCCGGGCGACCGCCAGATCGATGGAGGTTGCGGTGGCGAGCCGCTGCGCCGCCGCCATGAAGGCCTCGGCCTCGTGCGCGTTATCGGTGCCTTCGGCCTGACGGAGCAGGGCGGCGATCCGCGAGAGCTGCTTGTCCTCTGTCACGAAAGCCAGGTTAGGCCAGAGCGGCGACATACCTGCGCGAGCAGCATGCTCAGAATTTCTGACAACATTGATTGTCACGTTGGCCGCATTGTGTTTCGATATCCCCGATACCAGCCATGCGCAGACAGTGGAGGCCGCGTGACCCTGCAAGAGAACGCCCTGCTACCTGCGGCATACGCGGAGAATCTGGCGAACCCGGCACCGGCGCACACCAAAGTGCGGAACGCCCTGCGGCGGTGGTCCGGCTTCGATCTCATGCCTTCCGAGGAGGTGGTACGCCAGTACGGCGCGGGCCTGTGGATAACCGATCCGGTCGCCGAGAGATTCGTCGAAGAGGTCTACTACGGCGACATCGGCCCCGAACGCGGCCGCGCACTGCTCGACCGAGCCCTGACCGAGGGGATCCACGCCGTCGACGACGCACCGGAATCGATGCGGGCGTTGTTCGCCGAGTTCGACACGTTGCCGTCCTGGGCCGACCCGCAGCTCATCGAGGCCGGGGCCGCCGTGTGGAGGCGGTGGGGCTACGACATGGGCTCCATCGCGAACGCGGGCACCATGGATACCTACACCGAAGGCTGGCTAGCGACTCCGCTCTCACTGGCGGGCGGTTACGCAGGTCAAGGTGCGATGCACCGCCATCTTGAAACCAGCCGGTGGTGGCTGGAGTGCGCGCGACCCGGGGCCACGCTAGATCGATACTCCGTCGCGCGACAGATCACCATGAAGATCCGCGTCATGCACGTTTCGGTGCGTCGCGGAGTTCGCAAACACCCCGAATGGCGCCGCGAGCAATGGGGTGAGCCAATCAGCCAATCGGAGATGCTGCTGACACTGATCGCCGGCAGTGTGGCCCCCGGCCTTGGGCTATGGGCCGTCGGATACCTCACCACACGATCGGAAATGATTGCCGCCCTGCACTTTTGTCGATACTTGGGCTACCTACTCGGCGTCCGCTGTGATGACATTTACCCCGAGACGGTCGCGGACGCCGTGCGCATCCTGTACCACTTCGATGCCACCCGCGCCTATGACGGTGGGCACGCCTCCCGCGAATTGGTGGAGTCGTTCGTTCCTTCGTTCACACCGAGTTCCGGCGCGTCACCGGCCAATCGGCTCCGAGGGCTATTTCATCTGCAGCTGCAGGCAGGTTTCACGAGGCTCTTTATGCTGCCGTGGAACCGCAGGCTCTACCGGATTCCCAACGGGTGGATCGGAACTGCGGCACTCGTCGCACGCGCGCCGTTCGTCGCCGCGGTAGAGATTGCCCGCCACATCGCCCCCGCCGTGGATCGGCATTGGCAGCGGGGCAAGATGCGGCGCTGGGAACATTGGATCGACTGGCAGTCCGGTGCGCATACCCACGAATTCCGCGATCTCTCGGCTATGCGCCGCTAGCGGACCCACCCCCACTGCGCCGACACGCCGTCTATTGACGCATTCGTCGAGTAAGCGGCGCAGAACACGGCGTGTCAACGCAGAGGAGCGTCAGAGCCGGGCGTCGATCCAGCCCACGACCTCATCGAGCACGAGCTCCTTCTCGAACTCGTTGAAGATCTCGTGATACAGGCCGTTCCAGATCTTCAGCGTGGCATCGGGCGCCGATTCGGACAGCCATACGCTGCCTTCGGGCGCCGTCAGCCGATCATCGCTGCCGTGCATGGTCAGCACCGGACGCTTCAAACCCGCCGCGCGCTGGCGCATCGTCTTCCCCACGCCCAGGAGCGCCCGCCCGATCCCCGCCGGCACCCGGCCGTGGTGCACCAGTGGGTCGGCGTTGTACGCGGCGATGATCGCCGGGTCGTGCGAGATCGCGTTGACATCAAGTTCGGTGACCGGCAACCCGGGCATCAGGCGTCCCACCACCGGCGCGATCAGCGTCAGCACGTACGGCAGCCCCACCTGGGCGGCGATCGCGGGCCCGGAGAGCACCATCAGGTCGTAACGATCCTGGTGATCCACGCCGTAGGCGAAGACGATGCCGCCGCCCATGCTGTGGCCCAGCACGATCCGCTTCACGTCGGGGTGCTCGCGTGCCGCGATATCCACCAGGGTGCCGAAGTCATCGGTGTACTCGGAGATGTCCCGCAGGTAGACGCGTTTGCCTCCCGACCTGCCATGTCCACGATGGTCCAGCGCGTACACCAGGTAACCCGCGTCGTTGAATCGCTGGGCCACGTGGTCGTAGCGGCGCGCATGTTCGCCGAATCCATGGGAGAGCACCACCACCGCGCGCGGTGTCCCTTCCGGCGTCCAGGTGTCGTAGACGATCCGCACGTTATCGGCGCCGTCGAAGGCGCGCTGCACCCGAGTTCCGCTCACACGCCAAACCCTACGTGCCGCGATTTCGGTGCACTTGCGTGCGCTCAGCGCACTCATTTGCACCGAAATCGCATCACGGGGAATTAGAACACGTTCTAGTGTGGGCGCATGGGATTCCTCAAGCCCACGCTGCCCGTCGTCGACATCGCCGAATGGGGCAAGGGCACTCGTGCCGAAAAGATCCGTCCGATGGCCCGGCATTGGGCCGAAGTGGGCTTCGGGACGCCGGTGGCCTTGCACCTGTTCTATGTGCTGAAGATCGGCCTGTACATCCTGGGCGGCTGGTTGTTCGCCATGGTGGCAACGGGCGCCTCCGATTGGGGCGCGCCCATCGTGTTCCAGAAGGTGGTGCTCTACACCATGCTCTTCGAGGTCATCGGCCTCGGCTGCGGCTTCGGGCCGCTCAACAACCGCTTCTTCCCACCCCTGGGCTCCATCTTGTACTGGTTGCGGCCCAACACTATTCGGCTACCGCCGTGGCCGCGCATCCCGCTCACCAAGGGCTCGGCGCGCACACCTGCCGATGTCGTGCTCTACGCCGCCTTCCTGGGCATGGTGCTGTTCGCGCTGCTGTCCAAGCCCGCCGCGACCGGTCTGCTGCCCAGCTGGCAGACGGCGGCCGTCCTCGGATTGCTGGCCATCGCAGGCCTGCGCGACAAGGTGATCTTCCTGGCCGCGCGCGGCGAGGTGTACGGCGCGCTCACCGTGACGTTCCTGTTTACCGGAGCCGACATGATCATGGCCGCCAAGCTCATCTTCCTTGTCATCTGGATCGGTGCGGCAACCTCAAAGCTCAACCGCCACTTCCCTTTTGTCATTTCGACGATGATGTCCAACAACCCGCTCATCCGCGCGCGGCGGCTCAAGCGCGCGTTCTTCGAGAAGTTCCCCGACGATCTACGGCCGGGACGGCTGTCCCGGCTCGTCGCCCACGTGAGCACCGCGGTCGAGGGATTGGTGCCCATCGCACTGTTCTTCAGCCACGGCGGCTGGGTCACCACCGTGGCCGCAACCGCGATGGTGATCTTCCACTTGGGCATTCTGACCGCCATCCCGATGGGTGTGCCGCTGGAATGGAACGTTTTCATGATCTTCGGCGTGCTGTCGTTGTTCGTCGCACACGCCAATGTCGGCCTGAGCGATCTGCAACACCCGATTCCGGTGCTGCTGCTATTCGCGGTCAGCGCCGGCGTGGTGATAACCGGAAACCTGTTACCCCGCAAGGTTTCCTTCCTGCCCGGCATGCGCTATTACGCGGGCAACTGGGACACCACGTTGTGGTGTGTCAAACCGTCGGCCAGCGCGAAGATCGAGAAGGGCATCGTCGCCATCGCGAGCATGCCGCAGGCGCAGATGGAGCGCTACTACGGCACCGAACAGGCACCGTTGCTGTTGTACATCGGCTACGCATTCCGGGCCATGAACACCCATGGCCGCGCCATGTTCACCCTCGCGCACCGCGCGATGGCCGGCCAGGACGAGAGCGAGTACGTCATCACCGACGGCGAGCGCATCTGTAGCACCGCCATCGGCTGGAACTTCGGTGACGGGCACATGCACAACGAACAGCTGATCGCCGCGCTGCAGGAACGCTGCCACTTCGAGCCGGGCGAGGTACGCGTCGTGTTGCTCGATGCCCAGCCCATTCATCGGCAGACCCAGCAATACCGGCTTGTCGACGCTGCCACCGGCAAATTCGAGAGCGGCTACGTGCGGGTGGCCGATATGGTCAACCGCCAACCCTGGGATGACGGCCTACCGGTGCACGTCAACAGCTGACATGTGTCGGTCGACGGGACTATTCTCGCGGCCGTGACGGCACAAGCCATCGACGATGAATTTCTTTCGCTCACCGAACAATATCGACGTGAGATTCTGGCCCACTGCTATCGGATGACGGGGTCCATCCACGACGCCGAAGACCTGGTACAGGAGACCTACCTGCGCGGGTGGAAGGCCTATGACCGGTTTGAGGGCAAGTCGTCGCTGCGAACGTGGCTGTACCGGATCGCCACCAACACCTGTCTGACCGCGTTGGAGGGCAAGCAGCGCCGCCCCTTGCCGACGGGATTGGGAGCGCCCAGCGCCGATCCTCTGGCTGAGTTGGATGAACGCACCGAGATCCCGTGGCTGGAGCCGCTGCCCGACGACACCACCGATCCCGCCAGCATTGTGGGTTCTCGGGAATCTGTGCGCTTGGCCTTCGTCGCGGCGTTGCAGCATCTTCCTGCCAAGCAGCGCGCGGTGCTGGTGCTGCGTGAGGTGTTGCAGTGGAAGGCGCAGGAGGTCGCCGAGGCGATCGGTTCCACCACCGCCGCGGTGAACAGCCTGCTGCAGCGGGCCCGCGCGCAGCTGCAGCAGGTGTCGCCAAAAGAAGAGAACCTGTTGGAGCCCGAAGACCCCATGCTGCGCGAGCAGCTGCGCCAGTACATCAGCGCGTTCGAGCGCTATGACGTCGATGCCATCGCGAAAATGTTCACTACCGAGGCCATTTGGGAGATGCCCCCGTTCACCGGCTGGTACCGGGGCGGTCCGAGCATCGCCGCGCTCATCAAGGAACAGTGCCCCGCCGAGCGGGCCGGCGATATGCGTCTCCTGGAGACCTCGGCCAACGGGCAGCCCGCCATCGGGCTCTACATGCGCGAAGGCGACGGCGTGCACCGGCCGTTCCAGATGCATGTCCTGGACGTCACCCCCGACGGGGTGGCGCATGTGGTGTGCTTCTTCGACCTCTCACTATTCGAGAAGTTCGGTCTCCCTTCGGAACTACCGGAGACACTCACCGACTAGCGCTGCGCCAGACTCCCCGGGAAAAGGTACTGGTCCTCCGGGCGCGTGGTGCTGTGGAACCAGGCGGTGAAGAACCCGGAGAGGTCCTTGCCCGCCACCTTCTGCACATACGCCTCGAACTGCGGCCAGGTGGCGTTGCCCCATTTGTGCACGGTGGGCCATGAACGCAGGATCTCCAGGAATGCCTTGTCGCCGATGGTGCGTCGCAGCGCGTGCAGCGCCAA
Organism: Mycobacteroides immunogenum; assembly: GCF_001605725.1. Taxonomy (NCBI): domain Bacteria; kingdom Bacillati; phylum Actinomycetota; class Actinomycetes; order Mycobacteriales; family Mycobacteriaceae; genus Mycobacteroides; species Mycobacteroides immunogenum. The sequence goes on from NZ_CP011530.1 coordinate 5,182,022, forward strand.
CGGTCCCTTGCCGTACACGCCCAGCGGGTTGAACACCTCGTCCGCGCTGCATTCCGCGCCGCCTGGGCACATGTCGTAGAGCAGGTTTCCCCAGACCTTGTCGTCGTCCCAGATCTTCTGGACGGTGTCGTGGTAGTGCTTGTCGATCGACTTGCCTTCCTTCTCCTCCGACCACATCCATGGCAGGTAGGAGGCGAAGCACTCGTTCAAGCAGATGTCACGCCACTGCTGCACCGACACCACATCGCCGTACCACTCGTGGGTGTTCTCGTGCACCACCACCGCGAGGCGCTTGTCGTCCTCGACATCCCGGCTGAACGTGTAGTACGGGCGGGTCTGAGTCTCCAAGGCGCTGAACGCGATGTCCTCACGAATCGGGTCAGCGAAAATGCCGCCGGCTGCCACATGCGGGTACTTGCCGAGCTTGGATTCCAGAAAACTCAGTATCTCCGGCAACCGCGCCTCGGCATTGCCCGAACCGGCATCGGGCGCAAATGCGCTCACCACCGGCGTGCCGCTGGGCAGGGTGGACCGGAACACCGCGAAATGATCCACCGCGAAGGGAACCAGGTACATGGCGACGGGATTCGGCTCGGTCCAGGTCTTGGTGGTCCATCCGCCGGACTCGACGGCCTTGCCTTCCCGGCCGCCGCCCACCGCAATCCACGAAGACGGGACAGACGCGGTGAGCGTGAACGGAGCCTTGTTCACCGGGGTGTTGTTCGACGGGTACCAGTTTTCGGCACCGTCGGGTTCCCCGCCCTTGGCGTATCCACCACTGGTGCTACGCACCCAGCCGTGCAGCGCACCGAGTCCGCGCTTCTGCGCCTCCTGCTGCTCGTTGAACGCATAAGTAATGGTGGTGGTGAAGACACTTCCGGTACGGATCCCCTTTTCCGGGGTGACGGTCATTTCGTGCTCGCCGCTGAACTCGGTGGCCGCAGGCTTGCCGTCCACCGCGGCCGTCACGGTTCCCAGCTCCGAGAAGTCCAGGTTGAAGCTCGACAGGTTCTGAGTGGCGGCCGCCTTGATCACCATGGTGCCGCCGACATCGGTGGTCTCGGGGTCCAGACGCAGCGTCAGGTCGTATTGGGTGACGCGGTAGCCGCCGTTGCCGTCCTGCGGGAAGTAACTGTCGATACCGTTGGGCGAGCCAGGGGTGAAGACGTCCGTCGCGTAGGCGGGCGCCGCGACGGCACTGCCGCCGAGCAGGAGCACCGCGACAGCGGCGGGGATCCCAAGAATCCTGTGTGTCATGTGAACCTTACGTAGAGCGAGCCGGTCTGACTCCAGATGAAGACTCTACGTAAGGCGTCACCGATCGTGCGTAGCTACTGCAGGTGTGCCGGGTCCATCCAGCTGACCTCCCACACGTGGCCGTCCAGGTCGCGGAACGAGCGCCCGTACATGAAGCCCAGCTCCTGCGCGGGCATCCAATCCACCGCGCCCGCGGCCAGCGCCGCGTCTGCCAGCTCGTCTACGCCTTCCCGGCTGTCCACCGAAACACACAGCAGCACTTCGCGATTCTTTGATGTATCGGCAATGTCGTCGGCGATGAATCCGCGGAAACGATCCTCCTCCAGCATCATCACCCAGCTCTGCTCGTTGATCGCCATACAGAGGGTGTTCTCGTCGCAGAACTGATCGTTGAAGGAGAAACCCAGGTGATCGAAGAATTTGCGGCTTGCCGCGGCGTTTGCGATGGGGATGTTGACGAACAGCATGCGGGACATCGGGTCTCCTCGGTGTGGGGCGGCGGTACTTCCACCGTTCACCGGTATCGACAACGGGGCGCCCAGAAACTCATCGCCGGTCCCACACAAATGGGGGCACTGCCGCCAGCGTGTCCGACAGGAACCGCAGCTGATCGTCGATCAGGTCCGGCCCCAGGTCACCTAACTGCCACGTCCAAAGCCACGCTCCGTCAAACCGGAACGGACGCTTCGCGTATCGCGGATCTTTCAGCATTCGTGCCATGTTCTGGGGATTGATCACGTCGTAGGCGAAGCGCGTGTCCTGGGCCACCACCCGAAAACGACGATTGAAATCGTCCGATTCAAAGGTGATATCGCCGAGGGCTTTGGTCAGCAGATTCTCGGGGTACACCTGCAACTTCGGGAGTGATGCCGGCATCGCGATGGCCACCACCGCCGTCCTTTTGACCTCATACTCTTGCTCTGCGGCGACGCGTTCGGCCTTGGAGTACGCCTCGAATGCCAGGAATTGCCTACCGTCGTACTGACCACGCACCACATTGCAGGCCCCAGGAAACGGGACCGCAAAAGATGTGTCCGCATAGCCCACCTGGCGCAGCACGCTGTCGTCCTCGGCGACGAAATGCCAGCCCTGGCCGGCCGCGTGCTGGGCCAGCGGCGAACTCCCCAGGTCTTTCTTTCGGAAGAGCCTGTGGATGAGCAAGCCAAATCCCAGGAGCGGCCATATCACCGCGAAAGCGGCACCAGCGTAGGAGCCGAGCTCGGCCCAGAAACTCATCGCCGGTCCCACGCATAGTCCGGAACGGCGCGCAGAACATCGATCAAGTACCGGGCGTGCGGCTCAACCCACTCAGGTTTCAGCGCCTCCCAGCGCCAGGTGAACAGGTTCGAGTTGTCGAATCGCATCGGCAGCTGGAATCGCCGGTCGGTAAGCATGCGGTGCATCGTCGTGGGATTCAGTACGTCGTAGGCGAACCGGTCGTTGTTGGTGCGGATGTTAAAGCGCCGGTTGAAGTCCTCGGACTCCAGTTTGAGATCGCCGAGGCCGATTGCGTCCATCAGACCCGACAGTGCACCTTCGGGCGTGACCAGCAGCATGTTCGGTGACGGCGGCGTTCGAACGCAGGTCACCATGGCTGTGTGGGTGACCTCGGAGTTCTCCGATGAGTCACCCGTCCGATAGGTGTAGGTGAAGGACACGAATGGCACACCGTCGATTGCCCCACGAATCACGTCGGTCGCGGCGCGTGCGTGCCCCACACCGAAAGGCGCACGCGCCGAAAGCCGGACCAGACCGGGTTCACTTTCGGCGAAACTCCACCCACGGCTGGAGGCGAATGACCAGAGCCAGGCCGATCGCCGGTGGCGGTTGCGTTGTGCGGTTCTGACCAGCCATATCGCCAGCATCACAAACGCACCGAGAACCGCCACGACCGCGCCCACACCCAGCACGGCCAGCAGTACCACCATCTACTGCGGCGGTGGGTTCAGGCGATCAAATGCCCCACGGATGGTGGGCGCGTTCCGCGCCTGCGGATCGTCGAGTTCGAAGTACTCGGCCTCGGTGAATCCGAACCATCGCGCGACGAGATTGGACGGCACCGTCTGCACCTTGGTGTTGAGCGCGCGCACATTCCCGTTGTAGAACCGCCGGCCCGCGGCAATGCGGTCTTCGGTGTTGGCCAGCTCGTGCTGCAATGCCACGAAGTTCTGGATGGATTGCAGCTGCGGGTAACTCTCGGCGACGGCGAAGAACCGTCCCAACGCGCCGGACAGCTGTTGCTCAGCCTGCGACTGCGCCGCCACCCCTTGATGTGTTGCCGAAGCATCTCGCGCGAAATTCCGGGCCGCGGTTACCTGTTGCAACGTATCGCGTTCAAACTGTGCTGCCGCGCTGGCTGTTTCGATGAGGTTGGGGATGAGATCGTGTCGACGCTGCAGCTCCACGTCGATCTGCTTCCATGCTTCCTGCACCAGATTGCGAATCCTGACAAAGCCGTTGTACGTCGTCAGCAACCACAAACCGATGATCAGGGCAATGAATATCGCGATGACAATCACAATCAGCGCAGGGGCCATTTCCTTCTCCTAATGTTGTTCCCACGCGTACGCGGGGACCGGTTCAAGGGTGTCTATCAAGTACTGCACCTCACCAGAGATTCTTTGTTCATCGAGCTTGCCCCGGCGCCACGTCAACAATCGCCCGTTCTCGAATCTCACAGGCTGTGAATATCTTTGGTCGTTCAGCATCCGTTCCATGGTGCGCGGGTTCAATACGTCGTAGGCGAACCGCTCCGGCGCGGCCTTGACCTTGAACTTCTTGTTGAACTCGTCGGACTCCAACTCCAGATCCGTAAAGCCAACAGCACGAGCCAGTCCCGCGAAGACGCCCTCGGGCTTGATCTCCAGCCGGTACGACGACGGCGGTGTGACGATGCACGTCACCATGAACTCGTAGGTCTGTGTGCTCTGCTGTTCGCCGGAACCGGTGGTCACCTTGTACGAGTACTGGAAGGACACGAAATCATGCCCGCCGATGGTGCCGTTGAAGACGTCCTGGGCGGTGCGGCTGTGCCCCTGCCCGAACGGCTCACCCTCGGATAACCCCAACAGGCTCCGATCCTCGGGGACATACGTCCAGCCGCACGACCCAGCCCAGGCTGCCAGCTTGGCGATCCGCTTCTTACGCGCCCTGGCCAACAGAAACCACAGCCCGCCAAAGACCGCCGCGAACAAGAGAAGACCCACCCACATCGGCAGACCGTCAGACACGATTCCCCCTCGCCACCTGTTGCCCCTGCACACATCGTACCGGGACACTGGATGTTGTCCGTTAGCTCGACGAAACCTCCACCCCAGCTCGCCCGGAACGGCAGGATCGACCTATGGAATTCACCCAGTGGCTGCACCGCGCGCTACAGCAGTACCCGGACCGCCCTATCACGATCTACCAGGGCCGGGAACGCACCGTGGAGCAATTCGCCGACCGCGTAGCCCGATTGGCCGCGGGACTTCGGGCCAATGGTGTCCAGCCCGGCGACCGGGTGGGCATGCTGTCGCTGAACTCCGACCGCTACGTCGAATACCTCAGTGCGGTGCCGTGGTTGGGTGCCGCTTTGAACGCCGTCAACATCCGGTGGAGCCTTGCCGAAATCGGCTACTCGCTACGCGAGTCCGGCACCAGAGTGCTGCTGCTAGATGACGCGTTCAAAGCCGCCGCCGCACCGTTGCGAGCGGCCTGCGCCTGCCTGGACACCATCATCTACTGCGGCGACGGGTCCGTACCCGAGGACATGATCGGATACGAGGATCTGCTCGCCGCGCACGACCCCACCCCGGACACCCACACGGGCGGTGACAGTTTGCTCGGCGTCTTCTACACCGGTGGTACCACCGGAAATCCCAAGGGCGTCATGTTGTCTCATAACAATGTGCTGACATCCGCGATGGGGTCGCTGTCCACCGGAAACTTCCTGACCCGGGGTGGCCGCCTGTTGCACTCGGCACCGATGTTTCACATGGCCGACTTCAGCGCGGTGCTGGCGGGCAACCTGTCCGGTTCTACCCATGTGATCGTCCCCTCGTTCACACCGCATGGAGTGCTGGACGCGGTCGTCGAGCACGATGTGCAAGACATGTTGTTGGTGCCCACCATGATTCAGATGCTGGTCGACCATCCCGGAGCCGCGCAGCTGGACCTCAGCGGAATCCGCGGCATCACCTACGGAGCGTCGGTGATCTCCGAGTCTGTCTTACAACGCGCCCAGCGCGTGTTCCCCAACGCCCGATTCACGCAGGCCTATGGCATGACCGAGGTGTCGCCGGTGGCAACGCTGCTGCTTCCCGACGATCACGACAACCCCGCCCTGCTGCGCTCGGCAGGCCGCGCGGCCCCACATTGCGAGGTGCGCATCGTCGACCCGGATGACAACGATGTGCCGCGAGGCGAGATCGGAGAGGTAATCGTCAAGGGCGACAACGTCATGCTGGGCTACTGGGAGCTGCCCGACGAGTCGGCGGCGGCCATCCGCGGTGGATGGATGCATACCGGCGATGCCGGGCGAATGGATGATCGCGGGTACGTGTACATCGTCGATCGCATCAAGGACATGGTGGTGACCGGTGGCGAGAACGTCTACTCGGCAGAGGTGGAGAACGCGCTGGCCAAACACCCGGCGGTCGCCGCCTGCGCGGTGATCGGCATTCCCGACGACCAATGGGGCGAACGCGTACACGCCGTCGTCGTCAAGCAGGCGCAGTCCGAATGTTGCGATGGCGACCTGCAGGAGCACTGTCGCGAACACATCGCCAACTACAAGGTGCCACGCAGTTTCGAGTTCGTCGACGAGCTCCCACTGTCCGGTGCGGGCAAGATCCTCAAGCGCGTACTGCGTCAGAAGTACTGGGAAACCCGCGACGCCGGGGTGTCCTAACCCGACGCACTCGACACGGATAACAAGACCTCATAGCTGCGCATAGATCGTAGTCAAGGCCATTGTTGACGTCCTGACCACGCACTTTTAGAACGCGTTTCACTTTTCCGCAAGAGCCGCTATCCTCGTCCACGAGAGTGATCTGGTTCACGTGTATCTGGAAGGACTAGCGGAGTCAATGAAGACAAAAGGCGCGCTGATTCGCGAGCTCAACAAGCCGATCGTCGTCGAAGAAATCACGTTCGGGGACCCGGCCGAGGGCGAAGTCCAGGTCCAGCTGCACGCCGCGGGTATGTGCCATTCCGACTACCACGTGCTGACCGGCGCCACCCCGATGGAGCTGCCGGTGCTGCCCGGTCACGAGGGCGCGGGCATCGTCACCAAGGTGGGCAAGGGTGTCACCTCCGTACAAGAGGGCGACCACGTCATCTTCGCGTTCATCCCCGCCTGCGGTAAGTGCCCGCCGTGTATGCGCGGCTACCGGTCGCTGTGCGACCGTGGCGCAATCCTGCTGGGCGGCAAAGCCATTGCCGACGGGACCAACCGCATCCATGCGGGCAACACCCCAGTGTCCGCGATGAACCTGCTCGGCACCTTCTCCCCCTACGCCGTGGTCCACGAGGATTCCGTGGTCAAGATCGACGACAGTGTGCCCTTTGAGTCGGCCGCACTGCTCGGCTGCGCCGTGCCCACCGGGTTCGGCTCGGCCACCAACATCGCCGAGGTCAAGCCCGGCGAGGACGTCATCATCATCGGCGTCGGCGGCATCGGCATGAGTGCGCTGCAGGGCGCCGTCGTCTCCGGTGCCCGCTACGTCATCGCGATCGATCCGGTGCCGTGGAAGCGTGAGCAGGCCCTCAAGTTCGGCGCCACCCATGTCTACGCGTCGATGGCCGAGGCCATCATGCCCGTTATGGACCTGACCTGGGGCATCATGGCGCAGAAGACCATCATCACGGTCGGCGAGATGAAGGGCGAGTACATCGAAGAGGCCATGATCCTCACTGCCAAGACCGGCACCTGCGTGGTCACCGGCATGGGCGCCATGGTCGACGTGGACGTGAAGTTCAACCTATTCCTGTTCACCATGTTGCAGAAGACGCTGAAGGGCAACATCTTTGGTGGTGGCACCACGCACACCGAGACCCCGCGTCTGGTCGGCCTGTACAAGCAGGGCCTGCTCAAGATCGACGAGATGATCACCACCACCTACAGCCTGGAGCAGATCAACGAGGGTTACCAGGACATGCTCGACGGCAAGAACATCCGCGGCGTCATCAAGTACACCGAAGCCGACTGGTAAGCCCTCCCGTTCGCCGACACGCCGCGTTTTGTGTGACCTACTCGCACGTTGGCGCACTTTGCGGCGTGTCGGTGGACTAGAAGCCCCGGCATACTGGTGCCATGGGTATCGACGTGCGGCGCGCGGATGACCGGGCCAGGACCAAGATCTCCTGGCTGGATTCCAAGCACTCATTCTCCTTCGGCGAGCATTACGACCCGCACAACACCCACCACGGGCTGCTGCTGGTCAACAACGACGACATCGTGCTGCCGGGCGCGGGCTTTGAGACCCATCCCCATCGCGATATGGAGATTGTCACCTGGGTGATGCAAGGCTCCCTGGTGCATCAGGACTCCGAGGGCAATGCCGGAGTTATCTACCCCGGTCTGGCACAACGGATGTCGGCAGGTACCGGCATCCTGCATTCGGAAAAGAACGACTCGTGGCGACTTTCCGGTGAGCGGCATTCCGATCCGGTGCGCTTTGTCCAGATGTGGGTGACCCCCGACGAATCCGGGATCGATCCCGGATATCAACAACTCGAGATCGACAACGAGCTGTTCAACGGTCAACTGGTGACCGTGGCCTCCGGCATGCCACAGCACCGGGATCAGACGGCGATCACCATCGCCCAAAAGAATGCCGCACTGCACGCGGCACGCATCGTCGCCGGCGACAGCGTCGAGCTCCCCGCCGCCCTGTTCGTCCATCTCTTCGTCGCCCGCGGGGCTGTCACGGTCGAGGCGGTTGGCGAACTCACCGAGGGGGACGCCGTACGGCTCACCGATGTTGGTGCGGTCCGCGTCAGCGCGTTGACCGACGCCGAGATCTTGGTGTGGGAAATGCATACTCCCCTGGGCGGATAGCCTGGAGTTACCCGCGCAACACCTATCGCGGCGGCTCGATCGGCAGCGTGGGACCTCCGTACGGAGTCGGAATAGTGAAGCGCCCCTTGGGAGTCGGGTCCGCGACCCTTCCCAAGTCCGCACCCATCGGCGGGCTAGCCGTGTCGTCGTCCGCCGGCCGGGGAGCGTTCTTGGAACCACGAATCAGCACCGCGGGGTCGTCATCACGGCAGTAGCCGGCGTACAAGTACGGCTCCGGATAGTCGGCGGCCGACACCGCGGTGCGCGGATAGCCGTAGTCACAGGTGTACCGCGGATAGATGTCGGCGATGGCCCACACGCCGTGGTCGTAGAAGGTGTTGCCGACAGCCTCGATCACCGACCCGCGATAGGTCGGGAACAGCGCATTGAGCGCGGGTACCCGCACATAGGACAATTGCGCCACCGTGGTGAGGTTGCCCAGCAGCTGCGCCATGTTGTCGGAGTTATCGGCAATGACGGCATCGGTCGTGGCCAACGGTCCCGGCACGCGGTCGATCAGCGTCCGGAAGCCGCCGTCCATGCGTGCCACACCGTTCAGCGACCGATTGAGCGCCTGCGTCGTGGTGACAAGGCCCTTGTTCATCTCCGCGAACGACGACAAGGTCACGCGGCTCTTCTTCAGCACGCTCACCGTCTCCGGCAGCACCGAATCCAGGGTCGACAGCAGGAACACGCCGCCGTCAATGATGTCGGTCATCTTGCGCGGCGCCTCACGCGACAGATGAAGCTCCTTCTTGATGATCTCCAGTTTCTTTGTGTCCGCCTGCGCCAGCACACCATCGGCATCGGCAAGCAATCGAGACAACGAGACCGGCACCGTGGCCTCGCCGCGGGTGATCACGCTGCCGTTGGTCAGATACGGGCCGGCAGTGGTCACGGGGGCGAAGTCCACGTATTGCTCGCCTGCCGGGGAGAGCCCCGATACGCGTACCGGAGTTCCGACCGGAATCTTGACCCCGGATTCGATATTGATCAGCGCCACGGGTCCCCGCGGCGACGGCGTCACCGACTCCACGCGGCCAATGCGCAAGCCACGCAAGGCCACATCCTGATCGGGGATCAATCCACCTGATTCGGGAAGCTCGATCGAAACCTCATAGCTCGACCCGAATGCCCTGGCCCGCAAGGCACCCACGGCCAGGTAGGCGCACGCCACCAACAAGGTGGCCAACAGCGCCAACCCGGACAACCAGAAGCGGTTGCGGTGTCCCATTTTCACGGCGTTCACCACCGTGTTCGCCAGCGTGGTGATCATCGCGGCGGCTCCTGCGGCGCGGGGACGGCGCCCGGCACCGGTTCGATGACACCCGGCTCTGTCGGGCTGGGGCGCATCGGAATCGCCGGAGCGTCGGGCCCCTTGCCGACGACACGCTCCTGCAGGCGCCACAGCGTGTACTTGAACGAGCCGACGAGTTTGGCCCAGTCGTAGCGCTTCGGGCCGTGGAATCCCGGATCACCCTGATAACCGATATCCGGAATCGACCCGAGCGCGATCTTGTCGATCGATACCCTGGCCGCGAATGCCGAACCCGCCATGATCTTGATGATCGGCGGCATCAGCCGATTCAGCGCGGCCAGGCTGGTGTCGGGGCTGACCGCGATGTCATTGAACGAAGCCGACAGCGTGTTGAAGTCGGCGATGACACTGCGGCCACTGGTATCGGTACCCGCGATCGAGGGGAATTTGGCGAGCTGCTTGGTCACCAGGCCAACCTGGTCTGCCAGATCGGCGATGTGAGACGCGTTGGCGGACAGCGTGTCCGTGGCGGGTGCCGCGTCGACCAACAACTCCGAGAGCGTCTCATGCCGGGTGTTCATCTCGGCTGCGAGCTGCGCGGTGTCCCGCAACGCCGAATCCAGTTGACCGGAGCGCGCGTTCAGCGTGCCCAGCAGCCGGTTGGACTTGCCGATCAGATCGCCGAACGCTTGACCGTTGGTTCCCGTCGCGCGGCCGAGCCCGTTGACGGTGCCGGTGAGGTTACGCACGGCACCGCCGTTGACGATGATCGCCGCCGAACTCAGCACCGCCTCCACGGTGGCCGCCGCGGTGGTCGATTCGAGACCGAAGGTGTCTCCGTCCCGCAGCAACGGCGCACTCGGGTCCACCGGCCGTGGTGGCTTCAAGGCGACGAAGACGTCGCCCAGTGGCGTCGCGGTGCGCAGTTCCACGGTGGTGCCCTTGGGAATCTCCACGTCCGAGCGGATCCGCATGGTGACCACGGCGGTGTAATTGGAGGTGCTCATCGAGTCGACCTCGCCGACGTCGGCGCCACCCAGCTTCACCTTGGCGCGTGACGGCAAGTTCAAGATATTGGTGAACACCGCGGTCAAGCCATAGGAGCCGCCCGTCATGCCCGGTGCCGGCAGCGGCAGACTCGCAAGGCCGTTGGTGCCGCAACCACTGGTCAGCAGCACGCCCATGGCCACCACGGGTGCCGCGAGTCTATGTATGCCCATCACTTCTGCCCCATCGCCGCGAGACCATCCAACACGTAGGTCAATCCGAAATCAGGTCCGTAGTCCTGCAATGTTCCTGTACTGCATCCCAATTGACGCAGACCCATCAAGTTGCAGATCTCCTTGGCCGCCTGGGTGTCGAAGAGCAGTCTGTCGGCGGGCACGTGGGCACGCACCACATTGTTGACCGGGTCGATGATGTTGTAGACGTTGTCCGCCATCAGCGGCAGTAGATCGAAACCTTCGGACAACTCACGCCGGTTGTCGTATACCGCCTGAGCGATTTGGCTGGAGTTGCCCACCGATTGCTTGATGGCTTCGCGATTCTGCTCCAGCAGTGAACCCGCCTGCAGCAGAATATTATTCAGCTGCTTTCCGGTGGTACCCGATCCCAGCTGCTCCTGGTCGAGCACCTGCGACAGCTGCCGCACCGTGGACGAGAACTCACGAATGTTCTGGTCATTACGTGCCGTGGCCTCGAAAAGGGAGCTGAGGCGGGTGATGATCTTGGTCAACTGGTCACGTGTCATCGCACCGCCATCCGCGCTCAAACGCAACGCCTTGGACAACTCGTCCAGGGACGACCTCATTAACTCGCCGTTCCCGGACAGCGCATTCGCGCTGTTGTTCACGACATCTGCCAGCGGGCCGCCGCCCTTACCGTCGCCCTTCATGGCCTTGGAGAGCCTGTCGATCATGGCCAGTACCCGATCGAATTCCACCGGCGTCTTGGTGCGATCCAGGCCGATGATGTCGCCGTTCTTCAACGTCGGTCCGCCGCGATAGACCGGTGTCAATTCGATGTGCCGGTCGGTCAGGATCGACGAGGACACGGTGACTGCCTTGGCGTCGGCCGGCACCTTGACCTTGGAGTCCACCGTGAACTCCACCTCCATGTAGGTGCCGCGTGAGGTGATCTTGGTGACCTTGCCGATGGGCATCCCCAACACCGACACCTTGTTGTCCGGGTACAGACCCGAAACCGACTCGAACTGTGCGGTGATGGTGATCCTGCTGTTTCGCTCACGCAGATAGGTCCATCCGACGGCCGCGACCACCACCGCGGCCACCAATGCCAGTGCTCCCACGATCCAGATGACTCGTCGCGTCCCGGTGCTCAGCGGTGTGCTCATTGGCAGTCCTTGAAGTACGGGATCATGTTGAACTGCTTGGCTCTTCCGCTGATCGCGCACATCCACGAGTCCACGGCGAGACCACCAGGCGCGCTCAGCTCGAGTGCGTTGCCATACCCCGTCAGGTTGGTGAAGTTGCGAGCCGCGACCGCCGTGACCTGCAGCAGGCTGCGGAACAGGTCATCGTGACCGCCGATCAAATTGCTGAACGTCTTGACGTCGGCGATGAGTTTGTCGACGGCACCCCGGTCCTTGACCACAATCTTGTTCAGCACATTCACCAGCTCGGTCACCGCGCGCATCATCGAGTGGAAACTCGCCTGCCGAGACACGAATTCGCCAAGTAGATCGCGCCCCTGGACGATCAGCTTCCCAATGTCCCCTTGCTGGCGATACAGCGTGCCCGACACCAATTCGGTGCTGGCCAACAATGTTCCCAGCTGGTCGCGGCGGTGCGATATGACCGAAGACAGCGTCTGAATGTTCTCCATCGCCTGCGGTAGCACCGCGGGCAGCCCTTCCAGCTGCTTGCCCAGAATTGCCGTCGACTCCGCGATCTTGTCCGCATCCACCTGCTCGAACGTCGACGTGGCATCCTGCAGTGTCGCTTGCAGATCATAGGGAACCTCGGTGTGCGCCAGGTCTATTCGCCGGTTGGGCAAAACCCCGTCGCCGCCGTTGCGCAACTCCACATACTGGTTGCCCAGAATCGTGGTGATCTTGATCGACGCCCTCGCATCCTTGCGCAAGGTGATGTCGTCGCGCACTCGCATGCCGACCTCGATGCGGTCACCGACCAGCTCAACGCTGGTGACGTTGCCCACCGGCACCCCCGCGTACGACACATTGGCCCCCGGCTGCAATGACGCCGCCTGCAGGAACTCGCCGGTGTAGTGCTGGTATCCGATACCGACCGCCTTGAACAGCAGCATCGCCCCCACCAGCGACCCGATGACCGCCAGCGCTATCGCACCCAACCACGTCTTGTTATACGTCTCGACGGGGCGCTTTGAAATTCTCCGCCATAACGATTGCCACGCAGTGTTTTCAGCCATCTGCCAGGTTCCTGCATTTCGGGGTGTATTGGGCCTTGTTGCCGGGGGTCGCGGCATTGACGATGATCGGCACGACGTCATTGAGACCGGGGAAGAATCCGGTGATATTGAGATCGCAGACGTAGCCGTTGATGAAGGCGCCCTCTTGGGTGGTCCGCGCAACACCCTTGAGGAGCAGCGGCAGATTGTCACCCGCGAACGCGAGCTGCGGTTCCACGGTGTTGAGGTGGCTCACGAAACCTGGTTCCCGGTGCAATATCTCGTTCAGCTGCGGGTACACCGTGTCCGATATGTTGGACAGTCGGCGCACCGCAAACCCGGTCGAGCCGACCGAATCGACCAGAGCCGCACGCCGGCTATCCAGAACCGCCACCATCTCACGGGTATGCGTCAGCACGCTGTCGAGATTCTTGTTCTGCCCGGCAAGGGTTTTGGTCAGACCGTTGAGGTTGGTGATCACCTCGTCGAGCACCTTGTCGCGTCCGGCGAAGGTCTCGGTGAGCTGTGACGTCTGATCGACCAATCCGACTATGGAGCCGGTATCTCCCTGGAGAGATTTGACCACGCCGTCGGTGAGGTTATCGACCTGGCTGGGATCCAGCACGCTGAAGAGCGGCTCGAATCCGTGTAGCAGCATGCCGATATCGAATGAGGGCTCGGTCTGCTCCAGCGGAATCACGCTGCCCGGTTTGAGGCGCTCCGTGCTACCCGTCTTGCCCAAGGACAGCCCGAGATAGCGCTGGCCCACGATGTTTTGATATGTGATAGTCGCAATCGTGTTGCCGTACAACGGTTGATCTGTCTCCACCCGGAAGTCCACCCTGGCCAGGTCGCCGTCGATCGCCACCGACTCCACGCGACCCACCCGCACGCCCGCGATGCGCACATCGTCCCCGTCGCGCAACCCGGTGACATCGGTGAACATCGCGGCATAGTTGTTCGTCGAGCCCGCGACATCTCGCCGCAACGTCGCGTACACCAGCCAGGTCATCGCCAACGCGATCACCATGAACACCGACAACCCAACCAGTGGACCACGAAACTTCATCGCGCGCCTCCTGCGGAAGCCTGCTGTGCGACTACGGGTTTGGTACCGCGAGCGACGGGTCCCAGCAGTAACTGAGTGGACGAGTTCGCCTCGCCACCGGTGATCATGCCCAACTGGTCACGTTCGGTCTTGCTGCCCACCGGCCCCACCGCACCACCGAACGAGGCAGGTGCGGTACTGGGCAGCGGCATGCCGGGGCTGCCCGGCGGGGGTTCCAGGTCTCCGGGGTCCGCGCTGCCGGGCACCCGCGGCGAGGGGTTGGGCTGCCACCATGGCAACGGCGGATTCGGGTCCTGCAGGTTCGGATAGGGATTATGCAGTGGAGGACCGGTGACAATCAGGTTTCCGTCCGGCCCTACCTCGGTGCCCGGCGGTGGCGCCAGATCGGGCGGGGGCTTGAAATTCTGTGGGAGCAGGGTTTCCGGAAGATCGGGACGGACCACGAGCTCGGGGGCGGTAAAGCAGCTCGGTCCCTTCAGCTCCCCGTATCGTGGACAGTCAGCGCGGGTGTACATCGTCGACGGGGTGAACGACAGGATTCCCCGGATATTGACGACGTCCCTTTCCGAATCCCACACGTCGCTGAAAAACTTGTCGGAGAACACCTTCAGGCGCGTCGCCATGGGCAGGAAATGCACTGAGTTCTTGGCGAGCACACCAACGACCGGGGTCAGCTTGGTCGTGATGTCGATCATCCGGTCGGTCTGATTGTCCAGCGATTGCCGGATCGTGCCCGTCGTGTGCAGGCCGGCGTTGAGCAGGCTCTGCAATTGCTCGCGTTTTTCGGCCAAAGTCTGCATGGGCTTGATGGCCTGATGCAACGCGTCGACGAGTTCGGGCGCCGTGGTCTGCAGGCCCTTGGTCGCGTCGAGAAGCGCGGAGAGAGTCGACGGGCCAGTATCGGTGGCCACGATGTCGTTGAGCTGATCAATGATCCGAGTCAATTGCCCGGCGGCGTTGAGTAGCGTGGCACGCCGCCCCTCGGTGGCCGCGGCGATCACCGCGAAGATGCCCACCGAATCGTCATCGCGACCACGACCGTTGGCCAGCAGGATGTCGCGTAACTTGCTGATGGTCGTCTGGAACAGCACCGTGGGAAGTTCGGTCTCTTCGGGAATCACCGTCCCATCGGTGATCGCGGCGCCCGGTCCGTGATCGACCAGTTCCACCGACGAGACCGCGAAAACGTTACTGGGCACCACCCTGGCCGTGACTGAACGTGGAATCGTATGTGCCAGATTTTGTTTCAGATCGATATGCACGACATTGGGTTTGCCGCGCTGTGAAGGCGTGAGGTCGTTCACCGAGCCGACCAACACACCCTGGTATTTGACGTCGGACTTGGCGGGCAGTCCGTCACCGACGTTGGTCAGTTCGGCGACCACGCGTACGTAGTCGTTGAATCGCCCCGTCGATTTGACGATCAGCGCAGTGCCGACCAGAGCAGCCACCACGGCCAGCGCCAGACCACACAGGAGTAACTGCCGGTCCGATGGCCCCCGGCCGTCGGTCTCAAACGAGTTCGGCACGCCGACCTCCTCCGACACCACTCATCCGCGTGTCGGTGCAGCGCCACACCGCGATCCGATGCACCACCTGGTCCCTTTCCTCAGCAAACACGACCCGCGTTAGCCGCGGGATCGGTCATGCATCCCCTCCGATGTGACGCCGATTACAGGAATGTACAGGACGTACAGTTCTATGTATTACGCTTTACCAAACTTTTCTGAATCCAGATTCATATTTGCTACTGCGGCTGCAGTGCTGGTCACGCCGACGAGCCGTACCGCTGCCGGAGCTCGGTCTTGAGGACCTTGCCCGACGGATTACGCGGCAGCGCATCCACGACCACGAGGTCCTTGGGATGCTTGTACCGCGCCAGCCTTTCGGTGAGGAAGTCGTCGAGTTCACCGATCGTCAGTGCGTCGCCATGGATTGCCGCGACCGCAACCGGCACCTCCCCCCACTTCTCGTGCGGCCTGCCGATCACCGCCACCTCGGTGATCAACTCATGCTCGGCGAGCACGTTCTCCACCTCCGCGCAGTAGATGTTCTCCCCGCCGGAAATGATCATGTCCTTCTTTCGATCCACCACCCACACGAAACCGTCTGCGTCCTGGCGCACTAGATCGCCCGAATGGAACCAGCCGCCCGCGAACGCCTCGGCCGTAGCCTCCGGGTTGTTCCAATACCCCCGCATCAGGGTCGGCGCGCGGTACACGATCTCGCCGACTTCGCCCACGGGCACATCGTTCATGTTGTCGTCGACGACACGTGCCGAGACCGTTGGAATCACCCGGCCGACCGAGCCCATCTTCCGGATTGCGTCCTCTCCCATGAGCATGCACGTCACCGGTGACATCTCGGTCTGCCCGAAAGCGGCAAGAATCCTGGCCTCGGGGAACGTCTCGGACATGGTCCGCAGCAACACGTCGCTGGCCGGCGCCGCACCCCAGGAAAGGGTCTTGAGCTTGATCTCGCGCGGATTTGCTCGCTGGGCTCCGCAGACCGCCTGCCACTGCGCCGGAACCAAGAAGATTCCGGTGACACCTTCGGCCTCCAGGACATCCAACAGGGCTCCGGGATCAAATGCGCCCAGCGGGTGGATCACGGTGGGCAACCCCAGCAGCAACCCCGTAATCATGTTGCCCACACCGGCGATGTGGAACATGGGAACCCCGATGAACCCGACATCCGAGCTCAGGTCGACGGTGGTGCTCAACAGATAGGTCATCGCCTGACCAGACAGATTGAGATGCGTCAGCACCGCGCCCTTCGGGCGTCCGGTCGTGCCCGAGGTGTACATGATCAGGGCGGGGGTATCGCCCGGCAGATCCACCTCGGCGTGTGCTTCCCCCTCTTCAGCGATCACTTCTTCGTAGCCGAGCGCGCCGTCCCCGGATTCCGAGCCGGCCACGATGACCGTCTCCAACGCGGGTACCTGCTGGCGCACGGCGGCGGCCACCGGCGCCAGCACTGTCTCGGTAATGGCGACCTTGGCCCCGCTGTTCTCCACCAGGAACGCGACTTCGGGCGGTGTCATACGGAAGTTCACCGGGATCGCGATGGCGCCGAGTTCATTGATGGCGAGCCAAGATTCGACGTACTCGGGACGGTTGAGCATGAGAATGAGAACCCGGTCCCCGAACCCGACACCGCGCCGGGACAACGCATCGGCGAGGGATTGCACTCGCTGATTCAGCTCCCCCCACGAGATGCTGCGCCCCAGATATCGGATGGCGGTGGCGTTGGGTTGCATGAGCGCGTGGCGGGACAGCTGGTTACACCAGTTCTGCCGCCGCGCCCGGTACGGCTGCTCAAGGCCGGCGGACTGGATGCTCGCATCGATCGTGTCGGTCACGGACTCTCCTACTGACTGAAGTTGGGACGTCGGCCCTCGAGGAAGGCGGCGAAGCCTTCCTGGGCATCGGGCGAGGTCAACAGCTCGATCTGGCCCTCACGTTCACGGCCGATGGCTTCGTCGAACAGCTTGAGCGAGACCGCGTTCATGGCCTCCTTGGTCAACTGCATCGCGCGGCGGGAGCCATGCGCAAGCCTGCGCGCCGACTTGTCGACCCGCTCACGCAACCGATCTCCCGGCACCACCTCATTTACCAGTCCGGACGCGAAAGCATCTGCGGCACTGAGCGGTTGAGCCAGCAGCGCCATCGCGTTGGCCTTCACCCGGCCGATCGACGCCGAGACCAATGCACTCGATCCGCCGTCGGGCATCAGGCCGATGTTCGCGAATGCCAACAGAAAGAAGGCCGTGTCGGCGGCGTAGATCAGATCACAGGCCAGACCCACCGAGGCGCCGATCCCGGCCGCCGCGCCCGTGACTTCGGCAATCGTGGGCACCGGACAGTTCAGCACGGCCCGCACCAAGCGCTCGGCGTTGTCCATGGTCAATTCCGCGGCCTGCTGCGGAGTCAGATCGCCGGTGCCCGCCGCCAGCTCGGCGACATCCGCGCCCGCGGTGAACGCACTCCCGGGCGCCCCACCACTGATGACAACAACGCGCACGTCCTGGCGGCCGGAGACCGACTCGAGGGCCGCGATCAGTCCGGCAGTGGCTGGCGCGTTGAGCGCATTCATCCGGTCCGGCCTGGTGAACGTGATCCGCATGATGCCGCCGTCGACGGTCACATCGGGTGCACCGACAGGTTCATCGGGACTCAACTCGCTGCCTCCTGGTTTGTCGCTTCGTCGCGCCGCGTCAAATATATTTGATATGACTTTAGATGCAAGAGCGTCACCACACAGGGAAATGGCAGGCAGATCGGATGAGCACTCCCCGGGCCCAGGCTCGTGAAATCCGTAGGCCCCAGCTATCCGAGGAGGTTGCTGGCCGGCTCCGCGCAGCGATCATGACCGGTGAGCTGCGGCCCGGTGAATACATCCGGATGGACGAGACGGCGGCTCAGCTCGGTGTCAGCGTCACCCCGGTGCGCGAGGCGCTCTTGACGCTGCGCGGCGAGGGCATGGTGAATGCGGTTCCGCACCGTGGCTACGCGGTGGCCCCGCTCAGCCGTCGAGATGTCGAGGACATCTTCGCGCTGCAGTCGCATTTGGCCGTCGAGCTGGCCAAGGCTGCCGCGGCCCGCATCACTCCCGAGCAGGCCAATGCCCTGGCCGAACAGAACGACGCACTTCGGAATGCCACCTCACCAGAAGAAATAGCGTCCGCGGAGTTCGAGTTCCACCGTCTTCTCAACTATGTGGCCGATCGGCCCAAGTTGGCCTGGTTTCTGTTGCAGGCGGTGCGGTACACGCCGCATCAGCTGTTTGCCGCGGATCCGACCTGGATCGGACCCGCGACGGAAGCACACGACAAACTCATCGCAGCGCTACGTGCGGGTGACATCGCCGAGGTGATCACCCACACCGAAGTGCAGTTCATCGACGGCGCACGCCGACTCATCGAATACCTGGACAGCTCCGGGATGTGGTCCGGAGAGTAGGAGCGAACCGGCCGGGCGCTAGGCCTGCGCGGGTGGTTGCTGCACCGGCGAAGGCTGCAGCTGGCCGGAAGCGATCGCTTCGGCGCGGCCCTTGAGTCCCTCGGCCAGGTGCTCGAGCACCTGGTTGGCAAGCTTCTTCACCATCGGCTTGGGGATCGGGAGCTTGGTTTCGACGTCCATGTCCACGGTGAGCAGGCAGGTCTGCCCCATCGGGACGATCGAGAAGGTCTGTTCCTGCTTCTCGAAGATGTCGCTCTCCAGCAGACGCGTGGCCACCTGAGCGGCATTGAGGTAGGCGATCTCAGCGACATTCGTCGACGACATACCGGAGGTCTCCACCTTCAGCCGCACGATGTGTGGGCGGCCGTCCGGGAGTCGCTGCAGAATGTCGACGCTGGCGATCTCCTTGTTCCATTCGGGGTACGCCTCGTAGTTGGTGACGATGGAGACGATCACCTGCGGTGGCGCGGCCACCTCGACGGTCTGACTGACGACTGGCATTGGTTCACTCTACCTTTGAAGTTGGCGGGCCCAGGAACTCACGCACGCGCTCGTACACCACGTCCGGGCATTCCAGATGCACGAAATGTCCACCGCCATTGATGATTTCAACACTGCGATCGGGCAGATCCGGGCGCGCAGAATCTACCAGCCGATACGTCATGCATCCATCCCGACGGCCATGTAGATACAAGACCGGCGTACGCGCTCCGTCCAACAGCGAACGCTGGGTCTGCCAGTACTTTCGCGACGGCAGCAAGGCACGCCGAATGTTTGCCCGGTAGTAGCCGATGACGGCCCGGCGATTCCCCTTCTGGAGCATCGCCTCATCGGTGTACAGCAGGTCCGCACGTGCGTCGTATCCGGGCGACCACCGCCGCCAGTACATACGAAGAAGCCAAGGCAACAGCAGTTCCGGCAGCACCGGTATCTGGTGGAACAACGTGTACCAGCTCATGAGTAGCTGCCGCCCGAGCACTCCAGGCCAGCCCGCGGGTCCGATCGCCGCGAGATTCGAGCCGAGAACCTCGAAAGGCGGCACCGCCATGGTGACGATGCGCGCGAAGGGAGACTGACCGCTACGGGCAAGCGCATTGCCGACCAGGGCTCCCCAGTCATGGCCAATGTAGATCGCGCGCTCGTCGCCACCCAGCAACGTATGAATGTCGAGGACGTCCCGCATCAATGCGCCCAGTCCGTACTCGGCGTCGGACGGTATTTCGCTGGGTGAGTAGCCGCGGGTGAACGGGGCCACGACGCGCCAACCATCGGCGGCCAGCCGGGGCCCCAACAGCCGCCACGTGTGAGCGGAGTCGGGGAAGCCGTGGCCGCAGATCACCAGCGGACCGTCCTGCGGCCCCCAGGACAGCGCCTGCAGTCTGACGTTGGGCAAGTCCAGCGTCAGGATGGAGTCAGCGGCCACTACAGATCCATCGCTACGGCGCACCGTCAGCGGCCGTCGCCGACGCGACGCCCAACGGATCATTGATCCGGGTTGCCTCGTCCCTGATCAGCCCGCGCAGCAACGTGGTGCTGAACTCCACGGCGATCTCCTGAGCGCTACGGCGGCCACTCGGGTTGAGCCAGCGGTACGAACCCAGCACCATGCCGATGTAGCCGAGCGCCATCACGTGCGAATCGCATTCGACGAACTCACCGCTGGATATACCCCGCTCGATGATGTTCTGAACGCGCTCCTGCACCATGTCCTCGCGCTTGCGGATCTCGGCCACCTGCTCGGGTGAGAGCCACTCGGAAAGGAACGGGTTCTCCTGGAAGTAGACGGCTCCCTGCTCCCGGTTCGAGAAGATGAGGGCCAGCATCCGGCTCGTGCATTGATACAACGCTTCACGCGCTGACCATCGCGGATCGTCCTGCAGGCAGGCCAGAGTCTCTTCGGCCGCCTTGAAGTAGATCTCGTACAGGATGAGCGCCTTGGACGCGAAGTAGTGGTACACCGTCGCCTTGTTCAGGCCGGCGACATCGGCGATGTCATCCATACGGGTGCCGTGATATCCACGAGCCGCGAACAACTTGGATGCCACCGCCACCAGTTCCTCGCGGCGACCGGCACGGCGCTGCGAAGAGCCGCCTGTTTTAGTGTCGGTCACCGGTTGCATGGTGCCTCACTATATGCGTAGGGGTTCTGTTCGCGGACGGAATCCCGATCAACTGGTTGGGTTACCCGGCCGGGAGGTTCGCCAGCTTGAGCGGGTTTTGCACGTTAAGCTGCCGAAGTCCGCCGCCACCTCCTAGACCTGTAGGTAACCATATGATCGGTGGCCTCAAGGCCATGGTGTCCCGCGATCCGGCAGAGCCGCACCGCGCGTCCACCCCACTCGAACTGCTCTTCGACCTCGTCTTCGTGGTGGCGGTATCCCGTGCGTCCGGGAGCCTGCACCACTTCTGGGCGGAGGGTCACTTCGCCCAGGGGCTCGTCGGATACGCGATGGGATTCTTCGCCATCTGGTGGGCGTGGATGAACTTCACCTGGTTCGCCAGCGCCTTCGACACCGACGACTGGCTGTACCGACTGACGACCTTGGTCCAGATGGCCGGCGCACTGACCATCGCCGCCGGCGTCGAGCGGGCGATGACACAAGCCGACTTCGGGATCGTCATCGCGGGTTACGTGCTGATGCGCATCGCCGCGGGAAGCCAGTGGGTCCGTGCCGCGGTCAGCGACCCGGCCATGCGCGCCACCTGCCTGCGCTATGTCACGGGAATCGTGATCGTGCAGGCGGCGTGGGTGTGGTGGGGCATCTTCGCACCTGAGAATCTGCGCTTCGGACTGTTCATCGTGATCATGCTCGCCGACATATCGGTGCCCTTGTTCGCCGAGCGTGTCGCCCCGACCACCTGGCACCCCGTGCACATCGCCGAGCGCTACGGGCTGTTCACGCTGATCGTGCTCGGCGAATCCATTCTGGCATCGGCGAATTCGATCATCGGCGGCGTCGAGGAGGCCGACCACTCCGGCACCATGATCGGCATCGCGGTAGCCGCCCTGATCATCGTGGCCTCGGTCTGGTGGATCTACTTCGACGAAGAACAAGAGTGCAAAGATGTCTCGCTACGCGCGACCGTGCTGTGGGGCTACAGCCACTACTTCATCTTCGCGTCCGTCGCCGCGCTGTCGGCCGGCTTCGAGATCACCGTCGACGAGGGCCTGGGCAAGAGCCATCTGAGTCCCGGAATCGCCGCGCTCACCATCACCGTGCCGTTCGCCATCTACCTCGCGCTGGCCTGGCTGGTGCTGCTGATGCAACGCCGGGATGTCATCTTGAACATCGGGCTACCCGCGATTTCCCTTGCCGCATTGGCAATTTCTTCCCTGCCGCACGCACTGTATTGGCTCGCGGGGCTGGCGGCACTGGCCGCCGGATTGGTGACGTGGCGCCGCGTCGAGGACACCGAGTCCTAGCGCCCGGAGATCGGGCACACCCGTTCCAGCGCGGCCATGGTGTTGACGGCGCGGGACATCTCGTCACCGGGTGGCTCCAGCACACCGTCCACGGAGGTCGCGGCGGCCATCACGTTGGCATAGCGCTCCGCGGCGGCCCCGGCCTCCAGCGCGCGGTCACGCACCGTCGGGTCCGAGGTGTCGCCCGCCGCGGTCCGAAGCAGCACGGCTATCGCCCGATTGCGTGCGACAGCGGTCTGCCGCACGGCTACCCCATTTTCCTGTGACAGCTGCCGAATCTGCACGCGCGCCCGATCCACCGAGGCACAGTCATGCGGCTCGGCGGTGGCCACCGGGGCCAGCAGCGCCGCCCCCGCGACAAAACCGCCCAGCAGCCCACGCATAAGCCCCTTCATACGCCGAGTGGGAACCTCACGCGGATTTCCGGCCGGATTTCCGCGTGAGATTCCCACTCGATGGCGATGAGGTTGGGCTACAGCGCCTTGAGTTCCTCGATGACCGCGGACACCGACTTCTTGGCATCCCCGAAGAGCATCGAGGTCTGCGGCTGGAAGAACAGCGGATTCTCGATACCGGCGTAGCCCGAGCTCATCGAACGCTTCAGCACGATCACCGAGCGGGACTCATCCACGTTCAAGATCGGCATGCCGTGAATCGGGCTGGACGGATCGTTGCGCGCCGCCGGGTTGGTGACGTCGTTGGCGCCGATCACGATGGTGACATCGGTGCGGTTGAACTCGCCGTTGATGTCGTCCATTTCCTTCATGGCGTCGTACTCGACATCAGCCTCGGCCAGCAGCACGTTCATGTGTCCGGGCATCCGGCCCGCGACCGGATGAATGGCGTACTTGACCTCAACACCCTTGCTCTCCAGCAGATCCGCCATCTCCTTGACGGTGTGCTGGGCCTGCGCGACGGCCAGGCCGTAGCCGGGCACCACGATCACCTGGTTGGCGTAGGCCATCTGGATCGCGGCATCGGAAGCCGAGGTGGCCTTGACGGTGCCCTGCTCGGCCGAACCGCCCGCAGCGGCGGTGTCACCGCCGCCGAACGAACCGAACACGATGGCCGGAATCGAGCGGTTCATCGCCACGGCCATCAGGTTGGTCAGGATCGAACCGGAGGCGCCGACGATCATGCCGGCGACGATCATGGCGGTGTTGTTCAGCGCCAAACCTGCTGCGGCAGCTGACAAACCGGTCATCGCGTTGAGCAGCGAGATGACCACCGGCATATCGGCGCCACCGATCGGGAACACCACGAACAGACCCATCACGCCGGCGAACGCCAGCACCGCGACGATCCACCACACCGGCAGGCCCGGGTGCAACCCGATGTACACAGCGGCACCGACGGCGGCCAGCAGCAGCACGATGTTGGAGGCCTGGAAAATCTTGGCCGACGCGACAAGCCGCTTCTCGACGTTCTTCGGGATGGACTCCTGCAGTTTGGCGAAGGCCACCAGCGAGCCCCAGAAGGAGACCGAGCCGATGATCGCGGCGAACAGCGATCCCACCACCAACGCGACGGTCGGCGACTGGTCCGGCTTGAACTCCGAGAAACCCTTGGTCTCAATGAATTCTGACCAGGCGATAAGTGCCACGGTGCCACCGCCGACGCCGTTGAACAGCGCCACCAACTGCGGCATCGCGGTCATCTTGGTCTTCAGCGCGGGCGGGATGCCCAGCACGACACCGATGCCCAGACCCGCACCGATCAGAACCCAGTCCAGCGTGGTGGCGGTCTCGCTGACCTTGATCAGCGTGGCCAGCACCGCGATGCCCATACCGACGGCGGCAATCCAGTTGCCACGTACCGCGGTCTTGGGTCCGGTCAGTCCGGACAAGCCGTAGATGAAAAGGGCGAATGCGGCGATATAGAGAACATCGACGATGTAGTTGAGGCTTTCGGTGCTCACTTGGCCGCCTCCTTCTGCTCAGGCTTCTTCGACTTGAACATGCCCAGCATGCGGTCGGTGACCAAGAAGCCACCGATCACGTTGAGGGTTCCGAAGATCAGCGCGACAAACGCGATGATCCGGGTGCCCCAGCTGGCGTCGGCGGGCAGGTTGCCCAGCACGATCAGCGCGCCGAGCACCACGATGCCGTGGATGGCGTTGGTGCCCGACATCAGCGGTGTGTGCAAGGTGTTGGGCACCTTGGAGATAACGGCGAATCCGACGAACCCGGCGAGCACCAGGATCGCGATGTTGGCCAATAACTGTCCGTACATGTCTAGGAGACCTCCCGGGTGACGCAGGAGCCCGCGACGATCTCGTCATCGAAGTCCGGCGCCAGGGCGCCATCCTTGATGAGGAGTTCGAGAACGGACGTGATGTTCTTGGCGTACAACTCGCTGGCGTGCTCGGGCATGGTGGCCGGCAGGTTCAAGGGCGAGGCGATGGTGACGCCGTGCTTGACGACGGTCTGCCCTGGCTCGGTGAGCTCACAGTTGCCGCCGGTCTCACCGGCGAGGTCGACAACCACCGAACCCGGCTTCATGCCCTGCACGGCGGCGGCGGTCACCAGACGCGGCGCCGGACGTCCCGGAACCAGCGCGGTGGTGATGACGACATCGAATCCCTTGATGGCGTCTTCGAGGGCCTGCTGCTGCTTCTGGCGCTCCTCGTCGGTGAGCTCGCGGGCGTAGCCGCCCTCACCTGCGGCGTCGATACCCAGATCGAGCCACTGGGCACCCACCGAGCGCACCTGATCGGCGACCTCCGGGCGCACGTCGTAGCCGGTGGTGCGAGCACCCAGGCGCTTGGCCGTGGCCAGCGCCTGCAGACCCGCGACGCCGACACCCAGAACCAGCACCAGCGCCGGCTTCACGGTCCCGGCGGCGGTGGTGAGCATCGGGAAGAAGCGAGTGGATTCGGAGGCCGCCACAAGCACGGACTTGTATCCGGCCACGTTGGCCTGCGAGGACAGCGCGTCCATCACCTGCGCGCGCGAGATGCGCGGAATGGCTTCCACCGCAAAGGCTTGCACACCGGCGCTCTTGAGCGCGCCAATGCTGTTGTCGGCATTGCGCGGCGCCAGGAAGCCGATGAGGGTCTGCCCTTGACGTAGGCGAGCGACCTCGGCGGCCGTGGGCGGCGCGACCTTCACCACGACGTCCGCGGACCAGGCGTCGCCCACCTTCGCACCCGCTTCGGTGTACAGCTCGTCAGGCAGCAGCGCACGCTCTCCCGCGCCACTTTCTATGACGATGTTCACACCCTTGCCAATCAGGCCGGCGATCGCCTTCGGGACCAGCGCGACGCGGCGCTCGTCCTCACCTGACTCTCGGACAACTCCGATAGTGACTGGTTGATCGGTCATCTACTCGCCCTTCACCCTGTGGTGCAGCATGCCGACGGATACTAAGGAAAGGCATGCTTGTTAACAAGTCTTCCGTTTTTGTAAATGCTGCAAAGGTCGTTAACCAGGGCAATGACCGTGATCTGACACGCGTTCCGACTCTCGCGGCGGCCCCGGCGGAGTGCCATCACCGAACGGGCGACCACCCAACTCCTCGCGTCCGTGCGGGGTGCTCCAACCACTCAAATCCGGCCCCTTGGGGACCACTCGGGTGGGATTGATATCGGCGTGCACTACGTAGTAGTGCTCCTTGATCTGCCCGAAATCGACAGTATCGCCGAAGCCCGGCGTCTGGTACAGATCGCGCGCGTACGCCCACAGCACCGGCATCTCGCTCAGCTTCTCCCGATTGCACTTGAAATGCCCGTGATAGACCGGATCGAAGCGAGCCAGCGTGGTGAACAATCGCACATCGGCCTCGGTGATGGTGTCACCCACCAGATAGCGTTGTCCGGCAAGCCTTTCCGACAACCAATCCAGCGCGGTGAACAGCCGGTCGTAGGCGGCGTCGTACGCGTCCTGATCACCCGCGAAACCGCAGCGATAGACGCCGTTGTTCACCTCGGTGTAGACGCGACGGTTCACCTCGTCGATCTCCGGCCGCAAGTCCACGGGATACAGCTGCGGCGCGCCCGGACGGTGATACGCGGCCCATTCCGTGGAGAAATCCAGCGTCATCTGCGCATAGTCGTTGGTGACAACTTCACCCGTGGCTTCTTCGACTATCGCGGGCACGGTGATGCCACGCGGATAGTCCGGGTACCGCTTGAGGTAGGCGTCGCGCAGGAAGTGAATACCCAGCACGGGATCGACGCCGCCCGGGTCAAGATCGAAGGTCCAGCTGCGCTTGTCATGAGTTGGCCCGCAAAGACCAAGCGACAGAGCATCTTCCAAACCGAGAAGCCTGCGGACAATGAGCGTCCGGTTGGCCCAGGGACAGGCACGTGCCGCAACAAGTCGGTATCTGCCGGGCTCGACGGGATAGCCATCGCTCCCGTCAGCGGTGATCCGCGTATTTATGTAGTTGGTATCCCGCTTGAACTCACCGGGCTCGACGTACTTGGTGTTCTCCGGGTTCTGGCTCACACACACCAGTCTGGCACCGTCGGTGTTTGAGGCAACTCCCTTCAGCGCACCGATCCGTCAGGTTCGCCCTTCTCGTTCAACGGCTGGCCGCTCATAATGCCCTGGACAATTCCTGAAGGAAATGCCGATGTCGCACTGAGGCCGACGGCGCGCGCGCCAGGTACCACCAGGCACGTGGTGTCAATCGCGACGCCCGGAAGATTCGGCCAACCCTTATCCGAGTGATACCGGGCGAAAGCGTTGATCTCCATGTTGACCATCCCCTGTCCTTCCGGGTCGGGCTCCACCCGATAGGCCGTCAGCTGTGCCATGGCGGCATTCTCCGGGTCGGTCGGCGACTTCTCGAGATTCACTTCAACACCAGACAGGGTCTGGGGTGCACTGGCCGACGACATGGGCCGCGCCACGGACCCGCAGTGGGCATAGGTCAGTACCCATCCGTTCCGCAGGGCCTTTTCTGTTTCTCGGGTGACAACGTCCAATGGATCACTGTGTGTGAACGACGCCATCCTGACCACCGACTCGCGCGAGATGTTGTTCAGCCCGTTGTACGAGCTGTGGTGCGGCTCCGCGGGCGCCAGCCAGGCGTCGGCCGCCAGCCGCTGAGATCGTGCCGCGTCCACATCGTTGGGCTCGAATATCTCGGGGTGCTTAGGACACGACGCGGCCAGCACGAATACCAGCAATAGCACCGAGGAAAGCCTTAGGCCTTTCACTTCGGGACCACCTCACCCCAGGGCCGATAGCGCGTCTCGCCACCGAACGATATTCGGTTGTTGACGAAGTCATCCTTCGGGATCGTCATCTTCTGACCCGAGGAGGGTTCGTAGATTTCCAGCGAGTCACCCTGCATTCCGGTGACCAAGACAATGTGACCGTTGACTCCGCTGCCGACGAACAACGGAACAGACTGCCCGGACTGAACAGCCGAACTGATCGCTTGATAGTCCCCGGAAGGACCCAGCGGATTCGCCACCTCAAATTGATACGCACTCCCCGGGACGCCCGGTCCACCCGGCTTGCCCATCTCGTCGGCCGCGCCATACGGCGGGGTACCGAATGTCTCGGGCCAGGTAGTACCCCAGCCGGGAACGATCGCGTTGTTCGTCGAATCGTGCATCTTCTTTGCTTCGTCCGCGAACCTGGACGTGACCTCGGATGTCGTTATCGACTGTCCCGGCTGAGGCGAAGCGGAATCCCCCGCGTCGTACCCGGTAAGCATCTTCATGGCATACACAGGGTCATTGATCATCTTGGCGACGACGAGCGAGGACGATCCACAGGTTGTGCCATCGGGCTGCACCAGCACGCCCGGGTGATTCTTGGCGTACTCCACCGGGTCAAGCTCACGCACCTGTTGATCGTCCATGAGCGCTAGCTTTTCCGAGAAGCGTTGCAAAGTACCAACATCCCCACCCCGCGCGAGCGCCGCGATGATCCAGTTCCGTCGGGCGTCGTCCTTCGCGTTGTCCAGCATCGCCTGCGCCTTGGCGCGATCCTCCGGACTCATCGCCGCCAGGTTGGCATCGGCACGCTCCTGCACTCCCGGTCGCAGGCCGGTGCCGTCCTTGTGACCGTCCGGATCGTTCTTGACATCCGACCAGTTGTTCACCGAGCCGATCGCGCCCGCCGCGACCGACGTGTGGTCGGGCAAGGTGATGCCATCCACCGCCTTACCGAGTTCGCCCTTGGCCGTATTCACCGCCTTGTCGGCGTCGCCGTACGCACCCGCGAGCTCCTCCACCCCATGCACCACGTCACCCACGAGCTTGCGCACATACGGGATCGCGTCGAAGGGATTCTTCGGGATGTTGTTCCAGTCGACGTCGTCCTTGAGTGACGCGAACGCGTTGTGCCACCGATCACGCGCCTTGTCCATCGACCCGGCGAAGGTGTCGAGGGAACTCGCGACCGCGGTCGCGGCCGGGCCGATCGTGGTAGATCTCGTCTTGAAGTTCGCGATACTGGTGCGCGCCTTGTCCCCGGTTGTTTCGCCGTATGCATCACCGGGGGTGCGCCCCCACACCGTCTCGGGGATGGTGTTCTGCGCTTGCTGCACATCGTTGGCGTGCCACTCCCCCATCGCAGGAGCCATTTCCCGCCAGCGCGCCGCCACCTCCCGCACCGTCGCGGGGTCGGGCGGCGGGGGTTCGGTGGCCACCGAGATGACCTTGCGGACCGCTGCGACGACCTTCTTGGCAATCGGCCAGACGGTGCTGATGGTGATCTCGCCGATCTGCCGGAGGTCGGCGACTACCTGCTCCAGCTGCTTCTGCGTGTCACCCAGTGTCATCGGACACCGGCCCTAGCCAAGCACCGGGAACTTGATCCCCGTGTCACTGAGGTTCCCGGCGTTGCGCTGATCCATCTCGACGAGCGCCTTGGTGCACGCGCGGATGTTCTGCGAAATCTCCTTCTGCACAGCCGAAACCGTGCCAAGCGCACCCGATACCCGGTCACGTGCGGCGTTCATCGCCCCAGTCAGATCACCGAAGTCCTTGCCCTCGGTGGCGCGAAGCCTTCCCTTGGCGAACTCGACATGAGTATCGGTCGCATCGAGTTGTGCCGCGCATTTTTCCGTCGCTACCGGGTCGATCTTCATGCATCCCCCTCTGAACATGCCCCTTCCGCATGTTAGCCCGGAATACCGAACCCAGCCAGCCTCCTGGGGATAGAGCTCTAGCTCGGCAAAACGGCGGTGACGTAGTTGCCCTGCTTCACCACCTCGACGACGTCCTCCGGCAGCTCCGGGATCTCCACCCCGTACGTGGCGGCCAGTTCGAGGGCGTCGGCACCCTGGACCGTCCATCCGCGTGCCGCGAACCACTCGGCGACATCGGCGCGCTCTTCGTCGTAGAACAGTGACGTGATGTCCACCTTCGACATCGGGTGACTCTCGTCGGCGTACTTCTTTTGCATCGCGCCCCATTTGGCGATGTCGGGCCTTCCCCGGGTGGCCTCAACTGCCACCTGACTGCCCGGCGCCGACAACGCGACCACTCGCTCGAACAGCAGATCTTGTGCCGCAGAGGGCAGGTAGATGATCAGGCCCTCGGCCGACCAAGCGGTCGGAACGTCAGGGTCAAAGCCGGCGGCCAGCAACGCTGCGGGCCAGTCGTCCCGGAGATCCACGGCGATCTCGCGCCGGTCGCTGGTCGGGGCGGCACCGTGCTCGGCCAGCACCCGGTCCTTGAACTCCAGCACCTGGGGCTGATCCAGCTCGAACACCTTGGTGCCCTCCGGCCACGGCAACCGGTGCGCTCGCACGTCCAGGCCGGCGGCCAGGATCACCGCCTGTCCACACCCGGAATTCGTTGCGTTCACGAAGAACTCGTCGAAAAACCGGCTACGCAAGCCGATATGCCGGGGCGTGGTCCCGGGGTTGGGGGCCTGCGGCTCAGGACTATCCAAAAGTCCGATCAGATTCGGTTCGCCGGCGGCCCGCACGAAGTGTTCCGCATACGGATCACGCACCAAGGGTTCGGCCTGCCTGTTCTCGACCGCCCTCGCGGCCGCCACTCCCAACGCGGTGAATCCGACGCTGGAGACGATGTCCCATGAGTCGCCCTCGCTGCGCGACCAGTCCTTGTCAGCGATATCGGTCATTGCGTTTCCTTTCAGGCGGGCAGGGTGCAGGTCAGGTAATGCATGGCGCCAGCCAGTTCCTTGATGTCCTCGGGGACTTCGGGATGCTGCACGCCGTACCGGGCGGCCAGATCAAACATATCCAGCCCCTCGGTGTCCCATCCGCGGGCCGAGAACCATTCGATCGGCGGCGTCTT
This sequence comes from Mycobacteroides immunogenum, assembly GCF_001605725.1. NCBI lineage: Bacteria > Bacillati > Actinomycetota > Actinomycetes > Mycobacteriales > Mycobacteriaceae > Mycobacteroides > Mycobacteroides immunogenum. Next base: position 5,212,650 of record NZ_CP011530.1, read on the forward strand.
CTCCTCGTCATAGAACAGTTCGGTGATATCGATCTTGCCGAAGGTGTCCTTCTCGGACCGGTACTTCTGTTCGACCTTCGCGAACTGACTCATCCCCAACGTGCCCGTCGGGCCCTCGATCGCGGCGCGGCTCCCCGGAGCGGAAAGCTCGGCGATCCGCTCAAACAGCAGTTCTTGCGCCGCTGCGGGCAGATACGGCAACAGTCCTTCCGCCGACCACGCAGTGGGCTGTCCGGGATCAAATCCGGCTTCCTTGAGTGCGGCGGGCCAATCATCACGCAGGTCGACCGCCACGGCACGGCGATCACAGGTCGGAGCCGCACCCTGCTCGGCGTACACCCCATCCTTGAAGGCGAGGACCTGGGGCTGATCCAACTCGTACACCGCCACACCGGCGGGCCAGACCAGCCGGTGTGCCCGTGCGTCCAGCCCCGCAGCCAGAATTACCGCCTGCTTGATCCCGGAAGCCGACGCGTCAAGGAAAAACTCGTCGAAGAATCTGCTGCGCATTCCCATGCCCCGCAGATACTCAAACGGAGATGCCTGCGGCGCATCACGTTTCGTGATGGTCTCGATCAGATGCGGCTCGCCCGCGGCGAGCACGAAATGCTTGGCGAACGGGTCGACGATCAGCGCGTCCGGGCGCTCGGTTTCGACGGCACGCTGCGCACTGACACCCAATGCGGTGTACCCCACGCTGGACACGATGTCCCAGGAGTCGCCGTCGCTACGGGTCCAGTTTCCCTGGTCTGTACTTGTCATCTCAGCCTCTCGGATGGTCTCGAACAGCGGTGAAAAACTTGGTGCTCAGGAATGTTTCAAATGCTTGTGGCAAGTCGTGAAGTGGCCGCCCATAGGTGATCGCCGCCTCTACCAGGTTGGCCGGGGTCACCGTCCAGCCATGCCCGCCCAGCCAGGCCTTGGTATCCGCCCGCGGGTCGTCGAACCACAGGTCACGCAGATTCGGTTGTGTCCCACCGTCACTGGTGTCGTCGACGGCGGTCTTAATGGAAGACGCGAGGCGATCCAGCTCGCCGGGTTCCGGACCCAGCTCGGCGGCCACCCAGCTACCGGGCGCCGATAACACGTTCAACCTTTCGAAGAGCGCGTCCTGTGCCGCACCCGGCAGATAGGGCAACAGGCCCTCCAGAATCCACCCCGTCGGCTGGCCCGCGTCAAAACCCGCCACCCGCAAGGCGGCAGGCCAATCCTCGCGCAGGTCAACCGCCACCGGCACCCGCCTGGCGCTCGGCTGTGCCCCGGACCGCCGCAAGACCTCTTCCTTGAACTGCAGCACCTTCGGCTGATCCAATTCGAAGACGGTGGTAATCGCGGGCCACGGCAATCGGTATGCGCGCGAATCCAATCCGGCGGCCAGAATCACCTGTTGCCGCACACCGGCGCCGGCGGCGTCGGCAAAGAAGTTGTCGAAGAATCGCGTCCGCACGCCCACCCATTGAGCGTTGAACGCCGCCGAGCTGGTCATATCTCCGGCGGCGACCGCAGCAGCCAGCTCGGGCGCGCCCGCGGCCGCCACGAACGCCGCCGCGTGATCGTCATGTGCCAGTGGTGGATCCAGCCTCGCATCGAGCGCCCGTCCGGCTGCCACCGCAAGCGCCGTATGGCCGACGCTGGTGACGATGTCCCAGGAGTCTCCCTCGGAACGCACCATGCCTACGCGCCGAGCACCGCGGTGAAGTAGCGGCTCTGCCCGATGGCGTCGGTGAGCTCATGCTCGCCTGCCAGCGGCGCCCGGTTGTACCGCTGCAGCAGTTCACCGGCCGTGGTGGCCTCGACTGTCCATCCGTGACTGGTGAGCCACAGTGCCGGGTCCTCACGTTCATCGCCGAACCACAGACTCGAGGGAGCCGCATCGTCCTCGACGATGCTCTTGAAGATCCGCTGGAGCGCGCCCTCTTCGTTTTCCATCGCGTTCGACATGCGGTCCGCCTGGTTGCCCGGGGCGCCGAAATCTTCTACAGCAACCCGGCTTCCGGGCGCGGATAGTTCGGCGATGCGCTGGAACAGCAGGTCCTGTGCCGCGCCTGGAAGGAAGGGCAGCAAGCCTTCGGCCAGCCATGCCGTGGGCCGGGTGGCGTCGAATCCCGCCGCCTTGAGCGCTACCGGCCAGTCGTCACGCAGGTCTATATGCAGATCGTGGACCGTCGCGGTGGTCTGCGCACCGTGCTCATCGAGCACCCGCTTCTTGAACTCGAGCACCTTCGGGAGGTCTAGCTCGTAGACCGTGGTGCCGTCGGCCCAGGGCAGCCGGTACCCACGTACATCGAGACCGGACGCAAGGATCACCGCCTGCCTGACACCGGCGTCACCGGCAGCCAGGAAGAACTCGTCGAAGTACTTGGTCCGCGCGCCGAGGTAGCTCGAGAACAGCTGGATATCGGGTTCCTGGGCGGCCGCGGGGTCCTCCAGCACCTCCGAGAAGATCGGCGCCTCCGTCTTGGTGGCGGCAACAAAATGCTGCGCGTAGTCGTCGCGTGCCAGCGGATCAGGCTTTCGGGCCTCGATCGCGCGCATCGCCGAAACGATGAGCGCCGTGGCGCCCACGCTCGTCACGATGTCCCAGGTGTCACCGTCGGTTCTGGTCACGGCAGGTCTCCCATCAAATGCGCATGTCAGGCGTGCGTACATTTAAATGTGCAGGTCAAGGCGTTTTACCTATGACAAGTTCGCACAACTAACTACAGTACGCCGATTGGCTGGGAGTGCCACTGGTCTCTTTTCGGGGCATCTGGCGTCCCCGTCACCCACCCCGGCGAGCGCGGCGTTGCGCCCCGAAACACGCCGAGAATGGCGTGCACAACGTCGCGCTCGCGGGAACAGGTGGGGGGTTACTTGCCCTGCCAGACCGGTGCGCGCTTCTCGGCGAACGCCTTCGCGCCTTCCTTGGCGTCCTCGGACACGAAGATCGGCATCAGGATCTCACCCTGTTTCGCGAAGGCTTCCTCGGGCGCCCAGCTGGCCGACTCGATGATGATCCGCTTGGTGGCTGCCACGGCCAACGGACCGTTCGCGGTGATCTTGGCGGCCAGTTCCAGCGCGGTATCCAGGGCCTGCCCGTCGTCGACGAGCCGGTTGATGAACCCGTACTTGGCGGCGTCCTCCGCGGTGAAGGACTCTCCGGTAAGCGCCAGCTCCATGGCCACCTGGTACGGAATCCGGTTCGGCAGACGCAGCAGGCCGCCGGCACCCGCCACCAACCCGCGCTTGACCTCGGGGATGCCGAACTTGGCGCTGCGACCCGCAACCACAAGATCGCAGGACAGCACCAGCTCGGTACCGCCCGCCAGTGCGAACCCTTCAACCGCGGCGATGATCGGCTTGCGCGGCGGCACGTTGGTGAAACCGAGACCCCGCTCGGACAACACTGCCTCGCCGCTCACAAATGCTTTGAGATCCATTCCAGCGCAGAAGTTTCCGCCCGCACCGGTGATGATGGCGACAGAAAGATCATCGGAGCTGTCCAACTGGTCCGCGGCAGCCGCGAGCCCTTGGCTGACGGCCCTGTTCACCGCGTTGCGCGAGTCCGGACGGTTGATGGTGATCAATAGGACACGGTCACGCTGTTCGATCAGGACTTCGTCGGCCATTGCATTCCTCTGCGTAGTGAGTGAGCGGATGATTTTGTTTCTTGATGCTAATCAGCGGCCGGAATCAGGCTGCGGGCCACCGAAAGTAGTCGGGGGACGCCCTCATCCAGCTCGGCGAAGAACGGATCGTCGGTGGTTCCGGCGAGATGCCGTTGATACGACACCTCCAGCAGGGTGGCGAGCTTCCACCCGCCCAGCACCTGGTAGTAGGTCAAATCTTCTGGTGTCCAATAGCTTTGATCGCCCGTGCGGGCCTGGCGGTAGGCCACGGCGATCTCGGCGTGCGACGGGCAGCCCTCCTGGGCGGTCACCGATCCGGTGAGTTCGGACATCGCGACTTCACCGCCGGGTTCGGGGGTCATGTACAGCAAATATCCCAGGTCGGCCAACGGATCGCCGACGGTCGCCATCTCCCAGTCCAGCACCGCGGTGATCCGCGCCGTTGCCGAATCGACCAGCACGTTGTCCAACTTGTAGTCGCCGTGCACCACCGCCGCCGGACGGTCCCCTGGATAGTTCTGCGTGAGCCACGTGGTGATGGCCGTGTGATCCTCCAGATCGCGACCGGTGGGCAGTTCTTTGATGGACTCCCACTGCCCGCCCCAAGTCTTCAATTGCCGAGCCAAGTAACCGGATTCACGCCCCAACTTGGCTTCCACCAACCGCGTCGGGTCAGCGTTGTGGATCTCGGCCAGAGCCACCGCCAGATCCAGCACCAGCTCACGCCGGGCCGGACCCACGAACCACTCCGGCGAGACGTCCCGGATCACCTCGCCTTCCTGCCGCTCCATCAGATAGAACGGGGCGCCGAAGATCTCGGCATCGGTACTGGCCAGGGTCACGCGCGGCACCCGCACCTGCGCGGCGCTGAGGGCGTCGAGCACCCGATACTCGCGCATCACATCGTGCGCACCCGCCTGCAGACGGCCAAACGGCGGGCGCCGCATAATCCACTGCGTACCAGAGGTTCCCGTTACCACGTAGGTCAGATTCGAATGCCCCGCCGAAAGCCGCCGGACACTGACCTCCTCCCCCAGCTTCCGGCCGAGGTACTGCAGCAGGCTCGCGGGAATGGCGTCGGCATCCAGGGATGCCGCATCACCGGTGGCGCCGTCAGAGCCAGAAGACACATCCTTGTGCATGGGTCATGTTTACCTGACGACATATACCGCAAGCGAGGGGCGGGGACATTCTTTGCCTATTCACCACTCGGTTGCGCTGCCAACTGGGCCGATGTCCTCCAGTATGAGAAGCCGATGAACCTTTCTGTCCGCCTCGTCGTCATGAACTTCCTCCAATTCTTCGTGTGGGGAGCATGGCTGCTGACGCTCGGGGCGTACTGGTTCAACAACAAACATTGGTCCGGCGCGCACTTCGGTGCCGCCTTCTCGACGATGGGCATCGCCGCGATTCTCGCGCCGCCCATCATGGGTGTGATCGCCGACAAATGGATCAACGCCGAAAAGCTTTACGGCATCATGCATCTGGGCGGCGCAGCGGCGCTTTTCAGCCTGCCTCTGGTGACAAGCCCTACCGTCTTCTTCTGGGTTCTGCTGCTCAACATGCTGTGTTACATGCCGTCGCTCTCGCTGGCCATCACGGTCGCGTTCAACGCACTCAAGGACGCGGGCAAAGACACCGTCATCAACTTCCCGCCGATCCGCGTGTGTGGCACCATCGGATTCATCGCCGCACTGCACACCGTGAGTCTGCTGAACCTGGAAACCTCGGCCGGCCAGTTCTATGTGGCCGGCACGGCGGCAGTCATCCTCGGTCTGTACGCGTTCACCCTGCCCGCATGCCCTCCGAAGCTAGATCGTGCGCACAGCGGCACCTTCGCCGACAGATTCGGGCTCACCGCCTTCACGCTGTTCCGTCGCCGCACGATGGCGGTGTTCTTTCTCTTCGCAATGCTGCTCGGTGGCGCGCTGCAGCTCACCAACGCCTACGGCGACACCTTCTTGCATGACTTCGCCAACGTCGCGGAATACCAGGGCCTCTTCGCGGTCGAGCATCCGGCCATCATCATGTCCATCTCGCAAATCTCCGAGACCCTGTTCATTCTGGCCATTCCATTCTTCTTGCGCCGCTTCGGAATCAAGACGGTGATGCTGATGAGCATGGTGGCGTGGACACTCCGATTTGGCCTCTTCGCCTACGGCAATCCCGGCGACGGGCTCTGGATGATCGTGTTGTCCTGCATCGTCTACGGCATGGCCTTTGACTTCTTCAATGTCTCTGGACAGCTGTTCGTCGAAGATCAGTGCGGCCCCACGATCCGGGCAAGTGCGCAGGGCCTGTTCATGCTCATGACCAACGGGGTGGGCGCCATGCTCGGCAGCCTCATCAGCGGAGCGGTCATCGAGCACTTCTTCACCTATCCCGACAGCAGCAAGGATTGGCACGGCATCTGGCTGAGCTTCGCCGGATACGCGTTGGTGGTCGCGGTCGCGTTCTTCGTGCTGTTCCGCCCCGAACCGGGTGAGAACATCGCCGAAAAGCAGACCGCTACCGTGGGGGTGTGACGATCTCCAGCGCCGAGTCGACGGCGTCCTCCGCAGACAATCCCGTCGAGGGTATTTGGAACTTCCGGGACGTCGGTGGAGCGGATTCCCCCGTCACCATCCGGCCCGGGGTGCTCTTCCGGTCCTCGGAGCTCAGCGGTCTGACCCCGACCGGCGCCCAGACGCTGCGCGGCCTCGGTGTCACCGACCTGTATGACCTGCGCAGCCCCACCGAGATCGCCCGCACCGGGTCGGACAGAGTGGACGGTGGAATCCGGGTGCACGAGGTTCCGTTCGCCACCCCGGCGGCAGGCGAGGAACGCGCGCCGCACGAGATCGCCTACCGGCAGATGATGCTCGCCAGCATGACTGCGGGCCGCGGCCCGGACCCGGCGTCGCAGGTGGAGTTCATGCTGGCCGAGTACCGGCGGTTCCCCGAACTTCCCGGCACCCTGGTCGCACTCCGGGCGGTCGCCGATCAACTCTCCAGCGGTGCAACGGCTTTAGTGCACTGTGCGGCAGGTAAGGATCGAACCGGCCTTCTCGTTGGACTGGTGCTGAGTTCGGTCGGTATCGGCTACGCGGATATCGCCGCCGACTACCTGCGCAGTAATGCGGCTATCGGTGCGATGCGGGCCCATATCTCCGCTCAGATGGAGGCGGCCGAGCCCGAGCTCGCCCAGACCATGGCCGCCATGCTCTCCGACGAGGTGCTGGGAGTGCGCGAGGAATACCTCGAAACCGGATTCCGTGAAGTCGCAAACCTTTTCGGGTCACCCGAGGCGATGCTGAACGCAGCCGGAGTGGATGCCGAGGGCTTGACGGCGTTGCGCTCTGCGCTTACCTAGGATCTGCCGAGTAGGTCAAACCAACACGGCCCCAAGCCAAATGCCTGCCGATACCATGGCCCCCACCATCTCGATACCGATCGAGGTCGCCACCGCTTTCACCGCGGTCACCGTCGCCGCCCATGCCTGCCCTTGGCTGCGGCGCCGGATGAACTCGGCGAGGTAGATGCCCAGCACGAAACCGATCACCAGGCCCACCACCGGAATCACGAAGAAGCCGATGATCGCGGCGATCCCGCCCAGCACCAGGCTGAGCGTGGGCACACCTGCCTCACGCATCCGCGCCGCCGGCCATACGTACTTCACCACGATGGTCGCGGCGGCCAATGCCACCACGATGCCCAGCACCACCCAGGCCTTCGTTGTCGATTCGACCAGCGCCCACGCCCCAATGGAAAGGACCACGAGCCCGGTACCGGGAACCATCGGGACCACAATGCCGACCATGCCGATGGCGATACCCAGTGCCACCAGCAGCAGCCCGCCGACACTCATCGGATAAGAGCGCTTAGGTCAGTTCGACATCGCTGGCAAGCCAGCGGCCGTCGACCTTCTGCATCGTGATCTGAACGCGGCTGCGGTCCATGCGTGCATCGGGGATCGCGACATTTGATACGGCCTGATCGATGAACAGCAGCACCTCGACCTTGTCCGGCGTCGCCGACTTCACCGCGGAATCCACAACGACACCCGTTGCTTTGGCCTTGTTCTCGATCATGACCTGACGCAATGTGGTGCTGGACTCCGAGTACTTCTTCTTGAAGTCACCCGTGGACCTGTCCAACGTCTTACTGGAGCTTTCGTCGAGCTTGGCGCTGTCCACGTTGATCATGATGTTGGCGAATTCCTGCGCCGCCGCCAACGCCTCACGAGACGACCGGTCCTCGATGCGCTGTTCCTCGTAGAGCCGCCCGATGATGACCGCCGCCGCGACGATTGCGATAGCCACCACCGCAGCCGCGGTCAAAGCCCAGTCGCGCCCAGTGATGCCCTTCGGGCGCTCCTCTTCATCCGGTTCGAGGCTGATGTCCTCGTCATCGGATTCGTCGGACTCGTCGGTGTCCTTGGCATCCGGAGCATCCGGGCTGTCCTTGGCATCCTTCGCAGACACCTCCGCGTCGAAGTCCGCGACTTCGTCCGCGGTGGCTTCCGTCGACTCGGCCTTTTCCGCGTCCGGAGTCACCGCAGACTCATCGGTGTTCTTGGCGTCGGTGTTCTTGGCGTCCTTGTCGGCAGCGTCGTCTGCCATGGTTGTGCTCCTTGCGCGTCTTACGGGGTGCCTGTCCGGGTGCCTAGCGTCCGGTAGGTGGAGTATTACCGAAACCGGGCGGCGGCGCAGGCGCGTCGGGAGGCAACGGTGCATCGCCGGGGATCGGAAGGGGCCACTGCGGTCCACCATACGGCGTGGGGACGCTCCACTTACCCCGAGGCGTCGGGTCCGACACCTTGGCCAGATCCGCGTTGGGCGGCGGGCCGGCAGTGTCGTCGTCCGCGGGGCGAGGTGCATTGCGAGCGCCACGCACCAGCATCGCCGGATCGGGGTTGGCGCAGTACGTGGAGTACAACGCCGGTTCGTAGAAGCTGGCGTCCGAAACCGGCTTACGCGGTGTCACGTAATCGCACGTGGGCCGCGGGTACAGCAGATCACCCAGCGCCCAGACGGCACCGTCGTGGAAGATCGACGCGGCGCTCTCCAGCATCGATCCGCGCACCTCGGGCCCCGGGAACAGCGCGTTGAGGGCAGGGACGCGCAGGTAGTTCAGCTGCGCCACGGTGGCCAGATTGCCCAGCAATTGCACCATCGTGTCCGAGTTGTCGGTGAAGAGGTTGTCCACACTGTGCAGGGTCTGCGGAGCCCGCCCGAGCAGCGTCCGGAAACCGCCGTCCATCTTCTTCAGTCCGGCGAAAGTGCTGCCCAACTGTTGACCGGTGGCATCCAGACCCGAATTGAGGTCTACCAGCGTCGAGAAGGTCACCTTGCTGGACTTCAGCAGCGTCACCGTTTCCGGTAGCACGCCATCGAGAGTGGTGATGAGGAAGGTGCCGCCATCGAGGATGTCGGCGAGCTTCTCCGGGCCCTGCGCACTGACACCCAGCTCCTTGCGCAGGGTGCTCAACTTCTTGGTGTCGAGCTGCGCCAGTAGGCCGTCAGAATCAGCCAGCACCTGCGCCAGGGTTATCGGAGTGGTCGCCTGGCCGAGCGCGACGACACTGTTGTTCCCCAAGAACGGGCCGTTATTGGTCGTCGGCCGGAAATCGAGGTACTGCTCACCCGCGGGCGACAGGCCGGAAACGCGGATCTCGCTGTCGACCGGCAGCTTCACCGAACCGTTGATCGAAGCGGTCGCGACCACGCCGCCCTTCTCCAGGTTGACCGATTCCACACGGCCGATCGGTACCCCGCGCAGCGTCACTTCCTGATTGGGCAGCAACCCACCTGATTCGTGCAGCTGCACCTTCACCTGATACTCGGACTCGATGGGGTTGACCTTCAACGTCCCGAACATCACGTAGCCGACGCAGATGACGAGGATCGCCACCAGGCCGACAATGGACAGCCATTTCCAGCTGCGCTTGAAGACGTCGCCGATGGCCAACAATCCTCTGGAAGCAGATTCCAGCACGCCGCCGGACTGTACGGGGGCGCTCATCGGCCGGGTCCTGGCTCGGGGGCGGGAGCAGGTGCGGGTTGTGGTTCCGGCTGGGCGGCCGGTGCTGGTGCCGGGGGATTCGGTCCCTGACCCACGACACGTTCCTGCAGCCTGTACAGCGAGTACTTGAAGCTACCGACGAGGTAGCCCCAGTCAGCCTGCTTGGGGCCGTGGAAGGTCGGGTCGCCCTTGTACCCGGCATCGGGCCAGTTACCCAGCGCCAGCTTGGCCATGTTGGCGTCGACGGCCAGTGCACTACCGGCGTTGGCCTTGATCAATATCGGCAGCAACCGGTTCAGCGCGACCAGGCTGGTGTCCGGGCTGACCGTGACGTCGTTGAACCCACGCGCGATCGTGTTGAAATCGGTGATCATGCTGCGACTGTCGGTGCCCTGGATCGACGGGAACTTGGCCAGCTGATCAGAGATGTGACCGGCGGTGTTCGCGAGGTCGGTCACCTGGTGAGGATCGATCGCCTTCAGGGCCGGCGCGCCGGCTTCCAAGAGGTCGTTGATCGTCTTCTCCCGCGCCGAGAGTGTCGAGGCCAATTGTGAGGTCTTGTCCAACGAGTTCTGGATCTGCGTGGACCGGCCGTTGAGGGTGCCCATCAGCTGATCGGACTGCTTGACGATGTCGCCGAACACGAGGCCGTTGCTGCCGTTACCGCCCGAGGACTTTCCGAGTCCGTTCACCACGTGCGTCAGGTTCCGGATCACACCACCGTTGACGAGCACCGCCGCAGAGGCGAGCACGCCCTCGACCGTCGCGGCCGACGAGGTGTTGTCCAGATCCAATGTGCCGCCGTCTTTGAGGAGCTGACCACTCGGTGTCGCCGGCGGGGTGACAGCCACGAAGACATCGCCCAACGGGGTCGCGGTACGCAGCTGCGCGGTGGTCCCGACGGGCAGCCGCACACCCTCGCGGATGCGCAACTGGACCACTGCGACGTAGTCGACGGCGTCCATCGACTCGACTTCCCCGACGTCGGCGCCGCCCAGGCGCACCTTCGCCTTCGCCGGCAGGTTGAGCGCGTTGGCGAATCGCGCAGTCAGCTTGTACGACTGCGAACCCATGTTGGGGGCAGGCAGCGGCAGGCTGTCGAGTCCCGGTGGGGTGCAGGCAGATACGGCGAGAACCCCGGCAGCGGCCAGCGCCACGAGCCTGATCTTCGAAATCTTCGACGCGCGCATCACTGCCCCATCCTGGCCATGCCGTCGAGCATGTAGGTCAGCCCGAAGTCGGGACCGTAATCGGCCATCGTTCCGGTGCTGCATCCGAGCTGCCGCAGACCCATCAGGTTGCAGATGTCCTTGGTGAACTGGCTCTCGAAAAGCAGCTTGTCCAGCATCGGATGCAGGCGCAGCGACCCGTTGACCGGATCGATCGACCGGTCGACGTTGTCGAGCAGCAACGGCAACAAGTCCAGTGTCTCCTTGAGCTCACGCTGGTTGTCGCTCAACGTCTGCAGGGTGACGTTGCTGTTGCCCAGCAGGCCCTTGATGACGTCTCGGTTCTTATCGAGGAGTTCGGCGGTGCTCTTCAGGGCTTCGTTGGCCTTGCGGCCGGTGTTCCCGGTGCCGAAACGCTCGGCGGCGAGCACGTCGGCGGTCCCGTGCACGGCCGAGCCGAACTGTCGAATTGCCTTGTCGTTCTCGTTCATTGCGTTGACCAACGAGCTCACGCTCTTGATGATCGTGGTCAGCTGGTCCTTGGTCTCGGCGCCATCGGTGGTCATCTTCAGTGCCTTCGACAGCTCGTCGAGAGCGGTCTTGACCTGCTCGCCGTTACCCGCGGCGGCCTGAGCCCCGATGTTCACCAGATCGGCGGCAGGACCGCCGCCCTTCCCGTCGCCCTTCATCGCCGAGGCGAGCTTGTCGACGGTGGCCAACACCCGGTCGAAACCGACGGGTGTACGAGTGCGATCGAGCGGAATGAGGTCGCCGTCCTTGAGTACCGGGCCCTCGGTGTAGGGCGGACTCAGCGCGACGTGCCGGTCGGTGAGCACCGAGCTGGTGAAGGCGGCGGCGATGACGTTCGCCGGGACCTTGACGTCCTTGTCGACGTTGAACTTGACCTCGACATAGGTGCCCTTGGCCTCGACAGATTCAATCGCCCCTACCGGCAGGCCCAGCACTTCCACCACGTTGCCGACGAAAAGGCCGGAACCTTCATCGAATTGGGCGGTGACGGTGATCTTGTCGTCCACCACTCCGGCCTTGCGCAGGCCGAAGTAGCCGCCGACCAACGCCAATACGACCAGTACCGATACCACGCCAACCATGAACACCCGGCGCGCCTTGGAACCCTGCTGGGTCACGTTGATGCTCATGCGCAGTCCTTGAAGTACTCGATCATGCCCCACTGCTGCGCGCGGCTACTGATGGCGCACATCCAGTTATCCACGATCAGACCGTTGGTCAGGTTGATACCCATGGAGTACCCCGAGCCGGTCGCGTTCGTGAAGTTACGCAGCGGAACGGGCAGGATCTGCAGCAGATTTCGCATGTAGTCGTCATGATCGCTGGCCATTGCCGTGACATCTCGCAGCTGCTGCAACAGCTTCTCGAAGGCCGGCCGGTCCTTGACCACGACCTTGCTCAGCAGATCGACGACCTTGGTGATCGATGCCATCAAACGCTGGAACGATGCCTTGCGGGATACGAACTCTCCCAACAGGTCGCGGCCCTGGAAGACAAGGTGCCCGAGGTTGGCCTGCTGCCGGTGCAGTGTCGCGGTGACGGTGGACGCGCTCTTGAGCAGCTCACCGATCTGAGTGCGCCGGGTGGAGACGATCCCCGAAAGCTCTTTCAGATTTCTCATGGCCTCGGGCAGCGCCTCGGGCAGCCCCTCGAGCTGCTTGGCCAGGATGTCAATCGACTGGGCCAGCTTCGTCGCGTCGACCTGCTCGTAGGTCGCCGCGGTATCGGCCAGCAGCGCCTGCAGGTCGTAGGGCACCTCGGTGTGCGACAACGCGATTCGCTTGTTCGGGATCACCCCGGCGCCACGGGGCCGCAGCTCGATGTAGCGAGAACCCAGCAGTGTGGTGGTCTTGATCGCGGCCTGCGTCTCGGCGCCCAGCTTCACCTCATCGCGCACCCGCATGTCGACCAGCACCTTGGTGCCGTCGAGCACAACGCTTTTCACCTCGCCGACGTCAACGCCGGCGACACTGACGTAGTCGCCCTTCTTGAGCTGGGCGGCCTGCGCGAATTCGGCCTGGTACCGGGTGTACCCGAAACCGATCTGGCGGTACAGCAGCATCGACCCGATGATCGCGGTGACAACACCCACCGCGATCATGCCGATCCAGAACTTGCTGCGATCCTCTAGCTTGCGTTCACGGGGGCTCATTCGATCCCTCGGCATTTCGGTGTGTACTTCGCGACATTGCCATGAGTGGCGCGCCTGACGATTTCGGGCACCAGATCGTTGAGGCCCGGGAAGAATCCGTTGATGTTCAGCTGGCACGCGTACGAGTTGCCGTACGCGCCATCCTGGGTCGTGCGAGCAAGGCCCTTGAGCAGCAGCGGCAGGTTGGAGCCCAGGAAGGCGAACTGATCCTTGTTGGCAAGGATGTGCGCGGCGGTACCCGGCTCGCGGTAGACGAGTTCCTGCATCTGCGGGTAGACATTGTCGCCGATGGTCTGGATGCGGCTCACCACGTGCGTTGCCGAACCGATCGAGGAGACCAGGCTCTGGCGCCGGTCGTCCAGCTCGCCGATCACGTTCTGGCCCTGAATCACCAGCTGGTCCAGGTTGTCATTCTGCTTGGCGACATTGTCGAGAACGGTGTTGAGGTTGTCGATCAGTTGGCCCAGCGATTGATCGCGCCCGGCAAAGGATTTGGTGATCTCGGTGGTCTGCGCGACAACGTGGGCCAACGCACCGCGGTCACCGGCGAACGCATCGATGAGTCCATTGGACAGGTTGTCGACCTGCTTCGGGTCCAGGAGGGTGAACAGCGGTTCGAACCCGTTGAGCAGCGCACCGACGTCAAAGGACGGTTCAGTTCGCTCCACCGGGATGACACTGCCTTCGGGCAGCCGCTCGGGGCTGCCGTCGATACCGCGGGACAGTGAGATGTAGCGCTGACCGATGATGTTCTGGTAGGTGACGGCGACAATCGTGTTGCCGTACAGGTTCTGGTTGCTCTTGACCCGGAACTTGAGCTTGGCGAGTGAGCCATCCAGCTCGATCGAGTCAACACGCCCCACCCGTACACCCGCGATGCGCACATCGTCACCGACACGCACGCCGGTGACATCGGTGAAGATCGCGGTGTAGTTCTTGGTCGAGCCCGTGGTGTCACGGCGCAGGGTGCCGTAGACCAGCGTCGTCACGCCGATCGCGAAAACGACGAACAACGACAGTCCGATCGCCGCGGCCCGGAAGTTCTTCATCGTCCGCCTCCCTGGGCCGCGTTGGGCTGTACCGAATTGGGTTGGCCCGCATCGGCGGCCGGCTCATCCCGGCTGACCGAGATCGTCGTTCCGCGGGCCACCGGGCCGAGGAGCAGCTGCTGCGAGGTGCTCGCGTCGCCGCCCAGCGCCTTGCCGAGCTGCTCGCGCTCGACCGCGCTACCCACCGGTCCGACGTTTCCGCCGAACGACGCCGGCGCCACGCCGGCGGGTGCCGGGTTGGGCGGCGGACCGAACGGCGGCAGCACCGGGTTCGCGGCCCTGTCGACTTCCTGCGGGTTGGGACCCGCGCCGTGCAACATGATGTCGGCGGCGGGCGGCGGGAACATCGTCCCCGCCGGCGGAGCGATGTCCGGCGGCGGCTTGTAGCTGCCGGGCTGCAACACCTCGGGAATGTCGATCCACTGGCGGGTCTCGGGTGCCGTGGTGCAGCTCGGTCCGGCCAACTCGCCGTACCGCGGGCAGTCATCACGCACGTAAGTCCAGGCCGGGCTGAACGACAGGATGAGGTTCAGGCCGATGACCTGGCGGCCGGGATCCCAGCCGTTGGCGAATGCGGCGTCAGACAATGCGCGAACCCGCGTTCCGATCGGGACGAACTTGTCGGCGTTCTGCGCGAGGACACCGACCACCGGGGTCAGGTGGGTGCCGATACCGATCATCTGGTCGATGTGGTTGTCGATGGCGGTCGCGGTGGTCCCGGTGGTGTGCAACCCTGCCGAAAGTAAGCCGCGCACATCATCTTTCTTCTGCGCCAGGGTGCGCAGCGGCACCAGGGCGTTCTCCAGATTGTCCAGCAGTCGCGGCGACGTGGAGCTCAGCGCATCCGACACCTTCTCCAGCGCCGCGATCGTCGACGGATCGTTGGGGCTAGCGGTGACCATGGCGTTGAACTCGGTGAGGATTGCCCGCAGCCGCGCCCCGGAACTGAGCAGCTTGTCGCCGCGGCCCTGGGTCGCCTCGCCGAACACGCCGATCAGACCGACGGGCGGGTCGCCCCGCTGCCGTTCGGTGGCGGCGAGTACCTCACGCAGCTTGTTGGTGGTGGTCTGGAAGAGGACGGTCGGCAGCTTGGTGTCTTCGGTGATCACCGCACCGTTACGGACCGGGGCGCCGTCTCCGTTGTCTACCAGCTGCACTGAAGACACCGCGAACACATTGCTCGGGACCACCCGGGCGGTGACGGTGCTGGGAATCCCACTGGCGTGTTCGGGCTTCAGGTCGATGTGCACGATGTTCGGCTTGCCGTCTTCGGCGGGCGTCACCGAGGTGACGGCGCCGACGAGCATGCCGCGGAACTTCACGTCGGCACGCTCGGGCAGCCCGTCACCGACGTTCATGAGCTGCGCGTTGACCTGGACGGTGTCTTCCAGATAACCCTTGGACTTGGCGAGCAACAGTCCGGTCACCAGGCCCAAGATCGCCAGCACCGCAATGCCTGCCAACAGCAGGGCACGATCGGACCAGCCACGACCGCTTGCCGAGAACGAACCACCGCTCACGTCAACCACCGAACCTTGCGCCGGCATCGACTCCCCACAACGCCATGGTGAGAAGCATGTTCACGATGATCACGACGGTGATGGCCGCGCGCATCGCATGCCCGGCGGCCACACCCACGCCCTCGGGCCCGCCCGAGGCGTTGAATCCGAAGTAGCACTGAATGGTCGAGGCAATCCACACGAACACGACGGCCTTGATCACCGAGTACACGACATCCGTGCCGCTCAGCATCATGGTGAAGTAGTGGTTGTAGGCACCGCCGATCGATCCGCCGCTGGAGATTCCAACCAGGAGGCGGCAGGTGATGTAGCTGATCACCAGGCACAGCAGGTACAGCGGAACCACGGCGACGGTGGAGGCCATCAGGCGGGTGGTGACCAGGTACGGGATGGGCCGGATCGCCAGGGCATCCAGCGCGTCGATCTCCTCATTGATGCGCTGCGCACCGAGCTGCGCGGTGAAGCGGCAGCCGGCCTGCATCGCGAACGCGAGGGCCGCCATCACGGGCGCCAACTCGCGTGTCGAGACCAGCGAGGAAATGAATCCGGTGGCCGGCCCCAGGCCGATGATGTTCAGCAGGTTGTAGGCCTCGATACCGATCAGGGCACCGATGGTCGCGCCCAGTACCGCGGCAACACCGACGGTCCCGCCGCCGGTGACCAACGAGCCATTACCCCAGGTGACATCGGCCAGTAGCCGAAAGAACTCCTTGGAGTAGTAGCGCAGAGCGTTCGGGATGGACGCGATGGCCTCCACGAAGAAGGCCAGCATGTGTCCGAGCCGGCGTATCGACTGCGCGATCCGATGCCCGGCGTCGATGATCGGCTGGACGCCCTTGGGGCGGTAGGTAGAGATGGTCACGGTGCGCCCCTATATTCCGTGCCTGGGGAAGACCATGACGTAGACCTGGCTGACGAGCACGTTGATCAGCATGAGCACCAGGATCGACTCGACGACCGCGGCATTGACCGAGTTGGCCACACCGGCCGGTCCGCCCTTCGTGGTCAGGCCCTTGTCACAGGCGACGATCGCCACGATGAGTCCATAGAGGATTGCCTTGAGCAACGCCAGGACCAGATCGTCGACCCGGGTGAACGAGGCGAAGGTCGCCACGAAGCTTCCGGGTGCTCCGTGCTGGAAGTAGACGTTGAACAAGTAGCTCGCCAGGAAGCCCACAAAGCACGTGGTACCGGTGAGCCCGACACCCACGAGGACGGCGGCGGCGACACGCGGGACGACCAGACGCCGAATCACCGATACGCCCATCACTTCCATGGCGTCGATCTCTTCGCGCATGGTCCGCGACCCCAGGTCGGCGGTGATGGCCGAACCAACAGCGGAGGCCATCAGTACCGCGGCGACGAGCGAAGCGCCCTGCCGCACGATCGCGACACCACTTGCCGCGCCCGCCAGCGAGGAAGCACCGACCTGGCCCGCCAACAGAGCGAACTGGATTGAGAGCGTAACGCCGATCGGGATGGCCACCAGCAGCGTCGGCACCACGGCACTGCCTGCCATGAACGCGCCCTGGTGGATGAACTCCCGCCAGGGGAAGGCACGCTGAGCGATGTCCGTGAACATGTACTGCATCGTCCGCACACCGAGGACGATCTGGCTGCCCGCGGTTTCCACCGCCTGCACGGGGTGCTTGCGTACGTACTCTTTAAGGGCACCCGAGACGGCGTCGCGCGACGGTGTGGCCGGCCGCGCTGGGCTTGTTCCCTCGAATGTGGTCATCGGGCGCTCACCACCGAACGCATCGAATGCCCCAGGGCAACACGTCCGCGTGCTGGCTGACCCACGTGATGCCCTCTCGTCCAAACCTCTCGGGCCCACTATCTTCGCTGGTCACAGAGAAAGCAGGGCCCGAACTGAGCAGTAACATAACACCTGACTGACGTGATGTACACATCGTCGTAGATCACGATGAGATTTTCGCCACCCTGTACTGGGCGGTGTCTAAACCATTGACAAATCGCAGGTCGCGATTTCATTGGGCAAGAATGGATATCACATCTGCCACCTTGCTGTTACTACGCCTGGTGGGGTACAGGCCGACATGCCCTGCACCCGTCACCGCGGCGCCACCCCGAATTGGTTACGCGATGTAGCGCGAAATCGACTCCGCCACACAGGCTGGCTTGTCGGCACCTTCGATCTCAACGGTGGTCACGATGGTCACGTCCACTGCGCCCGCTTTCTGCTCGATGTTGGTCACCTCGGCCCGGGCCCGCAGCCTCGATCCCACCTTGACGGGATTGATGAATCGAACCTTGTTGTAGCCGTAATTGATTCCCATGGAGATGTTGTCGACGCGGATCAGCTCGAACTGAAAGTGCGGCAACAGCGACAATGTGAGCAGTCCGTGTGCGATGGTGCCCCCGAACGGACCGTCGGCGGCTCTTTCCGGGTCGACGTGAATCCACTGGTGATCGCCGGTCGCATCGGCGAAGGTGTTCACGCGCTCCTGATCAATCAGCAACCAGTCACTGGTGCCCACCTCGCCGGTGGTGATTTCGTCGATTCCGTTGAAGATCTTGGACATTACGGCACCAACACCATCTTTCCGTACACCTTGCCGTCGGCGAAGTCCTGCAGGGCCTGACGGCCTTCCGACAGGGGGATCCGCGCGCTCACCGGCGGGCGCATCCCCTCGGCCACCAGCTTTTCCAGCCCGGCCTGCGTCTCATACAGATAGTCAGAATGCGTGCGCAGGAACTCGCCCCAAGCCACGCCGATCAGCGAAGCATTGCGCAGCAGTAGGCGATTCACCTTGATCGTCGGTATCCCGCCGGCAGCGAACCCGACGACCAGTAGGCGGCCTTCTGAGGCCAGCGTGCGCACCGCATCGTCAAACGCGGGTCCTCCGATCGGGTCGACCACCATGTCGACGCCGACACCGCCGGTCGCCTCGCGCACGGCCTTGGCCCAGCCCTCTTCCAGCGGCAGCACGATATCGGCCCCGACACTCTTGACGAATTCTGTTGCGGCAGTCCGATTGACCACGGCGATGACCTTGGCACCCATGCCCTTGGCGATCTGGATTGCCGCGGTCCCGATACCACCGGCGGCACCGAGCACCAGCACCGTCTCACCCGCCCGTAGCTGACCCCGGCGGGCGAAGGCGAAATACATGGTGTGGTAGTTCGCGATGAGCGCGACGGCCTCGGCGTCATCCAGCTGTGGCGGCGTCGGCAGGATGTTGGACGGCGCCACCGCGACACGTTCGGCATATCCCCCAATGAAATTGAAGGCCATCACGCGGTCGCCGGGATTGATGCCGGAACCCTCGGGCGCTGACCGCACCACCCCCGCGGTCTCGATTCCGGGGACGAAGGGGGGCTCCATTTTCAGCTGGTACTCACCCTTGGTCATCAGGTAGTCGGGAAAGCAGACTCCGGCGGCCTTGACGTCCACGATGACAACGTTGGGGCCGGCGCCCGGTGTCTCCACATCGGTGTACACCAGCCCTTCCGGACCCGACAGCGACTGCGCCTGGATCGCTTTCATGCGAGCGAAGGGGGGCCGGCCTTGGTGACGGTGGAGAGATCCTCGATCTCACTCCACCGCACGGCGACCTCATCAACTGTCGGCGGCGAGGCGAAGGTGGCACCGGCGTTCTCGAACAGCGCCACGCGCTGCACCTTGCCACCACCCACCACGAAAACTGACCCGTTGTCGGCACTTTCCTCCGTGCATAGGTATCCGACGACCGGCGATACGAATGCCGGCGGCAGCTGGTCCAGCACTGCCTCGGAGGCGATATCGGCTGTCATGCGGGTAGCAGCGATCGGCGCGATCGCGTTGGCGTGGATGTTGTACTTGGCACCCTCCAGCGCGAGGGTGTTGATGAGCCCGACGAGGCCGAGCTTGGCCGCGCCATAGTTGGCCTGGCCGAAGTTGCCGAACAGACCGCTGGTCGAGGTGGCGACCACGATCCGGCCATAGCCCTGCTCACGGAAATGCGGCCAGGCCGCACGGGTGATGTTGTATCCGCCGTACAGGTGAACCTGTTGTACCGCATTCCAATTGTCGTACGTCATCTTGTGGAACGTGCCGTCCCGCAGGATGCCGGCGTTGCTCACCACACCGTGAATGGCCCCGAACTCATCGAGAGCGGTCTTGACGATGTTGGCCGCACCCTCTTCGGTGGCGACGCTGTCGTAGTTGGCCACCGCCCGGCCGCCGGCGGCCTTGATCTCATCGACCACACCGTCGGCCATCGCCGATCCGGCACCGGACCCGTCGCGGGCGCCACCCAAGTCGTTGACGACCACCGAGGCACCCTCACCGGCGAGAGTCAGCGCATACTCGCGGCCCAGCCCCCCTCCGGCTCCGGTCACGACAATTACCCGGTCTTGCACTCCCGGCATGCAGAACTCCTATTCACTTGACACTTCATTGGGTTGAGTGAAACTAAAAGCTTTGTCACATAAGCTTTTTCATCAGCTTCAGGTTCTTCTCCAGGTACGGCGGGTACGGAAGTTTCAGATCCATCTTGGTGCTCTTGTACAGCGTGGACTTCAGATGGCTGAACTCATCGAAACCGGCCTTACCGTGGTAGGCGCCCATACCGCTGGCGCCCACGCCACCGAACGGCAAGTTCGGGATCACGGCGTGATACAGCAGATGATTGATCACCGTGCCGCCCGCGGGGACGTCGTCGATGAACCGGTTACCCGTCTTCTTCGATTCGGTAAAGGCATAGGCCGCCAAGGGCTTCGGCCGCGAATTGATGAAGTCAATGGCGTCATCGAGCGAGTCCGCCGTCAGCACCGGCAGGATCGGCCCGAAGATCTCGTTCTGCATCAGAGGCTCGTCCGCGCTCGGATCGACCACGATCGTCGGCTCGATGGTGAGCGCGGAAGCGTCGGAACCGCCGCCTGCCGCAACCTCTCCCTCGGTCGCCGCCAGGTACCCGACCAGCCGATCGAACTGCCGCTGGTTGACCACCCGCAATCCCTTGGATTCCTTGTCGGCCTGGAACTCCGCCCACGCGGCCGCGATCTTCTCCACCAGCTCGTCACGAACTGCCGCATCAACGAGCACGTAGTCAGGAGCCAGACAAACCTGACCCGAGTTGAGCCCCTTCATGTACCCGATGCGGCGGGCGGCCACCTCGATGTTGGCATCGGCCGCGACGTAGACCGGCGACTTGCCGCCGAGCTCCAGCGCGACCGGGGTCAGATGCGGCGCGGCACCTTCCAGGATGCGCTTGCCGATCTCGGTACCGCCGGTGAAGAGCGCCTTGTCGAATCCTTGGGCCAGCAGCTCCTGCGTGACCAATCCGTCGCCCTCGACAACCACCACGGCATGCGGGTCCAGGTATTGCGGAATGAGCTTGGCCATCAACGCCGACGAGGCCGGTGCGATCTCCGAAGGCTTGATGGCCACCGTGTTGCCCGCCGCCAGTGCACCGACTACCGGCCCCAGCGTGAGGTACAGCGGGAAGTTCCAGGCGCCGATGACCAGGACCGTGCCGTATGGCTCCGGTACCGACCAGGCCTTCGCCGGCTGCTGCGCCAGCGGGAGTCCGCGCACCCGCTTGCGCCGCATCCAACGGCGCAGATTCTTACGGGCATACACAACTTCGACGACCGAGCCGACAACATCGGCGATCCAGGCCTCCGCCGAGGAACGGCCCAAGTCATCGTGCAGTGCGGTGGCGATGGCGGCTTCGTTCTCGGAGAACAGCCGCTCCAAGCCGACAAGCTGTGCCTTGCGCCAGTGGTAGTCGCGAGTGCGGCCGGTCGCGAACGTCTCCCGCAGACCCCGCACGATCCCCGGGATGCGTGAGGGCTCGGACGCAGCGTGCTGGTCGGCAGGCGTAGAGATCTCGGTGGTCATATCCGTTCCTCTCGATAGCAGGCTCAGCATTGAGCGCATCTCCGCAGGTCACGCAGGTGTGCGCGGACTAGCGGTGGCAGCTAAGTGAGCTGTATCACCGATGGTAACCAACTAGTTGGGGCCTGAGAACCCCGCACCCCTGAGCGCCACGCCCGGTCAACCGTTGAGCTTGGCCTCGATCAGGATGTTCCCGCGCAGGTCCTCTTCGACGTAACCCGGCCGTCCCGCTTCGGCCATCGCCACCTCAGCGGGTACCGCGCGCACCGTCCATCCGCGTCCGGCCAGCCACTGAGGAACGTCGGTGCGGTTCTCGTCGTGGTACATCAGTGATCCGACGTCGAGGGACTCGCCGTCCATCCCCGCCAGCTTGCGCGCCCTGTCAAAGTGTTCGCGCATCTTGCTGCGGAATTCTTGCCGCTTGTCGTTATCGGGTCCGACAGCTTCCACCGCGATCCTGCTGCCCGGCGCGCTCTGGTCCAGGATCAGCTCGAAGAGCCGATCCTGCGCCTCGGTCGGCAGATACATGAGCAGGCCTTCGGCCAGCCATGCCGTCGGTTCCGCGACATCGAATCCCTCGCGCTGCAATGCGGCCGGCCAGTCCTGTCGCAGGTCGACGGGTACCTCACGGCGCAGGCACGCGGCGCGCACGTCATGCTCGTCGAGGGTTTGGCGCTTGTATTGCAGCACCAGCGGCTGATCGATCTCGTACACGGTGGTGCCGGTCGGCCAATCCAGCCGATAGGCGCGTGAATCGAGCCCCGCGGCCAGGATCACCACCTGGGTGATGCCCGCACGCGACGCCTGTTCGAAGAACCCGTCGAAGAATCTGGTCCGGACCGCCTGGTAGTCCACCGCGTACTGCATGAGGCGATCGGCTGCCGGATCCAGCTCTGCCAACTGCTGGCGCAGACCGTCGCTGGCGATCACCGACCAGGCGCCCGACCCCGCACGTTCCACCAGCAGCTGCGCGAAGGGGTCCTTGATGAGCGGTGTCGCACTGCGGGTTTCGGCAGCACGTGCGGCAGCCACCATTACAGCGGTGGCGCCTACGCTGCTGGCGATATCCCAGCTGTCGTCGTCGGACCGTGCGTTCGCGGTGTCGGTCATCGCAGCTCTCCCGCAATCAGCTGGCCGCGGAAGGTTCCCTGCTCGACATCCGCGGGCACCGGCCTGCCCAGTCGCGCCATCTCGTCATGCGCATCGGTCTGGGTTACCGACCACCCATGCGCTTCAAGCCATTCCGCCGGGTCGGCCCGATTCTCGTCTTCGTAAATCAGGTTCTCGATGGTCACATCGACATCGACAGCCGTCTTGAAAGCGGCGCGGACTTGCTCCCGGCGAGCCGCCTCTTCCTCGTTTTCCTCGAGGATCAGCTTCCCGACGTATCCCTCCACGGCGATCCGGCTTCCCGGTGCGCTCAACGCACCGATGTTGACGAAGAGGCTGTCTTGGGCGTCGGGCGGCAGGTACGGCAGCAGGCCCTCGGCAAGCCACGCGGTGGGTTGCGCGGAGTCGAACCCTGCCGCGCGCAGCGCGGCCGGCCAGTCCTCACGTAGATCGGCGGCCACCGCGCGTCGCTGCGCTGTCGGCTGATGGGCGGCCAGCGCGGACGCTTTGAATTGCAGAACCTGAGGCTGATCGATCTCGTAGACGGCGGTGCCCGCGGGCCAGTCGAGCCGGTAGGCGCGGGAGTCCAGGCCCGAAGCCAGGATCACGATCTGCCGGATACCCGCCTCGGCCGCGGCCACGAAGTACGCGTCGAAGAAGTGTGTGCGGGTGGCCTGGTAGTCCACCATCCGGCTATAGATCCGGCCGGCCTCCGGATCGGGCCAGTCAATGTCCCCGGCGACCAGCCGCTCCCAACCCGTCGCCTTGCCGGTCGCGTCGACGAGTATCTGCGCGAACGGATCATGGATCAGCGAGTCGGCGCGCAGCGTCTCGGTGGCCCGTGCCGCCGCCACTCCAAGGGCGGTCGCTCCCACGCTGGAGGTGATGTCCCAGGTGTCTCCATCGACGCGCATTCCGGTCCTCTCTAGGCAAACTAGACCCAATAGTGAGCAATGCTACAGATCTCCGTCCGTGGCGGGTGCTGTGCAACAGGTCACGTTCGCCCTGGTCGGGCCCCACTACCCCGTTCGTCTCTTATTTGCCCGCCCTCGGTGTTGCCGATCACGCAAGAGCGTCAACCGTCCGGACACACTTAGTGGATTTGTGCAGTTCCTACACAAATTTCGCATAAGGTTCATCATCGAATCCGCCGGGTTACCCACCCGGACGGAGTTCGCTAGCAGACAACTCACTAAAATTCGATCTAGCAGATAGCTCAGAGAAGAGTTCGAAAGGGGATAGAACGTGCTTGCCACGTACATGTCCATGGGGGGATGTCAGTAATGGCTAAACCATCTACCGCAAATGGTGGCTTTCCGAGCATCGTCGTGACCGGCATGGCCATGACGACGTCGCTCGCACCCGACGTCGAGGGCACCTGGAAGGGGCTGCTCGCCGGCGAGAGCGGCATCCGCGTGCTCGACGACGATTTCGTCACGCAGTACGACCTGCCGGTGAAGATCGGTGGGCACCTCAAGGTCCGCGACTTCGACAAGGACATGACGAAGATCGAGCTTCGCCGTCTGTCCTACGTCCAGCGCCTGGCCGCGATCCTGGGCCGTCAGGTCTGGGCGGACGCGGGCGCTCCCGAAGACATCGATCTGGAGCGCCTGACGGTTTCGGTGGGCACTGGTCTGGGCGGCGGCGAAAAGCTGGTCGAGGCCTACGACGAGATGCGCGCCCGGGGCACGAAAGCCGTTTCCCCCCTTACTGTTCAGATGTTCATGCCCAATGGTCCAGCCGCCGTCATCGGCCTGGAGCGCAAGGCACGCGGCGGCGTCATCACACCGGTGTCGGCGTGCGCCTCGGGTAACGAGGGCATCGCGCACGCCTGGCGTCAGATCGCTTACGGCGACGCCGATATCGCCATCTGTGGTGGTATCGAAGCCGCCATCGAGGCGGCACCCATCGCCGCCTTCGCCAACATGCGCATCGTGATGTCCACCGACAACGACAACCCTGCCGGGGCATCGCGGCCCTTCGACAAGAACCGCACCGGCTTCGTGTTCGGCGAGGGCGGCGCGCTCATGGTCATCGAGACCGAGGAGCACGCCAAGGCACGCGGCGCCCGGATCTACGCGCGTCTGCTCGGTGCGGGTATCACGTCGGACGGATTCCACGTGGTGGCACCGCATCCGGATGGCATCGGGGCAGCGAAGGCCATGAACCGGGCCTTGGAGACCGCTGGGCTCGATGCCAAGGACATCGACCACGTCAACGCACACGCCACCGCCACCAGCGTCGGTGATGTCGCCGAGGGCAAGGCCATCCACAAGTCCGGTCTGCAGCACGCCGCGGTCTACGCCCCCAAGGGCGCACTCGGACACTCGGTGGGTGCGGTCGGCGCCGTCGAGGCCATCATCACGGTGAAGTCGTTGCAGGAGGGCATCATTCCGCCCACCCTCAACTACGAGACGCCGGACCCCGAGATCGATCTCGACATCGTCAGTAAGGAGCCCCGCAAGGGCGACTACAAGTACGCGATCAACAACTCGTTCGGGTTCGGTGGCCACAACGTGGCGATCGCCCTCGGCAAGTACTGATCCACTTCTCTTCCCCGACACGCCGTCTGGCGGCGGATTCGTATCGCACGAGTCCGCCACTGGGCGGCGTGTCGGCGTTCGGGTGAGCGACCTACCGGAATGCCGCGATCCCGGTGAGCGCCTGACCGATCACCAGCGTGTGCATCTCGCTGGTGCCCTCGTAGGTGAGCACCGACTCCAGGTTGTTGGCGTGCCGCATCACCGGGTACTCACCCGAAATACCATTGGCACCAAGGATTGTGCGCGCGGTCCGGGCAATCTCGATGGCCTCACGCACGTTGTTGAGCTTGCCCAAACTGACCTGCGGTGTCGCGAGCGTGTCCGCGTCCTTGCGGCGCCCCAGATGCAGCGCCAGCAGGACCCCCTTGCCATACTCGAGCGCCATGTTGGCCAACTTCTCCTGAGTCAGCTGGAAGCCCGCGATCGGACGGTCAAACTGCTCCCGCGTCTGCGCGTATTCCAGTGCGGTGCGCAAGCATTCGCGGGCCGCTCCCATGGAACCGAAAATGATGCCGAAGCGCGCCTCGTTGAGACAGGACAGCGGGGCCTTGAGCCCGATGGCCAGCGGCAACCGGTTCTTCTCCGGCACCCGTACATCGACGAGATTCAGTTCGGCGGTCACCGACGCACGCAGGGACATCTTGGAATGGATGGTTTGGGCGTTGAAGCCCGCAGAATCGGTCGACACCAGAAAGCCACGCACGCCCTCGTCGGTTTGCGCCCAGATGACCGCGACATCGGCGATGGATCCGTTGGTGATCCACATCTTGGTGCCGTTGAGGATCCAGTCGCCACCATCGCGTCGGGCGTGGGTGCGCATTCCGCCGGGATTGGAGCCGAAGTCGGGCTCGGTCAGTCCGAAACACCCCAGCTCCTCGCCCGTCGCCATTCTGGGCAGCCATTTCTGCTTCTGCGCGTCACTGCCATACGCATAGATGGCGTACATCGCCAACGATCCCTGCACGCTGACCAATGACCGGATCCCCGAATCGCCGGCCTCCAGCTCCATGCAAGCCAGTCCGTATGCAAGAGAAGATGTTCCGGAACATCCGTAACCGTGCAGGTGCATGCCGAGCACACCGATCTTGCCCAGTTCCAGCGCAAGCTTGCGCACCGGCAGATCACCATGTTCGTACCAACGCTGAACATTGGGCACCACACGCGCCTGGACCAGGGCACGCACGCTATCGCGGATCGCGCGCTCCTCATCGCTGAGCAGCGCGTCGATGCCGAACAGCTCGTCAGGGTTGGTGGGGGCAGCATCGGTAGCCATGTCGCAGACCCTAGCGCCCTGGGGCCGGGTGTCGACGAGAAACTGCAGCGGTACGGCCCTTCGAAGCGGCACAGCCAGGCAAGCCTAGCCATGGCCGGGTAACACCTGACCTGCACTTCAGATCGACGACGTGAACAGCTCCCGCAGCGTCGTCGTCTGCCTGTGAAATGGGCCTACCCTCGGAGACATGTCCACCCCCGACAGGCCACATTTGGTTCCCGGCCCGGACCACCCCATCGACATCACGGCCTCTGGCACACGCGTTGTCGTCGCCGCGGGCGACACCACGATCGCCGACTCCACCAACGCACTGCGACTACAGGAGGCCAGCTACCCGCCGGTGCACTACCTCCCGCCCGACTCCGCGAATTGGGAGGTGCTGCGGCGCACCGATACCCACACCTATTGCCCCTACAAGGGCGAGGCGTCGTACTACTCGGTGCAGACAGCCGATGGCATCGTGGAAGACGCCGTGTGGACATACGAGGATCCGTTCCCGGAGGTCGCCCAGATCGCGCGGCACCTGGCGTTCTATCCGGACCGGGTCACCATCACCGCACAGTGACCGCACCCATCTGGCGGCCCCCAAGTTGCTGGCGTACGTTGTGCCCATGACGACTGCTGACGGTCTTCACTCAAGCGGCCCATCCCCCGTGCACCGGCGTGCCTTCAATGACCAGGTGACACGGTTTTGGGGCCGCGCGGCCAGAGCATACGACTGGGCACCGTTACAGCAATGGGTGTACCGTCCCGCACAAGACGAGATGATTGCCCAGTTGCGTCAACACAAATCACAGCGCATCGTCGACATCGCTTGTGGTACAGGCATTCTGGCAACCCGCATTCAGCAGGAACTCGAGCCCGAGCAGGTACACGGGGTGGACATGTCCGAGGGCATGCTCGCCCAGGCGAAGGCCCGCTCGTCGCTGGTCGATTGGCAATTCGCACCTGCGGAGCAGTTGCCTTTCGACGACGGTGCGCTCGATGCGGTGGTCTCGACATCGGCATTCCATTTCTTCGACCAGCCCGCCGCCCTCGCGGAGTTCCATCGCGTGCTGGCACCGGGCGGGTTCGCGGCGATCACGACATTCACGCCGGACCGCACCTCGGCGCCGATCCTGCGCCGCATATTCGGTGACAGGGTGCCCGCGAGCGTGCCGTCAAAGGCCGAGATGCGGCAGATGTTCCAGGACGCCGGGTTCGAGGTCGCCGTGCAGCGGCCGGTGCATCACCCATTCACCATTCCGTTCATCGAATTCGACCGCCTCACGGTGGGCATCAGACGATGACGCGGTGGCTGCTGCTGCGCGGCCTGAGCCGCGAGAAGCGCCACTGGGAACAATTCCCGCAGGTCTTCGCCGAATCGCTTGGCGTACAAGTGGAATGCCTTGACGCGCCCGGATTCGGCACCGAGTCCGATCGCGTGTCTCCCGCGGCGATCTCAGCGATCACCGACGATATCCGGTCCCGGCTCGATCGCCACGGCGAAAGCTGGTCGCTGCTGTCGATATCCCTCGGCGGCATGATCGGCCTCGATTGGTGTTCCCGCTATCCCGGAGATTTCGAGCGCGCCGTCATCATCAATTCGAGCACCGCCGCCACCCCGATATGGCAACGATTTCTGCCATCGTCGATCCCCAACCTGGTGCTGGGCCGGTTCCGCGCCGACGTGCCGCGTGAGCGGGCGATTTTGGAGCAGACGGCCAACAACCCTGCTCTCGATCTCGACGCACTCGCCGAGCGCTGGGCGAGTTACCTGCAGACTCAGCGTCCATTAGGGAGCAGCATCATCCGTCAGATCACCGCTGCCGTCAGGTTTCGGATGCCCGCAAACATCGACACCCCGCTGCTGGTGCTGACCGCGACGCGGGACCGGCTCGTGAGCTCCGCCGCATCACGGACCATTGCCGGCAGGTACGGCGCCCCCATCGCCGTACACCCCACCGCCGGGCATGACATTCCCCTCGACGACGGCGCCTGGATCGCCGAGCAGGTGAAGCAATGGATCGGCTAGATTCACCGATTGTGCCACAACGTCTTTCAGCTTGGCGGTTCGTCACCACCTTCGGTGTGATCAGCATGCTCGCCGATATCGTCTACGAGGGCGCGCGCTCCATCACCGGACCGCTGCTGGCCTCTCTTGGAGCCACCGCACTCGTCGTCGGTGTAGTGACCGGTATCGGCGAGGCCGCCGCGCTCGTGCTGCGCCTGGTCTCCGGTCCCCTCACCGACCGCAGCCGCAGATTCTGGACGTGGACCATCTCCGGCTACGCGCTGACGGTGATCACCGTCCCCTTCCTGGGCGCGTCCAGCGTGCTCTGGATCGCCGCGACATTGGTGATCGCCGAACGCGTAGGCAAGGCAGTACGCAGTCCCGCCAAGGACACTCTGCTGTCCCACGCGACCGCGGTGACCGGTCGCGGCAAGGGATTTGCCGTGCACGAGGCCATGGACCAGGTGGGCGCCATCACCGGCCCGCTCGTGGTGGCAGGCATGCTCGCGCTGACTCATGTCAACTATCTGCCTACCTTCGCGGTGTTGGCCATCCCCGGCGCCGCAGCCCTCATCCTGCTGTTCTGGCTGCGCCGGCGCGTACCGCATCCCGAGCAGTACGAAGGACGCGCCGCTACCGAAGGCCCGTCCGGCCCCGCACCCAAGCTCTCACTACCGCTTCCCTTTTGGCTGTACGCAGGTTTCACCGCGATAACCATGGTCGGCTTCGCGACGTTCGGGGTGTTGTCCTTCCACATGGTGCAGCGGGGAGTTCTGCCGGTCGCCGCGGTGCCGCTCGTGTATGCCGCCGCCATGTCCGCCGACGCGGTGGCCGCGCTGCTATCCG
Source organism: Mycobacteroides immunogenum (assembly GCF_001605725.1). Classification (NCBI taxonomy): domain Bacteria; kingdom Bacillati; phylum Actinomycetota; class Actinomycetes; order Mycobacteriales; family Mycobacteriaceae; genus Mycobacteroides; species Mycobacteroides immunogenum. Next base: position 5,241,791 of record NZ_CP011530.1, read on the forward strand.
GGTGGGCCTATGACCGTGTCGGGCCGAAATCTCTGGTGGCCCTTCCTATTGTGGGCGCGGCAGTGCCGATGCTCGCCTTCACCGATTCGCTTATCGGGATTGTCTTGGGTGCGCTGCTCTGGGGTTCGGCCGTCGGTATCCAGGAATCGACGCTGCGCGCGGTGGTGGCCGATCTGGTACCCGCTCCGCGACGCGCCACCGCGTATGGGGTGTACGCAGCAGTGCTCGGCACCGCGACGGCGATCGGTGGAGCGCTCACCGGGTACCTGTACGGTGTGTCGATTCCGATGCTGGTCGCCGTGGTCGGCGTCATTCAGTTGGTCGCGCTGGTCGCCGCCGCGCCCACTATCCTGCGACACTCCGATCAGGTGTAGGGCAGACCGCTGCTGGCGTCTTCGTCAACGTGAACGCTGCGCCCGATGTACGGAAATGCGCGCTGGGCGCATGATTCACGCACGCACACCTTGCAGCCCGGCCCAATCGGCACCGCGGTCGAAGGGTCATCGATCGCGATTCCCGTCGAGTAGACCAGCCGATGCGCGTGAGCGATATCGCAACCCAACCCAATCGCGAAGGACTTCGGCGTACTGAGAAAGCCGCCGGTGGACGTGCTGCTGGTGCGCGCAACCCAGAAGTAAGTACGCCCGTCGGGCATCTCGGCCACCTGGGTGACAAACTTCCCCGGATTCGAGAAGGCCTCATGCACCACCCACAGCGGGCAGTTGCCGCCCACCCTGGAGAAGTGAAATGCCGTAGCGGACTGTCGTTTCGAGATGTTCCCTGCACGGTCGGTGCGCACCAGGATGAACGGAACCCCTCGCATGGACGGGCGCTGCAGGGTGGACAGCCGGTGGCATACCGTCTCGTGTCCGACCTCGAACTGCCGGGCCAGAATGTCCACGTCATATCGGCTGGACTCGGCCGCATGATGAAATTGCTTGTACGGCAGAAGAAACGCACCGGCGAAGTAGTTGGCCAGCCCGATGCGGGCGACGCCGATAGCTTCGGGGCTCAGTTGCTCGGCACCCGAAAGGATTGCCGCCATGGTTTCGGTCTGCGTCAGTAACGCGAGCTGGGTAGCCATCTGGAAGGCGCGCTGACCGGGGGTAAGCCAATGCGCGACGCGCAGCACTCCGGCGTCGCCATCGAAACGACGTTTCGACGAATCCGACAGTGAGCCGCCCTTATCCACCGCGACGGTGACGCCGTGATCTTGCTTCAACACCGTCGCCAGCTGAACGTCGAGCCCACCGATGTGCAGCCCGTAATGCTCGAACAGGTCTTCGGCAGCGGTGTCGAGTTCACCCAGATAGTTCTTGTGGTCGTAGAAGAAGTCACGCACCTCCTCAAAGGGCATGGGGCGCATAGGCTCCCGGATCGAGTCGCCGATCGTTGCGGCATTCTCGGTGGCCCGGTAGCTCTCCAGCTCCGCGGTGGCATCCCGCAGCCTGCGGTGCATACCGACCAAGGTCTGACCCACTGAAGGCATGCGCGCCACCAGCTCTTCGAGCTGCAGGTCGCTGACCTCGCCGACCGCTGCCTCGGTGAATATCTCGCCAAGATCCGCCACGAGTCGGGCGTCGGAGTCCGGTGAGAAGTAGTGCGGCGATAGCTCGAAGCGTTCAGTGAGCCGCAGCAATACCGCGACCGTGACCGGGCGGGCGTCGTTCTCCAGCTGATTGACGTAACTCGTCGAGAGGTCCAAGACACGCGCGAGCGCCGCTTGCGTCAGGCCGCGCTCCTCACGCAGCCTCCGCAACCGCACTCCGGCGAACGGTCTGGACATAGCGTCAGGATAACTCCACACATGTTCGCAATGTTTGCAAGATATGCGAACTAAGGATACAGAAATACGCATTTACATGGTCTTTTGCTCGCCAAAAAGCGTGCGTAATGTGCGGATCATGCACGTTCACTCCGTACGCACCCGCCGCAGCGCCGAAGAATTCCCCCGCGACCAGCACCTCGCCTGGAAGATCGCCGAGGTCGCATCAGACCCCGTCGCCGTTCCCGCCGACACCGAGGCGATGGTGATCAACCGCGTCATCGACAACGCCGCCGTCAGTGCTGCCTCGGTCATCCGCCGCCCGGTCACGGTGGCGCGCCGCCAGGCTCAGGCACATGCCGCCGCACCGGGCGCCAACGTCTTCGGTATCGGTGGCGGGTACTCCGCCGAGTGGGCCGCCTGGGCCAACGGCGTTGCAGTACGTGAGCTCGACTTCCATGACACATTCCTGGCCGCCGACTACTCCCACCCCGGCGACAACATCCCCCCGCTGGTGGCTGTCGCACAGCAGCTGGGCGTCGGAGGTACCGACCTGATTCGCGGTCTGGCCACGGCCTACGAGACCCAGATCAACCTGACCCGCGGAATCTGTCTGCACGAGCACAAGATTGACCACGTCGCGCACCTGGGTCCCTCGGTGGCCGCAGGGTTGGGCACCATGCTCAAGCTCGACACCGAGACCATCTACCAGGCCATCGGACAGGCCCTGCACCTCACCACCGCGACCCGTCAATCCCGTAAGGGACTCATTTCCAGCTGGAAGGCCTACGCCCCGGCATGGGCCGGCAAGGTCGCGATCGAAGCCGTTGACCGGGCGATGCGTGGCGAGGGTGCACCCTCCCCGATCTGGGAAGGCGAGGACGGCGTCATCGCTTGGCTGCTCGGCGGACCCGAGAAGGTCTATGAGGTGCCGCTGCCCGGCCCCGGCGAGGAGAAGCGCGCCATCTTGGACAGCTACACCAAGGAGCATTCCGCCGAGTACCAGAGCCAGGCGCCCATCGACCTGGCCCGCAGGATGCGCGAGCGCATCGGTGATCTCTCTCAAATCGCCACCATCGTGCTGCACACCAGCCACCACACCCATGTCGTGATCGGTACCGGCTCGGGTGACCCACAGAAGTTCGATCCCGACGCCTCGCGCGAGACACTCGATCACTCGGTGATGTACATCTTCGCCGTCGCACTGGAGGACGGCACCTGGCATCACGAGCGTTCGTATGCCCCGGAACGCGCGCACCGTCCCGAGACCATCGAGCTGTGGAACAAGATCAGCACAGTCGAAGACCCGGAGTGGACCCGTCGTTACCACTCGAGCAACCCCGACGAGAAGGCTTTCGGCTGCAAGGCCGTTGTCACCCTCAAGAACGGCGAGGTGATCACCGACGAGTTGGCGATCGCAGACGCCCATCCGCTGGGAGCCCGCCCGTTCGCCCGTGACAACTACGTCAACAAGTTCACGGTGCTGTCCGAGGGTGTCATCGATCCGCAGGAGCAGGAGCGATTCCTCTCGGTGGCGCAGGGATTGGCCGATCTCAAGCCCGGCTCCCTCAGCGAGCTCAACCCGCTCGTGGACGCCGTTGTCCTGGACAAGGCGCCGACGACTCCGGACGGGATCTTCCGGTGAGCTCACTTCTTGCCTCCGCTACGGACGCGGCCACCAAGCGGGCCGCGTTCCGCGCGGGCTTGTCTTCCGGTGAGCTACTTCGATTTCCGGGCGCGTTCTCGCCATTGGTGGCCAAGCTGATTCAAGAGATCGGCTTCGAAGGCATCTACGTCTCGGGCGCCGTACTGTCCGCAGACTTGGGACTCCCCGATATTGGTCTGACCACGCTCACCGAGGTGTCAGCCCGCGGCCGTCAAATCGCCGCAGTAAGTGACCTGCCCACCCTTATCGACGCCGACACCGGCTTCGGCGAGCCGATGAGTGCGGCGCGGACAGTGACCGTCCTCGAAGACGCGGGACTCTCCGGCTGCCACTTCGAAGATCAGGTGAACCCGAAGCGTTGCGGGCACCTTGACGGTAAGGCCGTCGTGGAGACCGCCGAGATGGTTCGGCGGTTACGTGCGGCGGTTTCGGCCCGGCGCGACCCCAATTTCGTGATCTGCGCCCGCACCGATGCGGCGGGCATCGAGGGGTTGCCCGCGGCCATAGACCGGGCCAAGGCCTATGCCGACGCGGGCGCAGATCTCATCTTCACCGAGGCACTCAGCAATATCGGTGAGTTCGAGAAATTCCGTGCCGCAGTAGATATTCCGCTGCTGGCCAACATGACGGAGTTCGGAAAGTCCGACCTTGTGACGGCCAGCCAGCTCCGTGAGGTCGGATACAACGTCGTCATCTACCCGGTGACGACCCTGCGCCTGGCGATGTTCGCGGTCGAGCAGGGCCTACGTGAAATCGATTCGGCCGGAACACAGTCGGGGCTACTGGACCAGATGCAGCACCGCAGCCGTCTCTATGAGCTGCTCCGTTATTCCGAATACAACCAGTTCGACACCGAGATCTTCAACTTCAGTCTCAATGGAGGTCAATGATGACTACCGCAACACCGACCATTCACAAGGGTCTTGCCGGCGTAGTGGTGGACACCACCGCGATTTCCAAGGTCGTCCCCGAGACAAACTCGCTGACCTACCGGGGATATCCGGTGCAGGAGCTCGCCGCCAACTGCAGCTTCGAACAGGTCGCCTACCTCCTGTGGCACGGCGAGCTCCCCAGCGAGGGCGAGCTTGCGCTCTTCAACCAGCGCGAGCGCGCCCAGCGTCGCCTGGACAGGTCCCTGATGGCGCTGCTGGCCAAATTGCCGGAAACCTGCCACCCCATGGATGTGGTGCGTACCGCCATCAGCTTCCTGGGTGCCGAAGATCCCTCCGAGGATGACAGCTCACCGGATGCCAACTACGCCAAGTCGCTTCGCATGTTCGCGGTGCTGCCGACGATCGTCGCAGCCGATATGCGCCGCCGGCGCGGGCTGGATCCCATTCAGCCGCACAGCCACCTGGGCTACTCGGCGAACTTCCTACGGATGTGCTTCGGCGAGGTTCCCGATCCGGTCATCGTCAAGGCATTCGAGCAGTCGATGGTCCTGTACGCCGAGCACAGCTTCAACGCTTCCACGTTCGCCGCACGGGTAGTCACCTCGACGCAGTCGGATATCTACAGTGCGGTCACCGCTGCCATCGGCGCCCTCAAGGGCTCCTTGCACGGCGGCGCGAACGAGGCCGTGATGCACGACATGATCGAGATCGGCGACGCGTCCAAGGCCGCGGAGTGGCTGCACGGCAAGCGGGCTCGCAAAGAGAAGATCATGGGATTCGGGCATCGGGTGTACAAGAACGGCGACTCCAGGGTGCCGACAATGCGTGCCGCACTCGGCGATGTCGCCCGGGTTCGCGACGGTCGCCAGTGGCTGGAGATCTACAAGGTTCTCGAGGCCGAGATGAATGCGGCCACCGGCATCAAGCCCAACCTGGACTTTCCCACCGGTCCGGCCTACTACCTCATGGGCTTCGATATCCCCAGTTTCACACCGATTTTCGTGATGAGCCGGATAACGGGGTGGACCGCTCACATCATGGAACAGTCCGCGGCGAACGCCCTGATTCGTCCGCTGAGCGACTACTCCGGCAAGCCCCAGCGCTCACTGGCTTCCTAGCTCAACCCCGCGAGTGTGCGGTTTGTGTCGATAACTCACTGATTTTCGGCACAAACCGCACACTCGCCATAGTCGGGATGAGCCCCGATGTCGCCATCGGTTCGCTCTGCCACTGACATAACGCGCAGTCCCACCACGCACCCCGCGTTGACACGACGACCGGGTTCTGCCCGACACGATTCTTTCGGCCACCGCGTCGCAAGTTCGACAGGCCTGTACTGGAATGACGACTGCCGCCAGCGCACGCAGCCGGACTCTAGGAACGTCACCACCGACACGTCGTACAGCTCCTCTACGACACCGGCCAGACGAGGCCAGCTCTTACTCTCATGCCATGTGGCCCTGAGGGTTACCAGCCTCTGAGAAGGATCGCCAAGCGCGTGATCCCAGCCCGCGCAACCGTGGGGAAATCTGATGATCTCTCGATCTTTATCCCAGTTGACGGCGGAAGCCGCCGCCAGTAAGAAGCCGTACTGATCAGGAGCGGCTTGTACCTGCCAGTCGACGGACTGGCCTATTTCAGGAGTCCTGCCGCAGCACTGATACTCCCATTGTGAGATACCAAGATAGACAAGAGATTCGTTCCGAATGGGAACTCTGTTGATCACTTAACGCACCGGGTGCTAGACGGACGGAGCGCGACGGCTCCGGACCCGGTGTACCGAGCCAAAGGTTAGCCAGCATCACGCCCCGCGTCAACACCCTTCACTCGGGCCGCCGCAACAGCCCACCCACCCACCAGTCGGCGGGCTCGTCTCGACGATAGGAACGTCGGCGCAGCAGCCCCTCCATCTCGAACCCGACCGCCTCTGCCACCGCACGCGAGCCATCGTTGCCGACGACCGCCCACCATTCGATGCGATGGGCACTCAGTTCATCAAATCCCCACTGGCATAATCTTCTCACTGCTTCCGCTGCCAGCCCCTTTCGGCGATGCCGCGGCGCGGACCAGTATCCAACCTCCAGCACGCCGAGGGAGATCGACTTCAGCGCACAGGTACCGGCCAGTTCGCCCGTGTCCGCTAGGAAGAATCCAAAACCATATCGGGAGCCGTCGACCCACTCCTGCGCGGATGTTGCGATGAAGTTGCCGGCAGCCTCGGCGGTGTACGGCACCGGCAGCGGTAGGTAGTGCAGGATCTCCCGATCGTTGCATGCGTTCACAATGGCCGTCTCGTCGTCGCCGGTGACGGCCCGCAACACCAGCCGGTCCGTCTGCAGTTCAACGGGTTCCATCCGACCAGTGTCGAGCGGCATCGCAGCAGAGTCAACGGAATTCCCCGTGGCGCCCGCCCATCAGCGTCACAGACTCAGATACTCAGCGGTTCCCACGATGCTTTCACGATCGGCGAAGGACACCATGTTGTCGGCGAACGTCACACTGTTGCCATCACGACGAATGGCCTGGAGAACCCGCTGACAGCCGGTGATTGCCGCACGCTGCAAGTCCGAAGGGATGATGACCAGACGGTAACCAAGACTCCGGAGCTCGTCGGTGGGGACGATGGGAGTCTTCCCGCTGTGAAACATGTTGATCAGCTTGGGCTGGGGAATTTCGCGCGCGATAATCCGGATCTGCTCAACCGATTCCGGCGCCTCAACAAAGATCACATCGGCCCCGGCGGATAAGTACGCGTGTGACCGGTCCAGGGCCGCGTCGAGCCCTTCGGTGGCGATGGCGTCTGTCCTTGCTATGAGGACGAAGTCGGGGTCCCGCTGAGCCTCCTTGACGACACTAATCTTGTGCACCATTTCGTCCGTCGATACCAAACTCTTGTCGTCAAGGTGACCACAGCGCTTAGGAAACGACTGATCTTCGATGTGCATGCCCGCAACGCCCAGCCGCTCGAATACCTGAACGGTGCGACGTGCGTTGGCGGCGTTGCCGAATCCCGTGTCCGCGTCGGCGATGATGGGAGCGTTTGTCACCGCCACCATCTGTTCCAGCCGTGAACAAACTTCGGTGAAGCTCAGCAGGCCGATGTCAGGAAGGCCGGCGCTACGCGCAATGGCACCACCACTGGCGTAGATCAGATCGAACCCGGCCTCTTCGACCAGTCGGGCTGTCAGTCCGTCGAATGCCCCTGGTGCGACATGGATTCCGTCTCCCTCCACCAGCTTGCGAAGACGTGTAGTGCGACTCATCCGGCCCCCTCTCTCAGTATGAACTCCCGCGATCTACAAATTGTATACAGCGTGTATGCAGTTAGTACAACGCTGTGCATGCAAAGATGCACGGGAGCGCAGGAAGTCAGGTGGAAGTGGTGCCAGCCGAACAGAGCCAGGTTGATCGGGCCTACGAGCAGCTGTCGGAGGAGATCATCCGGGGCGAGCTGGTCGGCGGCGTTCATCTCAGTGAGGTCGCACTCGCCGAGCGCCTCGGCGTATCGCGGACACCCCTGCGACAGGCGATCCAGCGCCTGACATTGGAAGGTTTGGTCAAGACGACCCCGGGTAGGGGCGCATTCGTCAGCGAGCTGACACTGAGCGAGATCGCCAACCTATTTCAAGTGCGCGAAGCCCTGGAGACGTATATCGCACGATTGCACGCCCGAGCCGGTGACCGCAGCGAATTTGAGGGGCTCCGTGCCGATTTCGAAGCACAACAAACGATCCTGAGAACGGCCCGCAGGATCGAGGACCACATCGACGACTGCTACGCACTGGTGGCGCGGATGGACGCGGCGCTTTACGACGGGATCGTCAACCCGTACCTCGACGAAGCCGCCCGAGCCATGCGACGGAATCTCCGACGTATTCGCCAGATAGCACGACGCACACCGGTCCGCATGGCGGCGACCATCGAAGAACATCTGGCCATCTGCCAGGCGATCCATGCGGGTGACGAAGACCAGGCCGCCAAAGCCACCGCCGCACATATCAACAACAGCTTTCACAACATCCTGGGCGTCATCGCGGCGGATGCCGGCATACCCGGCACACCGCGCTGACGGCGATCGTCTCAATCCGTCCCGCGTGCGGGCGACCAGTACCCGAGCATCTCCGCGAAAGTCTCGAAAGCAGGCCTGGCAAGGCCATACGGTGCCTCGAAATGCACGCTCAGCGGGAAGCCCAGATCGGCGACGCCATCGATGACCCGCTTATAGAGGTCGACGAGCTGCGGCCGCCTGGCCTCGGGCTCGCAGGCCGCCAATCTCTTGACGAAATCCTGCTCACGGGCGACTGCTTCGTTACCGGGATCCTGAATCAGCCAATCGATGAGACCGACCTTGGACTCCAGCTTCGGAACGAAGCCAAAGGAGAGTAGAACCTCCGGCCGGTGATCGCTCGCGCGCGCGAACTCTTGCAAAAAGCCCACCACCGCATCCGAATACAGCAGCTGCGTCATGGCGAAGGTCGCGCCCTTGTCACACTTGAACGAAAAACGCCCCTGCTCCTCGGCCCGAGTGGGGATAAGGATCACTCCCCTGTTCGTGACGATGTCGTCGAACTTAGAGAGCGCATCGGTCGGCGGGATGCCGGCGCCGTCACCATCGGCCATGGTGCGCGGCACACCGACGAAGATCACGCCGTCCATGCCGGCACCGGTCAGATCCGTCAGCCGGCCGCGCAGCGATGTCTCATCCGAGAACGACGTGACTTGTGTGCACAGCCCGCGCATCGCGGGCAGTTCCGCACGGATGATCGACCAATAGTCGACAACATCCAGTTTCGGCTTCATCTCCAGCGGCCGATCGCTGTCCTCAGCAATCATCGAGGGAATCATCACGTGATCGATGCGCTCATCAATACCGAATTCCGCGGAGAACTGGCGCAGCTTGTGCAGCTCTTCCGCCGCCTTCTCGTGGCCGCCCTCGACGTTGGGAGGCACCAGCTCCAACGCAACGGTATTCATGGACACCAAGGACCTCCGATTAGTCTCGCTAATGGTTTATACACCAATTAGATTCACGCGTGAGCAGTCCCCCGCGAAGGGGGACTGCTCACGCGCTCATCAGGAACTAGGCGCCCGCACGTACCGCAGCGGCCGCGGCGACCAGGTTGGACAGCGATGAGGTGACCTCATCGACCTTCCGGGTCTTCAGGCCACAGTCCGGATTGACCCAAAGACGCTGAGCGGGAACGGCCTTCAGTGCTTCACGCAGAGATGTCGCCATCTCTTCGGTCGATGGCACGCGAGGCGAATGAATGTCATAGACACCCGGGCCCACGCTGTTGGAGAACCCGATCGCGTTGAGATCATCGAGCACCTCCATATGCGAACGCGCCGCCTCGATAGAAGTGACATCGGCGTCCAGATCGGCGATCGCACCGATTACTTCACCGAATTCCGAGTAGCACAGGTGCGTGTGGATCTGCGTCGCATCCGATACGCCGGAGGTAGACAGCCGGAACGCGCCGACGGCCCAATCCAGGTATGCCTGCTTCTCGGAATCACGCAGCGGCAACAACTCGCGCAGTGCGGGCTCGTCCACCTGGATGATGGCGATGCCGGCGTCCTGCAAGTCCACCGTCTCGTCCCTGATCGCCAGGGCGATCTGATTTGCGGTGTCGCCCAACGGCTGATCATCCCGCACGAACGACCAGGCAAGAATCGTCACCGGTCCGGTCAGCATGCCCTTGACGTGCTTCTGGGTCAGCGACTGGGCGTAGGTGGCCCACTCGACGGTCATCGGCTGCTGGCGCGCCACATCGCCGTACAGGATCGGCGGACGCACGCAGCGGCTGCCGTAGGACTGCACCCAGCCGTTCTGGGTGGCGAAGAAGCCATCCAGCTGCTCGGCGAAGTACTGCACCATGTCGTTGCGCTCGGGCTCACCGTGCACCAGCACGTCCAGTCCCAGCTTCTCTTGCAGCGCAATGACATCGGCCACCTCGGCACGCATCTGCCGCACGTACTCCGCGTCGTCGATCTCACCCTTGGTCAAGGCCTGACGAGCCTTACGGATCTCGACGGTCTGCGGGAACGATCCGATGGTTGTCGTGGGTAGCTCGGGCAGGTTCAGCCGCTCGTCCTGGCTGCGACGGCGTTCGGCAGCATCACCACGCGAAACACCCGCCGCCAGAATCGAATCCAACCGGGTACGAATCTGGCCATTGTTCAGACGCGGGTCGGTCTTGCGTGACTCGACGGCCGCGTTCGACGCGGCGATCTCATCGGCTACCGCCTCGCGGCCTTCGCTCAGCGCCCGCGCCAATACGACGACTTCCTTGACCTTCTCGTCGGCGAAAGCCAGCCAGCTGCGCAGCTGGTCGTCGAGCTCGGTTTCCGGCTCCAGCGAGTACGGCACATGCAATGTCGAGCAGGACGTGGAGACAGCCACCGACTCCACACTTCCCAGCAGCGAGGCAAGCGTGCTCAACGCCGACTGCAGGTTGGTGCGCCAGATGTTGCGGCCATCGACAACGCCTGCGACCAGGGTCTTACCGGCCAGTTCCGGCACCGATGCCACAGCGGAGGCTGACCCGTAGACCAGATCCACGGCAATCGCCTCAATCGGGGTACGCGCCAACGCGGGCAGCGCGGCGCCCAGCTCACCGAAATAGCTGGCGACCAAGATGGCGGGGCGGTCGGCGACCGTGCCCAGACGGCCGTACACCCGCTCGGCCAATTCCGGACCGTTGGGCAGGATGTCGGTGACGAGCACCGGCTCATCAATCTGGACCCAGCCGACGCCGGCTTCGGCGAGCTGCACCAGCAGCTGCTCGTACAGTGCCACCACCTCGTCGAGCCGCTCGATAGGCGCACCGGCGCCGTCGACCGACTTGCTCAGCGCGAGGAAGGTGATCGGTCCGACGACGACCGGTCGTGCCGGAATATCCAGCGCCTGAGCCTCTTTCAGTTCACCGAACAGCTTCGCCGGGTTGAGCTCGAACGTGGTGTCCGGCCCGATCTCCGGCACCAGGTAGTGGTAGTTGGTGTCGAACCACTTGGTCATCTCCAGCGGCGTCACGTCGGCGTTGCCGCGTGCGGCGGCGAAGTACCGATCGAGGTCATCAGCGATGCCCGAGACACGGGGCGGGAGCGCGCCCAACAGCACTGCGGTGTCCAGCACCTGGTCGTAGTAGGAGAAGGTGTTCACCGGGACCGAGTCGAGTCCGGCGGCCGCCAGAGCGGTCCAGTTGTCGCGCCGAAGCCCGGCGGCGACAGTCTCCAGTTCCTCGCGGCTGGTACGGCCGGCCCAGTAGCTTTCGGTAGCCCGTTTGAGCTCACGGCGCGGGCCGATGCGCGCCGAACCGAGCGTGGTTGCCTTCAATGGTTGAGTGGTCATGCTGTCCTCTGTCTACGGCGTCGTGGCCACCGCCCAGGACAAGCAAGCCGAGCCCGAGTAACCAGCACGCAATGTGCTGGTTGAAACCGATTCGGCCATACGCCCATTCCGCGAGGCGATGATCCGTCGGGCGCGGCGCACCCGACACAACTGGCAGGTCTTCGGACTTGCAGGCATTACCCGGGCTCAGGTTTTCCTACGGGCCGTCGCTTCCCAGGATCGTTGGTGGCTTTCCCAGTGCTTATGACGGCGATCGTTCCTGCATACCGCTGCGGGACAGTCCCGGATTCTCACCGGGTTCCCTCTCGTGACGAGCCCCGTGAGGCCCGCCACTCGATGCCAGTGCCAACCGAAGTCACCACTGGCAGACCAGCTGCGCCTTACATCATATGCACCCTCGCCAATACAAATATTAGTGACTACTCTCTAATATCATGATCACCCTTGACCAGGCTCAACAGGTCCTGAATGCGCAGCCCTTCAGCCGTCTTCTGGGGGCCTCGATCACCCGGGTCGACAAAACCGGAATTCAGCTCTCGCTCGACATCCGCGATGAGTTACGCCAGCAGAGCGGATTCATCCACGGCGGCGTACTGAGCTATCTCGCCGACAACGCCATCACCTATGCCTGCGGCCTCGGACTTGGTGCCGACATCGTGACCAGCGGATACACCATCGAGTACGTCTCGCCTGCCCGCGATGGCGTGCGCCTTCTCGCCGATGCCTCCCTGGTCAGCGCCGGACGCACCAAGGCTCTGGGCCGCTGCGAGATTTCCATCCAGGACCATGACGGGAGTAGCAAATTGGTCGCGGTGGCCCAGGGCACGAGCATGCTGCGGCACCGTGGGGCGTAAGCCGCAATACAGTGCCGACGACATCCTGGATGCCGCGCTCGGCCTGGTGGCCGCCGGCGGTCCGTCAGCCGCCACGGCTACCGCGATCGGGCGCGTCCTCGGTGCCCCCTCGGGTTCGATCTATCACCGTTTCTCCAGCCGCGACGAACTCATGGCCCGACTGTGGCTGCGTTCCATCGCCCGCTACCAGGACGGAATCCTCAGTGCGCTCGGCTGGCCCGATCCCGACGACGCCCTCGGCGCCGCGATCAGTCACGCCTTCGATTGGACGTCAGAGAACCGCAACGAGGCACTGCTGTTGCTGCAGTACGAGAAGGCAGATCTGGTCGCGCACTGGCCCGACACTCTTGCCACCGATCTCAAGTCGCTCAACTCCCGCGTACGAAAGGCGCTGCGTGAGTACACCGAGCGCCGTTACGGCGCAGTCACTCCCGAACTGACGGACAAGGTGATGTTCGCGTTGATCGACATGCCGTATGCCGCCGTGCGCCGGCATCTACCCGACAAAGGCGAACCCGCGCCATGGCTGCGCGAGTTCGTGCGCAGCAGCGCCCACACTCTCTTGGCGCAGAACTAGACCGTGGCGTACTTCTGGCGCAGCGCCTTCTTATCGGGCTTGCCCAGCGCGGTCAGCGGCAATGAGTCGGCGATGATCACGTGCTTGGGCGACTGCACCGAACCCTTGCGTTCCTTGACCGCGGACTGAATCTCTGAGGTCATCAACGCGACTGCCGCCTCATCCGATGAAGCATCGGCCCGCAGCACGACGATCGCGGTCACCGCCTCGCCCCATTTCTCGTCGGGCACTCCGATGACCCCGACCTGAGCAACCGAAGGATGCTCGGCGACAACGTCTTCCACCTCGCGCGGAAAGACGTTGAAGCCGCCGGTGACGATCATGTCCTTAGTGCGGTCGACGATGAACCAGAAGCCGTCCTCGTCTTCGCGGGCGACATCACCGGTGCGCAACCACCCATTCTTGAAGGTATCCGCCGTCTGCTCGGGCAGACCCCAATAGCCGCCCGCCACCAACGGACCCGCCACACAGATCTCTCCGGGCTCGCCCTGCTCGACCGGCCGGTCGTTCTCGTCAAGTAGCGCGGTGCGCAAGAACGCCGAGGGCCGGCCGCAGCTGGAGAGCCGCTTGGCATCGTGGTCCCCCTTGGCCAGGTAGCTGATCACCATAGGCGCCTCGGATTGCCCGAAATACTGGGCGAAGATCGGACCGAATCGCTTGATGGCTTCTGCCAGCCGCACCGGGTTGATGGCCGATGCTCCGTAGTAGACGGTCTGTAGCGAGGACAGGTCGCGCGTGTGTGAATCCGGGTGATCCAGCAGTGCGTAGATCATCGACGGCACCAGCATGGTGGCGGTGATCTTGTGCTCCTCGATCGCCGCCAGCACGGCGCCCGCGTCGAATTTCGGTAGCACCACCATCGAGCCGCCCTTCATCAGCGTCGGCATGAAGAATGCGGCACCGGCATGCGAAAGCGGGGTACACATAAGGAATTTGGGCCGCTCGGGCCACTCCCATTCGGCCAGCTGAATCTGCGTCATGGTGAGAATGGACTGTGAGGTGCCGATGACGCCCTTGGGCTTACCGGTGGTGCCACCGGTGTAGGTGAGGCCGTTGATGTGGTCCGGCGACAGATTGATCGGCGCAAGCGGCCGGGCCCGGAAGCTCGCGGCCGCGGCGATCAGATCATGACCCACCTCTGCCAGCTCCGCCGGAACCGGTCCGAGTGTGAGCACCCGGGTCAGTGTCGGCACCTTGTCCACCAGCGCAGCGGCGCGCTCGATGAATTGCGGTGTGGGGTCAATGACAAGGGTGCTGATCTTGGCATCGGCCAGCACGTAGGCATGATCGTCCAGCGAGCCGAGTGGATGCAGCGCCGTACGTCTGGTGCCGAGCAACTGCCCGGCTCCGATCACCAACAGCACCTCGGGACGGTTCAGTGCCAGCATGCCCTGGCCGTCGGTCGGATCGGGCACGAGCGACGCGAAGGCCTGGATGTACTTGCTGATCTCATCGGCCATCTGCGCACCGGTCAGGGTCACGTCGCCAAGCACCAGTGCGGGGGCATCCGCGTTCCGCTTGAGGGCAGATACCAACAGGTGCCCGGAGTTAATGGACCCGTGCAGCAGGTCGAATGGATCAGGCATCGCGCTCCTCAATGAATGGTCGCCGATCAGGCACTTCGCTCGACGTTAGAACATGTTCTAGTTTTGGGCAAGAAGCACGGCGCTCACCCGCTACGCAGCTCCCCCGCCCATCCCCAGAGAATCGCTCGACAGGCTTGCTACGCTCATAAAATGATCGGGTCAATGCCAACTGGCGCACTGTTTATCGCGTTGACGCTGTTTGCCCCGGCTTTCGCGAACGCCGACCCGGCAGACCCCGATCCGTTCAACCCCGCCGATTGCACTGGCAACGCCAATGCCGTCTGCAATGTGGGGCCGTACGGCCCGAACAGCATGTCGAATCCGGCAAATCCCGCCAGCCCCCTGAATCCCAACAACCCCGCGAACCCAGCTAGCCCACTGAACCCCAACAACCCCGCGAACCCGGCAAGTCCACTAAACCCCAACAACCCGGCCAATCCCGCCAGCCCCCTGAATCCGAACAACCCCGCGAACCCCGCCAGCCCGCTGAACCCGATGAACCGTCCAGGTCAGCCCTGACGCGCCCTTAGGACGCGGTAAATCCCTTTGCCCGCAGCGCATCTCGCGGGCCCCACAGCGTGGACTCGGTCTCCGCTTTGACCAGCGGGATCACCTCCTCGGCGAAACGACGCAGGGTGTCCTTCTGCTCCTCGAAGTCGGCCTCGGGACTCAGTGAGATCGACTGGAATTCGTGCCCGAACGCCTCATGCCATTCCAGGATCTTCTCCGCCACTCGCTGCGGTGAACCGGCGAGCACGGGCCCACGTTCTGCCGCATCCTCGATGGATTCGAAGGAGGGAAACTTGCCGACAGCCTTGGGGTGGTCCTTGAGCTTGGCCATCTGCGCCAGCCGCGCCTCGTAGATGGGCCGGTACTGGGCGATGGCCTGTTCTGTCGTATCCGCCAGGTACAACCCGCCAGACCCGGCGCCCACGTGCAGGTGCGCCGGATCATGGCCGTGCTGTGCGTACAGGTCGCGATATCTGTCGATCAGCACCCGATAGTTCTCCTTGGGCTGCAGGGCGTTTGCGGTGACTATCGGGTCGCCCCATTTGGCGGCGAGCTCAACGGCGAACGTCGAGGTGGCCGAGCCGTGCCAGATCCGGAACGGTCCGTCGTACGGCCGGGGCAGCGTGGTCGCATCGGTGAGCGGGTGCCGGTGCAATCCGGACCAGTCGACGTGTTCCTCGCGGAGCAGCCGCCGGAGCAGCTCGTAGTTTTCCTGTAGGTATTCGTACTGTTTGGCGATGTCCAGCCCCATCAACGGATATTGCCGGTCTTCATTGCCCTTCCCAATGACGATCTCGAGACGCCCGCGGCTCAGCTGGTCGATGGTGGCGAAGTCTTCGGCCGCGCGCACCGGGTCCAGCAGGGATAGCACGGTCACGCCGGTGGACAACAGAATTCGGTTCGTCGCGGCGGCCACCGCACCCAACAGCACGGTGGGCGCCGAGGAAAGGACGTCGCCGGCGTGCCGCTCCCCTACGGCAAAGGAATCGAATCCCAGACTCTCGGCCAGCTCTGCGGTCTCAACCACGCGATTCAGCCGCTCCGCCGCCGGGGCCAACTCGCCCGTCGCAGGGTTGGGCAGATAGAAGACAATGTCGAGAAGCTGGAAGCGCATAGTGCCAGTATGCCTAAGCGGACCCCGGTCCGGCAGGGAGGATGAGCCGTGCTGATCACCGAACTGGACTCGGTGCTTCTCGATGTTCCAAATCTCACTGAGGCAAAGGCCGCGTACTCGCGGCTGTTCGACACCTCCGCGCCACACCCTCAACTGAATCTCGGGCTCCCCGACTGGGCAGCGCATCCCGGCATGCTCTTTCGCGTCGACGATTTACCGTCCGCGACCCGGACCGCCGATCGCCGCGGCCTCCGGCTGACCGCGCACGGAGATCTCGCCGCGGGCGAGGCCCACGGACTCACCCTCGGATTGACCGGGCGGCCGATGGCACCGACTCAGACGGACGGCGACAGCGGCCAGATTGACCACCTGGTGCTCTTCTCGCCCAACCGCGACAGGATCATCGCGACATTGTGTGGACGGCTCGGCTTCGACCTGCGCCTGGACCGCGTGCAGTCTTGGGGCGTGCACCAACTGTTCTTCCGGTGCGCCGGCCTGGTGGTCGAGGTTGTGCTGCGTGACGACGACCCCACCGGCCCGGATTCACTGTGGGGGATCGCCTGGCGCACCTCCGATATCGATGCCTCACACGCACGCTTGACGGACGCGGGCGTGACGCTGAGCGCTATTCGCAACGGCCACAAGCCGGGAACGCGGGTCGCCACCGTCAAAGATCGCGCCCTGGCGGTCCCCACCATCCTGATCGAACAACGCTAGGGTCCCAACACCCCCGACAGCTCACGCGCTCCCCGCGTCAGTGTGGCGATCAGCGCCTCTCGCACCACGCGAGTCGCTCGGGGCAGCAGCGGACCCAGCTGGAGCTCGTATGCGGCGTCGGCGCCATCGAACACCGGTGCCGCCAGATAACTGATCGGCAACACCTCGTCAGATGCCAGCTCATCGCGCGAATAGGGGCGCGAGGTGAGGCGGGCCAACTGCCGCAACAGCCGCTCACGCAGTGCCATCTCCATCACCTCCGAGCCCACCGAACCGAGCAGGTCCGAGAGCAGGTCGACCATTCCGGTGTCATCGTGATCGGGGCGGTAAACCACGTATCCACAGTCCGAAACCTGCTGCAGGAGCCGCTGGCCGGAGCGCGCGCTCAGCCCCGCCGCGGTACCCAGCCACTGGGCACGTTCCGCGGCGGAACGCCATGGCATCACCGCCGATCCTGCCGGAAATGCCAGTGGAATACTCTGGCCCACAGCGAATCCGGTAACGGCCCGGCGCCCCGCCTGCGCCTTGGCGACCACGGTCAAGGCCTTGGCGCTGATACGACTGACCGTCGCACCCGCCTGTGCCTCTGCGGCGACGCGGGCCAGCAGATTCTGCGCCTCCCGGGGCATGGTGGTCTCGGCCGCACGCGGCAATGCCGAACCGATCCGATAGCGAAGCTGGTCGTCGCGTGCCACCCAGCCCGCTGTTTCCAGCTCGTTCACCACGGCGGTTGCGGTGGCGCGGGAAATACCGGTGTTCCCCGCAATTTCGCTGATCGATTTGGGTTGTGTTGCTGCTGCGAGCATTTCGATAATCTGGACCACACGCGCTGTCGGTGGTGAGCCGGCCGGCATCGATTCTCCCCTCTTGCGTGACACACGACGCAGGTCTACAGTGCATCGACTATTCGCCCCAAGGTAGTCGAATATTCGACACGGAGGAACCCATGATCCTGGACCGTTTCAGACTTGACGGCAATGTCGCCGTCGTCACCGGCGCGGGCAGAGGCCTCGGCGCGGCCATAGCGGAGGCCTTCGCGCAGGCGGGCGCGGACGTGCTGATCGCCTCACGCACCGAATCCCAGCTCCGGGAGGTCGCCGAAAAGGTGGCGGCGGCGGGACGACAGGCCGAGGTCGTCGTCGCAGATCTTTCCGATACCGAAGCCTCCGCGGCCCTGGCGCAGCAGGCAGTCGACCGGTTCGGGCGACTCGACATCGTCGTCAACAACGTGGGCGGCACTATGCCGAAACCCTTCCTGGACACCACCAACGAAGATCTTGCCGAGGCGTTCTCCTTCAATGTGCTCAACGGGCACGCACTCCTGCGCTCGGCCGTACCGCATCTACTCAAGTCGGACAACGCGTCGGTCATCAACATCACCTCGACCATGGGCCGGTTGCCGGGTCGGGCATTCTTGGGTTACTGCACCGCCAAGGGTGCGCTGGCGCACTACACACGTACTGCTGCAATGGATCTGAGCCCCCGAATCCGCGTCAACGGCATAGCTCCGGGTTCCATCCTCACGTCCGCCCTGGAGGTGGTTGCGGGTAACGACGAGGTCCGCGACACGCTGGAGAAGAACACGCCCCTGCACCGGCTGGGCGATCCGACCGATATCGCAGCGGCAGCGGTCTATCTGGCCTCACCGGCCGGCAGCTTTCTCACCGGCAAGGTACTCGAGGTCGATGGTGGTCTTATCGCCCCCAACCTCGACATCCCACTACCCGACCTCGCCTAGCCGGGAGCTGATATGACGAAAACACGGGTAGCCGTCTGGGGCACAGGCAATGTCGGCCAACATGCGCTCGCCGGAGTGATCAGCGACCCCAATATGGCGCTGGTCGGGGTATGGGTTTCCGGAAACAAGAAGGCGGGCAAGGATGCCGGTGAACTGGCCGGGCTAGACCTCGCCACCGGGGTGACTGCCACTACCGACGCCGCGGAGATCCTGGCACTCAAGCCCGACTGTGTCGTGTACACGGCCATGACCGACAACCGCCTGATGGAGGCACTGGAGGACCTGCGGTCGATCCTGGCCGCGGGAATCAACGTCGCCGCCAGCGCGCCGGTGTTTCTGCAGTACCCCTGGGGTGTGCTGCCGGAGAACATGCTCGATCCGATTGAAACAGCAGCACGAGAAGGTAACTCGTCGATCTTCGTCGGTGGTATCGACCCCGGGTTCGCGAACGATCTACTGCCGCTGGCACTCATGGGCACCTGCCAACGCATCGACCAGGTGCGCTGTATCGAGATCGTCGACTACGCCACCTACGACAGCGCGACAGTCATGTTCGATGTCATGGGATTCGGTAAGCCGCTGGATGAGACGCCTCTTCTGCTGCAGCCGGGAGTGCTGTCCCTGGCCTGGGGCTCGGTGGTACGGCAACTCGCGGCCGGCCTCGGCGTCGAACTGGACGCGGTCACGGAGAACTACGAAAAGCTACCTGCCCCAGAAGACTTCGATATCTCATCGGGGCACATTCCCGCAGGGACAATGGCCGCCCTGCACTTCCAAGTGCAGGGCGTCAAGGACGGCAAGGTGGTGACGGTGCTGGAGCACTTCACCCGGCTGCGCGAGGACCTCGCGCCGGACTGGCCGCAACCGGCACACGAAGGGGGCACCTACCGCGTCGAAATCACCGGAGAACCCAGTTACGTCTTGGATCTCGGTTCATTCAGCGCACACGGCGACCACAACCACGCCAATCTGATCGCGACCGCGATGCGGGTGGTCAACGCGGTACCCGCTGTGGTGGCAGCCGAAGCAGGCATCCGCACCACACTGGATCTGCCGCTGATCACCGGCAAGGGGCGCGCGGGTTAGTCGATGCCCGGTCGCGGCTTCGCGCCGGCCGGCACGTATAGCCGCACCAGCTCCGCCAGCCGCTCCCCGACGTCATCGAGAGCCTCGGTCGACTGGGCCGCGATCGACATGATGACGGCACCCTCGATCGCCGCGATCATCGTCCTGGCCAGCGACCGGGCGGTCTCGCCGTCCACGTCGTAGCGCGCCAGCCGGTCAGTGAGAATCTTCTGCCAGCTCTCGAAAGCGTCCGCCGCCACCGCGGCGGCCTCGGGCGCCTCGGTGCGTCCCAGCACCGCCGCCACCACCGGGCAACCGGCCTGCATCTCGGTCTCGGCGAGCTGCGCCTTCCAGAGCTCGATGAACAACTGAATTCCGCGCGCGGGGTCGACGTCGTCGCCGGCCGCCTTGATGATGGCCGTGAGTTCGTTCCCCGCCAGCCTGGTCGCCTCGGCTACCAGTTCTTGCTTTCCGCCAGGGAAATTCAGATAGATGGTGCGACGCGAGACACCGCTGTCCTCCAAGAGTGCGTTGAGACCCGTCCCCGCCACACCCCTGCGCCGCACCAGACCAGTCACGCTGGCGAGCAAGGTGTCCCGTGCCGACATCGCGTACTGCCTCCAATCATGTCAGGTGTTAGCTATACCGCTCAGTCTACCGACGCGCCTCCGACGTGGGCAGATATTCGACATATTGCAGTATACCGATCGGTGTACTACCGTCCTCCTCGTGGCAGACCTACAAGAACCCCTTCCACTGGCTTCCGGCCAGGTGCTGCGCAATCGACTCATGAAATCGGCCCTCAGCGAGGGGCTTGGCGACACCACCCACGGCCCGGATCATCGGCTCGTCGAGCTGTACCGCCGCTGGGGAACCGGCGGATTCGGGCTGGTCGTGACCGGCAATGTGATGGTCGACCGCAGTCATCTCGGCGAGCCGGGAAACGTCGTGATCGAGGATGACCGGCATCTCGAGGGCTTGTCCCGGTGGGCCAAGGCGACCAAAGACGGTGGCGGGCTGATCTGGATGCAGGTGAACCATCCAGGCCGGCAAGCCAACCCCCTGGCCACCGCATCTCAACCGGTGGCACCGTCGGCGATCAAGATGAACGTCCCCGGCTGGCAGGCGCCGCGAGAGCTCACCGACGACGAGATCGAGAAGATCATCGACAGGTACGCCACCACTGCCTCGATCGCCGATGCGGCCGGGTTCGACGGCGTGCAGATCCACGGCGCGCACGGCTATCTGGTGGCACAGTTCCTCTCTCCGCGCACCAACCTGCGCACCGATCACTGGGGCGGCGACCCCGAGCGACGCATGCGGTTCGCGCTCGAAGTTGTCCGGCGCACCCGCGCCGCCGTGAGCCCCGGGTTCTCGGTGGCCATCAAGCTCAACTCCGCGGACTTCCAGCGTGGGGGCTTCACCGAGGAGGAATCGCGAGCCGTCATTGCCGCGCTGGCCTCCGAGGAGGTCGACCTCATCGAAATCAGCGGCGGTACTTACGAATCACCAGCGATGGAAGGCCGGCCGCTGGTGACATCGGCGTCCACGCGGGCGCGCGAGGCCTACTTCCTGGAATACGCCCGCACCGCTCGCGAGGCGGCGGGCGATGTGCCACTCGCCGTGACGGGCGGATTTCGCACAGCAGCGGCCATGTCCGAGGCCGTGCGATCGGGCGACTGCGATGTCGTGGGACTCGGTCGGCCCACCACCGTGAATCCCGAGGCCGCCGACACTGTGCTCACCGCGCGTCGGGACAAGCTCACGGTCCCCGACGCATCCCTGCCCATGCCCGGCTGGCTGGCCAGAACCGGCAGGGCGAAGTCATTTCTCAGCGCACTGGAACTCCAGTGGCACAACACTCAGCTGCACCGGCTGGGGGCGGGCGCCGAACCCGACCCCACGGTGGGGCCCTGGATCACCGCGCTCCGGCTCCTCAAAAACAATGGTGTCGACGCATTTCGCAGAAGGAGAAGTTCATGACCGACAAGACCTTGCGCAAGTTCCGTAGGGAGCGCGCCATGGGCCGCTACCTGCTCAACCCCACGGTCGCCGCGCTGACGAAGCTTGGCCTGCGCACGGCGCTTGCCTCGGAGTTGGAGACCACGGGCCGCAAGACCGGGCAGCTGCGGCGGGTCCCCGTCTCCGTGCAGTTCGATGCGACCGGGGCTTGGTTGATCAGCCAGCACGGCACCCGCTCGGGCTGGGGCAGCAATATCGCCGCCAACCCGAACGTCCGCCTAAAGCAGGGCAATCGGTGGCGCACCGGCACCGCCCAGTTTCGGCCCGATGACGACGTCGTCGCGCGGGGCCGCAAGTTCGGGGTCATCGGCGCACGCGTCGTGAAGGCGCTAGAGACCACACCCATCTCGGTGCGCATCGACTTCACCGACTAGGACCGGCAGCCCGAACGGCACCGATTCCCAGCCTGCTACCAGGCAAAGCCTCTAGGCTCGTCGCCGTGTGGCGGACCCGGAGGGAATTGGCCGACGGCCGGGAGATTCTGTATTTCGACTCCTCGCCCACCGAGCGGGTTGCCGTGGACCAGCGCGACCTGCCCCCGGTTTCCACGCAGTCCCAGATACGGTTTGACCCGTTGTTGGGCGACTGGGTCACGCTCGCCTCTCATCGGCAGACGCGCACGTTTCTCCCACCGACCGATCTCTGCCCCTTGTGCCCGTCCACACCTGAGCGCCCTACCGAGATCCCAGAACCCGCATACGAAGTAGTGGCGTTTGAGAACCGCTTCCCCTCGCTGTCGCTGCACGCACAGGCGCCCACGGCGCCCGCACGCCCGGGATTCGGGCGCTGCGAGGTGGTCTGCTTCACCAGCGACCACGACAGCTCGTTCGCGCAGCTGACGCCCGATCGTGCGCGACTCGTTGTCGATGTATGGGCCCAGCGCGCAACGGAGCTGAGCGGAACCGCCGGAATCCAACAGGTCTATTGCTTTGAGAACCACGGTGAGGAGATAGGCGTCACACTGGCGCATCCACACGGGCAGATTTATGCGTACCCGTTCATCACCGCCAAGACCGCGCGCATCCTGTCCAACGTCGAGACACATCGAAAACAGCACGGCACCAATCTTTTCGGAGAGATTCTTGCCGCAGAACAAGCCGAAGGCACTCGGGTGGTGGCCGCGAACGACGAGTGGACGGCATTTGTGCCGTCCTTTGCGCGGTGGCCGTATGAGGTTTCGCTCTATCCTCACCGGCGGGTCGCCGACATCCCGGACCTCGACGATGCCGCACGCACGGCCTTCGCCGAACTGTATCTGAATGTGTTGCGACGCTTTGCCCGTCGCTTCGACACCCCGATGCCGTATATCGCGGCCTGGAATCAGGCGCCCACGGTCACCTCCAGCGCGAACCGAGACGATTGGTGGCTGCACCTGGAACTGTTCTCCTTCCGGCGGGCACCCGGCAAGCTCAAGTACTTGGCGGGGTCGGAAAGCGGCATGGGAGCGTTCATCAGCGACACCACCCCCGAGCAGGTCGCCGCCGAGCTTCGGAACGTCACATGACAGGGGTCTGGGCCGCACCCGGCCGGGTGAACATCATCGGTGAGCACACCGACTACAACGGTGGCCTATCGCTACCAATCGCCATCCCCCAGCGCGTCCTGTGCACACTGACAGCGCGCCAGGACGCGGCCATACACGTCGCCTCGCAACAACACGGCCAGAACTGGATCGGGCTGCCATTGGACCGGCTGGCCGACAGCGATATCGGGGGCTGGGCGCGGTACCCGTTCGGCGTCGCGCACGAATTCCTCAAGCGTGGGCACAACATCGGCGGCATGGATCTCCGGCTTGACGGGAACGTACCGGTAGGAGCCGGGTTATCGTCCTCCGCCGCCGTGGAATGCGCTGTCGCGGTGGCTATCCGGGATACCTTTGCACCCGGAGTCTCTGACTTCGAGCTGATCGACATCACGCACCGGGCCGAGAACGATTTTGTGGGTGCCCCCACCGGGGTGCTCGATCAATCCGCATCGATGCTCTGCACCGCCGGCCACGCCCTGATCCTTGACGCCGCGACCGGTGTCCATGCGGATGTCCCCTTCGATCTGGCAGCAGCGCGCCTTGAGCTCGTGGTCATCGACACCGGCACCCCACACGACCATGCCACCGGTGAGTACGCCACCCGCCGCCGACAATGTGAGGAGGCGGCGCACCTGCTCGGCGTTCACTCACTGGGCGCCCTCACCGACGCCAGCGCTGTCGACCTACTCACCGATCCGGTCCTGCGGGCACGCGCGCGGCATGTGGCGACCGAGAACGCCCGCGTACGAGAGGTTGTCGCGATACTTCGGGCCGGCAGCGATCCGCGATCGATAGGTCCCATCCTGACGCGTGGGCACATCTCGCTGAGCGAGGACTTCGCGGTGTCGACGGCACAGCTCGACGCGGCAGCCGCGTCCGCCCGCGAAGCGGGTGCCTACGGTGCGCGGATGACGGGCGGCGGGTTCGGCGGCAGTGTGATTGCGCTGGCCGACGCCGGCTCGTCGGCGCAGATCGGCAAGGCTGTGGCACAACGTTTCTCCGCACACGGCTGGACTGGCCCGCAAGTTTTCGTGGTGGAACCGTCCGACGGTGCGCGGCGGGTGCGATGACCGGTTCACTACGCCTGGACGCCGGTGTCGTCGACTATGTTCTCATCGCGATCTACTTCGTGTTCGTTCTCGGTATCGGGCTCCTGGCGCGGCGCGGGATCTCCTCCAGCATCGACTTCTTCCTCTCGGGACGCTCCCTCCCCGCCTGGGTGACGGGCCTGGCCTTTGTGTCGGCCAATCTGGGCGCTGTCGAGATCATGGGCATGTCCGCCAACGGGGCGCAGTTCGGCATGGTCGGCATGCACTACTTCTGGATCGGCGCGGTGCCGGCCATGCTTTTCCTCGGCGTCATCATGATGCCGTTCTTCTATGGCTCGCGGGTACGCAGCGTTCCTGAATTCATGTTGCGCCGCTTCGGGGTTGGCGCACACTTGGTCAACGCCATCAGCTTCGCCGTCGCGCAGGTGCTCATCGCCGGAGTCAACCTGTATCTGCTGGGCACCATCGTGAACGTGCTGTTGGGCTGGCCGTTGTGGGTGTCTGTCATCGCGGCGGCCGTCATCGTATTGTGTTACATCACCCTCGGCGGCCTGTCGGCCGCCATCTACAACGAGGTGCTGCAGTTCTTCGTCATCGTGGCCGCACTGTTGCCGCTCACCATCGTCGGTCTCAACAAGGTCGGTGGATGGCAGGGACTGCGCGACAAGGTTGCCGCCGGGCAGATGTCCTCGTGGCCCGGCAATGAGCTCAGCGGGTTCTCCAACAATCTGCTCTCGGTTATCGGCATCGTGTTCGGACTTGGGTTCGTCCTGTCGTTCGGGTACTGGACCACCAATTTCGTTGAGGTACAGCGCGCCCTGGCCTCCGAGTCCTTGTCGGCCGCGCGGCGCACCCCGATCATCGGCGCTTTCCCAAAGATGTTCATCCCCTTCATTGTGGTGATCCCCGGGATGATCTGTGCGGTGCTGGTTCCGCAGATGGCCGCCTACAAGGCAGGGCAGCCCACCAGCGACCCCAACCTGACGTACAGCAATTCGCTGCTGTATCTGATGAAAGAGGTGCTGCCGACCGGTGTGCTGGGGGTCGCCATCACCGGCCTGCTGGCCTCCTTCATGGCGGGGATGGCGGCCAACGTCTCGGCCTTCAACACGGTCTTCAGCTATGACCTGTGGCAGCGCTACATCCGAAAGGACCGTCCCGACGGTTACTACTTGCGCGTTGGTCAACTGGCCACCTTCGGCGCCACCGTCATCGCCATCGGTACCGCCTTCATCGCGGCCAACTACAACAACGTGATGAACTACCTGCAGACGTTGTTCGCCTTCTTCAACGCACCACTGTTCGCAACATTCATCCTGGGTATGTTCTGGAAGCGGATGACCGCCACCGCGGGCTGGGCCGGCCTGGTTTCCGGAACCCTTGCCGCCGTGGGCATATGGTCACTTTTTGAAGCAGGGGTATTCACCCTCTCCGGGCAAGGTTCCAATTTCATCGAGGCCGGTGTCGCCTTCACCGTAGACATCGTGGTGAGTGTGGCGGTCAGCCTGGTGACAGAACCCAAGCCCGTCTCCGAGCTGGCGGGTTTGGTGTATTCCGAGACGCCCCATGCCTTCTCCGGTGACGACCCCGCCTCGGCGTGGTATCGGGAGCCGGGCAAGCTGGCGACGGCGGCTCTGGTGCTGGTAGTAGCCCTGAACCTGATCTTCCACTGACCACCATCGAAGGACGGCCATGCGCAACGTTTTTGACATACGTAACGTCATCGCCGCGCTACTGGGCGTCTTCGGCCTGATCCTCATCGGTGTCGGTATCCACGACGCGTCAGCCCACAACCTCGCCAAGGCCGGCGGCAATGTCAATCTGTGGACCGGTATAGCGCTAGTGCTCATCGCCGCCGTCTTCGTGATCTGGGCACTGCGGCGACCGGTGCACACCGACGAATCCGACGACATTTAGTCGCCTGCCTCAGCGGCCCGCGTTCAGGCCTTGCGCCGCGACCACGCCGTGGTACCGTTTGGCACAAGTTCACAACTTTGTGCCAACGAGCCAGGAGGCGATCATGGTCGATCAGAGTGCCCTCACGCTGGACGAAGGGCTTCGCGAGGCCATCCCCATGCCCGTCGACGACGACATCACCCCACAGACCCCGCGCCTGGGCGCCGATTCCCTGGTCTGGAAGTTCTACGGAGACGTCCGCGGTGTCCTTGGATTTCAGCGGCTGGCCGGCACCGAGAACTGCATCGAGCAATTGGGCAAGGCCGTCGAAGACCACTCGGTGATCTTCACCGACACCATCGGCCGGGCACGCCGCTCCGGTCCACCCATCATGAAGACCATCTACTCGGCCGACCCACAGAAGTGGGGCCGGATGGTGCGGGACTTTCACAAGCCGATCAGCGGAACCATCAGCGACGGCACTCGCTACCACGCGCTCAATCCCGAGCTCTTCTATTGGGCCCATGCGACTTTCGTCGACCAGGTGCTCTACATCACCGACACCTTCATCCGCCGGCTCTCCTACGAAGAGAAGGTGCGGATCTTCGAAGAGAGCAAGATCTGGTACAGCCTGTACGGCGTCAGCGCCCGCAACCAGCCCCAGACATACGACGAATTCGTCACCTACATGGAGGGCATGTTCGACCGGTTCGTCCCGACCAAGACCATCCTCTATGCGACCGGCTACATCCGTCAGGGCCTGCCTGGACCACGGCAGATTCCCAAGCCGGTGTGGAGGGTGCTGTCGGCGCCGCTGAATGCCTTCATCCGCACGGTCGTGGTCGGAACGCTACCGCCACAGATGAAGGACGTCTGCCGCCTGGCATGGAATGACAAGAAGGAACGCAATTTCCAGCGGTTCGCGGCGGTCATGCGCGCGTTGAACCCCGTGTTCAACCGGCTTCCGGTGCGCTGGCTGTATCTGCCGTGGGCCGCCGAAGGCTGGAAGCGCGAGGGAGTGGACCCCCGGCCGCTCTACAACCGGGCGGCATGACCACACTCATGGGGGTGACGACCAGCGCCCCGCCCACAGACGCCGTTCTCGATGCCGCGCGCACCGAGTTCGAGCGGCACGGCATGCGCCGGGCGAACATGGACGCCATCGCCCGGCGGGCCGGAGTGAGTCGCCGCACCCTGTATCGCCGGTTCCCCACCAAAGAAGCGCTGTTCGAGCATCTCATCGAGGCAGAGAGCATCGTCATCTTCGGCCACCTGGCCGTCGCCGCCAAGGGTCAGGACGCACAGGGCGCCATCGTCGAGTGCTTCACCCTGGCC
Organism: Mycobacteroides immunogenum; assembly: GCF_001605725.1. Classification (NCBI taxonomy): domain Bacteria; kingdom Bacillati; phylum Actinomycetota; class Actinomycetes; order Mycobacteriales; family Mycobacteriaceae; genus Mycobacteroides; species Mycobacteroides immunogenum. Next base: position 5,269,454 of record NZ_CP011530.1, read on the forward strand.
ATGCGATTGATCACGGAAAGTCGGTTGGCGGGCACCATCATCGAGAACGAGCCCGAGCTGGTCATCGGGCTGAATACCCCCTCCGGGGACAAAGCCATCGTGCGCGCCAGCGCACTGGTGGCATCCAGTCTGCGGCACAGCGGCGCCACCATGCCCGATGATGCCGTGCTCGCGGTATCGGAAATACTTGTGCGTCTCGTCGGTTCACTGCTCACCAACCGCGCCGGTGTTCTCGACATCACCGACACGGCCGCCGTCAGGCGCTATACGGAGACGTACCTGGCCCGCTTGGTGTGGTGAGCGGGCCTGCGCCCAATAGTGCAGAAACTGACTATGGGTCGGGATCTGACTAAACTGCCCGCATGGCTACCCGGCGGCAGATGTACGCAGAACAGACTCGTTCCGATCTTCTGGACTCCGCGCGTCGGCACTTCACCACCACCGGCTACAACAGCGTGACCGTCGACGACATCGTCAGCAGTATCGAGGTCAGCAAGGGCACGTTCTACTACCACTTCTCCGACAAACAGGCCATGTTCACCGCCCTGCTCACCGAATGCCTCACCGAGACCGCCGACACCGTCACCACCGGTATCCGGCTCTTGGACAAGCCTGGCGCGAACGGGCCGCAGGTCGCGGCGACTTCCGCGTGGGTCTATTTGTCCAGATCGCTGCACGACAGGACATACCGGGAACTCATGCGCCAGGCACCGATGGTGCTCGGCGAGGAGACCTATCGTCATATCGACGAGACGATCGTGTTGCCGCCCTTGGTCACGCTCATGGAGACCCTTGCGGCCCGAGGTGAGCTCAAGGCCGGCGTGCACACCCACATGGCCGCCCGGATGCTCATGACCATGTTCGTCACGGCCAACAGCATCATCGCCGAATCAGCCGATCCCGCAACAACAATGACCGAAGTCGCCGACACGATCGCCACCATGTTCAGTGGGATCGTGCTCGGCGACGTCCCACTGTCACGTACGGCTGCTAACGGATAGCCAGAGCCAAGAGCGCACGCTGAAAGGGGCGCACCGCGAATGCCGTCCAGCGCAGCGGGAACCAGCCCACCCATTTCGGCGTGATGGCCACGGTCCACCGCACCAGGACCTTGTTTCCCTCCGCGGCGAATTCCCATCGCTCACCAAAGGCATTGAGCACCAGCGGGATCGACACCCCCGTCCCGATCGTGACGAGCTTGCGGCCCTCCTCGCTGTGCACTGCCTTCTCGGTGAAGGCAAACAGCGGCGAGCGGGTCACCACTCGGTCTCCCGACCACACCGGCCCGGAGATGAAAGGGATCGAATCCAAGTAACCCCCCTCGCAGACCTGGGCCCACACCCGCTCGACCGGACCGGGCACGCTGACCTGTGCGGTAACCGCGAATGAGGCCGCATTGTCGAAGAAGTCCGGGTCCGGCATGGTTACTCCGAACCGGCGCGGCCCATTGTCGCCGGCAGCCAGAGCGAACAACACCGCCGCCCCCAGCAAGCCTCCGATGGCCAACACTCCCACGATGATCCCGACCAGCACCGGTGTGGACATACTCCTCCTTGAGTAAGAATCAGTCGCTAACTGACTCGCGAGTCAGTTAGCAAGCTAGACCACCTACCTGCGCCCACAGAAGAGAATCCGGCGAAATTAGTGACGATGCCCAGCCTGGACATCAATTATCTGGGGCCGACCCCCGCATGCCACGATGCGCTAGTTCAACAACCGATCGCCCGCACGCAGCAAAGCGCTCGGGACTTCATGGCCGACTACCTCTTGCACTATGCGCGCCGCTGCTATCGCGGCGTCCAGATCGACGTCGACGTCGATACCGCTATCGCGCAACAGATAGACCAGATCCTCTGTCGCGATATTGCCCGTCGCGCCCGGCGCGAACGGACAGCCGCCCAGTCCACCGATCGACGAGTCGAGTCGCGTCACTCCGGATTGCACGGCGGCATACGCGCTGGCCAGGCCGGATCCGCGGGTGTTGTGGAAATGCGCGCCGAGCGGCGCGTTGCCCACAATCGGACGCACTGCCGCAACAAGATTCGCTACGCGACGGGGTGTGGTGGTGCCGATCGTATCGGCCAGCGCGTAGCGGTCGACGCCCCAATCGCGAGCCCGCCCCACGATATCGAGCACCCGGTTCTCGGCGGTCGGACCGTCGAAAGGGCAGTCCCAGGAACACGCGATGATCACCTCCACCGTCGCGTCCGCATCGCGCGCCAGCGTCACGATCTCCTGGATACGCGCGGTGGCCTCCGCGCTGCTGGTGCCGACGTTGGCGCGGCTGTGACCATCCGCGGCCGACACCACATACTCCAACGAGGAGAATCCGGCCGCGAGCGCACGCTTGGCACCATTGGGACTGGCGACGAGTGCCGAGAATTCGATGTCCGGATAGTGATGCAACTGCTCCGCAAGTTCGGCGGCATCGGCCAGCGCCGGCATCTTGGTGGGTGACACGAACGCGGTGGCCTCGACCTCACGCACCCCCGTGGCCGCGACGGCATCGAGCAGTTTGCGTTTATCCGCCAACGTGATTGGCGCCTCTAGCTGCAATCCGTCCCGTAGCAGTACCTCGCGGATGGTGACGTGCCCGGGCAGGCTCACAACACCCCCTCCGTCCGCAGCCGCTCGATATCGTGGACGCTCATACCGAGCAGTCCTCCATAGACGTCGTCGTTGTGCTGTCCGGGGTATGCCGGACCGGCATTGCGGACACCACCCGGTGATTCGGAGAGCACCGGCACCACGCCCGGCCCCAGCACCGAACGGCCCAGTCGTTCATCGAAGTGCTCAACGAGCATCTCTCGCGCCTTGAGCTGTGGGTCCTGCACCACCTCGGCGACGGTCTTGATAGGGCCGGCAATCACCCCCGCCGCGCTGAGCAGGTCGATGATGTCCGTGGGCAGCCGTTGCGCCGCCCACCGCGCGATGATCGCGTCCAACTCGTCCTGATTACGTCCTCGGGCAACATGATTGACGAATCGTTCGTCGGAGCTGAGTTCGGGCTGCCCCATGGCCTCGCACAGCCTGCGGAAAACGGTGTCCTGGTTGGCGGCGATTACCACCCAGCTCCCGTCGGCGCTTTGATAGATGTTCGACGGCGCGATGCCCTCCAACCGCGTGCCCGACGGACCCCGGACCACCTGACCCACGTCATAGTCGGGAATGGTGGACTCCTGCACCGCCAAACAGCTCTCGGTCAGCGCAGCATCGACCACCTGTCCCCGGCCGGTGACGGTCCGCCGGTACAGCGCGGCAAGCGCACCTTGGGCCGCGAACATACCGGCCAGCGTGTCACCGATCGACAGCGCCATCCGGGGCGGTGGTCCACCGGGGAACCCGTTGAGATGCCGCAGACCACTCGCGGCCTCGGCCACCGACGCGTATCCGGCCTTATGTGCATCCGGTCCGGTCTGCCCATAGCCGGACACTCGTACCAGGATGATGCCCTTGTTGCGCTGTGCCAGGACGTCGTAGCCCAGACCCCATCTCTCCAAGGTGCCCGGCCGGAAATTCTCGACGATCAGGTCCGACTTCTCGACCAGATCGAGGAACAGCGCGCGTCCTGCCCCGGTCCGCAGGTCCAGGGTGATCGCCTTCTTATTGCGTGCGTGCACCGTCCAAAACACGTGGTGCCCGTCGACCTCCGCTTGGCCCCACGTTCGCAGTGGATCCGGCGCCCCGGGCGGTTCGATCTTGAGTACCTCGGCGCCCATATCGCCGAGTAAGCGGCCCGCGAAAGGCCCGGCGATCAGGGTGCCCAGCTCCAGCACCCGGATCCCATCGAGAGCACCCGTCATCCCCGTGACGCTACCGGCGAACCAAACGGCCGTCGACATCGTGTAACCACCGGCGCTACTTCTTTCAGGGACAGACATCCGGCTGCCCTCGACGGACATTTTCGGGACGGGACAACCGAGGGTGATGACACAGCGTGATCCCACCGCCCGGCGCGGCTTGCGGGCTGTGCCGACGGGTGGCGATCACTATGCGGACTGGCAGTCCGTGTACGAAGACAACGCCGTATGGGTTTACCGCACCATCTACGCGCGAGTGGGTAACAAACCCGACGCCGAGGACCTGACGGCGGAGGTCTTTCTGGCCGCGCTGCGCCCACTGCGCCTTACCGTCACCAAGGCCGAGGTGCGGGCCTATCTACGGGCGACAGCGCGCACAGTCCTCGCCGCACACTGGCGCGAGACCCTGGGGCGCGAGATCACTTCTATCCCCGATATGCAGGACATCGCCGGCCGACAGCCCGAAGCCGAGGAGTCCATCAGCACCGCGCCGCAACATGCGCAAGCGGTCTTGGAGGCGTTACCGGACAACTATCGTCGAATTCTGGAACTGCGCTTCCTGCAGAGCTGTTCGATCAAGGAGTCCGCCGCCACGATGGGTGTCACCGTCGCCAACGCCAAGGTGCTGCAGCATCGGGCATTGCGCCTAGCCGCCCAGATCAACGAACAGGACGTGTCATGAATCCGCGTGGGCTGCGCCGCTACATCGAGGATCTGCTCCGGGATCGCCGGCCCAAGGCCTTCCGCCCCGATGATTTTGAGGCGGCACAGATCCGGACCGCGATTGAGCTGCGCGCCAGTCAAGCCGGCAATGACGTACCCAGCCAAGAATTTCTCACCGATCTACGAGGACGCCTCGCCGAGCAGATGGGTGACACGCCCGCACCATCCGAACAGAAGCGATGGCAGGCACCCAATCGGCGGACCGTTCTCGTCGGTACTTCCGCGGCCGCCGCGGCGGCTGCGGTCGCCGTCACCGCAGACCATCTACTGGCCCCCACGCCGGAGACCGACCCCCAGCAGGCGTCGGGCGAGATCGTTCCCAACACCGGAAGTTGGCAGCGGGTGGCTGCCAGCAGCGCCGTCCCGGACGGTGCGGTCCATCCCTTCGACCTTGGGTTCGTCAACGGGTTCGTGCGGCGGGTGAGTGGCCGGGTCGAGGCGGTGTCCGGTGTCTGCACGCACCAGGGATGCAAACTCTGGTTCGACGGGGCCCATGACCGGCTGCAGTGCCCATGCCACACCACCTCGTTCACCACCGATGGACGGGTGATCACACACCAGTTACCCATCGCACCAAAGCCGCTGCCCACGTTGGAAGTCCGCGAGGCCGACGGCCACATCGAGGTGTTCGCACCCGACCGTCCGGTGTAGTCCACCTGTAACCCCCGCCCCTATCTCTGTGCGGTGGTCCGCGACTCGCCGCGGACTCGTTCATGGAAAGGGGCCCCATGCGTTTCTCTTCGTTACCCCGCGCCGCGCTGGCCGCGGTGTTGGTGATCCCACTGGCGTCGTGCTCCGGTGGAACAGGCGCTACCTCGGATACGCCGCTGTCGATCACGGTCGCCTCCGATGTCAGCGGCACGCCCGGCATGCGGGGTCATGCCACGTCGGGGATGCCGGACATGACATCCATGCCGACCACCGCAGGCGCTCCCACCGCACCGGCCCCCGCCGGGCCCGCCGTCAATATCGAGAACTTTGCCTTCAATCCCCCCACCTTGACGGTGCCCGCGGGAACCACTGTCACGTGGACCAACAAAGACGAAGAGCCCCACAACGTGGTGTCCGAGGACGGAGCGTTCCGATCGCCCGGAATGGACGCCCAGGGCACCTTCTCATACCAGTTCACCAAGGCCGGCACCTACAAGTACGTGTGCGGGATTCATCCATTCATGAAGGCGACGGTGGTAGTGCAATGACCGACGAACAAGACCCGCAGCACATGTCCCGGCGCCAACTGATTCGGCACACCGCCTGGTTCGGCGCCGCCGTTGCCTTGACAGTTGCCGGCGGAGAAGTGATCTCGCAGGTGGCCGGTTCGGCGGCAGCGGCAACCGCACGCCCCACGCTGCGCTTCGCACAGATCAGTGACAGTCACATCGGCTTCACCGGGACCGCCAATTCGAACGTCGCCGATTCCTTCGGCCATGCCATCAACCAAATCAACAACCTTGGCTACACACCGGATTTCGTGATTCACACCGGAGATCTCACGCATTTGGCCACCGACGCACAGTTCGATCAGGTCAAGCAGATGATGTCCGGGCTCAGCACCCCTCATGTGTTCACTGTTCCGGGAGAACATGATTCGGTCGACGACGCCGGGCAGCGGTATCGCGGCGTATTCGGCAGTGGCACCCGCGGCGACGGGTGGTACAGCTTCGACATCGCGGGGGTCCATGTCATCGGATTGGTGAACACCCTCAATCTGAAGAAGCTCGGACATCTTGGCAACGACCAGCTGGAATTCATCGAAAGAGACCTTGCACCCCTGTCTTCGGATACCCCGATCATCGTGTTCAGCCACATCCCACTGTTCGCCATGTATCCCGAATGGGGCTGGGGTACTGATGATTCCGCTCAGGCACTGAGTTACATGAAACGGTTCGCGTCAGTCACATGCCTGAACGGTCATGTGCACCAATTGTTTACTAAGACCGAAGGAAACATCACCTTTTACAGCGGGACCACAACGGCGTATCCCTTGCCCAAACCGGGTGACGGCCCGGCCCCCAAGCCGGTGACACTGCCCGCCGGCCAATTGCACGACATCCTCGGGATCCGCGAGGTGAGTTATGTGAAGGGCAGCCAGGCCCTTGCCATCAAGGAGGACACGCTGACATGAACATCACATATCGTCTCGCGCTAGCCGTGGCATTGGCTGTCAGCGGATACACCCATGCCCATCTGTACATGCATGGTTACCAACATATTCCGACCATCGGGCCCGCTTTCCTGGTGCAGGCAGCCGCCTTCTTCGCGATGGCCGTCCTTATCGTGGTGGGTGCACCCGATTGGATGGTCGCCGCGGCAGGACTGGGCTCGGCCGCGGCACTCGTGGCATTCGCCCTGTCCCGCACCGTTGGCCTGTTCGGCTTCTCCGAACGCGGTTGGGACCCGGCCCCATATGCGGCGATCAGCGTGCTGACAGAACTGGCCGCCGTCGTCTTGGCGAGTGTGTTACTCGCCAAGTACGTACGGCGGCCAGTTCCCGCGACTCCGACGTCCCGGACGGAGTCACTATCGCAACGGTGACTACTTGGTGGTGTAGCCGCCGTTGATCAGGATGGTCTGCCCGGTGATCCACCAGCCGTCGCTGACGAGGAACCGGATGAACGGGGCGATGTCCTCAATATCGGTGAGTCCGGTCTTGGAGAACGGGGACAGCGCGGCGGCCGTCTTGTGGTACGCCACGGCATCCTCACCCTCCGCGGGATAGAAGAAGGGCGTGTCCATCGGACCAGGGCCTACGGCTGTCACCGAAATACCGCGTTCCCCGTACTCCTTCGAGGCGGCGCGGGTGAAATGCTCGACGGGCGCCTTGGTACCTGCGTATGCCGCATAGAAGGGGGTGTACGCGCCCAGCAGCGATGTCACGAGCGTAACGATCTTGCCGTTGTCGTTGACGTGCTTGCCTGCCTCCTTGAGGAACAGGAACGCCGACTTGGCGTTGACCGCACTGGCCGAGTCGTACTCCTCCTCGGTGATTTCGGTGAACGGCTTCTTGATCACCTTGCCGACCGTGTTGATGGCGATATCGGGCCGGCCCACGGCCGCGACGGTGTCCGCAAAGAGTTTGCTTACCGCATCTCCGGTGGTCAGGTCGCCCTGGAATGCCACCGCCTTGGCGCCGGTCGCCTGAATCGCAGCCACCGTCTCGTCCGCGGCGTCCTTGCTCGACGGGCTGTTGTAGTGGATCGCGACTGCCCCGGCTCCGTTGGCGGCGAGATCCCGAGCGATCAGTCCACCCAGATTCTTACCACCACCTGTGATGAGTACTGTCTTACCATTTAGCGAATGATCCGTCACTCGATTATCTCCCTTTGCCTGCGTGGAGCCATCCTTTGCGAGTGGGCTCCATGATTACCCACATCTCCATCCAAAATCGTAGGTTTGGATAGCACAAGGGAAAACCACATTATTCTTGTATAAGCACAACTAGGAGTTGTTATTGCAGATGAGCGGGATAACCGAGGGTAGTTCGCTGGCTGACTTGCTGGATTCCCGGCGATTGTTTCAGTTCGTCGTGGCCGCAGAGGCACCGACGCTGGCGGCTGCCGCGGCGCAGCTATTCATCACCCAGCAGGCGTTGTCATCGGCGATACGCCAACTGGAACGCGATCTCGGCGTCGAGCTGTTTTCGCGCGCGCAACGCAGCCTGCAGCTGACCGACGCCGGCCACGAGCTGTACACCGGCGCAAAACCGCTTCTCGCCGGGATACGCGTGCTCGCCAACGCGACACGTAACCTCTCGGACCCGCAGCGTGCCTTTGTCATCGGGCATTCACCCGCGATCTCGGGCGAAGAGGTCTATCGGATCATCGAGCCTGCCGTGACCGCCGACCCCACGGTGTCGATCACGGTGCGGCAGGTCTTTCCGAGCACCATGCGCGACGGCCTCCTCGACGGGTCCCTGGACCTGGCACTACGTCGCGGAATCGACATGCCCGCCGACTTGGCCACCGATACTCTGCTCTATCAACCACTGCGCATCGCCGTCGTGCAATCCCACCCGCTCGCCGCGCAGGAGTGTGTCAACATTGCCGAAATCGCCGAATACCCCATTGTGGTGTGGGCTCCCCCGCGCCATTCCTTTTACACCGACCTGCTGGTTTCGCACTGCCGCCGAAGCGGTTTCGAGCCCCGCTTGCTGGTCAATCCGGTCCAGGGCACTCCGCCGTACACGGCGGTGCTCGCGCATCCCGGTCACTGCGCGTTCGTCACCGACGACCCTGGGCAGGTCTATCACCACAAGGTGCGGGTGATAGAGATCGTCAATCCCCCATTGGTTCCCGTGCAAGCCGTCTGGCTTCCCCATTCGGTGTCGACCATTCGCACCACACTGTTCGAATCCGTGCAGAGATCAGCTGTTGTCAGCACACCGGCCCGGACGGAAGATGGAGATACCCAGACAACCAGCCCGAGACATTCCCATGTCGCACACACATCGGATGTTCAGTGATCGCCGGCACGCGGGCCGCGTGCTGGCAGACATCCTCGCGCCCTACCGCATGCAAGACACCGTGGTCCTGGCGCTACCGCGTGGCGGAATTCCTGTCGGACGGGAAATCGCCACCGCCCTTGATGTCCCGTTAGAGGTTCTGGTCGTGCGCAAGCTCGGCGTGCCGGGGCATGAAGAATATGCCATGGGAGCCATCGCCAGCGGCGGCGAAGTGGTAGTGGATGACAACATCGTGCGTACCATGGGAATCACTGCGCCGCAGTTCAGAGACGTAGCGAACCGCGAAAAGCTCGAGCTGGCCCGGCGCGAGCGGATGTACCTGACTCACCGCGGCGTGGAAATCGATGGCAAGACAGTCATCCTGGTCGATGACGGGATCGCGACCGGCGCAACAATGCGCGTGGCGTTGATGACGATCAGGAAGGCATTCCCCGCGCGGATGGTGGCAGCCGTTCCGGTTGCCCCGCGATCGGCGTTCCGCCGATTCGTTTCCCTGGTAGACGATTTCGTTGTCGCGTCGTGCCCGCCTCGATTTCAGGCAGTGGGCGACGCCTACCAAGACTTTCACCAGATCTCCGACGAAGAGGTGCGCGCACTGCTCTCGGCATGACGGAGCACTTCTCGCCAGGTGGGGTTCTCGTGTTGTTTCCTGTCCAGCAATGTTGCGTAGCTAGCTTCCAGCCATGGACATGGGTCTGGCGCCCACGGACGTCATGGATCCGATGTATTGGCTGGGCGAGGGCGGCCTGTTCGGTGGCGCTGTTCTGGCCGGTGTCATGGTCATCGTCTTCATCGAAACCGGCTTGCTCTTTCCGTTCTTGCCCGGGGACACCTTGCTGTTTTCCGCAGGACTGATTGCCGCGCAGCCCAATTCCCCCGTCTCGATCCAGGTGTTGGCACCTTGCGCCGCGCTTGCCGCGCTACTCGGGAGCCAATGCGGCTACTTCATCGGACGCCGCCTCGGCCCAGCACTGTTCAAGAAGGAAGACGCGCGGTTCTTCAAGCAGCGCTATCTGACCGCCTCTCGCGACTTCTTCGACAGACACGGACCCAAGACGCTGCTCATAGCTCAGTTCGTCGGGGTGGTACGTACATTTACCCCCGTCATCGCGGGCATGTCCGGCATGCGCTACCCAATATTCCTGCTGTACAACGCTATTGGCAGCGCTGCCTGGGGCGTGGGACTGACCATTGTCGGCTATTTCCTGGGCAACATCGCGTTCGTCGGCGAACACCTGGACATCATCATCCTCATCATCGCCGTCCTTTCGACCCTGCCCGCCGCCGCGACAGCCGCCAAGGTCTATCTGGAGAAGCGGCGCGCGGTCACCGAGAACGGCTAATCGTTAGGAACTGCCCGCAGTTTGGCGGTCATAGTGCCGCTTGACCCTCGCCCGGTTGCCGCACTTCGGTGTGCACCATTCCCGCCGGGGATGCTCCTTGACGAAGTAGAGCACGCAGTGCGGGGCCAGGCAGGCTCGCAACTGATGCCGGGGCGGGCCACCGAAGAAGTCAATAGCCTGACGCGCGATCAAGCCGACCGCCAGCCGTGCCTGAGATCCGTGCACCGTCGCCGCCCGGATCGGCGCCCCGTCCACCGGCCACACCAGCTCGGCCCGGGCATCTGCCAGTGCATTGATGGTCGCGACAGCCTGGATGTGATTCACCCCGGACGTCGCCGGCCGTGGATCCGCTGTGATTTCCGCGGCCAGGCTGCGTAGCGCATCTCGCAGCGCCCGGAGATCAGCGGCAACCACACGCGCATCTTCCAGCGAGAAGGAAATGGTGTGCGCACCCGATTCGGCCAAGATTCGATCTGCCATCACCTTGAGCCACTCATGGACGGACTCATCGCTGTCCAGCGCATCCCGAACGTCACCACGACCACCACGAATCGTGTTCATCAGCTCTACCGGAAGCGGCTCACCCAAAACGGCCGCAATCGTGCCGGAGCTGCTGGTACCCATCCCCCGACTCTAACTTTCCTAATGGATATTGCCACTTGTAACCATGTGACCTATCTAACGGTGAAGAGGGAAATATCGACTAATGGTTGCGAGTTGCCTCAAGCGTTAGTAATTCATTGCTCTACCTCACGACAAGGAAACTGCCATGCCCACCCCCATCACCTCCTTCACTCGATCGGCCATCCGGTCGGCAGTTTCGTTCCTGGTCGCCCTCGCCGCGCTCGGCGCCATGGCCGTGGCTTCCCTCAGCCTCTCGGCCCAGGCATCTGCTGCCGGTGGCGGTGGATCGTCCGCGTCCGACACCGTGGACAAGCTGCAGGCGCAGGGATACACGGTCCAGCTCAACGGCATTCCGACCGCGCCCCTATCCGAATGCGTGGTGACCGGTATCGAGGGATTGCGCGGAGCTACCGCGTTTTCGACGGTCTACGTCGACATTTCCTGCCCCGCATACAACTGACCTATCCAACGCCTGTCTTGCAATACCGAACGAACCGAGCCGTCCGGTTTATTCCGCAACGGACTGACTGGCTTATCACAGGCATTTCAGGATGGCAACAGCTGGCGCCTCTGTTGTTAGAGACATCGCACGAGGATCTTTAAAAGTATTGGAGCGCAAACAAAATGACCGCCATCACCGCCACCTCGCAGGCACTCTCCACCAACGTTCGACGCGTTGTCGCCGCGGCCGGTATCGGTCTGGCGATCCTGGCGCCCACGTATGCCGCCATCGAACTGGCGACGAGCCCCTCGTCGTCGCTGGTCGCCGGCGCTGGTAACAACGGCAACGGGGGCGGCAACCGGGATCACGCCCGGCTCGGCACCGGCCAGTACGCGATGAACAACTCGGGCCCACAAATGCGCTACACCGCACCACCCAGTGGCCAGTACATCGGCGGCATCAACTGAGCAGAAATACAAAGGGCTGCTTCCGGATCAATCTCCGGAAGCAGCCCATTCGTTGTGAAGGAAGCCCGTCGCCCTAGGGCAGGATCGAGTCCACGTAACCGCCGTCGGCACGTACCGCGGCGCCGGTGGTCGCCGATGCCAGCGGGGAACTCAGATACACCACGAGGTTCGCGATCTCCACCGGCTCGATCAAGCGTTGCAACAGAGACTGCGGTCGGTGCTTTTTCATGAATTCGCGCTGCGCCTCATCCCATGGCAGCGACTTGTCGACGAGCTGATAGACGAAGTCCTCGACACCGGCGGTATGTGTGGGACCAGCGATCACCGAGTTGACCGTGACACCTGTACCCGCGGCATCCTTCGCAAACCCACGCGTCACTCCCAACAGCGCAGTCTTGGAGACGCCGTAGTGGATCATCTCCTGCGGAATGACGATCGCGGAATCGCTGGCGATCTGAATGACGCGGCCCCATTGCGTATCGATCATCCCCGGCAGGTATGCCCGAATGAGGCGCACCGCGGAAAGCACATTCACCTCGAAGTAGTTCCGCCACTGTTCATCGGTGATCTCACGTGCCGGTGTAGCGCCGAAGATGCCCAGATTATTGACCAGGATGTCCACCGCTGGCAGCTGCGCGAGAAGCGCATCCACACCCTCGGCGGTGGAAACGTCAGCCGCCACCCCGACAACGCTGCCGTGCTGAAGCCCCACCTCAGCGACCGCGGCGTCAACACGCTCTTGGGAACGCCCGTTGACCACGGCGCGCGCTCCGCTAGCCGCGAGCTGCCGGACAATCTCCAGCCCGATGCCCTGTGTGGATCCCGTTACTAGCGCTGTCTTACCCGTCAGGTCGATGTTCACGTATCCATTGAAGACCCATCACCCCCGACTTCATTCCCTGGGTGTGACAGGTCACGTCGGGCGGGCTGCTTCACTGAGCAGATGCTTACGTCGCACCGGCCATGGGTCCGCTGGACTGGCCGCAGCGCCGTCCCCAGCTGGCGAGTCCGAAACGTCCACGAACGACTCTTCCCCGGAACCGCCCCTGAGTACACCGCGGAGTTGTTCGCGACACTAGGGACACCGGACGATCGATTCTGGCCAAAAACTGATTGGAGCCCAATGGTTCTGGATCGGAATCTGACCGTAGGAGCAAGCGGCGGGCACGGCAAGATCCGGTACACATGCACCGCGCATATTCCGGCCCGGCTTCCTGAACTCACCTTTGACGACGTGAACGGCAGTGCCGTCGACGGCCGACTGGATCAAACTCACTGCCGTCGTGATCCCCGCACACAATGCGGTTGTTGAGCAACTTCTTGACAATATCGAGCGCTTCATCACGGGATCGATTGCCCGCCCGCATCGTTGGGGGCTCCGCGTAGTGATTCTTCGCCGCCTGTTGGGCCTGTCGACAAGGATGGCTACCTGAGCCTGGTCCGTAGGTTTTCGGCTTAGACGTCGCGGTTGTCGGCCGCAAGCAAGTGCGGGTCTGTGTCCGGGTCATCGATACCGAAGCTGATGATCCGACCAGGGGTAATCCGGATGATCGCGGTATCCAACTCGTCTCCGGCGGCACCCCGTGCCGCCGGAGACACAGCAGGTTGGGCCGTACCGCGAATCTCCAGACAGCGCACCCGCCAGGGTGCTCGCGATGGGATATCATCCACCACAAAAGCCACCCTGTTGTTGTGGATTATGTTGCGGTACTTACGGCTTCGACTCATCCGATAGCCGGATATGTCTATGGTGCCCAGCTGCTCGTTGTATGCGAATCCCACCGGACTCACCTGAGGCGAGCCGTCTGGTCCGACGGTGGCAAGCCTACCGAGGTCGGCTTGACGCATGAATGCGATCTCATCGGGTCTGAAGGCCATGTGCGTAACGGTAGATCCTCAACTTAACTTGAGATCAAGCCTCGATGCGGCCGCCCCCGCGACCTAATGCGAGCAGCAGCATCCACCCTGCTGAGCCTGGGCAGACTCCTTCGCGCCCGCTGGCACCGTGCCATCGGGGCGCCAATCGAAGGGGAAGTGCTTGCTCGAGGCGCCGCGGTGCTCGTGTGACCATTCGAATCCGACGGAGTGGTCCTTCTTCACCACACCCCACGTCGCGGTCTGTCCCGGACCTACCTCCGCTCCCGGCGCGTTCACGGTGGTGACCCGGCGACTCGGGTCGGCAGTCGGACCAGTCAACGCCTCGACGCGCAGATCCACCTTGCCAGGAATCTCAGCGCTCCAACTCGCGAGATCGTCGGCCTTGGCGAAGTTGATCGGTACGTACTCGATGCCGCGTAGCTCCTCGATGAGACTTGCGAATTCGGCGGGCCAGCCACCTTCCTTACCGGTGAAGATCCGTTCGAGCGCGATGCGCTGACGGGCGTCGGCATCCTCGTCGATGTAGAACATCAACTTCATCGTCGCGTCCGGATCACCGATCCACATGTTGCCTTGAAACTCACCCTGAGCAACCACGCCCAGGCCACTCAAATCGACATCGCCCCAATGTCCCTCACTGACATGCCACACCAGGGTGAACAGGCAGTCACCGTGAGTCGGCTCCTGCGCGAAGCTGCACGGGCACGGCAGCTTGCAACTGCACACATCGAACCAGTCACCCTTCAGGTTCCAGTCGTAGGTTTCCGTCGCTGTCATTTGTCCATTCCTTTCCATACCCCATGGGGGTATCTGACCAACCCAAGGTAGCAGTGCGCCACGCCTGCCGACAAGTACCCCATGGGGGTATATTTCCGGGCGATTGATACCTGCGACCGATCGATTGATATAGATAGGCATATGCCCCTATCAGCCTTCGATTCCGAACCCGTCAGACAGATCTGGCAGCAGCTCGGAATTCCCGGGATCGTGGACGTGCACACCCACTTCATGCCCAAATCCGTCATGGACAAGGTGTGGGCCTACTTCGATTCAGCAGGACCGCTGGTCGGGCGCCCCTGGCCCATCACGTATCGCGCCGAAGAGTCCCAGCGCGTCGCCACCCTGCGCGAGTTCGGTGTCCTGCGCTTCACCTCACTGGTCTATCCACACAAACCTCATATGGCCGCGTGGTTGAACCAGTGGGCCGGCCAGTTCGCGGCGCAAACCCCGGACTGCATCCATACCGCCACCTTCTACCCCGAGCCCGGGGCCGCGGAATACGTACGTGCGGCGATCGATTCGGGAGCCGGCGTCTTCAAGGTCCATATTCAGGTCGGCGCCTTCTCCCCCACCGACCCTCTGCTGGCCCCGGTGTGGGGTCTCATCGAGGAGGCCGCCGTGCCGGTGGTGATCCATTGCGGTTCTGGCCCGGCACCCGGCGATTTCACGGGCCCCGATCGAATCAGAGCGCTGCTCAAGCAGTTCCCACGACTGTGCTTGATCATCGCCCACATGGGCATGCCTGAGTACAGCGAGTTCCTCGATCTCTGCGAGCAGTATGACGAGGTGCGGCTCGACACCACCATGGCCTTCACCGCATTCTCCAACGAAAAGGCGCCCTTCCCCGAATCCGACTATCCGCGCCTCGTCGAGCTGGGCCACAAGATCTACTTCGGCAGCGACTTCCCCAACATCCCGTACGGGTACGCCGAGGCGATCACCGCGTTGCGGGGGCTCCCCGGAATCGACGACAACTGGATGCGGGCAGTCCTCTACGGCAACGGCGCAACGCTGTTCGGCATTGACGGATAGCACCGGCGAGACAAGCGGTCGACGACGAAAGCAGCGTCTCGGCCCACACCCCGCAGCGTCGCCGAGGACAAGGATCGCTGCCATTCCAACCCGACGAATCCCAGACCCGGTTGCGTGGTCGACACCCCGTTGCGGTGGCTCGGGACGCCCCTGGCGTCAACCGCGCCCAAGCCTGCCAGGTAGCCGAAGTCCGGCCGATAACCCGTCGCCCAGATGACGGTATCGACAGATTCTGTGCTGCCGTCCGCCCACACCACCGAATCGCCGTCCATGCGGGTGAACATCTTTCGCCAATCCGGGCGCCCTGATTCGAGCGCTTCGCGGTACACGCCGGCGTCGAAGACCGGCGCATTCGGGCGGCGCGGCAACCATGGCCCCACCGGCGCGATATCGAGACCCGTCCGCGAATACCAGAAATGCATGTCGAACCCCAACGGTCGTTGCGGCACCAGACGTGGATAACGGCGGCTGGCCAACGTGACCACCGCCGTTTCCGCGAGTTCGGCCGCAATCTGGACCGCAGAATTTCCCGCTCCGACCACCACCACACGTTGGCCGGCGAAAGCCCCTGCCGCGCGATACCGCGCCGCGTGCAACTGGCCACCAGAGAACGTGTCAGCTCCAGAAACTCTTGGGATAAAAGGGCTTCCATAGGTACCCGTGGCCGCGATCAGCATCGGCGAGATAAACATGTCGCCGCCGGTCAGCACACCATAGCCATGCGTCTCCCCACGGACTCCTAGCACGCGGCAATTCGTTCGTATGTCCACGTCGAGCCGCTTCGCATAGTCGCGCAGGTACACGACGACCTCATCCCGCGACGGATAGCGATCGGGGTCGCCTGGGAACGGCGAACCCACCAGGCCGGAGTATCGTGCCGGACTGAACAGGGCGAGGCTGTCGTAGTAGTGCTGCCACGCACCACCCGGCTCGCTGCCCGCCTCTACGATAACCGGGCGTATTCCCTTGTCGACCAATGCTTTCGCAGTCGCGAGACCCGCCTGCCCGGCACCAATGACCACGGCGTCACACATCTGCGGCACGTCAGTCTCCCAGCTGCCCCGCCAGATACGCCTTACGCACCGTGAGGCGTTGTCGTTTTCCGCTGGTGGTCCGGGGGATCGTACGCGCCGGCACCATGACGACGTCGTCGAGCGAGAAGCCGAACACCGCGCGGACACCACCGGTGATGCGGGTACGTAGTTCCTCGTGTTCCTCCACGGCTACCCGGGTGCCGACAACGGCGATAACCGATTCGCGGCCACGTTGATCATCTCGCAGGGAGAACACCACGGATACGCCACCCGCACCGGACAGACCGTCAATCTCACGCTCGACGTCATAGGGCGGCAAGTTGCGCCCCCGCACGATCAGCATTTCCTTGCGTCGGCCCACGACGAATAGTTCCCCGGCAGCCAGATAACCACGATCTCCGGTGTCGTGCCATCCGTCCTCAGGCGTGGCCACCCCACCGTCAGGATTCAGGTAGCCGAGCATCACAGACGGTCCACTCACCTGGATATCGCCCACGGCACCATCGGGAAGCAATTCACCTGCGGGTGAAAGGATGCGTAGCCGCAGGCCGTCCACCGCCCGGCCGCAAGACACCACCAGCTGACCGTCGTCTGGATTCGCCCGCCCGAACACTCGCCCGAACGCCGTCCGGCTCAGCGGATGCGGTTGCAGTGCAATGCTTGTCGCGAGTACCGTCTCCGCCATGCCATAGCACGGCACCAGTGCGTCTGCCCGCAATCCCAGCGGGGCAAGCCGCTCGGCAACCTCGCGCATCACTGCGTAGGGAATGGGTTCGGCGCCCACGTACGCGTGACGCAGGGAGGATAAGTCCACGCCGGCAGGCATATCGGCACGACCGAGCGCGTCCGATACGGCTCGATAGGCGAATGGCGGGCCCGCCGTGTGGGTCGATCCATGATGAGACATGTGCCGTATCCAGGATGTCGGATCCCGCAGAAATCCCATCGGGGTCATCACCCCCACCCGCAGACCGTAAAGGAGCGCGGACAACACCTGGATAAAGCCCATATCGTGATAGAACGGCAGCCAGCTGAACACCCGGTCTCGCCCACGCAATGCCCTCGTGCCGTAGGCGATTGCGCAAGAGTTATGCGCCACATTGCTGTGGGTCAACATCACTGCCTTCGGAGCGGATGTCGAGCCCGAGGTGAGTTGTATGTGGTGGATGTCGCCGGGTCCGGCCGGCGAAAGTAGCTGCCAATCAATCGGATCGGCATCAGTCAACTCGTCGTACAGCACCACGTTTGGATGCTCGACTGCCGCCGCGCCCCGCGCCTGCGTTATCACCATGACCGGTTTCAACACTGCCAGCGCGGCGTGCAGATGCGCCACTCCGGCCGATTCCGGGCGCGAGGGAGTGGGCGGAGGCGCGATGGCGCACGGTACGGCGCCCAACAACAGCACCGCCAGCAGTGTGGCCAGGTACTCTTCGTCGCTGGTGGCAATCATCGCCACCCGGTCACCGCGCCGCAGGCCACGATTGGTCAACTCAGACGCACGAATCCGTATGGCAGTAACCATATCTGCGCCCGGCAGCGCATACAGATGGCTTCGTGAATCATAGAAATCGATCTGTTCCAGCCCCAGGCGGAGCAGCGCCGGATAGTCGATCGCCCCCGAAACCATCGCCGGTGCGTTGGCCTCCACATGCTGACGAACCTCGGAAGCACTCATGCCTGTTGGCGGCGTTTCGCCTTATCGCGCAGACGCTGACGAATGAACGCACCGATGTCGCCCACCACAGTGAAGGCAAATGCCTCCTCTTCCGGGATGAACACCGCGAACTGATCTTCCAATTCGTTCATCAGCGCCATCAGCACCACCGAGTCGATAGGAAGACTGAGCAGCGCAGTACCGGCCTCCACGGCAGCGAGGTCTACCTGCGCCAGATCTTCCGGCGGGAGCAGCTTGCTCAGTGCGTCACGCAGCACGCCGATGATCTCGGTGTCTTCCGGAATTACCACGGTGCCGGTCATTGGCCCTCTTTCTCTAGCAGTACACCATCTTCGAGGTGCAGCACACGATCCGCGATATCTGTCAGGCGCAGATCGTGGGTCACGATCACCACTGCTGCCCCTTGGCTTCTGGCGGCATCTGCGAGCTGCTCGGCCACCTTCTTTCCGGTGGCCGAATCCAGATTTGCCGTTGGTTCATCGGCTAGAACCAAGCCTGGGCGGGCGACCAGCGCCCGTGCCGCGGCGACGCGCTGCTTCTCGCCACCCGAGAGCGCCGGCGGGCGATGGCCGGTCCGATGAGCCAATCCGAGCTCGGTCAGAAGTCGCCGAGCGCGGGACATCGCGTCGTCTTTACTCACCCCCGCGTAACGCAACGGCAGAGCCACATTCTCCGCACTCGTCAACGCGTTCAACAGGTTGTACTCCTGAAACAGGAATCCCAGCTTCTCCAAACGGATCCGGGCGCGTTCCCGCTCGCTCAGGTCACCCACGTTCTGGCCGCCGATCCTGACCACACCCGCGCCCGGGGTCAGCAGCAACCCCATGACCAAAAGTGCGGTGGTCTTACCGCCACCCGAGGGGCCGACAACCAGCACCACCTCACCGGCATTGACCGTCAAGTCCAGACCCCGCAGCGCACGCACCGCCGCATCTCCGGAGCCGTACTGATGCTCGATGCCCTCGAGCTGCAGAACCGGATCCTGTGAAACATTGTTGTCAGTACTGTTCATCGTGCTCACCTCCGGAACGCCTGAGCGGGATCGATCCGCGTCACCCGCCGCACCGGTATCAGTGAGCCGATGACCGCCATGACACCGGTCGCGGCGGCCATCGCGCCTAGCATTACCGGTGTCACCTCCACCGTGACGTCTCCTAGCCGGTCCTTCACCAGGAACTGCACCCCGTAGGTGATCCCGGCACCCAACAGATACCCAAGTCCGGCAATCAACGCTGCTTGGGCAATGACGGTGCGGCACAGCTGCCCTGGTCGAACGCCCAGGGCCCGCAATACTCCAAAGTCACCCATCTGCTCGGTGGTGACCGCGAGGACTGTCAAGCCCACCAGCGCCACGCCGACCAGGGCTGCGATACCGATCATCGTCTTGAGTGGGCGCCCGATCATCGAAATCACGATGGCACGACTGTTGGCGGCGAAAGTTTCCGAGGTCAGCGCATCCATTCCAGGCGCCGACTTTCGCACCGAATCCACCACTTGATCACCGGTGTACCCGTCTGAGGGCTGAACAAGGAAGTAGGACACGCGATTTCCGGCCCTCAATAGACGCGCGGCATCCTCAAGAGAGATAAAGGCATAGAAATTACCAACAGCGGCAGTCTGATTGGACAGCCCCACGACAGTGAAGTCGCCGTCCACGAGCTGAACCGTGTCGCCGACATGAATCTTGTTCTTCTTCGCCAGCACCCGGTCCAGCACCACCTCACGGGAACCGGCAACATTGCGCCCCTCCGAGAGCGACCACGGACCACCCACTCCGGTGGCGGTGTCATATCCCACCACGAAGTAGGCGGTGTGTGCCCCGTTATGCACGAAATCTGAAGGCAGACCGAGGATTGGGTCTGCCGACCGCACACCCGGAACCTTCAGCAGGCGGTCTTTACCGTCGCCCGGCAGCCACGACACGGCCCGGAACATCTGCGAAACGCCCGGCTGGACCACCCACACCGCACCCTTCGAGTGATCGATGTAGGTGGTCACCTGGTTGGTGGTGCCGACGAAGATGCCCGACATCACCAACACCAGAATGACCGCCACCGCCACCCCGATCACCGACAGGACGAAACGGGCGCGCTCTGCGACAAGGTTTTTGACGGCGACAATCAACGGGCCATCCCTCCTGCCATGGCGCGCAGTCTGCGCACCGATCGTGTGGTCACCGCGACCACGGTGTTCACATCCGCCGGTGACACGTTTGGGCCCAGAGAAAACCGGACGGTGGCACGCGCCTGTTCCTCGCTCAGCCGCATGGCCCGCAGCACGTGCGATACCGTGTCTTCCCCAGCGTGGCAAGCAGATCCGGTGGATACGTAGATGCCATGCATGTCGAGGTCATCGGCAAGGGTGTCGGCACGAACGCCGTCGAAACGCACACTCAGAGTCTCCTCCAAGACCGGTTCGGTCACATTGAGGTGCACTCCGCCGACCGCGCGCAACCCGTCGATCAACTGCTCACGGCGATCGCGCATACCCAGCCGGTAGCCCATCGTCACCGTGCGCGCACATGCGTCTGCTGCCGCGGCCATGCCGAGTGCCCCGGGCACGTTCTCGGTGCCCGCCCGCAGGCGGTTCTCCTGTGGTCCCCCGCGCATCACCGGCAAGAGCCGATGACCGCTGCGAACATAGAGCGCACCCACTCCCCGCGGGCCGCCGAACTTATGCGCCGATACCGAGATCATGGTGGCGCCAACAACTGTCAGGTCAAGCTTGCCCGCGGTGTGCACCGCATCGGTGTGAAACGCAGTGCCCGACTGCCTGGCCAGGTCCGCGATCTCCACGACTGGCTGGATGGCACCGGTCTCGTTGTTGGCGTGCATCACCGATACCAGCGCGGTATCGGGCCGCAACGCGCGGGCCACGTCGGCGGATTCGACATGCCCCGTCGGCGCGGGGTCCACGAAGGTGACCTCGACACCCAGGTCACGTAATGCGTGGGCGTTCGCCAGCACCGCCGGGTGCTCTATGGACGAGGTCACCAGGTGACCTTGAAAACCCAAGGCCGCGAAGGTCCCCCACAAGGCCAGGGTGTTCGCCTCGCTTCCACCGGAAGTCAGAACCACCTCCTCGGCATCGGCTCCGAGCATCTGCGCCATGGTCTCGCGCGCCTCGGCCAGTGCCTCCGCGGCATCACGGCCGGCACCATGGCGGCTGGAGGGGTTGCCCACCAGCTGGTGTCCACTCAGTACCGCCTGCGCCGCACGTGGATGCAGCGGTGCGGTGGCCGCATAGTCCAGATAGATCTCGGTCGGCGTTGCCTGTGTGGATGGGTTAAGAACCTGGGAGGGTGCTGACATCTTCGTGAATTCCGTTGCGGTAGTTGTTGGCTAGACGCTGCGCTACGTCGGCACCAAGCGCCGCGACGTGCTGCTGCTCGGGAGAAAGCCCCCCAGACCACTCGGCGACCTGCGCCGCTTCTATCGCCGCTACATCGTGCACCGGCATCCCGCTGAGGCGCTCGGTGAGAATAGAAGCCACGGCCAGGGACGCCGAACACCCGTATGCCTCGAAGCCGATCCGGGCCACGGCATCGTCGCGGACCTGAGCGCTCAACAAGATCTGGTCACCACACACCGGATTTCCGATGAAGGCGGTGACGTCGGCCTGATCCAAACGACCGGGGTTGCGCGGGTTGGTGAAGTGATCGACCACTGTGGCGCTGAAACGGGGCACTAGGCGCCCAATCCTTCAGTGGAACCGGCTGCTACCAGCTCACATTCGGCGACGACTTCCTGTGAGTCAATGTACTTTTCGATACTCACCGCGCAACATCCCAGTTCGGCCCCCTGGCGGCGCCTGCGGAACTTGACGGTCTGCCCGGTACGGCCGCACGGGCAGTCACTCTCGTCCACCTCGCCGATGTCGTCGGACAGCAGGAAACCCGGATACGCGGTGTTCAACGCGTCGAGAATCGCTATCCCGCCGGTCTTTCCCGGCTCGAGTTCGACGGAGGCATCGTTGACGTCCCGGATCGAGATGTAACACCACGGCGGCACATGCTTACGCTGATGCTCACACTCGATTGCGAGCATGTTGGACTCGATCATTCCGTACATGTCGCGGATGCGGGTGCGGTCGATTCCCAGCAGCCGCTGTGCTTTCTCGTTGAAATCATCGCGACTTATCGAGTTGCCGGTGTACTGCTTCCAGCCTCCGAGCATGATGATCAGCGAGTCGGGGTCGAGCGTCAGCGGGATGTCTTCTAACTCCAGATATTTCATGAATCGCGCGATGATGAAGGGCGGCCCGATGAGATGACGGGTCATCTTCCCCTCCCAGTTCCGCAGGTGTGTCAACGCATTTTCCGGGTCAAAGGAGTAATCACGCACCACGTAGCGGTGGTCATCGAGCATCCCGGTGAGCAGGTTGAAGATCTTTACCATGCCCATCTCGGGCACCTCGGCGGTCGATGGGCACAGGAACAGCCCAGCCCCCTGGGAGATGCCCAGGAAATCGCGGTAACCGCCGAAGATTCCCACCGACGCCCTGGTCACCGTGGTGGAGTCGCGTCGTGCCACTGAGGGCACACCACTGGTGCCGGTGGACCGGATCTCGATCTCGACGTCCTCAAGCCCGCAGGTCATGAGTACGTGCGCCCCAGCCTGTTTGAACATGCTGACGGGAAGTAGGGGCACACGGCGCAGGTCAGCGCGATCCCGAATATCGCCCGGAGTCAGGCCGATGGCGTCGCACTGGGCCCGATAGAAGCCATTGCGTTCGAAGTGCAGCGCGAAGGACTCGCGCACCACATCGGTAAGCGACCGCCGCCAGTCCTCCCGTGTCACCCGGAGGGCTTCCCCCGGCATGCCGAGCATGGTGACCAAGTCCACTGCATATCTCCTTTGACTGCCTAGCCCACACAGGGCACCGGTGGAGTGGTCGAATCATCGTGAGAAAAAGTTCCCGCAGATCGTCAAGTGTTCCCGCGGCGGTATGGCAGAGTCCGCCCCATGGCTGATGAACCGTTGCGGGCCGAGCATGCCGAGCTACTAACGAGACGTGCGCTCACCGAGGATGCTGCCCGCCCGGACGCGGTTGCACGCCGCCATCAGGCCGGCGGTCGCACCGCCCGTGAAAACATCGCCGATCTGGTGGACGCCGGATCATTCGTGGAATACGGGCGATTCGCCATCGCCGCGCAACGTGGCCGCCGCGAACTCGCCGACTTGATCGCCCGCACACCTGCGGACGGTCTGGTGGCCGGTACCGCAAGAATCAACGGCCACCTGTTCGGCGCCGAGCGCAGCGCCTGCGCCGTGCTGTCCTACGACTACACCGTGTTGGCGGGAACCCAAGGTGCGCTCGGGCACCATAAGAAGGACCGGCTCTTCGATCTCATCGAGCGCATGAAGCTCCCGACCGTGTTCTTCGCCGAGGGTGGTGGGGGCAGGCCTGGCGATACCGACTACCCCGTGGTCTCGATGCTCGACGTACGCGCTTTCAAGTTGTGGGCCGCACTATCGGGGGTGGTGCCGCGGATCTCTGTGGTCAAAGGCCGATGCTTCGCGGGCAATGCGGTGATCGCGGGCTGCTCCGATCTGATCGTGGCCACCAAAGACACCTCGATCGGCATGGGCGGTCCCGCCATGATCGCCGGCGGCGGTCTCGGTGAGGTGCATCCCGATGACGTGGGACCCCTAGCCGTCCAGTCGCCGAACGGTGTGGTCGATGTGGTCGTTGACGACGAGGAGGAGGCGGTCGCGGTATCCAAACGACTGATCGGCTATTTCCAGGGCACGACAGAGCCTGGCGCCGCGGCAGACCAAACAACCTTGCGGACAATGATTCCCGAACGTGCCCGGCGGGCATACCCGGTGGGACCCATCATCGAAACGCTCGCCGACACCGGCTCGACGATGTTTTTGCGGGAGAAATTCGCACCCGAGATGGTGACCGCACTCGCACGCATCGAGGGCAGAGCGGTCGGCATCCTCGCGAACAATTCGATGGTGATGGCCGGGGCCATCACCGCCGCCGCGTCCGACAAGGCCGCCCGGTTCTTACAACTGTGCGATGCCTTTGGCCTTCCGGTGCTATCACTGGTCGATTGCCCCGGTTACATGGTGGGCCCGGCCGCGGAGGCCGACGCGCTGGTTCGGCGCGCCTCTCGCATGCTCGTCGCCGGTGCCGCGCTGCGTGTACCGCTGGTCGCCGTCATTCTGCGCCGCGGCTATGGCCTTGGCGCACAAGCGATGACCGGCGGCAGCCTGCACGAGCCGCTGCTTACGGTGGCATGGCCGAGCGCACATTTGGGCCCCATGGGCCTGGAAGGTGCGGTGCGTCTGGGACTCCGAAAGGAACTCGAGGCCATTGCCGACACGGCCGCACGGGAGCAGGCGGTTCGTCAGGCCACCGCCGCCGCCCAAGAGAATGCCAAGGCACTCAACGCTGCTCAGATCTTTGAGATCGACGATGTGATCGACCCGGCGGAGACACGCGCGCTGATCGCGTCCACTTTTGCCGCTGCCCTGCGCGAACCACTGCCACCCAGGCGCACCGTGGTGGACACCTGGTAGTCGCTAGCCCGCGGTCTCCACGAACTCGCGTTTTCCGTAGCGAATCACGGCGTCCTGCCAGCGGCCGCCCGCGGCACCGACAAGTCGGCGCGCGATGTCGATATCCTCGACATCGGCAATCAGAATGAGCCATCCATCGTCGGTCACCGACCCTCCGGACAGGGCCTCGCGCGCGGCCGCGTCCGCGATCAGCGCGTCGTGGAATTTGATTCGGTCGACGGCTGGAACCTCCAGCGCCACTGCGTTGATGCCGGCATCACCAGCGGGAAGATACTCGAAGGTAAGCACCGATTCCTGACCGAACTGCCTACCAACCTGTTCCCCGATGCGTCGCAGATCATCGCGATCCACGCAGGCGAGTTCAAATGCGCGCGAGCGCTCGTATGTCATCCGGTTGTTGTCGTGCGACCAATAGACACCGTCGACGGACGTCGACCGCACTGGGAGCACCAGATTCTGAACCGTCATCGCACTTACTTGCAGCGAGAAGTCGTCGAGCGGATCCCGCAGCCGCCCATCCGCCGGGTCGGTGATGGTGGCGGTGTTGTTGGTGGCAAAGAGTTCGGCCTGCGGCCGGGCCATATCTTCCGGCACGCATGCTTGCGGGTCGGCGTGGGCGCAGGCGATGGAAGGCCCCGCCCCGATAAGCGCCAGCGCACTCGCACCGATCACGATCCTGCGCATCACCCAATCATTATCCCGAAACGCACGGCGCCTGCGGCAGTATCCGAAGCGAATCCGCTACGGCATCGCCCGCCGTGGCGCCGCGCACGCCGAATTGACCTCAAGAGCACTTGAGATTTTAGGTTGGTCAGCTATGACCTCGATCCATGATGCCGCCGTCCGCGACTTCCTTGGTTCCGATCCCGCGCTGATCGGGCAATTGGGATATCTGGGAGCGGATGGGCGACCGCTGATCCTGCCCGTCTGGTATCGGCTCGCCGATGATCACCTGCAGTTTGTGACCCAGCTCAGTACTCTGAAAATCAAAGCATTGCAGCGTGATCCACGAGTTGTGATCGCGGTGGCGACGCAAACTGAGCCCTATCGCTACGTTCAGGTCCAGGGCGAGGCAAAGGTGGAAACCGATAGCTCCGGGGTGCGCGCCACCCTGATCGACATCACCGCCCGGTACCTGGGTGCCGACCGCGCCGAGGCCTACGTGGACGAGCATCACAGCGCCCCCGGCGAAGTAATCGTGCGCGTGAATCCCGTCCGCGTCCATGCCGCCCTGTAAGGAGACAGCGATGTACACCATCTCCCTCAACGGCACCCAACTCACCTTCGACGACCAGGGCCTGGACAACGGCCCCGCGATCCTGCTACTCACCGGATGGGGGCACGATCACCGCGCCTATGACGAGCTTCTGCCCTATCTGATCCCCCACCACCGCGTGATCCGCATGGATTGGCGCGGACACGGCATCGATCGCACACCCGTTCCCGATTTTGGTCTTGCGGAGCAGGTTTCGGACGCAATCGGGCTTCTCGATGCCTTGGGCGTGGGGGCATTCGTTCCCGTGGCGCACGCCCATGCCGGTTGGGCAGCATTGGAACTCGCCGATCACCTGGGCCCGGCGCGGGTACCGGCCGTCACGATCGTGGACCTGATTATGACGGCAGCGCCGGCCGAATTCCTGAATGGGATCAGAGCGTTTCGTGATCCGCAACGCTGGCAGTCAAGTCGTTTGGAGTTTCTGCGCAGCTGGTTGGCGGGTAGTGGCAACGAAGCCGTCAACCGCCACATCCGATCCGAAATGGGCGGATTCGGGTTCGATGTCTGGGCGCGGGCCGGCCGGGTCATAGAGGAGGCGTATGCCACGTGGGGCTCGCCGATGTCGCGGATGGAGAAGCTGTCCGAACCGCGGCACGTTCACCACATCTTCTGCAAGCCACAGCGCACCGCCTACGACGAGGTGCATGACGAGTTCCGGGCACGTAATCCGTGGTTCAGCTACACGCGCCTGGACGGCACCACGCATTTCCCCCAGCTGGAGCTTCCCGCGCGGGTAGCACAGGAGCTCCTGGGACTACTGGGCGATCACTGACCCGTCATCGTCTTCAGGGTGGGGCCGACAGTCCACCCTCCATCCACCGCCAGCTCGGCGCCGGTGACATAGCTCGCGGCGTCCGACAAGAGATAGGTGACAGCGCCCGCAACCTCGTCGGGGGTGCCCACTCGCCCCATGGCGGTGATCGGCATATTGCCGTCGCCCTCCTGGAAGCCCGCTTGGGCGGTCATCGGGGTGTAGATGACGCCCGGGTGGACAGAGTTGACCCGGATCCGCTCGGGGCCGAGTTCGACGGCTGCGACCTTGGACAGGCCCCGCACGCCCCACTTCGACGCGCCGTATCCCGAGGTAAGTGCCAGCCCCATCAGGCCCGCTGCCGACGAGATGTTGACAATCGAGCCACCGCCACGGGCCCGCATGGCGGGAATGACGGCCTGCATACCGATGAAGACACCGATCAGGTTCACCTCGATCACCTTGCGGAAGTGTCCCAGCGATTCGTCGGCCACCAGCGCGGCGCTGGAAATGCCCGCGTTGTTCACCAGCCCGGCGACGGATCCGAATTCCGCGAGTGCGCTCTCGACCAGCGCCCGCCACTGCTCGGCATCGGTGACGTCCAGATGGACGAATCGTGCCGCCCCGCCCAATTCGGTGGCCAGCGCGCGCCCATCCTCATCCAGCACATCCGCGATGATCACTTGACCGCCTTGGGACACGATGTCACGCACAAAAGCAGCGCCGAGACCACGGGCCCCGCCGGTAACGATGATGTTCTTTCCCTGCAGCAGAGCCGCATTGCCATTCATCCCTACAGGCAACCACGACCCCGACCAGGGATAGCGCACTTGTCCCGCCCATCGGGAGGAGTGTGCGATGACACTGGTGCACCCCAATTGTGTTTTACACCAGAGGTTTAGCGATCCCGTTAGATCTCGGCCGCGTCCGTTTCCTCGGCGGGCGGCGGTGCGAGCACCGACGCGGGAATCACCTCGGGGCCATCGCCGCTGGCCTGCATATCCAGGGGCGCGGAGCCCGCTGCGTCGTCGTTATCCATAGGTAGGTACATGTGGCGCTTGAACTGCGGCTGGTAGGCACCACCACCACCGATTTTCACGCCGCCGCCCTCACCACTGGATACGGCGGTACCGTCGGGCAGAGTCACGGCGGTGTGACCACCGTTCCAACCGATCACCAGCGCACCAGGCGCGGTGCCGTACTTGAAACCACGGGCGAGGAGCGCACCCTCCTGATTCCCGGTGTTGAACCGGGAACCGAATGCGGGACGGTCGGTGGCGACGTTGGCCACCCAGGAGGCCAGGCCGGAGCAGTCGGTGCCCCGTGCAGTGTCTCCGCCCGAGACGTATGGCGTACCCGAGACCTGATGGATAAACGCCAGCAAAGCTGCGAGATCAGACATGGGACGCGACGCTAACAACCAGCTTGACGGTCGGCCAAAATATGTGGCTTCCGTCATACTTGCCCATGACTATGGCGAGAATTACTGTCCGCCAACACGTTACTGATTACGGTAGTGCATGCCACGCCGTTCGTCTAGTCGGACAAACATGCAGGACAACATCGGTTTGTCGAATGTTGGACAACTTTGCTTCAAAATTAGCTGCGCGCCGCCGACATCGGTCACTTTTCCTGCACATCAGCGCATCACTTGTATTAACTCAGGAAATTTTCTGTTACCTATCCCACCTTTTGTCCACCACGCATCTCACTATGTGGAATGGCTTGCGCGCTATCCCATTCGGTCGTCGATACCTCTTTAGTGAGCCCGTCAGCCGGTCAACGTAGAGAATGTGACAACTCAACCGAGATTCCAGGGCCGAAACGGCATCGGCCTTTTTGAATCCACTTCCGTCCCAGACATTTGTGGCCTGGGAATCCCCAGTACACCCGCCCACTATCTGGGCAAGGCAAGCCCGATAGCACTTCTCGGAAGGCACCCGTGACACCAGGAATGAAGAACGTTTATTAACAACGCTTTTCGTGATAAATCAATCGGATCGCGCCGAGCCCACAAGCAGGCAGACCACCCGCGATACCGACACGTATCTATCGGTATGGCAACGGATCCCGCACTGGTGGCGGAATCGGCATGTGCGCACGCAGCCGTTTCCTCAGCAGCAACCGCCGCCACCTCGAATTCAGCGATCAGTCCTGCACGCAGGTCCATCAACAATTCCGTTGCCAGATGCGGCCAGCCGCCCCTGGGCGACCGGAATGTCAATGGAAAGGCCCACGGGAATCGCATCACGACACGAAATCTTGTGTCGCCGGGACACATACGCACGCAGGCCTAGGCTTCCATCTCGACTGGTGATGCCTCGTTTGAAATTGAATGCCTTGGCGCCAAGCACAACTCAGGTTTGCTTCGTCCCCAGCCCAGCTACCAGTGAGTGGGCCGGCGATCGAGCATGTACCGACAGCCGCCGCCCGGAAAGAGCAACTAGCAGGCCAGCGTCACGTAGGCGACTTTTTGCCCCGCTGTCGGAAGCGTCGTCGGCTGATTACGCATATTGCGCCCTGGCTGCACATTCTGAACGCCAGACTGCTGAGACACTCCCTGAACAGTGCACTGCGACGGGTGATCCGACCCTACCTTCGTGATGATCACCCGGTAGCCGTTGGACTTCAGTTCGTTGATCACCGACTCCGGGTTCTCGGCAGGGCCGGCCAGCGCGGCAGTCGCTGTCGCGAGAGACAGCCCGGCGGCGCCGAGCGCCGCCACCGCTGCCATCACGATCTTCTTCATTGCTTGCGCTCCTTCTACATCTTTGAAGACGAAGCCGCCTTGCGGGTGGTTATGCGTTGTCCGGCGAGGGCGACTGGCTCGGGTTGATCTTGAATGTGCCGTACGGAACGTGCGGGTTGGTACCCAGCGGAACGTGCGGGTTCGCACCCTCATAGGTCGGCTGGTGAGCGCCCTGCTCGTAGGCAGTACCGCCGGGCGTCACACATGCGCTCTGCTGGGGGTTGTTGACGCTGTTCTTATTGGCGTAACAGCCAGGGGGAGGCGTCGGGCCCGCTGCGGCGATGGGTGCGCCCAGCATCGCGACTGTCGCAGCGACGCTGACTCCGCCAAGGATTGCAACGAGTGACTTATTCATGTGATGTTTCCTTTCTGCTCGGTCAACTTGCTAATGGCCAGGGCAGTGGACCTCACTTGCCTAAGACATCAACGTTGATGTATTCACCCAGTTCAACGGGTTTACCGAACACCTAGTTCCCAACTTATGAGATATTCGGTTGATTCTCAGCTAAATCTCAGAGTACCCCATGGGGGTTAGGGTCTGAGAAAAGTGGTATATAGCCGTTAACCGTCCGTTAACCAGGTGAAACTGCCACATTTTCATAGATCACTTGATCTATGATTCGATCATGCGATCTAAAACTGGCCCCGGACGCACCTTCACCGAGACCGCGCGCCGGGAACAGATCATTACCTGCGCTATTGAGGTCATCGCGGAGGTGGGCTACCCCCAAACCACGATCCGCAGGATCGCCGACCGGGCCGGCATCGCGATGAGCGTTGTCCTATACCACTTCGGCACCAAGGACGGACTCATCGAGGCGGTCATCGCCTCCATGTACCAGGCCGCTCTGGCGACTGTGCCCCCGGCCATAGACCGGGCGCGTACCCAAACCGACAAGCTTGCGGCCTACATCCGTTCCAGCGTTGCCTATTTCGATACCCACCGCACACAGCTGGCCGCACTGGCACAACTCGGTACAAGTTACAAACCCAGCGGCGGAAAATCTTTCAACGACCTCGGGCTCACACCCGAGCTGTCCAAACAACTCACCGACCTTGATCCATCGAAGATTCTCCGATCGGGACAGAAGTCTGGCGAATTCTGCTATTTCCCTGTCGATTCCACTGCTATCGCATTGCAAGGAGCGGTGAACGCGGTGGTAGAGAAGATTCTGCGTGATCCAGACTTCGATGCCGACCGGTACGGCGAAGACCTCGTGAAAATGTTCGGCCGAGTAGTAAGGAACGCGTGATGGCCGACGTGGTCATCGCGGCCCTCGGTAGCCACGGGGACGTTGCCCCCTTGACGGGCGTCGGCACCCGTCTCCGAGCGGCCGGGTACCACGTGACCATCGCCGCCTACCACCGCTTCGAACCCTTGGTAGTCAACTCCGGCATTGCTTTTCGCGGTATCACTGGACCGGACACGCCCCCGGACGGGGCCGGCGTCAACGTCACCAAGGCGCTCACCGAGTTTCTCTCGCCCAGGGGAATGCGATCGCTCGGCAGCGCACTGCTGGCGGCTGTACATGACGCGCCCGCCGATATCCTGCTGCTGTCACCGTTCTCAGAACTGGCCGGGCATTCCCTCGCCGAGGCGAAAGGGATTCCATCCGTTGGTATCCGGTTCCAGCCGTTTTCTGCTACCGCGGAGTTTCCGCCCGCCGCACTCGGGAACTGGTCGGCCGGCGCGGCAGGTAATCGTCTGGTATCCCGGGCCGGCGCGGGGCTTGTCGATCGTCTCTACGGCGGCGTGGTGGCCGGCATTCGCCGAGATCTCGGCCTGCCAAAGGTATCGGCCAGGCGGCTGCGGCGCGGCCGCACGGAATCGGAATGGACTGTTCTGCATGGTTTCTCGCCGCATGTTGTGCTGAGACCAGCGGACTGGCGACCGGGCCTGGAGGTGTGCGGGTACTGGTGGCCACAAGAGGATCCACACTGGCGCCCCGCCTCTCCGCTCGTCGATTTTCTCGCAGCGGGCCCGCCCCCGGTCTACCTCGGGCTGGGGAGCACCATGACATCGGCCAAACAAGCCGAGCATCTTTCAGAGCTCGCGCGAAAGGCGTTACAAAAGGCCGGCGTGCGGGGCATCGTGCAATCCGGTTGGGCAGGAATCGATGTCGCAAGCGACACCATCCTGTCCATAGACGAGGTCCCGCACAGTTGGCTGTTCCCCCAGGTGGCTGCCGTCGTACATCACTGCGGCGCAGGGACGACCGCCGCCGGACTGCGCGCCGGTGTGCCCGCGATCGCCGCACCGGGACTGGGCGATCAACCCTTCTGGGCGTGGCGGCTGCGTGATCTCGGGCTCTGCGCCGACGTCATCCCGCAACGAGTCCTGACTGTTGAACGCCTGGCCAATGCCATCCGCACCGCGGTCACCGACCATGAACTCAAGGACCGAACCCGCAGGCTCGCGGGCATGCTCGCCGCGGAGGACGGGGCGGCCCATGTTGCCTCGACCGTCGACCGACTATTGCGTTGAGGTACCACGCACGGGCCTTGCCAGGGTGACCGAGGAAGTCCGCGACACCCCTCGTGAGTCGCCCCCCGATGCCGGCGGGGTGTGAACTCGGTCGCGGTCTCCTGGTCGTACCTGCTTAAAGAATTACGGCAACAGTGTTGCCGTAATTGCCCCGCGCTGTCAAGGCAGACATACTGGCGGGTATGACGGACGCCCGACGCACACGCGGCCGCCCGCCCCTACCCATGGAATCAATCGTCGACGCGGCGTTGCTGATCGTCGACGAAGAGGGCGGAGAGGCACTGTCCATGCGTGCCTTGGCGCGCCGCCTCGATTCCGGGACGGCGACCATCTACCGGCATTTCGCGAACCGCACCGAGGTCGTCGCGCACGTTGTGGACAGGGTCTTCGGCGAGGTGAAGTTCGATGACCGTGAGCTGGCGAAGATGTCGTGGCAGGAGGCATGCACGGTGAGTTCACGTGCGCTCTTCGATGCCCTGCGCCGCCATCCCAACGTCGCCACACTGTTGGCCGACCAGATTCCGGTCGGACCCAATGTCTTCATGATTCGCGAGCACACGTTGACGCTCTGCCTTCAGGCCGGCTTCTCACCGGCCGAGGCGATCCGTATCTATATGACGCTTGGACGCTATGTGCTGGGTTACGCCAATCAGATAGGCGTCGAACACCGGGCCAGTGAGGCCGACATGGCTCTGATGACCCGGTTCGTCGAAAACATCGATATCGCGGATTTCCCGTCGACGCTGGCCACCGCCGGAGTCACGCTCGTCCCACTCGATGAGGAGTTCGATTTCGGTCTCCGGCTCATCGTGGCGGGACTCGAGGGCCTTCGCCACGGCAGATAGGCGCTCGCGCCACGCTCAGTCCGGAATCCGGTGGACATCATCGCGCGGCTCGGCACCGGACAGCGCCCGCATTCCCCATAGTGCCTTCACCAAGACCAGGTAACTCGCCGGACTCGCGAAGTTCAGGCCACCAAGGAGTTGCCTGATCATGGTCAGTACATCCCAGTAGATGCGTTCACAAACCAAGGTGCTGCCGTCGAAGATGAAGTAGGCGGTCATGCGGACCTTGAAGCTGCTGCCCGTCGCGGGCACCGCCCCGAAAGGACCCCTGTGTGTCCCCAGTAGATAGAACTCGCAGATCACCGCGTCATCGGTGTGTCGCAGCCGGATCATTTCGTGACGCTGATCCGGAAAAGCGATCCGGGTGTCGACGTAGTACTGGCGTACCTCGTCATAGCCGTCGTACACCACTGCGAGCGGAATCAACTCGTATCGCGGATGCGGGAAGGTCGCCAGCACCGCGTCCCAATCCTGATCCACCTCATCGCGGAAGTGCTGAAGAACTAACTGTTCCCGTTCTGCACGGACAGATTCCATGCCGCCATCATTCCCGGGCCGCCACTGCTACAGATGCTTCTTGAAGAACGGGATCAGTCCGGCCAGCGCCAGCGCCACGGGCTCTGGCTTGTCGTACAGGTCGTAGTGCGACCAGCCCTCGGCGACGACGAGTTCCTTGTCCTTGGACGCGGCGCGGCGAATGATCTCAAGCCCATCCCTATACGAACCGAACGCACCTGGTTTGTCACCGACGACCACGATCAGGGGCTGGGTGAGAAGTACTTCGGCACGATTGAAGGCGTCCCACCCAACGGCAGTCGCCTGATGCGAGAACAACGCCCTGTTGAGACCGTGCGGCTTTTGTCCACGCGAAGTCCGGTAGTACCCGGTGGCCTCGAAGACATCGATCTCGGTGAGCCCGAGTTCTTTCGCTTTTTCCGGCGATGGCGGCAACAGGTCGTCAACCCGAAGCTGCTGACCTCGCGCCTCTGCCGTGCGCTGTGCGGCCATGACCTCAAGCGCGCCAATCGGGTCGTAGCCCGTGAACGACTCAAGCATCAAACGACCGTAGTTGGCTCCCACGACCGTCCCGACGACCTTGATCCGGCGCTCGGTCATCGCGGCGTTGATGGAATACCCCCCGCCACCGCAAATCCCGAGCACGCCGATCCGGTTGTCGTCCACGTACGGCAGGGTTACCAGGTAATCCACGACGTGACTGAAGTCCTGCACCCGCAACGTGGGGTCTTCGATGAAGCGCGGCTCACCACCGCTGGCGCCCTGGAAGCTGGCGTCAAAGGCGATCACCACGAAACCCTCCGCGGCCAGCGCCGCGCCATAGACGTTCCCAGAGGTCTGTTCCTTACAGCTGCCAATGGGATGTGCACTGATGATCGCGGGGTACTTCGCCGATTCGTCGAATCCGGGCGGGAAGTAGACGTCTGCCGCGATATCCCAGTACGGGGCCTTCACCGCGACCGTCTTCACGTTATCTGTGCTCATGAGATGCGCTCCTTAGTTTCCGAGATGCTTCTTGAAGAACGGGATCAGCGCGGCCAGCGCGATGCCCACGGGTTCCGGCTTGTCGTACAGGTCGTAGTGCGACCAGCCCTCGGCGACGACGAGTTCCTTGTCCTTGGACGCGGCGCGCCGGTACACCTCCAGACCGTCACGGTAGGCACCGAAGGCACCCGGCTTGTCGCCGACCACCAGGATGACCGGCTGCGTGAGTAGCACCTCCAGGCGGTTGAAGGCATCCCAGCCCACGGCGGTGGCCTGATGTGAGAACAGCGAGCTGGTCGCTCCGTGCGGCTTCTCACCGCGCGGAGTGCGGTAGTACTCGGTGGCCTCGACGACGTCGATCTCGGTGATGCCCTGCTTCTCGGCGTCGGCGGGATCGCCGGGCAACAGGTTGTTGACCTTGAGTGCTGCACCCTGAGCTTCTACGGTGCGCTGTGCGGCAATGGCTTCCAAGGTTGCGATCGGATCGTAGCCGGAGAACGCCTCGTGCATCAGACGGCCGAAATTCACGCCGGTGATGGAGGCGACGGCCTTGATGCGGCGCTCGGTGGTTGCGGCATTGATCGAGTAGGCACCACCGCCGCAGACCCCGATGATGCCGATCCTGTCGGCATCGACGTAGGCCAGTGTCACGAGATGGTCGATGACGTGGCTGACATCTTTGACCCGCTGGGTGGGATCCTCGATGAATCTGGGTTCGCCGCCGCTGGCACCCTGGAAGCTGGCGTCAAAGGCAATCACAACGAAACCCTCATCGGCTAAGGCTGTTCCGTAGATGTTGCCCGAAGTCTGGTCTTTGCAGCTGCCGATCGGGTGGACGCTGACGATCCCGGGGTACTTCTCGGACTTATCGAAGTTGGGTGGGAAGTAGATGTCGGCCGCGATATCCCAGTACGGGGTCTTGACCTTGACCGATTCCCGGTTGTCCAGTGCCATGTTTCAGTTCCCTTCGAGTGCAATCAGTTTGACGGTGGTATCGACAGCAGGAGCAGTCACCATGGTGGTGGTGGCGCTGCCACCATGGGGGTACTTGGCGCGGTACGCGGCATCGACCGCGACATTGATCGCCGCGTCGGCCGCAGTTTCCAGGGCCAGATCTATTGCCACCGCACCAGCATCCACATGCAGCCGGTTGTCTTTGAGGGCGTTGCGGTACCAGGCAGCATCGGGGCCCAGCGCCGACCGGACGTACACCTCGTCCTCCACACGCACCGTCCAGATCGGTATGGGTCGCCGCCGGGTGCCGTCGCGGCGATATGTACTCACCTGCACCTCGTGGGCAGCACCCAACACATCTCGCTGATCTCTTGTCAGTGCCATCGAAGCCATCGAACTCATTCCTCCCGCGCCAAGTACTTGGTGAAGAACGGCACCGCTTCCGCCACCGCCAAGTCGACATACTTGGGTACGTCATAAAAGTCCATGTGCGTGGCGTCTGCCACGAACACCAGCTTCTTCTCGCCACGCACACGAGAGTGCAGCTCCGTGGAGGCCCACAGCGATCCCGCCTCACTGCCCGCGACGATCAGAATCGGCTGCGTGAGCAAGTCCTCCACCAGGTGGAACGCGTCGTACGCGATGATCTTCGACAGGCTCTTTGCCATCAGGTATTTGTTCTTGGCGTTGGGGTGCTGGGCGCGATCGGTCAGGTAGTACTCGCGCGCCTGCGCCAGGTCATAAGGTGTGTCTTCATCGATCTCCGCCGGAGCATATGCGGCATAGGCCGTTTCGGCGCCGTCGGCCTCCGCGGTGCGCTGCTGCGCCGCGGCGTCAAGCACAGGCACCGCATCGGCATCGGTGCCCGTGCCGTACCACCCGCGGCGCCACGATGCCCCGATGTTAACCGCACTCACGGTGCCCAGAGCCTTGATCCGGTGATCGGTCATGGCTGCCGTCACGGCGTATCCACCACCCGCGCAGATGCCCCAAACACCGATGCGCTCCGCGGCCACATAGTCCAGGGCCTGCAGGTAGTCAACGGCGGCCCGGATGTCTTCCACACGTGCGTCCGGATCCTCCAAATGGTGTGGATCACCGCCACTTTCACCCTGAAATGAGGCGTCAAACGCCAGCGTGACGAAACCTTGTTCGGCCAGCTTGGCCGCGTACAGGCCGGCTGTCTGCTCCTTGACGCCGCCGCCGGGGTGCACGGTGATCAGCGCCGAATATGTAGCCCGATCATCGAAGTCAGGCGGTAGAAAAAGGTCGCC
Organism: Mycobacteroides immunogenum; assembly: GCF_001605725.1. Lineage (NCBI taxonomy): Bacteria > Bacillati > Actinomycetota > Actinomycetes > Mycobacteriales > Mycobacteriaceae > Mycobacteroides > Mycobacteroides immunogenum. Next base: position 5,306,078 of record NZ_CP011530.1, read on the forward strand.
AGCCATGCTGATCGGGCCATTAGGAAAGGTGATGGATGTCATCGACGTTCTCCTCGCTAGGTGGGATGAATTGCGTTGTTTTACTGGTTAATTCACCTTCTGATCGAACCAATCGATCATCACTTCTGGGTGTCTCCCGAAGTAGTTGTATCCCTGGAACCGCAGGTCGGTTCCCTCAATCCAATGCAGTTCTTTATCCGTTGCCGCAATGTTGTTGAAGATCTGTTGCACAACCTCGATCTTGGTCGTGGTATCGGCACGTACCTGGGCCAGCAGCGTGGGAATCCGGACTGCTTGTGCGTGGTCGAGCGGGGACAGTTCGTCCAGGCGAAAGCTGGTGCGGCGCCGGATCGCCTCGTCGAATGCTGCGGAAGCAGCGAGAGGTTCCAGACCCAGGCCCTCGGCGGCACGTTCAATGATGGGGCGTGTTGCCGTTGGCTGCAGCGCGATCATGGCCTGCACGCTGCTGAACTCCTCGGGATGCTTGCGCATCGCCACCATGGTGGAGTTGGCGCCCAGACAGACGCTCAACAAACCCGTCTTCATGCCTGCGGTATCCGGACGGGTGCCGGCATAGCGCAGCGACCCGATCACGTCCCGATACTCCAGCAACCCGATACCCACGATCCCACCGCTCCCGGTGTCGCTCAGACCATGGTTGCGCAGGTCGTAGGTGAGTACGTTGTATCCCGCGTCGTGCAACGCCTTGTACTGCGGCAGGAAGTTCACCTCGAAGCCACCGGCGTTGGTCCACGGCTCCAGGTGTCCCGGATATCCGTAGCGATTGCCCGGCATGAAATGGTTGCAGATAACCAGCCGGTCCGAGGCCGCGGGAATGAACCAGCCTTCGAGAGTCACTCCGTCCATGGATGGAAAGAACACATCCTCGTAGGCAAGACCCAGTTCGTCGGGCCTGCGCAAGATCGGAGTGCGTGCGCCGGTCGCGAAGAAGTCGGCCAGGCCGTCCACAAAGGCCTGCTGTGGGGATTCGGTCATGTATCCAAGACAACGCCTTGTCGCCCGGCGGTACCAGTGGCCGTTGAACCCAGGTACTAGCAAACCCCCTCTGGTGGCAGATTTGCGCCCTACGCTGGGCGGCATGGACCAGCGAAAGGAAATCAAGGAGTTCCTGGCCACCCGTCGGGCGCGGATCACCCCCGAACAGGCAGGTATCCCCGATTACGGCTCCACACGACGGGTACCCGGCTTACGCCGCGAAGAGGTCGCGCTGCTGGCCGGTGTCAGCGTGGACTACTACACGCGCATGGAGCGCGGGAACATCAGCGGGGTCTCCGATTCCGTGCTGAACGCGGTATCCAAGGTCCTGCAACTCGACGAAGCTGAGCATGCCCACCTCTTCGATCTGGCGCAGTCCGCGCAAAACACCCGACGCCCGCAACGCCGACCGTCTGCCCGAAAGATCCGGCCGAGTGTTCAGCATCTCCTGGACGCACTGATCGGCGCGCCCGCGTGGGTAAGCAACGAACGCCTGGACATGCTCGCCGCCAATCAGCTCGGTGCGGCTTTGTACCGAGACGCCGCCACCGATCCGGAACGTCCGGTCAACATCGCCAGGTTTCTCTTTCTGAATCTGCGATCGCGAGACTTCTTCGTCGACTGGGATCAACACGCCGACAACGCGGTCGCCATCCTGCGTACCGCCGCGGGCCGCGATCCGTATGACGAGAAGCTCACCTATCTGGTCGGTGAGCTATCGACGCGCAGTGAGGAGTTCCGAACGCGCTGGGGTGCTCACAATGTCCGGTTCCACCGCACTGGACTGAAGACGTTGCATCATTCCGCCGTCGGACAACTCGACCTGACTTTCGACGGCCTGGATCTCACTGCCGACCCCGGCCTGACGCTCTATGTCATGACTGCCGAGCCCAATTCCACTACTGCGGAAAGGCTTAAGCTGCTCGGCAGTTGGGCGGCAACCCAGCAGAATCGGCCTGCCGACACCACGGCAGAATGACCAGGTGACCACATCCGGGTATGTCCTGAGTACCAGCACCGCGGTAACACTGCTGGCAGCGGGGCTCATCTTTCTGCTATCCCTGGTCCTTGGCGTGTGGAAATACCGCCAGATGATCACCAGCCCGAACCATCTTGCCCACCCGTATGTCGACACCGCGCATCGGGCTGCGCTGCTCTACTCGTTCGCAACCTTGCTCACCGCGGTATTCGTCGAGCTGAGTGCGTGGCCCAGTTGGGTAAATATCACCGCCGCAATGGTGCTGGTGTTCTTCTTCGTCGCGGCCATCGTCAGTTACATCGCGCACGGCATGCTTCGCGACACCACGAATCAGTTTGAAAAACCGGGCGCGGGAATGCACCTGGCCATGGTCCTGCTCATCCTGGGCGAAATCGGCGGTTTCGGTATTCTCTTATCCGGATTCGTTCGTGCGCAATGGTTCTGGTGATACGCCACGACCCACAGTCACCACATGTAGGGCATCAGGCGATACCGCGCGGTCTGCGTGTAGGCGCGGTATCCGTCCAGCTGTTCGAGAAGTAGCTTCTCCTCATCGGCAATCCGCACGATGAGCACCAACAGGCCGGAGACCACTGAGAGCAGGCCCCAATATGAGCCGAGGGCCAACGGAAACCCGATGATGGTGATGACGTTGCCGGTGTACATCGGGTGGCGAACAAGCCCATACAAACCACCGGTGACAAGTGTCTGGCCCGACTCCACCTGAACAGTGGAGGCCGCGAAGCGGTTTTGAATCACCACCAGGCTGGTCACCCCCAAGCCGATCGCCACCAGGACATCGCCAACCACGCAGATCGCCGCGGGCACCGACGACCAGCCGAAGCGATGATCCAGGCCGCTGATCACAACCATCGCGGCCAGCGAGAAATACCAACCGCCGATCAGCACCTTCTGCAGCACTCGGGTTTCCGCCGCGGGACCCGCGCGTTTGCGCCGCTGATGCGCGGCGGGATCGGCCCGTTGTACGTAAATGGTGGGGATCCATGTAGACAGCCCGAACACCACCAGAAAAGCCCATACCTGCCAATAGTGGTACGTCCCGGCGAGCAGGAACAACACCGACCCGAACACGGCAAGCTCAACGAGTCCGAGCGCTACGACTCTCGCAACGGCCTTCACAGATTCTCCTGTCTCACCGTGCCGGGGAGTTTTCCAACTGCTGCGCCAAACTTCGCACCGATGGTGCGTCGAACAGCGCGAGCATCGTCAGATTGGCCTCCAGGGCTGTATTGATCGCAGCGACCACACGCATGGCCCCAAGCGAATTACCGCCGAGATCAAAGAACGACTCGTCCACTCCGACACGGTCCACGCCAAGCACATGGGCGAAGATGCTGGACAGGATCTGCTCATTCAAGGTGGCCGGCGGGCAATACGCACCGTTGGTACCCCGCGCTTCGGCGGCCTGTACCGCGCTCCACTCGCTCCACCGATCTCGGCCAATACCGTTCAGCAGATCCAGCGACGACAACTTGCGGCCAGGATGCGCGGTCATCGCGACCAATACCTGATTGAACCTCTCGATCAACTCCTCGATACTCTCCGCGTCGAACACGTCGGTGTCGTACTGCACACGAAGTTCCAGTTCTCGGCCAGGCCCGGCCTGTACCGCGATCGGGTAGTGGTAGTAGTCACGACTGCTGAAGCCGGTGATGGACAATTCGCCGAAGTCAGCGGCCGCCCCTGTGCTGGTCGGATAGTTTTCGTACACGAACACGGTGTCGAACAGTCGTTCCTGGCCGGTGATCCGATGGATATCACTGAGCGCCAGATGCTGATGCTCCAACGTGTCATTGTGCGCACCCTGCAACTGACGCAACAACTCTTCGGTAGTACTCGCCCCGGAAATCGTGGCCCGCACCGGCACCGTGTTGATCAGCAGACCCACCATCGACTCGGCACCAAGCACCTCAGCCGGACGACCCGAAACCGTAGTACCGAACGCCACATCGTCCTGCCCACTCAACGAACTGAGCAGCAACGCCCACGCACCCTGCAACACCACATTGACCGTCGTCCGACACGAACGCGCCAATTTGGTAAGGGATCTGGTGGTTTTCACCGGCACCCGAAAGAGGCCAACACTGCGGCGCCCAAACTGCAGCTTCTGCGGCGGGCCGACCAGCACCGGTGTCTCGAAACCTGCCATCGCCTTGCGCCACGCTACCTCTGCCGCATCGCGATCCCGTTCGGAAAGCCACGTGACAAAACTGCGATACGACGTAGCCGGAGACAGCCGCACCCCGTGATATCCCGCAAAGATCTCCTGCATCAGAATCGGCATCGACCAACCATCGAGAACAATGTGGTGATTGGTAAGAACGAACCTGTGCTGGTCCTCGCCGGTCCGGATAAGCACAGCCCGGAACGCGGGCTGTGCGGCGAGATCGCAAACCGCTGCGCGCTCAACGACACATACCTGCTCAATCTGCTCATCAATGCCGAAATCATCTACACCCGTAGATAATTCGATATATCTCCAGGGAGCCACGGGGTCAGCGGGAATGATCTGCAATGGTTGTTCAAACTGGTCACAAAAGCGAGCTGCCAGATGCGGGTGCCGCACAACCACTGCCTGCAACGCCTCACGCAGCCGGTCCGCGTCCAGTGCACCACTGAGCGCGATATCGAACTGCACCGCGTACACATCGTCACCTGAGCTGTTCGCAATGCCCGCATGGAACAGCAGACCCTGCTGCAAGGGCGTCAGCGGCAACACGTCAGCAATCGGGAACTGACTCTGCAGCCCGTCGATCTGCTGCTGACTGAGCCGAGCCGGAGCGATATCCGACGGGGTCAATCCGCCTCCGCCCCTTCGCACGTGCGCACAGATTCCAGCCAGTGCGTCGAACCACAGCCGGTTTATCCTGGTCACCGCCATGCGATCCAGTGCCGTAGGCGCCCATGTCCAGGTGGCGTTCAAGTGCGGCCCGGTATCGGTATCGATGGTCACCGCGTTGAGTTCCACGGTGTGTGGCAACGCAATCGGCATCGCACCCGCAGCACCTGTCAATGACAGTCCGTCTTGGCTGAATCGCCATACGTCTCCGGATGAGTACGCCGCTGGGGATCCCAGGCGGCCCAGGTAGTTGAATCCGATCGCCGGATCGGATTCAGGAAGATCCACCTCCGGGTTCAGATACCGCAAGAGACCATAGGTCAGACTATCGGGCATGGCCCGAAGCTGCTCCTTGGCATCCTTGATCACCGCCCCCAGCGCCGCATCCCCGGCCACCACCTGCGTCCACCGCAGCCCACCAACAGCCAACGACACCGGATACTTCGTGGTGAACCAGCCCACCGTGCGCGACAGATCAACACCGCCATCGCCCACACCACCCAACTCCGCCAACTCCTCCTGACGGCCATGACCCTCCACATCGATGGCGATCGGTGCGCCACCGGTACCCAAGTGTTGAGCCCAGGCCAAGGCAAAGGCGATCAACAGAATCTCGTGTACTCCGGCATGGAACGCGGCAGGCACCTCACCGAGCAGCATGTGTGTGGTCTCGGCATCCAGAAACTCCGTCAGGTATCCGGCCGAGGCGAACGTGTCTTCAGCCGGCTGCGGGGCAGCCAGACTCGAGGTGATGGACCCCACCTGCCGCCATGCCGGGGCCTGACTCACCACGTTCGGGTGGCGCGCATGCTCGGCCAACCGATCCGACCACCGCTGGAACGATGTGCCTGCGGGCGGCAGCAGCACCTCTTGCCCGCCACGCAGCTGAGTCGAGGCGATCGTGAGATCCTCCAACAGAATCCGCCAGGAAACTCCGTCAATGGCCAGGTGATGAACGATCAGCACCAGTTGGCTCGTGGAAGCCACCCATAGCCCGCTCAACATCACCCCGGCCGCCGGATTCAGGCGCATCCGCGCCTCCACCAGCGCTTGATCGGAGAGAACATCCACCGTGCACAGACAGTCTGCCGCGGCGATCGCGCCCGGCTCGGGCACCGTCAACGACCACCCACCGTTGTCGTCATCGGTGGCCCGCAGGCGCAGCATGGCGTGCCGGTCAAGCAACGCCTGCAACATGATGACTACCGCTGCCTCAGTGACACCGGTGGGCGCCTGCAACACCACCGTCTGGTTGAACTCCCCAATGGGTCCTTCAATTCCCTTGAGCCAGTGCATTATCGGCGTGGCTGCCATCGGTCCGATGCCCTCGTCGACAACACCATCCGAACCGTCGGCCATTCTGACCACCCGCGCGAGCCGGGCCACGGTCTGCTGTACGAAGATGTCTCGCGGTCTGCCGACCAGGCCCGCGCCGTGGGCCCGCCACACCACCTGGATGGCCGAAATGCTGTCGCCGCCCAGATCAAAAAATGAGTCATCGACACCGACTCGCTCCAGGCCCAGAACCTGGGCATAGATGCCGGCCAGGATTTCTTCGACGGGGCTGGCCGGTGCCCGATAATGGTCGACATCGGTGTATTCCGGTGCGGGCAAAGCCTTTTTATCAAGCTTGCCGTTGACCGTCAGCGGCAAAGCCGCCAAGGAGACCACCGCGGCGGGAACCATATAGCTGGGGAGACAATCGGCCAGCCGAGCGCGAACCTTAACGGGGTCAGCGATACCGGTGATGTATCCGACCAGACGCTTGTCACCGGGACGGTCTTCACGAGCGATCACCGCGGCGTGTTCCACGCCGGGCTGGGCGACGAGCGCCGCATGAATTTCGCCCAGTTCGATGCGGTGTCCACGGATCTTGACCTGTTCATCGGCGCGCCCCGCGTACTGCAGCTGCCCATCGATGCCCCAGCTCGCCAGATCGCCGGTGCGATACATCCGCTGCCCCGCGGCTCCCTCGAAGGGACATGCCACAAACCGGGACGCCGTCAGGCCGGTCCGGCCCACATATCCGTAGCCCAGCCCCGCGCCCGCCACATATAGCTCACCCACGACACCGGCCGGTACCGGGTGCAACGCACCATCAAGCACAAAGAACCCCAGATGCGCCAGAGGGCCACCGATCGGGCTTGCCAAGCGCTCCATATCCGCCGCGACGATCTCGCGGAACGAGGCATGCACCGTCGTCTCGGTGATCCCATACATGTTGACCAACCGGGGTAGCGCAGGATGCCGGTCCAGCCACGGCTTCAAACGTTGTGGCTCCAAGGCTTCCCCGCCGAACACCACCACTTCGATACCGAGCTGTCCGACGGACTCGGTACCCATCGCATCGACGGTCTGCAAGGCATAGAACGCCGAGGGCGTCTGGCTCAACACACTCACCTGCTCATCGACCAGCAAGGCGTGAAACTCTTCGGGCGACCGCACCACCGTCTCGGACACGATCACCAGCCGCCCGCCATGTAACAACGCGCCGAAGATCTCCCATACCGAAAAATCGAAAGCCAGCGAATGGCTCTGTGCCCAGACCTGACCCGCGGACAGCTCCAGGTCGTCCGCCAGTGCCCGCAGCAGACCAGTCACGTTCCGGTGCGCGATGGCAACACCTTTCGGCACACCCGTGGTGCCTGAGGTATAGATCAAGTACGCGACATCATCAGCGGTCAGCCCCGTAAGCGGCGTGCTCACCGGCTGGGCTCCGAGTGCCGAATCGTCGACATCGATAACCACCACACCGCGCCCGTCGAGGCGTTCCACGAGATCGACAGTGGTCACAGCGACCAGAGGCTCGGCGTCGGACAGCACGAATTCCAGGCGTGCGTCGGGCACCGAGGGATCTATGGGCAGGTAGGCGGCACCGGTCTTGAGTACTGCCATGATCGCGACGATGGCCTCCGCCGATCGCGGAAACAGCAGCGCCACTCGTTCTCCAGGCCCTGCGCCGTACTGAATAAGTAAGTGTGCCAGCCTATTCGATGCTTCGTCCAGCTCCTGGTACGACAGGTGTCCATCCCCGAAACTGACGGCGATCGCTCCCGGAACGCGAGACACCTGCTGTGCGAACAAGGCCGGTATCGACACCGAGGTCGCCGGCCGCGACAACTCCGCGCGATTGCCCCACTCGTCCAGCTGCGCCAGCTCTTCGGCAGTCAGCACCTCGATTCCCGACAAAGGCAGGGCCGGGTCGGCGGTCATGCTCTCCAGCACCCGCTGGAGCCGACCGATGAGCGCCTCGACACTCCTCGCGTCGAACACATCCGTGCGGAACTCCACTGTTCCCGAAATCCCCTCAGGCTCACCTGCTTCGGTCCACGACTCGGCGAGTGAAAATGACAGATCCGTGCGAGCGGAATGGGTGTCCAGCGGCAGCTGGGTGAGCTGCAGATCCGCCAACGCCGCTCCACCACGTGAATCTCCGATCTGCCCAGGGATGTTTTGCCACGCGAACATCACTTGCACCAACGGGTGGTGGGTCAGCGACCGTGTCGGATTCAATCGCTCAACTAGCAACTCAAACGGCACGTCCTGATTCTCGAAGGCCCCCAGACTGCGTGCCCGCACTTGGGCCAGCACATCGGCAACGCTGGGGTCTCCCGCAAGATCGACCCGCAGCACCAGGGTGTTGACGAAGAATCCGACCAGCTCATCCAGTGCCGGATCACGACGACCGGCGATCGGGAATCCCACGGCCACATCAGAACTCGCGCTGAGCTTAGAGAAAAGCACGGCGAGGGCGGTCTGCATCACCATGAAGCTGGTCGCATTGTGCTCGCGGGCCAAGCGATTGACCCGCCGCTGCAGATCGGCCGGCCATACCACCTCTACCCTGGAACCACTTTGATCAGCGACCATGGGATACGGCCGATCGGTCGGGAGTGCCAGGCGCTCGGGCATCCCGGCCAGGGCGTTCTCCCAGTAGGCCAGCTGCCGTGAGATGCGGCTGTCGTCGTCATCGAGGTCACCCAGTTGTGCACGCTGCCAGAGCGTGTAGTCGGCATACTGAACGGCCAGCGGTTTCCGGTCAGGGTCTTGCCCCGCACACCGGCTCACGTAGGCGACTCCCAGGTCCGCCACCAGCGGGGTGATGGACCAGCCGTCCGCGGCAATGTGGTGCACGACCGCCACGAGGATGTGCTCGTCCGCGGCGACACGGAAAAGCCTTGCTCTCATCGGAATCTCGGAGGACAGGTCGAAGCAGTACTGGGCTGATTCCGTGATCGAGGCGTCCAGGCGCTCAGTCTGCCAGTCCGAGGCATCAACGACATCCCAGCCGAACTCGGCCTGTTCGACGGGAACGATCAGCTGCTGCGGTATCCCGTCGACCGACGGGAACATGGTGCGCAGGCTCTCATGGCGAGCCAGCACATCCACGAACGCCGCACCCAGGGCGGCGACATCAAGCTGGCCCCGCAGCCGCAGCCCGACCGCCAAGTTGTATACCGGAGATGGACCATGCAATTGGTCGATGAACCACAGGCGACTTTGAGCGTACGACAGTGGCATCACTGCGGGTCGCGTCCCCGCGATCAACGGCTCAAACCGGCCTTCGTCGCCCCCGATACGGAGCATCAACTGCGCAACCGTCGGGGCGTCGAACACAGCGCGTTCCTCAAGGCCGGCGTCCATCGACCGATTGAGCGCGGCGACCAGACGCATCGCCAGCAGTGAATCCCCACCCAGATCAAAGAAGGAGTCGTCGATACCGACCCGATCCAGGCCCAAGACTTGGGCGTAGATACCGGCCAGAATCTCTTCGGTCGGATTTGTCGGAGCCCGATACTGGTCGACGGATTGATACTCCGGTGCGGGGAGCGCGTTCTTGTCGAGCTTACCGTTGACCGTCAAAGGAAGACCCGGAACGGCTACCACTGCCACAGGCACCATGTACGGCGGCAGTCTGTCTGCCAATGCCGCACGCAGCCCGGAGGGATCGGCGGCGCCGGTGATGTAGCCCACCAACCGCTTGTCGCCAGGACGGTCTTCGCGGGCGATCACCACAGCCTGCCCGACACCATCCAAACCGTTGAGAACGGACTGGATTTCGCCGAGTTCGATCCGGTGTCCGCGAATCTTGACCTGTTCGTCGGCGCGGCCCAGATAGCGCAGCTGCCCGTCCTCACCCCAGGACACCAGATCTCCGGTGCGATACATCCGGCTGCCCGGTCCCCCGAACGGGCAAGCCACAAATCGTGTGGCGCTCAGCGGTTCCCGCCCCGTGTAGCCATAGCCCAAGCCCGCGCCCGCCACATACAGCTCGCCGACGACGTCCGCCGGAACCGGCTGCAACCACTCATCGAGGACAGCGAATGCGAGGTGTCCCAGTGGAACTCCGACCGGACTGCCCACGTCCCCGATATCCGCGGTGCTGATCTCGCGGAACGAGGCGTGCACCGTCGTCTCGGTGATCCCATACATATTGATCAGTCGCGGCGATCGCGGATGGTCCTGGAACCAACTGCACAGGCGCTCGGGTTCCAGTGCTTCCCCGCCGAATATCACCGCTTCCAGGTCGAGTTGCGCGTCTTGTGGCCGGGCCAGGTCTGCGGCCAACAGCGCATAGAACGCCGACGGCGTCTGACTCAACACATCGACCTGCTCATCGACCAACAGCGCATGAAACTGTTCCGGTGACCGCACCACCGTGTCCGACACCACCACCAGCCGGCCGCCGTGCAGCAGTGCTCCGAAGATCTCCCACACCGAGAAATCGAAGGCCAGCGAGTGGCACTGTGACCACACCTGCCCCGGCGAAAACTCCAGCCGAGCATCGATTGCCGCTAGCAAGCGGGTCACGTTATGATGCGGGATAGCAACACCTTTCGGCGTGCCGGTGGTGCCAGATGTGTAGATCACGTATGCGATATCGTCTCCGCGCGGCGGCGCGGGCGCACCAGGGACGGTGGCCGATTCCCCATCGGCCGGCACACCGTCGATATCGATGACCGGCAGGCCGTAATCAGCCAACCTGCCCGCCAACACCGCAGTGCTCACCGCGACCACCGGCTCAGCATCGGACAACACAAACCCCAACCGCGCATCCGGCACCGACGGATCAATCGGCACATACGCCGCACCCGTCTTCAACACCGCCATAATCGCCACCACGGCCTCAACCGAACGCGAGAACAACAACGCAACCCGACGCCCCGGACCCGCACCATGCCCGACAAGCACATGCGCCAACCTGTTCGACGCCTCATCAAGCCCACGATAGGTAACCGCACGCCCACCACAACTGACCGCAACAGCCCCCGGATCACGAACCACCCACCGCCCGAACAACTCCGGAATCGACACAGAAGTCGCAGGCAGATCCAGGGCCGCCCGATTGCCCCATTCTTCCCATTCGGCGCGGTCGTCGTCACCCAGATCCATCGACAACAGCCGCCTGGTCGCATCGGCCTTCACTGTTACTGCCCTTCCCCCGTCATGGCCTCCAGCACGCGCTGGAACCGTTCGACGGCTTTTCGCACTCGACTCGCGCCGAATAGACCGGTATCGAATTCGACCCGCAGAACCAGTTCTGTTCCGGGCATTGCTTGCAGGGTCAGCGGATAGTGGTTGTACTCACGGCCGCTGACCTCGGTGATGGCCAACCCGTCTGCCATCGCTGACGTCACCGCCTCGACCGGGTAGTTCTGGTAGACGAACAACGTGTCGAACAGCTGGTCCTGGCCCACGGCATGCTGGATTTCACTGAGCGCCAGGTGCTGGTGCTCGAGGGTGTCGCTGTGCTGACGTTGAAGGTTGCCCAGCAGTTCGGCAATGGTGGTGTCCGGCGTCACGGTGACACGCACCGGCACCGTGTTTATCAGCAAGCCAACCATCGAATCCGCGCCCGCTACCTCGGCCGAGCGGCCGGAGACCGCCACGCCGAACGCGACATCATGCCGGCCCGTCAGCCACATCAACACCTGTGCCCACGCGGCCTGCAGGACCGTGTTGACGGTGGTGTGTTGCGACCGGGCCAGTTCGCCTACTGCGTGCGATGTTTCGGCGGATACCCGAAATGTTTCGGTAGTGCGCCGCCCCGGTGTGCTGCCCTTGGGCGCCACCAGAGCCGGCGTCTCGAATCCCGCCAAGACTTCACGCCACGCCCTGCGGGCGTCATCGACATCTCGCGCTGCCAACCAGGTGACAAATCTGCGATAAGACCCCGCTACCGGCAGGCGTTGCCCGTAATAGCTGGCGAACACCTCGTGTAGCAGGATCGGCAGCGACCAGCCATCAAGAACGATGTGGTGATAGGTCATGACGAATCGGTGCTCGTTCTCGCCAGTGCGAATCAGCGCGGTACGAAATGCCGATTGATTGACCACATCACAGACCGCCGCACGCTCAGTCGCACACAGTTCCTGCAGACGTTGATTGAAATCGCGATTTTCCCCGGCGATTTCGACGCAAAGCCATGGCACGGCGGGGCGAGCAGGAATGATCTGCACGGGTTCGTCGAATCGCTTGTCGAACCGAGCCGCCAGGTTGGGATGGCGGCTCACCACCGTGCGCACCGCTTCCTGCAGCCGCTGTGCGTCGAGCGGGCCGGCAATGGTGACGTCAAGCTGCATGGCGTATAGATCGTCACTGTTACCGCGACTTGCGTTGGCCTGGAACAACAGCCCATGTTGCAGCGGCGTCAAGGGCAACACATCGCCGACCTCGATTTCCCTGCCGAGATCATCGAGCTCTTGCTGAGTAAGCCTAGCCGGGGCGATATCGGACGGCGTCAAGCCACCGCCGCCCGTGCGCACATGCGCACAGATCCCGGCAAGGGCGTCGAACCACAGCCGGCCGAGCCGAGCGACCTGCTCCTCATTCAGGACCGAGGGCGCCCATGTCCACGCCGCATAAAGGCTTGGGCCATCTACCGTTTCGGCAGCGCTGGCATTGAGCTCCAGAGTGTGGCCCAGTGGCATCGGAATTGCGGTGGCCGCGGCCGCCACTTCCGCGGTGTCCTGGCTGACTTGCCAAAGTTCCGCAGCACCTTCCGAGTGGACGGCTCCTGCACCACCCAACCTGCCAAGGTAATTGAATCCCACCGTCGGCTCGGATCCGGAGAATTCGATATCGGAGTTGAGATACCGCACAAGCCCGTACGTCGTGCCCTCCGGCAAGGAGCGAAGTTGTTCTTTGGCGTCCTTGATCACGCGACCCAGCGCCGGGTCGCCGGACACCACCTGGTTCCAGGGCAGCCTGCCCGTGGATCTCCCAGATTTTCCTGAAACACTAATCGCTACCGGATATTTCGTGGTGAACCAGCCAACGGTACGTGACAGATCAACGCTTGGGGAGAAATCGTCCAGGTCCTCGATCCGGCCGTGCCCTTCGACATCGATGCCGACCGGTAAGGTGACCCCCACGAACTCGGTCAATGCCAACGCGTAGGCGATCAACAGAATGTCCTGTACCCCAGTGTGGAACGCGGCTGGGACTTCACCGAGCAGCGCGCGGGTGGTTTCGGCATCCAGTGACGCCGTGCGATGACCGGCGCTGGCATAGGTATCCGACCCGGGACGCACGGCGGGCAACGTGGCCGGGGTCGCCAACACCTGCTGCCAGCGCTCAGCCTGACCTACAACGGCCGCATCACGCGAGTGTTCCGCGAGTAGCGCCGTCCAGCGGGCGAAGGAGGTGCCCGACACCGGCAGTACCACGGGTTGCCCCTGGCGGTGCTGTGCCCAGGCGATGTTGAGATCTTCCAAGAGAATCCGCCACGACACCGCATCGACGGACAGATGATGGATGGCGAGCACCAATTGGCTCGTCGATGTCACCCACAGCGCGCTGACCATCGCGCCTGTCGCCGGATTCAACCGCGATCTGGCTACCACCAACTCCTCATCGGTGAGCACCTCCACCGACTTCAGCTGTACTGGTGTCGCACCCTTCTCCGGGACAACCAGCGACCAATCCGCGGCACGTACCCGCAGCATCGCGTGCCGGTCCAGCAGTGCGCCAAGAACTATTTCAACATCGGATGCGGTTACGCCGCAGGGAGCTTGGATAACCACAGTCTGGTTGAACTGATCTACGGTGCCACCCGCGCCTTCGACCTCACGCAACCATCGCATGATCGGTGTCGCCGCTACCGGTCCCACACCTTCGTCGGCCGGATGGGTGTCGTCACCGGCCACTCCGACCACGTGCGCCAGTCGGGCTACGGTCTGTTCCACGAAGATGTCACGGGGCCGGCACGTCACCCCACACGCGCGTGCACGCGCGACCACCTGCATGGACAAAATGCTGTCTCCGCCAAGATCAAAGAAGGAGTCGTCGACCCCGACCCGATCGAGGCCCAGCACCTCGGCATAGATGCCGGCCAGCATTTCCTCGATCGCATCGCCCGGAGCGCGGTACCGGTCGGCATCCTGATACTCAGGAGCAGGCAATGCGCGGACGTCCAACTTGCCATTCACCGTCAAGGGCAACGCGTCCAGAACGACGATGGCACTCGGGACCATATATCCGGGAACGCTTTCCGCCAGGATGTTTCGCAGCCGGGAAGGGTCCACGGCCCCGGGCGCCGATTCCATGACATAACCGATCAGGCGCATGACACCGGGCGGGTCCTCGCGGACGATCGCCACCGATTGCGCCACCTCATCAAGCGCGGACAATGCGGCCTGCACTTCACCGAGTTCGATCCGGTGCCCGCGGATCTTCACCTGATCGTCGGCCCGCCCGAGATACTGCAGCTGCCCATCAGCACGCCAGCTCACCAGATCGCCGGTGCGATACATGCGCGCACCGGGCATGCCGAACGGGCAGGCCACGAAGCGCGATGACGTCAATCCCGATCGCCCCAGATATCCACAAGCCACCCCGTCACCAGCCACATACAGTTCACCGATCACCCCGACCGGTACCGGTCGCAGCCACTCATCGAGCACGAAGAGCGCGGAGGTCGGGACCGGTGACCCGATCGGCGCTGCTCCCGATCCGGGGACCAGCGGCGCACTCATCGACGCGTAGACCGTGATTTCGGTGGGGCCGTAGGCATTGATCACCGTTCGTCCGGGTGCCCAACGGTCGATGACCTCAGCCGGACAGGCCTCACCGCCGAGAAGCAACGTCACCGATTCAAGCCCTTGCAACGGAAGTGTTGCTGCGGCCGAAGGGGTTTGGGTGAGTACGTTGACCTGCTCGCTGACCAGCAGTGCATGGAAGTCATCGGGCGAACTCACGACGGACTCCGGAACCACCACCAAACGTGCACCCCCTAGCAAGGCGGCCCAGATCTCCCACACCGAGAAGTCGAACGCGTACGAATGACACTGCGTCCACACCTGGCCGACGGGCAGCTGCCCCGGAGTCGAGCGGGCCAGATGTGTCAGATTGCGGTGGGTCACCGCCACGCCTTTGGGAACCCCCGTGGTTCCCGAGGTATAGATGAGGTACGCGATGTCCTCGGGATCAGGGACAGGGATCTCCTTGCCGGACAGACCATTCGACGGTAAATCGGCTGGAACGATGGGCCCGTGGATGTCAACGATGCCGATCGCGCGGCCGTCGAGCCGCCCCTCCAGATCGCTGGTGGTGATCACGATGATCGGGGCCGCGTCGTCCAACATGAAATCGATGCGCGCCGCGGGCAGCACCGGGTCGATCGCAAGATATGCGGCACCCGATTTCAGCACTGCCAACATCGCGACAATTGCGTCCACAGATCTTTCGAGCAGCAGGGCCACACAGCGGCCCGGTTCCGCGCCCAATCCGACAATCCTGTGCGCCAGTACACTTGCGGCGTCGTCCAATTCACGGTAAGTCACCGACTGCTCCGCGCTGCTGATCGCCACCGCATCCGGCGTAAGCCTCACCTGTTCGGCGAACAACGTGGGCACACACACCTCGGCCGTCGCGTGCTCTGTCAGCATCGCACGATTGCCCAGCACATCGAGAAGAGCGTGTTCATCGGAATCCACCAGATCGATTGATGACAGCGTCCTATCGACGTCCGCGGTCATCTCGGACAACACCCGCTCGAATCGGCCGATCAATCTTTCGATGCTGGCTCGGTCGAAGACGTCGGTGCGGAACTCCACTGTTCCGTCAATCCCTGCCGGATCGCCGGTGCGAGTGCGGGATTCGGCGAGAGAGAAGCTCAAGTCCATGCGAGCGGTCTGAGTGTCCGCCGCCAGTGGGCTCACCTCCAGGTCGCCCAGCGCCAGTCCGGGTCCGGATGTCCCGGTGCCTTGCCCGGGCACGTTCTGCCAACCCAGCGCCACCTGGATCAGCGGGTGATGGGTGAGCGACCGAGTGGGGTTGAGCCTCTCGACAAGCACTTCGAAAGGCACGTCCTGGTTTTCATACGCGGCCAGGCTACGTCCACGCACCTGGGCAAGTAGCTCCCCGACTGTCGGGTCTCCGGTCAGGTCCAACCGCAACACCAGGGTGTTGACGAAGAAGCCGATCAACTCGTCAAGGGCGGGATCACGGCGGCCGGCTATCGGGAATCCCACGGCTACATCGGTATTACCGCTGAGCTTGCCGAGCAGTATGCCCAGCGCCGCCTGTATCACCATGAAGCTCGTCGCGTTGTGCTCTCTTGCGACGCGGGCAATCTGCTCCTGTAATACCGCGGGCCACTGCACGTTCATCGTGGCGCCACGCTGATCGGCAGCCGGCGGGTAGGGCCGATCAGTGGGCAGCTCCACACGCTCGGGCATGCCGGCCAGCGCTTCTTGCCAATAGGCCAACTGAGTCGCAATCCGGCTTTCGCGGTCCTCGAATCCGCCGAATTCAGCACGCTGCCACAGCGTGTAATCGACATACTGCACCGGCAGCGGCGCCCAGCCAGGTGCCCGATCCGCGCACCGACTGACATAGGCGATGCCGAGGTCGGATACCAGCGGGGTGATGGACCAGGCATCAGCAGCGATGTGATGCACCACTGCCGCCAGTACATGCTCATCGCCGGTAACTCGGAAAAGTCGTGCCCGCAATGGTATTTCATGGCTTAGGTCGAATGTGTGGCGTGCCGCCTCCCCGATGGCGTCGTGCAGCTGAGCTGCCGTCCACCCGCTGGCATCTACGACATCCCACCCGAAGTGGGCGTGCTCGGGTTGCACAACTACCTGCTGTGGCACGCCATCCGTCGCGCAGAACCGGGTGCGCAAGCTCTCATGACGGGCCACCACGTCGGCCAGCGCCACACCCAACGCATCGACATCCAGCTCTCCGCTGATCCGCAGCGCCGTTGCCATGTTGTAGACCGGCGACGGTCCTTGCAGTTGATCCAGGAACCACAATCGGGACTGCGCGAATGACAACGGAATCTCGGCCGGACGCTCAACAGCCACCAATGGGGCCAATGCGGCCGATTCTCCACCAAGACGCGTAGCCAACCGGGCGACGGTCGGTGCTTCAAAGACAGTGCGCACCGACACCGTGGCGTTCAGATCCGCGTTCACCGCCGCGATCAACCGCATCGCGGACAGTGAATCCCCGCCCAGATCGAAGAACGAGTCATCGACACCGACTTGCTCCACTCCCAGCACCCGCGCGTAGATCCCGGCCAATACCTCCTCGGCAAGGGTTCCCGGTGCGCGGTATCGATCAATGTCCTGATACTCCGGCTTTGGCAGGGCCCGGGCGTTGAGCTTGCCGTTCACGGTCATTGGCATTTCCGCCAGTGCCACCACTGCCGCTGGAACCATGTAGGCCGGTAACTGTTCGGCCAACTGCGCACGTAACTTGGCCGGGTTTGCGGTTCCAGTCACATAGCCCACCAGACGCTTATCCCCCGGGCGATCTTCCCGGGCGATCACAGCCGCCTGCTCGACCCCGTCGAGTCCGGCCAGTACTGTCCGGATTTCGGCAAGCTCGATGCGATAGCCGCGGATCTTGACCTGATCATCGGCGCGCCCCACATAGCGCAGCTGCCCGTCCGCGCCCCAGCACGCCAGATCACCTGTGCGATACATCCGTTGACCGGGCGCCGCATCAGCGAACGGGCACGCCACGAATCGCGATCCCGTCAAATCCGCCCGCCCTACGTAGCCGACGCCCACGCCGTGGCCGGCGATGTACAGTTCGCCGACAACTCCGGGGGGAACCGGGCGCAACAGCCTATCCAGCACGAACATCGCCGCGCCGGGAACTGGCGCACCGATCGACGGTGCGCCAGATTCCCCTGCCAGCGGCGCCGTCCGGGACGCGCAAATCGTAGTCTCAGTCGGCCCGTAGGCATTGACCATCAACCGCCCGGGTGCCCAACGAGCCACCACCTCAGCCGAACACGGTTCACCGGCTACCAACAATGACATCGAGCCCAGCGACTCGGGCACCAGCATCGCCACCGCGGACGGAGTCTGACTCAACGCAGTCACCTGTTCGGCGACCAGCAGAGCAGTGAGGTGCTCGGGTGAGTGCGCCGCTGCTTCTGGCACCACCACCAATCGTCCGCCATGCAACAACGCGCCCCAGATCTCCTCGACTGAGGCATCGAACGCGTACGAATGCCATTGAGCCCAAGACTGCCCCGCCAAGAAGGTCTTGTGTGTACCCATCAGCTGCGTCACATTGCGGTGGGTGATCGCCACCCCCTTGGGTACGCCGGTGGTGCCGGACGTGTAGATGATGTAGGCGATATCGTCCGCGCTCGGCAGCGGCAACTCCGCCACAGTGGCTGCCGCCGCGACGGTATCGCTGGCATCGACGATCTCCAGGTTGTACCCCGCCAGCCGGTCGGCCAGACCCGTCGTGACGATCGCCGTCGTGGTCACGGCGTCACTGATCATGAACTCAATCCGCGCATCGGGCAGCGCGGCATCGATCGGTAGATACGCCGCCCCGACCTTCAACACCGCGAGCATCGCCACCACAGCTTCCGGGCAGCGCTCGGTCAGCAGCGCAACGGATACGCCTGGCCCCACGTTGTATGCGAGTAACCGGTGCGCCAAACGATTAGATGCCTCGTCCAGCTCGGAGTAGGTGAGCTGACACCCGTTGAAACTGATCGCCACCGACTCGGGTGCACGCATAACCTGGGCGGCGAACAGAGCCGGTATCGAGTCACCTGAAGCTACGGGTCGGCGCAACACTGCGCGGTTCCCCCATCTGTCCACCTGGGTGTGCTCCGCCTCATCCAGGAGGTCGATCACTGAAAGCCGTTGGGAAGGATCGGATGTCATGGCCGCCACGACGCGTTGCCATCGCGTGATCAGTGTTTCGATGCTGGCTCGGTCGAATACGTCGGTGCGGAATTCAACCGCACCACCGATCCCGGCAGGCTCCCCCGCAGCGGTCCACCGCTCTCCCAGCGAGAAGGTGAGATCCATACGGGCGGTGTGCGTGTCGACCGTCAGCGGCGCGACACGCAGATCGCCCAGACGTAGCCCGTCGGCCGGACCCGCGTCCTGCCAGGGGAGGTTCTGCCATGCCAGCGCCACCTGCACCAGCGGATGGTGGGTCAGGTTCCGGGTCGGGTTGAGCCGTTCCACCAAGACCTCGAATGGCACGTCCTGATGCTCGTACGCGGCCAGACTGCGTTGACGCACCTGCGCAAGCAGTTCCGCGACAGTGGGGTCACCGGTCAGATCGACGCGCAGCACCAGGTTGTTCACGAAAAACCCGACCAGCTCATCCAGCGCCGAATCCCGGCGGCCGGCGATCGGGAACCCCACGGCCACATCCGATGTGCCGCTGATATTGGCCAGCAGTAGCGCAAGTGCGGCCTGCATCACCATGAAGCTGGTCGCGCCGTGCTCGCCCGCCACGGCCCGCACCTGCTGCTGCAGCTCTGAGGGCCACTGCACCGCTACGGTGGCACCACGCTGATCAGCCACCGGCGGATAGGGCCGGTCGGTCGGCAGCGCCACGCGTTCCGGAAGACCGGTCAACGTCTCTTCCCAGTAGGTCAGTTGCGCGGCGAGAGGGCTTTCGCTGTCGTCGATATCACCCAACTGTGCACGCTGCCACAGCGTGTAATCGACGTACTGCACTGGTAACGGCGCCCAGTCCGGCGCGTTCCCGCCGCAGCGGCTGGCGTACGCCGCACTCAGGTCACGTACCAGCGGAGTCAGCGACCAGCCGTCGGCAGCAATATGGTGCACCACCGCAACCAACACATGTTCCTCGTCGGCCATCCGGAAAACCTGTGCATAGAAAGGTATTTCGATAGCCAAATCGAAGCTGTGACAGACCGCCGCGGCAATGGCCTCATCCAGTTGGGCCGTCGGCCAGCCGCGGGCATCGACCACGTCCCAACCGAATTCGGCGTTGCCGCGGGGCACCACAACCTGTCGCGGGTTCCCGTCCGGTGCCTCGAAACGCGTGCGCAGGCTTTCGTGGCGACCGATCAAGTCGGCCAGCGCCGCACCCAGCGCATCGACATCGAGCGACCCGTAGAGCCGCAGCCCGACCGGCATGTTGTAAACCGGTGAAGGCCCTTGCAGTTGATCGACGAACCAGAGGCGATTCTGCGCGAACGACAGTGGAATCACCGCGGGACGTTCCACGGCGCCAAGCGGCTCCAGCGCTCCCACACCATCGCCTACACGCGGCGCCAGCTGCGCCACCGTGGGCGCCTCGAACACCGTCCGAGCCGAAAGATTGCTATTCAGCGCCGCATTGACCGCCGCCACCAAGCGCATCGTGGATACGGAGTCACCACCCAGATCGAAGAAGGAATCATCGACACCGACGCGCTCCACGTCCAGCACCCGTGCGTAGATTCCGGCCAGGATCTCTTCCACCGCACCCATCGGTGCGCGGTAGTGGTCAGCATCCTGATAGTCCGGTGCGGGTAGCGCCCGCACATCCAGCTTGCCGTTGACCGTCATCGGCAAGATCGTCAGGCCCACCACAGCAGCGGGCACCATGTAGCCGGGGAGCCGTTCTGCCAGCGCGGCACGCGCGGCAGCCGGATCCGCAGTACCGGTGATGTAACCAACCAGCCGTCTGTCGCCCGGTCGGTCTTCACGCGCGATCACCGCGGCGTTCTCGACTCCCTCCAATGCCGCGAGCGCCGACTGGATTTCGCCGAGCTCGATGCGATACCCACGAATCTTCACCTGTTCGTCAGCACGCCCCAGGTAATCGAGCTGTCCGTCGGCGCGCCACCGCACCAGATCACCCGTCCGATACATGCGTGTACCGGGCTCACCGAACGGACATGCCATGAACCTGGCGGCGGTCAGGCCCGCTCGGCGCCAATAGCCGATACCCACACCCGCACCGGTCAGGTACAGCTCACCGACCACGCCCGCGGGCACCGGCCGCAGCCACTCGTCCAGCACGAAGAACGCTGCCCACGCCGTCGGAGAACCGATGGGTGGTGCGCCCAAACCCGGTGCCAACGGCGCACTGGCACATAACCACATGGTGGTCTCGGTCGGCCCGTAGACATTGACCATCACTCGTCCCGGTGCCCAACGATCGACCAGCTCAGGCGAGCACGGCTCCGCCCCGATCACCAAGGCCGTCGCATCCAGACCATCGACCGACAGCATCGACGCGGCCGACGGCGTCTGTGTCAACACCGTGACCTGTTCGCGCACCAGCAGATCGTGGAAGTCCTGCGAGGAGCGGGCCACGGCCTCGGGCACCACAACCAGCCGGCCACCGTGCAGTAGCGCACCCCAGATCTCCCACACCGAGAAATCGAAGGCATACGAATGGAACTGCGTCCACACCTGCCCTGGCTCCAGTGGCACGCCGATCTGCAACGAGTTGAACAGTTGCGTGACATTGCGCTGGGTGACGGCGACGCCCTTCGGCAATCCTGTGGTCCCCGAGGTGTAGATGATGTGCGCCATATCGTCCGGGGAAGGTGCCGCCAGTCCTGTACTGAGACAAGCTCCGATAGCCGGGTCCGCCACATCCACGATCGTCAGGTCATGGGTGTGGAAGCGATCGACCAAGTCAGCGGTGGTGACGGCGGCCATCGGCGCCGCATCCGTGAGCATGAATTCGACGCGCGCATTAGGCAGTGCCGGATCGATCGGCAAGTATGCCGCACCGGTTTTGAGCACCGCCAGGATCGCCACGATCGCCTCTGCCGAGCGCGGGAACATCAACGCCACACGGGTGCCCGGACCGACGCCGCACCCAATCAGAAAGTGCGCCAACCGGTTGGACGCATCATCCAGTTCCCGATAGGTCAGCGAGCGGCTCCCGCAGACCATCGCCACGGACTCGTCGTGCCGCTCAACCTGGACGGCGAACAGTTCGGGGATCGACGCCGACGCCGGAAGGCGGGTCAGCACTCCCCGGTTTCCCCATCGCTGCAGTCGATCATGTTCGGTTTCATCGAGCATCGAGACCGCCGACAACGGCCTATCCGGATCTGCTGTCATCGCCGACAAGACCGATTCGACTCGCTTGACGAAGGTTTCGATGCCGCATATGTCGAAAGCCGCGGTGTCGTATTCGATGCGCAGTCGCAGTTCGTCGCCGGGTATGGCTTGCATCGTCAGGGGATAGTCGGTGGACTCGTGGCTGGTGATCTCGCTGATGGCAATTCCGTCCACATCCGACAACGCGGCCGCATCCACCGGGTAGTTCTCGAAGACGAACAATGTGTCGAACAGCCGTTCATGGGCAACGATCCGATGGATCTCGCTCAACGAAATATGTTGATGGTCAAGTGTTTTAGCGTGCGATTGGTTGAGCTGCTCGAGCAGGTCCACCGTGGAGGTGGCCGCCGTGATGTTTGCCCGCACGGGCACGGTATTGATCAGCAGACCGACCATCGATTCAGCACCGAGCACATCGGCGGGACGCCCCGAAACCACAGCACCGAAGACCACGTCCTGCTGGCCGGTCAGCGAGGTGAGTAGCAGCGCCCATGCACCCTGCAGCACAGTATTGATGGTGGTGCGCTGAGATCGTGCCAGGTCACTCAGTGCTCGAGTCATCGATTCGGACAACTGATGTGTCCGCACACCCCGACGCCCCAGCCCGGATTTCTGCGATGAGCCAACCAGAGTGGGGGCTTCAAGACCCGCCAGCACCTCACCCCACGCCGCATGCGCGGCGGACGAGTCGCGGTCTGCCAGCCAGCTGACGAAGCTGCGGAACGGCGTAGCGGCCGGCAACCGCTGTCCCCGGTAGCAGGCGAAGATCTCCTGCAGCAGAATCGGCAGCGACCAACCGTCGAGCACGATGTGGTGATTGGTGAGTACAAATCGATACCGCTGGGCAGCGGTACGAATCAGAACCACGCGGAATGCGGGGGGCTGGGTGAGGTCGCAGACCGCGGCGCGCTCGGCGAGGCACAGTCGTCGCACCTCATCATTCGTTTCGGCACTGTCGAGCCCGGTGTTCAGTTCGACATACCGCCATGCCGCGGTGGGGTCTGCGGGAATGACCTGTACCGGTTGTCCGAACTGAGCACAGAACCGGGCCGCCAGATGCGGATGACGAACGGCCACTGCCTGAACGGCATCATGCAGCCGCTCCGGATCCAGCGCGCCGTCAACGGTGATGTCGAGCTGCACCACGTACAGATCGTCAGCGCCGGCGTCCGTTCCACTGTGAAGGATCAACCCCTGCTGTAATGCGGTGAGCGGCAGTACATCAGAGATTCGATACTGCTGCTGCAGCGCATCCAGCTCCCGCTGGTTCAATCGGGCAGGGGCGATATCGGACGGCGTCAGGCCGCCCCCTCCGGAGTGCACGTGCGCACAAATGCCCGTCAACGCGTCAAACCACAGCTGGCTCAAACGACCTACCTGATCGCGATCCAGTGCCGACGACGCCCAGGTCCAGTTCGCCCGCAGCTGTAGTCCGTCATCGGTCTCGATGGCCCCTGCGTTCAAGGCCACGGTGTGTGTCAGCGGCATCGGGATCGAGGAGGCCACCGTGATGGCCGACATGCTGTCGGCGGGCATCCGCCACAGATCCTCGGCTGCCGCGGCCGTACCCCCACTCAATCTGCCGAGATAGTTGAACGCCACAGCCGGATCGGCTGTCCCGAGATCGACATCGGGGTTCAGGTATCGCAACAGACCAAAGGTCAAACCGTCGGGCTGACCACGAAGTTGTTCCTTGGCATCCTTGATCGCCGCGCCCAGCGCCGCGTTTCCGGCGATCACATCGGACCAGGAAACCCCCGCCAACGCCAGCGCCACCGGGTACTTGGTGGTGAACCATCCCACGGTGCGTGACAGGTCGAGCCCCGGGGCAAGCTCTTCATGCCGGCCATGCCCCTCGACGTCGATGCCGACAGTGGTGGTGATGGCGGCCGAGAATTCGGACAATGCCAGCCCGAAAGCTATCAATAGAATGTCTTGTGGCCCAGCATGAAACGCAGCAGGCACTTCATGTAAGAGAGCATGGGTGGTCTCGGCGTCCAATGAAACTCCGAGCTGCCCCGCGGTTTCGAAGGTATCTATGCCGGGCAGAACGGGCGGGAAGATGGCCGGTGCCGCCGAAATCTGGCGCCATGCCTCCGCGTACTCCACAGTCCCCGGACGTTGCGCGTGTTCGGCCAACAGCTCCGACCAGCGCCGCAGTGACGTGCCGGCGAGCGGCAACACCACAGGCTGGGCACTTCGATGTTGCGCCCAAGCAATATTGAGGTCTTCCAAAAGAATCCGCCAGGACACACCGTCTACAGCGAGGTGATGGACAATCAACACCAGCTGCGAGGTGGACCGCACCCATAGTGCGCTGAGCATCACTCCTGCCGCCGGATTCAACCGTGATCGCGCCGACTCCACGGCACTGTCACTGAGATGCTCAACGGTGTTCAAACACTGGATGGCCTGGACCACACCGGCTTCGGGCGCCGTCAGCGACCACCCACCGGCACCGTCGCGCTCGGCGCGCAGCCGGAGCATGACGTGCCGGTCCAGCAATGCCTGCAACACGATGATGACATCATGCTCGGTGACATCGCCAGGAGCCTGCACCAGCACCGTCTGATTGAACTCATCGATCGGACCATCAATTCCACTGAGCCACCGCATGATCGGCATGGGCGGCACCGGACCGATACCTTCATCGATCGGACCTCGCGAACCCGCTGTCACTTCGATCACCCGGGCCAGCCGGCTCACGCTCTGCTCGACGAAGACATCACGGGGACGACACACCAGGCCGGCGGCCCGCGCCCGGGCAACCACTTGCATGGACAGGATGCTGTCGCCGCCCAGGTCGAAGAACGAATCGTCGACACCCACGCGTTCCAGCCCGAGAACCTGTGCGTAAATGTCGGCCAGAACCTCTTCCACGGCGTTCCCCGGAGCCCGATAGCGGTCGCGGTCGCGGTAATCGGGAGCGGGAAGCGCCCGGGTATCGAGTTTGCCGTTCACCGTAAGCGGGATAGCTTCAAGAGGCACCACGGCGGCAGGCACCATGTAGCCGGGCAATCGATCTGTCATCGCGGTCCGCAGCACACTGGCGTCGGCCGTCCCCGTGATGTAGCCGACCAAGCGCTTATCGCCCGGACGATCTTCACGTGCGATCACCACTGCCTGCTCTACGCCGTCCAGACTCGCCAATACTGCCTGAACTTCGGCGAGTTCGATGCGATGCCCTCGAATCTTCACCTGCTCATCGGCACGGCCCAGATATTGGAGCTGTCCGTCGGGTCCCCAGCACACCAGATCCCCGGTGCGATACATCCGGGTGCCCGGGAGCCCGAACGGACAGGCTACAAATCGTCCCGACGTCAGTGCTGCACGGCCCACGTAGCCGTATCCCAAACCTGCTCCGGCGACATACAATTCGCCAATCACACCGGCCGGCACCGGGCGCAACCACTCGTCAAGCACGAACAACGCCGCCCCGGACACCGGCGCACCGATCGGCACACCCCGGCCCGCGACGAGCGGGGCACTGATCGCCACGCACATCGTGGTTTCGGTGGGGCCGTAGGCATTGACCATCACCCGACCGGGAGCCCACTGATCCACCACCTCCGGCGGGCATGCCTCACCTACCACAGCGAGCGCCGCGGATTCCAAGCCTTCCTGCGGTAATATCCGCACCGCAGAAGGTGTTTGGGTTATCACGGTGACGTGCTCGCGAACCAGCAACGCGTGCAGATCTTCCGGAGAGCCCGCCACCTCCTCCGGGGCGATCACCACCCGTCCACCTCGAAGCAGCGCGCCGAAGATCTCCCACACCGAGACATCGAAGGCCAGGGAGTGACTGTGCGACCACACTCCCGGACGTGGCAGCCCGGCATCAAGAGACTCCAGCAGCTGAGTCACATTGAGATGGCTGAGGGCAACGCCCTTGGGCACTCCGGTGGTACCTGAGGTATAGATCAGATAGGCAACGTCATCGGCAAGCGGCTCCGGCAGGGCGGTCGTCGGATCGGCGACCGCGGCGTTGACACTGATTTCATCGAGGTCAATGACTGCAAGTCCGCGCCCTTCCAGCCGGCCAGCCAGCTCAGCGGTGGTGACGGCGGCAATAGGATCCGCGTCGGCGAGGACAAAATCGAGGCGCGCGTCCGGCACCGCGGGATCGATCGGAAGGTATGCGGCGCCGGTCTTGAGAATGCCCAGTATCGCGACAATCGCCTCGGCTGAACGCTGGAACAACACGGCCACGCGCAGGCCCGGGCCGGCCCCGTGAGCCGCCAGTGAATGCGCCAGCCGGTCCGCTGCTGTATCCAACTCCTGGTACGTCCATGACCTCTCCCCACAGGTGACCGCCACCGCGTCAGGGGTACGTGCCACATTCTCGGCGAAAAGCCCGGTCACCGATACCGGCCGGGGCGCGGGCCCCGTCACGGCCGCGTGGTTTCCCAGACCCGCCAGGTGCGACCGTTCATCGTCGCCGAGCAGCTCCAGCGAGGACAGCCGTGCCGCCGGGTCTGCGGTCATCGCTGTCAGCACCCGCTCCAGCCGCGCGACCAGGGTCTGGATAGTGCGGGTATCGAATACATCTGTGCGGAATTCCACGGTTCCGCCGATTCCCGCGGGCTCGCCAAGTTTCGTTCGGCGTTCTGCCAGCGAGAAGTTCACGTCCATACGGGCTGTGTGCGTGTCTACCGGCAGCTGGGCTACCCGCAGATCACCCATCTCGACCGCGGCAGCGGAATCATTGGCGTCACGCCCGGCGAAGTTCTGCCACGCCAGCGCCACCTGGACCAGGGGGTGATGTGCCAGGGAACGCGCCGGGTTCAGCCGCTCGACGAGCACCTCGAACGGCACGTCTTGGTTGTCGAAGGCCTCCAAACTGCGGATGCGTACCTGCGCCAAGACCTCGGAGATCGTGGGATCTCCAGACAGGTCGGCGCGCAATACCAGCGTGTTCACGAAGAACCCGACAAGTTCGTCAAGGGCCGGATCGCGACGGCCGGCGATCGGGAAGCCCACCGCAACATCAGAAGTCGCGCCCAGCCGGGAAAGCAGAATGAGTAACGCCGTTTGTACCACCATGAAGCTGGTCGCGTTGTTCTCGCCCGCCAGCCGGGCAACTCGCTGCTGCAGCGCGGCGGGCCAATTCACCGCGATCGTCGCCCCGCGCTGGTCGGCCGCCAGCGGATACGGACGATCGGCCGGCAGCGCGATGCGCTCTGGCATGCCCGCCAATACACCGTGCCAGTAGTCCAGCTGCCGCGCGATTCGGCTATCGACGTCCCCGAGGTCACCGAATTGCGCGCGCTGCCATAGCGCATAGTCCGCGTACTGCACCGGCAAGTCCACCCAGGAAGGTGCGGCACCCACGCACCGACTGGCATAGGCCACACCCAGATCGGCTATCAACGGGGTGATCGACCAGCCGTCGGCGGCGATGTGATGCACCACGGTGATCAGCGCATGCTCGGTATCGGATACCCGGAACAGCGCCGCTCTCAACGGTATCTCGGCGGACAAGTCGAACGTATGACGAGATACCGCTTCCATGGCATCGCGCAAATGCCCCACGGTCCAGTCGCCGGCGTCGACGACTTCCCAGCCCAGTTCAGCGCTGTCCGGGTCTACCACCACTTGCCGAGGGATTCCATCGGGAGCGGTGAAGAGGGTGCGCAGGCTTTCATGACGTGTCACCACATCGGCAAATGCCGCGGCCAGCGCGTCAATGTCCAGCGCTCCGTCGATCCGGAACGCAGCTGTCATGTTGTAAATGGCTGAGAGACCCTGTAATTGGTCCAGGAACCAGAGCCGCGACTGAGCGAACGACAGCGGCACATCGGCGGGCCGCGCGGCGGCGACCAACGGTGCCAGCCGCTGGCCTTCCCCGCCGATACGAGTTGCCAGTTGAGCCACCGTCGGTGCGTCGAACAGCGAGCGCACCGCGATACCGGCGTTCAGCGCCGTATTGATCGCGGCGATCAAGCGCATGGCCGACAGCGAATCCCCACCGAGATCGAAGAAGGAGTCATCGACCCCCACCCGCTCGTGCCCGAGAACACGTGCGTAGATGTCAGCCAGGATCTGCTCGGCGGGACTACTCGGCGCCCGATACCGCTCCGTGTCGCCGTAATCCGGTGCGGGCAAGGCCCGCCGGTCGAGCTTGCCATTGACCGTAAGCGGTACGGCATCAATCGTCAGCACTGCGGCCGGCACCATGTAGCTAGGCAATCGCTCCGCGAGCTGCGTGCGAACACAGCCGGGATCGGCTGTCCCGGTGACATATCCGACAAGGCGCACAACGCCGCGCTCGTCTGTGTGCGCGATCGCCACCGCCTGGGTCACTCCGTCGAGAGCGGCAAGCGCCGCCTGTACCTCACCGAGTTCGATCCGGTATCCACGGATCTTGACCTGCTCGTCGGCACGGCCCAGATAGTGCAACTGCCCGTCGGCACCCCACCGCACCCGGTCGCCGGTGCGGTACATGCGTGCCCCGGGCACACCGAAGGGGCATGCCACAAATCGGCTTGCGGTCATCCCATTTCGGCGCCAGTAGCCCACGCCCACACCTCGACCAGCGATATAGAGTTCGCCGGCCACGCCCGGAGAGACCGGCCGCAGCCACGCGTCCAGCACGAACAGCGCCACTCCTGACACCGGCGCGCCGATCGGCACCGTGGAGCCGATGGCCAGCCGTGTGCTGATCGACGCGTACACGGTGGCCTCGGTAGGGCCGTAGGCGTTGATCATCACACGCCCGGGCGCCCACCGGTCTACCAGCTCGGGCGGGCAGGCCTCCCCCGCCACCACCAGTGCTGCCGACTCCAGCCCCTCGGGCGAGATCATGCCGGCCGCCGACGGGGTCTGACTCAGGACGCTGACATGTTGGGTGACAAGCAATTCATGGAACTCCTCGGGTGACGCAGCAACCGCCTCGGGTACCACCAGCAGGCGCCCGCCGTGCAGTAGTGCGCCGAAGATCTCCCACACCGAGACATCAAAACTATACGAATGCCATTGTGCCCAAACCTCTCCGGGCCCGGATGGCACGTCCGTGTGCAGCGAGCCGAACAGCCCGGGAACGTTGCGATGCGCAACGGCGACACCCTTCGGAGTTCCGGTGGTGCCCGAGGTATAGATGATGTACGCGATGTCGTCAGGGGGCGGCCCTGCCAACGCGGTGCACGGCTGCGCGGAAACGGCGGGATCATTGATATCGATGATGCCGATATCGCATCCGTCCAGCCCGGAACGGTGGTCCGCGGTGGTGACCGCAAGGATCGGCGCGGCATCGGCAACCATGAACCCGATGCGGGCCGCCGGCAACGCGGGATCAATCGGCACGTAGGCCGCGCCGCTCTTCAGGACGGCGAGTATCGCCACGATCGCCTCTGTCGATCGGGAACAGAGGAGCGCCACCGTCTCACCCGGACCGGCGCCCTGCCCGTTGAGTAGGTGCGCGAGCCGGTTCGCGGTCTCATCGAGTTCCCGATAAGTCATCGACCGGCCGTCGCATGTCACTGCCACCGCCTCGGGAGTACGCAGTGCTTGCTCACCAAACAGCGCCGGAATTGATTGCACCGCAGTCGATCTGTGTAAACTCTCGCGGTTGCTCCAGGTGTCCAGCTGCGCGCGGGTGGCCTCGTCAAGCAGATCGATCGACCACAGCGGACGATCCGGGCCGGTGGTCATGGCGGTCAGAATCCTGGTGAACCGGCCGAAAAGACCTTCGACAGTATCGAAGTCGAAAGCACCGGTGCTGTACTCGACGCGCAGGCTCAGTTCCCGGCCCGGTAGGACCTGCACCGCAAGCGGATAGTGGTTGGATTCACGGAAGTCGAACCCGGTGATGGTCAACCCGTCGATATCCCACTCCGCGGTGGCATCGATCGGGTAGTTCTCGAACACCATGAGGGTGTCGAACAGCCGTTCCTGGCCGGTGATCCGATGGATATCACTGAGCGCCAGATGCTGATGCTCCAACGTGTCATTGTGCGCACCCTGCAACTGACGCAACAACTCTTCGGTAGTACTCGCCCCGGAAATCGTGGCCCGCACCGGCACCGTGTTGATCAGCAGACCCACCATCGACTCGGCACCAAGCACCTCAGCCGGACGACCCGAAACCGTAGTACCGAACGCCACATCGTCCTGCCCACTCAACGAACTGAGCAGCAACGCCCACGCACCCTGCAACACCACATTGACCGTCGTCCGACACGAACGCGCCAATTCGTGTAGCCCGGCGGTCATCTCTTCCGTCAGTCGGAAGGATTCGACGCCGCGGTGTCCTATTTCTTCTTGGCCGGACGGGGCCACCAGCGTGGGCGTATCGAAACCTGCCATCGCCTCGCGCCACGCTGCTTGTGCCGCGCCGCGATCCCGTTCGGAAAGCCATGTGACAAAACTGCGATATCGCGGGGGTGCGGGTAGCCGCTGACCCGCAAGGCTCGTGAAGATCTCGCGCATCAGAATCGGCATCGACCAGCCATCGAGCACGATGTGATGGGCCGTCAGTATGAATCGGTGCTGATCACCGGCGGTGCGAACGACAGCTGCCCGAATGGCGGGTTGATTGACGAGGTCGCACACGGCTGCGCGCTCGGCAGCGCTGATCTCCTGTATCTGCTTGTCGACATCACCGTGATGGGCGTCCAGCTCGACGTAACGCCAGGGCACGGCACGATCCACGGAAATCACCTGTATCGGCGGATCGAACCGGTCGTGGAAGTGGGCGTTCAGCTGCGGATGCCGAGCGATGACCGACCGCACCGCGTCGCGAATCCGCGGCGGATCGAGCGGTCCGGCTATCGCAATGCTCAGTTGCATCGCATACACATCGTCAGATCCGTGTGTGGCACCGGCGTGGTACAGCAATCCCTGCTGCAGCGGGGTCAGCGGGAGCACATCCGTGAGGCGATACTGTCGGCCCAGCGCATCGATCTGTCCCTGAGTCAGCGCGGCAGGGGCGATATCCGACGGGGTCAATCCGCCTCCGCCGCTGCGCACATGCGCGCAGATCCCAGCCAGCGCGTCGAACCACAGCTGGTTCAATCGGCCGACTTGAGTGCGATCGAGTCCCGAGCGCGCCCACGTCCAGTCGGCGTTCAGGTGTACCTCGGCCTCGGTCTCCAGGGTGATGGCGTTGAGCTCCACGGTATGGCCCAACGGTGTGGGCACCATGCCGGCGACTCGCGTCAATGACGGATCCTCGGCACAGATACTCCAGCCATCTCCCGTGTCCCGAGCGACACGGCCCAGGTAGTTGAATCCGATCGCCGGATCGGATTCAGGAAGATCCACCTCCGGATTCAGATACCGCAAGAGACCATAGGTCAGACCATCGGGCATAGCCCGAAGCTGCTCCTTGGCATCCTTGATCACCGCCCCCAGCGCCACATCCCCGGCCACCACCTGCGTCCACCGCAGCCCACCAACAGCCAACGACACCGGATACTTCGTGGTGAACCAGCCCACCGTGCGCGACAGATCAACACCGCCATCGCCCACACCACCCAACTCCGCCAACTCCTCCTGACGGCCATGACCCTCCACATCGATGGCGATGGGCTCTGCGGTATCGGAGAACTCCGCCACAGCCAGCGCCAGAGCGATCAGCAAAATATCTTGCAGCCCAGCATGAAACGCCGTGGGTACCTCACCGAGCAGCATGCGCGTGGTCTCGGCATCCAGCGACGCCGAGAGCCGGCCCGCGGTCTGGTAGGTATCGGCTTCGGGTCGTGCCGCCGGGAAGATCGCCGTGGTGGCCGATAGTTCCCGCCACCGGTCCGACTGCTCCACGATCTGTGTGTTCCGCGCAGAGCGGGTTAGCAGCTCCGACCATCGCCGGAACGATGTTCCCGCGGGCGGTAACACGATGGGTTGCCCGTTCGTCAGCTGCGCCCAGGCGATATTGATGTCTTCCAACAGAATTCGCCAGGAGACGCCGTCCACCGCCAGGTGGTGGATGACCAGGACCAGTCGGCTCGTGGATACCTCCCACAGCGCGCGCAGCATCACGCCCGCCGCAGGATCCAGCCGAGACCTCGCCGCTATCAGGGCCTCTTCCGTCAATACTCCGATCGATTCCAGGCACTCGGCGGCACCTAGCGACCCGGATTCGGGAACAGTCAACGCCCAGCCACCGGCGCCATCGTCCTCGGCTCGCAACCGCAGCATGGCGTGCCTATCGAGCACGGCTTGCACTACGGCATTGACTTCCGCCAGGGTGACACCAGCCGGAGCCTGCACGACCACCGTCTGGTTGTACTCGCCGATCGGCCCATCAATTTCCTTAAGCCACTGCATGATCGGGGTAGCAACGACCCGCCCCGTGCCCTCATCGAGCGGCTCATCGGCCGCGGTCGCGGACCCGACCACCGCAGCCAGCCGGGCGACCGTCTGCAGCACAAAGATGTCGCGGGGACGGCATACGAGGCCAGCCATTCGCACCGCCGAGGACACCTGCATCGCCAGGATGCTGTCTCCACCCAGTTCAAAGAACGCGTCGTCCACGCCGACCCGTTCGAGGCCAAGAACTTGGGCGTAGATACCGGCCAAGACCTCTTCAACCGCTGTCGCCGGGCCGCGGTATTGCTCGACGGCCCGATACTCCGGCACAGGCAGGGACTTCTTGTCGAGCTTGCCGTTAACCGTCAGCGGCAGGCTCTCCAACACCACGATGGCGGCGGGCACCATGTACGACGGCAGCTGAACCCCAAGGGCCGCACGCAGCTCCACCGGGTCAGCGCTGCCGGTGATGTAGCCCACCAACCGCTTGTCGCCGGCGCGGTCTTCGCGTGCGATCACCGCGGCCTGCTCGACTCCGCCGAGAGCCGCCAATGCTGATTGCACTTCGCCGAGCTCGATCCGATATCCGCGGATCTTGACCTGCTCGTCGGCACGGCCCAGATAGCGCAGCTGCCCGTCCTCACCCCAGGCCGCGAGGTCCCCGGTGCGATACATCCTGGTGCCTCGCCCGCCGAATGGGCAGGCGACAAATCGACTCGCCGTCAACGACTTCCGGCGAAGGTAGCCATAACCCAGGCCCGCGCCCGCCACATACAGCTCGCCGAGTGCGCCAACCGGCACCGGGCGCAGCCAGTCATCGAGCACGAAGAATGCCAAATCGGTCAGCGGCACCCCGATTGGGCTTTCCGCGCGGCCCATGTCCGCGATCGTGATGTCACGGAACGAGGCGTGCACCGTCGTCTCAGTGATCCCATACATGTTGACAAGCCGGGGCGCCCCCGGATGGTCCGTCAACCAGGCCCCGAGGCGCTGCGGCTCCAGCGCCTCACCGCCGAACACCACCACCTCGAGGCCGAGCTGCCGTGGTTCCGGCAGCGCCGCATCCAGCGCCTGCAGTGCGTAAAACGCCGACGGCGTCTGACTCAGGACACTGACACGTTCACGCACCAGCAGCGCATGAAGATCTTCCGGCGACCTCGTCGCCGCCTCGGGAACCACCAGCAGCCGGCCGCCGTGCAGCAGTGCTCCGAAGATCTCCCACACCGAGAAATCAAAGGCCAGCGAGTGGCACTGTGACCACACTTGCCCCGGCGAAAACTCCAGATCAGCATCGATTGCCGCCAGCAAGCGGGTCACGTTGTGATGCGGGATAGCAACACCTTTCGGCGTGCCGGTGGTGCCAGATGTGTAGATCACGTATGCGAGATCGTCGGGTGCCGGCATGGTGGGTAATGCCGAACCAGGGTGGCCATGTACCGCCCGGTCATCGATATCGATGACCGGGAGACCGTAATCAGCCAATCTGCCCGCCAACACCGCAGTGCTCACCGCGACCACCGGCTCAGCATCGGACAACACAAACCCCAACCGCGCATCCGGCACCGACGGATCAATCGGCACATACGCCGCACCCGTCTTCAACACCGCCAGAATCGCCACCACGGCCTCAACCGAACGCGAGAACAACAACGCAACCCGACGCCCCGGACCCGCACCATGCCCAACAAGCACATGCGCCAACCTGTTCGACGCCTCATCAAGCCCACGATAGGTAACCGCACGCCCACCACAACTGACCGCAACAGCCCCCGGATCACGAACCACCCACCGCCCGAACAACTCCGGAATCGACTGCGATCGGGGCACCGGGCATATCAGGGCTTCCCGGTTACTCCAGATGTCCAGCTGCGGAGACCTGGCCTCATCACGGACATCGATGGCTGAGAGGAGGGTCCTCGGGTCAGCGGTCATCGCCGACAACACCTGCTCGAACCTGTCCGCGAGCGCACGCGCATCGCAGCCGGCGAACAGTGTCCCCACGCCTGAGGTACTGAGGAAAAGCTCTTCGTCGTTCTTGATGAAAACCAGCCCGAACTGGTCCACGAGGCCCGTGTGGGTTACCGTCCCCGATCCCGCGGCGCCGGCGAAGTCGGCCAAGCGCGTGGTGGGGATGAAGTTGATGGCGGCATGGTCCGACGCATGCCTGCCCCGCCGCAATCCGGTCTTGCTCTCAAGCGCCCGCAGCGGAAAACGCTGATGCCGCAGGGCTTCTTGGATCCTGTCAGCAACCTGTTCACACAGGCCGGTCACGGTGCCCGCCGGCGATATTGTCAATCGCAGTGGCACCACCCCGGAGCTCATGCCGGGCACCAGCATCGCCTCTGGCCGCACTCGCCGACTCACCGGGAAGTCGAGCACTACCTCGGCACCGCCGACCTCACCATGCACCAGCAGGGCGCACGCCGCGGTGATCACCGCGGCGCGCCGCACCCCCAGCACATGCGCCAGCTCACGGGTTTTGGCTACCACCTCGGGATCCAGTTGGATTGGCGCAGACGGCTCGTATTCGTTCCGGAGGCCGGAAATAGCAGGTACAACCCCATACCGAGGTTCACTGTCGAGCGGACCGCAGTCGGCCCAGTAGGCCTCATCGTCCAGATAGTCCTCGGACGACTCGTAATTCGACTCGCAATCCACAAGGCTCTTCAGTGAGCCGAAGATGGGCGGAGGGATCGGCTCACCTGTAGCGATCGCCGAGTAGACGGCCGCGATTCGATGACACAGCAGTCCCATGCCGATTCCGTCTGTCGCGATGTGATGGCAACACACGAAGAAATAGAAGTCGTCGGATCGCACCCGCATGAGGGCGAACCGAAACAACGGCCCGTCCAGGGGCATCGGCGCGCGCTGGATCGATCCCGCAACTCGATAGGCATCACCCATGGGGTCCGTGGACCCACTCAGGTCATGATGGGCTAGCGCAACATCCGGGTAGTCGACGACCGTCTGCAAAACCTGACCATCGATTTCAGAAAAGACGGCCCTGAGCGGTTCGGCTTCTTGCACCACCTGACGCACGGCCCGCTCGAGCAGCTCGTGCTCGATGACGCCCTCGATGCGGCCGAGCATGCCCAAATGCCACTTGGCGCCGGAACCGCCGGACTCCTCGGCAAGCCAAATATCCAGTTGGCCCCGCGTAAGCGGGAGCGCCTCATGTTCACATCCCATTGATCTCGACCCGCCGCCTATTGATCAACAGTCCGACCCTGTGCCACCCTCTCGCGCAGACTTTTTGGCCGAATATCGGGCCATTGCCGCTCAATGTTGTCCAGACACGCGGCGCGGTCA
Source organism: Mycobacteroides immunogenum (assembly GCF_001605725.1). Lineage (NCBI taxonomy): Bacteria > Bacillati > Actinomycetota > Actinomycetes > Mycobacteriales > Mycobacteriaceae > Mycobacteroides > Mycobacteroides immunogenum. Next base: position 5,341,782 of record NZ_CP011530.1, read on the forward strand.
GCCGCGCCGAAGACGACTCGCCAGCCAGCCGGCACGTCGACGAACGCCGGCCACAAACTGTGCTGCTCCTCATCGTTGGTCAAAACGAAAAAGCTGCCATTGTCGTCGTCAAATGGATTGATGCTCAACAGTTCTCCCGAAACCATCCACCCGAGATAAGTGGAACCTGTTCTAGAACCTAACCGAGAAGAGGTCACCGGTGCACGTTTTTAGAGAAATCGCCAATACTTGCTACTGGCCAGTTGGAAATGCTCGGCGCCGGTTTCGATTGCCCGCCACAACCGTCCCACCAGGCCTAAATTGGCTGCTAGTCGTGACCAAACCGGGCGTGAACAGCTGGCCGCCACGGTGACGACACAGACAACCACCGTTGTCTCACAGTTTGCTACAAGCTTCGCGGCACGCATTCACGGAAGCCCGACAAGGTATTGGGCGTGACCAGATTCTTTGGGCGGCAAGGGCGTCCATTCTCGGGCCCGGAGCCCTCCACGTGACATGCCCAACCATCGAAAGTGCCCGCACGGCGAGCCGAACACTCGTACGGTTGAAAGGCGCCGTCGTGGCCCGGACCGAGTCATCGTCCAAGACAGGCAAACTCACGCCAGTCACAGTCAGGGCCATCGGTAAGTGAGCTGGAATACCGTCTAGTGCTTAGGATCACGCATAGTGAGCAAAATTGCGAAAACAGCATTGCCACCCGGGCCTCCGCTGCCTCTGGCAGTCCAGTCCATATTGATGGCGAGCTACGGCCTTCGCTTCCTGGCCGGCTGTCAGCGCCGCTACGGAAACATGTTCACATTGCGTATTCCGTTGTCGGGCAAGGTGGTATACCTTGCCGACCCCGCCGACATCAAAACTGTGTACGCGGGCGATCCGCACGTTTTCCATTCCGGTGAAGCTCATTGGTTCTTCCGCGGTCTGCTCGGCGACAGCTCGTTGTTCGTCCTTGACGAGGACGAACACCACGATCAGCGCCGTCTGCTGATGCCCGCGTTCCACCGAGATGCCGTCGCCCGTCAGACCGCCCAGATGGCCGACATCGCCGCCGCAAACATAGCCGAATGGCCGGTCGGCGAGAGTTTTCCCGTTGCTCCCCGCACAACCGATATCACCCTTGAGGTGATCCTGCGAACTGTCATCGGCGCATCCGATCCCGCCCGGCTGGCTGCGCTGCGTAAGGTCGTGCCGCGTCTGCTGTACATGAAGCCGTGGGAGACCCCGGCAATCACCAATCCGAACCTGCGGCGCTACTGGCCATGGCGAGGAGTCGGTCGACGGATGGCGGAGACCGACGCCTTGCTTTACGCCGAGATTGCCGAACGCCGCGCCGATCCAAACCTGGCAGAACGCACCGATGTGCTCGCCATGCTGGTCCGTGCCACCGACGACAACGGCCGCACCATGTCAGATCAAGAACTACGTGACCACCTCTTGACGTCTATCGCCGCGGGACACGAGACCACCGCAACGGCGCTGTCCTGGGTATTGGAACGACTGACCCGCCATCCGGCCGCGCTCGCCAAGGCCGCAGAAGCCGCCGATGCCAGCGCAGAGGGAGATCCCGCCGGTGACGAATACCTCGATGCCGTGGTGAAAGAGACCCTACGGATCCGCCCGGTCATCTTCAGCTCGGGCAGGGTCCTCAAGGAATCCGTAGCGGTGGGCGGCTATCAACTGCCCGCGGGCATCATGGTGGACCCCGCAATCGGCCTTGTACACGCCAGCTCCGCGGTTTATCCCGACCCGGAACGGTTCGACCCGGAGCGGATGGTCGGTACGACGTTGAGCCCCACAACCTGGCTGCCGTTTGGCGGCGGCAACCGCCGTTGCCTCGGTGCCACCTTCGCCATGGTCGAGATACGTGTTGTGCTGCGCGAAATTCTGCGACGCGTGGAATTGGGCACCACCACCGCGCCGGATGAAAAGCAGCAGGCCAAACACGTCACCTTCGTGCCACATCGCGGAGGTGCTATCAGGGTTCGAGCGATCAAGACCTGCGGACCCGCGGTGGCCCCGACGTGCCCCGCAGGCTCCCACGGATCTGGTCAGTCGCGGGAGCCACAGCGGTAGTCGGTCGCCAGCTTCTCCACAAGATCTGCTGCGGCCTTGACGCTTTCGGCGGCCTCGGTCATGCGGCTGGCGAGCTGCCGGGCTCTGGCCGCGCATTGTGGATCGAGGATGGAGCGTAGGTCTGACACCAGGGTCTTCTCCGTTGTGCCCGAAAACCGCCTGGCAGTACCCACTTTGAGTTGTTTGACGCGCCTGCCCCACAGTGTCTGGTCCAAATCCGTGGACAGAATCAGCGTGGGGACACCGGCACGCAGGCCGGCCGCCGTGGTACCGGTGCCGCCGTGGTGGACCACCGCACGACACCTCGGGAAGGCCGCCGAATAGTTCATCGCGCTCACAATTTTGAGGTTCTCGGGATCGACCACATCGCCAAAGTCAGATCCGGCCGAACACACGAGAGCCCTGACACCCAACTGCGCACAGGCCCCATTGATCATGGCCAGTGTCTTGTCCGCGGACTCGACGGGCAGGCTGCCAAATCCGAAGAAGACCGGTGGCGCACCTGCGGCGATCCACGCGGCCACCTCGTCATCGAAACGGGTTGGCAAATCCAGTGTCAACGCACCAACAAAGGGCCGGCGAGTTGCGAACCTCTCCCACTCCGCCGCCAGCCCCGGAAAGCACGCCGCGTCGTAGGCCTGAACTTCGAGCGAACCGCGCTCGGTGATCCGCCACGGCGAGGGCTTTATTGCCTTCGGCAGCTTCAGTTCACCGCGCTGTACACGCTCGACCTTTTTCGCGTTCTGCCAAGCCAGCCACTCCCCCGCCTTCATGGCCGACCGGCCGAGCGAGCCCGGCAGGTACGGCACGAACTGACCATTGGACCGCAGTGGAAAGAGATGCAACGTGGCCAACGGAATGTCGTAATACTCCGCGACATTGCCCGCCGCGTCTTCGAAGTTCACGCCGGTAAAGAGTAAGTCGGCCCCATCCGCCAACGAGGTCAACGTGGCAACGATGTCCTTCCAGCATTGCAGGAACGGTTCGACCACTTCGCGCCGCTTCTCGACCAACTCCGGAATCTTCCAGAAATTACGGAAGAAGTGCGTCCAGAACTCACGGTGCGCGTCCAGCACATTCTGCAGATCCGGTCCGTAGGGAACGGCCTGAGGCCCGGCGGCCGCGACGAAGTCGATCAGATCCGACGGCACCGCCATACGCACATCGTGGCCCCGCCGCATGAGCTCACGGCCGACGGCGACGCACGGCTCGATGTCACCGCGCGTCCCATAGCTTGCCAGCACAAACTTCATCGCAGGTCCCTACAGGAAGCCACCGATACACGTCGGGTCATCAACCGGCCCGCTTGAGGCGGGCGAAGTTCTCCAGCAGATCTGCGGCGTTCACCGGACTTTCGGCGGGTTTGGTCATGCGGGTTGCCACCTCGTGAGCTCTACTCACGCACCGCGGATCGAGGACGCTGCGCAGGTCCGCGACCAAGGTCTTCACCGTGGTGGCCGAGAACCGCCTGGCCGTGCCCACTTTCAGACGTTTCACACGGGCTCCCCACAGTGTTTGGTCCAAATCCGTGGACAACACCAAGGTAGGAACCCCTGCCCGCAAACTGGCCGCCGTGGTGCCCGCCCCGCCGTGATGCACGATCGCCTTGCATGCCGGAAAGACCGTCGAGTAGTTCATCACGGCAACCACTTTGACGTTCTCAAAATGCCGGACATGCGTGAAGTCACTGCCACCCGCACACAGCAGAGCCCGCTCACCCAGTTCCTCGCAGGCCGCGCTGATCATGGCGAGCGTCTTGTCAGCAGACTCGACGGGCATGCTGCCGAATCCGAAACAAATCGGGGGCGTCCCCGCCGCGATCCACGACGCCACCTCATCATCGGAATCCGTTGGCAAGTCCAATGTCAACGCCCCGACAAAGGGACGGCGGTTCCCGAACTCTGCCCATTCGGCCGCCAGCCCCGGCATGCAGGCCTCATCGTATGCCTGGATTTCGAGCGCTCCGCGCTCGGTGATCCGCCACGGCGATGGCTTGGTGGCCTTGGGAAGACCCAGCTCACGGCGTTGAGGGTCTTCAAGTTTCTTGAACAGCGGCCACCCGAGCCACTCCGAAAACCTCATGATGGAGCGGCCCACCCGCGCCGGCATACCCGGGACAAGCTGACCGTTGGCACGTATCGGAAAAACGTGCAGTGTGGCGAAGGGTAAGTCGAGGAACTCCGCGACGTTCCCGGCCGACTCTTCTCCGAGTACGCCTGTGAAGAGCAGATCCGCATCCCCTGCCTGGGAACGCAGCGTCGAACTGACCTCTTCCCAGCACTGCGTGAGAAAACGCCAGTCCTCGCGCAACAGCTCCTTGAGATCGCTGATCCGCCAGAAGTTCTTCCAAAAATTCCGCAGGAATCTAGCCCAGAAGTCCCGATTCACGTCCTGCCAGACGCGCACATCAGGGCCGCAGGCGACCGCCGCCAAGCCCACGGCTTCGACGAAGCCCACCAGGTCGGGCGGCACGATCATGCGCACCTCATGTCCCCGGCGTAACAGCTCCCGCCCGATAGCAACACCGGGCTCTACATCACCACGTGTCCCATAAAACGACAGTACGAATTTCATCGCGGATCTCAGCCCTTCACTTCCCGTGTTCCTGCGGAATGAAAGCGGGAGCCTTGCCACGGCTCGACCGCCCGGCAGCATAACCCGGTACGCACGCTATCAACCTGAAATCCAACAGATTTGGGCAGAACGTCCAGATTTCACATCATGCGCGCCGAAGGACGAATCCAGTCTGGTCACCGCGGTTCTGCTGATTGAGACGCTTGGCGCGCTTCTCCCATTCCCAGATCTGCTTGGGGCGGAACATCGTAAGGATCTTGGGGTCGGTCACCGGAACGTCAACTCGGTAGGCCTCGCTCCCCGTGAACTGACCGAACGTTGAGTCGTCGAATGTCCGGGAAATACGCAATCCGGCTTGTTCGGCGGCCAGCGCCATGCCTTCTCGCGAGGGTACGACCATATGCCGAGGGGCATCGGCCTGTACCCAGTTGGCCCCGTAGATGGACCATGCTTCCGATGACGTCGTGGGCACCCGCGCCAGGCACAAACCACCGACGGCGAGTTTCTGTGCCGCAAGCCGGAGTGTGGCCACCGGATCGGGCATGTGTTCGAGCGAGTGGTTGAACATGATCAGGTCGAATTCGCCTGTCACATCGCCCAGATACCGCTTCTGCAGCGGTACACCTTCCTGCGATTCGCCGTCTGCCGTGATGAATGGGTCGGCGCCGATCAGGCTGCTGAATCCAACTCTGGCAAGTCTGTCCAACAAGGCGCCGCTGCCACAGCCAACATCCAGGATCCGGGCGCCACGTTCGGTGCCAAGCTGGGCGAGCATGCTGATGACGTCTCCTCCCAACAACACACGAAAGACACCCTCCGGCACTGGCGCCGTCATAATCGGACCGAATACTCTTCCACCGCTTCGCAATTTGAATCGATCACGCTGGGTAACCAACCATTGAAGAGCTCTCGGCTGCCCTGACCCATTGTGTGAGTAATAAGTCTCTGGATAGTGACGCATGAGGTCGTCGCCCTCCAGTGCGTTTACGATCTGCAAGGTGTCACACGAGGCACAACTGAAATAGTCGAACACCTCCCGGGTCCCGAACATCATCTCGCGGATTTCAAGCTTCCGATGGGGACCGGATGAACCACACAGCCGGCACTCACTGGTAACGAACATCATTCAGATCTCCAAGCGCTGGTGACCGTGCGCCACAGAACAACTCTCAAAGGAACCACAGACGACGAACCTACCGCGTAGTGTGTCCGAACGTGTGGGGATCGGTACTGGCGCTCGTGGTACTGGTGGCCCTCAACCCGATACGCCTCGGCATCACGCTCCTGGTGATCTCCCGGTCACGACCCGTACAGAACCTGCTCGTCTACTGGGCAGGTTGTCTTATCGGCTGCATCCCAGCCATGGTGCTTCCGCTCACCCTGCTGCATGTCACGCCGATGTTCAGATCTTTCGCCGAGAATGCCGCGGCCAGTCCCACCATTCGTCATATTCAGCTCGGCATGGGTTTAGTGGCGCTGTCCGTCGCCGCACTGATAGCGGTCCGACCGATGTTGCGGAAGCGCGACCTTCAGATGGCGTCCAGCGGTAATGCGCCTGCACCAGAAGTGAATCCACCAACCACAAATCCCCTCTCGCGGCTATTGGGACGCGACGATGATGCCGTGACGGCAGCGGGTCGCTCTCCAGGCAGACGGCTACTGGCCCGCGCCACCGATGCCTGGGAGAACGGAGCCCTGTGGGTCTCATTCGCAATCGGCCTGTTGCTCGGTGGTATCGAGCCGGACGCGGGTTTGTTCCTCATCGCCATCCTAGTGACGTCAGGGGCCGGCACGGCGACACAAGTCATCGTCGCCATCGTATTCGCCGTCGGGGTATTGGGCATCGTCGAACTCACCCTGGTCAGCTACGCGGTTGCACCGGCGAAAACTCAAGCGGTTGTGCAGCTCTTACACGATTGGGCATTGACTCACCGCCGAAAAATTCTGATCGCCATGTGCATAGTGGCTGGAGTTTCCCTTCTCCTCCACGGGAGCGGCGCCATTTGACACTGTCGGAGCTGATGCGAAACCTATTCGGGCACAATGATTCGCCAAACTCGTGGTTCGCACCATCGGCGTAATTTGGTTGTGAATTTCGCCAAGAAACCGCCACCGCCTGGGTAGTGTTCGGGGCCGTGTGGGGTCTACTGCTCGCGATGGCAATCATGTTCGCCGTCAATCCGGTCTTGCTCGCCATCATTGTCTTGATGATCTCGCGGCCTCGGCCTCTGCAGAATCTGGCGGCCTACTGGCTCGGCACCCTGATCGTAAGTCTCGCCGGCCTATTGATACCGCTGATGGTGTTGCACATAGCGCCATCCTTTCGTTCGTTTGTCGAAGATATGGCCACCCCAGGCAGCAGCATCACCACCCGCGTCGTGAACCTCGGCATGGGTCTTCTCATGCTCTCGATCGTGACACTGCTGGCCGTGCGCTCGGTCCGCGAACGTTCACACCAACCGGTCCCTGCCTGCAGCGTGCCCGCAGGCACGGCCATCTCTGAAAGGCCAAACCCGATCACGTCGCCGTTCGGCACTCACAGCGATACCGAGACAGCGGGCGGCTCAGTGTTCAGGCGGACACTGCGCCGCCTCCAAAGCGCCTGGGAAGAGGGAGCTTTATGGGTCGCATTGGTGTTCGGCCTCTGCGGTGTGCCACCACCCATGCTGGTTATCTTTGTGCTCACGCCCGTGGTGGCCTCCGGCGCCCCGATCGTCACTCAAGTCATCGCTGTCATCGCATTTGTCTTCGGGATGTTCGCGGTGGTCGAACTCACCCTGGTCTGCTACCTGATCGCGCCTACGCGAACCCTCGTCGTACTGCAGCCCCTACACGACTGGGCTCTCGCTCACCGACGGCAGGTGCTGATCACCATCTTCTCGATCGCCGGGACCATCCAGATCATCAACGGCATCGCCTGAATCCGTCAGGTCATGCGGTGCGGTTCACGCCCATGTGCCGCGGCGACCATTAGCGGTCGCCATGACCTCGTAGATCAGCTTCATCATCGACGGGCGAGTACGGCGGCTCAGCTTGTGGAATCTCTGGAAATCCTCAATCAAGGCCCGGAAACCACGCTCGCTGGTCCGATAGGAACCCAAGACCCGGTCGAGTTCGGCCGTGTCCCACGGGTCGTCTCGCGCGGCCGCACAGAGAGTGCCGTAGACAACCGACATCCAGTCCGTGCCGAAGGGCTCTGAGACTGGGCCCGAGTACTTTTGCCGCCGGAGATCGGCTTCGAGGAACTCGTCGATGGCCTCCTCGTCGCGAGAATCCAGGTTGACGCCGAGCGCCACCGAGATCCGCTTCACCTCCCTGCGCCAATCCTCCAGAAGGTTGGTGTATCCGACGAAAACACGCGGCACATCGCGGGTATTCGCCTCCGCCAACAGATTGAACTTAAGCCACAGAGCGCTGGAGAATTCCGGCGAAGCGGCCGCTTGAGCAGCGACCGACGCCACCACCTCGGTGGGGTGACGCACCGCGATCACCGTTGCCACATCGAATCCGGACAGTTGTGCGGCCTCAAACCACATGTCGGACAGCAGATTTATCCTCGGGTCCTTGATGACAACCAACGGCGCGGGCGGCAGCGTCTTCAGATATGCCTGGATGTCAGCGAGGCAGGCCGCCTTCTCGCCCGCGCTGAACGCCTCCGGCTCCTGTAGGCGCAATGTCGTGTCGAATCGTGAGCTGCCATTGCGGTGCAGGATCCTCTCGTTGAGGATGATCGCTTTGCGTGGCTCCCAATAGCCTCGAGGGTTGGCCGGGTTCGCTCCAGCGAGCGCGGAGGGAAGCGCACCGCCACACAACGAGAGAACGCGGGTGATCGCCGAGGTACCCGATCTGGCCATGCCCATGACAAAGAGAAGAATCGGGCGGCCCTGACCCTCCCCACTCATATTCCCGGACTCCCGCTCGATATCGCATTGAGTAGGGAGGCACCGTGCCGCACCATGAGATGTTCCTCCAGCGATAGACCGCCCGGTCCTGATGGGCCTATCCGATCAGAACGAGTTTCGAGGCGTAATTGACTGTCGCACATTGAATCATGCGTGCGCAGCACATGTGACGACATCGAGATGCTTTTCAGAAGTGGTAACGGTGGTGATAATGAACAACTTTCCGATCTCTCAGCCGGTCCGTTCCGGCCGACTCGCGACTAACACCGTCGGCCCCAATCCCCTTCGGCTTCGGAACTCGACGGTGATCTCCGGATCCGCGTGACACGCCAATGCCCGCAGCGCCGACGGGCTGTAGGCGCGAAGAGAACTGATGAATCCATCGTGCTGCAGCGGCGAGATTCTGACCAGCGGTAGCACCACCGCCAACAATGCGATGTGCAACGGCACCGGCGGCCTGGGTAGATCAACGATCAACAACTTCCGCGCCACCCGGGTCCCTGCCGCGAAGACCCTGGCGGCAAGCTCCGGCGGAAGATGGTGCAGAGATAATGCAAACACCGCCAGGTCGTAATGCCGTTCTGGCGCGTCGATTTCGGTGGCGTCCATTTGTCGGACTGTTGCGCGCGGATGACTGCCGATTTCACTGGCCGCCGCCGCGGCCACAAAACTCGGATCGATATCAGTCACCGTCACCCGGGCTGTGGAATGCATTTCCAACAACTTGTGTGACAACCCGCCGAGTCCGGCACCGAGTTCCAGGATTTCCGGCTGCTCCACCCCCGCCACTTCGCGAAGGACCATTCGCGCGCACTTCTCGTGGATCCCGATCCGCCGCCGTCGCCCGGCGCGATCGAGTGACTGCATGACCTTCCGCTTGAGATCATCGACGTCGTCGCGATCCAAGTATTCCAGCCGATTGGTCTGTAATCGCCGGTCCAGCCAGGATGCGTCGGGGCCGCCCCGAGGCATGCCCGAAATATCGCATGCGCTGTTGTCCACGTACAACATCATGGATCACGACGGTGCTTCCCGGTATATCTGTCGTGAAATCAAATACGGTGTGGGGCAGAAAATATGCAAGATCGATCCAGTTATTCGGTGACACGCCGCAACGGCGATTTGGGCCCGCCCGTCATTCAGATTGCCGGCGGCCACCACGAACTAGAATTCACCACGGCATCTCCGTGAACCGACTAGGCTGCGGACCTATTCGGTTCTTGTGGGCTCGGCCGAGGGCCGGCGAAATTGCGTTGCAACTGAGCCATGCGTATCTCCAAATCCATTGCCGCTCACACCGTGTAACAGTCGAGAGCGAAGGAGTCTGATCGGTGTCTGGGCAAGTGCGGCGTGTACGCGAATCCATGAGCAGACGCCGTGCAGCCAAAAGTGCTGCACAACTGGATAATCGGTTGGCGCTGGCAGACCAGGCACTGCTTGCCGAACATCACGCCGCCGGCATGAACGTGGTCATTCAAGTTACCTGGCTGTACGGAGCTGATGTCGATCTCGAGGCGTTGCAGCGTTTCCGTCACAATCTGGGGCAAGGCTTACTCGGCCGGCGCATCGAGCGCCCCGCGCTGCCCATAGCCCGGCATCGCTGGGTATTGGATCATGGGCCCGCGGATATCGACATCGCTGCGCATGCCCGTCCGCGTTCAGAGTTCAGCGACTGGGTTGACGAGCGCTCGCAGCTGCGTATCGATCCTGAGTCCGGACCCGGCTGGCACCTCGGCGTCCTCCCCCTTCAGGACGGCACAACCGCAATCAGCTTGGTGCTCTCCCACAACCTCATCGACGGTCTGGGCCTGGCCCTGGTGATTGTCGAGGCGGTTCTCGGCCGGGTGCGAGATCTCGGATATCCAGCGCCCTTGTCCCGCAGACGACTCCGGGCGCTGGGCCAGGACGCGCGACAGACGGCGCGTGACGTTCCCCAGGTCGCGCGCGCGCTGGTAGCGGCGGTGAAGCTGGGGCGGCAACAGGCTCGTGACAAAGGTGCGACGGCACCCTCAACAGCAGCGCCGCCCAGTGCGGGGGTGCCCGATGAAATTGTGCTGGTCCCCGCCATCACCATCTATGTCGGCCTGGAAGATTGGGACGCTTGTGCGGCAGTCCTCGGCGGAGCGAGCCATACCCTCGCCGCCGCGTTCGCCGCCCGATTCGGAGAGCGCATCGGCCGCAGTCGCGCCGCTGACGGCGCGATCACCTTGCAGATTCCGATCAGTGACCGTACCGAGGACGACACTCGAGCCATGGCACTGTCGTATGCTCGCGTGAGCATCGATCCGGCTCAACTCACCACAGATCTCCGCGAGGTACGAGCTGCCATCAAGGAGACCCTGCGGGCGTTGAAAGAAACGCCGGACGAATCCAAGCAACTCTTATGGCTGCCTTCATTCGCGCCCGAGCGCACGCTCAAGCGGATGGTCGCCAGGTTGCCCGCAGACCCCGATCAATCAGTCTTTTGTTCCTACTTAGGTGATCTCCATTCGATGATCGGCTGGCCCGCCGGCACGCTTGCCGACTTTCAGAACGCACGCGCCACCGGACAACGCGAAAGTCGCCGGCTGCTTGAGCGGACCGGCGGCCGGATGTTCATTCTCTCCGGCCGCCTGAACGGCAAGATCTTCATCAGTGTCGGCGCCTATCAGCCCGGCTCGGCCAATACCAAGGAAGCATTGCGCGAATTAGCCGATCGAACACTGGCTGACTTCGGCTTGACCGCCGAGATTCACTGACGCGGTCAGAAGTTATGGCAGGTCCGGTAGGCCTGCTCCATCGCACCAAGATAAGGCTGGAATGCCGGAGCGTTCGCCACGTCCTGCGCTGTCTGCGCCCGCTTTTCGGGCCCGGCCGCCAAGAACTCGCGCAGGCCACGCTGCAGTAACGGAGACTGCGAGAACGCCTTACCAAACTGTGGGTCCTGAGCGTTGAGAGCCGCGACCACCTGCGGATAGTTGCAGGTGGTGTTGATGGCCAGATCCAGATCAGGATCCGCAGCGGCAACCCCGGCACCTGCGGCCAGCGACAATGCCAGACCTCCCAGCCCTACGGACAGTCCGGCAAGTGACAGACGAAACATCTATGTACTTCCTTTCATTCCAATATTTTTGGTGTGATCAGGCCTCTCATGGGCAAGTCAGGCATCTTGCAGCGCCATCGTCCGTGAGGCCGCCGACTCGCGTGCTGCCGCAGAGGGGCGCCGCGGTATCCGTTGGGGCCACCAGAACCAACGCCCGAGCAGCGCAGCGATCGCCGGCGTCATGAACGCCCGCACCACCAGCGTGTCGAACAACAATCCGATACCGATGGTGGAACCGACCTGCCCAATTACACGAAGGTCGCTGACCACCATCGAGAGCATCGTGAACGCGAACACCAAACCCGCCGAGGTCACCACCTTTCCGGTCCCCCCCATGGCCCGAATGATGCCCGTATTGATCCCGGCGCCCAGCTCTTCTTTCATCCGCGATACCAGCAACAGGTTGTAATCCGACCCCACCGCCAACAAGATGATCACCGACATCGCGAGCACCAGCCAGTGCAGCTCTATACCGAGTATGTTCTGCCACACCAACACCGAGAGCCCAAACGCAGCGCCCAACGAAAGTGCCACTGTCCCAACAATTACCAGTGCCGCGACAAAACTTCGCGTCATAACCAGCATGATGCCGAAGATCAAACACAGCGCAGCTACCCCGGCGATCAGCAGATCGTAGGCCGACCCGTCCCGCAGGTCTTTGAACGTAGCCGCGGTACCCGCGAGATGAATCCTGGCATTCTCCAAGGGCGTTACCTTCAACGCCTCCTCCGCAGCGGTCCTCACCGCATCCACCCGCGAAAGACTCTCCGGTGTTCCCGGGTCGCCGCGATACGTGAGAATCAGTCGGACAGCCTTGCCGTCCGGCGAAAAGAACAGGGACATGGCGCGTTTGAAGTCTTCGTTCTCGAAGACCTCGGGAGGCAGATAGAACGAATCGTCGTTCTGCGCCCCGTCATAGATCTTTCCCATGGCGCTGGCGTTCGCGGCCGTCTGATCGATGAGGGAGAAGATGCCTGACATGGTGCTGTGCATCGTCAACATCATGGCGCGCATCGATTTCATGGTCGTGATCATCGGCGGGAACAGATTGATCAGCTCCCGCTGGTACATGTTCATCTCCTCGACGCGCTCGAGAATCCGATGGGTGCGCTCGCTGAGCAGGTCGGTGCCGTCGAGCGCCTGGAAGACGGATCTAATCGCGAAACAGATCGGGATGGTCTCGCAGTGCTTCTCCCAGTAGAGGTAGTTCCGTAGCGGTTTGAAGAAATCATCGAAGTTGGCGATGTAGTCGCGCAGCCGGTCGACCGTTGCGGTCAGCTCTCGGTTCATGACGACGGTCTCATTGGTGATGTCGGATATATTGCGCATCAACTCGTAGGTGTGCTGCATCTGGTTGATCATCTTCGTCGTGTCCTCAGCCTGCTTCAGCATGTCGTCCACACGTTCTTTTCCGAACGGCAGGATCTGCAACATGCCCGCGCTTTGCAGGCTGATCTGGAACGGTATGGACGTCCGCTCAATCGGGCTGCCCTCCGGCCGAGTGATGCTTTGTACCATCGAGATACCCGGAACTTCGAAGAGACCCTTGGCCAACTTGTGCAGCACCACAAAGTCGGCCGGATTACGCATATCGTGGTCCGCTTCCAGAACCATGACGTCGGGCGTCATCCGCGACTCGGGGAAATGTCGCTGCGCGGCGGCGTAACCGATATTGGCCGGAATGTCCTTGGGCACATACAGTCTGTCGTCGTAACTGGTCTGATATCCCGGAAGTGCCAGCAGCCCAACCATTCCGACCGCACACGCGGCGGCCAGAATGGGTCCCGGCCACCGGACAATCGCCGTTCCGATCCACCGCCACCGACGTACCATCATCCGCCGCTTGGGTTCGAACAGTCCGAAACGACTGCCGAATCCAATGACTGCCGGAACCAGCGTGACGGCGACGGCAACCGCCACCGCCATTCCGATCGCGGCAGGTATGCCCATCGTCTGGAAATAGGGGAGCCGGGTAAAACTCAGACAGAAGATCGCTCCTGCGATTGTCAGCCCGGACGCTACGACCACCTTCGCGACGCTGCCATATGTCGTATAGAAGGCCGTCTCGCGGTCTTCACCGCGCTGGCGGGCCTCCTGGTATCGCCCAGTGAAGAAGATGCCGTAGTCCGTCCCGACCGCGATGCCCAGCGACACCAACAGGTTCACCGAAAAGGTCGACAGCCCAATGACTCCGTGATCGCCCAGGAGCGCCACAATGCCCCGAGCCGCTTGCACCTGTACACCCACCATGATCAGCAGGAGGATCACAGTGATCACCGAGCGATACACGAAAAGCAACATCGTGAAGATGACCACCATGGTCACGATGGTGATCTTGACGATGGATGAATTGCCAGCATGATTCATGTCCGTCACCAACGGCGCGGGCCCGGTGACGTAGGCCTGTACCCCGGGTGGTGGCGACGTCCGTTCGACAATGCTCCGAACGGCCTCCACTGACTTGTTCGCCAGAGCTTGTCCCTGATTACCAGCCAGATTCAGCTGGACATACACGCTCTTGCCGTCGCCGCTCTCCACCCCCGTCGCGGTGAGTGGATCTCCCCAATAGTCCTGGACGTGCTGCACATGGGTCGTATCGGCGCGCAGCTGCCGAATCAGATCGTCGTAATAGGCATGCGCGGTGTCGCCCAGAGGTTGTTGTCCCTCCAGCACCACCATGGCCACGCTGTCCGAGTTGGACTCGCCGAAGACCTCGCCCATCCGCTGCATCGCCCGAAATGACGGCGCCGCTTGAGGAACCAGCGATACCGAGCTTTCCCGGCCGACTTGCTCCAGCGACGGCACAGCGAAAGTCACTACGGCGATCACCGCCAGCCAGCCGAGGATGATCGGAACCGACAAACGCCGGATCAATCCCGCCAGTAGCGGCGGCCGATGGGCCGTTCGATGGATACTCATGCGATCGCCGCTCGACGACAGGCAAAGGCACTCATCGTGTTTAGCGCTCTTCCTTCTGAAGGAGGAAACTCACCAACGGGCGCGAACCCGCTGGAGCACGTAATGTCCTGGCGGGACGCTGAAGCACTCGCTGTGGCCACCAGAACCAACGCCCGAGCAGCGCTGCGATCGCCGGTGTCATGAACGCCCGCACGACCAGCGTGTCGAACAACAAACCGATGCCGATGGTCGAGCCCAGCTGTCCGATGGTGACAAGGTCGCTGACCACCATCGAGAGCATCGTGAACGCGAACACCAAACCCGCCGAGGTCACCACCTTTCCGGTCCCCCCCATGGCCCGAATGATGCCCGTATTGATCCCGGCGCCCAGCTCTTCTTTCATCCGTGATACCAGCAACAGGTTGTAATCCGACCCCACCGCCAACAAGATGATCACCGACATCGCCAGGACGACCCAGTTCAACGGGATGCCCAGAATGCTCTGCCAGATCAGCACCGAGAGCCCAAAGGCAGCGCCCAATGAAAGTGCCACTGTCCCAACAATTACCAGTGCCGCGACAAAACTTCGCGTCATGACCAGCATGATGCCGAAGATCAAACACAGCGCCGCCGTCGCCGCGATCAGAAGGTCGTACTTGGAGCCGTCGACGATGTCTTTCACGGAGGCCGCGGTCCCCGTCATGTAGATCTTGGCATTACGGAGCGGTGTGCCCTTGAGTGCCTCCGCGGCGGCTGTCTCGATGGGCTGAACCAGCGACATGCCCTCGCGTGTCGCGGGATCTCCTCGCTGCGAGATAAGCAGCCGAGCGGCCTTCCCGTCCGGTGACAGGAAGATGTTCATCATGCGTTTGAAGTCCTCATTGTCGAAGACCTCCGGCGGCAGATAGAACGAATCGTCGTTCTGCGCGGCATCAAAGGCTTTGCCCATCGCCGTGGCGTTGTTGGTCGTCTGTTCCATTTGATCGAAGATCCCCGACATGGTGCTGTGCATCGACAACATCATCTTTCGGGTCGATTCCATTGTCTCGATCATCACCGGGAACTGTTCAGCCATCTGCGGCAGAAGTTGATCCAGCCGATCTAGATTCGCGACCAGATCGCTCAGCTTGTCGGAGACTTCATCCACGCCGTCCAGGGTGTCGAAGACCGAGCGAATGGCCTGGCACACCGGAATGTCGTAACAGTGCTTTTCCCAATAGAGGTAGTTGCGTATCGGCCTGATGAAGTCGTCGAAATCCATTACGTGATCCCGCAAGTCATTCATGATGTCTTCGAGCTCATGCGTGGTCGCCACCATGTCATGGGTCGTACCGACCATTTGCTCTGTCAAGGATTGCATGCGCTTCATGATCGCTATCGTCTTCAGCATGTCGTCGGCCTGAACCAGCAGGTCGTCCATGCGATTACGCTGAAATGGCATCAAATGCGACTGGCTGGCACTGCTCATACTCAGCATGTATGGAATGGTCGTGTGCTTGAGTGGTTCGCCACCGGGACGGGTCACAGCCTGCACCCTCGAAACTCCGGGGACCGCTTGAACTCCCCTCGCCAGCTTGTTCAGCACCAGAAAGTCGACCGGGTTACGCATATCGTGGTCGGCCTCGATCAACAGGATGTCCGGTGCCATCATCAACGACTGCGGGAAATGCCTTGAGGCAGCGGCATAGCCAACATTGGCGGGGATGTCTTGCGGAATGTACTTCTGGTCGTTGTAGCTGGGCTGATACACCGGCAGTGTCAACAATCCGATCAGCGCCACCGCGCATGTCGCCACAAGTATGGGTGCCGGCCAGCGCACGATGGCCGTGCCGATCTGTCGCCAGCGGCGAACCGCAACCTTTCGTTTGGGCTCGAACAATCCGTAACGGCTACCCACCGCGATGACCGCCGGAACCAGTGTGATGGCCACTGCCACCGCAGCGACCATGCCGACAGCGGTCGCAACACCCAATGTTTGATACACGGGAAGCCGTGTGAAGTGCAGGCAGAGCACCGCGCCGGCGATGGTCAAGCCTGAGCCCAACACCACCTTGGCGACGCTGCGAAAGGTTGTGTAGAACGCGGTTTCCCGATCCTCGCCGGACTGGCGTGCCTCTTGGTAGCGGCCGGTGAAGAAGATCCCGTAATCTGTTCCGGCTGCTATAGCAAGCGCCACAAGCAGATTGACGACAAAAGTGGTGATGCCGATGAGCCCGAGGTTTCCGAGAAACGCCACGAAGCCTCGGGCGACCGTCAGTTCTATTCCGACGACCACCAGCATGAGAATGACGGAGACCACTGAACGGTAGACCAGGAGCAGCATGG
The DNA here is from genome assembly GCF_001605725.1 of Mycobacteroides immunogenum. Taxonomy (NCBI): domain Bacteria; kingdom Bacillati; phylum Actinomycetota; class Actinomycetes; order Mycobacteriales; family Mycobacteriaceae; genus Mycobacteroides; species Mycobacteroides immunogenum. The sequence goes on from NZ_CP011530.1 coordinate 5,358,633, forward strand.
TGAAGATCACCGCAAGACTCAGCCCGGTGACCAGCAACACGGTCCGGTTACCCGCCGGGCCGAGATCTGCCGCGAAGGCCGCCGGACCTGTGACATAGGCCTTGACTCCCGACGGGGCTTGTGTGCGGTCCACGATGGCCCGGACGGCTTCCACAGATTGATTCGCAGAAGCACCCCGCCGCGGATCGGTAAGGGCCACTTGTACATAAGTGGCCTTACCGTCGAGACTTTGCGCAGCGGCCTGAGTCATTTGATCGCCCCAGAAATCCTGCACATGCTGCACATGTGCCGTATCGGCTTTCAATTGGCGGATCAAATCGTCGTAATAACGATGCGTGCCATCCCCGAGGGGTTGTTGTCCCTCCAGGACGATCATCGCCACCACACTGGAATTGGACTCATCGAATAGTTTGCCCATCCGCTGCGTTGCTTGAAACGACGGAGCGGCATCAGGGTTCATCGCGACGGCATGGTCCTTCTCGACCTGCTCGAGTGAGGGAACGCTGATGCTCAACACTACGGCGATGGCCAACCATCCGAGGATGATGGGCACCGATAGCCGGCGGATCATCCGCGCCACGAACGGCGGTCGGTTCAGCGTGGGCAACGGCTCCGTTGGGGGTTCGCTGTGCGTGCTCATGCTGCCTTCAACATGCAGAAGGTCAAAGCACTTACGCCGTACCGGATCTTCTCGTCCTTGACTTTGTCACCCACCAGAATCCTGCATCCGATGCTGTCGGCATCCCCCTGCGCGGTAATGTTGCCCATCGCGGTCGCGTCAGTAATCGGAAACTCCACAGACCAGGGCAGCGCGGCTTGCCTGATGACCTGCGGCTCGGCGTCAGCGTCGAAATAGCTGATAGTCGCCACCGTCCCCGGCGGACCAAACACCTCATAGATCAGGTACTTGGGATCATGGGGCCGCTTCTCTTCACGTTCGGCAGTGGCGTACTCCGGGCGGCGTTCGTTACCGAACACGCCATGTAACCGCGACACCGTGAACCCGCCTGCAACTGCGACCACCGCGAGCACCAACGGAATCCACACATGCTTCAAGAGCCTGAAAATCTCGAGTCCCTCCGACTGTCTTCCGCGCTCGGCAGCATGTCAGCTGCCCAAACATGTATCTCCAGATCGGATGTGAACACAACGGATAACCGAACTTCGAATGCGGCGGCACCCAGGCTCGGTCGTATGCGAAGCACCGCCAACGTGCGGCACGCCTCGTCGCGCGCGACCCGATTACCGACGAGTAAACCACGTCCGCAGCCCACGAACGATACAAACCGAAATCTTGTTCAGGACTGGTCTGGCAACGTCTAATGCCTTGATATCAGCCGAATTTGGGAATGAAATACTCGTTCAGAAATAGCTCTGGATATCTGGCGCACGCACCTGCCGGCTATTCGGCCGTGGCCGCCGAGTCTGGATCGATCTCGGGCTGAACCCAGCGGAACCCTGACTTGTCGCGCTCCATGATCCGGCGCTCGTAACTGCCCACGACCTGCTTGCCCGCTACCTCACCGGTGAGAATCAACCGATCCGAACTGGGTTGATGTATCCCCAGAATCTGCTGTGGCGCATCTGATTTACGCTTGCGTAACTCCAGCCGGTCCCCGTTGATCTCCAGCAGCCACCGCGAGGTGGTCCCGTCGGGCGTCTGAGAGACGAATGCCTTCACTCCGAACTCGTCCACCTTGTCGCGGTGGGTGATGGCCACATTGGACCAGGGCGCGGGATCACTCTCCTTGAGCGTTGCCTCGTGCCCGTCAATGGTGAATGACGTTGCACGCCAGACCCCGTCCAAATCGGAGGTCGGCGTCTTATAGGTCGAGTACACGAGCGTGCTCTGATAGACACACAGCACTGTCAAAGCTGACGCCAAGCCGAACTTCAGTATGATGCCCGTTTTCAACAACCATCCCCGCCCCGCGCCGAGGGGTGGCCACAGGCGCACCGGCTGAGTACCACGGTTGAAGACCACCCGCACGAGGTTTGGCCACAGGGGTGCGGTGATCGCCACCGCGATCAGAAAGAGCTCGCCCGATACCTGCTTGACCTGCACGTCGTAGGTCATGTTGAGCAGGAAGACCTGACCCATCGCAAAAACCGAACCCAGCGCGCCCAAGATCCATGTGCGATTCCACAGCAGCATTAGGCCCGAGCCCAGTTCCACGATTCCCGTGGCTATCGAGTAGGGCTCAGAAGCGCCCATGAAACCCCAGAGTGTTGCGAAAAGACTTGTGTCGCCGACTAATTGAAGCTGCCGATCAGGAAGCGCCATGAATCCCATCTGCGTGGGAATGGCCTTGGCCATCCCGTACAGAATCATCGACAAGGCCAGACCGTACCGGGCGAACACCCATAGCGTGGCTGCCAGCCGCCGGTAGTTCGGCCGGTTGCGATCCAACACGGTCCAGATCACCGAGATGACCACCGCCACGACAACCCATCCGAGGTGGAAGCACCACATCCAGAGCAGATCGCCCCCTGCCGACGCGGTCAGCTCGATCCCCTGACCACGGATCAAAAAACTCCCAATCTGCGTGGTCAGCCACAGCACCGGCTCAAGTATCCCGAACAGCCCGAGATTGTCGTATACCGACAGCACGAGAATGCCCCCGCCGATGGTGAACAGCAGACGGAATCCAAGCTTTTCCAACGAGGTCCATCGCACCGGGCCCTGCGCTTCATCATCCGCGGAAGTGCCTGACTGTTCGGGCGCAACGGTCGTCATGCCGCGAGCCTAGCCGCCGCGAGGGACACCGCGCCTCCGGGAAAACCCTGAGTCACATCCTGATTCGCGGGTATTGAAGCTTCCAGAGCGCATGAAGCGCTAGCTCGCCGAGGTTAATTACGGGCGGCGAGAAGACCGGTCACCACACGCACCACACTTCTCTCCAGCGAATTCTCTTCTGCCACCCCGCGAACGGCATAGGCGAGCGCCACGCCGTCCAGGCATGCGACGAGGTCCGCGGTGCGCTCGACGGGATCAGAAGTGCCCAGCGCGATCACCCGCTGTTCGAGGAGTCCGCGGACACGTTGAGTTGCGGCGTCAAGAACACTTCGCGCGTCGGGGTGATGCGCCGATTCCAGCAGCAACTCATGCCGCGCGAGCACGAGGACACCTCCGTTGGCGGTCCAGGTCCGCACGGCCCGGACCGCCAATTGCGCAAGTTCATCGACGTCGAGGTCGTCGGCCTCTGCCAGCGGACTGACCGCTCGCAGAGTCCGCTCGCCAAGCCGTGCCGCGCACGCTTGCAACAGTGCGGCCCTGGTTCGCAGGTAATACGACGTGGAGCCCTCGGGCAGCGCTGCCGAGCGGTCGACAGCCCGATGGGTAAGACCACGCGCACCGGCCTCTGCCAGCACAGTCAGCCCCGCATCGGCTATCCGAGTTCGACGATCATCGGACATCTTGCCTCCCTCTACGTTCGTAGAGTACCGTGCCTCTACAAACGTAGAGGAGTTGTGGTGGGCATACATGTCGTGGTGGGAGCCAACGGAGCGACCGGCACCGTCCTATGCGGGGAACTACTGGCCGCCGGACACACGGTGCGCGCCGTCAGTCGTACCGGCAGGGGCGCGCCCAAGGGAGTCGACGCGATCGCCGCCGACGCGACCGATGCCGGACGGATCACCGAAATCTGCGCCGGCGCGACAACCATCTATCACTGTGCGCTGCCGCCGATGGACTCCTGGCTGCCCACCTATGTCGACCTGACCCGTGCACTGATCAGTGCGGCCGGAAAGGTCGGCGCCCGGCTTGTCTACGCCGACGACACCTGGATGTACGGGAAGGTAGACGGTGCGATGCACGAGGACAGCCCGATCCGGCCGGTGGTCTACAAGGGCGCGCTGCGGGCACTCGCCGCGGAGATGATCCTGTCGGCACATGCCCGGGGACAGACCGAGACCGTGATCGGCCGCGCCGCCGAACTCTATGGCCCGCGCGTCGAATCCTTGTTCGGGGCAGCACTATTCACCGCTGTCCTGACCGGACACAAGGCGATGTGGCCGGGTGATCCGGACCTGCCCGTGACGGCCACTTTCATCGGCGACTTCGGCCGGGCGCTGGCCGATCTGGGGCAACATCCGGCGGTTGCGGGACAGGTCTTTCATGTCCCGGTCGCCCCCGCCATCACTGGCAGGCGATTCATCGAGAAGATCGGCAAGATCGCCGGATCCTCCCCGAAGGTCGGGCGGCTGACGCCGCGTTTGATCAGGGTCCTCAAGGTGGTGGCACCCATCGCGCGAGAAGGTGCCGAGCTGCTGTACCAGTTCCAGCAGCCATTCCTTGTGGACGACAGCCGTTTTCGTGCACTCTTTGGCCGCGCCGCCACCGACTGGAATGATGGGATACGCCAGACCATCAACTGGTACCGGGCCGACCCGCAACGTGCCAAATACCGGCTTCTCCCGGGAAAATCCCGCTAGAGCCGCGTAGCGTTGGCACGGATGGCGGGAACCGGAGAACCCAGCTGGGATTTCGTCGTCGCGCCACCGCGCAGCGTGCCGGGTGTCGCGTCGATGGTGGGCTATCGCGCCCTGGACGTCCCCGAAGAGGTTCACTTCGGCATGCCGTCGGCCACGCTGACCTTCATCGTCAGCCTCGACGACGGAGTCGAAGCCGCCGGCTCCGCCGCCGCACTCATCAACGCCCAACCGAATCCCTTGGTGCTCGGGGGCTTGCACACCCGAGCAGCACGGATACGACAGCGCTCCGGACAGGCCGGTGTCCAACTCGCCGTGCATCCATTGGCGTCCCGCGCGCTGTTCGGAGTTCCCAGTGCGGAACTTCCCGTCACGGAATTCGATGGACTCGAGTTCCTGGGCAGTGCTGCCGCGGGCCTACCCGAACGTACCGCCCGAAGCCGTGGCTGGGCCGACGCATTCGATACCGTCGCAACCTACCTGGCAGAGTCGCGGCGACATCGGACGACAGAGCCCGTCCGTCCTGAGGTCGCTCAGGCCTGGCATCTACTGGAACGCAGTCAGGGCCGAATTTCCATGAGCACCTTGGCTTCCTGCGTAGGAATCAGCTCTCGCCATTTGGCCACTCTGTTCCAGCGAGAGGTCGGTCGATCACCTAAGACGGTGGCGATGCTGATGCGTTTCCAACGGGCCACCGGTCTGCTCGCCGAATCAGCACGAGCCGGGCGGGTCGACCTGGCAGCCATAGCGGCCGCAACCGGATTCGCCGATCAGGCACACTTCACGCACGAATTCGTCCGACTCACCGGTGTACCGCCGCGAACGTGGCTGAATGCGGAGTTCCGAAATATACAAGACGGCGGGCACTCGTTCGGATCACAGTGGGAGCATGACTACCTCGACGCCCACCGTGTGGCTGACCCTTAAGACCGACGATGCCCCGGCGCTCATCGACTACTACGTCGACACCTTCGGCTTCATCCTCGCCGCTCGTTACGGTGAGGGCGATCGGGTCGATCACGCCCAACTGAATTGGCCAGAGGGCAGCGGCGGCATCATGCTGGGCAGCCACCGACCAGGCGGTGAATGGACCCTGCGACCAGGGACCGCAGGCGGATACGTAGTGACCCGTGACCCCGACGGCCTCTATCAGCGGGTCGTCTCCAAGAATGCCGATATCGTCCGGCCACTGGCAGTAACCGACTACGGCGCCAACGAGTTCGCGGTTCGCGATCCCGAAGGCAACCTGTGGTCGTTTGGCGACTACGCCGGCGAGCCGACCCCTGGATAACCAGGGGCGCTCGGCTACACCAGACCCAACAGCTGGATGTCCGTGGCGTACTTGAGGATCAGTTCCTTGGTGACGTGTGGGATCTCACCGTCTTCGCCTACCTTGGCCTCACGTACAGCTCCGCTGAATTCCGCTGTCGGGAGCGCACTTCCGTCAATCGCGGGCTGCGGCTTCTCATACATCTTGAGAAGAGGCAACACGGACTGCTGGCGCTGCTGCTCGGGCAACCCCTTGAGCGCCAACTCGAACCGCGCAAGCCACTGGCCGTAGTCATCGATACGCGAGATCTTGTAGCCGGCCTCGATCAACCAGTCGACGAACGTATCCATCGAGACGCCGTCGTGGTGCGGGTTGAACACGTCGAAGCTGCGGTAGCCATCGGTCACGTTCACACCGCCGATAGCAGTGATCGATGCGGCGGTGAAATCGCCTGGCACACCGTCGTAGTGGGCACGCTGGCGGTTACCGTCAGCATCCAGCTCGTAGAAGCTGCCTGGCGCGACACCGGTGAGCAGGAGGCTCTGGATACTCCGGGTGAACACGTCGGTGACGTTGAGCTGACCGTTGTAGTCACTGTGCGCCAGGATCATGTCGGAGCGGAACACACGCACCGGGAGCCCAGCCAAGTCATGCGCTTCCCGCAGCAGCACCTCACCGGCCCACTTTGAGTTGCCGTATCCGTTGGCGTAACCGTCGTTGATCTGGCGCTCCGCTGACATCACGCGCACATCGGAGTCTTCCTCGAACTGTGTCACCGGAATCTGGTCGGCGATACCCACGGTGGACAGATAGGTGACCGGCTTCAGCCGCCCAGAGATCGCCAGCTTGATGATCTCGGCGGTGCCGGCCACGTTCGGACCGAACAACTGGCTGTACGGCAGCACGTGGTTCACCAGCGCACCGGAGTGGACGATCAGGTCCACGTCACGGGCGAGCTTCTGCCAAACCTCTTCAGTAAGACCCAGATCCTGGTCGCCGAAGTCCCCGGCGATCACTTCCAGACCCTGCTGCGCCAGCTGACGGTAGTGCGCCGACAACTTCGGGTCACCCGATTCGTACACGGCATCCAACCGCGCGCGGGCTGCTTCGGCATCGGCACCGCGAATAAGGGCGTATACCTTGCCGCCATGAGGAGCCAACCGCTCCAACCAGTCCAGCACCAGCCAGCGTCCGAGCCAGCCGTTGCCACCGGTCACGAGAACAGTCTTGACGTCTGCGGTAGCCGGTTGAATGTCCTTGGCCGCCTTCAACAACGACTCGTCCAGGAACTTGTCGAGAGTCAGTTCGGACGCGGTGATGACCTTCGCGTCCTTGCCATGGACGGACGCGAATGTCGGCTGCGTCGCCGTTCCGGTCCGCTGCGCCTCGATATGCCGGGCGATCGCGGCAAGATCGTTGGCAACGCTGTTGATCACGCCCACCGGAACGTCTACCTCGAAGATGTCGCGCAGCAGCTCGGAATAGGACAGCGCCGACAGCGAGTCACCTCCGAGGTCGATGAACCGCACGTCAGGAGACAGGTCCGAGGACGACGCGCCCAGCAGCGCGGCCGCGGCATCGGTCACCGTCTCCAGCACCGGACGGGTCGCCGCCTCACGGGCCAGTTGGCGCAGCCGCTCGTTCTGGCTTTCCGCCAGCTCCGCGTACAGCGCCTCCAGGCGCTCCCCGTAATGGTCCTTCAGCTTGGGGCGCAGCAACTTTCGTGCGTCCGACAGCAACCCGGACTCGACGGTGAACGGCACGGTCTCGACGATGAAGTCGCGCGGGATCTCATAGGACTGCAACTCCGCGTCCTTGGCGACCTGCTGCAGCGAATCCTGGATCAGGGGCTTGAGCGCATCCGGCGAATCCGCGTACCGCTCAAGGGCCTCCGGTGTCGGGACGACGACGGCCAGTAGGAACGAACGCTCGCTGTTCCCGTACACAAAGATCTGACGAACCAGCGGGCTGCCGGTGTAAGCAGCCTCCAGCTTGGACACGGCGACAAACTCACCCTGAGCGAGCTTGAGCACGTTCTTGACGCGATCGAGGTACTTAAGGTGGTCCGGTCCCAGCTCGGCGACCACGTCACCGGTCTTGTAGTACCCGTCCTCGTCGAAGACGTCGGCGGTGGTCTCCGGGCGCTTGTAATAGCCGGGGAACATCGTGTCCGACTTCAACCGCAGCTCACCGCGGGGATGCGGAGAGTCTGTGGTGAAGTAGCCCAGTTCTGGGACGTCAACCAGCTTGTAGTCGGTGACCGGTGGCCGCTGGAGAACTCCGTCACGCCACACGCCACCAGCCTCGGTGGATCCGTACCCGTCGCGCAGCGGCACCTGCAGCAGGGACTCCATGAATTCCGTCATCTCGGGGGACAGCGGCGCCGAACCGGATCCGGCGCTCAGCACGCGGCCGCCGAAGTCCTCGTCGCGGATGCGAACCTTGATTCGCTGTGCGATCTCCGCGTTGCTCTCTCCTGGAGCAAGCGACCGGTCCAACTCCGCCTGAAAACGCTGGAACACCATCTCCACCACGCGCGGCACAAAGAGCACCTCGGAAGGCCGGATGAGCGCGATGTCCTCGAAGAATGTCGAAAGGTCGCTGGACGCGATGTAGTAGGCGGTTCCGCCGCCGGACAGCGTCCCCATGAGGGTGAGGCGGCCTGCCAGGTGGCTCATCGGCATGAAGTTCACGCCGATCGACGGAATGACGTCGTCGGTGAGCCACTTCTTCTGCCAAAGATTGGCAACGAGCCATTGCGGGTACATCGCACCCTTGGGGGTGCCGGTGCTACCGGAGGTGTAGATGAGCAGACGCAGCGCGTCGGGGTCGTCGCTGGGCAGAGGTGCGGCGGGGAGCTCACGTCCCCGCACGAGGGCCTCGCCGAGCGCCTCGATCGCGATCGTCCGGCCGGCCTCCCGCAGCCGGGTCCGCACGGCATCGAGTGCCTCACGGTGACTGTCCACCTCCGGGTGGTAGTCGAAGACCGAGAGCAGTCGCACCGACGGCGTCGCGAGTACCGAGTCAACGGCGGCGTCCAGGTACTCGACGCTGGCGGCAAAGACCGCAGGCCCGGTCTCCTCGAGGATCGCGTTGCGCTGCTGCAGCGAGGCACCGGTCTGCAACGGCACCGAGATGGTGCCCAAGCGCAGTCCGGCCACATCCAGAGATGCGAAGTCTGTACTGGTGAACCCGAGTTGGGCGACGAAGTCGCCGTCGCGAATTCCGCTGTCATACCAAGCGGCAGCGATCGCCTCGGCGCGGTTCCACAACTCCCGATAGGACGTGGTGGTGTACTCGGGCCTCAGCGCGATGACGGTCGCGCCGCTGTCGTCCGTGACGAATTCGAACGCGCGCTGCCCAAGGGCCGGGCGGTCACCGTAACCCTCCAGGAGCCGCCTGATCACCTCCACCAGCGGTAGGCCTGATTCGTTGACGGCCTCGGTGACCGAATCCTCAGGGAGCAGCGACGCCAGCTGCGGATCGCTGGACACGATCTGCGCGATGCGCTGTTTCGCCTGTTCTTCGAGATCCGTTGTCGGGACAGCTGCTGTGGAGATCGTTTCAGTCATGCCTGGATACCTCGGAAGAATCGGTGTTAGGAGTTTTTAGGGGCGCCGCTGCCCATACGGTAAAAGTACATACCTAAGCTAACTATTCCCTGTGAGCCGATGTTCACCGCCCCTCGTCGAGCGGATATTCCCGCTGGTGGACGGTGAGATCGCCCGAATACGTGACCACAGGACGTGAGCAGCGTCACTACCGCAATGATTGAGGCGCATGCTCGCGTGCCGCCGCCAACAGCTGCCGGCGCGACGGATTCACCAAGGGCAGGCCCGCAACATTCACGGTGGGCACCGTCTCGTTACCGCCCGCCACCGAGCGCACGTAGGCGGCCGCCTCCGGCGATTCCCAGATATTGACCTCGCGATAGCGCAGCCGACTGAAACGCAACTGCGCCCGCAGCTTGATACAGAACGGACAGCCTGGCCGCCAGTACACAACTACCTCATCGGGGGCCGGCAGCGAATCCGTCATGCTGTATGTCTACACCCGCTTACCCGCGGTAGCTCCTGGCTTGAGCGTGTAGATGTCCTCGATGGTGATGACCACCGCGCAGCGCGGATACTTCATGCCACGTTCCTGCGCGAAGGCGACGGCGTCCTCGAACGCCGGACCTGATTCGTGAATCTGTGCCGAGCCCACAAACCGGTACCCGTCCAGTGCTTCGCGATCGATCACCGCGACGGAAACCTTCGATCCCGCATCGATGTTGGCCAGCGTCTGCCCGCCCGTGTTCTCGTTGAATATCAGCGAGCGATCGTCATGGACCCGCAGCGAGCGCTTGGGTCCGATGTTCGGAGTAATGCCGTCGGTCACCGTCGCAAGGATCGCCAGCTGAGAACCGAGCATCCGCTTCATCTCGTCGGAGAGGGTGGGCATCGTGTACGTAACCTCCTGGAATGATTGCACTGGAACGAGATTCGGTATCGGTGGCGGCGGCGCGCAGGCCCGGGCCGTATCAAGTAACCGATCGGTGTCACCGGCCGGGGCCGCGCGCATCAGCAGCGCGAGTAGATGCAGCAGACCCTCCGAAACCATGAGGAGACGCCGACTGGTCCGCAGGATGCGGGCCGCGGAAACCTTGTCTCCCAGGGCGAGAGCCTGTGCCACCGCCACTGTCTCGCACCATGAGGCACCAGAGGAGTCCAGCGCCGCCTCATGATTTCGGGTCACCTAACTATCTTATTCGTAATGCCTAACTACGTCCAGTGCCCGCTGGCCCGGGACACCCTGGTGCGATCCCGCCTTTCCCGGGGAGTGGTCGCACCCCAGACCCCGAATGACTCGCCCGCGGTGATGGCGTAACTGCTACATGCCTCACGGACGGGGCAGCCTCTACAGATCTGTTTGGCGCGCGCCTCACGCAAGCTGCGCGCTCTTCCCCGTTCGTAATCCGGTGAAAAGAACAGGTCTGTCGACATGCCCCGGCAATGCGCCCACTCAAGCCATTTCATCGCGCTACCCGATGATGGTCTGCGCGACTTTGACACCGACCAATAGCACCGCCACCACGAGGTAGCCGCGCAACGCGATCATCCCCGCGGTTCGCAACGGTGACCAGATGGGGCGTTCGAGCGTGTCAAGCGCTGGGGTGCGCCAGGTTTCGCGCTCCTGCCACAGAATCTCACGCCGCAACGTCCGGTCCCGTGGCGATGAGTCCAAGTCCTGAATCTGATCCGGATCCAACCCACCGAGATCGGCAGCGGTCGCCCGCGCGGCGGCGCGCTCGGCGCGATGCTTGGCCACGTACACGGTCAATCCGCCGATCAGGCCGACGGCCGCGCCGCCGACGAAGAACGCCTTGAGTTGCCCGGTGCCCAGATCGGGGAAGAAGGTCGCTGCGGTGAGCGACAAAGACAGCAACACCAGAGCCCAAACAATCACTCCTGCAACAATATTCTGACGCACACTGTTCACCCATGGTCCCAGGACTGCTTTGTCGTTGCACAGCAACACCAGGAAGACGGTGGCCGAGGGAAGCAGCACACCAGCCAGTGCCTGCACCCCTTGGGTGAGCACTCCCAACACCGGGTCTGGGCTGAAGGAGACCGCAGCCGCAACCGCCAGCAGTGCCCCGTAGCCCAGATAGAACGCGGGCGCCTCGGACAGCTTCCAGTGCAGCGAGTGACGCTTCCCGAAGGTGTCCCCCAACGCGTAGGTGGTGGCCAGCCCCACGGCATTGGCACCGATGAGCGAGGCATCCAGCAGCAAGACGGCGAACAGCGCACCGACGGTAGGACTCACGTGCTCATGCAACAGACGGGCGACGGCGCCAGCATCGGTGAAATTTCCAACCGCGTCCGTGCCTGCCAATCCAAATGCCGCGGCACCCATGATGCAGACCGCACCGATCATCACCACCACGATTCCCACCGCGAGATCGATCCGCTCATAGCGGATCCAGCGCGGTGTCAGACGCTTATCCACGATGTTGGACTGCTGGAAGAACAGCTGCCACGGAGCCACCGTGGTGCCGACAATCGCCACGATCAGCATCAAGAGTTCGGCATTCAGGCCACCCGGAAAGGACGGCACGAACCCCGATGCAGTCTTACCCAGCGATGGATGCACCAGGATCGCCATCGGAATCATCACAATATTGATAGCGATGAGCGCGAAAAGGAATCGCTCCCACCGCCGGAACGAACCACCGGCCACCACGGCGAACAACAGCACCGCCGATAGCGGCACCGAGATCCAGCGCGGGAGGCCGAAGTAGCTCAGTGCCATTGCAACACCGATGAATTCGGTGACTATGGTCAACGCATTGACCACGAAAAGGTCGCCGACACTGAAAGCACCCCAGAAGCGCCCGAATCTGCTGAAGATGAGCCGGGCATGCCCGACTCCGGCGACCGCCCCCAACCGAACCACCATCTCCTGGTTGACGTACAGCACCGGGATAAGCAGCGCCAACGTCCACAGCAACGCCATGCCGTAGTTCTGACCCGCCTGAGCGTAGGTGGCCACCCCACCCGCATCATTGTCGCCCACCATCACGATGAGGCCAGGGCCCAAGACTGCCAACAGCATCCGGAATCGCTGCCACCGGCTGCGCCCCTCGGTGCTCTCATGCTGCCCAATGGTGCCCAGAGCGCCGACAATGTCTCCGACATGTGCGCTGTCCATCACGGCGCCGGTCGGGGCATGCCTGCCGCTGTCGTATCGGCGCGAGACGCCGTTGAAAAATGCCATTGCAGTTGCCGCCCTTTCTCAGGGTTCGGTCCACTGCGAACGTATCCGCGCACGCCAAAACGGGCCTGCCGCATGATGTCTCGCGTCAGGTCAGGCGCAAACGGTGCCGCAGCGGAAGGCTGGGAACACGTATATGTACTGGGCTAAGCCAGGTTTTCGATCCGGACTGGGATACGGACTATCGCCGGACTGCATGTCGTCCCTCACCTCCTCGCTGCCAGGGCGGCTGTGCCGCAAACGGTTTCACATCAGCGCACGTCAAACGCGCTCAGACAAAGAAGGGCACCCGCCATGAACGGGCCGACCACCTCTCTCGTCAGAGCTTCGGCACTGCGCGACGTAATCCTGGAGGGCAGCCACCTCGGATCACCCCTTAACCCGGGGAGATCTGTCCTAACCCTGGGCGTCTCTCGACGTCGTCGGATCAGTGGCCTATGTTCGCGCAGGAGCCTCGCCTAGCGAGGTGCTGACGCCGGTCACTGTATGCCCGAGTGGCGCTGCGCGTCAACGCAACCCCAATTCTTAACGGCCGCTTGATGGTGCGGGGCGAGCATCAGCCCACGTCCCCGTATTCATCGAACCAGTGCGCGAGCTTGCCGCGCCTGCTCACCGCACGTAGCCGAGACTCGGTCAACGCTCTGGTCTTGCTGGTGGTGACGATCATCAGCTCATCGCCCGAGTCGATGCGAGTATCAGGCAGCGGAACAAAGGTGTGCCCCTGTCTGATGATCAGCGTGACGACGGCCGGATCGGGCAGCCTCAGTTCGAGGATCGTGACATTGCGCAGGCGGGATCCTGGCTGAACCTTCATGGTGAGCAGCTCGGCATCCAATACATCCAAAGGAGCTGCCTCGACCTGGACTTCCCGCGTCTCCTCCCGGGTGATCAATCCCAGGAGGCGCGCGACGGGGCGCAGACTCGGGCCTTGCACCAGCGTAAAAACCACCACCAGCACGAACACGATATTGAGAAGGCGAGAGCTGTCGGGCACGCCCTCCACGATCGGAAACGTCGCCAGCACGACAGGGACGGCGCCGCGCAATCCGGCCCATGAGAGAAAAGCCTGCTCGCGCCATGGAACACCAAATCCGGCAAGTGATCCCACGACCGATAGCGGACGCGCTACCAACAGCAACACCAGCCCCACCACGATCGCGGGGACGAGGTCGTCCAGCAGCTCACTGGGATTGACCAACAATCCCAGGAGTACAAAGAGGCCGATCTGCGCCAGCCAGCCCAGCCCCTCGGCAAAAGAGCGAGTGGCGGACCGGTGCGGCAGACCGGAGTTCGCGAGCACCACCGCTGCCAAGTACGCGGCGATGAAGCCACTGGCCTCCACACTGCCCGACGCCGCGAAGGCGACCAGGCCGATACCGAAGGTGGCGATCGGGTAGAGCCCGGAGGCCGGCAGCGCGACCCGGCGCAGTGCCATGGCACCCAGGAAGCCGCACAGCAGACCTATCGCAGAACCGGCAAGCAATTCGTACACGATCTGTATCGCGGCGCTCTTCGGTTCGAAGATGAACGGCACGACGCTGAACATCAGCACCAGGATCACCGCGGGCGCGTCGTTGAATCCGGACTCCGCCTCCAGCAGGCCCGCGAGCCGGCGCGGCAGCGGCAGCACTCGCAATACCGAAAAGACGGCGGCGGCATCGGTGGAAGACACGATGGCGCCGAGCAGCAGCGACAGCTGCCAGTCCATGCGTAGCAGCACATGGGCGCCAACCGCGGTCACTACGGTGCTGATCACCACGCCGACCGTGGCCATCACACCGGCGGGCGCGAGCACCTTGCGGATGTCGGCGAACCGTGTGGTCAGACCTCCCTCCACGAGGATGACCGCCAGGGCAGCCGTGCATACGTTCCGGGCCAACTCCACATCGTCGAACTCAAGCCCCAGGCCGTCCTCGCCGAGAACCACGCCGACCAACAAAAAGAACAAGAGGCTGGGGAATCCGATCCGCGTCGCCACGCGGGTGCCCACGATGCTGGCGAGCAGCACCAGCCCACCGATGAGCAAGTCCAGGTACAGCTGGTGCAGGCTCACTTCGTTCCCGTCGGTCGACTCTGATTAATAGGGCACGATAGCGGGGTGGTGGAACAGAAGATGCGAGTCGCGATCGCCGGCGCGGGCAAGGTCGGCCGTTCCGTCGCGCGTGAACTGCTCGACTACGGCCACAAGATCTTGCTGATCGAGCAGGAGCGCAGCAACTTCGAACCCCAGGCCGTGCCCGGCGCGGACTGGCTCAACGCCGATGCGTGCGAACTGGACACCCTTGAGGAAGCGGGAATCGAAACCTGCGATGTGGTGGTCGCCGCCACCGGTGACGACAAAGCCAACCTGGTGGTGGGCCTGCTCGCCAAGAGTGAATTCGGCGTGCCCCGCGTGGTCGCCCGCATCAATGACATCCGGAACCAATGGCTTTTCGGCCAGGCATGGGGAGTTGACGTGGCGGTGTCGACGCCAGGCGCCATGGTGGCCGGCATCGAGGGTGCGATCGACATCGGGCACCTGGTTCGCCTCATGGGCCTGCGTGAGGGTCGCGCGGATCTGACAAAACTGAATCTGCCGGAAGACAATCCGTTGGTGGGACGGCGAGTGGCAGATCTCGACCTACCACCGAATACCGCGCTGGTCACCGTGGTTCGGCACGGAACAGTCATGACGCCCGCCCCGGAAGATCTCCTCGAGGCCGGCGACGAGATGTTATTCATCGCCAACAGCGCCGACGAGAACGCGATCCGCGCCGCGATTCACGGGGCCGGAGTGGCTCCCGATCGCTAGACGCTGAGTAGCGCCAATTCTTCGCAGGCGCGCCGCTCCACCAGCAGCGGAACATAGTCACGTACCGGGCTGCCATCGAAGCGGGAGTGCACCTCGCGCACCACCGCATCAACCACATCGGGAGTCAGACTGGGATGGCGGCCTTGCAGATCCTCAACGAGCTGACCGATACCTACCTGCTCATCGACACCTGTCACGGGGACAAAATTTGCACTACGTTTGCAATTTCGTCAACCACGAGAAATGCGGTCGGTGTCGGCCAGCCAAGCGTCCGGCAACCAGG
This sequence comes from Mycobacteroides immunogenum, assembly GCF_001605725.1. Lineage (NCBI taxonomy): Bacteria > Bacillati > Actinomycetota > Actinomycetes > Mycobacteriales > Mycobacteriaceae > Mycobacteroides > Mycobacteroides immunogenum. The sequence continues at coordinate 5,374,167 of NZ_CP011530.1, forward strand.
TTTGTACACTTTCAAGACGGATACGACGGAGGTGGATGTCACGGTGCGGATCTGCCGTAAATCGTTTATCGCCTGCGTTTTTCGTGACCGCCACGCTGCCGATACGGCTCGCGGATGAGCACCGCGACCATTGTCGGCAGTGGGCCCAACGGGCTGGCCGCAGCAATTACTCTTGCCCGTGCGGGAATCGCTGTCACTGTGTTGGAGGCCACTGATCGGCCCGGGGGTGGGTGCCGTTCCTCGGAGTCACTGGTTCCCGGCCTGATCCACGACGACTGCGCGGCGACTCACCCGATGGCCATTGGTTCGTCCTTCTTGAAGAGTCTGGATCTGGACCGTCACAACGTTCGCTGGCTCCTGCCGGAGGTCGACTGCGCCCATCCACTCGATGACGGCACCGCCGGCATCCTCTATCGGTCGGTCGACGACACGGCCGCCGGACTGGGCAACGACGGCGGCCGTTGGCTCGCTCTGTTCGGCTATCCTTCCCGGCACTTCGACACCCTCGCCGAGGACATCACGGCACCACTGCTGCGCATCCCCCGCCACCCGATACACCTGGCGCGGTTCGGAGTTCCCGCGGCGCTCCCCGCGTCCGCTGTTGCGCGACTGTTCCGGACCGAGCCCGCCCGGGCGCTGTACGGCGGTGTCGCTGCCCATGCGTTCCGCCCCTTGCATTACCCGATGACGGCTGCGGTCGGTTTGGGGATCATGACAGCCGGGCACCGGTATGGCTGGCCCGTCGTCTCGGGCGGCACCGGTTCCCTCGTTCGGGCCATGGTCGCGACTCTTACCGAGTTAGGCGGAACAATTCACATCGGGGCTCGCGTCGACCGCGCTGGGCAGTTGCCCGACGCGGACCTGACCCTATTCGATCTCGAACCGGGTTCCGTAGCAAAGATTCTCGGTGATCGGTTGCCCACAGGAGTCCTACGCGCATTCCGGAGATTTCGGCACGGCCCGGGCGCATTCAAGGTCGACTTCGCGGTTGAGGGCGGAGTTCCGTGGACCAACCCCGATGCCCACCGGGCCGGCACTGTGCATCTCGGCGGCTCGTATGCCGAGCTTGCCTCCACTGAACGCCTGATCCATGCCGGCACCATGCCGGAGCGCCCCTTCGTGCTCGTCGGGCAGCAGTACCTGGCCGACCCACAACGCTCTGTCAGCGACGTACACCCGCTCTGGACCTACGCGCACGTGCCGTTCGGTTATCCAGGGGATGCGACCGAGGCGATCATCCGGCAAATCGAACGGTTCGCACCCGGTTTCCGCGCGCGGATCGTCGGCACAGCCGTGCGCTCGACAACCGCGATGTCCGCGTACAACGCCAACTACGTGGGCGGCGACATCATGACGGGCGCCAAGGATGTCCGGCAACTTGTTTTCGGCCCGCGCATCGGGCTCTCGCCGTACAGCCTCGGCGCACCGGGGATGTTCCTCTGCTCCGCGGCCACCCCACCGGGTCCCGGCGCACACGGCATGTGCGGTGTGCACGCCGCGAATGCCGCACTCAAACATCTGCGGCGAAGCTCGCGTCACCCGTGAGTTCTTTTGCGGCGTAGATGGTTCCCCTTCCCGACGGGAATCCAGGGCGTATAGTTGACACAGTAAACAACCTGAAACGGGTGAGAACCATGATCATCCTCGGAGCTATCCTGCTGGCCGCCGGCTTCTTCTTCGACATCGGCCTGCTGTGGACAGCAGGGGTCGTGCTCATCGTCATCGGCCTGGTCCTCATGATCGCGGGCCGCATGGGGCATGCCATCGGCGGCCGCCGTCACTATTACTGACCTCACCGCTCACACGGCAAGGAGGACACCATGCGCTATGCCGGAACCCTGTTGGCCATCTGGTTGATCATCGGCGCCATTGCGGTGGCGCAACGCGGATACTTCACCGAAAGCTCACAAACTTGTGCCAGCGCAGGCACGATCGCGCTGACCGTGGTCGCCGGACCGCTCAATTACGCGGGGCTCAATCCGACGGTCACCCACTGCAGCATCCCCCAGCCCAGCCCGTGACTCGGGGCCGCTCCGCCTAGCGAGATTCTTCCGAGCGCACCGCGGCACCCACCCGAACCAGCACGTCAAGCTGTGCGGGATTGAAAAGATCGAGCAGCGCCTGCGCCACCGTGCGCTCGGCGAAGCGCTGGCCGCGCGGCGCATCGGCCGTCGAGTTCAGCATCCCCGGATGCTCGGCATACAACCGCCTGGCCTCCAGGGACATCCGTTCGGCAAGATCGGCGCGTGTCCGCTCGTCGGCATCGGGGGCCAGACTTTCCAGCTCCCGATCGAGCTCGCGGTCCTGCTGGTCCAGGAACATTCCCACAAAGGCCTGCAGCCCGACTGGGCCCAACACCCGAGACATGACAAATGCGAGCGATCGATCAGTGTCCGACAGCTCCGCACTCACCGCAGCAGCACCAAATTCGGGCGGGAGATCCGCAGCGATCTCACTGGAGAGAATCTGCCCCAACTCGTCACGCACGCGCTGCAACCGCTCAATGGTGGCAGCCAGCTCCGCGTCGAGTGCCCGCAATGCCTCCTGTGGATCTTCGGCCGCCTGATCCATCTCCGCGATCTGCTTCAGCGACAGGCCCAACCCCGTGAGTCGTTTGATCTGCAAGATCCGGACCAGGTGTGCGACGCCATAACTTTTGTAGCCATTGGACCGTCGTTCGGGCGCGCCGAGCAGACCGACATCGTGATAGTGACGCACCGCGCGCAAACTGGTACCGGCAAGTTCGGCAAGCTCCCGGGTGCTCCAGCCCACTGCTACTCCTTCTGCGTCCCATGACATGCCGCCACTCGACACTATGCCGCTACGGCATGGTCAACATCCGAAACCCCCACCCCATCAGCGACTCTTCGCCACCAACCTCGATCTGGTTTGCCACACATTCACATTAGGGTACCCGAACAAACAATAAAGGAGGCTACTAGCTGGCTAGTTTCCTATATCAAGCGCATTACACAGGGATATCAATCTGTTGCTGAGCGGGCGCGGCGGTGCTAGCTTTTGTCTGCGACCCGAGAGGCCGGAATCAGCCATGTGTCCGCCAGAACCGAGAGAGGATGCCGTGCAGACCACCGTGAATACGCCCGCCGTAGTCCGTGGACTCAGGCGTCAACTGCTCCGCTCTGTGTGCATCACCGCGTTGTTCATGGCCCCCGCACTGATCACACGCATCGGCGGACTACACCCCAGCCCTGTGGTCGCACTCGTCACCTACGGCGCCGCTGTCGTGGCCGCCAGTTTCGTTTTGGCATGGGCCGCCGAGGCCGCGCAGATCGATGTCTCCGGCGGCCTGGCCATCGCGGTACTTGCCTTGATCGCGGTACTGCCCGAATATGCCGTCGATCTCTACTACGCCTACATTTCCGGTCAAGCTCCCGAGTACACCCAGTTCGCGGCTGCGAACATGACCGGATCGAACCGTCTGTTGATGGGCCTCGGATGGCCTGCGGTGGTTCTCATCGCCCTTACCGTGGCACGCAAGATGTCCGGCCGTCCGACCAATCTGCTCACACTGGAGCCGTCCAACCGGATCGAACTCGGCTTCTTGTTGGTGGCCGGCGTGGTGGCGTTCGTGATCCCGGCGAGTGGCCAGATTCACCTCGTGCTCGGCATGGCTCTGCTCGCATGGTTCGGGTTCTATCTGTTCACCATCAGCCGGGGCGAGGCCGAAGAGCCGGACCTGGTGGGCACTGCCGCAGCAATCGGCATGCTGCCCAAGCACATGCGCCGCAGCACGGTCATCACGATGTTCGTCCTCGCCGCGTCGGTCATCCTCCTGTGCGCCGAGCCCTTTGCCAACAGTCTGGTAAGTGCCGGAACACAATTGGGTGTCGACCAGTTCCTGCTGGTGCAGTGGCTCGCCCCACTGGCCTCTGAGGCACCCGAGTTCATCATCGCCGCGATTTTCGCCGCCCGGGGTAAGGGCACCGCAGCCATCGCGACGCTGATTTCGTCCAAGGTCAACCAATGGACCCTGCTCATCGGGTCGCTGCCCATCGCCCACCTCGCTGGTGGTGGTGGGTTCTCCTTGGTCCTGGATGCCCGACAAGTTGAAGAAACCTTGCTGACCGCAACGCAAACCATGATGGGCGTGGCCTTGATCCTTGCCTTGCGGTTCCACCGCGCGACCGCATGGGCGCTGCTGGCATTGTTCGTGATCCAGTTCCCCATCACCTCGACCCATGGTCGGCTGATCCTGTGCGGCGTGTACGGCGTGCTGGCGATCGCGGGTTTGATCGTCAACCGCCGCCACATTATTGCGACGATTCGGGCACCCTTCAGCAGGTCAGCGACACTGCAGTTGACTGTGCCGTAGCGGCATAGTTTCTCCTGGTGTCACGCCGACACTGAGAGGAACAAGCACATGGGGCTGCCCAAGCTCATCACCGTCGAAGAGTTCTTCGAACCACCCGTCCGTACCTCCGCGTCGATTTCACCGGACGGCACCACGATCGCGTACCTGGCTCCGCGGAAGAACCGCCTCAATGTGTGGATTCAGCGAGTTGATTCAGAAGAAGCCCGGTGTGTCACATGCGACGAAATCCGCAGCGTGACTGGCTTTTTCTGGGCCGATGATCCGCGCTGGCTGCTCTACGTGCAGGACTCGGGAGGCGACGAGAACTGGCACCTGTACCGCGTGGACCTGAACGACCCCGAGGCGCCCGCGGTGGACCTGACGCCGTTTCCGGGAGTCAGATTGCTCGGCCTGGAACGGCCACACGGCCGCCCCGACAAGGTGTACGTACAACTGAACCACCGCAGGATCGACCACGTCGACCTGTACGAACTGGACGTCGCTTCGGGTGAGTTGACCATGCTTGCCGAGAATCCCGGCGGTGTCATGGGCTGGTTCTGTAGTCCCCACCATGATGTGTTCGCGCAATCGCTGACGCCAGCAGGCGATATCGAGTTCTCCCACTACAAGTCTGGGAGGCTGGAGTCTCTGTGCGTGTACAACGGCGCGGACTACCCCGTCGGCATGCATCCGACCCAGATGACACCGGACGGCACCGCACTGTGGCTGGGTTCCTGCCAGGACACCGACCGCACACGTCTAGTCCGCCTGGACCTGAGCACCGGCGCGGAGTCCGAGGTCGACAGCCATCCGACCTTGGATCTGTCGGCCGCGCTCGGCCTGGCATCGACCCTCATCCGGCATCGGAAAACCGGCGAGCTGCTGGCCGTTCGATACCTTGGCGAGCGGCAGGAAATCCACGTCCTCGATCCGGATTTCGCTCCGGTGCTCGAGAAGCTCCAGGAACTCTCGGATGGCGACCTGGCGGAAGTCTCGTCCGACGAGAACGGCCGACGCTGGGTGGTCAGTTTCACGCACGACCGAGATCCCGGTGTCACGTACTTCTACGACCACGCGACAGGCGAGAGCCGGCAGCTCTTCCGCCCCTATCCCCACCTGGATCCAGCGAGTCTGGCGCCCATGACTCCCGTGACCATCGCCTCACGCGATGGCTTGAACTTGCCTTCGTACCTGACGCTGCCTGTCGGCGTCGAGCCCACCGGGCTCCCGCTGGTGCTCGTGGTCCACGGCGGCCCATGGCATCGCGACAGCTGGGGCTTCGATCCAGCGGTGCAATTCCTGGCGAACCGGGGATATGCGGTGCTACAGGTCAACTTCCGCGGATCCACCGGCTACGGAAAGACCTTCACCAAAGCCGCGATCGGAGAATTCGCGGGCAAGATGCACGACGACCTGATCGATGCCGTCGACTGGACGGTCAAGCACGGATACGCGGACCCCAGCCGGGTAGCGATATTCGGCGGCTCCTACGGTGGGTACTCCGCACTGGTCGGGGTCACATTTACGCCAGATGTCTTCGCAGCCGCCATCGACTACGTGGGCATCTCGAATCTCGCGAACTTCATGCGTAGCCTTCCGCCGTTCGTGCGGCCGCATCTGGCCAATAACTGGTATCGCTATGTCGGCGATCCCGCCGTGCCGGAACAGGAAGCCGACATGCTCGCCCGGTCGCCCATCAGCCGGGTGGACCAGATCCGTACGCCGTTGCTGGTTGCGCAGGGCGCCAACGATGTTCGTGTGGTACAGGCCGAGTCCGACAACATCGTGGCGGCGCTGCGTGCCCGCGGTGTCGAGGTCGACTACATGGTGAAGGAGGACGAGGGGCATGGATTCGTGAACCCGGAGAACCAAATCGACCTGTTCCATGCGACAGAGCGATTCCTGGCCCAACATCTGGGTGGACGGCAGGCCTCGTGACCGAGGTGTCCGAACTGCCCGAGAGCCCCGAACGGAAGCTCACGCCACTAGAACAGGCCGGTGGTGTGCCCGGAATCATCTACGCCGGTCTGCCAAGCCTTACATTTGCTCTGGGTAACAGCACTTTTGGCTTGGCCGGTGCAATATGGGTATCCGTTGCCACTGCGGCGGCCATCGCGGCTTGGCGATGGCTACGCAACCAACCACTGCAACCGGCGATCTCCGCGTTGTTCGGCGTCGCGATATCGGTCGCAATCGCCTACCAGATCGGCTCCGCCAAGGGCTTTTTCCTCATGGGCATCTGGACCAACCTCATCGCCGCGATCGTCTTCGTGATGTCGGTGATGCTGGGCTGGCCACTCGCGGGGGTGATCTGGCACGGTTTCACCGGCACCGGGCAGCACTGGCGCAAGGACAAACCGTCTCGATTCGCCTTCTCGGTGGCGACGCTGGCACTGGCCGTGGTGTTCGCATCCCGATTTGTTGTGCAGGAGTGGCTGTACACCCAAGACTCGGTCGGCTGGCTAGCCGTGGCTCGCATCGCGATGGGTTACCCGCTGTTCGGGGTAGCCCTGTTGGTGGTCATCTGGGCGGTGCGGCGCTCGAAAAGACGGATGCTTCACCCTGATTTAGCCAGCGCGGCAACCGATCCCGGCCAATGAGCTCACACCTGCTGCTTGCGGCAAGTGCTTGAGCCTGACGGGTGAAATCCTGATTGCTGACCACCATGGCGCGGGTGCAGGCGTAGTGCCGCGCGCCCGCGACAACCTCTTGCACGGCCCGCACACCTACCGTTTTTGAATAGCGCTTGCATTGCACGGCAACAACATCGCGCCGATTCGTGGCTATCAGGTCGACACCGTAATCATTGGATGCCGGGGTAGTCTCGATATGCCATCCGGCACCTTGCAGGCGGGCCGCCACGAATGTCTCAAAATCGATACCGGACAACTCGTCGATCTCGGAGAGTCCGGATAGTTTTGCGTACCTTAGCAACTGGGCTTCATACCGGTGTCGCCGCATCGTGTCACCAAGCCACCGCAGGCCCCACCCAACTCCACGCAGGACCAGGTAGATGGCGTACGGCAAGGCGAGGTACGCCGCCTGGGCCAACGCGGCAAGCACTGGGTCTCCCATGTTTCGGTACACCAGGACCCCGGGCCACATGATCAGCGCGATGACCGGACCCGCCAGCACCACCACAATCAGCGCGACAAATGCACGCGACAGGCGACGACGCATACGAGCCGCCCTCCGCCTGAAACGCTGCAGCATCATTGCGTGAACTTTAAGCCAGCCCTCTGACATCGGGCGGCTCGCCGTGCGTGACGCCGGGTCATCGTTGGCAGCTGGGACACCAATATGCGACGCGCGATGGTCCCTGATGTCGGGCGATCAGGGTTCCGCAACGGCGGCACGGCCTTCCGTGTCGTCCGTACACCCATAACTCGCGGCCTGGCCGACGGTCACCAGTGGTGGTCCTGCGGTGATTGTCCTTGTTCGCGTGCAGCAACGTGTGTGCGCACTCGACGAGACCGGCGGGGTCTGCCAGATCCCGTACCGGCGCGGTCGGCAGCAGGCCGGCCAAAAAACACAGTTCGTTGCAGTACACATTGCCTATGCCGGCCATCACCATCTGGTCAAGAAGTACCGCGCTCAGCGCATCATCTGATCGCGCGATCAACCGTTCGACTGCCAAATCTGGATCCCAATCTGCCCCAAGCAGATCCGGGCCCAAATGCCCCACAACATCGGATTCCCGACCCCGCTGGACGACATCCAAGATGCCCAGGCTGGTTCCGATTGCCACGAAGTCATCGGTCGTGAGTATCGCCCTGACTCGATGGTCCCAGCTCGGTATGGCCTGCCGCGCGGACGTAATCCGCCAGCTCCCGTCCATTTTCAGATGCGAGTGAATGCTGGCCCAGCCGGCGCGAATGAATAGATGCTTGCCGCGTGCGACCACACCGTCGACACTCTCGCCACTCAAATCGACCGTGGCGAAACGCGGAACGCGGATATCGCAGCCGGTGAGTACTCGACCCGTCAGTGCATCGGCCAGGCGCTGTGCCGTGCGGAAGACAGTATCTCCTTCAGGCATTCCAGCACCCTCCTCGCACTAGCGATCACTGACAGAGACCGTCTCACTTTCTACACTCGCCGCATCCGCAATCTCAGCGGCCCTGCCCCACCGCCCAGCCAGCGCTGCGCAGGTGATCAATTGGATCTGGTGAAAGATCATTAATGGCAGCACGATCAGGCCCACCGGATGCCCGGCGAAGAGCACCGTGGCCATCGGCAGCCCGGTCGCCAGACTCTTCTTGGAACCGCAGAAGATCACGACAATGCGGTCCGCCCTGTCGAACCGCAACAAGCGAGCCACACCTGCGGTGATACCCAACACCACCGCCAGCAGCACGATGCTGACCGCGACGACCGCCAGCAGCCGGGATACCTGCAGCCCCTGCCAGACATGTTCGACCATTCCCGCGCTGAATGCCGCATAGACAACCAGGTAAACGGAGCCCCGATCGACGACCTTGGTGAGCACGGTGTGAGACAGCACCCGATACAGCTTGGGCCGCAACACCTGACCGGCGACAAAGGGCAACAGCAGCTGCACCACGATCTCCAAGATCGCCGTGGGCGACACCGTCGCTTCGCCGGTCGTCTGCATGAGCAGCATCACCAGCAAGGGAGTCATGAAGACACCCAACATGTTCGAGACCGACGCACTCACCACTGCGGCAGCGACATTGCCGCGGGCAATGGAGGTGAAGGCGATCGAGGATTGCACCGTCGAGGGCAGCAGGCATAGGTACAGCACTCCCGTGTAGAGGTCGTCGGTCAACACCGAGGGCACCAATAGCCGCATCGCCAGGCCGAGAACGGGGAAAAGCACATAGGTCGCGGCCAGTACCGTGGTGTGCAGGCGCCAATGTTTGAGTCCCTCGAGTGCCTCGCGCGGTTCAAGTCGTGTTCCGTAAAGGAAGAACAGCACGGCGATGGCGATCTTGGTCGCCCAATCGAGAACATCGGCTGCGTCGCCGCGCGCGGGGAGCAGCAGTCCGATTCCCATCGCGGCGAACAGCCCCAACAAGAACCCGTCAATACGGAGTTTGGCCAGCCATCTCACTATGCCACCGTACGAGGACAAGCACTGATTATAAAAGCCGATAGAAACGATATCTATGAACGCGTATCGTGATGGAGGTGTTGGACCCAGAGTTGTTGAGAACTTTTCTGACAGTTGAACGCGCAGGCGGTTTTACCGCGGCGGGGCGGATTCTCGGGCTGCGGCAGTCGACCGTGAGCGGACACATCGCCCGACTTGAACAGTCCGTCGGACGTGAGCTGTTCCGCCGCGACACCCGAAATCTGGCATTGACCGCGGACGGCGCTGCCATGGTGGGCTTCGCCCGTTCGATACTCGACGCCCAGGCACAGGCCGATCGCTACTTTGCGAGTTCCGAGCTGACCGGCCTGATCCGGCTCGGGGCCTCCGATGACCTGGTAGCTCGCGAGCTGCCCGATGTTCTTGTGGAGTTCCAGAACTCCCACCCTGGCGTGGATCTAGAGCTTGTCGTCGGACTCAGCGAGTACCTCAAGACCCGGATGACCGCGGGCGAACTAGACCTCATGGTGGCCAAGCGGCTGCCGGGCGAGACGCATGGTGAGCTGCTCTGGCGTGACAAGCTGGTGTGGGCCGGAAGGCCCAACACCCAGGACGTCCGCGATCCGGTTCCCATCGTCACCTATCCCCCGCCCAGCCTGACCCGGCACGCGGCGCTGCGCGCCCTCGAACGCGAGGGACGCACCTGGCGCATCGCCTGTGTCAGCGACAGTCAGCTGGGCCTGCGGGCTGCGGCCCTGGCCGGCATGGGCGTGATCTCCCATGCCGAATCACTCCTACCGGCGGGCCTGGTCAAAGTCAGCGATGACAGCCTGCCCGATCTGGGCGAGCTGGAGTTCGTGCTGTTGCGCCGCCGCAGCGTCTTGTCCGAACCCGAACAGGCACTGTGCGACTCGATTATCGCGAGCACGCATAGGCTGCACCGCTGACGTCAACTACTCAGTGAACGATCACTCCGCGAATGTTCTTGCCATCCCGCAGATCCTGGTAACCCTGGTTGATGTCCTCCAGGCGGTATCTGGCGGTTACCAGCTCGTCTAGCTGTAGCTGGCCCGTGTCGTAGAGACGAAGCAACCGCACGATGTCGTACTGCGGGTTGGCGGAACCAAAAAGAGTCCCTTTGATGGTCTTGCCGAAGAGCACCATCTCCATCCCCGATACATGCACGGTCAGCTTCGCCGGGTCCGCCAGCCCAGTCACCACTACCGTGCCGCCCTTGCCGACAGCGTTGAATGCGGCGGTGACAACCTCCTCATCCACCACACCGACGGTGATGATGGCCTGGTCCGCGCCCTGCCCCCAGGACAGTTCGTTGAGCTTCTCGGCTGCCTCTTCCGCGGTTGCGAAGGCATGCGTGGCACCGAATTTGGAAGCCATGTCCCGTTTGAATGGCACCGGATCGACGGCCACGATGTACTTGGCGCCGGCCTGTGCCGCTCCTTGCACGGCGTTGATGCCGATTCCGCCAATCCCATACACCACCGTGATGTCTCCGGGTCGTACCTCACCGGCATAGGTGGCGCTGCCCCACCCTGTCGGTACGCCACATCCGACGAGCACCGCCGTCTCCAACGGAATCCAGTCATCGATCTTGACGACCGAATATTGCGAGATGGTAGCGCGCTGAGCGAAAGTACCCAACATACACATCTGTCCGAAATCGATTCCCGCGCCGTGGAATCGGAAGGTACCGTCGGGCATGCAGCCTTCCAGGATGGTCGCTCCCATATCGCAGAGGCTCTGCCGCCCCGTCGAGCAGTAGCGGCAATACCCGCAACTCGGGATGAAGCTACAGACCACGTGGTCACCGGGCTTGACCTTGGTGACTCCGGGACCAACTTCCTCGATGATGCCCGCGCCTTCGTGTCCGCCGATGATCGGATAACGGGGCAGCAGGTCTCCGTCGGTGAGGTGTAGATCCGAATGACACAGTCCGGCAACGGTGTAGTTGATGAGAACCTCGCCTTCGCCTGGGCCGTCTAGGTCGAGCTCCATGAGCTCGAAAGGCTTTCCGGCTTCCAAAAGCACTGCGGCGGTTGTCTTCACAAATTTCTCCCTTGACTCGGCTAATGGACTGCGGCTGGCAACTCTTGGCTCGGCACCCCGACCCGTTCCAGCGCCCTGTAGAAGGCCCGCGGCTCGACCCACTCCTCGGGCGTGAAAACTCCGGCACGAACGTCCGATCCGCCGTCGAGCGCTACGACCATGAACGCGGCACATGCCGTGCCGGTCGCCGCAGCCATATCGGTGAACAGATAGGTGTCCGGACCGGCCACCGAGGTGCGGCGGCTGGCCACCGTGGGTATCCCGTCTCGCAGGCCCGTCACCTCGACCTTGAGTCCGGACTTGTAGGGGAACACATGACCAACGGCCGATAGGGCAAGGAACCTGATCAGCTCGGAGCGGGTCGCTTCCCCGGTGCGCACCAGATCACGCATGCCCGATAGGGCGTGACGCCATCCAGTCAAGCTGCCCAGCTTGCCAGTCAATAGCGCCTCAAGGAAGTTGATCGCCTCCTCCACCGGCATCTGCCCCTTCTGCACGGCCAGCGCGACGCCGCGGACCATGCCGTTGTAGGGCGCGGGGTCTAGACCGCCAAAACAGCGGATGTTGCTGGCGTTCGGATACTTACGCGGCAGGGTTACCGGTTCCGGGTGGGCGGTCTCGTGCACCATGGTGAGCCCCAGCCCACCACCCAGGTCGGTCCAGCGGGTCTCCTCCCAGGACTGGCGCATCACCGGCCCGCCGTTCTGCCACGTCATGCACGGACCCGCTGCGACGCGCAGCATATGGTCGAGAACCGCGCGCCCAATCGAGCCGCGCTCGTCGCCGACAACCCAGTACACGTCGATGTTCTCGACACTGTCCAGCTCGCTTGCAGCGTCGGCGGCGAGGACATTAGTGATCCCGGGCGAAGCGCCGCACCCGACGTACATGGGCACACCGGCCGATCTGGCCCGGTCGTGCAAAGACAGTGCGTGCAAGGTGCTCTCGATATCGTCGTCGAAGTCGAGGTACGGCACCCCGGCCTCCAGACACGCGTTCATGACGGGCTCAGCGGTGCGGTTGTACGGCCCAGCACCGAGCACCACGAGGGCAGCTCCGCCGACTGCCGCACGCAGCGCCTCGACGTCATACAGGTCGAGCCGCTGTGCCGTCGCGCGTCCGGCAGGAAGCTTCCGGACCAATGTGTCGAGTAATTCGGGTCTAATGTCATATAAGGCGAGCTCTCGCTCTCCGTCGGCGACCGCGAACCGCTCGATGGCCAACCGGCACATCTCGCCCGCTGCGCCGATGAAGACGACTCGTTGCGCGCTCATCGCCCCACTCCCTTTGCGTAGTCACTGTCTATCCGCCCGGGCGTCAGAACACCCGCAAGGAACTCCAGCTGGTCGTCGAGCACGGACCGGAGCCACGGTCCGTCATAGACATCGAAATGGTCGACCGGATATTCACGCACCCGCGCCCAGGGACCCGCCTTCCGCGCGGTGCGGCGTGCGGCGCGCGGAGGCGCCACCCTGTCGTTGGCGCCGATCTGGAACAGGACCGGGCACGCCAAATGCCCCGCGTATCGGGTAGGTCGGTTCAGCCCGACCTCCAGTGCCACCCGTGCGCGCACCTCGTTGCGCCACGTCGGCCCTCCCAATGACGTATAGATCTCCTCGGCCCCCGGAATATTCATCAATGATGTTGACCCCGGTTGCCCCACGACGGCGAGGTGATGCGGTGAACGACCAGCGACCACCCGAACAACATCTAACAGACCGTGCCCGGCAAGCCGGACTAACCGGCCGATGCCAGCGTCCCGTACCAGCTGCGCGAGGGTCACGAGACCGTCCGTCGCTGGGGTGAGCGATACCACGGCCGCAATTCGTTTATCTTGTGCCGCAACGGCAACGACATGACCGGCCGAGTACGAGATGCCCCACAGCACAACACGCTCTGCATCCACACCGGGCAGGTGCCGCGCCGCCCCGATGGCGGCGTGATAGTCCTGCCGTTGGCGGCGGTACGAAATATCCTGGCGGATTTCACCGTCGGACTCACCAAAACCCCGGTAGTCGATGACGAGCACATCCATTCCCGCCTCGGCAAATGCCTCGGCATATCCGAGTAGCCCAGTGTCGCGGGTGCCTGAGAATCCGTGCGCCATGACCACACAGGGCCTGCCCCTCGCGCTGGTTAAAGAATCGCTCTCGGCGCCGACATGCCATGCAGCACAGCGTGTGCCGTGGCTGGTGAAATTCAGTTCTCTCAACATTTCGATCTCCGATCAGGGCTGTGGTTGGGCTGACGTCACGGGCGCAAATCGCAGGGCGACGTCTTCAATGGGCCCATGTCGTAGCCGCTCAACATCGCTCTCATACGCGTGTGCCACGGTCCATGGGCCGCGGTCCCCGGCCTTGGGGAACTGCGCGATCCCGCGTTGGACATAACCCGCGCTCAGATCCATGAACGGTCCACGACCTATCGGCCGGCCATCCAGCACAGGAGTCACAACCCCGTATCCATGACAGTCCATGTGGTCAAGCAATCTGCAGAAGTGTTCGCAGACGAGATCAACCTTAAGAGTCCACGATAGGTTCGTATACCCGGCCGCGAACACGAAGTTCGGCACACCGGACAGCATCATGGACTTGAAAGTCGTTGTATCAGCCAGATTTACCGGCGATTCGTCCACGGCGTAGCGGACCTTGCCCATCGGGGACATGTTCAGCCCGGTTGCGGTGACGATGATATCGGCGATCAGCTCCTGGCCCGACTTCAGCAGGATCCCTCGCTCGGTGAATCGCTCGATTCGGTCGGTGACCACCGAAGCCCTACCCGACGAGATCGACTTGAACAGATCGCCGTCGGGCACCATGCACAGGCGTTGCTCCCACGGGCTATAGCGGGGCGAGAAATGAGTGTCGACGTCGAAACCCTTGGGAAGCTGCCGGCGCACATTGGCGATCAACAGCTTTCGCATCAGCCAAGGAGCCCGTACACACGCCTTGTAGACCCCGCGGCTCAGCGCAATGTTCTTGCGGCGGATCACCCGGTGGGCGCGACCGTGTCCCAGCAGTCTGTTGGCGACGTTGGCGAAGGGATCCGACGCCGGGATCGACGCCACATAGCTGGGCGAGCGCTGCAGCATCGTGACATGCGCAGCGGCACCTGACATTGCCGGGATCAAAGTGACAGCCGTAGCGCCACTACCTATCACGATGACACGCTTACCCGAGTAGTCCAGGCCTGTCGGCCAATGCTGCGGATGAATGACATCGCCACGGAAGTTTTCCTCACCCTTGAACTCGGGGGTGTACCCGGCGTCGTAGTCGTAATACCCGGTGCCCGAGAACAGAAATCGCGCGGAGAACCGCTCCACCTCCCCGGTGCCGGTGTGCTGTGCTGTCGCCACCCACCGACCGCTATTCGAGTCGAACTCGGCGCTCAACACCCGACGACCGAAACGAATGTGCGGTGCCAGCGCGCTATCGGTGACAACTTGCCGCAGGTAGTCCAGAATCAGATGCCCATCGGCGATGGCCTGCCGGTGTGTCCATGGCCGGAACCCGTAGCCGAAGGTGGGCATGTCCGAATCCGACCGGATTCCCGGATATTGAAACAAGTTCCACGTGCCACCGATTGCATCCTGAGCGTCTAGCACTACGAAGGAATCTCCCGGTCGATGAGTCTTGAGGTGATAGGCCGCCCCGATGCCCGAGATTCCGGCGCCGACGATCAGCACATCGACCTGTTGAATGGTGGTCATTTACTTGTTCCCCGGGAAGAATGACAACGGCTATTAGTAGCCGCGGCGGCTGAGTTGATCGGACACTCTGTCGGCTGCCCAAAGGGCGCGTACTGCCAGGGGGCTGTATGGCAGGTTCGGGGGAAACCAGGTTCGATTTGTCCAGACCGCTTCCAAATCCTCAGGCGACCTACCATCGATAAGACGATCGGCCAGCAACGAACCCAGGTACGGCGCTTGCGTCAATCCGTAACCGTTGCAGCCCAGGGCGTACAGAATGCGCGGATCGGACTGCCCCGCGACGGGCAGGAACGACGGGGTCATGGCAACCCAGCCGCCCCAGGTGCGCCGCGGCGCGATATCACGTAGCGAAGGGAACCGGTCGCGGAATCCGCGCAGCAGGTCCTTCACGATCTCCGGTTCAGGTGCGCGCACTCCCACCGGTCCCTGCGCGGACTGCACCTGTCGAGTGCCGAACACGATGGTGTTGTGAGGGGTTGGCCGGAAGTTGGATACCACACTGCTGTTGGTGGTGAACCCAGCACCGCTGGTCCAGCCGGTATCCGCAATGCGCTCGGGATCGATGGGCTCTGTCTCGGCTACCGATACCCACAGGGGTGTGGCAAGACGGGGCGGGGCAAAGGGCAGATCTTGAGAATAGGCGTTGGTCGCCAACAGAACCCGCCCGGCGCGAATCTGACCGTGGGGGACACCGACGACAAGGCCGGCACCGCTGGACTGCACCGAGAGCACCGGCGTGTGCTCGTAAACCGTTGCGCCGGAATTCAAAAGCGCCTGCCGCACCCCGAGGGTGTACTTGCCGGGATTGACCAGACCGCCGCCCGGTTCCAGCACGCCTCCCAAGAATCCGTGCGGCAGGCCGAATTCTCGGCCGTCCACGTATTCGGCTTTCGAACCGGCGGCCCGCAGGATCTCGGCGGCCTTCTTGGCGCTGCGGACCTCGCGCTCCGATGAGCTGACCATCGCCACGTTGCCGGTGCGCTGGTAGTCACACTCGATGCCCAGACGCTCGATCAGGCCATCGACATATTCCAAGGCTCCTTCGCCAAAGCGGACAATGCTCGGCAGCCGACGCGGATGCAACAACTTCAACAAGCGCGGATCGCCACCCAGAGCATCGGACAGGTGCCCGCCGTTGCGTGAGCTCGATCCCCAGCCGCAGATCCCAGCTTCCAACACAATGACGTCGGCGCCTCGCTCAGCCAGCCGTAGCCCAGCCGCCATTCCGCCCAACCCGCCGCCGACAATCGCGACATCACAACGGGTCTCGCCCTCCAGTGCGGCGGCCGTGTTGTCCGGTCGTGGCACCCAGCCCGTGTCGAATAGATACTCCATGCCAGCCATCTCAGGCTCCTTTCCTACTCAGGTACTGCGATGTGTTTGGCCCACCGTTTGATCTATGGTCAACGGCGACAGCGGAACTGGTCGCCGGTTGTGGTTATGCAGCGCGCGGTAGGCGTTGTGGTAGACGATCATCTGTAGTCCCCACGTCGTGAGGGCCGCGATGTAGAAGAGGGTCCGGTTCGCGTCGTCACCGGGTATGTCGTAGAAGTCGTATGTCACCGCGACGGCGAAGCCCATGAAGGTGACGATCACGACGCGCACCGCCTGGATCCGCTCACCGACGTTCCACAGCCGAGCGGCGAAATACAGCAAGAAGACCGTGGTGAGAAGGTTCATCGCAACAAGAAAGAGCGCGCCCGTGAGCCCGACGTGGTGGGTGGCGGGGTCCATGGTCCGCAGTGCGTACTCGGTCAGCCCCAGCCCGACCAACCCGGCCAGCGCAAAGACGCCGATATCGACTGCGCGCGAAGGCTTGTACCCATGGGTGACGACCATCAGTCCCAGCACAAGGATCACCGTGATGCCCACCGACCTGGAGAACGCGTCGAAGAAGATCGCGATGTGGAAACTCGTGCTGTCCGGGCGCAGGCCCAGCAGGCCATACATCAGGAAGTTGGTTCCCGATGTAGCGACGATGATCCATTCCAGACCGAGTAGATAGTTCTTGTAGTTGCGGATGAACTTCCACCCGTAGGTAAATCCCGCGTACACCATGAACAGGTCGGCGAGCGCGAACAGTGCGCCTCTGATATCCATCGGACTCCCTGCCTATTGGTGGACGTCGCTGAGCCGGCGCGCGGTAACCGCGGAGCTCGGCGAGACGATGGCCTCGATGACCTCATGTGGTTTCGAGCCACTCGTGGCGGCCAGCGTCGCGTAGAACCGCTCCGGATCGGCCCAGTCCTCCGGAGATAAGACACCCGAGAGCCCACCGATCTCGTCAACCGCCAAGGCCATGAATGCCGCTGTCGCCGAGCCGGTTCCGGCTGCCATGCTGGTCCAGGCCGTACCCGGTCCGCTCACCGCTAGTCGCCGGACCGAAACCACCTTCTCCCCGTCACGCGTGCCGGTCACCCGCACGTAGTTGGTCCCGCGATATTCGGGATGCTTCTTCGCGGCCGCGGTCGCCAGATACTTGAGCACCTCGGTCACGCGGATCTCGCCGCGCCGAATAGTGCCCCAAAGCCCCGCCAACGCGTGCCTCCAGACCTTGAGGGAACCGGTTTGGTCTGTCATCACGTCGTTGACGAAGTCGATTGCCTCGCTCATTTCAATCTTGTTGTGCTGCACCGCAACCGCGATACCTCGCATGATCCCGTTAATCGGAGGCGGATCGAGAGCACCCAACACTCGAATGCGATCGACGCCCGGCCAGCGCCGAGGCATCGTCACCGCCTCCGGGTGCGCACACTCGTAGAACCGATAGCCGTCACCAAAGGAATTGCCGATGTCGAAGACATCCGTCTCCAGGAAGGTCTGGTGAGTGACCACACGCCCGTGCTCCCAGGTCTGGCACGGCCCGGCGAAACCCCGAATCGCGTGATCGAGCACCGCACGTCCGAAGGCCACGGGTCCCTCGTCACCGGTCACCCAGCACACGTCGATTCGCTCGACGGTGTCCATATCACGCAACGCATCGGCCGCCATGACATTCGTCAGGCCGGGTGAGGCCCCGCATCCCACGAAGATCGGTACCCCGGCCTGCCTGGCCTGCACGTCGAGTTCCATCGCCGCCCGCGTGCTGGCCTCGTCGTCGTCGAGATCCAGATAGGGCACCCGCTTCTCGATGCAGGCTTCCATGACGGGCTCCGCGGTGCGGATGTACGGTCCAGCGCCCAGCACGACGAGGGTTGCCCCTTCGATCACCTCGCGCAACGCGCCCTCATCGAAGAGGTCAAGCGAGCCAACCGTCGCCGATCCCGCAGGGAGCTGGGCAACCAGGGCATGCAACGGCTCGGGCCGGATGTCGTACAGCTGCAGCTTCCAGTTCGCGTCGTCGTCCGCGATCCGCGCGAATCGTTCGATCGCGACTCGGCACATATCGCCCGCTGCCCCGATGAAGACGATCCGTTTGGTCTCTCTAGCCATGGCCCGAGCGTACGAACCGCGCGCCTCTCCGCGGTATGGTCGGCGGCCCAGATCTTGTCTGTGAATATGTGCGGTGGCACACTTTCCTCATGAGCAACCGGCCACCGTCACCCGAGGTCATCGAGCTGATGGGCGAAGTGGCCGAAGTCATGCTCGCCGACCTCGATGCTCTCGTCGCCGAGATGAGCGCGGCGGAGGTGGAACTATCTCCGGTGCTGGGCGTCGATGCGTCGGCGATAGCGGATACGTCAGCCAGCAACCACGCGGGTGCGCGCCAACTACTCAGCCTGTTCATCCGGCGCGATACCAACTGGACACTGCGAACCGCATCATTCGAACTGCCGCACGAAATGCTCGACGTGGCCCACACCGTTGCGCGCCGCGGACTGGACCTCGACGTGATCTTCCAGTCGTATCGGTATGCGCAGAATGTGGCCTGGCGCCATTTCATGGCGCACGCAACCCGGATTGCACCCCCCGGACCCGTACTGATGGAGCTACTGCACGTGTCCTCGGAACGGCTGTTCGATTACATCGACTACGCACTCACCAAAGTCATCGCCGCCACCCAGCGTGAACGCGAGGAGATGCTGGGCGGCGCGCTTGCCCGTCGGGCCGAGGCAATCCGACTCGTGCTGGACGACGCACCCATTCACAGTGACCGCGCCAGTGAACGGCTCGGATACCAGCTCAGCCGCTGGCACACCGCGCTGGTGCTGTGGTCGGGGCCGGGCGGCGAGGCACAAGGCGCATTGGAATCGGCCGCCACCGCCCTGGCCCGCGCGGTAGGCGCGCGGCCGCCGCTCACCCACTCTGTCGGAACGTCCGCACTCTGGGCGTGGTTGGGCAGTGACGCCGAACCGGACCTCGCTGCGCTACGCGAGCCAGCCGACAAGATCGCACCGAATATCCGTGTGGCCGTGGGCTCCACGCTGCGGGGGATCGCGGGGTTCCGCCGGTCACACGACCAGGCGCTGACCGTGCAACGACTACTCGCCGAAAACCTCGACGGACCCTCCGTCGGGCTCTACCGCGACCTGGAAGTGACCGCACTCGCGACTGCAGATATCAGTCGCGCAACGGAATTCGTGCAGTCGACACTTGGGAATCTCGCCGAGGACAACCCCGGCGCCGAGCGTCTGCGTGAGACGCTGCGCGTGTTTCTCGACGAGGCCGACAACGCGCCGCGCACCGCAACTCGGCTGCATACGCATCGAAACACCGTGCTGCAGCGCGTTGCCCGCGCCACCGAGCTACTCGGCTTCCCACCCGCGGACCGAAGACTGGCACTGGGGCTCGCCCTTGAGCTCGCCCAGCACCTGGGGCCGCGAGTGCTCGCACCGAATCAGTAGGAACCGTCCGCCAATACCCCGGCGACCTCCCGAGCTGCCGCCGCTCCGGTCTCCAATGCACCTTCCACACCGCCAGCACCCAGCCCGGCAATATCGCTGCCGGCGAAGCGAACTCGGCCACTCACCGCGCGCAGCTGCGCGGCCCCACCCGTCAGGTTCCCCGGCCGATGCCAGATCCAGCCACCCTTGGAGAACTCATCGGCGCCCCAGTTGTGGCTCGCAGTGTCGACCACCTCGATATCGGGGACGAAGACTCTTAGCGCGCGCTGCACGCCCTCGTGATCGTCGGCGTCGATGGCCGACGCGTCCGAGCACAGACACATAATGAGGGTGTCGCCATCATGATAGGAATCGAAGCGCGCGACGTTGATCGGGTTCTGACCGATGGGCGCAACGGTCTGAAACGGCTCGATCTCGCCCTTCGCCCGCACCCAGATCTTCGACGCCAGCACCGGGTTCTTCTGGTCGATCATGGTGCGTGAGGCAAGTGGGACATCCGGGGTGAAGGCGATATCGCCCAAGGTGTTGAGGGGCAGCGCGACGACCGCCGTGCGGGCATCGATCCGCTCGCCGGCGCGAGTGGTCACGGTGACCGAGATCCCGTTGTCCTGCACCGCCGCGACGGGCGTGCTCAGTCGCACCTCGGCACCCGACTCACAGATGAGGCCGTCGTAGAGCTGCTTGATCCCGCCCTCTACCGGCCAAGACCCGATGCTCTCGAAGTACCCCGCCCAGTCCCCGCAGTAGGCAGCGACCAACAGCAGCAGCTGCGCGACGCCTTGCTCGTCGTACGAGTGTGAAAGCGAAGCGAGCACACCTTCGACCACATCCCGCTCATACCTGGACAGACCGGACGAGTCGAACCGTTGCGCCATTGTCTGCTGTTCGATCGGCGAGGTATCCACCGCATTCACTTCGAACGGGGCGGGAAACCACTGGCGCGCATCGGCCGCGACGCGAGCCATCACCGAGGCCGCGGCCTGCCCGAACTCCTCAGCGGATCCGTGGTGCACGCGCCCGTCTGCCAGCCAGTGCACGGTATCGATGTGGTGCGGAAAGTCGAGTTTGAGGCCGTAGTGCTGTAGCTCACGCCAGACGTTCGGCGAGGTCCAGTGCAGGTAAGTGCCGCCGAATTCAATGGGCCGGCCAAAGGCCTCGCCCGTATAAGTACGCCCGCCGACGCGGTCACGCCCCTCCAAAAGCAACACCGAATATCCGCGCGTTCCGAGATCCCGCGCGGCGATGGCACCGGCGAAGCCGGCCCCGATCACCACGACGTCATAGCTGCTAGCCATCGCCTTCTCCCTCGTCGACCTTGTTGGACCGCACTGCGCGGCACATGACCACTCTAACTCGATTTCGATTCGAATTCGAGTTAGAGTGGATCACAGATAGCCCGTACGATCTCGAATCGTGATCGAGAACAATGCTGCACCGACGACGACACGCTCCACCGCGGTACAACGCCGCGGTATCGAGCGGGTTCAGGCGATCCTGGATGCCGCCGAGGATCTGCACAGCACGCAGGGCTACTCGGCCGCCACGCTCAAGGCGATCGGCGAGCGCGCCGGCATTCCCACCGCATCGCTGTATCACTACTTCGCGGACCGGCACCGAGTCGACGCCGCGCTCCTCGAACGTCACTTGACCGCGCTCAACGAAAGCGTGCGGTCAGCGATTCAAGATCACCCTCCGCGCACCCTGCGAGAAGCGGTCGAGGCGAGCGTCAATCCGTTGCTTGCCTACTTCCGGGCGCATCCCAGCCTCGTTCAACTCTGGTTTGTGGGGCGCGACGCGACGAGAGGCCTCTCCCCTTCACCCGATGCGGCATGGGCCGAACAGCTGTGGCGCCTCTTGCTCGATGCGGAGCTGATCCGCGCCGAAACACCAGTGCTTGTCCTCCAGTTGGCTTTTGAAGCCGGCGACCGGCTCTTCGATGTCGCCTTCCAGCGCTCCCCGACCGGGGACGAAGCCATCATCGAAGAGCTACGAGGCATGATCACCGCATACCTGCAGACCTACGCGCCGCAGGCCTAGGCGGGTAGCGCGAAGTACGCCACAGACCCGACCGCCAGCGCCAGGAATACGGCTGGGAACGCGATGTTGTACAGCACCCTGGCGCGGATGTGGACGGCGATGGCGACAACGAAGAACACCACCAAGCCAATTGCCGCCGCAAGACCGAGCACCTTCACACCGGCAAGGCCGATGACAAGGCCCACTACCCCGGCGCCCTCGATCACCGCAAGATACGGAAGCCAGCGTGGCGCCAGCCCCACTTCTCCCGAGTTCTTGAGCACGGCTTCCGCCTTGACCGCCTTGGCAGCCACCTCATATCCATTGGCGATAACGCACAGGACCGTCGCGACCAGCAGGCCGCCTTCGAGTATGGACATCAGCCCTCATACCTTCCCAGCACCGTGAAAGGTTGGGGTGCAACGGGCTCTCCGGCCCAACCCGTGACCTTCGAGCGAAAGTCGAGTGCAGCGGGGATGCCGAGCAGCGGATTGTCTACGCCGTCAGCCAACTGCAGCATAAACACGAAATCGGGACCATCGCCCACCCTGCCCGCGGTGTACGTCATGCCCTCCGGTGCGGCCGCACCCACCGCCGTGAACAGCGCGGCGATGGCACTCTCCACCTCCTGGATCTGTTCCGCCGCTGTGCTGAACCGGACCATCTGTACGCTCATATTTGCCCTCCTATCTAGTCGGATTCGCTAACCTCACCCCTCTTGACGACCGGCATGACGGAAAGGTGACCTCCCCGTGGGTCTCATCGAAAAATTCGACGCGGCACGTCCGCGGCTGCTGTCCATCGCTCACCGCATCCTGGGTTCGCACCACGACGCAGAGGACGCGGTGCAGGCGGCCTGGATTCGCGCCCAGGCCGCAGATCTGGAATCGGTGGATAACCTCGACGGGTGGCTCACCACAGTCACCGCGCGTCTGTGTCTGGATCAGCTCCGCGTCCGCGAGCGCCACGGCGAGATTCCACTCACCGCGGAACACATCCCCGGAACACAGCTGGCCGCAGACGAGGATTTCCTGCGCCGTGAGGAGGTTTCACGGGCGATGCTGGTGGTGCTCGACGAACTCTCCCCCAAGCAGCGCATCGCCTACGTCTTGCACGATCTGTTCGCCGTACCGTTCGAGGACATCGCCGCCGTGCTCGACACCACGGCCGCCTCGGCTAAGAAGCTCGCCAGCCGCGCTCGGATACGGCTCAGCGACGCGGACCCCGAGAGTGCCCGCGAGACCGAGAATCAACTCGAGATCGTGGAGGCCTTCCTGTCGGCGGCCCGCGGCGGCGACATCGAGCGGCTGATCACTCTGATGGCGCCCGATGTAGTCCGCACAGTTGATCGTGCGCTCATCCCCAGCGGCGCCGCCACACTCGTGCGCGGAGCCCGGGCGGTCGCCGAGGAGACACGCTCCTTCATCGAGCGCATTTCGGTGGCAACAGCACTGCTCGTCGACGGACGGCCGGGCGCCGTCATCGCACCGGGCGGCCATCCCCTCGCCGTCATCCACATGGACACCCGAGACGGACTGGTCACGGGAATCAACATCGCCCCATACGCGGCCGGGCGTGTCGAGCTGTCGGTGCCGCAAGGCCAGATCCCGTAGAACCGACCGACGTACTTAGGCGCTGCTGTACTCGACTGCCCAACTGGGACTGCGCTTTTCGAGAAAGGCAAGCATGCCTTCCTTCGCCTCGCCAGAGTTGAACAGGCGAGCCGACATGGCGGCGAGCTCATCTGCCTGCGCGTCGAATGCCGCGCGGCGCGCCTGGGTGGTGACGGGCTTGCACGCGGCAAGGGCCTGCGGCGAGCACAGTCGCAGCTCGTCGAACAGGGCCTCAGCCGCAGCGGTCACATCATCAACCACCTCCGTGATCAAGCCTGCCCGCGCCGCGGTCGCGGCGTCGAACTTCTCACCCGTCAGGTAGTAGCGGCTCACCGCACGTTCGGACATGCGACCCATGGTGGTGAGCGCGATCATTGCCGGTGCCACCCCAATCCGGACTTCGCTGAACGCAAACGAACACGACCGCCCCGTCAGGACGATGTCTGCCGCACCGACCAGCCCCAGCCCGCCCGCACGCACGTGGCCATCGAGGGTGGCGACCACCGGTTTCGGCGCCTCGACGATCGCGCGTAGCAGGGCGATCATCGAGTCCGTCGACTTGACTCCGGACTTCATCTCAGACAGGTCCGCGCCCGCACAAAAGACGGGCCCGGTGTGCGTCAGCTGGATAGCGCGGACGCGCGGGTCCGACGAGGCCTCTGCGAGGCGCTCGCCCAGTTCGGCGGTCAGCTGACGTGAGAGTGCATTGCGGTTGTGCGGTGAGTCCAGCTCTATCCGACCGATGCCCCGGTCCCGTTGATAGTGAACGAGTTCCGCATATACAGCCATGATGGTTCCCTTCCTCAGTACGATTTGGGCAGGCCCAGGCTGTTCTGGGCGACGTAGTTGAGCACCATCTCGCGGCTGACGGGAGCGATGCGGCCGAGCGCGGTCATGCTCAGCATCATGGCCATACCGTGTTCGGCCGCAAGCCCGTTGCCACCCATGGATTGCACGGCTTGCTGATTCGCACGAGCGGCAACCTCAGCTCCCGCAAACCTGGCCATATTGGCCGCCTCGCCAGCCGCCAGATCGTCGCCCGTGTCATAGACGGTGGCAGCCTTCTGCAGCATGAGTTTGGCCAGCTCATGCTCGATCTTGATCTGTGCCAGCGGATGCGCGAGTCCTTGGTGTGCGCCGATGGGCGTGCCCCACACCGAGCGAGTCTTGGTGTATCCGACAGCCTTGTCCAAGAAGTAGCGGGTGACGCCCGCGCTGCCCGCGGCGACCATGAGACGTTCGGGGTTCAGGCCTGCGAAAAGCTGCCACAGCGCTGAATCATGCTCCCCGACAAGGGCATGCGATGGTAGACGTACATCGTCGAGGAACAGCGCGAACTGGTTGTCGGGCAATCCCAGGTCCAGCTCGATGCGATGTCTGACGAGGTTGGGACTGTCCGTGGGCATCAAGAACAGTGCGGGCTTGAGCTTGCCGGTCTTGGCGTCCTCCGTGCGCGCGACAATCAGGACCGCGTCTGCTTGGTCGACACCGGAGATGAATGTCTTACGGCCCGTGAGTAACCAGTCGCTCCCATCCCGGCGAGCCACCGTGGCGATGTTGTGGGAGTTGGTCCCGGCGTCTGGTTCGGTGATACCGAAGGCGATGATCTTCTCGCCGGTGGCCATACCCGGCAACCAGTATGACTTCTGCTCGTCCGTGCCGAACCTCGTGATGATGGTGCCGGCGATCGCGGGCGAGACCACCATCATCAGCAAGCCGCACAGCTGGGCCGAGAGCTCCTCGTAAACGATCGTCAACTCGTACATGCCCGCGCCACCGCCGCCGTACTCCTCGGGAAGGTTTACTCCGAGGAACCCCAGTTGGCCCGCTTCCTGCCACAGTTCACGCAAGGGCTCACGACTACGGCACCGGGGTAGACAATATTCCGGACCGTAGCTCTGCGCCAGTTTGGATACCGCATGGCGCAGTGCGATCTGTTCGTCGGTTTCGCTGAAATCCACTGTTAACAGCTCCCTTTCACTGATTCTCGGTTGATTCGACGACCGCGAGTACGGCGCCCAATTCCATTTGTTGGCCGATCCGAACCGGCAGCTCGGCGACCACGCCCGCGACGGGAGCATTGATCTGGTGCTGCATCTTCATGGCCTCTAACCAGAGGATCGGCTGGCCGGCATCCACCTGATCGCCCGCGCCGACCGCGATCTGAACCACGGTGCCAGGCATCGGAGCAAGCAATGATCCCGGTGCGGCAACACTGCTGGGATCGGGAAAGGGGCTCTCACGATGGAGCATCACCGCACCCAGCGCGGAATCGACACAGCGCAGGTCTCCGTAGCGTGCGACGGAGAAGGCATGGGCCACCCCTGCGACCTCCAAAACCACCTCCGCCGGTGCGGCAGCGACCACCCGTACGTCGTCACGGTCCACCGCGGCAAATCCGTCTCGGCCCGAGAGATAGCAGACCTCGACCGATTTCCCTGCCGCCGAGTAGCACTTGCGGTGCGGCTGGCTGGTGACATTTCGCCAACCCGTGGGCACTCCGGGCTGCACGGACAACACCTCCCGGTTCAGGGTGGCATCGGCCAGCGCGGCCGCCAAGGCCGCCAACGTGTGCGTCTCCGGATCGGCGAGCGGAGCTGAAAGCGTCTCCAACCCGTGCCGATCAAAGAACGCGGTATCGGTGTCCCCCGCCAGGAAGGCCGGGTGCCGCAACACCCGCACCAACAGATCTCTGTTGGTGATCATTCCGTGGATTCGGGCGCGGTGCAGCGCCCGCGCGAGTGCTCGGGCCGCCGCCGGCCGGGTCGGGGCGAACCCGATCACCTTCGCCAGCATCGGGTCGTAATACACACCGACGGCAGACCCGTCCACCACACCCGAATCGAGCCGGATGCCGTATGTAGAATTCTCGAATTCCGCTACCACGCCGGGTATTTCGAATCGACTCAGGGTGCCGGTTTGCGGCTGCCACTGCGCGGCGGGGTCCTCCGCGTACAAGCGGACCTCGATCGCGTGGCCGCGGGCAGCCGGGGGTTCGGCAGCCAGTCGGCCGCCTTCGGCGATATCGATCTGCAGCGCCACCAGGTCCAATCCCGTCGTTGCCTCGGTGACGGGATGCTCGACCTGCAGCCGTGTGTTCATCTCCAGAAAGTAGAACCGGCCAGTGTCATCCGACAGGAACTCGACCGTGCCCGCACCCACATAGTCGATGGCGCGGGCGGCCGTGCATGCCGCCTCAAACAGCTTGGCGCGCATGCCGTCGACACGCTCAACCAGAGGCGACGGGGCTTCCTCGACCACTTTCTGGTGGCGCCGCTGTATCGAGCATTCGCGTTCGCCTACCGCCCACACCGTTCCATACATATCGGCCATTACCTGAACCTCGATATGGCGACCGGTTTCCAGATACGGCTCACAAAACACGGTGGCATCGCCGAAAGCCGATTGCGCCTCCGCACTTGCCAGCTCGATCTCACCCCGCAACGCATCCAGAGAGCGCACCACTCTCATGCCCCGGCCGCCACCGCCGGCGGATGCCTTGATCAGAACCGGCAGGTCGGCTTCGGTGGCAGCATCCGGTGACAGTTCGGCAAGCACTGGCACCCCCGCCGCAGCCATCTGCCGCTTCGACTCGATCTTGGAACCCATGGTCTCGATGGCCTCGACCGGCGGACCCACCCAGGTGAGACCTGCGCCGATTACCGACCTCGCGAAGTCCGCGTTCTCAGATAGGAAGCCATAGCCGGGATGCACCGCATCCGCACCGGCCTGCAAAGCAGCGGCGACTACCCGATCGGTGCGCAGGTAGGTCTCCGCGGGCGTGTTGCCCGCGAGACGGACCCGCGCATCCGCCTCTTGCACGTACGGCGCGCCGGTATCGGCATCCGAATGCAATGCGATGGTGGATATTCCGAGATCTCGGCAGGAACGGAACACGCGCCGCGCGATCTCACCGCGGTTGGCAACCAGGAGGGCACGCACTGTCATGGCCGGAACACTCCGAATCGATCGGCCCCACGGACGGGAGCATTGTGGATCGCCGATAGCGCGATACCGAGCACGGCGCGGGTGTCGCGGGGATCGATGACGGCATCGTCGTACAGCAGGCCCGAAATCACCAGAGCCTGTGACTCACTATCGATCTGCTGCTCTACCGCCGCTCGAACCGCCGCGTCGTGCGCCTCGTCATATGGCTTACCGGTTGCCTGGGCGGCCTGGCGCGCGACGATCGAGAGCACCCCGGCGAGCTGTTGCCCGCCCATCACCGCGGTACGCGAATTCGGCCAATCGAACAAGAAACGGGGATCGTAGGCGCGGCCACACATTCCGTAGTTGCCTGCGCCGTAGGATGCACCCATCACGACAGTGATATGCGGGACAGTCGAATTCGAGACGGCATTGATCATCATCGCGCCGTGCTTGATCATGCCGCGCTGCTCATAATCCTTGCCCACCATGTAACCGGTGGTGTTCTGCAGAAACAACAGCGGCGTATCACTTTGATTGCTCAACTGGATGAATTGCGTTGCCTTTTGGGCGTCCTCGTTGAACAGAACCCCCCGTGCGTTGGCCAGGATTCCGATGGGATACCCGTTCACACGTGCCCAGCCGGTAACAAGGCTGGTCCCGTAGAGCGGCTTGAACTCGTCGAACTCCGAGCCATCGACCAGGCGCGCAATCACCTCGCGAGGATCGAAGGGCTGCTTGGGATCGGAGGGGATAAGTCCGAGAAGCTCTTCGGGATCATGGACCGGAGGCGGCGCGGTGGCCGACGGCGGGGGGCCCAGCTTGCGCCAGTTGAGCCTGGACACAATCTGGCGCCCGAGTCGCAAGGCATCTACCTCGTCCACCGCGTAGTAATCCGCGAGCCCAGATGTCCTGGCGTGCATATCGGCGCCACCCAGGGTTTCATCATCGGATTCCTCGCCCGTCGCCATCTTCACCAGCGGCGGGCCAGCGAGGAACACCTTCGATTGTTCCTTCACCATGACGACGTAATCCGACATACCGGGCACATAGGCACCGCCCGCGGTGGCATTGCCGGTCACTATCGAGATCGTCGGGATACCGGCGGCGGACATCCGGGTCATATCCCGGAACGAGCGCCCGCCGGGCACGAAGAAATCCTTCTGTCCCGGCAGATCACCACCACCCGATTCCACGATCTGAATCAGCGGCATCCGATTTTCAAAGGCAATATCCATGGCCCGCAGACCTTTACGGAGGCTGTACAGATTCATGGTGCCGCCCTTGACGGTTGGGTCGTTGGCGCCGATAACGCACTCCACGCCGCAGACCACACCGATACCGGTGATCTGACTCCCACCGACGTGGAATCCACTGCCCCACCCGGCAAGTGAACTCAATTCCAGAAAAGCCGAATCCTCGTCAATGAGTAGCTCGATACGTTCCCGCGCCAACATCCTGCCGCGCTTGCGGTGGCGCTCGATGTACTTTTCGCCACCGCCGCCCACCGCCTTGTCATGCTCGGCCCGGACGATGGCGAGTTGTGCCAGCATCGCCTCCCGATTGATGCGGTAAGCGTCCGATGAGGTGTCCACCGCCGTCGCCAGCACACTCATGCGTCATGCCCCTTCGATTGCCCTGATATGCGCGCGCACCACAGTGGATCGCACCCCATGACGGTCATTTCCGTTCCTCACTGGGTAAGCCGGCCATGGCGCCCATCGCCGGTGTCGGAAAGTTGCTCGAGAAGTTGTCGCGGCCGCCATCCATCGTGAGCACGCAACCGGTGAAGAAACCCGCGACATCCGCCGCCATGTAGGTGACGAAGTTGGCCCACTCCCATTCGGTACCCACTCGGGTGAGCGGCTGGCTCTGTTCCACGATCGCTCGGTACTGGGCCGGGTACTTGGTGTTGAAAACCTCCGTACCCATCGTCCCGGGCGCCAAGGCACACAAGGTGATTCCGTAGCGAGCCCATTCGATCGAAAGCGACCGCGTCATGGATTCCACGGCGGCGCGCGCCGCTCCGGTATGGGTCATCAAC
Organism: Mycobacteroides immunogenum; assembly: GCF_001605725.1. NCBI lineage: Bacteria > Bacillati > Actinomycetota > Actinomycetes > Mycobacteriales > Mycobacteriaceae > Mycobacteroides > Mycobacteroides immunogenum. Next base: position 5,403,689 of record NZ_CP011530.1, read on the forward strand.
GGAAATCCGTGATGCGGTGACAACGTCACGCTGAGAATCCGGCCCGCTCCCCGCGGGATCATTGCCTTGGTGGCGGCCGCATGAGTCATGTGCCAGGTACCGAGCACATTCAATTCGATGACCGTGCGATACCCCTTCGGGGTGATGTTCTCGGCTGGGCAGAGAAACTGACCGCCGGCGTTGTTCAGCAGAACATCAACGCGGCCATATTCTTCCAACACACCGTCGAAGAACTCGTCGACCGCGTCCGGGTCGCGAATGTCCAGCGGTCGCGCGTCCGCTCGGCCGCCAGCAGCTCGAATCATCTCGGCCGTGGCCTCGATCGGGTCGGCTCGCCGCCCGCAACCCACAACCGTCGCACCGGCGCGTGCCATCTCCAGTGCCGCCGCTCGCCCCAGTCCACTGCCGCTCCCGGACACGACGCACACCTTTCCCGCCAACAGATCCGGCACCAGGACGGAGCGCGGCGGCCCGGATTGACCATCCTGAACGATCATGCAAGGAAGATTGCACGATCATTCAAACAGTGTCAACACCGTGTCATACTCATCGAGTGAACCCGTCCGCCGATATCCGCCGGAAGTTCCGCACACCCGACGAGCCCGAGCCGCTACGAGGCGCGGACGCCTCCCGGGAGCGCTTACTGCAGGCGACCCATGAGTTGCTCATCGAGACCGGCGGGGCCGAACCATCCGTCAGCCAGATCTGCGCGCGGGCCGGGATGCAGGCCGGGATGGTCAGCTACTGTTTTGGCGGCAAGCGCCAGCTGTTGAATGCCCTGTTGTACCGGTCAACCGACGACGTGCTGGAAGAACTGCGCAATCTCGCCGCCTCCGACCTGTCACCGACGGAAAAGTTGCGCAAGCATGTCCGCGGCATGATCGCCAACTTTGTGCGATACCCGTACGCACAACACATCAGCGAGATACTGGCGGCCACTGAGCCCGAAACACGGCCCGTCACAGAACGTTTCGCGGCGCCCACGCTCGACTTCTACCGAGATCTCGTCGCAGAGGGGGTCACCGCCGGCGAATTTCGCGCCGACGTCGACTCCAACCTGTTGTTCTTCACAACGGTGGGCATGTGCGAATTCCTGTTCGCCGCCAAGAGCTGGTTGCCGCTCGCGGGAGAGCAGCTGGACGACCAGTTGCTCGAACGATTCGCCGAGCATTGCGCCGGGGTACTGCTCAACGGGATCGCGGGCACAGGCACCTAGAGACACCAATCTGGAATAGATCCAAATTAATGCTGTTGTACCTGACATGACGAACACAGCCCGTCTCTCAGAATCCGATGTCAAGCACTTCAGCGCCTCGCCGACGCTGTCGAACAACCTGCAACGCGTCCTCGTGGACCTGATCGAGCTTCACTTGCAGGGCAAGCAGGCGCACTGGAACGTCGTCGGCACCAACTTCCGCGATCTGCATCTGCAATTGGATGAGCTGGTCGACTTCGCTCGCGAAGGCAGCGACACCATCGCCGAACGCATGCGTGCCCTGTATGCCGTGCCCGACGGCCGGTCGGACACCGTCACGGCCAGCACCTCACTGCCCCAATTCCCGCCGTATGAGCGCAGCACCGGCGATGTGGTGGACCTCATCACCATCCGGATTCAGGCCGCGGTCAATACGCTGCGCGCCGTACACGACGAGGTGGACAACGAAGATCCCACCACAGCCGACATCCTGCACCAGCTGATCGATGGGCTGGAGAAGCTGGCCTGGCTGATCGCATCCGAGAACCGCAAGGTGTAGCCGACTGCGCGATGATGGACCGATGCACGCAGTGAAACGTCTTGCGATGATCATCGGTCTGGCCACCGCGGTCCTGGTCTGGACTCCCAGTGTCGCGGTGGCCCGTGCGGCCGAATCGGTGCCCGCGGGCGATGTGTTGTCTATCGGCAACCCCGAAGCGCCCGGACAGGTCGATCTCTATCTCGACCCGCTGTGCCCGTACAGCGGGAAGATGGTTCAAGACCAAGGCGAAGAAATCGGTCGGCGCATCGAATCCGGAAAGCTGCACATCAACCTTCGATTCGTGGATTTCCTCGATAAGTACTCGGCCAGCGGCACATACGACACTCGTGCGATCTACGCCAGCTTTGTGGTCGCCGACCAATCGCGCTCAAGCGATGTCACCTGGCGGTTTATCCGACAGATCTACGCGAAGGATCAGCAGCCCCAGGAAGAAGGGGATACCGACTTGGGCAATGACCAGCTGGCAACACTGGCCGAGCGTGTCAACGCGCCCCAGGCCGCACAAGATCTGATCCGGCTCGGGCTGCCAGTCCCGTTTGACGGCCGCGTCATCGCGGCGAGTAACCTGCCGCTGTTACGCGCATTCCCCAAATCCGGCGTACCCATGGTTGTCATCAATGGTCAGCCCGTCGACGGAGAATCCAACTGGCTGAGCCGCATCCCTCGGTAATGTCGATAACTCTACGCAATACTGGTGTGGTGACAGTGAATTCGAAGGTTTCACGCTCATGGCTGCTGGTCAATCCATCCCGGGAGCCCGATCTCGACGCCGCCGTTACCTCCACGGGTGCCGACGAGGTAATCCTGGATCTGGAAGATGCCGTCGCGCCCAATGAGAAAGAGCCAGCACGGGCACGCGTGCTGGAATATCTCAACTCCGGCGGTCGGGCATGGGTGCGTGTCAATGACGCCTCCAGCGATTTCTGGTCCGCCGACTGCCGAACACTCGCTGACGCCCACGGCCTCAAGGGCGTAGTCCTCGCCAAAACCGAGGGTGGAAATCATATGTGGGACACTGCCAATCGCCTGGGCGGTGAAATTCCGGTGATCGCGCTCATCGAGACCGCGCGCGGGCTCTCCCGCGTGCACGACATCGCCGCCGCCCGCCCCTGTTTTCGCATCGCCTTCGGCGTCAACGACTACACGCTTGACATCGGCGTCGAGCAAGACCCACTGGCGCTGGCGTACAGCCGTTCTCAACTGGTGGTGGCCTCACGCGCCGCGCATCTCCCTGGGCCTATCGACGGCCCGACACGCGATCCTGCTGACCTGCCCCAAGGAGTTGCGCTGGCACGCCGCATGGGCATGACCGGAAAGCTCGCCCTGCACTCATCCGATGCCGACACCATCAACAAGGGCTTGAGCCCGTCCGATGAAGACGTTTCGTGGGCACAGGACTTCGTGGAGCGCTTCAACAGCCAGGGCGGAAAGCCCAAAGACGGCAGTGATCTGCCCCGGCTCAACCGCGCCCGGATCATCCTGGAACGGGCCAAGATGCTCGGACTGATCAGCTCGGAGCGGTCAGCCGGGACAACGCCGCCACGGTGAGCGCCTCAATCCCCGTTACGAGTGTGGGTTCGAGCACCGGCGCGAATTCGGGAGAGTGGTTGGACGGCACCGGCTTTCCGGCCGCTGCCGCGTCTTCGAAGCGCTGTTGCTCGTAGCCTCCCCAGAACCAGAACGCGGTGGGGACGCCTGCGGTGGTCCCGAAGACTCCGACATCCTCGCTGCCCGCCAGCGGGCTCGGAGACTCCAGTATCCGTTCGGCGCCGAAGTGCTCACGGAACACCGCGGCTATCGCCTGCATCGCGGCGTCATCTACGACGGTGACCGGGAACGTGTGCATCGATGTGACCGCCGGTTCCTTCTCGGAGCCAGATGCCGCCGACTCCGCCTGCGCGATCCGTGTGATGGAGGCCAATGTCTTCTTCCGGACGTCCTCGTTGAAGGTGCGGACATTGATGCCGAGCTCGGCGTCGTCGGGGATGATGTTGTCCTTCGCTCCCGCGTGTAGATAGCCGACGGTGACCACAGCGGGTTCGAACGGCGACAGCTCGCGCGAAACGATCGTCTGGAGACGCTGCACCACGTTCGATGCCATCACTACCGGATCGATCGTCGATTCCGGTTGCGAGCCATGGCCACCCCGCCCGAAGAGCTGCATCTTCAACGAGTCCGAGGCCGCAAGGGCGGTACCCGTCTTGTAACCGATCATGCCCGCCGGAAGCGGACCGACGTGCTGGCCTAGGACGATCTCGGGTTTGGGGAATCGGTCGAGGATGCCGTCGGCGATCATCGCGTTCGCGCCGCCGCCCACTTCCTCGGCCGGCTGGAACACCGCGACCACCGTTCCCGACCACGTCGGCTTGAGTTCATTCAGCAGCCGCAACGTGCCCACCAGAGCGGCGACATGCATATCGTGGCCACACGCATGCATGACGGGAACGTCCTTGCCGTCGGGATCGGTAGCGCGGGCCGTGCTCGCATAGGAAAGGCCCGTTTGCTCCAGCACGGGCAGTGCGTCGAAGTCGGCCCGCAACCAGACCACCGGACCAGGTCCGTTGCGCAGCACGGCAACCACCCCGGTGCCGCCGACACCCGCCGTCACCTCAAGCCCGAGGGGCGCGATGGCCTCCTCGATTTTTCCGGCGGTTCGATACTCCTGGAACGACAATTCCGGATTCTGATGCAGATCGCGATAGAAGTCGGCCAAGTCGTCCACATGGTCAGCCCAGTTGTCGGGCAACGTAATCGGCATTCGGCCTCCCAGGCTCTGTGAGGTGCTAAGGCTCGGTACCGACAATACGGCGCTTTTCAGCACCTACCCTCGAACTCAACAGACATTCATCCTTACCGAGACGGAGGTCACGTGAGTCACCCCATCGAGACCAAACTCTCCGTCGATGTCATCGTCATCGGCGGCGGTATGTCGGGAGCCTCGATCGCGTATGAGTTGGCCCAGCACCGAACCGTGGCGCTGCTCGAGCGAGAATCCACGCTGGCCTTCCACACCACCGGGCGATCAGCAGCCACCTTCATCGAGAACTACGGAAATCCCGTCATCCGGATGCTGACCGCGGCCAGCCGCGACTTCTTCACCGATCCCCGCGAGGGCTTCGACGCGCCACTGGCCACCTCGATCCCGCTCCTGATCATCGCGGACGCGGCGCACACGGAAGCGCTCCGCGACGCACACCGCCAGGCCGCCGCGCTGGGAAGCAACACCGAGCTGGTCGACGGCGCGGTGGCCGGCGAGATCAACCCGTACCTGCGCCCTGGGTACACCCAACTGGCGACAATCGATCTGTCCCCGATGGAGCTGGACGTCCACGGGCTGCACCAGGGTTATGTACGCGGTCTGCGCGGGCGCGGCGGAACCATCGTGAAGTCGGCCGGGATCACGCGCGCGACCCGGCAGGGTAGCCGCTGGGTCCTGCAAGACTCCTCGGACCGGGTATTCGAAGCGGGCACCGTCGTCAACGCCGCTGGTGCCTGGTGCGACGAACTCGCTCAGCTCTTCGGCGCTCGTCCGGTGGGTATCCAGCCGCTGCGACGTACCGCCTTCATGGCCTCTGCTCCGCGCCCCGATGCGCACGGCTCGCTTCCGATGACCCTGGACGCGTCCGATGCCTTCTACTTCAAACCCGATGGCGCGCAGTTCCTCTGCTCGCCTGCCGACGAGACCCCGCAGGCGCCCGGAGACCCCCGGCCCGACGAATTGGAGATGGCACGGGCGATCGGGATGATCAACGAGGCAACCACACTTGGCATCCGGTCCGTCAATTCCGCGTGGGCAGGCCTGCGTTCCTTCACCGCCGACCGCACGCCCGTAGTCGGTGCCGATCCGGGGGCCGAGGGATTCTTCTGGTACGCGGCCCAGGGCGGCTACGGCATCCAGATGGCACCTGCTCTTGCCCGCGTTGGCGCCGCGCTGGCAATGAGCGCACCCATGCCGGACGATCTGGCCATTCGTGGCCTGACGGCGGAAGTGCTGGCACCCGGCCGTGACTCGTTGCGCGTGCACGGCTAGCAGCCGTTCCCACGCGCCGGGACCAATTCGGGCAAATCCTGTTATGGTCGGCCACGATGGTGAACATGGATAGGCGCCGCATGATGGCGTTTTCAGGGCTTGGAATGTTGGCGGCCGCGGCTTCTATGCCGGAGGCGTGGGCGCAACCTTCTCCACAGAACCCACCGATGCGGCCGCCCGCGGCTCCCCCCACCGGCAAGTACGTCTTCGTCGACGAGTTCGACGGACCGGCGGGTTCGGCGCCCGACGGTTCGAAGTGGGCAATCTCGAAGGCTCGCGAGTCCATGAAGGACCCGACTTTCTGGGAGCTTCCCGAGAACGTCGGCCAGTACCGCGACGACCGCAAGAACGTGTTCCTGGACGGAAACTCGAGCCTGGTAATCAAGGCCGCCAAAGAGGGAAACACCTACTACGGTGGCAAGATCTACAGCACGACCGAACTGGGTATCGGCTACACCTGGGAAGCGCGCATCAAGTTCAACTGTCTGACGCCGGGGGCATGGCCCGCGTTCTGGCTCGGCAGCGACCAAGATGGTGAGATCGACATTGTCGAGTGGTACGGCAACGGCAGCTGGCCAGCGGCAACCACCGTGCACGCCAAAGCAAATGGCTCGGAGTGGAAGACACACAACCTTTCCCTCGACAGCGCCTGGCACACCTGGCGTACTCAATGGGATGACAAGGGCATTCGGTTCTGGAGGGACTACACCGACGGGGCTGCACCGTATTTCGAGGTTCCGGCCAATTCCCTGGCGGACTGGCCGTTCAATAATCCGGGACACAAGGCCTTTGCCGTGCTGAATCTGGCCGTGGCGGGATCCGGCGGCGGCGATCCCCGCGGGGGCACCTACCCCGCGGAGATGCTCGTCGACTGGATTCGTGTCTGGTAGCTAGTCGCCGACCTGTACGGCCTGCGCCCACACCGCACCGCTGACGTCGGCAAGCGACAGCGTGTAATGATGTCGCGGCTCGATTGGTGCGTGCCGAGTATCGATGTTCAGCTCGGCCTTGGCACCCAGCGGCACAATCACGCCGTACGCACCGGTTTTCACCGTCGCGATGTACCGATTCTTGATGGACTCGGCCGATAGCCCACTCAGCTGATCCGCTCGTAGGTCCACAACGACCCGTCCGGTCTCGCTTTCAGTAACGGTGACGCCCACCAGGAACGATCCGTAGACATCGACACCCTCGGTTCGGTACACGGTGAATCGCAGATTTCGATCGGAGAGATGTGCATCCGATATCTCGATGCCGGGCGTCACTGACTTGTTGTGCAGCGGACCATAGACACCGCCGTGGAAGTGCTGGTTGGTGAACAGCGCGATCGCCAGTACCGCCGCCGCGCCACCGAGAACCAGACGGCGGGGAACACCAACGGGCCCCGATGTCAGCCAGATAAACCAGCGCCGTGTGGTGAGTGGGCAATGACGTTCCGCCACACAGTGATCCACCGAGTATCGGCCGCCGCCGGCGAGAAACAGGGTCAGTCCCGAGGCAATCCCGAGAATCCCGATCTGCCATTCGTCCAGACACGTCGTGCCCAGCCAGCCCGATCCCAGCAGTATCCCCAGCGCGAGCAGGAAGACACTGACACTCATCGCCCTGGTGAGAATCCCCGCCATCAGACACAACCCCGTGATGCCTTCCACCACGGTGAACACGACCATCACCCATTTCAAGAGGTCCGGATGCTCTACCAGAAAGCCGATCACCGGTTTGATGCCGAAGGCCTGCGGCAGGAAGTGATTGAACTTCGCTCCTACGTAGCCCGAGACATCGGGGTCCAGCTTGTTCTCGAGCGCGACCCTTCTCCAAAAAGCGGAGAAATAGGTCCATCCGACCACCAGCCGGATCGGAAGTGCGATCAGCCCGGCGCTGTCACGCCAGGAGTTATTCGGGGAAACGTCAGCAGTCATCGATTGTCGACCTCAAGTCCTTGGGTTTGTGCAACGGAAAGGGCAGCCTCGCGCGCACGTGCCTGCGAGTGCGCAGCACGCGGCAGCAGCCCATCAGGGTGTGAAAGATGTCGGGGCGCGTGAATCAGCGCCGGATCACACTGATCCGATACAGAAGTGAGCGACCATCCAGCGCCGCAAGAGGATTCACGTTCCCGGGTGGATATGCGCCGTACATCCCGTCATGGATCGGCGGATCCCGAAAGGAGGTGATGAGTGCGGGCGCCGCCAGTAGCGGCCGGCCCACATGCTTCACATCCTCGGAAACGACCACCTCGGCAGATGCGCAGGTGCCGCCTGGTTGTTCCGCCGAATCCTGCGTCAGGATACCGCTCGACACCGCGGTATGAGTCAGTGCGGCAACGCCCTTAGGGCAATGCACCAGAGACAGCGAGGCCAGTACACCTACGAGCACCACAATGGCGGCCACAAGAAGCCGGCGGTGCGCTATCGATCTCCGATCGCGTTGCGCCAGCGGCATATACCGGATCCTAACAGTGCTGGTGCGTCATCTCCTGGCGATGTAGAAATAGTTGGCGGTGTCTTCGGCTATATCGCGGACCGTGACGTCCGAGAATCCCGCCTCGGCCAACATCGACTCGGCCCGCTGCCGTCCCCACATGGTGCCCAGCCCGGCGCCTTCCAGACCCAGTGAAACCGGCATGCAATGTGTCAGCGAGACGGTGTATCGGTACGTGCTCATGGCGACGCCGATGTTGTCTTCCAATCGACTGGACGCCTTGATATCGGCCATCAGCAGGACTCCACCCGGACGCAGTGCCCGATGAATATTGGCGAGCACCGCCGCCGGATGCGCCTGGTCATGAATCGTGTCGAAGGCTGTGATGAGGTCATAGGCGGCCGACGCGGTCACGGTGGCCACGTCCGCACTGAGGAATGCCGCGTTGCGCAGCCCCTGCCGGGTGGCATCGGCGGCCCCCGTGGCAATCGCCTCGTCCGAGAAATCGATACCCGTGAACCGGCTGGCGGGAAATGCCCGCGCCATGAGATTGAGCGCATATCCACTGCCGCAGCCGAAATCGGCAACATCCAGACCTTGCTCCAGGCGTTCCGGCAGCCCGTCGACCAGTGGAAGCACCGTCCCGATCAGCGCCTTGTCGAAGACCTCGCGGCTGCGCTCCGCCATCACCGCGTGAAAACGTGGGTAATCGCTGTAACTCAGCCCGCCTCCCTGGCGGAAGCAGTCGACGATCTTCTGTTCGACCTCGCCGAGCAGCGGCATGTACTGGGCCAGGCGTGCCAGATTGTTCAGACCGGCACCACGCGTCAACGTCACGGCACGATGGCCCGGCAGCGTGTACGTCGCGCTCATCGGCTCGTAGTCCACAACGTGCGCAACGGTCATCCCGGCGAGCCACTCGCGAACATAACGCTCCTCCAGCCCGGCGGCATCCGCGAGCTGATCGCTCGTCGAACCCGGCGACGCCGCCAAGGTGTCCAGCAAGCCGGTCTGATGCCCGATGCTCATCAGCAAGACCAGGCCGGCGCTGTCGATGGCCTCGGTGAGTCGCGCGGAAAACTGCTCGGCGGTCTCTGGCATGGCGTTTTCACTGAGCGCGGTCACGCTTACCCACCCTACGCGAACGCATATCGCGACAGCGAGATGTCAAGCACCGGAACGTGACTCCCACATGGCACGCCATTGGGACTCTTCATCCTGCTTGTCGTGATGCTGACTTGAGGAAGGTTCGGTAAGGGTGATAGCCGGGTGCGGCAACGAGAAGAAGTCGCCCTTACCCTGCGCCGCGCGATGCTGACCGGTATCGAGGTAGCAGTACCCCAGTCCCGACAGGGCACCGCCGCGATCGGACCGCCCCAGATAGCGAAGCACGTTCTGGGCAGCGGCTTTCGCGCCGTTCTTGGCGAAAATCGCTGCCTTCGGCAGTGGTTTACCGGAGGGTGACGTCACGGCCGCGGTGTCCCCGATCGCCCAGATCCCGTCGTACCGGGTTTGCATGGTTTCCGCATCCACATCGATCCACCCCGATCCCTCGATAGTGACCGACGGCTCGTGCGGGGGCACAAACACCAGCAGATCAAAGCTCACCGTGGTCCCATCGGCGAATACGACCACCTTGCCGTCGGGGTCGATGCGCTCCGTCCTATGTTCGCCGTGAAACGCAATACCGTTGTCCCTGAGTAACTGCACCAGCTGTGGTCCCGCATAGGGGCCCGCCGAGGGCATGGGGTGTAGCTCCGGGGTGTACACGCTGAGATCGACGTTGGACCGTACATCCTTTTCGCTCAGCAGATCCGAGGCCAACAGGGCGCCCTCGTACGGAGCCACCGGACATCGGAATGGCTGCGACGTCACCAGGAAGACAAGCTTGCCTGCCGAGAAGTTCGCCAGTGCGCGACGCGCATCACCGGCTCCGGCAACGCTGTAATAGTGCACCGCGTCGCCCCGAGCGGCGGATTCGGCCAGACCGGGAACCTTGTCCAGGGCATTGCGGGCGCCGGTGGAAATGATGAGGGCATCGAAGGACAGGGTCGATGTGTCGGACAGGGTCACCGTGCGGGCAATGGGATCGATTCCGGTAACAGAGCCCGTGATGGTGTTTATCCCCGACAATGCCTGGGCACTGGGCCGAATCGGCACACTATCGGCTTCCCGCCAACCTCTCATCACCCAGGGCAAGGTAAAGCCGAGAAAGTGCGCGAAGTCCTCGTCGACCACCGTGATGTCCAGGTCATCCAGCGGTACTCCGGACTCGCGGATCTCATTGATCACACTCAGGCCGCCGATTCCGGCACCCAGGATGACGATCTTCTTCATCTTTCGCGCTCCTTCTTCCTGAATAGGCCCCCGCGTGCGGGAGCAGATGGCGATGAGCGGTGCCCCCCACACCATTGACTCTCGGGGACTTGCTTTTTGACGGATTCAATGTGGTGACCACAGCCCGACCACGTGGTCTTCGCACACACTCTGCACTTCACGGGGTGACACATCGCGCGCTCCTAGTGGGCGGGCCGCGGCCGCTGCAGCTGCGCGAACTCCGGGACCCGGGCGAGCCCGGTGACCGCATCAAAGAGCACCTGGCCACCGTCTTCATCGGGTACTTCCGTGAGGACCGGCCCAAAGAATGTGCGCCCCTGCACCTGCACGAGCGGACTGCCGCCGACATCACCCAGCGCGCGCTGCCCCTCCTCGTGGGATTGTCGGATGACCTCATCCAACGAGGTGTCCGACAGCGACTCCCTCGTTGTCCGCAACGGCGCCACCGCACCCAGCACCCGATCCGCGAGTTCGGCATCGACAGGTAGTGACTCGTCGAAATAGAGCCGACCAAAAGCGAAGTAGGCCGCGTGCACACCTCGCTGGCCCAGGTCGCGCTGAACGCCTGCCATGAGCCGCCCCACCTGTCGTGAGTCGCGCATCCGGGCCTGTAGAGCGGGCGACAACTCCTTGCCCTCGTTCAATACCGCCAGGTTCATCAGCCGCCAGTCGACCCGTACGCCAGACCTGGTCGCGATCGCGTCAAGCCATCGCGCGGTATTCCAGGAGAACGGGCACACCGGGTCTAGCCAGATCCTCACATCGAAGGATTCCCTTGGCGCCGCATCGCTATCGGTTGACATCCAGCATCTCCCATCACTTGTGAAACAAGGCCGGCGCCACCAAAACAGATCTCATCCACGTCGGCGCGCGGGTTCGTCCCGACTCATTCATACCATACCCCCTAAGGTATTTGCACAAGCCGAGGCGAGTCAGGGCGAGCGGGGGGATATACCGTAGGGGGTATGGTATTTATGATGCTGAAGATCCCGTGATCTACAGCAGAAAGGTGGGCGAGACCGTGCGCACAGCCATGGTTTCCGGACTGAAGCGGGCGTGGGTGCCCTTGGTTGTTGCGTGCGCGGTCGGGCTTGGCGCCATCGCGGTCAACAATCTGCGCGGCGCATTCGGGTCCGAACCGATCTTCTCGGCGACAGGCGCGAACGCGGAACCACTCGCGTCATCCACAGTCAAACAGGTGCGCTACGAGATCTACGGTCCCAGCGACACTACCGGCTCGGTGAACTACCTGGATAAAGACGCGCACCCACAGAGGGTCGACTTCACCAGCCTGCCGTGGACCTACACGATCGAGACCACCGTACCCGCCGTGATTGCCAGTGTTGTGGCACAAGGAGATAACGCTACGTTGAGATGCCGGATAACCGTCAATGGCCGGGTACGGGACGAGCGGTCCACGGACGGGCGCCACGCCCAGACCTCCTGTCTGGTGAAGGCCGCATGAGTACCTCCACGCCGAAGCAGCCTGCCTTCATGCGAGGTATCCGCCGATTCGCAGTCCCTATACTGGCCGGCTGGTTGCTACTGACCGTGGCAGTCAATGTTCTTGTGCCACCAATCGAATCGGTGGCCCGAGAACATGCGGTCACCATGTCGCCGCAAGACGCGCCCGCCATGATCGCGGCAAAACACATCGGCCAGAAATATCAGGAGTCCGACTCCGACAGCATCGCGATGATCGTGCTCGAGGGGGAAAAGCCACTCGACGAGGTGACCCACCACTACTACGACAATTTAGTGCTCGCCTTACAGGCAGATACCGACCATGTGCAGCATGTCCAGAATGTGTGGGGCGATCCACTGACCGCGTCGGGCGTACAGAGCCGCGACGGCAAGGCCGCCTACGTGCAACTCAATCTGGCCGGTGATCAGGGAAGTACCCTGGGCAACAAATCAGTGGACGCCGTCAGGCAAATCGTGGGCAGTTCCACGCCACCGCCGGGAATCAAGGTGTACGTCACCGGCCCCGCGGCGCTGACCACGGACATGAACGAGGCCGCCGATAAGAGCATGCTCATCATGATGGGTGTCACCGGGGCGGTCATCATGATCATGCTCCTGATCACCTACCGCTCCGCCAGCACCATGCTGCTGGTTCTGGTGATGGTGGGATTCGAAATGGGCACCGCCAGAGGCTTTGTCGCGCTTCTTGGAAACTATGACCTCTTGGGCTTTTCGACATTCGTGGTGGCCATGCTGTCATCACTGGCGATCGCCGCCGGCACCGATTACGCGATCTTTCTCGTCGGGCGCTACCAGGAGGCTCGTCAAGCCGGCGAAGATCGCGAAACCGCCTATTACACAATGTTTCGGGGGACGTTCCACATCATCCTGGGCTCAGGCTTGACCATCGCCGGAGCGACCTTGTGCCTACACCTTGCGCGGCTGTCCTACTTCAAGGCACTAGGTCTTCCATCCGCTCTGGGATTGCTAATCGTGGTAGCGGGCGCACTTACCGCAGCACCGGCCGTCGTCGTGGTCGCAAGCCGTTTCGGGCTACTCGACCCCACGCGGCCAGTGCAGGTTCGCCGGTGGCGTCGTATCGGCACGGCCACGGTGCGCTGGCCCGTCGCGGTGTTCGCCGCGTCGTTGGCCATCGCACTCATCGGTATTGCCATCATGCCGACCATGAAGGTGAGCTACAACGACCGCTTCTACATCCCCGACGATCTACCGTCGAACATCGGATACATGGCAGCCGAACGCCATTTCAGCGCAGCCACAATGAATCCCGACATACTGATGATCGAGAGCGACCACGACATGCGCAACACCGGCGACATGATCATCTTGGACAGGATCGCCAAGGACGTCTTCCGGTCACCGGGAATCGCCATGGTGCAAAGCATCACCCGCCCCCTGGGCGGACCCATCGAGCACACCTCTATACCGTTCCAGATCAGCGCTCAGTCGATCCCCATCCAGCAGAACCTTCAATTCATGAAGGACCGGGCCGCGGACATGCTCTCCATGAGTAAGGATCTCGACGCCATGATCGGCCCCTTGGAACGTATGCAATCCCTGCTCGGGGCGATGCGCGGTGAGACCGATCGCATGACCACCGACATGACGGACGCCAAGGCCGCGCTGGACGAGATCCGGGATCACCTCGCCGAGTTCGACGACGTGATACGGCCCCTGCGCAATTACTTCTACTGGGAGCAACACTGTTCCGATATCCCGGCATGCTCGGCCGTCCGCTCCGTGTTCGACGCGATCGACGGCGTGGACACCTTCTCCGACAAGATGCATGCGCTGACGGCAGATCTCGGAAATATCGACGCGATCATCCCACAGATCGCGGCACAGCTGCCGCCGATCATCGCCGTCGCCAGATCCATGCAGGGCACTCTGCTGACCATGCACAGCAGCTTTTCGAACCTGATCACCCAGCTGGCACAGATGACCGACACGGCCAGTGCCATGGGACATGCCTTCGACGCGTCCAGAAGTGGGGATTACTTCTATCTACCACCAGAGGCCTTCCAAAACCCCGACTTTCAGCGCGGCCTCACGCTATTTCTTTCCCCCGACGGCACGGCCGCACGGTTCATCATCACCCACGATAAGGACCCAGCCACCCCGGCTGGAATCTCCGCAGTGGCATCTGAACTGGAGGCCGCCCACCAGGCCGTCAAGGGCACCGCACTGACCGACGCCACCTTCTACCTCACCGGCACCGCGGCGATCTATCGCGACATTCAGTCCGGCTCACGGTATGACCTTTTGATCGTGGGGATCGCAGCCGTGACACTGATATTCGCCGTGATGATGATCATCACGCGGGCGTTCGTGGCTTCGCTGGTGATCGTCGGAACCGTATTGCTCTCTCTCGGTGCCGCATTCGGAGTCTCGGTGCTGGTGTGGCAGCACATTTTCGGTCTTGAGCTCAATTGGATCGCGCCCGTCTTCGGATTGATCATCCTGCTGGCGGTCGGCTCGGACTACAACCTGTTGTTGGTGTCACGCTTTCAGGAGGAGATCGGCGCAGGACTGAAGACCGGCATCATCCGCTCAATGGGAGGAACCGGAGGAGTCGTCACGTCCGCGGGGCTGGTATTCGCTTTCACCATGATGTCCATGGCTGCAAGTGATCTGAGCTCGATCGGTCAAGCCGGAAGCACCATCGGCTTGGGCCTGCTGTTCGACACGCTCATCGTGCGCTCGTTGATGACCCCGTCCATCGCCGGGCTGCTCGGCCCGTGGTTCTGGTGGCCCCTGAGAGTACGGACACGAGCTGCGGGTAAACCCACCACACCCATATACCCAGCCGGGTATACTAGCAGTAGCTAGAGCCCCCGAAAGGTAGACACATGATCGACGATCAAGACAGCATCACTGCGATTCTCAGCAGGCTGCGCCGGGCTCAGGGACAGCTCAATGGAGTGATCAACATGATCGAAACCGGGCGTGATTGCAAAGACGTCGTCACGCAACTGGCGGCGGTGTCACGGGCGCTCGACCGCGCGGGATTCAAGATTGTCGCCACCGGTCTACGCGAATGCATCGCCGCGGACAAGAACGGGGACACCGCGCCCATGACCGAGGCCGAACTGGAGAAGCTCTTTCTCGCACTGGCCTAGCACGGGCCGCGGCGGGCACGCTCGATCAGACGGCTCAGAGGTCACCCGAGAAGTCGGCGGTGAACCAACGGTCCGGCCTGATGGTGAACAGCACCGTATCGGCGTTGTCGTAACCGCGCGCGAACTCACGCCCGGCCTCCTCGCCGAGATAGCGGATGGCGATCTCCTCCCGCGCCGACGCAGACGCCGGCCGCTCCGCGCCGACGACCGCGCCCTCGACAACGACGTACTGGTACGGCGGCTCTTCGTGCTGCACGGTGAGGGTTATGGCGGCCGCCTGCTCAATCAGGCGTGCCTTGCGATTACCCGCGCTGGTGTTGATCCGGATGTCCCCACCCGGCGTGTAGTCGTACCAGATCGGCACGCTGGCGGGCGGGCGTCCGCTGTCGGCCGCGACCGACAGCACCGCGACATGCTTTGCGGCAAGAAACTCCTGGCGTTCTGCTTCGGTGAAAGGGCGTGGCATGTGGCCTCAAACCATCTAATCCGCCGAACTTATTCCCGCCTGCCTCACGCCCTGATCCCGCCGAGCAGGTTATCCAGCAGCGCGTCCACGAAGCCCTCGGTCAGCGGCTGGTCGGGGATGAGCAGGCGGTGATAGCAGGCGCCCCATAGCTGATCGACCACAACTTCCGGATCCACATCCGTTCTGAGCTGACCACGATCCTGGGCCCGGCGTATCGCCGCAACGGCAAGGGCTCGACGGGGCCCCGAATATCGTTGCAGAAAAGCGGCTTTGAGCTCGGGGTCGACCTGGGCTTGCCCGATCAACTCCCCGATGATTCCGCCGCCGGCAGTGTCTCGAAGGACGCCCAGGAAGGCCCGCAGCTGAGCGCGCAAGTCACGTTCGATGTCTCCACCGTCGGGGAAACCCAATCGCGGTTCAACCTTTCGAAAGTATCCGTCGAGCGCGAGGGCCCCTTTTGAGGGCCACCACTTATAGATCGTCATTTTGCTTGCCCCGGAAAGGGCCGCGACCTTGTCGATGGTGAATCCGGTCATCCCTTCGTCGAACAACAGATCACCGGCCGCCTTCAAGACCTCCTCGCGCACTTCCTCCGCGGGCCGACGACCTCGTCGAGGCAATTTCGCCTCGCCCGGCACTGCGACCACCCCTTGCCTCCCCTAAATCCTTGCCAACTATGTGTACGTACCGTACGTTATTTATGTGTACGAATCGTACATATAAATAATGAGAGGACGTCCGATGCAGATCTCGGGCAACACCGTGTTCATCCCAGGGGCCACCAGCGGGATCGGTTTGGAACTCGCGCTGGCCCTGCAGGCCAAGGGCAATACGGTGATAGTCGGCGGTCGCCGTGCTGAGCTGCTGGAACAGATCGGCGCGGAGCACCCCGGCATCGCCACCGTGCGCATCGACGTCGCCGACCCGGCGAGTATTCGCACCGCCGCCCATCAGATACTCGCCGCGCATCCCACCCTGAATGTCCTGATCGCGATGGCCGGGATCATGCGCGTGGAGGATTGGCACCATCCCGAGTCGTTCCTGCGATCCGCCGAAGAAATCATCATCACGAATGTTCTCGGCCCGATTCGCCTGATCGCCGGCTTTATCGAGCACCTCCAGAAGCAGCCTCAATCCACCATTGTCACGGTGTCCTCGGGGTTGGCTTTCGCTCCGCTGAAGGTCACGCCCAGCTACAACGCCTCCAAGGCGGCCATCCACATGCTCAGCGAGTCCATCCGGTTGCAGCTCGCCGACACCCGAATCGAGATCAAGGAGTTGCAACCTCCTGCCGTTCGCACCGATCTCATGCCCGGTCAGCAGGAAAGTGACTTCGCCATGCCTCTGAGGGACTTCATCGACGAAGTGGTCACCCTGCTGGAGACCGAGCCTGATGCCACCGAGATCCAGGTGGAGCGAGTGAAGTTTCTGCGGTACGGCGAGGCCCGTGGTGACTACGACCAGGTCGTCGCGACGCTCAACGCATCCGATCCCCACGCCCGCGAATAGCCCCTGTCGCGGACCTCACCTGGCCACGCGGTCACACTCTTGCCAAGATTGAGGTGATGACTGGCGAGGCGAGTACGGGCGCACCCGGCACACAGATCGCGCTGGCGCTGGGCGCCGGCGGGGCACGCGGCTATGCACATATCGGCGTGATTCAGGAGCTGCACGAGCGCGGCTTTGAGATCTCCGGCATTTCCGGATCATCCATGGGCGCGTTGGTAGGGGGCCTGGAGGCCGCCGGGGCTCTCGACGAATTTGCCTCGTGGGCAACATCTCTGACTCAACGCGCGGTGCTCAGACTCTTGGACCCTACCTGGACCAGCCCCGGATTCTTCCGCGCGGAGAAGATTCTTGACGTAGTGCGCGAGCTACTCGGCGATGTCGCGATAGAAGACCTTCCGATCCCATTCACGGCCGTTGCGACAGATTTGATCGCCGGCAAGTCGGTGTGGCTGCAGAGTGGCTCATTGGCCTCCGCCATTCGAGCATCCATCGCGATTCCCGGAATGATCTCACCGCATGTTCTCAACGGACGGGTGCTGGCAGATGGCGGAGTTCTGGATCTACCGGCCGTCGCACCCCTGGCCGGGGTGCACGCGGAACTACGGGTGGCGGTGACCCTCAGCGGAGGCGATGAACGGCGCGCTCCCGCGCCGCCATCGGAGCCAGAGCCACGCGAGCCTCGTGTGACAACGGAGTGGCTCAACAGGCTGATGCGGAGCACCTCGGCGCTGTTCTCAACCGATGAAACAGAGACAACCGGGCAACCAGACCCGGCCGCGAAGCTGACGAGCTTCGAGGTGATGAACCGCACCATCGAGGTCATGCAGTCGCAACTTGCCCGCATGCAGCTCGCCGCGCACCCGCCGGATGTCCTCATCGAAGTCCCGCGCAGTGTCAGCCGCAGCCTCGACTTTCACCGCGCCACCGAAGTGATTGAGGTCGGCCGTCGTTGCGCGGCTGAGGCTCTCGATTCCTATGCGAACACCAACTAGGCATTCACCACCTGGTCATCAGTCAAATGACTGATGACCCCTTCAGTCATTTGACGCAGGCTACGACCGACCGTCCCACCGCCACTAACACCTGGAGCACACACCATGGCCCGCACAGTTTCGCAACTCATCGTCGATACCGTGAAAGCCGCTGGTGTCCAACGTATTTATGGTCTGCCGGGTGACTCGCTGAATGGCTTCACCGAAGCGCTGCGACGCGATGGCACGGTGGAGTGGGTCCACGTGCGGCACGAGGAAGCCGCCGCCTTCGCCGCGGGCGCCGAGGCAGCGCTGACCGGCAACCTCGCGGTGTGCGCCGCGAGCTGCGGCCCAGGCAATCTGCACCTCATCAACGGGCTCTTCGACGCGCATCGCAGCCGGGTTCCCGTCCTCGCTATCGCGTCCCACATACCCAGCGCCGAGATAGGCAGCGGCTACTTCCAGGAGACCCACCCACAGAATCTGTTCGCCGAATGCAGCGTATACAGCGAGCTGGTAAGCAGTGTCGAACAGCTACCGTACGTCCTGAACACCGCCATCCGCGCGGCCCTGGACCAGCAGGGAGTGGCCGTCCTGACCATCCCCGGTGACATCCTCAGCGCCAAGGTGGATGCGTCGCCCCCGTCGACCAAAATCGTCGCGGGCGCGGGGACCCGGCTGCCTGACCCCGACGCCCTGCAGCGCGCCGTCGGTGTGTTGAACGGATCGAGCGCGGTAACCATCCTTGCCGGGGCCGGCTGTGAAGGCGCCCATGCCGAGCTGCTGGCGGTTGCGCACACCCTGCAGGCCCCGATTGTGCATACGTTGCGTGGCAAAGAATTCGTCGAATACGACAATCCGTTCGACGTCGGTATGACAGGACTGCTTGGATTCCGTTCCGGCTACGACGCACTCGAAGACACCGAGGTGCTGTTGATGCTCGGCACGGATTTTCCCTACCGGCAGTTCTATCCGCCGAAGGCCACCGTCATCCAGGTCGACATCCGCGGTGAACACATCGGCCGACGCGTCAATGTGGATGTTCCGCTCGTCGGTTCGGTGAAAGACACTCTGCAAAAACTCAATTCGATGCTTCTGCCCCACTCCGACGACAAGCATCTTGAGCGGGCCAAGGAGAACTACACACGTACACGTGCCCAGCTCGATCGGCTGGCTGTCGGCGACGGAAACCAAACGCCCGTGCTGCCGGAGCTGGTCGCGCGCAGGATCGACGAGTTGGCGGATGACGACGCGGTATTCATCGCCGACGTCGGCACACCCGTCATTTGGGCGGCGCGGTATCTGTCCATGAACGGCCGGCGCCGACTGCTCGGATCGTTCAATCACGGCAGTATGGCGAACGCGGTACCGCAGGGAATCGGTGCGCAGGCCTCCCACCGGGGTCGTCAGGTCGTGACTCTCTCTGGTGACGGCGGACTGGCGATGATGCTGGGCGATCTGATCACCCTGACCCAGTCCCAGCTGCCCATCAAGATGGTGGTGTTCAACAACGGTGCGCTCAGCTTTGTGGAGCTGGAGATGAAGGCCGCCGGTATCGTGAATTACGGTACCGCCCTGGATAACCCGGTCTTTGCCGATCTCGCGCGGGCAGTCGGGATTCACGGCGTTCGGGTAGAGCGCCCCGATCAGCTCGAC
Source organism: Mycobacteroides immunogenum (assembly GCF_001605725.1). Lineage (NCBI taxonomy): Bacteria > Bacillati > Actinomycetota > Actinomycetes > Mycobacteriales > Mycobacteriaceae > Mycobacteroides > Mycobacteroides immunogenum. Next base: position 5,423,437 of record NZ_CP011530.1, read on the forward strand.
GCCGCCCTGCGGGAGGCTTTCAGCCACCAGGGCCCGGCCCTTGTCGAAGTGCTGACCGCGCGCCAGGAACTATCGATACCGCCGACCATCACCGCCGCTCAGGTGGCGGGGTTCTCATTGTGGGCGACGAAAACCCTGCTCTCCGGACGCGGCGACGAACTCATCGACCTGGCAAAGACCAATCTCGGCGCGCGCCTGCGCCGCCGATAAGCCGCTGGCCCAGCGGCAGTGCCGAGGTCATGGCGTTACCATCGCAAACGCCATGACCTCGCCTACTTCTGCTTCCCGGTTCGTCGGACGCGACGACCTACGCCAGGCGGTCAGGCATGCCGCGACCACGACGGACAACCCGCCCAACGTGCTACTTCTGGTGGGAGCGCCCGGGGTCGGTAAGTCAGCGTTGTTGATGGACGCGACTGCCGCGGCCTCCGAGGCGGGCGCTGCGGTGCTGTTCGCCGCCGGCGGTCAGCCCGATCTGCTGCGTGCATATACGTCGCTGGCCGAGCTCATCTGTCCGCTACACGATCACGTCAACAGCCTGCCGCAGCCACTGCGTGACGCTCTCGGCGGCATCATCGGGACAAGCAGCACACCTTCGCACCGTGCACCGGAAACCGTCCGGCAAGCACTCCTTGCCCTGCTGCAATCCGCCGCCCGCGAACGTCCGCTGCTCCTCGCACTCGACGACGTCGACCTGCTCGACCGCGATACACGTGAAGTGCTGATCTCTGTGTCCCGCCGGCTCGTGGACACCGCCGTGTCGGTGATCATGACGGCCCGGTACCGAGAAAGCCTGCCGGGTTTCGACTCGGTCATCGCCATCATCGATGTGCCGCCACTGACCGATCGTGAGGCCAGCGATCTGCTCGAGATCCAATCACCGCCTCCGCCGCGCGGTATTCGTGGTGAGCTCATCCGGTGGGCAGACGGAAATCCGTTGGCACTCATCGAAGGGGCGCGTTACTACGGACTTTCCGGCGCCACGGTCTTTCGCGGAAACAACATGTCCGGATATCGGGGGGCCTACTCCATCTTCTCAATGGAGCTAGCGGAGCTCGACCAGGAGACTCGAAAACTGCTGTTATACAGTGCTTCCGGATCAGGATACGAAACCGTCGATATCATCACCGATGTCGCTGGGCACGGCTCCGACGTGTCGGTCTGGGCTGCGGCGGAGAAGACCGGGATGCTGACCATCACTGCAGACCGGCTGGTCAAGTTCTGTCATCCGCTGCTGCGTACCCTCGCCTACACGGATGCCAGTCTCACCGATCAGCGCAGTGCCCACCTCGCCTTTGGACGATCACCCTTGTTGGACGATGCCTGCCGCGCCTGGCACTTGGCCGCGGCCGCCAGCGGACCCGATGAAGCCATAGCGACCGCACTGCAACAGTCGGCACGTCAGGCCCAGGGCCGCGGCGGCTATCTGGAGGTCGCGCGCGTTTTACAGCGTGCGGCCGAATTGAGCCCACACAGTGACGATGCCGGACGCAGGTACTCCGGAGCGGCTGCCGCCGCCAACTTCGGTGGCGACACTGCGTGGGCACTTGCACTGTGTGACAAGTCGTCTCAGAGTACATACCACCCAGATGTCCTCGGCTACGCATCACTGACCCGCAGTTCCATCCGACTGCAATCGGGCCGGGCCACCGAGTCCTTCGAGTTGGTCGGCCGATGCATGGAGGGCCCGACACCACCCGAGGGCCGGCTCGCGCTCACCCTGGCCCACTTGGGAGCCACTGCGGCGTACTACACCGGGGACATCGCCCACCACGAAGCCGTCCAGAAATGGATACCCCGCCTCCCTGTTGACGATTTCGAGCAAGAAGCAACAGACCTCGAATTCCTCGCTTTCCCAGCGGGATCGGCCGCACTGCAACGCACGTACGTCAGTATCTTCGCCGATACCGCCTCCAGCGGAAATTCCAGGCCGACGCATTTCGACCGGTGCTGGCTGACCCCCCAGGCGCCAATCCTTGAACCCTTCCGGCATCTCGTCGTGGGGGTGATGGCCGCCGTCACCGAAGAGTCCGATCTTGCCGTCAGCCAGCTCACCGAGGCTGTGGAATCGCTCAAAGCCACTGGAGGAATGCGCGGCTTCACCTATGCGATCGCCCCACTCGCCTGGGCGCTGCTCGACACTGGGCGTTGGGAGATGCTCGACGAACTGCTGGCCATGACTGAGGCTCTGTGTGAGATCCATGATCTCGCACTGCTACACAACGAGACAATCGTGTGCCGCGCACAACTACTCACGTACCGCGGCGACTCTGCCGGGGCCGCAACAGCGCTGCGCCGGATCGACATGTCCGCGTTGGGCCCGAAATCAGCGGCCACGCGCGCAGCGCTGGCACGTGCGCGCGGATGGATCGCCATCGTCGAAGGAGATTTCGACAGTGCGTACCTGCACCTGCATGAACAGTTTCATTCCGATGGAACACCGACGCACTTCGTCGTATCACACCGAGGGATGGCCGAATTGGGATGGGCTGCGGCGCGCAGCGGCCGCGCCACGGAAGTGGCGCCGCTGATCAAGGCCATTGGAGCACAATTCAACTCATCGTGGCCCAAACGACTTCAGCTCTTGCATCACCAGGCGGCGGCCATGGTGTCTTCAACCCCAGACGCGGAGAGTCACTTTCAGCTTGCGGCGCACGACGCTGCCGGCGATCAGTGGCCGCTGGAGCGGGCCCGTGCTCAGCTGCACTACGGCGAATGGCTCCGGCGTGCGCGGCGGCTCGCAGAGGCCCGGCCACTGTTGTCCGCAGCTCTATCCGCCTTCGAATGCCGCGGCGCGGAGTCCTTGGCGGCAGTTGCCCGAGCAGAATTACGCGCTGCCGGCGTCGTCTCCAAATCTGCTCGGACCACGGCGGGATTCGACTCGCTCACCGCACAGGAACAGCAGATTGTCAGGCTTGCCGCCTCCGGTATGACCAACCGTCAAATCGGCGATCAGCTCAACCTCTCGCCCCGCACCATCGCCTCGCATCTGTATCACGTCTACCCCAAGCTCGGAGTCAGCCGCCGGCACGAGCTGCGTGACCTCGTCACTTAGCAATCTGCACAACGCGTCAGTCATCTGACTGATGCGCGCAGGGTCACCCATGATGCACAGTGCATTCATGACTACTCTGCCCACGGCGGCACTGCAGGTGGCAGAGCTATCCGCGCTGCCCGATGGCGCGCCCTACGCCACGAAAGCAGGGGGCGTCGATATCGTTCTCGTCCGCCGGGGTGACGATGTCTCGGCGCTGTACGGGCGTTGCGCACACCGTGGCGCGTTGATGTCCGACGGCCACCTCGACGGCGATCTTCTCGTCTGCGGAGTGCACGGTTGGCGCTACGAGGTCGACACGGGTGTCTCGCCGGTCAATCCCGCGGTGACATTGACCCGGTTCCCCGCCTGGGTCACCAATGGCTCTGTGTACGTGGATGAGTCGGCCGTGTCGACCTTCGCGAAGGCGAATCCTGTGTCCTATGCGGACGACGGCTATCAAGGCCGCTGGATCAAGCCCACCAACACCCCCGAAGAACCCTTCGTCACGCAGATCCACGACCTGGCCTCGCACGGGCTGGACAAGGTCGGACACCACGGCCCGATGTCCGCGATGGGAGTTCCACGCGACCAGTTGCCCTCGTGGGATTCCATTCAGGTGATCACCGGTCAGCTGGCCCGGCTGCCGCTGCTGGACAACGAGCCGGTGGACACGCGGACAGTGATCGGTCCGCGTGCCCAGCGACCGCTCACCCTGGACATCCCGCTCTTTGTCAGCGATATGAGTTTCGGCGCGCTCTCGCAAGAAGCCAAGGTCGCGCTGGCCGCGGGAGCCGAGCTCGCCGGGACGGGGATCTGTTCGGGCGAGGGAGGCATGCTCCCGGAGGAGCAACAACATAATTCACGATACTTCTACGAGCTGGCCTCGGCCCGATTCGGGTGGAGCTTCGAGCACCTCAAGAAGGTGCAGGCCTTCCACTTCAAGGGCGGGCAGGGCGCCAAGACCGGTACCGGCGGGCACCTGCCGGGCAACAAGGTGATCGGAAAGATCGCGGAGGTCCGGGGCCTCGCCCCGGGAACGCCGGCCATTTCGCCGGCCCGGTTTCCCGACTGGACATCCCTTGACCAGTTCCGCGACTTCGCGGAGCAGGTCCGTGCGGCCTCTGGTGGAATACCCGTCGGCTACAAGATGAGCGCACAGCACGTCGAACGCGATATCGATGCCGCGCTCACGATTGGTGTCGACTACATCATCCTCGATGGCCGCGGTGGCGGTACCGGAGCGGCGCCAATCCTGTTTCGCGACAACATCTCCGTCCCGACCATCCCGGCATTGGCGCGCGCCCGAAGGCATCTGGACCACTCCGACGCACGAGACGTGACCCTGGCCGTCACCGGCGGCATTCGCACCGCCGCGGACATGGTCAAGGCGCTCGCGCTGGGCGCCGACGCCATCGGGCTGTCCAATGCCGCGCTGCAGGCAATCGGATGTGTCGGCATGCGCGCCTGCAACACCAACACCTGCCCCGTCGGCATCGCCACGCAGGACCCCCAGCTGCGGGACCGGTTACCCGTCGAGCTGGCCGCGACGCGCTTGCAACGGTTTCTGGAGTCCACCGTCGAGCTGATGACCATACTGGCCAGGGCATGCGGACATCATCGCCTCGGCGACCTTGGGCTCGACGACCTCGTCACTTTCGACCGCGACTTCGCCTATCTCAGCGCAGTCCCCTACGCAGGAGCGATACCACTGTGAGTGATCAAGAACTGGTCTGGCACAAGGCACTCGATCACGATGCCCTCGATGAGGGCCAGGTGACAGTCTGCCCGGTGGGATTGAAGTCGGTGGCGCTGACAAAACTGCACGGTCAATTCGGCGCCATCGACAACCGCTGTCCGCACCAAGGCGGCCCGCTCGGACAGGGCACCCTGGAGAACGACAAAATTCGTTGTCCCTGGCATGGATTCGACTTCGACCCGTTCACCGGCGAGGCAGCGGGCGGGCCTGACTTCGATGTCCCGACTTATCCCGTCGAGGTGCGGGCCGACGGCGTGTATGTGGGCACGGCACCTCCAGCACCCCATGTCCGCACGGTCAGCGATGTGCTCATCGAGACCATGACCAACTGGGGTGTCGATACGGTCTTCGGTATGGTCGGGCACTCCAATCTCGGTGTCGCCGAGGCCATGCATCGCGCCGAAAAAGACGGAAAGTTGCGGTACTTCGGCATCCGCCACGAGGGTGCCGCGGCGTTCGCGGCCTCCGCCTACGGAAAACTGACCGGACGTCCCGCCGCATGCTTCGGTATCGCCGGGCCCGGCTCCACGAACCTGTTGACGGGGCTGTACGACGCGAAGGCCGATCGCGCACCCGTACTTGCCATCTCCGGCAACGTGGACTCCTCGGTGGCCGGCAAGGGCGCCTTCCAGGACATCGACCTACTGGCCGCCTTCTCCGACGTCTCCGTCTACTCGGCGATGGTCCGGGCGGGCTCCGACCACGCCGAGCTGATGACGATGGCGCTCAAACACGCGATCTTGGAGCGTGGTGTCGGCCATCTGGTGCTCCCGGATGAGGTGCAAGTGCTCCCCAGCCCGGGCAATCCTGCCTCCGGGCCGCAGGGCCGGATGCCGGACCTGCGGGTGGGCCCGCCTGCGGCGGCGCTCGCGGAGGCGCTGGATCTCATCGAATCTGCCACGCGCCCAGTGATTGTGGTGGGTGCCGGTGCGAAGTTCGACATGCCTGCGGTGGTCGCACTTGCCGAGCGGCTGAACGCCCCGATCCTCACCACGTTCAAAGCGAAGGGCCAGGTTTCCGAACGCCATCCGCTGGCCGGCGGGGTGCTGGGCCGCTCGGGGACACCTGTCGCATCGTGGATGATGAACAAGGCCGATCTACTGTTGGTGTTCGGCGCCTCGTTCTCCAATCACACCGGCATCTCGCCGTACAAGGCGACGGTCCAGGTCGATACCGATCCATTGGCGCTCGGCCGGTTCCGCCCCGTCGCGGTCCCGATCCTCGGCGATGTGGGGGTGACAGCCTTGGCACTGTCGGACGGACTCGGCACAGGCCCAGCCGTGACCGACCAGCGCCCCGAACTCGCCGAGCGCTGGACGGTGTGGCGAGCGGAGAAGGCCCGCCGGGCCGCGGCGTCGGCGCACGGGCGCGTGCCCGCTGCCGCCGTCTTCCATGAACTCAACGACCTGGTGCCCGAAAACGCGGTGCTGACAGTCGATGTGGGCAACCACGCCTACTCGTTCGGCCGCTACTTCGAGCCCACCGCGCAATCAGTGCTCATGTCCGGCTACCTGGGCTCGATAGGATTCGGGTTCCCCGCCGCCATGGGCGCATGGGCGGCGGCCCCGGACCGGCCGATCGTCGCCGTCACCGGAGATGGCGGATTCGGTCAGTATCTCGCCGACTTCACCACCGCGGTGAAGTACAACATGAACATCACCCACATCCTGCTCAACAACGGCGAGCTGGCCAAGATCAGCGAGGAGCAGCGCAGCGCCGAGTACGCGGTGTGGCAGACCTCCCTGCACAATCCCGATTTCGCGGCGTTCGCACGAGACTGCGGGGCGTACGGCAAGCGCGTCACTGATGCCACTGAATTGCGTTCGGTCATCGCTGAAGCTCTCAGCCATCCGGGCCCGGCACTGGTGGAGATCCTCACCGATCCCCGTTCCCACTAGTGGATTTCGATCGGTTATCCACAGTTCGAGATTCATCCACAAGCACATCCCCGCGCCCACCACTGTCCGGTCGGCCGCACTAATATCAAACATGTGTTCGATTCGCTGACCGATGGAGACCTGATCGAGGTGATCACGGCGGCGCATCGTGCCGAAGCGCAGGCGTGCGCCCGCAGATTGGGCGCCATCGGCGTGCTTGTCGACCGGTACGCCGATCTGGATAAGCCTGATGAACGTGACCATCACCCGTTGGATCGCTGGGATCGGGTCGCTGCGGAGATCGCGGCGGCTCAAGGCATCACGCAGGCGCTGGCCTCCAGCCAGATGCGCTACGCACAGGTTCTGCGGCACCGTCTTCGAGCGGTCGCCGAACGTTTCGCCACCGGCGATCTGGACTTTCGCACCGTCGCGCTGATCATCAATCGCACCGAGCTTCTCGAAGACGACGCCGTGGTCATGCGGGTGGACGCCGCCATCGTTCAAGCCCTGCCGCGCTGGGCGCGATGGTCACGCAAACGGATCGCGGCAGCACTCGATGCCCTGGTGCTTCGCTTCGATCAAGACGCCGTCCGGCGCAACAGATCCGCCACCGAAGGTCGGCATGTGGAGATTCGCCCTCTCGGCAACGGAGAACCGGTTGCCGAGATCTGGGGCACTCTGCAGGCCACCCACGCCGTAGCGCTGGACAAACATCTCGACCTCTTAGCCGACACCGTGTGTCCCGCAGATCCACGGACCAAGGCCCAGCGCCGCGCGGATGCTCTCGGGGCACTGACCAGCGGGCTTACTCAGATGCGCTGCAGCTGCGAACGTCCCGAATGCGCCGGTCGCGATATTGCCGACGTCTCGGTGGTGGTCAATGTGGTCATCAATCAGTCCTCTCTAGACGACGAGGATGACCTTCCCGCTTACCTCCCGAGTTTCGGCGTATTGGCAGCCGAGCAAGCCCGTTTCGCCGCCGTGCACGCGCGCAGCCGCAGACTCACCGATTCGGTGACCAACGGATACCGCCCGTCCAGTGGGCTTGCCGCTTTTGTGCGTGCGCGTGACCAGCTGTGCCGATTCCCGGGTTGTGACGCGGCCGCCGATCGCACGGATCTCGACCACACCGTGCCCTGGGGCGCCAGCGGACCCACCACCGGCAACAATCTGAAGGCGTTGTGCCGCAAGCATCATCTACTCAAGACGTTCGGCGGCTGGCGCGAGATCCAGGAGCCCGATGGGACCGTGATCTGGAAGGCGCCGACCGGACATACCTACACCACCAGCCCCGGCGGTGGGCTCCTTTTCCCCACCCTTACCCGCCAACGTACTCGAAAGCAGGAACGCCAGAACCGGCGCCAGCATGAGCGAAACCTCAATCACCAGAATCGGTTACAACGGGAAGCGGCGCTCGCTACCATCGCCGCCAAGGACCCGCCGCCCTTCTAGCGAAGCGCTCTACTCTGGCCAGCTGTTCGCGCGGATGATCTCGACAAAATCGTCCCGGACGAAGGCCGGATCGAAGTGCTCGAGGACATCGGCGTTCATATTGCCGAAGGTGCTACGCGGCCGATGCCGGTTTCCCTCGAAGAAGGCCTGCAAGATCCTGTTCTTGAAATCAGGTCGGGGGTGAGCCGCAACCACCGCATCTAAATCCTGAGTGGACAACGCATTCCGCTCAATACCAACCACATCAGTCTCGACACCGGCAGTCACCAGCGCCACCTCAGGGCTGAGAAACTCGGGAACACCGGGTGTGGTGTGCAACGCGATGGCCAGCCACACGTTCTGCGCATCCTCGGTGCTGATCCCGCGCTCGGTCAAAAAGTCCCGGGCGGCGTTGGCGCCATCGACCTCGAACCGCAGCTGCGAACTCCGGTACGCCGCGGTGAGCCCGATGTCGTGGAACATCGCACCGGCGTACAACAGCTCCAGATTCGGCTTCACGCCGCGCCGCTGGCCCTGCAGCGCACCGAACAGATACACCCGGCGCGAGTGATGGAACAACAGATCATCCGCTGTGTCGCGGATGTACTCGGTGATCTCACGCACCAACGGGGTATCGGGGATTTCAATTCCGGCAATGTCGGTCATGGCATGTCCTTCGTGTCGTGAAACTCTGTCTCCTACGAGTCTGTGGGCCCCCAGACCGCAGGTGATAGGTGTCCAACCGTCATCGATCCCACAGATCCGGACATGTGCACGAGCGTGCATCTGCGATCCTGGGGGCATGTCCGATGAGCGGCTGGTCATGATCGTCGTGTTCGACGGCATGAAGCTGCTTGACTTGGCGGGACCCGCCGAGGTGTTCGCCGAGGCCAACCGATTTGGTGCCAACTACCGGCTGGTGGTCGCGTCCGTCGATGGCCAGGATGTGGCCACGTCCATCGGATCGCCCTTCTCGGTGGCCGCAACGATCGACTCCATCGAGTCGGCAGACACCGTGCTCGTGGCGGGCGGCGACGTCCTGATCGGCCGCCCGCTCGACACCGCGCTGGTCGACGCGTTGGGCCATGTGCAGGCACGCTGCAGGCGGATCGCATCGATTTGCACCGGCGCCTTCCTGCTGGCACAGGCGGGAGTGCTGAACGATCGCCGTGCCACCACACACTGGCGCCACACCGGCCTGCTGCAACGCGCCTTCCCCAACACCACCGTCGAACCCGATGCGATATTCGTCAGGGATGCAAACGTTTTCACCTCGGCAGGGGTATCAGCGGGCATCGATCTGGCCTTGGCCCTGGTCGAGGACGACCACGGTTCTGACATGGTCCGGGACGTGGCACGGTCACTGGTCGTCTACCTCAAACGAGCAGGAGGGCAATCACAGTTCTCCGTCTTCGTGGAGTCGGCGCCACCCGCGGGTTCGGCGCTGCGTCCGGCTACCGACGCGATAGCCGCCGATCCCGCCGCCGACCACAGCGTGGCCAAGCTGGCCGCGCGGGCCGCACTCAGCGCGCGCCAGCTCACCCGGCTCTTTCACACCGAACTGGGTATCACCCCGGCGCGATACGTGGAGCTCGTCCGCATAGATACCGCGCGCGGGGCGTTGGATGCCGGCAGCACTGTCGCCGAGGCCGCCCGGATCGCCGGGTTCGGGAGCTCGGAAACGCTGCGGCGAGTGTTCGTCGGCGAGCTGGGTGTCTCACCGAAGGCCTACCGCGACCGATTCCGCACCGCGGCACGCTAGTGGCCGCGTGCTACCCACTCGTCGTAGTGCACGATCTCGTCGCCAATCGTGGTGGTGTCGCCGTGGCCCGTGTAGACCACGGTGTCCTCGGGCAGCGGGCCGAGCCGGCCCGAAATGGATCGCAGAATGGTCGGGAAATCGGAGAACGACCTCCCGGTAGCACCCGGGCCGCCCTGGAACAGCGTGTCCCCCGAAAAGACCGAGCGCAGCTCGGGCGCGTACCAGCACACCGATCCCGGTGAGTGGCCCGGCGTGTGCAAGGCGTGCAGCTCCAGGCCACCGACCGGCAGCACCATATCGTCCTGAACCTTGCGGAAGTCCTTGTCCGGATGCGTCATTCGCCACAGGACCTCGTCCCCAGGATGCAGCAGCACCGGAGCGTCCAGCGCTTGACCCAGCTCTGGAGCGACGGTGATGTGATCGTTATGGCCGTGAGTGCATACCACCGCGACCACATTGCGGCCCGCGACCGCCTCGATGATCGGTTCCGCGGAATGGGCGGCGTCGAAAACCACCACATCGTCACCTTCGCCAACGATCCAGATGTTGTTGTCGACTTCCCAACTGCCGCCGTCAAGTTCGAAGGTTCCGCGAGTTATGACCCGTTCGATTCCACTCATTCATCGACCTTTCGCATGCCCTCAGTATCGCGGATCACCCCAGCACCGTTCTATGGCACGCCACGGATCTGCGAACTGTCCGCCGAGACCACGGTACGGCGACCGCGACTTCAACCCGGCTCGCACGATCGGGACCAACAACCGCAGCGGGGCGCGTCTCCACCCCACCGCAGCGCTGGTCTCCGCGTGCATCGCGTGCAGTGAATGACTCTGGAATGCAAGGACTTCCTGGGAGCGTTGGGTATCCATCCAATCGGTGGCGAACCATGCTCCGTCCTTGTCCGGATCTCCGCGGCGCCCTGGTGGGATGCCGCCGGCAAGCCCCATGGCCGCGGCCGTTTCCGACGCGACCGCCAGCTGGGTGGTGCGATGGGACTCGTCGCCACCGATGAGAAACACCTCGCCGATATGGCTTGTTGTTATCGCGGCACAGAAGGCACTGGCGACATCGCGCACGTCGACGGTCTGGATGCGGCCGTCGGCCGGAAGGACCGCCTCGAACCGCACCAAGTTGGGATCGATGCTCCAGCGCGGTGCCGCCGTCAGTACACCGCCAAGCCGCAACACCACCCAGTCAAGCCCCGACGCCCTGACGAGTTCTTCTGCCGCGACCTTATGGGCACCGTAAAGGTCGCTCGGACACACCGGCGTATTCGCCGTCAGCAATTCGTTGTCGCGATAGGGATTACGCGCCCCATAGACCGCGACGCTGGAGGCGAGGACGAAACGTGAGGGTGACGGCAGCCGCGAAGCCGCGGCGATCAAATGCCCCACAGCTTCGACGTTGACCTGCTGTGCCAGCGAGCGATTCATGTAGCAGAAAGGTGGGATCAGCGCGGCCAGGTGAACGATTGCCCGTGGGGCGACGGACCCCAGCAAGGACTCGACCTCTGCACCGGAGGTGAGGTCTGCCCAGCGCACCTCGGCACCGCGGGGCAGGCGCTGCGCGCTGCGCAAATTGGCCGAGGTGCGCAGGTCAGTGGCGACCACGGGGTATCCCTGGGCGGCCAGTGTTGCCACGACCTGCGACCCGACCAATCCGAACGCACCGGTCACCAGGATTTGACTGTCGCCCACGCATACCTCCGATAGACAGGTGTCCACTATCGCCCAGAAACCAGACACCTGTCCAGCAGGCCTAGGCGCTGACCACCGCGGCGGCCCGCCGGGCGTAGTCCGGGGCGTGTTCGGGTCGCACACCGATGCCAATGAAGTACGCCGGGATCACGGTGAGCCACCGGAAACGGGAGATGATCGGCAATAGCCGCCCAGCACCGCTGAGCTTCCTACCGGTGAAAATCGGGTCCAGCAGATACCGGTGCGCCACGAGCTGAACGGCCTGGGTGACCACCGCTGGGAACATGCGCCGGCCCTGCACTGCGGCCAAATCCTCACGGGTAAGGCGCTTGTGACGCAGCGGCTCGGCGAGGATGCGCGCCGCCGCAACGGCGTCTTGCACCGCGAGGTTGATCCCCACACCACCCAAACCCGACATCGCGTGGGCCGCATCGCCTATGCACAGCAGCCCGTCGGTGTACCAGCGGGACAACCGGTTGACCCGAACGTCCAGCAGTTTGACCTCATCCATGGATTCGATCTCGTCGACCACATCGGCCAGCTCGGGCACCACATCGGCAAGGTCGCGGCGGAACGCCTCGACACCCCGCGCCCGCAACCGCGCGTCGTCGCCCTTGCGTATGAACTGGGGAATCTGCAGGTAGCCCTGTCGCGGGATGATCCCGAGCAGTTTTCCGTCCTTGAAGCGCGGGACCAGCTCCTCGCCGATTCCCGGCACCCGCGGCGCGCGGAACCACCAGATGTCGGTGCCCACCGCGAATTCGCGGGGCACGAGCCCGGCTTCCCGACGGCACAGCGACCAGCGTCCGTCGCACACGAGGGTCAGATCCGCACGCAGCTCACCGGCGCCGTCCGGGCTCTCATACTGGACACCGGCAACCCGGCCGGACTCATCCCACAGCAAGCCGGTCACCTCGTGACGCATGCGCAGGTCGAAATCCGGTTCCTCCCTTCCCGCTTCGGCCAACATGTCCAGCAGGTCCCATTGCGGCACCATTGCGATGTAGGGGTGCGGGGTACGTAGCCGAGTCAAATCGGCCATCGGGACCCGTCGGCCATCCGGCGTGGTCACCATCATCCGCTGAAGCTTTGTGTGGGGCAGTTTGTCGAATCGTTCGAACAGGCCCAGCTCGTCGAGCACCTGCAGGGTGGATGGGTGCACGGTGTCGCCCCGAAAGTCTCGTAAGAAGTCTCCGTGCTTTTCCAGCACGACCACCTCCACCCCGGCCCGGGCTAGGAGCAAGCCCGCGAAAATCCCTGCCGGACCGCCACCCACCACGACACATGTCGTCTTCTCGCTCATGTTCTCGCCCCTTCCAGGTATTCACTCACCGTTGAAATTCAAGTACAGATTACATTTAATCAAGTTCCATGTCTAGGGGTATCATCGGACTGTGACCTCAGCAAAGGCAGCTACCCACGTCACGGAAGACTTGGTGAACGCGGCGCTGCAGGCGGCGCACACACTGGGCAAGGACGTCGCGGACGTGCCCCTGGTGGAAGTCGCCCGCGCCGCCGGGGTGTCCCGAAGCACGCTGTTGCGCCGTTTGGGTGGCACCCGGCAGGCCCTGGACGCCGCGGTGCGAGAGACGGGTGTCGACCCGGGAGGCCGGGCGCCGGTGCGCGAGCGTGCGACCTTCGCCGCTGCTGAACTGATCGACGAACGCGGTTTGGCAGCAGTCACTCTGGAAGCGGTGGCGGCCAGAGCGGACTGCTCTGTACACAGTCTCTATGCCACGTTCGGTGGCCGAGACGAACTGATGCGGGCCACCTTCGACAGGTTCGGGCCCATCGTGGACATCGAAGACACCGTGGCCGATCCATCAGCCGATACGGAAGAGAAGCTGCACCGCATCTATCAGCGCCTCGCGGAGGCTTTCAGCCACAAGCCCCGGGTCATGCCCGCGATGTATGCCGAGATCATTTCGCGCCCCTCCGATCCCTCGGTGCGCAAGCTCATCGAGCACAACGCACCACGCATGCTCGCCAGCGTCGGTCAGTGGCTGTCCAGTGAGATTGCCGCGGGCCGCATTCGGGATCTGCCGGTTCCTGTGCTGACGCAACAGCTCATCGCGCCCGTCGTCATGCATACCGCTTTCCGCCCCGCGGCGGAGGGAGTGCTCGGATTGGACTTCCCGGACATTCAAGAAGTCTGCAAGATGTTCGCCGAGGCCTTCCTCCATGGCGTCCGGGTTCCGGCGGCGCCGCGTGGCTAGTGTCATTTCATGACAACGGCGTTCGTGCTCTCCGGTGGAGCCAGCCTGGGCTCGATCCAGGTGGGCATGCTGCTCGCCATGGCCGAGGCCGGCATCACGCCCGACCTGATCGTCGGAACGTCGGTCGGGGCCCTCAACGGCGGCTGGATCTCCTCACGGCCCGACGTTGACGGCATCAACGGCCTGGCCGACCTGTGGCGGTCCCTCTCGCGTAAGGACGTATTTCCCACCAATCTTTCGGTGGGATTCCTTGGCTTCATCGGCCAGCGGCAAAGCCTGGTATCGGACTCGGGGCTGCGACGTCTCCTCAAGGAACACTTACTGTTTCGCAGGCTTGAAGACGCACCGATCCCTCTGCATGTGGTCGCGACCGACGTACTCACCGGCAAGGACGTCCTGCTGTCCAGCGGGAATCCGATCGACGCCATCGCCGCCAGTGCCGCGGTCCCCGCGGTGTTGCCGCCGGTACGGATCGTCGGGCGCGACCTCATGGACGGCGGCGTGGTGAACAACACCCCGCTCTCGCACGCCGTGGCACTCGGCGCCACCGAGATCTGGGTGCTGCCCACCGGATATGCCTGTGCTCTCACCGAAACACCCAGGGGTGCAGTGGCTATGGCTTTGCATGCGATGACTCTGGCCATCAACCAGCGCCTGGTCGCCGATGTGAGTCGATTCGAGGGTAGCGTCGATCTACGAGTGGTGCCGGGGCTATGCCCGGTCCGTACCTCACCGGCAGATTTCTCGCACGCCGACGAACTCATCGGCCGCGCACGCGAACAGACCCGCAGATGGCTACTCATGCCGAGATTCAAGATCAATCAGGCCGATCTGCTGGAACACCACCACAACTGAGTGCCGGGCGCCTCGCCCTAGCCATAGGACTCAGCACTCAAAGCCTCGTCGAATAAAGCGACTACTACAGTGGCGGCATGGAGCTCTACGACGTCATGCGCACAACATTCGCTGCACGTGAGTTCACCGGGGAGCCGCTGCCCGACAACGTGTTAGACCGCATCCTGGACAACGCCCGATTCGCGCCGAGCGGCGGCAATCGTCAGGCCGGTCACATCATTGTGGTGAACGACCCGAATATGCGAGAGAGCCTCGCCAAGGCGACAGCGCCAGGTGCACGCCGGTATTTCGCGCAGATCAAAGCCGGAGAGTCACCGTGGAACCCGGTCAGCCCCACCACCGTCAGCGCAGCATCCATCGCCGCCACCGCGGTTCCCGAGTCGGTGCTCAGCCCACTGCGCACCGCGTCGGTTGTCCTTGTCGTCTGCGTCGACCTGCGATTGATCGCCGCGACGGATCAGGACCTGCATCGTGTCGGGGTCATCAGCGGTGCTTCGATCTACCCCTTGGTGTGGAACATCCTGCTGTCCGCGCGGGCAGAGGGATACGGCGGCACCCTGACCACCATGGCAGTGGCACAAGAACCTCAGGTGCGTGACCTGCTGGGTATCCCCGATACCCATGCGGTCGCAGCAGTCTTGCCCATCGGCAAACCGGTCAAACAACTGACGAAGCTACGTCGCAATGGTGTCGATGAGTTCGTCACCCGCGAAAGGTTCGACGGGGCACCGTACCTCACCGGGAACAGCTGAGCTTCTGAGCGTGAGTAGCGCTTATCTTCTGGTGTCATGCGGCATCGTGGAAGACCAGACCCAAGGTGTACCGGGTACCGCTGCGGATCACTGATACCCCGTGCCGCACCGGTGCCGCCGACCAGCCACGCACCGATTGCACCGGCCGATCCCGGGTAGTGAAAACCAGCCCATGTCCGTGCGGGATTGTCACGGCAGTTCCGCGCGATTGAGCCCGGGGGCGCTGCTCATAGAGCAGAAACTCCCCACCCGTATGGTCGACATCCGGGGTGCTGAGATTGACGACCACTTGGAGCGGAAATATCAATTCGCCGTAGAGATCTCGATGCAACGCGTTCCAGTCACCCACGCCATACTTGAGCAAGATGACCGTCGACTTGTCCTGCCCCGCGTCATGGCACATTCGCAGCCATTGGTCTAGATCATCGGGCCAGGGGGCCCGTCGACCAAGCCGGCCCCACCAATCTCGTGCGATGGGAAGCAATCTGGGATACAGCGCGTGCTTCAGCGCCACCACTGCCTCGGGATAGGGCTGAGCGAAGTATCGATACTCACCTTCCCCGAAACGGTGCCTGCTCATGTTGACCGTCGAGCGAAATCGGCTCGCATCGGAATACAGCCCCGCAATCTCGGCAGCCTCCCCGGCGGTCAGCAGTTGCCCAGTGATGGCGCACCCCAGAGCATCCAAATCAGCCTGAACACGGCACCAGTCGGTGCCATCGACTCTTTCTCGCCACGAACTCATGCAACGCGCTCCAGGTCAAGCAACAGTCGTTTGGCTTCCACCCCGCCGAGGTAGCCGCCCATCGTGCCATCACTGCGCACCACCCGATGGCACGGCACCACAACCGGCAGCGGGTTGGTCGCGCACGCGGTGCCCACTGCGCGAACAGCTTTCGGGTTACCGGCGAGTTTGGCCACCGCGGCATAACTTGCGGTCTGCCCGTAGCCGATCTCGTGTAAGTGATGCAAGACTGTGCTGCGAAATCCTGCCGACAAGCGCCAGTCCAGCGGCACTCCGAAGTCGTGGCGGGCGCCCGCGAAATATTCATCGAGTTCTCGGGCCACCGCGTCAAGACGCCCTGGTACATACAAGATGCGGGGGCTGATCTTGTCCGCGAGATGCTGCAGAACCGCGTCGTGGTCCTCGCGGGCGTAGGCGACACGAATGAGACCTTGCTCGGTGGCCGCCACCAAGAGCGGCCCAACCGGTGCGTCGAGAACCCGGTAGGCGATGTCTAGGACGGCGTCGCGCTGGGCCGCCGCGGCCAAACGGGCCCGAAGTTCGGACAGCTTGTCGGCATCGTCGCCGACGCGCACCAGGCTATGAATGAATTCAGTGTTGTTCATTGTGCTCTCCCAGGTAGGGCATATGTGCGTCTGAGCGCGGCGATGCCGTCGGCGGCCGCCCGACGCGAGGCAGCTGCGCTGCCACCGAGAATCGCGGCTACGTCGTTGTAGGGCAGACCGGCCAGGTAGTGGTAGGCAACCGCGTGTTTCTGTTTGTCGGGCAAACGATCCAAGGCCTCGATCAGATCGTCGTCAGGTTCAGCGTCCGGAGCCGTCGGCGTCTCGGGGACGGCATCGGTGGGAATCGCTCGCCGGGTACGGGCGCGGGTGATGTCGACCGACTTTCGATGCGCGATCGTCACCAGCCAAGCCTCGATGTTCGCATCGGCAGGAAGGTCCGGATAGGCCTTCATGGCAGCCAGAAAGGTGTCCGACCATGCGTCGTCCGCATCGGTCGGTCCGACAACAGCGCGGCACACCCGCAACACCGTGGGGCCGTGATCGCTCACCACGGTCTCGAAGGGCTGTTTGGCTTTCACACTGGGTAGACGCTCCTGCGCACGGTTTCGTGAGGTCTCAATGTTGCCCGATCCTGCGCGTTCCAAGTCCAAGAGATAGCGTTTGCGGCCCCGGTAGTGATGCGGTGACCCCGCCGGCGTCACTCACGCTGTCACGAATATCGGAGATCACACTGATTTCCCCAGGCAGCCTCGTGTTTGATCGAATGGACGTGCCAGTCAGCGATCTGAAACGAGCAACCCGTGAACGCACAAGACGAACCGGACACCGCACCGGACGAAACAGATACCGCTATGCCTGAGGAGACAAACACCGAGGCTCCGGCATTGATCACCGCAGCCGGGTTGGGCGTGGACGGCGAGCACGGTCCGCTCTTCTCGGGCATCGACCTCGAACTCTCCGCTGGCTTTCATGCCATCCAGATGCCTGGTGGCCCCGGACAGCACTGCCTGCTGCTCGCCCTGGCCGGCCGGCTCCAAGCGAGCCACGGCACCGTCACCGTGATGGGCGACAGCCAACCGCGGGCAATCCGTCGGCACTGCGCTATCGCCGCGTTCGCCGATATCGACGAGCTTGAAGAAACCGTGACGGTCCAGACCGTGCTCTCCGAACAACGCAACTGGCTCGCGCCGTGGTTCTCCCGTGTCCCCACCGGCTCCGGGCGCGACAAGCTGCACGAGGTGTTCGGCGAGCTCCCGCCTCCCTCGGGCGAGACATTCATTGTCGAACTGTCCGACCTGGATCTGTTTTTGCTGCGCATCACCCTGGCGCTGCTCTCGGACCGGCCCATCCTGGTGGTAGGCGACTTGGAACAGGTGCGTGACAACGCGCGCCGGACCCTGGCGGTCGAGCGGCTCGGCGTGATCGCGCAAAGCCGCACCGTAGTTGTCGGGGTGACCAACCCGCTGGGCGCCGAGGCACCCATCCATGACTTACACGATCACCGCATCCTCACCGGGAGGGACTAGCCCATGCTCGCTGGACTCGCATTCGGCTCAGAAATAAAGCGTTTCGGGCGCAGTCGCATGACGCGCGCCGCCATCGTGGTTCTCATGCTGCTGCCGCTGGTGTACGGCGCGCTGTATCTATGGGCCTACTGGGACCCCTTCGGCCACGTGAACAAGATGCCAGTGGCGCTGGTCAATGCCGACAAGGGCGCCACCGTTTCCGGCCAACACGTCAACATCGGCGAGGAGATCTCCAAGAGCCTGACCGCCGACGGCAGTATGGATTGGCACGTCCTGAGCCTGGACGAGGCACGCAGTGGAGTCGACCACGGGAACTACTACTTCATGTTGGAGCTGCCGCCGGACTTCAGTGAGGCCATCGCCTCACCGCTGACCGGAGAACCCAAGCAGGCCAACCTGGTTGCCGTGTACAACGATGCCAACAACTACATCTCCTCCAGCATCGGGCGCACTGCCATCGATCAGGTCCTCAACGCCGTCTCCACCCGCATCTCCGGACAGGCCGTCAATCAGGTTCTTTCCGTAGTAGTTTCGTCGGGCACCGGTATTCAACAGGCCGCCGACGGCGCTCGACAGCTCGCTGACGGCGCGGCGAAGGTCGATGACGGTGCCGGTCAACTGGCTACCGGGCTGCACACCGCGCGGCCCGGATCGGCGCAACTTGCCACCGGGGCCAAACAGCTGTCCGACGGCATCACCCAAGCTACCGATCCCTTACTCACCGTGAGCAAGGCCGTCGCTAACATCGGCGGAAGCACCGACAAACTGCAGCAGGGCACCGAAGCGCTCCGGCAGGCCAATGATCAAATCGACGGCATCGCAAAAGCACAGGACAGCGCCGCCAATGCACTCACCGCGGTGATCGATCAGCTCGCCGGACGGCAGGATCCGGCCGCCAACACCCTGCGCGGAATACAAGATCAGCTGCGTGAGCATCAGTTCACGCCCCAGGTTCGTCAACAGCTGACCGATGCCGAGAACGCCTCCATCGCGATGACCGAGACACTCCGCGGACCGGGCAGCCCGCTGAAGTCCGCGCTCGATCAGGTCGGCGGCAAGGGGCAGGAACTCACCAACAAGCTCAATCAGATGCGCAACGGGGCACAGCAGCTCGCCACCGGGAACGCACAATTGGCCAGCGGGATCGCCCGAATGGACGACGGTGCGCAACAACTAAAGTCGGGCACCGCGCAGCTGCGGTCTGGTTCGGCCGAACTGGCAACCAAGCTCACCGACGGCGCCAAGCAGGTGCCCACCTGGAGCAATCAGCAGAAGGACGCCATCGCCGACACCATCGGCGGCCCCGTCCATCTGGAGACCTCGCACGAGAATGCCGCACCCAACTTCGGCACCGGAATGGCACCGTTCTTCGTCACGCTCGCCTTGTTCTTCGGGGCACTGGTTCTATGGATGATATTGCGGCCCTTGCAGACTCGGGCCATCGCCGCAGAGATCCTCCCCCTCCGCGTAGCGTTGTCCAGTTATCTGCCGGCCGCAACCATCGGGATCTTCCAAGCGATCATCCTGTACTGCGTGGTCCGATTCGCCCTGGGAATGCATGCCGCGCACCCCGTCGCGATGCTGGCCTTCATGGTGCTGATCTCCTTCGCGTTCGTCGCCGCGACCCAGGCCGTCAATGCGCTGGTGGGGCCTGCCGTCGGCCGTGTACTGCTGATGGCATTGCTCATGCTGCAACTGGTGAGCGCTGGCGGAATGTATCCCGTGGAGACCACGTCGCGGCCGTTCCAGATTCTGCACAAGTACGACCCCATGACCTACGGTGTCGACGGATTACGTCAGCTGATCCTCGGAGGCATCGACGGTCGGCTCTGGCATGCGGTGGTCACGCTGCTCTTCATTCTCCTGGGCGGCCTACTCATCACCAGCCTGTCCGCCCGGCGCAATCAGTTGTGGAATCTGACGCGGCTGCTGCCTTCGATCAAGATGTGAGCTGATCCGCTGCGACGGACTTACGCTGCGACCGCGACATGGCCAGCCGCCGCTCGCGAGTCGTCATCGCACCCCAAACTCCGTGGGGTTCATCAGTTCTTATGGCATGAGCCGCGCACTGCATGCGCACGGGACACTCGTTGCATATCTGCTTGGCCTGCACCTCGTACTGCTTACGCAGGGCACCACGCTGGGTTTCGGCGTAGTAGAAGATATCCGTCGAAACTCCGCGACAGGCCGCTTTGACCTGCCACTCCATTTCGTCCAGCCCCGCTGCCGCGGCGCGAAACTTTGGTCGCGTCACGGCCTTGCTCCAGACCGCCGGCAAGCATTCGGGTGCGTCGAAGCCATCCGCATCCACCGAGTGTGGAACCAACCGCCACCGGGACGCCATGGCCACTGTGGACAAATCGCACCGGGAAATTAATCAGACTGGCTCTAGGATTCGACTGCGCCAACCGCTATCCTGCGCGCGGTCTCGCCTCCACCTGCAGACGCCACAATGGTCCAGGCAGCGATTGTGCTCGCCGCGGCGACGCCAAGACAAATCACGGCGTACCACAGGCTGCCGATCGGATCACCCGTGGCGGTAACGCCGTTCGTGGCCCCGAAGTAGTCCGGTAGCGCGGCGGCCCACAACACCGTCATCACCGTCAGGTAGCCGCCGGCATAGATCAGGATCGCCGGATGCGTGAGGTAGCCATCCGTGCCGTCACGGCGAAGAGCCAACCATTGTTTGATGAGCACGGGTACAGCCAGTGTCACCAGGACGATCAGCTCCAGGGCGTACACAACACCAACCACAGTGGTGCTTCCCGATATCGCGCCCGCGACGGTCGCGGGCAGCGGCAGCACTGCGGTGCCGATCGACGCCAGCACACCAATACTCACCGTGCGCCAGACGATCTGGCCCCCCGTGAAGGATCGCCCCGCGTCCACATGGCGCCCGACAAACATCTGTGCGCAGAACGCCAGGGACATCGGCCATAGCGCGGCGAAAACTACGACACTGCCCATGGGCACCGAGTCGAAGAACGGCTTGTTCAGCGGATTGTCCAGAGTCCATTCCCACCAACGCAATTGGGGACCCAGGTGGTCGAAGATCTCATAGAACGCGTGGTGGATCAGCCCCACGCAGGCCGCGCCGATCAGCGCGCCATAGCGCCGGAAGACTCCGAGCGTCCTGACAATCTCAAAGGCCACCGTCGCCATCATCGGATAGATGGCGATGATGTACAGCGGCAGTCGGCCCCACAGAAAGTCCACCGTGAATACATTGTGCGCGAACATCGTGTCGACGTGATCGCTGATGCCGAACGCACCGGGGAAATACAGCGGCGGCTCAATGATCAACAAGTAGGCGATCGCTCCGAACCACACCGCGATGTTGGTTGGATCGTTGTGGCGGCGCAGTCTGACGATCGCGTAGATCAAGGCCAACACGGCTCCCGCGATCACGGTCAGCTCCAACACCGGTAACGTCCAGTTCTCCAGCGAGAACGGGCTGCGCACCGCGGCGATACCTCCCGCGGTGTCACACGAGAACCCCAGCCGCGCTGCCAATTCGGCGAAAGTCGGCGCACAGAGATCAGACATGCTCAGACTCCCACCCGCGCCGTCTGACCTGCCGTGTACCACTGCGTCACCTCGTAGCCCGCCGCGTATCGTGCGAACCATTCGTCGGCCAGAGCGGGCAACTTCTCGTGGGCGGGGTTGTGGCCCGGTATCTGACTGCGCACCGCGCCCGACATCGCCACCATCACCTCTCGTACCGGCAGATGACGGAAGGCGTTCGCTATGGGCCCGTCATTCGGTCCATCAATGAGCGGGAGGCGTTGCAAGAGGGCTTTTTTACGCGCCTGCATGCCGAACATCGACAACGCATCGATCCTGCGATCCTCAAGGGGAACGTGCTTGTTGAATCCTTCACAGGCGATGCGCAGCACCGCCCAGACGTGCCGGAAGATCGAGGGCGCCATCCGCATCCGGTACCACGGGTCGTCGGCCACCGCGTCATAGATGATCAGGGCCGAGCTGCGATGCTCCACCTCTTCGACGAAGTGCCACAGGAACAACGAGGCGACGCGATCGTCGCCCGGAGCGAACAGGGTGTCGTCGTGATCGAGCATCAACTTGAACACCGGGGTAAACGTGGCCTCCAGGTCGGCGGTGTAGGCCAACCGGTATTTCAAAGACTTATTGGCGGTCAGGTCATCGAAGGCGGCGATCACCTCGTCCAGGGTCTCCTTGAGTCCCGGGTAACTCTTGATCAAACCCTTCGCATGTTGGCGGTGGCCCATCGAGTGCTGGCCCTCCTGCCGGACAAACGCGTCGGCCTCTTCAGCGATCGCCGGGTCGGTGATCAACGGCATGGCCTCGGGGATCATCTGCCCGATCATCTTCTCGAATGCGATGGCCAGGAAGGAAACCGCGTTGGCCATGCTCGAGAACGCCGGGTTGGACTCGTTCCACAGGAACGGGACGTGATGGTCGGCGAATGCGAACCGCAGCTTGCGCACGATCAGTTCCGTCATGGAGAAGCACCTCGCTTGAACATACAATAAGACAGTAATTTGTTGATCTGTATGATTACTGGAATCAACTCCCGCTGTCAACGGCGATATGCTGCAGAGATGCCGACGGCCGGGGAGTTCAGGGATGGCACGTAGGCGGGGATGGGACGGGCGCCCGCCCAGTAGCGACGCGGAGGCTTCCGAGCGGATCGTCGCCGCCGCAGTGAAGCTGATCGGCGAGACCGGCTCCGCGGTCAGCCTTGCCGATGTCGCCGCAGAACTCGGCGTGATTCGACAGACGGTCTACCGGTACTTCCCCACTGCCGATGCACTCATGCATGCCGCGTCCATCGCGTCGGTCGACGGATTCCTGGACCGACTGACAGAGGTGGTGCGCGGCATCGCCGATCCGGCCGACGCACTCACCGAAGGTGTGCTCTACACCCTGGAAGAGGTGACTCGTACACCACATTTGGGCATCATGATGTCTGAGCCGTACGCGCATTCGCATACCAGCGACATGACATCAGATGAGGCGCAGGCATTCGGCCTGCGCATGCTCGAACGCTTCGACGTCGACTGGGATCGGTACGGATACGACGATGAGTCCAAACGCGGGCTAGTGGAATTCGCCCTGCGCATCATGCTGTCGTTCTTTGTCTCACCCAACGAGACCACCCGATCTCACGACGAACTACGCCGCTTCCTCAAGCGATGGCTGGGCGGCGCGATTCTTGCGCAAAAGCGCTGACCGCTTCAGGCGAGATCGTGCCGCAGCGACGGCATGGCAAGGGGTTTCAGCAACGCCGCTCCCGCCTTGTCCAGTGGGCTCCCTGTCATACGGGCGATGAGCCACATCACCGCGGGAGGCATGATCGTCGAGAGCCTCTCGGGTGCGCAGTGCGTGCCATCGCGTACCACCCAGGCTTCGCAGCCCGGTAGCCCGGTGAATACCGTCGTGTCGGCGAGCGGAACGAAATGGTCATGATCGCCGTTGATCGCGAGCACCGGCGATACCGGCGGGCGATCGAAGTAACCCTGACGCCTCAGCGAGAACTCGGTGATGAAGCCCTGGTAGTCCTCGACGGCTGGAAGCTCGTTCAACTGTGCCGCGTGCGCGAGGATGCCGGGCATACCATTCGGCAGGGCGCGCACATCTTGGATGATCTGCGCTCCAACCGGGCCGCCAAGGCTTATCGCAGCGTCCACTCGCCCATCGAGGGCCAGCTTGGCGGCCCACAAGCCCGCGAAGCTCACCCCGACCATCCCGACCGGCCCACTGCCGTTTGCTACCGCGCTGATGGTTTCGGCAACAATGCGATCGGCATGTGGACTGATCGGCGCGGTGGTCTCACCTGTTCCGGGATTATCCAGTGCCACAACGGCGAATCCGGTCAAGCGGGCCATTCGCACCGCCGCGTTGTGCAGCTCGACCTTCCAAGTGTCGACACCGCCGCAGATCACAAGGAGACCGTCACGACGGCGCCGACGACGCTGAAAGATGTGCGCGGCCACCTCGGTGGCGCCGTCGGGGCCTGCCACGACCAAGCGGCGACGCTCGAAGGACACCGGAAACGATGGTGCCGCCTTCTCATAGGCCGCCAACTGCCGCCCGAACGCCTCGGCCCGGATAGGCGTCGCAATGGTCGGAAATTTGGCGGCACCCCAGCAGAGTGCGGCAAGCAACCAGTCACCCTGGGATTCAGCGGTCTCGGCTTCGCGGCCCCATTCCGGCGTCCACCCGCCGGCCTGGTCACTCCACATATCGCGAATTCGGGCGCGGACCCGAGTGACGATCGGCGCCGGGATGCCCCAGGCCCCGACAAACTGCTTGGCCCGCTCCTCGAAGAGATCCTCGCTGTCGAGATCGAAAGTGAACATGTCGCTGAGCCTTTCCGCGCGGCACTTCATTAACGCATGAATCCTGCGTTAAGTGACGCTAGAGTAGGTGCGCGCTTAATGCAAGAAAATTGCAGTAGATTGTTCGAATGCCAGACGCCGAGATCCGCCGCCGCACCGGCGGCCGCTCGGCCGCCGTTCGCGAGGCGGTCCTGCGTTCCGCGCTGCAGCTGCTGGCCGAGCGCGGCGTGGGCCAGATCTCGATCGGCGCGATCGCCCATCAAGCAGGCGTGCACGAAACATCGATCTACCGCCGGTGGGGCACCGTGGACGCCGTCCTTCTCGACGCACTCTTGGCATCGAGCCTCGAAAATCTCCCCATTCCCGACACCGGTTGCATCCGAGAGGATTTGGTCGCCTTTATGCGGGAAACCGCGGACTACATGACCTCGCCCGTAGGGCAGGCCCTGGTCCGAAGCATGGTCGCGGTAGAAGACGGCACCGACCTTGCCGCGCACCGAGATCGCTTCTGGCAGGCTCGGTTCGAGACCGCGAGGGTGATGATCGAGCGTGCTGTCATGCGGGGCGAGCTGGCCGAGAGCACCAACGCGGCATTGGTCCTCGAGCTGATCACCGCACCAGTGCATTTCCGCGTCATCAGCGTTCGGTCATCTCTCGATGATCACACGGCTCGCCTCATCGTCGATACGGTGTTGCGGGGAATCAGCGCGGCTAATTAATCGCGATATTCGATACTAATAATCGATTCTATCGCCTTTCGCAATCAGTTCGCACGGCCCTACCGTCGCAATATGAAGCCAATCAATCGACGCACCGTGCTCGGCGGTGTCGGCGTCGCCGGGGTCGCAGCCGCCGCGGGCGCCGGTACCGACTGGGCGTTTTCGACCCCCCGCTCCCATGACAATCCAGAGGACGTGACCGTGACCGATGACGCCGCCCGCTTTGGCGACCCCCGCATCCCCGCCGAACTGAACACTGCCCAGCCGCATCTGTTTCATCTCAGCGCACTGGCACCACAAACCTTCGACGGCGGCGACTTACGTCAAGCCCACGAAGGCAACTTCCCCATCCTTACCGGGCAGCAGGCCAGCATTGTCATGGTGACACTCCAACCGGGCGGAATCCGGGAACCGCACTGGCATCCCAGCGCCTGGGAGATCAACGTGATCACCAGCGGCGTCGCCAAGTGGACGTTGTTGGATCCGGAAGGGCATTCGGAGACCTTCGATGCCCACGTGGGCGATGTCGTCTTTGCGCCGCAGGGCTCATTGCACTATTTCGAGAACAAGGGCACCGAGGATCTCAAGCTACTGATCGTATTCAATGCCAGCACCGCAGAAGGCAAGGATGACATCGGAATTGGTGCCTCGATCAGCAAGCTGCCCCCCGACGTACTCGCCGCGGTGTTCGGGGTTCCCACCGACGTCTTCTCAAAGCTCAAGAAGATCAACGAGTCCGTCACCATCCTGCGCAGACAGCAGACGTAGCCACCCGTTGCGCGCTCGACGTCGCTAGCCTTACTCCAGGCAGCGATCAGTGCGGCTACGGAGGAGAAGGTGTCCACACCCCGGCGCCGTCGGTTGTCATTGAAGGCCCGACGCGCTTTGGTTTTGAGCCACCGCTGGGTCGGTCTCATTTGTGGGCTCCTGGTGGTGATGGTCAGTACCAGCGGCGCGATCCTCGTCTATC
This sequence comes from Mycobacteroides immunogenum, assembly GCF_001605725.1. NCBI lineage: Bacteria > Bacillati > Actinomycetota > Actinomycetes > Mycobacteriales > Mycobacteriaceae > Mycobacteroides > Mycobacteroides immunogenum. Next base: position 5,449,609 of record NZ_CP011530.1, read on the forward strand.
AGCCGGAACTGGTACGGGCCATGCACCCAGAACTGTTCCACACCACGCCGACCGGCAACCCGGCTGGATTCACCCAGGCGATCGCCGAAGTACGGTCGCACTACCCCGAAATACAGCTTGCGAGTGCATCTCTCAAGGACGGGGTGTATCTGCTGCGCGCAGGATCCGATACACATGACACCTTCTTCGTGGACGCCGGAACCGGGCTTCTCAACGGACGGCTAGATCTTGGCGCGGGCACATTCGGATTCCTGGTGAACATGCACGACTGCGGGTTCACCTGCGAGGGCTACAGCGGGTACCTGCCATTCCTGGCACAGCCATGTCCGCTCGGAAAACTCGGCGCGCTCTCGGGGCTGTCCTGGGGATCAGCCTTATTGGCCTTGGCGGCCATCGTCCTGCTGGCATTGGTGATTCCCGCGCCATTCATCTGGTGGAAAGCGATCCGTAAGTTAGGCAACGCTTTACGTGTCCGATGGAGTTCGGGAAGATTCGCCCGCGATTTCGATCTACACGCCGTCATCGGCATCATCGCCACGGGGCCGCTGCTGATCTGGGCGCTGACCGGGCTGCAGTTCGAAGCTCCGGGGCTCACCGACCTCTGGTACTCCCTCACCGGCGGACACGCTTCCGAACAAACCGCTCCGGAGAGTTCCGGCGACAAAGAAGTCACCATCGCACAGGCAATTGCCGTGGCGATAAACCACTTTCCTGAATCCGAGGTGACCTGGATCGGCCTGCCGGACAAAGATAGGCCGTACTACACGGTCGACCTGCTGGATTCCGGCAGCCCGGATCTGCGGGCGTACAGCCTCAACTACCACGCGAATCGGTCCATTGGTGTGGATGCCCACGATGTCGGCCATGTGCAAATCCTGCGGGCAAAACCGGCGACAGTGTCGAACGCGATTGCCGACGAATGGGCCGGTTCTGCCGCCCATTTCGGCCTCGCCGTTAATGGCTACTGGCGCGCGCTCTGGTTCGTGCTCGGGATGACTCCCCTACTACTTGCCCTCACCGGCCTGAGCACCTGGCGCTGGCGTCGCCGGGCCAAGCGACGCACGCGTGTCAGGAACGTACAGATTCTCGGGGCGGCCGGGCCAGCACCCGCGTCGGCCACCAGAACCACGTCCCCAGCAAGCGAACAAGTGAAGGCACGATAAACGAGCGCACAATCAGTGTGTCGAGCAACAGACCGATGCAAACGGTGGTGCCCACCTGCCCGATGGTTCGCAGATCGCTAGACAGCATGGCCAGCATCGTGAAGGCGAACACCAAACCGGCCGACGTCACTACTCCGCCCGTACTGCCCAGTGCCCGAATGAGTCCGGTGTTCAGCCCGGCGTGAGTCTCCTCTTTGAGCCGGGCAATCAGCAATAGGTTGTAGTCCGAACCCACCGCCACCAGGATGATGAATGTCAGCGGCAGGATCAGCCAATGCAGGGGCAACCCGACCAGATGCTGCCAGATGAGCACCGAAAGACCGAACGCCCCTGCGAACGAGAAGGCCACTGTTCCGATAATCACGAAGGGCGCCACCAGGCTTCGCGTAATCACCATCATGATCAGGAATATCAGGGTGAAGGCCGCGATAGCCGCGATGAGCAGATCCGAAGCGGCGTACTCCTTGATGTCCTTGTTGTTTGAGCCGGCGCCGCCGATATAGACCTTCGACCCGGCCAACGAGGTTTCTTTCAGTGCCGTCGTGATGGCATCGGGAAAGTCGTTGACATGCTCAATACCCTCCGGCCCCATGGCGTTACCCATATGGGTGACGATGAACCGGGCCGCCTTGCCATCCGGTGACATCATCAGTGTCATACCGGTTTTGATGTCTTCGTTGTCGAAAGCTTCATGCGGTATGTAGAAGAAGTCGTCACTACGAGATGCGTCGAAGTCATTACCGACGTTGATCATGTCGTCGAAGGTCTGGTCCGTCGCCGTGGCCTGCAGGTTGGTCTGGCCATAGGTGTTGACGATGAGCGCCTGCAAGGCTTCCTGGTCATTGGCCGTCAGTTTCAGCAGCGCCACCATCTGCGGCAGCAGCCGGTCCACGACTTCCAGGGAGCCCACCGCATCCTTGATATCGGCAGCCAACTTGTCGATGCTGTCCAGCATGTCGAATAGGGATCTGAAGGACAAGCAGACCGGAATGTCGAAACAGTGCGGTTCCCAATAGAAGTAGTTGCGCAGTGGACGCATGAAATCGTCGAGGTTCGAGACCTTCTCGTTCATGTCTTGGGTGACTTGCTGCATGTCCTCCATCGTCACGACGGTGTTGTGCATCTCGTCCGCGAGTTTTTGCGTCAGGTCGGTGGTTTGTCTCAACACGGCGACCGAGTGCGCCATGATCTTGGCTTGCTTGTCGGTATTGGCGTTCTGCGCCTTGGTGAACGGGAGCTGCTGGCCGTTTCCGCTTCCCTGGGTCGTGAACAGGTACGGCAGGGACGCATGTTCGAGCGCGCGCCCCATGGGCCGGGTGATGCTTTGCACCATGGCGACACCGGGGAGCCGCACCAGGCTCTTCGACACTCGGTCCAGCGATATGAAATCGGCTGAGTTGCGCATGTCGTGATCCGACTCGACCATGAGCATCTCGGTGAACAGCTTGCTTGGCGGGAAGTGCCTGTCTGCCGCCGCGAATCCTTCCTTGGCGGGGGCATCCGACGGCTGATAGGCGCGGTCGTCATAGCTCACTTGGTAGGTCGGCACGAAGACCGCACCAACCAACACGGCCGCGGAGCTCGCCACCAAAATCGGTTTAGGCCAGCGCACTACGCTCGCCCCGATGCGCCGGTACAGATGTGCCTTGGCCCGCTGCTTGGGATCAAAGAGCCCAAACAGGCTGCCCAGGTGCAGCATCGCCGGCCCGAGGGTGAGCGCCGCCGCGATGGTCAACAGCATGCCGATCGCGACCGCCGGGCCCATGGTGTGGAAGTAGTTGAGCCGCGCGAAGCTCAGGCACAGACCGGCTCCCGCGATCGTCAGGCCCGAACCGATGATGACATGTGAGACGCCGCGATAGGCCGCGTAGAAGGCGTCCTCGCGATTGAGTCCGGAGTTCCGCGCCTCGTGATACCGCCCCAATAGGAAGATTCCGTAGTCGGTTCCGGCACCGAGCGTCAGCGAAATGACGATGTTGACGGCGAAGGAGGACAGCTCGATGTATCCGAAATGTCCGAGGGTGGCGACAACTCCTCGCGCCACAAGCATCTCGACCAGGACTCCGAACAACGGCACCAGCATGGTGGTAACCGAGCGGTAGACCATCAACAGCATGAAGATGATCAGGAAGATGGTCACGATGGTGATGTTGTTCAGGCTGGAGTTCGCGACGCTCAAGGTATCCGAGGCGAGTGGCGCCGCACCGCTGACATAGACCTTGAGCCCGCCTGGTGGCGTGTCCTTGTCGATCATGTCCCTGACCGCTTCGACGGACCTGTTCGCCTGCATCTGGCCGATATCACCTGCCAGGCGCAACAACACGAACGCGGACTTGCCGTCGAGGCTCTGCGCCCCGGCCGCGGTGATCGGCTTCCCCCAGGTGTCCATGACGTACTGGACATGCGCGGTGTCGTTCTTCAATCTGCGCACCAGTTCGTCGTAGTACTGGTGGTCGGCCTCGCCCAGCGGCCGGTCTGCTTCCAGCACCAGCATGGTCAGGCTGGTGGATGTGGACTCCTGGAACTTCTCGCCGATCTGCAGCATCGCGCGCTGCGACGGGGCGTAGTGCGGAATCATCGGTCCGGCGAGCTCGGCCGCAACATCTTCCACGTGCGGCACAAAGGTATTCGTCGTCACGGCGACGATCGCCCAGAACACGATGATCGGCACCGCGAAAACGCGGACCATCCGGGGGACGAAGGGCCGCTTCACACTGTGCTTGCTCTGCTCGCTCACGCCGACTTCACCCTGCACATCACGTTCGCGTCCGGATGATCATCGGATTGTTCGTCACGGACAACGTCGTTCACCCTCATCCGGCAGCCGATCTGGCCTCCATGCACCTGCGCCGAAATACTGCCGGACACCACGGTCAGAGTCGTTGTCTCCGTGTGAGACCACGGAAGCTCGGTCAAGTCGACCTGATGCGGATGACCGTTGATATCGATGTAGCTCAGCATTCCGCCATTCCCGACCGAACCGAACACCTCGTAGGTGAGCGTCTTGGGGGTGAACTCAGGAGGAGCCTGCGGCGGGTTCACGGTGAGCACCGGGCCGGGGGCAGAGAGCTCATGTACCTTCAACATCGAGCCACCGGCCACACCGAGCGCGATGACAGCGACCAGCGGCATCCAGGCACGTGCCAGGAATCTCCTGCCGACCGAACGTGGACTCACCCGACCACCTTTCCGGACCTCACCCCGCTATATGTCAATAAAACTGACATGAGCACGGTCGAGAATGCTATCAGCCAAACCTGGGAACACGCGCGTCAACTTTTACGGCTCGGAAAGTCCGTCAGATAGGCGCTATTGCACTCGCGGCAGCCGCCCCCTGAGACGTCTCATGCGGAGCACCTGCGCGGTGATGTTGATGGACGAGATCATCGGAATCACGCCGAGAAAGGTTCGCTCCGAGGGCGTTGCGCCATGCAACTGCTCCATACTGCCCAATACATAGAAACAGCCGAGACTGAAGATACTGGCGGGGATGGAAAACGCCCACAATGACCCCCTATCGGCAATTGCCTGGCGTGCGAAATGCAGCTCGTCCGCCGACATCTGCTCGCGCTTGCGCACTTTCCTGAGCACAAACGGATAGCCACCGACACTTTCGGCCAGCGGTGATGCCGCCTGTTTCCTCAGGCGCGTGGTGTACACAAACATGCAGGTGGCGAAGACCAACAGGGCCACGAAGGCGAGAATCGCCAGATGCCCGAAGAGGTGCCAGTTATGTCCCAAGAAGTTCCAGTTCATCGCACCGTCCCTTTGCCCCGTCGTCGAGGAATGCCCTTGGAGATACTCGGGGTTTCCTGTCCACAAGTCAAGGTTCCTGACACCGCATACCCGGTGTGCTGTACTGGCGTGGTGTCCGAGGCCGGCGAGCTCAGCGAGGCAGTTGACGCGGCGGTCGAGCAAGTCTTACTCGGGGGCCCGCGAAAATACACCCGCTCGCAGGTATCCGAGCTATCCGGGGTGCCGGTCGGGCGCGCGCGCAAGCTGTGGGTGGCGCTGGGATTCGCGGCAGCGGACAACGATGAGGAGGTCATCTTCACCGACGCCGACGTCGCGGCCATCCGCACCTTCGCGGCGCTCGGCCCAATCACCGCCACCGACGAGCAGAGCCAAGTGGCCGCTGCACGCAGTCTGGGGCAGGCCATGGCGCGGCTGGCCGAATGGCAAGCCGACCTGCTGACGCGAGTGGTCGGCGAGCACATCACCACCGCCGCGAGCACCGAGGCGGCTGCGTCGAGCGTCGAAGCCGCGACACAAACCATCGCGACGCTGACGGCCTTGCAGGACTATGCGTGGCAGCGGCACCTGGCCGCAGCGCTACAGCGCACCAACGAATCCGGCAGCATCACAAGGCCATTACTTGTCGGGTTCGCGGACATGGTCGGCTATACCCGGCTCTCCCGCCATTTGGATCCCGACGAACTCACCCATCTGTTGGAGACATTCGAGACCGCTCTCACCGAAGCGATCACCACGCACGGCGGCTGGGTGATCAAAAATGTCGGCGATGAGGTCATGTTCGCGGCACTGAGCGCGGAAGCGGGCGCCCGCATCGCGGTAGCCATGAATACGGCTATTACCGAAGCCGCACAGACTATTCCGGACATGCCGCAGATACGCGTGGGCCTGGCCTACGGACAGGTGTTGAGCCGCTTCGGAGACCTCTACGGCACCGTGGTCAACGTCGCGGCGCGACTGACCGGTGTCGCGCGGCCTGGAACCATCCTGCTCGACGATGGCGCCGCGGCCGCTTTGGGCGACAACAGTGAGTTCACCCTCCGGCACCTGCGCGGGGTTCGCGTCAAGGGCTTCTCCCGGCTGGGTTCGCATGTTTTGCGGGTACGAAAGCGCTGATTCCAGAGCTCTTCCGATTCGTCAGGACAGCTCTGGACTAATCCGCAGGGGCGATGATGCGGCGAGCGGCCTCCACTGCATCGGCGCGCCGCCGCGCAATGACCTTCTTGTTAGTCGTGTCGGCGGAGGGGTCCGGGGACTGCACCCACGACAGACCCAGACCAAAGAGCATCGTCAGAAGGTCTGCTGGGTCCCACCGCTCATCGACCAATCCGCGTGCCTGCGCCTCCCGCAGAGCCCCGCGCATCTTCTCGACGAAATGCACGCTGTCGCCGTCCGGCAGATTCAGCCGCACCCTTTCGAGACGGGCCCAATCGACCATACGGATATGGTCGGGGCGCTCCCGGACCATATCGAAGATCTGGCCGACGAAACCCGCAACGTCATCGGGAAGTAGCTCGATAGCACCGAACATCTCGCCTGCATCGGCCAACACCACCTGGTTGAATAGACTTTCCTTGTCTCCGAAATGGGCGTAGAGACGCTCCTTACTTGCGTTGGCCTCCTTCGCAATCCGATCAATACGGGCTCCGGCTAGACCGTATTGGGCAAACTCGGCACGCGCGGCAGCCAGTATCTCGTCTCGCAGCTCGGCGGTGTTACGCATCCGCCTATGGTATGACGCTGCATCATTTTGCTGAGCAGCGCTTCCGCTGCCGTCAAACACGATCCCTCCTCGGCGAAGGCTGGGCCCCGCTATGTGTGCGGGACCCAGCCTCCGTAGATCAGCGCCAGGGGCCGCCGGGGCCCGGCGGACCGAAATCAGGCCCCCGTCCGGGACCGAAGTCCGGACCGGGTGGACCGAAATCAGGCCCGCGGCCCCCAAACCCGGGACCGAAGTCCGGACCGGGTGGGCCGAAGTCGGGACCCCCAAAAGGCCCCGGCGGACCAGGGGGCCCCGGCGGGCCGGGTGGACCAGGCGGCGGTAGTTGAATGCTCGCCGTTGCCGGCGCTACCTCGGCCTGCGCAACCACGGGCGTGAAACCAACGAACGCACAGGCAACGGCGCCCGACGCAAGTGCGGCGCGGATAACCACGCGGCGCACTGGGTGTCCACGAAACTCCATGTCAATCCTCATTTCATGTGGAAGGGATGCCCAATATCGCGGTACTCGACCCACCGCACTGCGCAAGATCACACTCGCACGCTAGCAGACAAACTAGTTCGTTCGGTACTGTGAATGTAATTGCCGAATATCTGAGGAGGTCGCGGTGAACCAATCGACTGCTGGAACCGAGAAGTGGGTAGGGGCGATGCCTCGGGGCGGGCCGCGTGCGTCCTGGCTGGACCGGCGACTGCAAACCGACATCCTTGAATACACCGATCGCTACGACATTCCCGACAGCGTCAAGCAGAAGGTGATTACCGCGTTGGACCGCATCGGCACGGTGTCCGACGAGCACGAGAAGAACGCCCGTACCGCACTGCAGCTAGTTTCTGACGTTCCGAATCCCCGGATCCTCGAGCTGGGCGCCGGCCACGGCAAGCTCTCCGCGCAGATCCTTCAACTACACTCCACGGCCACGGTGACGATCAGCGATCTGGATCCGGTCTCCGTGCAGAACATCGCGAATGGTCCGCTGGGTTCACATCCACGCGCCCGAACCCAGGTCATCGACGCCACCCAGATCGACAGTCCCGATGACAGTTACGACCTGGTCATCCTCGCACAGGCATTCCACCATTTGCCGCCCGCGATCGCCTTCCGAGCGATCGCGGAAGCCACCAGGGTGGGCGGGCAGTTCCTGGTTATCGATCTCAAACGTCAGAAGCCAATACCTCTGGCTATCAATGTGGTTGCGGCGGTATTGGTCTCCCCACTGCTACTTCCATTTTCCGCCATTCGCCCGGTACTGCACGACGGCCTGATCAGCGCGCTGCGCGCATACAGCCACTCAGCCTTCATTGCCCTCGGTAGCTCCGTCGACCCCCACATGCGAATCAAATTTCTGCGCCCTCGCGCCAGGTTCCTCAATCCAACTATCGTGACCTTCTCCCGGAGATCCCACGAAACCGATACACAGCCAAGGGAACTGGCATGACCGAGACTTCTGACATCGCTGCGATCATGAACCCGCCCGAACGGGTCCAAGCCCTACGGCGCACACTGCACAGCGCACAGCCCACCATCACCGCGTTGATCAACCTCTACCGGCCCTACGTCGACGGGCTGAAAAACCTACCCCGTGATGGTCGATTCCTGTTGGTCGGCAACCACACTCAGATCGGCATCGAAGCGCCGTTGATTTCTCATTTCATCCATCGTGAACTCGGAAGACGCGTGCGGCCACTGGCGGAGCGTGCCATTGGCCAAGCGCCCGAACCGATCCGCGACATGCTGGCAGCCTATGGAGCCGTAGTGGGATCACCGGAAAGTGCACGAGAACTGATGCAGAACAATGAGTCGATGCTCGTATTTCCCGGCGGTGGACGAGAACTGCCCAAGTTCAAGAACGAGGAGTACACGCTGCGTTGGGATGGGCGCTCCGGATTCGCCCGCCTTTCTGTGGAAAGCGACTACCCCATAGTTCCGGTAGGACTCGTCGGAGGCGACGACCTGTACGAGAGCTTGCTGACACGGGATAGCCGACTGGGGCAACTCTCCTTGAAATTGACCGAACGACTCTTTGATCGGCGGGACTTCGCGCCACCCTTGATGCGCGGAATCGGCCCTACCTTGATTCCCCGCCCACACCGCATGTATCTACGTTTCGCCGCACCGATTAGCACCATCAAGCCGCATCAGATTCCCGAGACTGTGTGGGTGGAGAACGTCAAACAACAGACGCAGGATTCACTCGAACAAATCCTTGCCGAGCTACAAGAGGTGCGTGCCCGTGATCCGTACCGGACACTCAACCCGCTGGCCTGGCGCAAGGCCATCTTTCCGGCGGAACCTTGCGAATCTTAATGTGCACCAATCATATCGAGACCCATTTTCCATCAATCACGGCCAAGGAGTCCTGCCGGCGATGACACAGAATCCACCGATCATTGCAGTCGAGGAGCATGTGGTGTTCCCAGCTCTTTCCGCTCGTATCAACCCCGCCGCGCTCCTGGCGCGTGGATTGCCTGGACCGGGAGGCAGCACGAAACTTCTCGAGGATGGCGGGCGAAGGGTGGGGGAGGTGGGCGACTCGCGGCTTGCCGCGATGGATGCCGCACGGCTACCCGACTTCATATCAGTAAGCTGATTATTAGTACGGCGCACGATACGTGGGATGTCGTGCGTGCACCTCAGTGGGCGGGCTGTGCACCGCGCAAGATCATGCCCACAATCTTTTCAGGCTGCAGGCTTTCCAGTCCCTCGGCGGTCATGAGACCACGACTCAAGATCGGTCCGAGCATGAATTCGAAGATCAGTCGGTGATCCGTGTCCTTGACTACTTCTCCCCGCTCGATAGCCCGCTCGATGATTAACGCACACGAATCACGCCGAGTCCGCCACAGCGTGTGCTGCAATTCGGAAAGTGAGGGGTCCCCGGAGCGGGTGACATCCAGAAGTACTCGGCCTAGCGGAGCTTGGTGCGCCGCAATCACCTTGGCGAACAGACTCATCAGATCATCTTTGACGTTGCCCGTGTCGGGCACCGCCACCGCGGTATCGATCGTCTCGAGCAACGCCTCGCGGATCAGCGATCCCCGATCTTTCCACTTCCGGTAGATCGACACGTGTGAGACGCCCGACCGCTCGGCGATCGCAGGTACCGTCGCGCCGTCCAATCCTTCCTCCAGCAGAATTTCGACGGTAGCGGCCATCACCTGCGCATGTACGCGCGCGGTGCGCCCGCCTGGACGTCGGACCGGGTCAGTCATCGGCCCAGCGTACCGATGTGCCTAGGGGGCACCGGCGCGCGACGCTAGACCGGTTCCAGTCCTGGCAGCGGCTCCGCGTCGACGAGCACAACCACGATCCGGGCTGGTTCATCGGACCTATTTTCCCAGCTGTGAACGGTGCCTCTCTGAATGATCACATCGCCGGGTCGCATTAGCCTTTCATCGTCCTCGACCACCGCGTAAAGCTCGCCCGAGATCACACAGGTGTAGTCGATGCTCGCGGTCCGATGAGAGGGACAAGATGTATGCGGGGCGAACTCGACAACACGGAAAACACTGCCACCCACCGGTGGTTTCAACACTGCGCCGCCGACGAAGTAGTCGAGTCGCGAGTTGCCGGCGGGGGTCGCGGTGTTCTGCCAGAGATCAGCGGTTCCTGCTCCCATAATCTCCTGAACGTGAGGACACACTCCGTCTTCCACAAAAACAGCGTTGCCGCTGTCATCGTGCCCAGTGATGATTCTGCGAATCGGTTGCATCAGACCTCCTAAATCCGTATCCATTTGACGTAGCTTGCGAGTTCTTCGCCGTTGAATTTCATAGGCGGCGTGTCCAGAGTGAGAATGTCGCCGTCAAAGATGCAGGCGCGCCGAAGGTCCTGGCCCACGAAGTGTGGAACGCTCGCGTACTGCACACGATGGTGCACTGTAGCGGTGTCCTCATCGATTTCGAAGGTGCCGCAGTAGCTCACGAAAGTGTCATAGGCGTAGGCCTTTTCGTGAATTCCTCCGCCTCCCAGGGAAGGGTCTGTGAAAGCCGGCCGGCTCAGCAGGCTGAGCGCTGCGCTCATCAGTCCAGATTCGGTATAGATCAGTAGGCCACCACACTGTTCGGTCGGGCCGATCGGTAAGTCATGCAGCTCACCATTTTTGATGGTTTTCATGTCAATCATGCGCCAACCACCGATGAGACGGGAACGGATATCGGTCATCTCTTTCCGCCTACTCACCACTGTTCGCGATGCATGACGTCTTCCAGCGGACGCCGATTAGGCTTGCGAATCGGCGCCAGGGAGCGATCCGCCGGGAATCCCAGGCCCATCAGGTAAGCGACATCATGGTCGTCCGGCACACCAAGCAGCGCACGGGCCTTCCCCTGATTACCGACCGCTGAGTGTGCGGTACCGATGCCTAGTTCGGTGGCGGCAATCATCATTGCCATGGTGGCCTGTCCCAGATCGAACTGGTCCCACCGTGCGGCCAAATCGTTCTCCGGCCGCGGTAAGATCAACGCGAAAGCAGCAGGGGCGGAAGCGATATGCGTCGCACCCGGCCACACGGTAGACAGTTCCTGCAACCGCTCCCCATCGGTGACGACGACGAAGTCCCAATGTTGGTTATTGTTCGCAGAGGGCGCCCGTCGCCCTGCCTCGGCAATCCGGTCCAAGTCGGCGCCCGGGATCGGGTCGGGGCGGTAGTCGCGCACATTACGACGCGCTGCAATCGCTTCCCATGCTGTCATATCGTCCTCTTTTCCTTGTCTAGTTTGTTTTAGTGACTGGGGCGCAGTACACGTGCTTTCGACTGCTCTACCGCCTGTCTCGGGGCAGCCGCCGCCGACTCGAAGCGCGCGGCGACTACACCGTCGGGCCGCACCAACAGTGCACCGTGCTCGGGCGTGGGGAAGATCCGGTGCCAACGCGCCTTGTCGATTACCTGCTCTTCGGCAATCGTGCGCGCTCCCACCCTCGGCAGGGGATCCTTGTGCAGCGCAGCGGCATAGACACTCGATTCGGGGGCAAGCAGCGTAAACCCACGTGGGTCAACCAGATCCAGTGTGCTGGTGATGTCGCCGATGAGCTCGACATGAGGCACACGGGTTCCCGGCTCACCGTATGACGCGGTGGCATCCTGCACTGGCGAGAGCGGGTCGTATCCCGTGGCTCCCGCCGCTGGGTACCGGAATCCGAGCGTCACATTCACCGGACCTGGATTTCCCTCACCGATGTATCCGCCTTTGCGGGCCATTTCCCGCACCTCAAGGACGGTGTATTCAGCGATCGGCTTGCGTTCTGTTTCATAGGTATCCAGTAACGCGTCCTCGGCGTCTCCGCGTAGTACCGCAGCGATCTTCCACGCCAGATTGTGTGCCTCCGCGATACCGGTATTGGCGCCGTAGCCACCGTGTGGTGAATTGATATGTGCAGCATCGCCGACCAAGAATGCCCGGCCCGCCCGATATCGTTCCGCGACATAGGACCCGGTGTGCCACACGCCCGCACCAACCACGTCGATGTCGATGTTGTCGACGCCGAGCACCGCGTTGACGAACGGAATTGCCTGGGCACCAGAGGAATCAATGTTCATCCCGTCCAGTTCCACGCGCGGCGGCAACGCCAGCAGGTGATAGTCCCGCGCCCGGCCACGCAGGAAGATCAGCGCGTCACGTTCGGGCGAAAGAAACGCGGTGATGTCCCGGCTACCGAGCGCAGGGGCCAGATCTGCCTCGAATTGAATGCTCAGACCGGTCCCCGGGTACGGCTGGCCGTGACGCCCGATACCGAGTACCTGGCGGAATGTTCCGTTGGCACCGTCGGCCACCACCAGGTATCGAGCCACGAAGGAGGTCGCGCCCGTGCCACCGGTGGGCAGCACGTCGACAGTGACCGAGTCCTCGTGCTGGGCAATGGTTACCGCGCGATGTCCAAACAACACCGTGGCGCCCAGCTCTTCACAGTGGCGACGCAAGATCGGCTCAAGCCGATACTGCTCACAAGAGGCGGGTCCCACCGGACTCTGCCCCTCCGGATCCGCCACATCCGCCGGCCGAAAGACGCGCTCGTACTCACCGGCCAACGTATCGCCAATTCCGACCAAGTTCTCTACATCCCCGGCGGCACGGACCACATCCTCGATCCCGGCCTCACGAAACAGTTCCATGGTGCGGATCGACAGGTTCCGGGCCTTGGGCAGAACCTTGATCGCTTCGTGCCGCTCGACCACGATGGTCCGCACGTCCTGCTGCGCCAGGAACATCGCTGTCGTCAAGCCGACTAAACCACCCCCGATGACGAGCACGTCGCAATCCGCATCTGTCCAGCCACCTGTCGCGGTGTCACCCATCGCTTCTTCTCCTTCGCGACATCAGCGTGCACCTTAAAGTAAGTATCTGTACTTTAGTAGTCAAGATAGGCCTCCCCGAGCGGTAATGCAAGCCGGTCGCCGAAGCCCTGGTCCCCCACCCCCGGCCCCCGAGCGCACGGGTTCCCCATGACGGAACTGACGCGCCAACGCCCGGATTCAATGCCAGCAGATCTAGATAAATTGTTGCTGGACTTAAGTACTCATGATCAAGAGGAAGGTGTGGGGTTTTGATCCTGCCCAGCGGCGGCGCCCTGCTCATCCGACCAGACGGCGTGATCGCGACACGATTCGAGGACGCATCGAACGAGCCACGGGCGGGCGGTGCATGACGCACTCGCCTTGGCCCTGCGCCCGATCCAGCAATAGCGCGCTCAGCGCGCGTCTGGCTTTCAGCCTGTCGGAGCCGAGCCTTCGGCCCGGCGGGCTAAAGTCGCGAAGTGCCCAGGATTAGCGCTTCTTCAGTGGAAGAACACCGCGAACAGGTGCACCGTCAGGTTTTCGCGGCATTCGCCGACTTGATGGCCGAACAGAGCTTCGACGCGATCACCATGGCCAAACTAGCCTCGGCAGCAGGCATTGGGCGCACGGCGATTTACCACCATTTCGCCGATAAGGAAGCCGTGATCATCGGGTTCGCGTCGCATGAAACGAGCCGCTACCTTGAGGGCCTTCGAACCGCACTAGCCGATATCGACGATCCGGCGCAGCGGCTGGGTGTCTACATCCGACACCAACTTGAGGCCGGCCAACAGTTCCATATGGGTCTAGGCAGTCAGCTGTACGGCGCCTTGTCGCGGGATGCGTCGCTGGCTATCCGTGAGCATGTGACCGCCGTCGAAGACGTATTGCTCGAGATCCTGACCGATGGAGTCGCTGCCGGCATTTTCACAGTGGACGACCAGTCCTCCACACTCTCGCTGATCCATGCCTGCCTGGCCCCGCGACACCTGCCGGTTGCCGCCATCGAACGGTTCGTGCTGCGGGCTCTGGGCGCAACCCCGTAGCCGCCACTTAGCCTCAACCTCGTGCTACGTTTCTGACAGCTTGTCAGTATGATCCTGACAAGCTGTCAATGACATCTCACGGGCAGGAAGTGCGCCACATGACTCTGAGTTCCTCCACGGTTCCCGAAGCCACCGAATCGCTTTCACTGGCAATGCGTGACGGTTCGCGTGTCCAGCACGATGCCGCGGAACAATCGCCGTTCGTCTCGGAGTTACTCGCCGGCAAGATCAACCCCCAGGGTTACGTCGATTATCTGCTGCGCCTGCGGATGATTTACGCGGCCGTGGAAGAGGCTGTGCGATCGCATCGTGACGATCCCCTGATCTCCGCCGTCTACGACCCCGCGCTGGAACGGCTCGATGCCCTCGATGATGATCTGGACCACTGGGCTCCGGGTGCGACCCGCGAAGTGAATTCCGCTGCAGGGCAGGCCTACCAAGAGCGGCTAGCAGATATCGACTGGGGCGGCTCGCTGTTGGCGCACCACTACGTGCGGTACCTGGGTGACCTGTCCGGAGGCCAGGCCATCGGGCGCATACTCGACCGCGCTTTCCGCCTCGGCGGGGCCGGATTGTCGTTCTACCAGTTCCCGATGCGGCCGAAACCTTACAAAGACGCATACCGCGCCCGCCTGGATGAGCTGGGGCTGGATGCGGAAGAAACTAGGCGGGTAGTCGACGAGGTCAAGATCGCGTTCGGCCTGAACCAGGCGATGTTTGACGAGTTGGCCGCCAATCTGCCCGCATACCGAGGCTGAGGAAGCCGATGCCTATCCCGTATCGCAGCGCCCCCGATACCCGCCACTCTCTGCACAGCGCCAGCAGAACCGGCCGGGCAACGTCCCTCAGTTGTCGTGGCCGGCAGAACGGCACTTGATTGCCCAGTGCGAACATCGCCGCGCCCGACACATAGCGGTCTCCTTGACGTTCGACCACGCCGTGCGCGACCAAGCTAGCGAGGCGTCGGTGTGCCGCGGCATTCGGAATGCCTGGCCGCCAAGGTGGTGTCAGTCAACGAGCGGCTCGTTCCGAAACCGTCGAACACCTTCAAGACATCGATCGCCCGACTCATCGTCGGCGATTCACCGCCCGGGGTATACGAGATTCGGGTCCAGCGGTTGCGGCAGTGCGCACAAGTCCGCCACCACACTCGGATGCGCCGGCGTCCAGCCGAGTTCCGCGCGCGCCTTGTTGCCGGAGGCACGGCAGTTGAGCCAGAAGTCCATCTCCGAGGCACGGCCGTTCAAGCGCCGGAGCGCGACATGGTCCACAGCCACCACATCTCCGCTCTGACCCACGGCCACGCTCACCGCTTTGGCCACATCCACGGTGGTGACTGTGTCATCGGCCGCCGCGAAGTACGAACCGCGGGCATTCGAGTTTTCCAGCACGCGTACGTACAGGTCGGCCAGATCATCCACGTGCACATAGGTATACGCGTTATCTTCGGGCGCGACAAAGACAACGCCGTGCTTACGTACCCCATCGAACATTCGGGTGATCGGGCCGATCGGACCGCCGGTACGTCCGTACACCATCGCCGGGTGGATGACGATGGCGCGTGAATGCTCCGCCGCCGCCAGCATCCGGCGGTAGATCTCCCCAATGTGGGTGTAGAAGTAGGGGACCGTCTCCGGATCATCCTCGGTGACAACCCGTTCCGGATCGATGGTGCCGGTGTCCGACCACAGTCCCGTGCCACACGTGTAGATATAGGGCTTGTCGGTACCCGCGATCGCCTTCAGCAGCGTGTCGGAACTGCTCAGCGCGGCCTCCGCGTTCTTGGCGGCGTTACCCAGATTCCCTCCAGTCGAAATCTGCACGATCCCGTCCGCGGCGCGCGCGGCCTCACCGAGAACCTCGATGTCCCCCAACGCCCCACGCAGGGGCTGGATCCCGATCGCTGCCAGCTTGGCCACCGACGCGTCGCTGCGGGCCAGACCCACCAACTCATGGCCGCGTTCTTGCAGCTGGCGGCAGACCGCCGAGCCGATGAAACCAGACCCACCAATCACAAAGAACCGCACGAGGCCACCTTCCTTAAGGTACATATATGTACATTAAGGACCAAGGTATCCGGCCCCCGCGCGGAAGGCAACACCCCCCCCGACACGCCGGAGGAAAGCAAGCGACACGCAGCTCCGCACGCTCGCGACGGCCACATCCGGCCCCCTTCCGCTCGACCCGCAAATTTGAGTAATGGATGCGGCACAAATCCGCGATAAATGTTTGTTCCGCTTGTTCATTTAACAAGCCTTTACTTAATAGAGCTTACTTTCAGTAATTCGCCATATTAGGGCCCTTTTTTTGGTCAGCGAATCCGTTCCGTACGCGATAAGAAGCTCGTACTGAACACGTTCTGGTCACGGTTCTATCTCATGAAAAGAAGTGACTGCTCGTGATCAGAACGCTGCTACGAGCTGGTAGTTAACCGGTAGGAGACGGTCGATGAGCGGTGGTACGAAACCCCTTAAGTCACGGACGCAGCCCTTTTTCCATATCAGCTTCATAAACTGCCAGATCCCGTCTGGACGCAATTTCTAGCACGCTTTAAAGTTCAGCCAGAGAATTTCAACCGCGTGATTTACACGCACAAGCTAGGGAGTCGGGTCGGTGGCGATCAACTTCGATCGAGTGGTTATTCAAGTAATTGCCGGCGCCGGTTTTGGCGTGGCCGCCGTGGTGTTGAGCCCCTATGCCAACGCCACCCCGGTAATCGGCGGGCAGTACTCCATTGAGGACGGGGCGAGCGGCTCCGGCAAGGGAGCGTTGGTGGGTGCCCCCGCCGCCGGGCCAGGACCCGTCGCCGGCGTGCCAATCCTTCCGGGCCCGGTGGCTGCGCCTGTTGTTCCCGCCGCGCCTGTTGTTCCCGCCGCGCCGATTGTTCCCGCCGTGCCGGTGGTTCCGGCCGCCCCCGCCGTCGTGCCGGCCGCGGCGCCCCTCGACGGCGGAATAGCCGCGGGGCCGGTCGGCGGCAAGGGCGTACCCGTCGCTTCTACGGTGCCGGGCGGTCCGACACCGGGTGTACCGATTCCGGCCGGCCCGGAAGGCTACTGACCGCCACCTTCACACCTCAATGAGGCCGAGGCTCCGGAAAGGAGCCTCGGCCTCATTGCTATTTCAGGAGTTGCGTTTCTACTAAATGATCTGTGTCTCAGCAGGTCTCATGGGGCGTGCTGTTATTCCTGCACCACTACCGGGTCGCCGACGTTGACATTGTTGAAGTACCACTCGGCGGCCGCCGGAGCCAGACTGATGCAGCCGTGGCTGACATTCTCATAACCCATCGCCGGTACAGCCCACGGTGCCGAATGCACGAAGAGGCCGCGGTTGGTGAAGCGGACGGCGTTCTCCACGTCGATCTTGTATCCGTCGGGAGCTGAGACAGGAATGCCGACACTGCTGGAATCCATCAACACCGAGCGTTCCTTTCCCAGCACCGAGTAGGTGCCCAGCGGTGTCGGATACTCGGGCCGGCCCATTGAAGCAGGGAATACCCCCTCCTCACCCATTCGGGGAAGATGATGAGGCGCAGGCAATCCCGCGTCCTCCGCAGGGTTCCGCCACACTCCTTCATAGGACACGGTGAACGTGTGCCGCGAAACGCTCGCGATGCCGATGAGGGCCGGACCCGTTGAAATCTCCGCGGGCTTGCCACCGACCATCAGCTTCACGGTGCTGTGTGAGGGCCAGAATCGGTCTGGAATCCATTGCACAGCATTGTTATCGAGCCATTCATACTTACCCGTCATCGGGGGCGTCGAGGTGATCCCCAACGCGCGCTCGGCGGCTTCTCGATTCGCGACGGGGCCGTTGAACGTCACGACCACGGGATGCGCGATGCCCACCGGCCGATCTGGCGATGGCGCAATCGATCTGACGTCCAATTCGAGCGGCAGGCTCACCGCTGTGGACTCAACGTCGACAGCGTGCCCGGTGAGTGTCGCACCAACAACAGACACTGCAACAACCATGTGAAGAACTGCCCTCATCGGCCCGACCCCTCTGGGATGACTACTTTGTCATGAACGATGTGATCGTAAGTACGCCTAAACCCCCGAAGTAGCGGGCGCGCTTTCTATTTCGGTAACGCGTTCCCCACATTTTGGTAACGAAAAAGTCGGCCGATCGGGCCCGCTAACTGATCTCGCGAAGACCCCAAATTATGGGGTCTCATCAGGCGTTTTCCCCAGAAATGAGGGCGGTCAACAACGGGGCCATCAGCGCGACAATCTCGTCGTCGCTGGCGGCCGCCAGATCAGGCATCTGCAGGAGATAACGCTGGCTTGCGATACCCATCAACACGGCGCTCAACAATGCCGCTCGCAGCCGCGCGTCGGGCTGTTCGATGGTGGCCGCCACGGAACTCACCGCATGGTCGGTTACCTGCTCGCGCAACAACTTCAGGGCATCTTCGCTGGTCATGCTGTTGCGCAGCAGCACGGCCATGGGGCCGTCCGGCTCGGCTGCCCATCCGGAAAGCAAGCCGCGTAGGTAGTTCTCCGCTGTTTCCGCAGGGTCCTCCACGGTGAGGTCATCTACCGGGATTCGCCAATGGACAGCCTCGCGAAAAAGGTTGCTCTTGCTCCCGAAGTACTGGATGACCGACGACTTGTCCACGTCGGCCGTGGCCGCGATACCCCGAATCGTGGCCTTCTCGTACCCGAACTCGGCGAACACCTGCCGGGCAGCCGACAGGATGCGTTGTCGGGTCCGCTGTCCCTTGCGCTCGGGTGCAGGTGAAGACATGGGGACATCCTCGCAGGAATAAAAGTAGACACGCGTTGAGTTATTGTGCATGAACGCCGACGAGAAGGGACAGACGAATGGCACATGTAATCGACTGGGACGGCGCCTACCGCGAAGGGGGCCAGCCGGCGTGGAACATCGGTGAACCACAGCCCGAATTCACCGCACTCATCGACCAGGACGGCGCCGTACGCGGCGAGGTGCTCGACGCCGGCTGTGGATATGCCGAACTGGCCCTGGCCCTGGCGGCGCGGGGACACACCGTCGTAGGAATCGACCTGACCCCCACCGCGGTCGAGGCCGCTACCGCAGCAGCCGCCGAACGTGGTCTGCACACCGCGACGTTCCAACAGGCCGATATCAGCTCGTTCACGGGCTACGACGGCCGATTCTCCACCATCTTCGACAGCGGCCTGCTGCACGCCCTACCCGCGGCACTACGGGACGGATACCTACGGTCCGTACATCGCGCGGCCGCGCCGGGCGCCTCGTTCTACATCCTGGCGTTCGGTACCGGTGCCTTCCCGGATCATGACGGGCCTGCGCCCACTCAGTTCTCCGAAGACCACTTGCGCGATGTCGTTTCGAAGCACTGGCACATCGAGAGCATCCGCCCCGCGCGTCTGCAGGCAGGGACCGGACCGACAAGTGTCCAGTTGCCCGGACATCTTCTGACGGCCCGCAAGGTACAAGGCGGCCCAGTATGACCTTCACCCCGAACGAACAGGAATTCCTGGGCCAACAGCCCATCGGCCACCTCTGCACCGTGGGTCCGGACGGCGATCCGCAGATCAGGCCGGTCGGGGTGCACCTCGGCGCAGATGGCACTATCGAGATAGTCGGCCACGCACTTGCCTCAACACAGAAGTGGCGCAACGTCATCGGTAATCCGCGGGTGGCGTTCATCGTCGATGAGGTCGCCTCGGTGAAACCTCCCCGCGCCCAGGGCGTCGAGGTCCGTGGGACCGCGCAAGCATTGCCGGGACAGGGCAACACCGACGACGGACTCAGCGGTGACATCATCCGCATCACCCCTCGGCGAATTGTCTCCTGGGGGATCGATCATCCGGATACACGCGCGAGAAGTACTGGCGGCTAATATCTCTCGCGCGAATCCGAACGAAGGCGAGCTGACTTGATTTCCACGGTCACCCTGGCAGGCACACCCGGCGCACCCATGCTGGTGGTGGGCCCCTCCTTGGGAACCTCCGTAACCGCGCTGTGGGGTGAGTGCGCGCGCACTCTCGGCCGACACTTCCACGTCATCGGCTGGGATCTGCCCGGCCATGGCAGCAATACCGAGGGCGTAACAGCGTGTTCGATCCCCGATCTCGCGCATGCCGTGCTGACCGCCCTGGATGGGCCGTTTGTCTATGCCGGCGATTCGGTTGGCGGTGCGGTCGGCCTGCAGTTGGCCTTGCTAGCCCCCGTGCGGCTGCGTTCGGTCGCGGTGCTGTGCACGGGAGCCAAGATCGGCGAGCGCAGCGCATGGCTGGAACGCGCGGCGATGGTTCGTGCCACTGGCACGCAGGCCGTCATCGACAGCTCACGTCAGCGTTGGTTCGCGCCCGGATTCATCGACGACCAGCCTCAGATCGCCGGTCCGCTGCTTGACTCGCTGGCCGCCGCCGATGCGACGAGCTACGCCGCCGTATGTGAAGCACTCGCTGACTTCGATCTGCGTGAACAGCTGCCCACCATCAGCACCCCGATACTGGCCATTGGCGGCGCTCACGACATCGCGACCCCGCCTGACAAGCAGCGGGAGATCGCCGACGGCGTGCAAAACGGCCGAGTGTCAATCCTCCCCGACATCGCCCACTTGGCACCGGCCGAAGCCCCCGACACCGTGGCCTGGCTCCTGGAGCAGCACTTCCTTGACGTTGATTGATATCCAGAGATTATTAATCTGCGCCAAATAGGTCTTTGTTACTGATGAGTCTTGGCCCTAGCGTGAATGTTGCGCCGGTGTCCTCTGCCCGTCGCACGGGTAGGAGGATTCATGGAATTGCGACATCTGCGCTACTTCGTGGTGGTCGCCGAGACCTGCCATTTCGGCAACTCCGCCGAACGACTCCACATTGCCCAGCCTGCCCTCTCCCAAGCGATCAAACAGCTGGAACTTGAGCTCAACGCTCCGCTGCTGAGCCGCACCACCCGCAAGGTGACGCTGACACCCGCCGGCGAGTTCCTGTTGGGAGAGGCGCGACGAATCCTCGACACCCTCGACGACACCATCGCGGGCGTGCGGCGAATCGCCAGTGGCCAGTACGGAACCGTGCGGATCGGACTCACCGGGACCGCGGCCTACTCGCATCTGCCCCGGATCGCGCGGCTGATACGCCGGGAACTACCCGGTATCGCGATGCAGATCCATGCCGACCTCCTCACCCCCGACCAATGCGACATGCTCGGCGCGGGCACTCTGGATCTCGCGATACTGCGGCCCCCAGTCGGCGGGCCCGCCATCGAATCTCGCGTGATCGCGACCGAACCGCTCATCCTGGCGTTGCCCTCCGAGCACCCCTTGGCCGCAGAACCCATTGTCCGCGTGGGTGATTTACGCGCGGAACCGTTCGTCGGATACGTCAGCAGGCAGTCCGCGGTGAATCTGGCGACCGTCAAGGCATGCCACGACGCGGGCTTCATGCCGGACCTCGTCCACGAAGCACCCGGCACCTCGGTACTACTGGCTCTTGTCGGAGCCGGCCTGGGCGTCGCGCTCGTGCCGTCCGCCGCGCGCGCACTGCCGCTCGACGGTGTCACCTTCCGGGACATCACCGGCGTCGGCTCAATCGAGCTGATGCTGGCCTGGCTGCGCGACCGGACCAATCCGGTCACCGACGCGGTCCTGGCCGTCCTGGAAGCCGACGACCTCATCACACACCTCTCGCCGGAAGCGCGCTCATGAAAATTGCACAGATAGAGGCAATCCCGTTCGCCATCCCCTACCGCAAGCCACTGCGATTCGCCTCGGGCGAGATCAGCGCTGCCAATCACGTGCTGGTCCGGGTGACTACCGAAGACGGGATCGTCGGCATCGCCGAGGCACCGCCACGCCCGTTCACGTACGGCGAGACCCAGCGCGGCATCGTCGCCGTCATCGAGGACATCTTCGCACCCCAACTGCTGGGACTCAGCTTGTGGCAGCGCGAGGTCGCTGCTGAGCGGCTGGCCCGGACGATCGGAAACCCCACCGCGAAATCGGCCATCGACATGGCGATGTGGGATGCGTGGGGCAAGTCTGTGGGCGCGACAGTCACCGAGTTGCTCGGTGGATACAGCGATCGCCTCCGGGTCAGCCACATGCTCGGCTTCGATCAACCGGAAGCCATGGTGGCCGAGGCCGAGGAGATCCGGGAGCACTACGGGATAAACACATTCAAGGTCAAGGTGGGGCGCCGACCGGTACAGCTCGATATCGCCATCGTCTGTGCGCTGCGCGAACGATTCGGCGCCGACATCGAGCTCTACGTCGACGGAAACCGGGGCTGGACGGCGAGTGAGTCACTGGCCGCCATGCGGCAGATGGCCGATCTGAATCTTCTCTTCGCCGAGGAACTCAATCCCGCTGACGATGTGGTCGGCCGGCGCTGGCTGGTCAGACATCTGGATATCCCGTTCATCGCCGATGAATCCGCGACCACGCCCGCCGAAGTGACACGCAGCATCCTGGACGGTGCCGCCACTGCGATCAGCATCAAGACCGCACGCAGTGGCTTCATCCAAGGGCGCCGCGTGCTGCACCTCGCCGAGGGGCTTGGTGTCGAAGTGGTCATGGGCAATCAGATCGATGGCCAGATCGGGTCGGCGTGCACGGTCGCGTTCGGCGCGGCGTTCGCGCACACCTCACGCCGGGCGGCAGAGCTGTCGAACTTCCTGGACATGTGCGACGACCTACTGACCGAACCACTCCGCATCACCAACGGTGAGCTGCGTGTCGCGCAAGGCAACGGGCTCGGGATCACCGTCGACCCCGAAAAACTGCAGCGCTACCGGCTCAATTGAACCACCAGCCAAGGAGATCACCCGATGCTCTTTCACGTACACATGAACGTCCATATTCCCGTCGATATGGACCCAGATGCGCTGGCCGACACCGTCGCCCGAGAAAGGGCCTACTCCCAGGAGCTACAACGGAGCGGGACCTGGGTACACATCTGGCGCATCGTCGGCGAGTACGCCAACTTCTCCATCTTTGATGTGGCATCCAATGACGAGCTCCACGGGATCTTGTCCAACCTCCCACTCTTCCCCTACATGGACATCACCGTCACACCCCTGGCAACCCACCCATCGGATGTGACGGCGGGATGACGCGCACACTGTTACTCCATGACGCCGATGCTGCCGTGGCCGGAATAGAGGACGGCTCAACGATTTTGGTAGGCGGCTTCGGCCTGGCTGGCATGCCGTTCGACCTCATCGACGCGCTCATCCGGCAGGGTGCCGCCGATCTCACCATCGTGTCCAACAACGCGGGCAACGGCGCGGTGGGCCTGGCCGCCTTGCTGCAGGCCGGACGTGTTCGCAAAGTGATCTGTTCCTTTCCACGACAATCGGATTCGTATGTATTCGATGAGCTGTACCTGTCCGGCCGCGTCGACCTCGAGGTGGTGCCGCAGGGCACTCTCGCCGAGCGGATGCGTGCGGCCGGGGCCGGCATCGGCGGCTTCTTCTGTCCCACCGGAGTCGGCACACCCCTCGCCGAAGGCAAGGAATCGCGGATGATCGACGGTCGGGAGTACCTGCTCGAACTGCCCATCCATGGCGACGTCGCGCTGATCGCCGCGCATCGTGCGGACGCCATGGGCAACTTGGTGTACCGGAAGACCGCGCGTAACTTCGGCCCGGTGATGGCGACGGCAGCGACCACCACAATCGTTCAGGTCACCGAGGTAGTTCCGGCCGGCACCCTGGACCCCGAATCGATCATCACCCCTTCTATTTTCGTCGACCGGATGGTGCAAGTCCGGCCACGTCACTATCTCGTGGCGGGTGCCCGATGATCCCTACGCAGCCTGCTATCGAAATCGGCGGTGCCCGTGAGCATCTCGACCAAGCACCACGGACCATGGACGAGCTCGCCGCAGCCATCGCCGCCGAGATTCCGGATGGCTCCTACGTCAATCTCGGGATCGGCCAGCCCACCAAGGTCGCCGATCACCTGTCGCCCGAGCCGGGCGTGGTGCTCCACACCGAGAACGGCATGCTCGGTATGGGTCCGGCGGCCCACGGCGACGCCGTGGACCCCGACCTCACCAACGCGGGCAAGGCTCCCGTCACCGAGCTTCCCGGCGCCGCCTACTTTCATCAGGCCGACTCGTTCGCCATGATGCGCGGCGGGCATCTCGACATCTGCGTGCTGGGCGCCTACCAGGTGTCTTTCGCCGGCGATCTGGCCAACTGGCACACCGGAACTCCCGGAGCCATCCCCGCAGTGGGCGGTGCCATGGATCTGGCGATCGGTGCCAAGTGCGTCTACGTGCTCATGTCCATGTTCGCCAAGAACGGCACACCGAAATTGGTGCCGGAATGCACGTACCCGCTCACCGGCAAGTCGTGTGTGAATCGGATCTACACCGAGTTCGCGGAGATCGAGCTGGGCCCCGCCGGGGCGCGCATTATCGAAACGTACGGAATCTCCGCCCAGGAACTGGGCGAGAGACTTCTCTCCACGCGCTGATCCAGCGGAGCACCGAAGGCGCCTATACATGGGCACGAACATCGGCCATGCTCGGCGGTATGCCTGTGACGATCGAGAAGCGCGACCGGATCTGCGTGATCCAGATGAACCGTCCGGAGAAGCGCAATGCCATCAACCCAGCAATGACACTGGCGCTGGACGCGGCTCTCAATGAGTTCGAAGACGATGCCGAGATGTGGGTTGCCGTGCTGACGGGCTACCGCCAAGGCTTTTGCGCAGGAACCGATCTCGCTGAATCTTCCGGCCCACGTACCGACCGTGGTGGAGAGTATGGCGTGGTCCGGCGCGCGCGTCGCAAGCCACTGATCGCTGCTGTCGAGGGAATGGCCCTTGGCGGTGGAATGGAGATCGTGCTGGCCTGCGACCTGGTGGTGGCGTCCACGTCGGCAACCTTCGGACTCCCCGAGGCGCGCCGCGGCGTGATCGCTACGTGTGGCGGGCTGTTCCGCGCACAGCGCGCCCTACCGGTGAACATCGCACGGCAGATACTC
The DNA here is from genome assembly GCF_001605725.1 of Mycobacteroides immunogenum. Lineage (NCBI taxonomy): Bacteria > Bacillati > Actinomycetota > Actinomycetes > Mycobacteriales > Mycobacteriaceae > Mycobacteroides > Mycobacteroides immunogenum. The sequence continues at coordinate 5,474,513 of NZ_CP011530.1, forward strand.
CTCACCGGCGAGCCGATATCCGCGGACCGCGCATACCAGCTGGGGTTGGTGAACGAAGTAACCGAGGACGGTGCCGCCCTGCACGCCGCCGTCGCATTGGCTCAGCGGATAGTGCTCAATTCGCCGGTGTCCGTGCAGGAGAGCCTGCTCGCCACGAACAAGGCGTTCGACCACGCCGACGCCGCCGGCTGGCGAGACACCGAGACAGCATTCGAAGCCGTGCTGCAGTCCGCGGACATGGCAGAAGGGATCACCGCGTTCTTCGAACGCCGTCCGCCACGCTGGACAGGCAACTAGCCCGATTCCTAGTGGCCGGCGTTACGCGCCAGGTCGATCGCGTACTGATTCACGAAGGTGCCCGCCCTCGGGTCTCCCCGGTCGCATGAACCATCGGATTCACCCGGACGCTTGACCCACAGGTAGGCATCCACGTTCGGGTTGCCGGTGGCAGTGGTCGGCGGGGTGCCCAATGCGCGACCGCTCGGGTTGCACCAATAGAGCGCATCAGCGGTCGGACCGGCTCCGTTACGCGAGGTGTCGATCACGTAGTGCGCGCCGTTGGTCATGCCGGAGATCGCATCGCCGTAGCCGATCTCCTCGTCGGTGGTGAAGAAGTTCGCGGTGTTCAGGCTGAAGCCCCGCGCCTTGCTGACACCGACCTCGTTGAGCCTGGCGGCCATAGTGTCCGCACTGACCCAACGCGAATGGCCGCCGTCGATGTAGAGGGCGGTGGCCGGATTGCGGGTCAGGGTGTCCACGGCGTAGCGCATCAGATCAAAACGTTCCTGGCGCTGGCCGCCCGACAGGCAATCAGCCATGGCCAGCGCGTCGGGTTCGAGGATGACCACCGCCGGGCCGGCTCCGATGGCGGACGCCACTCCGTCAATCCACCCCTTGTACGCGTCGGCGGACCCGAACCCACCGGCGGCGAAGCTGCCGCAGTCGCGGTGCGGGATGGCGTACAACGCCAGAACCGGGGTGGCACCGGAGGCCTGTGCCGTACTGATGTATTTCGCATCCACGCTGGGCGAGGACACGTTGTCCATCCAATACGCCTGCGGCGTGTTCGCGATGGACGTCAGTTCGGGGCTGCCTGCACCCTGCGCGGCACGCATGGCCGCCGAGTTGGGGTTGACGTAAAACCCCTGACCATCCAGTGGGTTGTCGGCCTGGGCCACCGGGCCCAAAAGCACGCCAAAGAACATCGCGGCAAGGCAGGGAGCAATCCATCGCACAACAGCACCGGCAGCTGAGGAAATCACCTCAGAAAACTAGCGGCCACGCTCCATGATCGCCAGTCGCCCCCGGCGATTACCTCAGCATGGTGTGCGCGGGGTCATCCACTTCCTGCTGGTCTTCGCACGCGCCCAGCTCATTGACGAGCACACAGTTGTCTCCACCGTTCTGCTCACTGGGCGTGTCCCGCACACAGTCACCGACGGCGTTCTCCTCCTCGCACATGAGATGGCTCTGTGGCATCGCGGATGCCACCTCGGGCATGGAGACTTGGTAAGCGCCTGCAATTGCTATCGCACAGGCTCCTGCGGCGATCCCTTTGATGATGGTCACTGCGGTGCCCTCCCTTCTTTCCGTGGGCACAACCCCTGACCTTTGAGTTTACGGCCGAGCGCACGCAACGGAACACGATCTTGGTAATCCCTTCGAGGGGTACTCGTCACATCGTGGTCACCGGTTGTTGGCCAGGGCGCCAGTCCGCGACAGCGTCCCTGGACGCACTGGCGGCGCGCTAATGTGCTCAGGTCGGCAACAGCGAACATGCCGGTAGAAAAGTTGGACACATTCATGACTGCACCTGTAGACGCGTCGGCACTCGAAGCGCGAGTCGGCCACTACTACCAGATGGACGGCCCCTACCTGGTCGGCCGCGAGAAGGTGCGCGAATACGCCCGCGCCGTGCAGGACTACCACCCCTCCCACTGGGATGAGGCCGCAGCTGCCGATCTGGGCTACTCGGGTGTGGTGGCGCCGTTAACGTTCACGTCCACCCCCGCCATGGCGTGTAACCGTCGCATGTTCGAGTCGGTGGTGGTCGGATACGACACCTACCTGCAGACCGAAGAGGTCTTTGAACAGCACCGCCCGATCGTCGCCGGGGACGAACTGCACATCGACGTGGAACTGACGTCCGTGCGCCGCGTAGCGGGGCGCGACCTGATCACCGTGACCAACACCTTTACCGACACGGCCGGCGAGCGGGTGCACACCCTGCACACCACCGTCGTCGGAGTCACCGCCGATGAGATCAGCCCGGGGACGATGGCCGCTGTTCAGAAGGCGATGATGCATGACGTCGACTTCTCCGGAATCGGCGCCTCGGAAGACTCCTACGTCAAGACGGTGCGGCCCGTGACCGAGGTACGGATGGCCGGGGACACCGCCCGCCGCCCGGGGACGCCGTCGTTCGATGACGTCAAGGTCGGCGACGAATTGCCGGTGCACCACACCCGACTGTCACGAGGTGATCTGGTCAATTATGCCGGGGTGGCGGGTGACGCCAACCCCATTCACTGGGACGAGGAGATCGCCAAGCTGGCCGGGCTACCCGATGTGATCGCGCACGGAATGCTCACCATGGGGCTGGGCGCCGGGTTCTTCTCCGCGTGGTCGGGCGATCCCGGTGCGGTCACCCGCTACGCAGTGCGGCTATCCGCACCCGCGATTGTCTCGGCCGGCGAGGGCGCGGACATCGAATTCGGCGGCAAGATCAAATCGCTGGATCCGGACACCCGCTCCGGTGTCGTCGTGGTTACCGCGAAGTCCAGCGGTAAGAAGATCTTTGGGCTCGCGACGATGAGTGTGCGCTTCGGCTGAGCCGGCACCGCCGTCCTCAGCTAGCCCTCCGTGACGCGGCCGTTGTCGACGGTCCACGAACGGTCCAACCGAATGTTCTGCAGCATCCGGCGGTCGTGCGTCACCAGCAACAGCGCACCCTCATAGGTCTCCAGGGCCTGCTCAAGCTGCTCGATGGCGGGCAGGTCAAGGTGGTTTGTCGGCTCATCGAGAACCAACACATTGGTGCCACAGGCCTGCAGCAGCGCAAGGCCCGCACGTGTGCGCTCACCGGGCGACAGCTCGTCGACGGTGCGCTCCACGTGGTCTGCGCGCAGCCCGAATTTCGCCAGCAGAGTTCGCACATCGGCGGTCGACCATGACGGCACCCGCTGCTCGAAGCGATCGACCAGCTTGTCTGTGCCAGTGAAATCGGCACGCGCCTGGTCGATCTCGCCGATCGCGACATTAGCGCCCAGGCTCGCCCGGCCCTCATCGGGCTGCCGGCGGCCCAAAAGCAGCCGCAACAACGTGGACTTACCCGCCCCATTGGGACCCGTGATACCGATCCGCTCGCCCGCGTCGATTTGAAGCGACACCGGGCCAAGGACGAATTCACCTTGCCGCACAACAGCATTCTCAAGGGTGGCAACAACCGAGCTCGATCTGGGCGCGGCGCCGATGGTGAACTCGAGCACCCACTCCTTGCGGGGTTCGACGACCTCCTCAAGGCGCGCGATGCGGCTTTCCATCTGGCGCACCTTCTGCGCCTGCTTCTCACTGGACTCGGAGGCCGCGCGGCGGCGGATCTTGTCATTGTCGGGCGCCTTCCGTATCGCATTGCGGACGCCCTGGCTTGACCATTCCCGCTGAGTTCTGGCGCGTGCCACCAGATCTGCCTTCTTATCGGCGAACTCTTCGTACTGTTCGCGCCGGTGCCGCCGGGCAACCGCCCGCTCGTCCAAATAGCTCTCGTAGCCGCCCCCAAAAACGGTGGTCATGTTCTGCGCCAGGTCCAATTCGAGAACGTGTGTGACACTGCGGGCAAGGAACTCACGATCGTGACTCACCAGCACCACACCACCGCGCAGGTCCCGGACGAAGTCCTCCAGCCGCGCCAGCCCATCGAGGTCGAGATCATTGGTCGGCTCGTCCAGCAGCACGATGTCGAACCGCGACAACACCAAGGCCGCCAACCCGACACGTGCCGCCTGCCCACCCGACAGAGACGTCATCAGGGTCGTCGCCGGTTGCACTGTCGCCGGGCCAAGGCCCAGGTCGGCCAGCACCGCGGGCAACCGTTCGTCGAGATCGGCCGCACCGGAGGCAAGCCAGCGATCAAACGCGGCAGAGTATTCCTCTGCTGGATCGGCGGTGCCCTCAACGTGGTCCGCCAACGCGGAAGCCGCTGCTTCCATGGCCTGGGTCGCGGCCTCACATCCCGTGCGACGTGCGATGTAGGCGGACACGGTTTCTCCCGGTACACGCTCATGCTCCTGAGGCAGCCAACCGATGAACGCATCACTCGGCGCGACGCTGACTACTCCGGCAAGCGGTTCCAGGTCCCCGGCCAGGATCCGCAGCAGGGTGCTCTTTCCGGCGCCGTTGGCGCCCACGACTCCGACCACATCACCCGGAGCCACGGTTACGTCAAGCCCTTCGAAGAGCGTGCGGTGTGCGAAACCGCCGGCCAGATTCTTCGCGACAAGCGTTGCCGTCATCGGTTCATCGTCGCATCACCACCGTGCGGTGGAACTCACGCACGCCTGGCCTTCAGATTGTTAACATCGCGCCGTGCACGAGTCGTCGGCATCCGAACCGCACCACGGAACCTTCTTCGTATCGCGCCGCGACGCCCTCCGGTACGCCTTGGCCGCTCCCCTGCTCGCGGGCCTGCCGATTCTCACCTCGCCCCGCGCGTCGGCCGAAGGCCTGCGGTTGATCGACTTCACCGAGCGGCTGGTCACGCCAGAACAGATCAAGGCGGCCGGCTACGCGGGTGCGCTCGTCTACGTATCGGAGTTGCGGCCGGGCGCGGACTTCGACTTCAAACCGGTCACTCGTGAGTACACCGACGGGCTACGCGCGGCGGGGCTGCACATCGTCAGCTGCTACCAGTACGGCAAACCAGGTTGGCCGACACCGTCGGATTTCACCCGTGGCTACGACGGCGGGATTGCGGACGCACAGACCGCGCTGCGCCTGCATGGCGCTGCCGGCGGACCGGCTACCGCACCCATCTTCTTCAGCGTCGACGAAGATATCGACGAGAAGGCCTGGAAAACGCTGGCCGTTCAATGGTTTCGGGGCATCAACGCGGTGCTGGGCGTTCGCCGCACCGGCATCTACGGGAGCGCGCGTGCCTGTGGCTGGGCCATCGGCGACGACGTGATCGGACACTCGACGACTGCCGGATATCGGTGGGCCTGGCAGACCCGCGCATGGTCGGGGGGCGCTCGTGAGCAGGCGGCGGTGCTGTACCAAACCGCGGTCAACACCGCGTCCAATCCGGGTCCACTCATCGACGATGTCCACGTTGACGTCGATGACGTTCTGGCAACCGATTTTGGTCAGTGGTCGCTAGCCCGATAGCGCGCAATACCCGCAGATCCGGGATGCCCTGGGGTTATTGGACAATGGACCAGAAGTAGACCGCCGCAACCGGGCCAGCCGGCGCCTCACAGGAACTTCACAATTCGAAGGAAGGTTACGCTAACCTACGTTGGCTGACTTGATTTCAGAGGCACGGTCAGCGAGCACTGGAGAGGAGACGCCGGGTAGCCCGTCCGCGGTTCTGGCAATCGGTCAATGAAGACTACCGAAATTGGTTCTTGCGCAATCGATTCAATGGGCGAGGCGGGCAACGAATCATGACGGCTCCGCTGTGGATGGCAGCTCCTCCCGAAGTCCATTCGGCCCTGCTCAGCAACGGCCCCGGCCCCGGCTCACTCCTTGCCGCCGCCGATGCCTGGCGTTCCCTGAGCACCGAATATTCCTCGGCAGCAACTGAACTCACCACCACGCTCGGCGCTGTGCAGGCCGGGGTGTGGAACGGGCCCAGCGCCGAGCAGTACCAAGCAGCGCATGTGCCGTATCTGAGTTGGTTGCAGCAGACCAGCGCGGTGAGCGCCGGGGTGGCCGCACAAACCGAGACGGCGGCGACTGCCTACAGCGAGGCACTGGCCACCATGCCCACACTGGCGGAGCTTGCCGCCAACCACGCGACGCATGGCGCCCTGGTTGCCACCAATTTCTTTGGTATCAACACCATTCCGATAGCACTCAACGAAGCAGACTACATCCGGATGTGGATACAGGCCGCCACCGTGATGAGCACGTACCAGGCCGTCTCCGGGACCTCGTTGTCGTCAGCGCCACCGACGTCACCGTCCCCGACGGTGCTCTCGGCAGAGAGCGATTCCGTCGCGAGGGCAGCGGCCCAGGACGCACAAAAGCCACCACCGATCGTGCCCGATCCAAACGACCCGATTGAAATGTTGCTGAAGAATTCGCAGCACTTCCTGGGCATGTATCGCGCGCTCAAGGGACTGATCAAAGACCCGGTCGGCACCATCGTCCAGATCATCATCGACTTCGCCACCGACCCGGCGGCCGCGCTGGTTACCTGGCAACCACTGTTTTTCGTATTCGCTTATGCCGCAACATTTGCCGTGATGGGTACGCCGATCTATGCCGCAATCATGGGTCCGGCGGCGGGGATCTCGATTCCCCTTGCCATCACGCTGTCGAGCCTGGCGCAGATGCCGGAAGCTCCGCCGGAAGACGTACCCGCCGAAACTGCCCCCGTGCGCACCGAACAGCCACACGCTGTCGCGATGGGTGGTGCCCCGACAGCCTCCGCAAGCACCGCCGCCCCCACCTCGACTTCCGCGCCCGCACCGGCCCCCAGTTCCGCTCCCGCATCGCCACCACCGCCCGCCGGTGCCGAGGGCCTCGGATACGCCGTTCGGGGCGACGGTCCCGGATTCGGGTTCGGCCCGACCATGGGGCAAAGCGCCGGCGCTTCGGCCCCCGCGTCGAGCAGTGCGGTGGCTGCTACCGCCGCGCGTGCCTGCAATCCCGATATGGCCAAGCGCCGCAAGCGGCGTACCCGGACCATTGAGGATCGCGGCTACCGTCACGAATACGCCACCATGGACGACTCCACGCCGTCTCCCCCCGATGAGACGAGCTCCGTCACCACTTCCGGCACGGGTGCCGGGCGGCTCGGCTTCGCCGGAGTCCACGCGGCATCGAGAGACATCGGCGCCGCAGGCCTTTCCGCATTCGAGGGAGACATCGCCGAGACCCGGACCGCCCCGATGCTGCCGGGCACCTGGGATGTCGCCGACGACGATCGCCGAGCCTTCTAAGCAAGGCGCGTCATCAACAGGCCCGTACCTGGGGCCATACCCGCGCTCGCATACCCCCTAATATGACCGTATGGTCACATAGATACCGGGGTGACCACAGCGAGTGAAAGGGTGCCCGTGTCTGTTCGCCGTACCGTCCAAGAGATTGCCCAGCGCCGCACGCTGCTGCCCGGCCGGATCGACTCCCTGCTGTCTGGGCCGGGGCGCGATATCAGCGGGCTGACAGTGGTGATCACCGGCGCATCGGCGGGAATCGGCCGAGAGAGCGTCATACAACTGAGCGCACAAGGCGCCCGGGTCATCGGGGTGGCGCGACGTGCGGACGAACTGAAAAGCCTCGCCGCGCAGACCGGCTGTGAGTGGCGCGTGTGCGATTTGGGCGACGAGGACGAGATCGCCCGACTGCTGGAGGATCTCACGGGGCAAGAGGTGGATGTGCTGGTCAACAACGCCGGGCGCTCCATCCGCCGTCGCATTGTCGACGCGTCCGATCGGCTGCACGACTACCAGCGCACCATGGCGCTGAATTACTTCGCGGCGGTGCAGCTGAGCCTGGGTTTGTTGCCCGGAATGATCGAGCGTGGACGGGGCCAGTTTGTCAATGTCTGCACCTGGGCACTGCACGCCAATACCTTCCCGCGGTTCTCCGCCTACGCGGCCTCAAAAAGTGCGCTGGCCATCTTCGGGCGCAGCCTCAACGCCGAGCAGCCACACCCCCACGTACATGCGACCAACGTGCACTTTCCGCTGGTACGCACCGAAATGATTACTCCCACAGCCGAATATGATGATGCGGCCGCATTATCGGCACAGGAAGCCGGGCGCTGGATTGTGCGCGCGGTGACCCATCAGCCGGTGCAGGTCAATCCAGCCGTGTTGCGCGCATTGCTGCCGGCCATCGATCTGCTGTCCCCCACGGTGTCCGATACCACCATCGCGTCAATCACCTGAGGCGTATTGAATTCGCGACGAGCCAGCTCGTTCCGAGATACCCAACGCAGGTAAATCATCTCAACAGGTATGTCGGGCGGCGTCTTGCGACGCAATTATTTCGCAGCAGGTAATTGTGCGGAATAGCCATTCGGAACCATTGCTACGCAATAGATCACGCCCTGACGGCAAACTCTCCGTCATGTTCTCGACTATTTAACGCGCTATTCGGCAACTTCGCAGGCGATCAGGATGCAAGCGTGTTTCAATTGCCTCACGCGCCGCCCGAGCGAAGGGGATTTCGTGATCGTGATCCATCCCGCCCATGCGACACGGTCTCGATGATGAGCCGACGCAAGAAATCAAAAGGACGAGCCGGAAGAATCCTCGGCACGTTGTGGATGCCGTTGGTGGCAGTCATTGTGATCGTAGTTGTCGGCTTCGGCGTGAATCGGATTCGGGAGAAATCGCATGCGATCAGCCACCCTCCGGACACCCATCCGATCCCTGCCACGGTGGTTCAGATCAATCCCAAGAACGTCACCTATGAGGTTTTCGGCGATCTCGGAAATAGCGGAAAAGTGTCCTACGCCAACCTCAACAGCGAGCCGGTTCAAGTCGTGTTGACCTCACTTCCGTGGTCGGTCTCGGAGACCACGATGTCCTCGGCCGCCTCGCTGAGCCTGGTCGCACAGGTCGATGGCAATTCGCTGGGTTGCCGCATTCGGGTCAACGGAGCGGTCCGCGACGAACAGGTCGTCAATCACGCCAGTGCCGCCGTCGCATGCACGGTGACGGCAGCATGACGTCAGGTCAGCAGCCGCCACCACCGGGTGACGACGAAGACACTGGGCCGGTTCCGGTCGCGACCAGCTCGCGGGCGGTCAAGGCACCCGAGAAGCGCCCCGCCCCAGCGCGATTGCTCCGCGTGCTGGCGATCCCGGTGGTGATCTTCTGGGTCATCGCCGCGGCGATCCTCAACATTTTTGTGCCCACCCTGGAAGAAACGACAGCCGCCAACGCCAAGGCGATGATCCCCCGTGATGCGCCGTCATCGGCGGGCGCGATCACTCAAGGCCAGGACTTCAAGGAGTCCGATTACACCAGCATGGCGGTCGTTCTCCTCGAGACGAAGGATCGCAAGCTCGGCGATCAAGACCACGAGTACTACAACAAAATGGTCCAGCGTCTGCTCGAAGATAAAGAGCACGTGCAGTCGCTGATGGACCTGTGGGGTGACCCCGTCACCCGGTCGGGCCAGCAGAGCGCGGACGCGCAAGCCGCAACGCTGACGGTACGGCCCGCCGGAGACCTGGGCGATGCCGACTCGAATCGGTCCATCAAGGCCATCCGCGGCATCGTCGAAAAGCTCGACAAAGAAAGGCCCGCAGGCCTCACCGTCTACGTGAGCGGCCCGGCCCCGCTGGCCTCGGACACGCTCAATGCCGCCGACGAGAGCATGGTCACGCTGACCATCGTCACCATCGTGGTGATCATCATCATGCTGCTCATCGCCTACCGGTCATTCACCCGGGCGATCATCCCACTGGTGGGCGTGTTGATCACGCTGGCCACCGCGCGCGGTGTGGTGTCGCTGCTGGTGGAAAACCACGTCATCGGGATCTCGTCCTTCGCGATGAACATGGCTGTGTCGTTGGTTCTCGGTGTCGCAACCGATTACGGCATCTTCTATCTCGGCCGTTTTCAGGAGGCCCGCCGCGCCGGGGAGGACCGGGAGTCTGCGTATTACACCTCGGTACGCAGCGTGGCGCACGTCGTGATCGGCTCCGGTATAGCGATATCGGGAGCGTGCCTGTGCCTGAGTTTGACGACGCTGGACTACTTCCGAACTCTGGGCCCGCCGTGTTTCGTGGCGATGGTTGTGGCGGTCATCGCGGCCCTGACACTGGGCCCGGCGCTGCTCACGCTGGGCAGCAAGGTGCCCTGGCTGTCCGCACCGGCCAAGACCAGCCCGGCCTGGCGCAAGCTCGGCACCGTCATCGCCAAATGGCCTGGCGCCATGATCGCGGTTGCGGCACTGGTGATTCCGTTGTGCATCGCCAACTTGGCCAACTACACGGTCAGCTACAACGACCGCGATTACGCACCCAAGAGTGTCGAATCATCGCAGGGATACGCGGCGGCCGACCGGCATTTCCAGCCCAGTCAGCTGTCCATCGACACGTTGTATATCAAGGCCGATCACGATATGCGCAACACCACCGACATGATCAGCCTGGATCGCATTGCCAAAAACATCGTTCGCACACCGGGTATTTCGATGGTGCAGAGCATCACCCGGCCCAACGGACGCCCGCTGGAACACGCCTCACTGCCGTATGCGATGGGGTCCATGGGCACCAAGATCGGCCAGAACCTAGGGTTCTTGAAGGATCGAGTGGCCGATATCGACACCATGGCCGCCCGCATGGGCGACATGATGGAGTCGACCAAGAAAATGGCAGAGATTACCGGGCAACTTTCCGCGGGCACCCACATTTCTGTGGAAGCCTCCCGTGGCTTGAAGGCCGCGATGGACAAGACCCGCGACAACCTCTCCAACTTCGATGACTTCTTCCGGCCCATGCGCAACTACCTCTATTGGGAGCCACACTGTTTCGACATCCCCATCTGCTGGGCCCTGCGCTCGCTCAATGAGTCGATCGACAACATCGATGAAGCAACCTCGCAACTGGGGCCGATGGTCGATGGCCTGAGCATGGTCGATGCGGCCACGCCGCAGATGATCGCCCAACTCAACGCCACCGTGCAGAACATGGCGGTGATGCAGCGGCTCACACTGACCATGCAGAGCCTGTTTCATGCCACCATCGCTCAGCTCGAACCGATGATCAATCCGATGGTCGACATGAGTCAGGCCTTCGACAACGCCAAGAATGACGACTTCTTCTTCATGCCACCGGACTCGTTCAAAACCAACGACTTTCAGGTTGGCCTGAAGTTCATGATGACCCCCGACGGCAAGGGCGCCCGCATTCTGATCTATCACCAAGGCGAGGCGATGAGCCCGGAAGGTATTGATCAGATCCAGCGGGCGCAGGCCGCCGCCCACGAGGCCATCAAGGGCACCTCACTATCGAACGTCCAGCTGCTGATGGCCGGCGCCGCATCCAATTATCGTGATGTGCAGGCGTTTTCCATGAACGACATCTTGACGATGATGCTGGCCACCTTCGGGTTGGTGTTCCTGATCGTCATGGTCATCACCCGGACCCTGGCGGGTTCGGTGATCGTCCTGATCACCGTGGTGCTGTCCTTCCTGGGCTCACTCGGGCTGGCAGCATTCATCTGGGAAACCCTGATCGGCATCGAATTGCATTGGCTCACACTGCCCATCGCATTCATCGTGCTGGTCGGGGTGGGCTGCGACTACAACCTGCTGCTGCTGTCCCGATACCGCGAAGAGCTGCACGCAGGAATCCGCACCGGCCTGATCCGCACCATCGCCGGATCTGGAAACGTCGCCGTCACCGCGGCCTTCGTGCTAGCCGGCACCATGCTGGCCATGCTCTCCAGCGACGTGGTCAACATCGGCCAAGCCGGATCCACCATCTGCATCGGACTGATCTTCGACATGATGATCGTGCGACTATTCCTGGTAATGCCACTGGCCAGAATCCTAGGCCCCTGGTTCTGGTGGCCCCAGAAACTCCCCGCTCGAGAGCCTGCTCAGTTCAGAGATGTGCCAGGCGGCGAGGCGACATCGAATGACAAGGTGGGAACGCAAGCGTAATGGCGCGCATCGACACTCACCACCACTGCATCCCCGCTTTGTATCGCGACGTCCTCCGCCGGGCCGGCATCGACGAGGCCGGCGGGCGAGCCCTGCCCGATTGGAGCCCGGAAGCGTCGCTTGAAACGATGTCGGCGCTCGATGTGGCCACCGCGATACTGTCGGTGTCCACGCCGGGGACCACCTTCCTACCCAACGCCGCCGATGCGGCCGCACTGGCACGCGATCTCAACGACTACACCGCAGCCGTCGTCGCCGATCACCCCAGCCGGTTCGGCTTCTTTGCCACCGTTCCCATGCCACACGTCGACGGGGCAGTAGCCGAAAGCGTGCGCGCCCTGGACGTTCTGCATGCCGACGGTGTGGTGCTGCTGGCCAACAACGACGGCATCTACCTGGGGCAGGAAGGCCAAGAGGCCCTGTTCGCGGAGCTCGACACTCGCTCCGCGGTGGTATTCATTCACCCGGCAGATCTACCCGGACCTGCCGTCCCCGGCGTGCTGCCGTTCGCGGCCGACTTCCTCCTGGACACCACCCGTGCGGCATATCTTCTGGTACGCAACGGTATTCGCAGGCGGTATCCCAACATCAGATTCATCCTCAGTCACGCCGGCGGTTTTGTGCCATACGCCAGCCACCGCATGGCGGTTGCGATCACCAGCGATACCGGCGCGAGCCCCACCGACTGCCTCGAGGACTTCGCCAGCTTCTACTTCGATACCGCACTGTCCTCCAGCCCTGCGGCCCTGCCCTCCCTGCTGGCCTTCACCGACCCCACTCACGTGCTGTTCGGGTCGGACTGGCCGTTCGCGCCACTGCCGGCCTCACAGTTGTTCGCCGCCGGACTGGAGAGCTATCCGCTGGATGCCCCGACCCGCACTGCGATCGATCACGAGAATGCGCTCGCTTTGTTCCCGCGATTGGGCACCGCGCCTGCCGGCGTGCCGCAATCACTGGCCGGAACCATCCGGAACACGGCGCGGCGCACGGTGATGCGCGGCATCGCACGATTGATGGCGTCACGCTGACGATCCGGTGTGACTACACCTCGTCGTTGTCTGACGACAGCACCGACCCGCTCTGATCGTGATCACAGCCAACGCCCTGGTCTTCGCATTCCATGCCGGTGCCACTGCTCGGTGCCTTCGGCGCGATATTGGTTTCGTCCGAGTCGTACGGGCCGCTGATATCCGAGTCAGGGTTGTTGGGTCCAGAATCGTTACTTGCCAGCATAATTCGGTGTGGTGCTGCCGGCTGATCCATGGTTGTTCCCACGGTGGCACCCACGGTGATAAACGCGGGGACGATCATCGCCGCAAGCCAGACGCGCCTTGACGGAAGGCCCATGACCCACTCCTTTCACACGTGCCGCGCAGTCGCGGCGTTAGTGAAAAGTCTTCGGGAAGTGCGGTCTTCACACATCGCTGCTAACGGGTGGTCTGCCTTACCTGCTAGCAGGTAAAAGGTGTCGTGGTGTTCCCCACGTCTGCGCGACAATGGGCCCATGTACGTACCCAAGAACTTCGCGATGCAGGGCGAGCAGATCACCGCCGTGCTCGCCGGCATCGGCCTGGCTCACCTCGTCACGCACGACGACAGCGGCTACCTCGTGACACCGGTGCCGCTGCTGTACCGGCCCACCAGCAACACGCTGGTGGGGCATGTCTCCCGCGCCAACCCGCATTGGCACCGCACCGGCCCGTCCATCGCGATCGTGACCGGACCTCAGGGATACATCTCGCCTAGCTTCTATGCCACCAAAGCCGAATCCGGCAAGGTGGTACCCACCTGGAATTACGAGGTTCTCACCGTGCACGGGACCCTCACCGCACACGACGATCCAGACTGGGTGCGCGCGCTCGTCACCGAACTCACCGATCGACACGAACACAACCGGGACGCACCGTGGGGCATCGAGGACGCGCCCGAGTCGTTCACGGCCGCGCAGATCCGTGCCATCGTCGGGATCGAGCTGAGTATCGATCACGTGGAAGGCAAGGCGAAGATGTCGCAGAATCAGCCGGAACGCAATCGCACGGGCGTCATCGAGGGATTGCGCAGCTCCGCTGTTCCGTCGGACCAATGCGTCGCCGACCGGGTGGCCTCCCTGAACACCGCGGGATAGTCGCGCGCCTCCCCCGGCGCGGCAGTGGACTCACCCCTAGGGGACGTAAAGTGCGTGGATCGTCTCAGAACGTGCGACCATATGCCGGTGATTGAGGACCCGTCCGTGGCGCAGGCCCGGGTGCTGCTGGCGTCTCTGTATGAACACATCGACGCCCTCACCCAGTCGATGACCAAGGTTGAGCAGCGGCTTCGGCATACCCCTCAACACACCGCGTCGTGGCGTCATCTGCGCCAGCGACTGGCCGCGATGCGTAAAGAAATGCTGGAGGCACACCGGATGATCGACGGGCTACACCGCCGCTTCCCGGCTTCCCGCGACGTCATCACCTCGCCGGGCCAGCGGCGCGAGGTCTCACCCGTCTAGTGCGATCACCGGCCCTGGGCTCAGCGGACCGCCTTGATGGGGAGGACCGCCAGACCTCCAAGGACGGACAGCACCATCGACGCGATGTACAGGACGCTGAAATCACCCTGCGCGCCGTGCAACCCGAATAGCGCCGTCGCCAGGAGCGGTACCAGTAGCTGCGGCAGCAGATAGGCCATTGCCACCACTCCGAGGTCCTTGCCCGATGAATCCGTCTCGGGCAGCACCTCGGTCATCAAGGCCAGATCCACCGCGGCATAGGCACCTTGGCCTGCGCCGATGACCGCCGCGCCCAGCAAGAGCGCGTGGAAGTCCTTGAACAACAGCAGAATCACCAATCCGACCGCCGTGATCAGGCACGACGTCCACACAATGCCCTTACGCCGCCCGGTGCGGTCCGACCACCAGGCACAAACCCCTGCCGTAAGGGTGTTGGTGATCAAGAAAGATCCGATGATGACGCCGTACTTGGCGGCTGCTTCATGCTCGGAGAGCCCCAGCGTTCCCGCCACGATGTACAGCATGTAGACCGTCACCAACAGCACCGACATGGTGACGAAGAGCCGGCAGATCCATGCCCACGCGAAATCTTGGTGCTTTCTTGGGTTTATCCAGTAGCTGGACAAGATCTGTTGCCAGTTCCGGGGTGCGCGCCGCGTGCGCACCGTATCGCGCAGGATGGCGGCCGCGACACCGTTGAACACCAAGGCCAGCACCGCGGGCAGGCCGAACCACCAACGTGGATCATCGGGCAGGACGTTGATGAATACGCTGCCGATCACCGGTGCCAGGCTGGTCGAGATACCGAAGACTGCCGCGACGCGTGCCCGGATTGCGATCGAAATCTGGTCTGCCAGCAGCGCATTGAACACCACGAGGGTTGCGGCGAAACCCATCTGAGTTATGCACCAGCCAACAACGACGCCCCCGACGCTGGGAGCGGTGGCCAAGGTGATTAGGCCCACCGCCCCGATGAGGGTGCCGCCGACCAAGTACGGCCGCCGGATCCCGAACCGCGATGTCGACGTGTCGCTGAGGTGTCCCAGCGGGGGTGTGACCAGGATGATCGCGATTCCGCCGAGGGCCATGGTCAACGAGAGCGCCTGGGTTTTGTGATCCGGGTCAAGTTCCGCGAGCCGCAGCGGAATGCTCACTCCGCCGGCAGCCAACAGCGCGACCGCGGAGGCAAAGTAGGCCAGCAGAAAGACCGGCAAGAAGGCGCGCGGTTGCGCGATCCGGACGTCCGCCTCAGGGCGTATATCAGGCGTTTCCGTGGCCATACAGTCCTCTCGAAGTTTCTCCGCTAGACCACTGTAAGTGGTTACGCGCGGTAGCCGCCTGGGACGATCTCGCCCCCTGGTATCTCTCCGTACAGTCGAAGGGGTCGTCCGCACCGCGCCCCACGGCCGTGATTCGGGAGGTTCTGATGCTCGGTACGCCCCGCAGATTCGTCATCTATGGCGCAGGCGCCGTCGGCGGCGGTTTGGGTGCCCTGTTGACCAAGGCGGGCCACGAGGTGGTGTTGATCGCCCGTGGAGCCCACCTGGCTGCCCTGCGATCGGACGGTCTCCAGGTGGTTAGTCAGTCCGGCACCGAGACCGTTCCCGTTGCGGCCGTGGCCGGTCCGCACGAGGTGTCGCTCTCGGCCCACGATGTGGTGCTGTTGGCGATGAAAAGCAACGACACCGCGCTCGCGCTGAATGACCTTGCCGTCGTTGCGCACCCAGAAACTCCCATCGTCTGTGTACAGAACGGGGTGGCCAATGAACGTGCCGCGCTGCGCAGGTTCGCGAATGTGTACGGCGTCCCGACGGTCTTCCCGGCAGTGCACTTGCGTCCCGGTGTCGTCGAGTACCGATCGTGGCCCATCCCGGCGATTCTCGACGTCGGCCGCTATCCCAGCGGGGTGGACGACACCGCCGAATTTATTGCTGCGGCTATCGAATCGGCGGGGTGCGGTTCGGTGGCGCGGCCGGACATCATGCGGTGGAAGTACGCAAAACTGTTGACCAACCTAGTCAACGCCATCGACGCAGTGGCCACACCCGGACCCACCGCCACCGACCTTATGCGCCGGGCGCAGGCGGAAGGCGTGAAGGTACTCACCGGCGCCGGGATCGAATTCGCGTCGGCTGACGAGGAACAGCTCCGGTTCGGGGAACTGCGGGCCAGCACGGCACAGGTGCTCGGCGCCGGTATCGGCGGCAGCTCATCATGGCAAAGCCTGGCCCGGGGCACCGGCCGAATCGAATCGGACTACCTCAATGGTGAAATCGCGTTGATAGCACGATTGAACGGCATATCCGCGCCGGTCAACGAGTTCGTGCGCCGCCTCGCCAACGGATTCGTCCGCGATGGACGGGCGCCCAGCTCCATGTCAGAGGCCGAGCTGCGCGCAGCGGTGGACGCAGAGCTAACTCGATAGGCACTCGCCGTGCACAAGGACTCGTCGCCACGGATACTCGACGTATGACTGAGGTTACGGATCTTGCACCGATAGGCGCCGTCACCCGGACACAGGTGGGGCGGGAGGCCACCGAACCGATGCGTGAGGACATCCGTTTGCTCGGCGCGATCCTGGGCGACACGGTGCGCGAGCAGTGCGGCGACGAAGTCTTTGACCTGGTCGAGCGGGCGCGGGTGGAGTCATTCCGGGTGCGCCGCTCGGAGATCGACCGGGCAGAACTGGCACAGCTGTTCCATGGTGTCGACATCCATCAGGCAATCCCCGTGATTCGGGCCTTCACCCATTTCGCGTTGTTGGCCAACGTCGCCGAGGACATTCACCGGGAGCGCCGGCGTGTCATCCACGTCGCGGCGGGCGCACCCCCACAGGACAGCAGTCTCGCCGCCACATATCTCAAACTAGATGCCGCGCAAATAGATTCGAACCGTGTCGCGCACGCATTGGCGGGCGCGCTGGTATCACCCGTGATCACCGCACACCCCACCGAGACCCGCCGGCGCACCGTGTTCGAGACCCAACATCGCATCACCGAGCTCATGCGGCTTCGTATGCACGGGTTATCGCAGACCGAAGCCGGCCGCGATATCGACAGTGAGTTGCAGCGGCACATCCTCACGCTGTGGCAAACGGCACTGATCCGGTTGTCCCGGTTGAAGATTCAAGACGAGATTGCGGTGGGACTGCGGTACTACCCAGCGGCCTTCTTCGACGTGATACCCGAGATCAATGCCGAGGTCCGCACCGCGTTGCGCCGCCGCTGGCCGGATGCTCATCTGCTCAGCCAGCCAATTCTGCGCCCCGGCTCCTGGATCGGTGGCGACCGCGATGGAAATCCGAACGTCACCGCCGAGGTGGTGCATCTCGCGACCAGCAGCGCCGCGCTGACCGCGGTCACCCACTATTTCGAACAATTGGTGGCACTGGAGCAAGAGCTGTCCCTTTCGATTCGGCTCGTCACCGTGTCCCCCGACCTGATCGCGCTGGCCGAGCTGTGTGGAGAGGCCGACCGCGCCGACGAGCCCTATCGCCGGGCCGTGCGGGTCATCCATGCGCGCCTCACCGCGACCGCCGCGCAAATCCTCGACCACATGCCAGAGCACGATCTGGATCTGGGCCTGGCACCATACGGCACTCCGGACGAATTTCTGGCGGACCTCGACGTCGTGGACGCCTCCTTGCGTGCGCACGGCAGCGTCGTGCTGGCCGACGATCGTCTGTACAGACTGCGGGAAGCTGTGCGGGTCTTCGGTTTCCACCTCAGCGGCCTGGATATGCGGCAGAACTCGGACATTCATGAAGAGGTGGTGTCCGAACTACTCGCGTGGGCCGGCGTGCATCCCGACTATCGATCGCTGCCCGAGCACGAGCGCGTCGAGGTGCTGGTCACCGAACTACGCACTCGCCGTCCCTTGATCGGCGATGGCGCGGAGCTTTCCGAGCTCGCCCGCAAGGAACTCGACATCGTCACGGCTGCCGCGCGGGCCGTACGGGTTTACGGTCCCGAGGCGGTGCCCAACTACATCATCTCGATGTGCCAATCGGTTTCGGACATGTTGGAGGCGGCAATTCTCCTCAAGGAGGCAGGCCTGCTGGACGCCTCCCGCCCGCGACCATTCTGTCCGGTGGGCATAGTGCCGCTGTTCGAAACAATTGACGACCTGCAACGTGGTTCCGCGATTCTCGAAGCAGCACTGGAAATTCCGCTGTACCGAGCCTTGGTGACAGCCCGCGGCGAGAGCCAAGAGGTCATGCTGGGGTACTCCGATTCCAACAAGGACGGGGGCTACCTGGCCGCCAACTGGGCCCTGTACCGCGCCGAACTGGACCTGGTGGAGTCCGCGCGCAAGACCGGAATCCGACTGCGCCTCTTCCACGGTCGTGGTGGCACCGTGGGCCGCGGCGGTGGTCCGAGTTATGACGCCATCTTGGCGCAACCACCGGGAGCGGTGTCCGGATCGCTTCGCATCACCGAACAGGGCGAGGTGATCGCCGCCAAGTACGCCGAACCACGCACTGCCCATCGCAACCTCGAGACGCTGTTGGCCGCGACCTTGGAATCAACACTGCTCGATGTCGAAGGATTGGGAGCGGCGGCCGACACCGCCTACGAGATACTCGATGACCTCGCCGCGCGCGCCCAGCGCACCTATCGCGAGCTGGTGCACGAAACACCGGGCTTTGTGGACTATTTCAAGGCATCGACGCCGGTCAACGAGATCGGCGCGCTGAACATCGGCAGTCGGCCCACATCCAGGAAGCCCACCACATCGATCGCCGATCTCCGCGCCATCCCGTGGGTTTTAGCGTGGAGTCAATCGCGGGTGATGTTGCCCGGCTGGTACGGCACCGGCACGGCTATTGAACAGTGGATCGCCGAAGGTGATGGGCGACTTGAGGTATTGCAGCAGCTCTACCGTCAGTGGCCGTTCTTTCAGACGGTGCTGTCCAATATGGCGCAGGTACTGGCCAAGTCCGATATGGGGTTGGCCGCCCGCTACGCCGAACTTGTCGAGGACGAGACGCTGCGGCACCGGGTCTTCGACAAGATCGTGGCCGAACACGACAAGACCATCGCCATGCATCAATTGATCACCGGACACGAGGACCTGCTGGCCGACAACCCGGCACTGGCACGTTCGGTGTTCAACCGCTTTCCCTATCTGGAACCGCTCAACCACCTACAAGTTGAGCTGCTGCGTCGGTACCGCTCCGGCGACCAGGACGAACTCGTGCAACGCGGCATCCTGCTCACGATGAGTGGTCTGGCCACCGCGCTGCGCAACAGCGGGTAAGTCCCCCGGTCAACGCCACCGAAGTCATGCACCACGGCGCGCTGCCGCCGCGGCGCTGAACGCGACAATGGCCTCCAGGTCACGCCCACAATCGACGATGAGCAGGATGAGAAGTGACGCCCTACTCGGCGCCGCGACCGCGGGCTCGCCCATCCGTCCAACGGCCCGGGCGGTCGCAGCCGTCGCGGCCGAGGTGTCCCCGGATACCAGCAGCGACAAACCGTCGGCCAGATCGCGGATCGCCGCGGACAGCCCGTCGGGCAGGGTCTCCCCGGCTTCTAGTGCGGCCTCGGCGGTGCGGGCCAGGTTGAGCACAGCGCTGGTAAGCAGCGCGATCTGCGTGGCCTCGCGCTCCAGACTCTCCACCGCCGGACGCAGCGCCCGTCTGCGCGGGGCCACCCGTATCACCTGACCCGCGGTGGCCCGTGCCTGCGCGACGGTGGCCAGATCCTGATTGAGGCGCTCGGCCTCGACCCCGATCCAATCGGCACCGCCGGACTCACCGCCGCCGTCTTCGATGTGGCCTGCCAGCCGGATGAGCGTGTCCGCCGTGGCCGCAAGCGTGGAGCGCAGGGCCGTGCGTAGCAAGGCCACCGGGTCGGCGGGAAACAGCAAGAGGCTGACCACGATCGCGATGCCGCCGCCGACCAGTGCGTCGAACAGGCGCTCGGCACCCGTCCCTCCATGCGGCAGCGTGATGATCAGAATAGCCGAGACCGCGGTCTGATTGGAGAACATCAGGCCCTGCGCAATGAATCCCCGGGCCAGCACCGCCGCCATACACAGCGCGACGAACATAGCGCACGACACCGCGAGCGCGTTGGTACCCAACAGCCCCTGCACCGCAACGCCGATACCGATCCCCAAACTGACTCCGAAGATCATCTGCAGAGCCCGCTGGGAACGCAGCACGGTGCTCGCGCTCAGACAGACCGCAACGGCAATGGGCGCAAAGAACGGCTGTGGGTGTCCCAGCAGATCATGGGCGACAAACCAGGCCAGGCCGGCCGAAACCGAGGCTTGTGCGAATGCCGCGGCATGACCGCGCACGCGCCGTACCGCCTTGCTCATTGCCGAGCCGATCCGTGCGACCACAGTCCGATGACTCCTACAGCTCCCACACCGTCAGCCGTACAGTACGTCGCTACTCAACCGTGCTGCCGCATGTGCGCTTAGCTGGGGCGGATGTCGAACGTTCATTTACTCCTGTCCGGGCGCCAGATGGGTAAGCCGCGTCGCCATGGCCTCCACGGACTGAGCCAGATCCAGGTAGGGGATCTCCGGGTCGTACTCGTGGTAAACCGCCGTGACGATAATCGGCAGAGTCACCGCCGCTTCGGGATAGTCGCTGATGTTCATCCGTGCCACTGCCTCATCCACCGGCACACCAAGGTCGTAGAGCCGCGTGGCGTCCGTGTGCAATGCGGACCAGAATCCGATACCACGATCGATGGCCGCATTGATCTCACCGCCGACAAGCACCGGCCCATGCCCGGCCACTACTTTCTGGGCTCCGAACGCACGGATGCGCTCAAGTGCCGCAATCCAGTTCGGAATAGAACCCGACCAGACGACCGCAACGAGATCCCGCGTCAGCAGATCTCCCGCGTACAGGACACCGAGCTCGGGCAGATAGGCGATCGCGTCACCCACCGTGTGCGCCGGACCGAGCTCATGTAGTTCCACATCCAGGTTGCCCACCCGCACGGCCTTTTCGCCGGAGAACGTCACGTCGGCGGGGCGTACCCGCACCTCACCGAAATTGAACGGACGCGCCAAGGGCGCCAATGCATGCAGGGCGCCACCGGGTTTGGTATCTGCACCGAGCAGCTTCGCCGTAAGATCCGCATGTTCCTGGACCATCAGGGCGCTCGCGGCCTCGGTGGTGATGATCTCGGTGTCGGCGGGAAAAACCTGATTGCCGAAAAAGTGATCGCCGTCGGTATGGGTGTTGAACACATGCCGCACCGGCGCGGCCGCGGTCAGCTCGTCCATTTCCGCCTGCATGGCGCGCGCATGCCGCACGTCGTAGAGCGTGTCGATTACCAGCGACTCGCCAGCGCTGACCACCAGGCCCGCATTGGCGAGGCCAAACCCGGTGTCGCCGGACAGGAACACATACGCCCCGCCACCGAGCTCAAAGAGTCCCTCCTGGAAGGGGATCGCGTCTGACATCATCAGTCCTTTGTTTGTTCCGCGTGCAACTTGGCGGTGGCTCCGGCCAGAATGCTCGGACCATCCACGGCATCGGTCTCAGGGACCACGCCCAGCGTCTTGATGAACATCGCCGTCATCACGTAATGACCTGTCAGCAGGGTGATCTCGGCGATCTCGTTATCGGAGAAGAATTCCTGCATACCCGTGGTGTCGGCGCCCGCTCCCTTGATCCGGGTAAGCAGGTCGTCGACGAAGGCGATGAGCGCATCGATACGCCGGTCGCCAAACACGGCAGCTCCCGACAAGACGGCGTTGATCACCGAGCCTGGTACACCCACTGTTCGCGCCTCGGGCACGTGATGATGGATTTCGTACTGCGCGTTGGTCACCGCACCGACCCGCAGAATCACCAGTTCCCGAACTTCGGGCGAT
Source organism: Mycobacteroides immunogenum (assembly GCF_001605725.1). Classification (NCBI taxonomy): domain Bacteria; kingdom Bacillati; phylum Actinomycetota; class Actinomycetes; order Mycobacteriales; family Mycobacteriaceae; genus Mycobacteroides; species Mycobacteroides immunogenum. The sequence continues at coordinate 5,496,699 of NZ_CP011530.1, forward strand.
AACGCACCCGCACGGAAGGAAAGCCCTAGCCCCAGATAAGGCTTTCCACTGGCCTTGGTCATGACCAGGCCCCGGGAGAGATTGGCCGGAAACAAGTCATAGACCTCGCGTTGCGCGGGATCGAGGTCTGCCACATTCGGCAGCGAAATAGCCATGGTTCTACCCACCTCACAGTCACATCGAGAGGTCACTCGTGAACGCGACCATAAGGAACGCTCCGTTCCCTACAGGTTCAGAGCATAGCCCGGTCGATTAAGCTACGCAACGTGCCTAATCAACCCGGCAGTGCGCATTCCGCGCCCGCTTCACGACGCCGCGACGACGTGTTGATGTCAGCGATTCGTGACGCCACCTGGGCCGAGCTGATGGATCACGGATACTCCGGCGTCACTTTCGAAGGGGTGGCCCGGCGTGCTAGGACCGGGAAGCCAGTCCTATACCGCCGCTACAGCTCTCGCGCAGAGATGGTGACCGACGCATTGCCCACCTTGCGGGTGGAACCCGTCGATATAACGCCATCGACGTCTCTTCGAGACGACATCATCGCCCTGACTGAATCGATCGTCGAAACATGGCAGGGGATCGGCATCGACACCTATCGCAGCCTCATCGCCGAAGCCGACGACGCCACGATGCGGACATTCCAGGCCAAGGTCGCCGCAAAAGCGGATCAAACGATCCGCCGTACTTTGGACGCGGCCCGCGAGCGTGGCGACCTAGGCCCCGCCGCAATTCCCGAATTGGTGGCTACAAGCATTTTCGCCCTCATCCGCAACGAACTGCTCTTCGCGCGCGACAAGATTGAGGCGAGCACGCTCGCCGCACTGGTCGACACCGTCTATCTGCCCGCGATACACGCGGCGGCCTCGCAAACCGACCACGGCGATTAGGGCGCCAGGGTGGCGATGAAAGATTCGGGCCCAGCGGCAGTAGCCGCTCATAGAGGAGAGAACCGATGCCCGATGCCGCGCCCAAAGCCAACAACGGAACTCTGATTCGCCGGCCGTGTAGCGGGGTGTTCTGTTCACTATCAACGTGATACGCCCTGGGCAACGATAGAAGCCGTCAGAAATAGTAGCTATATGCAATACTTGAAAGGGATCAACCTCTCCGAGTAATTGGTGGTCACCGTATTGAGATGCGCACAACGACACCGCGCCCTTGCCGCGGCCGGGCTGCTCGCGGTCGCCACCGCGTGTTCGGCCCAATCAGCGCCGGCAACCGGAACCAATAACGTTGACCACGAGGGCCATTCAATGGGGGCGACCATCCCGGGCGTGAGTAGGCCCACGGTGCAGCAGGAGGTGGTCGGCTACCTGGAGAAGACCGTCAACGCGCTGCCGCCTGGCACCTACCTGGACGGCAGTGCCATGCCGGTCGGCGGTCGCACCGCGGGCTGCCCCGATGCCGACCCTGCCAAACCAACGGTGCGGTTCGAGATCTCGATGACCGTCATGACATCGCCCGCGATGCACTCCGACGCGATTGCCTCCCAGGCTGCGGCACTGTGGCGCAGCTGGGGGGTACCCATCACAACGACCCCTGGCGCTGCGCGGCCCGGATGGACCGCTGAGCCAAGGCCCGGCTACCGGCTACAGATCGCCGTCGACCAACCACCGACCATTTCCGTCGCTTCGGTCTGCTTTCCCGATGACGCAGTCCTGCGAGATCTGCCGTTTCCCGCCGTCATCAGCCATTCCCCGTAGCGTCAGCGCCGAGAGCTCCCGGACTCTCCGAGGCATACTGTTGCGTAACGCAATAGTTTCTATTGGTTATCATAAGATCGAGCGTCGCGGTAGGCGGGCCCAACACGAAAGAGAGCCGGTGTGGCTGTTGATGAGGTCGAGCCCGACGAATCATTAGATGCTCTTACCGACTCGCTGTTGGTGGCCTCCCGGCTGCTCTTGGCCATCTCGGCCCGATCCATCGCAGAAGTCGACGAGACGATCACATTCGCCCAGTTCCGCACCCTGGTGATTCTTTCCAACGAAGGGCCGATCAACCTGGCCACCCTGGCTCAGCTGTTGGGCGTACAGCCCTCGACGACTGGCCGGATGGTGGACCGCTTGGTGGGCGTGGGTTTGATCGATCGCCGTCCGCACCCCCGCTCACGACGGGAATTGGTGGCAGAGTTGACAGCTCACGGAGAGGGCGTGGTTCAGGAGGTTACCGCCCGCCGTCGGGCCGTGATTGCCGAGATCGCCGGCAAGATGGCGGCGCGCGAGCGCCGCGGCCTGGTGCGGGCGCTGAATGCGTTCACCGCAGCCGGTGGTGAGCCGCCGGCCTCTGCCGGCCTGTAGGTGGACCGCATGCGCCATGTCGTCGGGCAGTTGTCCCTTCTGCACGGGTGGCTTCCCGCGCTCACCCAAATTGCCTCGGCGGCAATATTTTTGGTCGTCGTAGCAGGCGGAGTGCGACGTAGCCGAGGCACGTTCCTCGTAGGTCTTGCCGCAGGCGGAACGCTGGCCCTGGGTTCATACTGGTATCTCACGTCGGTGGGCGTCGCGGGCGACCCCGCGCCACCGGGACTGTGGCTGTGGCTTACGGCCACGGGTCTGACCCTGGTGCTGGCGGCGTTCTGGCGCGGCTCACGGTGGTGGGAACGCATGATGGCGGCCACGGCGGTACCGCTGTGTGTGCTGTGCGCCGGACTGTCGATGAACGCATGGATCGGCTACCTGCCTACCGTGCATGCCGCGTGGAGCCGACTCACCTCCGCACCCGTGCCCGGTCAGGTAGATCGCGGCACGATCCTGGCCATGCAGCTGGCCGGCGTACGCCCCCCAGCAGGCGTCATCACACCGATATCCATTCCCGTTGGCGTGTCAGGGTTTAACCATCGCACTGAGCTGGTATATCTGCCGCCTGCCTGGTTTGACCATGATCCCGCACCGCAGCTTCCTGTGGTGCTGATGGTGGGTTCCGCGCTGAACACCCCCGCCGACTGGGTCTGGGCAGGCCACGCCGCGCAGAGCGCCGATGACTTCGCCGCACAGCACGACGGCAATGCGCCGGTGCTGGTGTTCGCCGATGCCACCGGGGCATTCAACAATGACACCGAATGCGTCAACGGCAGCCGGGGCAATGCGGCCGACCACCTCGTCAAAGAGGTGGTGCCGTACGTGGTGTCCAACTTCCGGGTCAGCCCCGACCGGCATAACTGGGGCGTAGCCGGTTGGTCGATGGGCGGCACCTGTGCGCTCGATCTGACGGTCATGCACCCCGAACTGTTCTCGGCATTCGTTGATATTGCCGGTGATTCGGGCCCCAATACCGGAGACAAGGCGCGCAGCATCGCAGCCCTGTTCGGCGGGGACGCCGAGGCGTGGTCGCGGTTTGATCCCGCTACCGTGGTCAGCCAGCACGGCCAATACCGCGGGGTGGCCGGCTGGTTCGACATCCCCGGCGGCACCGGACGTCGCCTGCTGACGGCGACGGGTATCGGCTCGGTCAGCGACAGCCCGCATGACGGCCTGGCCAACCCCGAAGGACAAGACCTGGCCGCGAACTCACTGTGTGAGCTGGCCAGCAGCCACGGCATCCGGTGCGCGGTATCGACACAACCGGGCAGACACGATTGGCCCTTCGCCGCGCAGGCGTTCGATGCCGCACTCCCGTGGCTGGCGGGCAGACTCGGTACACCGCAGGCGCCGCGAATTGCCCTACCGGGCTTGGCGCCAGAGCCCGCGGTGACCGTGCATGCCGCTGCCCCACTGTCACCGGCACCCGGCAGGTAGCCGTGGCTGCCATCTCAACTTCGATGCGCCGAAACCAGCCAGGCCGGCAGCTGCGCGCGTCCATCGGAACCGATCGTTACGTTGCGGTATTCGAAGCCTTCCGGCAGCTGGCCGGGAACATTCACCCACGCTCGGGCACGCCGCACCTCATCGATCACCAGGTGCTGTCCGACGATGTCGCGCAACTGCTGCTCGGTGAACGGCCGGGGCCCGAATTCGGCGTTGGGCGGAAAAGCCTCGGTGGCAAATACAAGCGCAAAGAACCTGCCGCCCGTCTTAAGCGTGCGCGCCAAAGAGCGCACGTAATTTTGCCTGAGCTCGTCGGGTAAACAGTGGAATACAAGTCCGTCTACCACCGTATTGAAATGGTTCCGATAACCGATATCAGAAGTCAGGTCAGCGGTATCGAAGACAACATCAAGACCCAGCGGCTCAGCCGCCTTCCGCGCTTTTTCTATGGCACCGCCCGATAAATCGAGTCCCACTACCTGATAGCCATGTCCTGCCAATGCCAGCGAGGTCAATCCGACTCCGCAGCCTGCGTCCAGAACAGGGCTTTCGAGCCTTCCTTGGCGATGTAGCGCCGCTATCTCGGGTTGCATTTCGCCAATGTTCCAGCCCGGATCACCCGGCGCGTACACCGCTTCACCCCGGTACAGCTCGTCCCAGTCCACAGAATTCACATCAAATGTTGGCATATTGCCGATGGTAGGCGCGGTGCACACGGGCGGCAATCAAGTAATTTCATTCAGCACGATTATTTCTCACGCTGAGTTTTACTCCTCGATACTGAATATCTGCGTCGCATTAATTGTGAATTACCTGGAATTCGATAACAAATTGGATACGTAATGGACAGCCATTACCGGGATGTCTCATGGCATCCGTGCACTACCGTCGATCTCGTGAAGGTGTTGGGACGGTGCGTGGCACGAGCCCGCACAGCACTGACCGTCGCGCTCGCCCTCCTGCAGGTGTCCGCGTGTAGCCATTCGACGCCGCCGCTCACCGCACCCAGCGTCGTCCCGCAGGGGCCTTTCGCTCCCGTCACCCGTCTGATGAACGACGCCGTGGCGGAACCGCGGCTGCCGGGTGCGGTGGTTCACATCGGACATGCCGGCTCAATCGTGTTCCGGCAGGCCTTCGGTTGGCGCAAGCTCCCCGACGAACCAGGCCTCGACGGATCACCAGCACCCGCCGAACCCATGACCGCGGACACCATTTTCGACCTCGCGTCGTTGACCAAACCCCTTGCGACAAGCGTGGCGCTTCTCCAGTTGTATGAGAGAGGTCTGGTTCGGATAGACGAACCCGTGCAGACCTATCTGCCAGACTTCAACCCCGACAACGACTCCCGGCGCGCCCACGTGACACTGCGCATGTTGCTTACCCATACTTCGGGCCTCGGAGGCGATCTGAGCCATCAGGGCCCGTGGGGTCTCACCGCGCCGGACAAGCCCGACGGCCTCCATCGCGCGCTCACCGCCCCACTGGCTTTCGACCCCGGAACAACATTCCACTACTCCGATATCAACTTCATCATCCTCGGCGCACTCATCGAGAAGACCACGCGCACTGCCCTGGATGTGTACGTGCAGGACAACGTCTTTGCACCGTTGAACATGACCGATACACGCTATCTGCCCGCCGCCAAGGCCTGCGGTCCGCACCAAATCATCGGTACATCAATCGCTTTGGACAACAGTGTGCGCAGCGTTGGACCATGCCCGCCGGGAACCTGGAGCACCGATCTGCTGACTCGTATCGCACCGACCGCTCGTGACGAAGACACCCCGGGCATCAATCCCGACTATGACCGCCTGCTCCGCGGCACGGTGCACGACCCGACCGCACGCCGGATGGGCGGTGTGGTCGGGAGCGCCGGTGTGTTCTCCACCGCCGACGACGTGGGCCGGTATTGCCAAGCACTTCTTGATCGGCTCGCGGGCCGCCCCAGTGCGTTTCCACTGAAACAGTCCACCCTTGCCCTGATGACGAGCCCACAACAGCCCGGGCACACCGCAACCCAGCTCCCCGCTGCCAACGATGCCAGCAGTCGAGCGATCCACCAGAGTCCCAACCCAACCGATCCCCTGCTGGCACCCAACTATCCGGCGATCGTGGGGCAAAACCTGCGCGGCCTCGGTTGGGACATCGACACCGAACTGTCGAAACCCCGCGGAATGCTCTTCCCCATCGGCAGCTTCGGGCATTCCGGCTTCACCGGGGTGTCCGTGTGGATGGACCCCGCCTCGGACACCTACGTCGTCGTGCTGGCGAACGTCATCCACCAACGCGGCGGTCCACCCATTGTGCGGCTGAGCGGCGATATCGCCACCACAACCGCACGTGTGCTGGGCCTCCACCGCAACTAGTTCAAGCATCTATCGAAAACGCTTGGGCCTGTTCAGATCACACGATCAGCCGCATTGATACAAGAGCGTTATCAAAGTGCCGCGCTGGCAACAGTTTTAACACCAGTCACTTTGTTAACATCGCGCCATGCAAGATTCGTCGGGGAATCAGAGCCCTCGGCGCACCTCACGTCCGGTAACCCGGCGTGACGCGCTGCGCTACGCCACCGCGGTTTCGGCATTGGCCGGACTCGGTGCGGCCTCACTGAATGCCGGTATACCCACGGCCTCGGCCGCCGCACCCACATTGATCGACTTCGCCATGCGCCAAATTCCGGCGGAGGACATCAAGGCCGCCGGGCATGCCGGGGTGATCAACTACGTCTCCACATCGCGGCCCGGCTCATCCATGGGCGCGAAGCCGATCACCCGGCCCTACGCCCAGTCACTCACCTCCGCGGGATTGGTGATCGTCAGCAATTTTCAGTACGGAAAGCCCGGCGGCACCGCGCCGTCAGACTTCACCCGCGGGTTCGACGGAGGCGTCGAAGACGCCCGCACCGCATGGCAGCTGCACACCGCGGCCGGCGGCGGCCAGAGTGCGCCGATCTTCTTCTCCGTCGACGATGACATCAACCGCGGAACCTGGAACGACGTTGCACTGCAATGGTTTCGGGGTATCAATTCGGTACTCGGAGTGCAGCGCACGGGAATCTATGGCGGTATCAATCCCTGTCAGTGGGCCGCCTCCGATGGTGTCATCGGCAATTCGCGCTCACCCGGCCACGTGTGGGCCTGGCAGACCCGGTCATGGTCGCGCGGTCAGGTCTTCCCCGGCGCGGTGCTCTACCAACGCATCGTGAGCACCGTATCCAACCCCGGTCCGGTCGTCGGCGGCCTGGAGGTCGACGTCAGCGACGCCCTGGCCCAGGATGTCGGGCAGTGGAACTTTCACCAGTGAGGCCGTAACAACGCGCACCCCGTCCCTCATCCCCTGCGGATCGGCCCGCCTCCGCATACGGTGATCGCGAAGATCCCTGTGTATCGACAACTTTGGGATATGAGCGCCTGGAGGGCATCTCCTAGATGGACGACTTCGCACCAACGCGCACGCTGCGTTTCGCCCTGGTGCTCACGCTTAGCAGCGGCTTCATGGACGCCTACACCTACCTGGCGCGCGGCGGCGCCTTCGCGATCACCCAGACCGGCAATATGGTGCTGTTCGCCGTCGACGCGGCCACCCGGAACTGGGACGACGCCCGAGCACACGTGTGGCCGGTCCCTGCCTTCATGCTCGGCATCGCGATGGCCGCGCGCATCGAGGCCGGCCACACCCGATTGGCGCATCCACTGCGCTGGGCGGTAGGCGCCCAGGTCGTGGCACTCATCATCATCGGATTCCTGCCAGCATCCACCCCACACGGATTCATCACCGTGCCCATCGCATTTCTGGGCGCGGTGCAGATCGGCCTGTTCCGCACAGTCGGCGACCTGACGTACATGCCCGCCGCCACTACCGGCAACCTGATGAGATTCGTCCAACAGATCTACGACGCACTAACGCAGCGCAGCTCCCCCGCCCGGCAAGCCGCGCGGATCTATGGGGCACTGATCAGTTCCTTCGCCGGAGGCGCGGTGGCCGGCGCCTTCGCCACCCAGGCATGGGACATTCACGCGAGCTGGGCCGCCGCCGGAATCGCCACCGTCATGCTCATCATGCTGATAATCGACCCGGTGCGGACCACCGAATAGCTCATTCATCAAGGGTAGTAACGGGTTTCAAGGCGCAAGTGTCTGCCTATGGCCGCCCTGCGTCGTCGGCAACCGCCGGACGGTCTGCCGCCGCGACGAGATCGTCGAAGCTCAGGCGAGTGCCCTGTGCTGGGGCCGTCGCAGACTTGGGCGCTGCCGCCGCATCGAGACCGTCGAGGGCCAGATCGAGGTGGCGGTGGAGAAGATCGCCGCCAACGTCGAGGCGGTCCAGCCCGCCAGGAAGAGGGCGCGCGAGGCGGATCGACAGCAATATGAGGTCGCCCATCCCCACGTCGCGGCGAAGCCTGCCGGACTGGTGTGCGGCATCGATCAGGGCGCCGACGGTGCTCGCGGTTCTGGTGCGGATCCGCACCAGCTCGTCGTCGACCACGAGACCCTCCAACAGAACCGGCATCACAGCACCAATCCGCAGTTCCGCCGCACCGTGCAGGAAGCGGCGCAAGGCCGCGAAGGCGTCGTCGCCTCCTGCGACGGCCGCCTCGGCCACGCCCTCCAGGCGTACCAACAGATCGCCCGTCAGATCCCGGACAAGGGCCTCCCGGTCGGCGTAACGGCGGTAGAGCGTGCCGGGTCCCACACCTGCGCGGCGCACTATCGCGTCCAGGGGTGCGTCCAGGCCTTGTGCCAAGAAGACGTCGCGGGCCGCATCGAGAATCCGCCGTCTGTTGCGTGCCGCGTCCGCTCGCATGGTGTGCCGCCCTTCCTTCACCGCCGAACCGGAGGATATCTCTCCGCTATAGTATCTTCAGAATCGGAGAGAAATTCTCCGCTTAATGACGCGAGCTGAGGGGAGTACGCCATGAGCAGCGCACTGACCGTCCGAACCACGATCGACGGCACCGAGTACGCGCAGGACGACGTCCATCGCTGGGAACTGGCTCGCGCCCGGGCCGCGCTCGCCCTGCTCAAGAACCGGATCGGGGACGAGTCGATGCGCGAGCTGCTCGCCGAGGATCTGCGCGCGGCCGATCAGACGATGGCGCTGTTGCCGGACGCGTCGGGCGGTGCCTGGCGATCCGCGGTCACCGAGATGGAGATCGGCGGGATCACCGCGCAGGAGTTCCTGGGCTGGTGGCAGCGCCGATTCGCGATCGCGGACCGATCGGCGCTGCTCGCCGCCAATCCAGAGCACTACCTCGCCGACGCCGCCGACGGAGTGGTCGAGATCATCGAAACAATCGGCTCACGGCCGCTGCGCTTCTTCCTCACCTTCCACGACGGTGTCCCGATCGCGGACCCAGGCCACGAGAACTATCCCGTCCGAATCGGCGGCACCGGCCGGCTGGCCGATGGCACCGAGATATGCCGCGTCATGCACGAATTCGGCGACGGTCCGCGTGGTCTGCGAATCCGGCTGACGATCCAGTTCCCCACACACGCGCCCGAAGACGTCTTCACAGGCCACCAATGGCACTTCGCCTGCGAGTTCCTCAACTGGGCGCAGGCCGCGCACGCAGCCCGCTGACGGCCGTCGATCCGCCCGGACCCTGAAAGGTGCCCAAAGCGTGTTCACCACTTTCGATCTCGAGTTCGCCTGGATCGGCCTCGGCGCCGCCGTCGTCCTCACCGTGGTCCTGCTATCGACCGACGTACTGCGCAGCGACGTCGGGCTGCCCCGGCGGAAGGACCCGTGCTGGCTGGGCTGGCTCGCCGTCGTGCTGTACCTGTTCCACATTTTCGAGGAGTACGGCATCGCCGCCAACGGCACCCGGCACGCCTTCCCCGACACGCTGTGCGGCACGCTCGGCATCGGCACGTATCCGGCCTGCCCGATCCCGACAGAGTTCTACCTCTTCGTCAACATCGGGCTGACCTGGGTGGTAGCGGTGCTCTGCGCCCTGCTCGCACGCAGATACGCGGTGATGGGGTTCGCGTTCTACAGCCTGGTGGCCGTCAACTGCGTGTTCCACATCGTCGCAGCCCTCGTCACCGGAACGTACAACCCGGGACTACTCACCTCGATCACCCTGTTCCTGCCCGCCTCAGCGTGGGCCGGGTACGTATTCCTCACGCACCGGGAACCGGCGCTCGGTGTGGGACGGCTCTTGGGCATCGTCGCCGTCGGCATCGTCGTCAATGGCGCTCTGCCGCTGACGATCCAGCTGTTCCTGCACGGCGCCATCTCCCGGCCGATCCTCGATCTGCTGCAACCGGCCATCGCCGCGCTCATCATCCTGACCGGCGGACTGCTACAACCACGGCCGGGGCCCGCCGACGAAGTCGTACAGCAGTAGAGATTCCAAATGCGCGTATCCGACAGTGCAGTGGCGCAATGCAGTTGGGCATCCGTTCGGCAGATCGGCCGCCGTGGATGAATCGGCGGCCTCGGGCGTTGCTGTCCCCGTCCACGGAGAACGCGCACCTTACAGGTTGTCGTAGGCTCGTGGCATGCCCAGCATCGAGCTCGATGGTCAGCGCATCTTCTATACCGATACCGGCGAGCTGCACCGTCCCGTCGTACTGGCAACCCACGCAACATTGATGGACACGGTGTCACTCGAGCCCCTGACGGCAGCCATCGCCGCCTCCGGATACCGGGTGGTGGCCTTCGACCTGCGTGGCCACGGCCAAACCGTCTACGACAAGACGCCCTACATGATCGAGGACATGGCCGCCGATGCGTTGGGCTTGATGGATCACCTCGGAGTGCAGTCATTCACATTTCTCGGTGAAGGACAGGGCGCCGTACTGGCACTTCGCACCGCTTTGGCCGCACCCGACAGAGTCGACCGGCTGGTACTGATCGGGCCGACTGCCGCAGCACCCGATGCCGCAGAGAACGGGGCGTTGCACGCGGCGATGGAGATCTGGTGCACCCAAGGACCTGACCCGGCCGTGTACCGTCTGGTGGCCGAGTTCGCCACAGGCACACCCGAAGACGCCGAAGCTTTGTTTGGCCGGTGGCAGCGTTCCGCGTGGGCCGATTACCGCGAGTCGTCCAACGCATTGGCAAACCGAACCGACTTCGTCGACTTGCTGCGCAAGATTGAGTGCCCCGCACTGGTTCTACACGGCAGCACGGACTTCTTTGTGCCACGGGAGCTAGGAGAAGCCGTCGCCCGAAACCTCGGGGGCCCCACCGTATTCGAGCTCATTGAGGGTGAACGGCAATCGATCAGTATTGCATTCAATCCTCTTGTGGCGCAGCACGCCACAGCATGGCTAACCGGAAGCCACGCCCAGTAGCAGCGAACCGCTGGACTGCGGGTTGTGCCACGTGCGCATATCCAGAATCTGGACCGCACCCACGGAATCATTGATGACCCATGCCCGCGTGTCCGGGTCGATCGGTATGGGCTGCTGCCACTGCTGTTGAAACACCGATATCGGCATGAGCGAGTTAACGATTCGTTTCAGCGCCGGATCGCCGGGATTTGCGGCCAGACTCCAACGCAGCCAGCCAACGCACCATTCGGATGTTTGTTCCCAGTTGTCGATAACTTTCCGCGACTTGACCGAATGATAGTGCCAGTGAATGAAATTAGGTGTCATCCAGAGGCCGGGAAATAGGTGCTCGAACTTACTGTTCGCGTGAACGATGGTCCACCCTGGAGTTATCCACGCCGCCGGATGCGGCATCAACGACTCCAGGTAGCCCTCGATGTTCGGTGGCGGCGTTCCGCTGTCTTGCATCGTCCTTCCCCCCAACAGATGCAGGTATCGGCTTTCCCAAGACGACAATTCCAGAACCCCGGCCAATGCGGCAAGGACCTTGAGCCCGGGCATACGAGTGCCTAGTTCAATTTTCTGTATCAGCGCCTCGCTGTACCCCATGGCATCGGCCAGGCCACGCTGTGTCATTCCTGCTCGCTCCCGCACACCCTTCACCAGCGCCGCAAGGTAGTTAGCGTTGGACACGTACAAAAAGTACGCCCTCGCACCTCTTGACGGCCAATCGACCCCAATGGTTATTTAGCTGTAGCCATTTCAGGGCCAACCAGGCCGGTAGAACCGGGCCAGCTCGACCGATCAGAGATGGGTTCACACACCTTCGCGATGGTTCCCCGGCGGCCGTTCGAGGGGTCGGCCGCCGGAGAACCTTCCGGGCAGGGACACACGGAGTTCGGCATACGCCGCGACGAGCCCCTCGAGCGTGAACCGCCGGTTGAGGCCGCTGGGATTCGGTAGCACCCACGTCGTGGTTTCCGCGAAGCGAAATGGCTGAAGTCCAAAGGCGATGTGTCGATCTTCGAGCATGGACACCACCGCACGCTTACCAAGAAACGCCAGTGTCATAGGTCTTACGCAACGGATCTTCTCCTCGAAATCCGGCCGAGCCGCACGGAACTCGGCAACTCCGATCTCGTCGGCGCGCGGCGTTGCACGACTCACGGCAGCGGTGATGCCGCACCCGTAGGTCAATAGCTGACGCTCATCCTCCGGGCGTAGCCGAATGTCGGTGAACCCCGCCCGATAGAGCACTTCCCAGAAACGGTTGCTCCGGCTCGAGAAGTTGTGTCCGTCTGCTACAGCGGTAGCGGCGGGGTTGATCCCACAGAAAACCACATCGAGTTCGGCGGCGAGAATATCGGGAGAGTACTGGCCCACAACAGTGGAGTTTCTCATTGCGACCTGGCAGTCGCGCCAAGGACAACCTTCGTCCCTGGTTGTACAGTCCCCGCTGATCCATGTCGTAGACCACCAAACCCGGGGCGCTTCAGGTTGATAACGATATGAAACCTCAGTGGTTGCAATGCGATACGTCGAGCCCTGAGCGCTTGCTGGGCGCCCCTATGGTCACTGAGTGCACCGTCGAACGGCCCTGAAGATCCCGCTGGTACTGGCAGCAGCGGCTCTCCCTCAGGTACTGGCTCCTCTTTCGGTGATCCCGCGGGCGACTGCCGCGTCGGGTCAATGGCCGGTTGAACGCGCCAATGCGTGGTACCAGGCACAGGGTTGGTTGGTCGGCACCAACTTCATCACCTCAAACGCGATCAACCAGCTCGAGATGTTCGGGCCGGGCACCTACGACGCGCGGCGTATCGACAGCGAGTTGGGGGCATGCCGGTTGTTGGGGTTCAACACCGTACGGGTGTTCCTGCACGATCTGCTGTGGGCCCAGGACCGCGCCGGATTCCAGGACCGGCTCTCGCAATTCGTCGGGATCGCCGCGCGCCAGGGCATCAAGCCGCTGTTCGTATTCTTCGACTCGTGCTGGGACCCAAATCCTCAGCTAGGAGCTCAGCGGGCGCCGACGCCGGGCGTGCACAACTCGGGCTGGGTACAGAGCCCGGGGGCCCACCGCATCGACGACCCGCGCTACCGCGGGGTGCTGAGCGATTACGTGACGGGCGTGATGAGCCAGTTCCGCAATGACAACCGAGTCCTGGGCTGGGACCTGTGGAATGAGCCGGACAACCCGGCCAAGCAGTACCGCAAGGTAGAGCGCAAAGACAAGATCGATGCCGTCAGTGGGCTGCTGCCTCAGGTATTCAACTGGGCACGTTCAGTCAATCCCGTGCAGCCGTTGACCAGTGGTGTGTGGCAGGGCAGCTGGGATCGCGGAAGCCGCAGTGCGATGGCCGGTTTCCAACTCGACAACTCCGACATCATCTCGTTCCACTCGTACGCGGGCCCGGGCGAATTCGAGGCCCGCATCAACGAGCTCGCCCCGCTAGGCCGACCGATCCTGTGCACCGAATACCTGGCCCGCGACCAGGGCAGCACAGTCGAGGGTGTGCTCCCAGTTGCCAAGCGGCACAACGTTGGTGCGTACAGCTGGGGGCTGGTGGCAGGCAAGACCCAGACCTACTTTCCGTGGGATTCCTGGGACAAGCCCTACACGAAGATCCCGAACGTGTGGTTCAGCGATCTACTACAGCCAGACGGGCGGCCGTATCGCGACGCCGAGTATCAGACGCTGCGGAAGCTGACTGCGCGCGTCTAAACGCGTGTCGACCATCCTTGTTCACGAAGTGTCCTGGCCTGATGTGTAGTGAATCGGGATCGGGAAGCCGGCAACCTCCTCGACCAGCTTCGCACCCAACGGCTTCATCTCGTAGTACCGGTGGACGTTGCCTTGTGCATCAGGCGCCGTCGAACAGGGGCCGTTGGGGCACACCACCTTCGTTGGCACGGCGAGCACCACAATCAGCGCCGCAACAACAATGCCGGTGATCGTGACGACTCTCTTCATAACAGCCTCACTCTCCACCAGGACATATCGCGATGTCTGGTAGCTCCGCGAACACTCGGGGAAGCACCGAAAAGCCCTCGCGGTTGCACACCTCCCACAAAGAACGGGCTAGCCGTCATTGTCGGATTCGAGAATCTTTGACTTTCAAAAATTCTGCTGCCTCACGGGTCAACAGAACGCGGCGGCGCTGTCGGCCGTTCACATCCCGAAGCAGCACGGCGGTCAGGCGGCGGATGCGGTCGCCGGCTGCATCGTCATCGAGGAAGTGGCCCGGGTCTGCGCATCGTCCTCGATGATTCCGGTCGCCAACAAACTCGGGACCATGGGCATCGTCTTGCGCGGCTCCGACGAGCTCAAAGCTCAGGTCTTCCCGTCACTAGCCTCCGGTGAAGCGCTAGCCGCGTACGCCCTTTCCGAACGCGAAGCCGGCAGCGACGCGGCAGCGATGAAGACCCGTGCCCACGAAGCCGGAGACGAATGGGTTTTCAACGGCGCGAAATGCTGGATATCAAACGGCGGCAAGGCTTCCTGGTACACCGTGATGGCCGTGACCGATCCTGCGAAGGGTGCCAATGGAATCTCGGCATTCGCGATACATCGCGATGACGAAGGCTTCACGGTCGGGGCAAGGAACGCAAACTCGGGCTCAACGGCTCGCCGACCACCGGGTTGTACTTCGAGGACTGCGGAATCCCCGGCGACCGCATCATCGGTGAAACCGGCACCAGGTTCAAGAACGCACTGGCCACCCTTGAAAACACACGACCGACCATCGGCGCCCAAGCTGTCGGTATCGCGCAGGGCGCGTTGGACGAGACAATCGCCTACACGAAGGAGCGCAAGCAATTCGGTGGTCACGGCTACACCGCCGATTTTCCCGTTGAGCGTTACCTCCGCGACGCCAAATCACTCAGATCTACGAAGGAACCAACCAAATCCAGCGACCGGTCATGGCACGTTCACTGCTGCGCTGACGGGCTGCGATCGGGCGTCAACGCGAACGCCGACGCCCGATGTCATCAAGGAGATCATCGACCACGATGCGAGGGTTCAGTCCCGACGGGTAGATGGATGTACCCTCGGGACTCGTGCCGAACGTGATGGTGCCGCCGGCCTCGCGCGCGAGGTTCGGCCCGAACAGCGCGCTCGGGGTGTACGCGCCGCGCGGCGCGTCCCCGGCCGCGAGTCGTTCCGCCACAATCGCGGTGACCCGCGCGGTGTACTCGTAGCTCTCGCTGGTACTGAGCCAGGCATCGCGACGCTCCCCGTTGTCCCACTGGACCTCGGCGTACGCCCACGAGGTGTCGCCGTGCTGTTTGGGGGTAGACGGGTTCTGCCTCGCCCTGCGCAGAACGAACTGGCGCACACGGTCGCTGCGAAGCAGGACGCCGACCGCGGGCAGCATGCATCGGGCGATGAAGTGCGTCGGCATATCGCTGGAGCGCGCGACAACCTCTGGCGCCCCGGATGCCCGGAAGACTCCTTCGAGTTCACCCATCGGCACGGCAACGGTTTTGCGGGTTGATCCATCCGGAAGAGGCGTCTTGGTCAGATTGGACCCCAGCCTGGTACGGACGAGTTCGCCGCCGCGATATTCCCGGCCACCGGCCTGGGCGGCTTCGAGCACACTCGCCACCAGCGCCGGTCCGATCTGGGCGGTCATTGGCATGTTCGCGACCTCGACACGCGCCGGAGTGGGTCGGCCCGCGATGAGTGCCCGCGTCAGCGCCTCGGTCGCGAGTCCGCCGAACCCGGCAGCGGTCACGACCGTCACCCCCGCTTGCACGGCGTCGTCGTGCATGTCAAGGAGTTCACGAACCGGCCGGTACTCGTTGGACATGTCGACGTAATGGGCACCGGCGGCGATACACGCCCGCGCGGTAGGGCCACCCGTTCGCGTGAAGGGCCCGACCGTGTTGACCACGACCGCGGGACGATGCTCAGCGATCTGCGCCGCGAGATCGCCACTGACCAGAATGTCCGGCCTCGGGCCGCCGTTGGCAGCCAACTCCGATGCCTGGTCGGCCAGGCGCGCGGCATCGAGGTCGACCAGGACGAGAGCCACACCGTCGAGGTACAAGTCTTTGGCAATTCGGCGTCCGACGCGCCCACCCGCGCCGATGATCCATGTGTGTGTCATACTTGAATGCTAGTGCAAGATTACTTGCATTAGTAGGTGAGTGAGGTCACATGTGAGCAGCGAGTCCGTTCAGCGACGCCCCGGCGGTCGCACTGCGCGCAATCGGGAGAACGTTGTGCGGGCGACGACGGAAATCCTTCTCAACGAGGGCTACGAGCAGTTGAGCATTGCCAGGGTGGCGGCCGCCGCCGGCGTGGCGGAAACGACCGTGTATCGCCGCTGGTCGACCAGGCAGGCGCTCGCCGCTGATGCTCTCGCTGACCTTGCGCGGCTCGAAATCCCGATCCCCGACACGGGAACACTCGAGTCCGATCTTCGCGTGCTGCTCACCGACACGGTCCGGCTCCTCCAGCGTGCCGAGATTGCGCGCCTCATTCGTTTCGCCGTGGGCCTGGGCCAGGGGAGCGACGAACTCGCCGAGGTCAGGGCAGATTTTTGGCATGCACACTTCGCCAACGCTGCGGTGGTGGTCACCAAGGCGATGGAGCGGGGAGAACTTCCGCACGACTGCGATCCCTATAACGTCATCGAAGACTTGGTGAGCCTGACCTATTTCCGTCTGCTCGTCACGGGACGCCGCATCGACGACCGTGTCATCGAACGGTCGGTGCAACTCGCCCTGCGCCGGCACGGCGCGCGCTAACGCGTCGAGACCAGGTCTCGTTCGGCCCGATCGACGATCCGCTCGAACATCCTCTGCATGAACGGCTGGGCGATCCAGCGGCCGATCGCCTCCCCGATGAGGGGAATGCGGACCTCGAAGCTCGTCGTCCACTGCAGCCGAGTGCCGCCGGCAACCTCGGTGCAGACAACCTGACCGTTCTGCTGGTGCGACGGCGGGAACGACCGGAACACGTCGTAGCTGAACGAGTTCGGCCGGTGGCCGCGCCGGACGACTCGATATCCAGATGCCGACTAACGACGGCCTGCCAGTCAAAAAGCCCCTCCCTTGGCGCGTCGAAGGGGGGTGCGGCCTGGCGGTACCTGCTCTAGCGCGAGCATCGCTCTGACCTGGACTTTTACAAGCTAGACTAGCAAATCCCCGCGACACGCCCGAATCTCGTCAAAGTAGCTAGGCGTGTCCTGTCGATATCCGGCGCGTCTCGAAAACTGCTTTCGGCTACCGCGCCATATTCGTAAACCGCGACAGGTGCAGCTGATGCGCCACGGTGATGGTCGCCGTCGGGCCGTTACGGTGCTTGCCCAGGATCAGATCGGCCTCACCGCCGCGAGGGTCGTCGCGCTCGAACGCGTCCGGGCGGTGCAACAGGATGACCATGTCGGCGTCCTGTTCCAGCGAGCCCGATTCACGAAGGTCCGAGACCTGCGGCCGCTTGTCGGTGCGCTGCTCGGGACCACGGTTCAGCTGGCTGATCGCGATCACCGGAACCTCGAGCTCCTTGGCCAACAGCTTCAGGTTTCGGGAGAACTCCGAGACTTCCTGCTGACGGGATTCGTGCTTCTTACCGGAGGTCATCAGCTGCAGGTAGTCCACCACCACCAGCTTGAGCCCGGCCTTCTGATTGAGCCGTCGCGCCTTGGCACGGATTTCCATCATCGTCAGGTTCGGCGAGTCGTCGATATAGAGCGGCGCCTCGCTGATCTCACTCATCCGCCGTGCCAGGCGCGTCCAGTCGTCATCGCTCATCCGGCCCGAACGCATGTCGCCCAGTTTGATTTTCGCCTCGGCCGAGAGCAGTCGCATCACGATCTCGGTCTTGCTCATTTCCAGCGAGAAGATAACGCTGGGCAGCTGGTGCTTGATGGAGCACGAGCGCATGAAATCCAAACCAAGCGTCGACTTACCCACACCAGGTCGCGCCGCCACGATGATCATCTGACCCGGATGCAGTCCGTTGGTGATCTCATCCAGATCGGTGAACCCCGTCGGCACACCCTTGGAGATACCGCCCGCCGACGCGATCGCATCGATCTCATCCATCGTGGGCTGCAGCAGCTCTTCCAGCGGCACATAGTCTTCCGACATCCGCCGGTCGGTGACGTCGTAGACCTCGGCCTGCGCCCGGTCGACCACCTCGGCCACGTCGGCGCCCTCGGCCCCGGCATAGCCGTACTGCACCACCCGGGTGCCGGCCTCCACCAGCCGGCGCAGCAGCGCCTTCTCCGCGACGATGCCCGCGTAGTACCCGGCGTTGGCGGCTGTCGGCACCGTGGAGATCAGCGTGTGCAAATAAGGTGCACCACCCACCCGGCGCAGCTGCCCACGCCGGTCCAGCTCGGCGGCCACGGTCACCGCATCGGCGGGCTCTCCCCTGCCGTAGAGGTCCAGGACGGCCTCGTACACGCTCTGATGATTGGGCCGATAGAAGTCGTGGGGCCGCAGCTTCTCCAGCACGTCGGCGATGGCGTCCTTGGACAGCAGCATCCCGCCCAGCACGGACTGCTCGGCAGCCACATCCTGAGGTGGTTGACGGCCGAACTCCTCGTCGGGAGGGGCAACTGGTCCGGACTGGCCCAGATCGTCGACTATCGCCACGGCGCGCGGGTCCTCCTACTCACATCAAGTCGAACACATGATCGCGTCTAGGTCTGACAAGTACGGTTCACCCCGGCGCGCCGCGGTAGACGTTAGATGTTGCTAGCGGCCCTGCCAAGCGGGCCTGTGGATGAGCCTGGGCATGGGGTGTGGACTACTGTCCAACGCGGTGTTAGGGGGTTGGGGAAAACCTGGGGATAGCTACCTACGTTCCTGCACTTTTCCCAGGTGAAGGCCGTTGAATCAATTGACAGGACTGTGGATGGGATTCATTCCGGCGTGTCGCCGCAGGTTGCGTCTTCGGGCGTGTTCTGTTACCCCGACCAACCCTCTAGGTTAACTAGAGGTAGCTTCGCTGGACTGGCACACGCGTACAATACATTCGCCAGTAGATACGGCAACGGCGCCGCGGAAATCCGCGACGCCGTTGACCCGGCACTATTTCGGATCGATCAGCCTTCGGCGACTACATCCACAGTGACCTTGGTTGCCACACCGGTGTGCAGGTGCACGTCCAGCGCGTACGAACCGATCTGCTTGATGTGAGCCTTCGGCAGGGTGACGGTCCGCTTGTCCAGGTTCGGGCCACCGGCGGCCTTGATGGCACCCACCACGTCAGCGGCGGTCACCGAACCGAACAGCTTGCCTTCGCCGGCGGTCTTCACCGTCAGCTTGACGGCACCCAGCCCCTCGATCGCCTGCTTGATCTCGTGAGCGTGCTCGACGCCACGGATCTCCTTGGCCTCACGGGCACGACGGATATCCGTCGCCTGGCGCTCGGCACCACGGGTGGCGACAATCGCCAGTCCGCGCGGCAGCAGGTAGTTACGTCCGTAACCGTCCTTGACCTCAACGGTGTCACCGGCAGTGCCGAGGTGCTCGACCTCGGTCGTCAGAATCAGCTTCATTAGATGTCCCTCCGGTCCCTACCGCGTCGCCGAGCTGAACGGCAGCAGGGCAACCTCGCGGGCGTTCTTCACAGCGATCGCGATGTCGCGCTGGTGCTGAACGCAGTTTCCGGTGACCCGGCGGGCACGAATCTTGCCGCGCTCACTGATGTACGTGCGCAGCAGGTTGGTGTCCTTGTAGTCGATGTTCAGCGCCTTCTTGGTGCAGAACGCGCACTTCCGTGTCTTGACCGGCTTTTCCGGGGCAGGACGGCGCTTAGTCGTCTTGGCCATGGTGAATCTCTTTCTTTCTAGCTAGATAAGTTGTTTCGCCCAGATCAGAAGGGCGGTTCGTCGTCGGCCGCGGTAGAGCCGGAGGCCGGGGCACTGCCCCACGGATCGTCGGCAGGCTCGCTGGAGCGGGAACCCCCGCCGCCACCGCCGCCACCGAAACCTCCGCCGCCACCGCCACCACGCGAGGCCCTGTTGACCTTGGCGGTCGCGTACCGCAGAGACGGGCCGATCTCGTCGACCTCGACCTCGACCACGGTGCGCTTCTCGCCCTCGCGGGTCTCGAAGGAGCGCTGCTTAAGCCGGCCTGTCACGATGACACGGGAACCACGAGTGAGGCTTTCGGCCACGTTTTCGGCGGCCTCACGCCAGATGTTGCACCGCAGGAACAGCGCCTCACCGTCTTTCCACTCCGAGCTCTGTCGGTCGAAGATGCGGGGTGTCGAGGCCACAGTGAAGTTGGCGACGGCAGCCCCGGACGGTGTGAAACGCAGTTCCGGATCGGCGGTCAAGTTTCCGACGACCGTGATGGTGGTGTCACCTGCCACGGTTCCTCCTCGTAGATGTCAGCGGCTTAGTTAACCGGCAGCCTACGGAAGCCCAGCGGCTCCCGTCGGTTCTCCCAGAGATCGTCAGCGGGCTCCGGTGCGCAGAACCTTGGTCCGCAACACGGACTCGTTCAGGCCAAGCTGACGATCCAGCTCGGACACGGTGGCCGGAGCAGCGACCACGTCGATCACCGCGTAGATGCCTTCGGTGTGCTTGGCGATCTCGTAAGCAAGACGGCGCTTGCCCCAGACTTCCACCTTCGAGACGGTTCCGCCGTCGCCACGGACAACGTTCAGGAACGTATCCAGGGACGGAGCTACGGTGCGCTCATCAAGGGTGGGGTCGAGAATGACCATGATTTCGTACTGACGCATGAGAAACTCATCACCTCCTATGGTCTTGTGCGGCCACGGCGTATCCGTGGCAGGAGAGTCGCCTGCGTCGGCAACCGGCCCAGGCTACCGCAACACCCCCTGACCGGCGAAATCGTCGCAGCACGGCCGGGGGCCCGCATCGAGAGCGAGGCTGGCGCGGTTTTCGGCCGCTATTTCCGCGTGAGGCTCGCACTCGATCCCACGGAGTGCGCGCGGGCGATGTGTGGCGCCGGTTTACGCGGCCGCAGCCAGACCGGCAGCCAGCCGGGAGGAGCGTCGGGCGCCCCATGGCACGGCCCACCCGCGGGATCGTCGTCATGGGCGCGCACCAAGTCCTCGCTCGGGTGATAGATCTGGTGCAGCACCAGCACGCACAGTCCGATCACCGCGATATCGCGTACCAACACCGTGCCGGTGAACCACTGCTCGGGCAGCCCCTTGTTCTCGATACCCAGCAAGTAATACATCCGGGGCACCCACACCAGCGCATCGACCGTCATCCAGGCCAGCAGAATGCGGCGGTGCGGCAAGGCCACCACCGCCAACGGCACCAGCCACAGCGAGAACTGCGGGCTCCACACCTTGTTGGTCAGCAGAAACACCGCGACCACCAGGAAGGCCAGCTGCGCCACCCGTGGCCGCCTCGGCGCCGTCAACGCCACGTACCCGATGCCCAGACAGCACAGCCCGAAGAGCACCGCCGACACCGCGTTGAGGACGACCGGCGGCTCCCAGAAGCCCAGCGGGCCGTCGAAACCCTGCCATCCGGTGAAGGACTTCACGACGTTGTAGAGCGAATCCATGTCGTCGCCGCGACGGGTGTTGAGTCGGAAGAACTCCCCCCAGCCGCGCGGGAACAGCATCGCCACCGGCGCATTCACCAGGACCCAGCTGGCCGCCGCGGCCGCGGCGGTCTTGGAGAACTCGTGCATCTTGCCGCCGCGCAGACTCACCAGCAGCAGGGGAAGTAGCAGCAGCACCGGATAGAGCTTTGCGGCCACGCCCAGCCCGATCAGCACGCCCGCGAGCCAGGGTTTCTTGCGCGCCCACGCCCACAACGCCGTCATGCTGAAAGCCGTTGCCAGAGCATCGAAATTGGTGAAGATCTGGAATATCACAATGGGCGAGGCGGCGATCATCACCACGTCCCACGGGCGGGTGCGCGGGCTCAATCCCGCACTGGCCCAAATGGTTACCAGCCACGCCAGGGCCAACCCGAAAGCCACGATGTTGAAGAACATCACCACCTCGGCCACGACCGGCAGCCCGAGCAGATCGCTGGCCTGCGTGTAGGTCTTGGCCAGCGCCATCGCGGTGTACTGATACACCCCGGTGACCACCGGGTACTCCATGTACCGGACCGCCGGGACGCCGTCGTACTGGATCTTCTGGTGCCCACCCCCATCGGTTTCCAGCCAGCTCGACTTGTAGGGGAAGCGGCCCTGGTTCAGCAGCTCCGCGCCGTACAGCGGCACGGTGTCCGAGTAGCATAGTTGGTAGTAGGCCCGGTTGTTGTCCCAGTTGGCCACGCGCGCAGCGCCGTTGCCGGTGCCACTCTGCTGCAGACAGGGCGCCTTGCTGGTCCATCCCAGAATGAGGAATCCCAGCGCGATGATGAACACCACCCGCAGCGGCGTCCAGAACGGCTGCCGGCCCACCAGCGCGTGCCGGCCCACCGGTCCGCCGACCACCTCGGACAGCTCGATACCCATCGCGTCCGTGCGACTGGGGAAATCACGGTCATCGGCACTGCGCAGATCATCCGCGAGTGGCTCGGGTGACACCGTGGACTCGGCCGGCACCTGCCTACGGCCCCGGCGGTGGTGCGTCACCCGCTGGTGGCGCCGCCGGACCGACCGGAATCGTCGTCGGCGGCCCCACCGGAATGGTGATGCCGGGCGCGATTTCAATCGTGGGCTGGATGACCGTCACTTCTCCACCGCCCGTGGGCGCGGGCACCGGCGGACCGTTCGGAACCGGTGGCGGCGGCGCGTACGTGGGCACGCCGGCGTAACCACCGATCGGACCCGGCTTCGGGAAGGTCTCCTTCGGGGTGCCGTCCAGGGCGCCGTTCATGGTCTTCTGCCAGATATCCGACGGCAGACCGGAACCGTAAATGGGTCCGCCCCAACTGTTCTTGATCGGCTTACCGTCGTCGGTGCCCACCCAGACCGCCGTCGAGAGCGACGGGGTGAACCCGACCATCCAGGCGTCCTTGTTGTCCTTGGTGTCGCCCAGCTGTGCGGTACCGGTCTTGGCGGCCGATTCCCGTCCACCCGCCAGCGCGTGTCCACGCGAGTAGGCCGCGATGGGCTTCATCGCCGAGATCGCGTTGTTCGCAACATCATCGGAGATGCGCTTCTCGCCGGTGTTGTCGGAGGAGCCCGCGTCGAACAGCACCTGGCCGTCGGCGTTCACCACCTTCTGGATGAAATGCGGCTTGCGGTAGGTACCGGACGAAGCCAGCGTCGCGTACGCCGACGCCATATCGATGACCCGGGTCTGGTACTGACCCAGCACCACACCGTTGTTGGGCGGACCGCCCTGCCCGTCCTCGGACAGGGTGTGCGAGACACCGGGGAAGTTCTCGGCGATACCGGCGTTGTGCGCGGCCGCGGCCACATCATCGGGCCCATTCTTCAGCTTCAGCATGAGCCGGTAGAAGCTCGTGTTCAGCGAGCGCTTGAGCGCCTCGGCCACCGAACAGGTGCCGCACGAGGCGTCTTCGCTGTTCTTGATGGTGATGCCCTGATAGGTCAGTTCGGAGCTGTCCAGCTGGTAGCCCAGACCGATGCCCTGTTGCAGCGCCGCCACCAAGGCGAACACCTTGAACGAGGAGCCGGTCTGCAGGCCCTGCTGTGCGTAGTCCAGACCCTGCGCGTTGGAGCCGCCGTAATACGCCTTGACCGCACCCGTGCGCGGGTCGATGGACACCACTGCCGTCCGCAGGTCCGGGTTCTCACTCTGCAGCGTGTTGGTGACCGCGTTCTCAGCGGCTTGCTGCGCCTTGGTGTCGATGGTCGTGGTGATCTGCAAACCCTCGGTATTCAGCGTCTGCTCGTCGATATTGAACAGATCGGTGAGCTCGGCCATCACCTGACGTTTGATCAAACCGTTGGGGCCGGTGGTGGCGTTCTGCGCCGCGGCCTGCTCGGGCGGCACCGTGGCCGGGTAGACCTGGCCGGCGCGATCCTGAGCGGACAGCGCACCGATGGTGACCATGCCGTCGAGCACCCAGTTCCAACGGTTCGTGGACTCCGGAAGATCCACCGCAGGATCCAGACGCGACGGCCGCTGGATCAGTGCGGCCAGCAGCGCACCCTCGGACACCGTCAACTGCTCGACCGGCTTGTCGAAGTAGGCCTTGGACGCCGCGGAGATGCCGTAAGCGCCACGTCCGAAGTAGATGATGTTGAGGTACGCCTCCATCACCTGATCCTTGGACCAGGACTGCGACATCTTGGTGGAGATCACGATCTCCTTGGCCTTACGGGTCAGGCCGCCCAGGCCGGCGCGCTGCGAACCGACCATGGCGTTCTTCACGTACTGCTGGGTGATGGTCGATCCACCCTGGGTGTCGCCACCGAACATGTTGTTCTTGACCGCGCGCAGCAGACCCGAGAACGAGAAGCCCGGGTTGCCGTAGAAGTCGCGATCCTCGGCGGCCATGACGGCGGCACGCACGTGCTGGGGCACCTGGTCGATCTTGATATCGACCCGGTTGCCTTCCGGCGGAACAACTTTGGCAAGCTCAGTGGTGCCGTCACTGGCCAGGATGGTGGACACCTGGCTGGTGCGGATATCACCCGGCTTGGGGATCTCCACCACCGAATAGGCGAGCGCGAACGTCGCCAACGGAATCACGATCGCCAGCAACACCAGGGCGATCATCACATTGCGGAAGGTCTTCCAGCCATTGCTCTTTCGCTTGCGACGGCGCGGCGGGCGGGACGAACCACCCGGCCTGCCGGGCGGGCCCGGAGGTGGCGGTGGCGGCTCATGTCCGAGGCCCCCGTCGTCGTCACGTTCCAGGGCGGCACGAGCCGCCGCCACCGCGTCCTCGTCGCGCCGGTACAGCGGCAAATCCTCGATCGGATCCAGGATCGATGTCGGACGGTCGTCCGTGCTGGGGTTGCGCGGTGAATCCGGGCCGCCGTTGGGAGCTACCGGATTCTGCTCGCCAACCACGCCACCCTCACCTGTCTGCCTATTCACTGGCCGTCCGGGCCCGAGTTGTTCGCTGACGTGGGGTGGTCCCCTTCGGCGCCGGCAGGGCGCCCATGACATACGACTTCACCAAATGATTCCAACTGCAGGTCCGGCATACCTCGACAACATGCACGGCGAACTCCGAGTATCGGGTGGCCAGCAGCACGAGTTCCTCGGCCGTTCGCGCGGATCCCGAGACTGCGCCCAAGTGTTCGCCGAAAACCCACGACACCAGTGTCAGTTGCTCCTTGCGGCAGATCGGGCAGACCACGGCGCTGGGCTTGCCGTGAAATTTAGCCGCCCGGAGCAGGTAGGGGTTCGCGTCGCAGACTTCGGCCACGCCGGTACGCCCGGAATAGACCTCAGCCAGCAGGGATCGCCGCTTGAGCGCGTAATCCACCACCTGTCTCTGCAATCGCACGGTAACCAGAGTACGTCCCTTGCGCGCTGACAGAGCCTCGGCCGCACAGACAGCCTGTCCTTTGCAAACCCGATCTCTGTCCGCGTTCGACTCGTTAGGATCGAGCAACTGTCATTCAGAGGGGGCAACATGACATCTCGTCGACTATCCACAGCGCTGGCCGGCTTTGCGGTGCTCGCCGTCGCCGCGGCCGGGTGCGGCAAGTCCGCCGACAGTCCGTCCACCACCGCACCCACCTCCACCAGCACGTCATCGGCACGACCCGTGCCGTCCGCCGGTCCCGCCGCCACGGCTTCGGCACCGGCCGGCGTCAGGGGCACCGGCAAGGTCGTGGGCAGCGCGGTCCTGAAGGTGCTCGGCAGCGGCACCGCGACCGTCACCTGGAAGGCGAACGGCGGCGCCACGCACACCGAAGACAACGTGTCGCTGCCCTGGGAACACACCATCGACGTCATCGAAGAAGCCCCGTCCGAGGTCCGCGCCGACGGCGCCGGAGCCAGCGGCTGCACGATCATGATGGGCAGCATGTTGGTGTCCTTCAAGAACGAGCCGAACCCGGTCTGCGAGTTCTCGTACTGGGGCTGATCGCGGCCGCTCTACGATTTCTCGCATGGCGACCCGTGCCAAGGACTCTGACCGCGACGCCACCTGCCAGGCGCTCGACGCCGCCTTCGGCGAGGGCCAGCTCTCCTCGGAAGAGCACCGTCAGCGGATCGCCGTAGCCACCGGCGCGCAGACGCTGAGCGAGCTCAACGGTGTCGTCTCCGATCTGCAGGTCAGCGCGCTGTCCGTCGAGCTGCCTGCCGCGCAACCGCCGCGGCGACGCTGGCCGGCGCTCCTTGCCACCGCGCTCATCGCTGCCGCCCTGGGTGCCGGAGCCGCCGTCTATGTCACCCGGCCGGCACCGCCCGACCCGGGCGCGGCCGACGACGGCGTGGCACCGATAGCGATCGCCCCGACCAAGCTGTTCTCCGTCCCCGGCCTGACGGGCCTGCTGGATCAGATGCGCGGTAAGTTCGGCGACACCGTCGGCATCGAGCTGACCGTCCGCTCGAACAATGCGGCACTGGTCCGCATCGAAGCCTCCGATCCGGACCTGCCCATCACCTACCCGTATCAGGGCGGGTTCCGCGACGGCGGGGCGATGCCGGGCACCTGGCGCAATGTGAAGATCGGCGACTTGAGCCGGTTCGACCCGGCGAAGATCGTCGGCGTTCTGCGCGGCGCACCCCAAACCCTGAACGTGCCGACCGCGGGTGAGGGCGGCACCGTCATGGTGATCAAGCCCAGCGACGATGGCGTCGATATCGACATCACGGTCTCGGAGAAGGACCGCACCGGACGGATGCTGGTCGCCGGCAACGGAGAACCCAAAGAGGTCGCCCCCGCGTCCTGACCACCACCATCCGGGCCGCTCTACGATTCCTCACATGGCGACGCGACCTCCATCCCAGACCCGCGCCAAGGATTCCGACCGTGACGCGACCTGCAAGGCCCTCGACACCGCGCTGAGCGATGGCCAGCTGTCCATGGAGGAACACCGGGAACGGATTACCTCCGCGACCAGCGCGAAAACCCTCGGAGACCTCTCGGCACTGGTGACAGACCTACAGCTGGACACCCCGCCCGTCGTGCTCCGCACAGAGCGGACACCTTCGGCATGGCGCCGGCGCGCACCACTTCTTACCGTCGCCGCGTTCAGTGCCGGCGTGATTGTCCTGGGTATCGGGCTGCTGGTGCGCGAATCGGGCACTCCCGACAGGGCCAGCGCTCCGGCTGCGCCCGGCGCCGTACGGCCCGGTGCGGGTCCGGTTGACGACGGGATCGCTCCCACGGTGATCCCGCGCACCGCACCCGCCGAGAAGAACATCTTCAGCGGCCCCGGGCTGTCCACGCTCATCGACCGCATCCATCAGAAGTTCGGCGATTCGATGGGGTATGAGCTGGATCTCTTCCCGGAGTACGCGATCTTGGAGCGCGCCGATCCGGACGAACCCAAGGGGCTGATTTCGTACCTCTACCGGGAGGGCAACTTCGACGATCCCGATCGCCGACCGCGCTCCTTCGACAACGTCGGCGACGTCGGCGCGTTCGACCAGGCCGCGATCCTCGGCATCGTCCGGGGTGCCGCGCAGACCCTGGGAATCGACAAGGGCGAACCGAGTCACGTGATCATCCGGCCCGATGCCGAGGGCCGTTTGAAGATCAACATCTACGCGTCCCGCGGAAACTACGAATCCGGCTACATCTCCGTCGATGCCCAGGGGCTCAATCCCAAGCTCTACCCGCCGTCATAACCCGCCCCGTGTGGCGCTCGCATATATCGCGGCGATACTATGACTCGATCGGTGCACATGAGATGCTCCGTCGTCATATGTGGTGTGGGAGGTGACTTCATGCTGGAACTGGCCATCCTCGGCTTGCTGCTTGAGTCACCCATGCACGGGTACGAGCTGCGCAAGCGTCTGACCGGGCTGCTCGGCGCGTTCCGCGCGTTTTCGTACGGCTCGCTGTATCCGGCGTTGCGCAGGATGCAAGCCGACGGACTCATCGAGGAGGACGCCGCCCCTGGGGCAACCACTGCCGCCACCATGCTGCGGCGCGGCAAGCGTGTCTACCAGCTGACCGCGGCGGGGCGGGCACGGTTCAGCGAGCTGGTGGCCGACACCGGCCCGCAGAACTACACCGACGACGGCTTCGGGGTGCACCTGGCGTTCTTCAACCGCACACCGGCCGAAGCCCGGATGCGGATCCTCGAAGGCCGCCGCCGGCAGGTGGAGGAACGCCGGGAAGGCTTGCGCGAGGCCATCACCCGGGCAAGCAGTTCGTTCGACCGGTACACCAAGCAGCTGCACCAGCTTGGACTGGAATCCAGTGAACGAGAAGTGAAGTGGCTCAACGACTTGATCGCCGCCGAGCGCACCGCGCAGGCACGGGTCGAGGAGCGTTAGACGTGACACAGAGCACGACCATCGGTAAAGGAGAACCGTCCATGTCCAACACATCATCTGAGGTGCGGGTCGCCATCGTCGGCGTCGGTAACTGCGCATCCTCACTGGTCCAGGGCGTGCAGTACTACCAGGATGCGGACGAGAACTCGACGGTTCCGGGTCTGATGCACGTCAAGTTCGGCCCGTACCACGTGCGCGACGTCAAGTTCGTCGCTGCCTTCGACGTGGACGCCAAGAAGGTGGGCTTCGATCTCTCCGAGGCGATCTCGGCGTCGGAGAACAACACCATCAAGATCGCCGACGTGCCGCCGACCGACATCATCGTGCAGCGCGGACCGACCCTGGACGGCATCGGCAAGTACTACGCCGACACCATCGAGGTCTCCGACTCCGATCCCGTCGACGTCGTCAAGGTCCTCAAGGACAACAACGTTGACGTCCTGGTCTCCTACCTCCCGGTGGGTTCGGAAGAGGCTGACAAGTTCTACGCGCAGTGCGCCATCGACGCCAAGGTCGCGTTCGTCAACGCGCTGCCCGTCTTCATCGCCTCGGATCCGGTGTGGGCCAAGAAGTTCGAGGACGCCGGAGTTCCGATCGTGGGCGACGACATCAAGAGCCAGGTCGGCGCCACCATCACCCACCGCGTGATGGCCAAGCTGTTCGAGGACCGCGGTGTCACCCTGGACCGCACCTACCAGCTCAATGTCGGTGGCAACATGGATTTCAAGAACATGCTCGAGCGCGAGCGCCTGGAGTCCAAGAAGGTCTCCAAGACCCAGGCCGTCACCTCCAACCTCAATGGCTCGCTGGCCGACAAGGTGTACGACAAGAACGTGCACATCGGCCCGTCCGACTACGTCGCGTGGCTCGATGACCGCAAGTGGGCGTACGTCCGCCTGGAAGGCCGCGCCTTCGGTGACGTGCCGCTGAACCTCGAATACAAGCTTGAGGTCTGGGACTCCCCCAACTCGGCGGGCATCATCATCGACGCGGTGCGCGCCGCCAAGATCGCCCTGGACCGTGGCCTCGGTGGACCGATCCTGCCGGCCTCGGCCTACCTGATGAAGAGCCCGCCCAAGCAGCTCGCCGACGATGTCGCGCGCGCCGAACTGGAGCAGTTCATCGAGGGCTAGTCACCAAAGCCTCACTCGCCGAGGGCATATCAGGCGCAGACGTTTCACCCGATTCTTCTGCGTACGGTATGCCCTCGGTGCTATTTGAGACGTTCAGCGATCTGCGCCGGCGCATCCAACGCTGCCAGGGTGTCCCCCTCATTCAGCGGATCCAGGTGGAACAGCACCCGATCCACCCCCGCCTCAAGATAATTCGCGGCCAGCCGCTCCTCGGACGGCACCTCGGTGACGGTGGTCCCCAGGTCGGCGCGTCCCTGCTGCGCGAACCACGCACGCACACTGCGCACATCGTCGGCAGTGGTGCCCGGTGCCAGCGGCAGCCAGCCGTCGGCAAGACGCACCGTGCGCGACAGAGCCGCCTTACTGGCGCCGCCCACATAGATCGGCACCGGTGAGCCGGGGCGCGGTCGCGACTCGATCGGGCCGAAATCGACATGATCGCCGTGGAATTCGGTCACTTCGTGGGTCCAGATGGCCCGCAGAGCCGTCAGCTGCTCATCGAGCTTGGCACCCCGCGTCGCGGGCTCGGCCCCGTGGTTGCGTACCTCGCCCATGTTCCACCCGACGCCGACCCCGAGCACCAGCCGATCAGCGGACAACGTGGCCAGGGTGGCGACGGCCTTGCCCGTGTGCAGCACATCGCGCTGTGGCAGCAGCGCCACCCCCGATCCGACGACGAGCGTGCGCGTCGCGGACAAGGCGTAGGCAAGTACTACTGGGAGGTCGCGGACCAGCGGCAGCCGCGCACGGAAGGCCGCCGGGATCTCTTCTTGTGCGGGGGTATCGGCCGGGAAGTACGAGTGGTCGTCAAAGAGCAGCCAGTCGAAGCCCCGTTCCTCGACGGCGCGGGCCAACACGTCCGGAGACACATATCCGTCGGCTGACGACGTGGAAACACCAAACCCGGTCACGCTTCAACCAAACTGCGGCCAGGCCGTTCTCATTCCCCCTACCTACAACGCAATAGCCCACGCTTAGAACCACGGGTTGATACGAGACAGATCGTTGTCGTAGATGCCCTCCGCCCGGTCCTGCACACCGAAGTTCGGCTGGAATCCGTACAACTTGCCCGCCAGCGCGGTTGGGGCATACGGCACCTCAAACTCGCCGGTCTCCGCAGGAAGCCAGGGAATGTCTCTCGGCGAAGTCCCCGGGATATTCGGCGCGGTATGCGTGCCCATTTTGGTATGGCTCAGATCGATCACCGGCCGCAGCGTCGTCCACGTACCCCAGGCCGAGGGCTGGTCTACCAAGTACTTGGCGATGTCCTCATCGTCGACAGCCCGCGGAGTCTCGTCATTGTCAGCAGGGAACGATGCCGCGAACTGTGAGTTTCTCAGTAGCGAAACCTCGACGTTCCAGTAGCCGCCGTCGGATTCACGACGAGCCAACGCATCACAGATACCGCCGAACACCAGGTAAGCAGTTCCGTAGTCATTGATCAGTATCGGCGTGATCAACGGATACGGCTCAGCACCCGTCGACAAGTAGGTGACGCCGGAGCACGTCTGTGCGACCTGCTCGAAGCCGCGGCGGCGCTCCCACACCGAACCGATGGGTGCGAACGAAGCCCCCGCGTGCACTAGGCTCGGGTTGAGCTCGTACAGGGTGTCCTCGTCGAGCCCCAAGCGGTCGAACGCTCCCGGTGTGTGACCATTCAAGAAGACGTCGGCGCTGGCAATCAGCTCCTTGAAGCGCGCCTTTCCGCTCTCCGTCTTGAGATCCAGCCGGATATTGCGCTTGCCCCATCCACTGGTCAGGTATGTCGCCAACATCCAGTCCCCCACAACAGGATTGACATTGATGACGTCGGCGCCCGCCGCCGCCAACAGGCGTGTCGCATTCGGGTTGGCCACAACGTTCGACACGTCAACGACGCGCACGCCCGACAACGGACGCGAACCGCTCGCCCCGAGAGTCCGGGCCTTCGCAGTACCGCGCTGCTTCAGGTTGATCAGCGGCACGCTCTGTGAAAACTCCCCCACCGGGTGCTGGAGCCACTCCTGGGGAGAACGCATCCACCCACCCGGTAGTCCCAGGGCGATCAGATTGTCTTCATGCTCCTGGGCGTCCTTTTTCGCGATCGCGGCGGCAATCCGCTTCGGGTCTGGCGGCGCGTCCAAGTAGGTAAGCATCTTGTTCCGCAGGTGGTGTATCTCTCCAATGATGTACAGCCACTTGCCATCCTTGGTTTCGTAGATTCCGTTGTCCGGCGAAATGGTCCAGATGTCCATCGTCGTGGGATCGCCGTTGATGAACTGGAAGACGTAATCGTTGAACGCCATAGCCGCCAGACGCCGGTCGATGGTGATCGTCTGCGCCGGGAGGCCCCGCACGGTGCCCAAGTTCTCCAGAGCTGAACCCGCGGCCGCGATCAAACCCGTCACGTAGTCATGCAGCGGCATGGGCGACTTGACGTAGGACTGGGTCTGCTCGATGACCAGCCGCGATAGATCCGGACGGTAGGAAAAGTTCTTGGCGATCTCGTCAAACACACGCTGCTGAATCCCGTTGAGGGACATTACGCACACCCCAGTTCTTTCGTGTTTAGTTATTTGGCGACTACGCGTTACCGGTTTTTGCATTAGATATTCGCTGGGTAGGGCACCACAAGAGGGTTGGCCTTGCTGAATGGGCAACACTGTGAGCCAGATCGGGGCATGCTGGGCAAATGGGAGTACCTGCGGCGACAGACAACAACGGCCTGCAGCACTCGCTGCAGAAGCGCCACCTCACGATGATCGCGATCGGCGGTGTCATCGGCGCCGGCCTGTTCGTGGGATCCGGCGCGACCATCCAGGCCGCCGGGCCCGCAGCATTTCTCACCTACGCCATCACCGGGGTACTCATCGTCCTGGTGATGCGGATGCTCGGCGAGATGGCCGTCGCCAACCCGTCCACCGGTTCCTTCGCCGACTACAGCCGTCGCGCCCTCGGTGACTGGGCCGGATTCTCCGTCGGCTGGTTGTACTGGTACTTCTGGGTGATCGTCGTCGGCTTCGAAGCGGTCGCCGGGGGCAAGCTCATCCAGGACTGGCTGCCGCGCGCACCGCTGTGGCTGGTGGCGCTACTCCTGATGCTCGCCATGACGGCCACCAACTTGTTCTCGGTGCGCTCCTACGGCGAGTTCGAGTATTGGTTCGCCAGCGTGAAAGTGGCTGCGATCGTGGCATTTCTGGTCGCAGGCAGCTGTTACGTGTTGGGGCTGTGGCCGGACAAGAAGATGGACTTCTCCAACCTCACCGCCCACCACGGCTTCATGCCGCACGGACCGGGCGCCATCTTCTCGTCGATCGTCATCGTGATCTTCTCCATGGTGGGAGCCGAGATCGCCACCATCGCGGCGGCCGAATCGAAAGACCCCGCCAAGGCCATCAGCCAGGCCACCAACTCGGTGATCTACCGCGTGGCCATCTTCTTCGTCGGATCAATCTTTTTGATCGCGGTCATCGTGCCGTGGGACAGCCCGGAATTGGGCACTTCGCCATACGTCACCGCATTCAAGACGATGGGCATCCCGGCCGCCGATCACATCATGCGGGTGGTGGTGCTGACCGCCGTGCTGTCGTGTTTGAACTCGGCGATGTACACCGCGTCCCGCATGCTCTTCGTGCTCGCCGGCCGCGGCGAGGCTCCGCGCAGCTGGCTCAAGGTGAACACCCGTGGCGTGCCGGTGCAGGCAATTCTCGCGTCCTCGTTCATCGGCTTTGTCTGCGTCATCCTGGCGTACTTCTTCGAGCACACCGTGTTCCTGTTTCTGCTCAACTCCTCGGGCGCAGTAATCCTGTTCGTGTACTTGATGATTGCCATCTCGCAGTACATCCTGCGGCGCCGCACCCCCGAAGAGAAACTCCTCGTCAAGATGTGGGGCTACCCCGCCTTGACGATCCTTACCGCGATCGGCATCGTCGCCATCCTGGTGGCGATGGGTTTCCAGGACGCCACCCGCACCCAGCTGTGGACCAGCCTGCTGTCCTGGGGTGTGATCCTGCTGCTGTTCGGGGCGCTGCGGCTCAACCGCCGTCGCCGGCCGCAGCCCCAGGAACCCGCTACCCGGTGATGGTGACGGCCCGCTTGAACAGCTGCAGCGTCAGGCCGTGCAGATAATCCCCCACCGCCACAGGCGCTTTCCCCGCGAACGCGCGGGCGTGCGTACCTTCCAGGATGATGCCCAGCTTGAAGCAGGCCAGCACCGTGTACCAGTCAATGGCATCCAGATCCCGGTCGGTGCGTGCCGCGTAGTGCGCGACCAGCTCCTGCGCCGTCGGTAGGCCTCCGGCCTGCACCAACGCCCCACCTAAGGAGGCGGTCTCGTGCTCCGACGGCCATGTGGCCAACAGCCAGCCCAGATCCAGCAGCGGGTCACCGATCGTGGACATCTCCCAGTCCACGATGGCGGCGAGCTGCGGGCCGTCGTTGCGGAACATCATGTTGGCCAGATGGAAATCGCCATGCATGATTCCCGGCTTCCACTGCGAGGGTCGATGCTGTTCAAGCCAATTCGCCACGGATTGCACACCCGGAATGTCCGGGCCCGGGTATCCGTCATGCTTGGCGTATGAATCCAGCTCCTTGAGCCAGCGTGGCACCTGCCGCTCCAGGAAACCGTCCGGATTGCCGTACCCCTCCAACCCGAGCGCCTGGTAGTCCAGGGCGCCGAGGGCCGCAATGCCGCTGACCGCCTCCAGGCCCATCCGATGCCGAACCTCGGCACTGCCGGCATGTAGTTCGGGCAGGGTGACCGTGGCATTGAACCCGTCCACCGGCTCCATCAGGTAGAAGACCGCGCCGCCCAGCACCGTCTCATCGGTGCACGCGGCGATGAGCTCGGGCGCCGCAACGCCCTGCCCGCGTAGCGCTCCCAGCAGCCGTGCCTCCCGGCGGATCACGTTGTTGCTGGCGTCGCGCAGATGTTTGGGCGGTCGCCGCAACACATACTCGCGCCCACCCCTGCGGAAACGAACCATGATGTTCTGGGTGCCGCCGGTGATCGCGGAGACATCCGATACCTCCCCGCCGGGAAGTCCCTGCCCATCCATCCAACGCGAAACAACGTCGAAATCAACGCTTTTCGGATCGATATGTTGTGGAGCCGCCATCACAGGTTTCCCACGCGGTGTTCCAGCCGCTCCGCCACATGGGCGCGTGCCTTCTCGGTCAGCGCCGGGATGTGGCTCGGCGGGAAGAGACCCTCGTAGGGGGTGTAGTCCTTGAGGACCTCTTTGGCGATGGTGACCTTGTGCACCTCGGTCGGGCCATCCACGAGCCCCATGACCTCCGAGTACAGGAACATCTTGGCCAACGGCATCTCCTCGGACACCCCGAGCGAACCGTGCAGATGCAGTGCGCGCTGAGCCACATCGTGCATCACCTTGGGCATCGCCGCCTTGATGGCCGAAATATCCTTGCGCACCTTCAGATAGTCCTGGTGCTTGTCGATGAGCCACGCGGTGCGCAGCACCAAAAGGCGGAACGATTCCATCTCGATCCAGCTATCGGCGATACGTTCCTGGGTCATCTGTAGTTTGGCGATGGTGCCACCGCGCGCTTCGCGACTGATGACACGCTCGCACATCATGTCGAAGGCCTTACGTACCTGGGCCACCGTGCGCATGGCATGGTGCACACGACCGCCACCGAGGCGGGTCTGCGCAATCGCGAAGGCTCCGCCCTCGGCACCCAGCATGTTCTCGGCGCGGATGCGGGCATTGGTGAAGCGCGTGTAGGCCTCGTCCTCACTGAACCCATGCACCGTGATGTTCCGGACGATCTCCACACCGGGCGCGTTCGGGTCGACGATGAACATCGACATCCCCTGGTAGGGACTGACCTCGGTGTTCGTCACGGCCATGACGATCCAGAACGCGGCGTGCCGCGCCTCGGAGTTGAACCACTTCTCGCCGTTGAGGATCCACTCGTCGCCGTCACGGACCGCGGTGGTCTTGAACAGCGTCGGATCCGATCCGCCCTGCGGCTCCGTCATCACATAACAGGAGCCGATATCACCGTCCATCAACGGCTGCAGGTACTTGGCCTTCTGCGCTTCGGTACCGTAGTGCGCGAGGATTTCCGCGTTCCCGGTATCGGGCGCCTGACATCCGAATATCGAAGGAGCCCAGACCGAGCGGCCCAGAATCTCATTGAGCAGGGCCAGTTTGAGCTGTCCGTAGCCCGGGCCGCCCAGCTCCGGTCCGAGGTGGCAGG
This sequence comes from Mycobacteroides immunogenum, assembly GCF_001605725.1. Classification (NCBI taxonomy): domain Bacteria; kingdom Bacillati; phylum Actinomycetota; class Actinomycetes; order Mycobacteriales; family Mycobacteriaceae; genus Mycobacteroides; species Mycobacteroides immunogenum. Next base: position 5,532,355 of record NZ_CP011530.1, read on the forward strand.
CCCACAGGCCGCGGCGCTTGACCTCTTCCTTGAGCGGGCGCACATAGTCCATGGCTTCTTTGTCGGACTTGTCGTACGGATTGGGGAACACATAGTCAAGCGGTTCGACCTCGGTGCGGACGAATTCGTCGGCCCAGTCCAACAGCTCCTGGTACTCCGGGTCGGTTTCGAAATCCCATGCCATGTCAGTCACTTCCTGTCGGTTCGGGCGCACGGTCGATCCGTACACCCTCCAAAACCATGTCGGCGATGCGCTTGGCGATCTGTGCCGGGCTCTTGCCGTCGGCGCGGTACCAGACCGCGACCATGTTCAACATGCCCAGGACCGCATTGGTGACCACGTGATCGGCGCTCCGAAACACCCCGGCCTCATATCCCTCGTCGAAGACGCGCTGCCAGCAGTGCTGCAACTCGTCGCGCAGGCCCTGCAGTTCCGCGGCACGCTCGCCGGTCAGTGCCGACCCGTCACGCACCTGAATAGACACCTGCTTGCGGTACTTGACGATCAAAATCACGTAGGAGCCGATCAACGTGCGCAAGCGCTTGGCGGGCTCGGTGTTCATGTGTGCGATATGGACGGCCTCGGTAAGCATCTCGTCGATATAACTGCGCAGGATCTCCCAGAGCAGCTCCTCCTTGGAACCGATGTGGTAGTACAGAGCGCCACCGCGCACACCGGCCGCGGCACCGATCTCCGCCACGCCCGTGCCATGAAATCCTTTTTCCGCGAAGAGTTCCGTTGCCGCATCCATGATCCGCCGACGGGTGGCCGCGGCGTCACCGTCGGATGCCGGCGGGCGGCCCCGGCGCGGTTTGGCGCCGGTCTCCGTCACAGGATGCCGCCGTCCAAACGAATCGTCGTTCCCGTGCAGTAGGCCGACGCTTCGCTCGCGAGATACAGCGCCGCGCCCACGACATCCTCGGGTTCACCGATGCGCCGCAGCGGAATGCTCGGCATGAGCGCCTCGGCGAATCCCTCCGGCCAGGCCGCGGCGATATCGGTGTTGAACAGTCCACACTGAATCGTGTTGGCACGCACCGTCGGTCCGAAGCTATGCGATAGCCCCAGGGTCAGCGCGTTCAGGCCCGCCTTGGCGGCCGCATAGGGCAGCGCCGTCGCCTCGGGACGCACCGCCTCAATGGAGCTGATGTTGATGATCGAGCCACCCGTCCCAGCGGCCATCTTGGTGGCTATCGACGCCGACAACCGGAACGGACCCTTCAGGTTCACCCCAATGACCTTGTCGAACAACGCTTCCGAGACTTGGTCCAGGCTGGGATACAGCGGGGACAATCCCGCGTTGTTCACCAACACGTCCACCCGGCCGAACTCGCGGTACACGGTGTCGACCAACTGGTCGCACTGTTCCCAGGAGCTGACGTTGCACGCGACCGGGAGCGCACGGCGGCCGTGCTCGGCTTCCACCTTGGCGGCCAGCTCGGCACAGGGATCGATCTTGCGGCTGGCGATCACCACGTCGGCACCGTGGGCCGCGAATGCCTGCACCATCGCCCGCCCCAATCCGCGGCTTCCGCCGGTGACGACGACGACCTTGTCCTGCAGCATTGCGCCTCCTCAATTAATGTGGCGATCGCTACATTAAAGAGAATCTGCCGATAGCGCAAGAGCCCGTCTCGGCCGATCAGTGGGTGAGCTTGTCCAGCAGCAGGGTGAACATCGCGTCGGTCTTGTCCTCCTGGGGATCGACGCGGCAAAACATCACCGAGGCGACGTAGTTCGCGCGTTGCCGCGCCACCAGCCGGCAGGACCACGGCGAATTATCGGTATTGCGCGTCCAGTTCACCTCGTCCTGACCGCTGTGCAAGATCTTGAGAGACCAGCTCTCCTTGGCGGCGCCCACCGAGGTAACCCCACGCACCCCGTCGCATCGCGACATGCGCTGGGCGAATTGTTCGAACTGCTGGCTGGCAGAATTCGCGTTCTCGAACACGATGAGTGCGGTGCCGACTGTGTGCTTGCGCACCTTCTCGACACTCTGTGAGTAGGCCTGGATGCGCGCCGCACCGAAACTCAGGTACTGCTGGCGGGTGGCCAAGGAATACCCGTAGGCACAGTCAGACACCGTGTTGGCCGTCGAGAGCACCGTCTCTACCGCCGGGATGGTCTTGACCGCCGGAAGACCGGTTGCCGCACGAACATCCGGCGCCGATAGCAGGTGATCTTCGAGGTCGGCCTGTCTGGGTGGCAGCATCGGATAGAGCTTGTCGGGCTTGTCCGGGGCTGCCGCGTCACCCGTGATCGCCTGCGTGCAGGAAGTCAGCATCACGGCCGCACTGAGTAAAACCATTGGAGCCCAGCGCATCGCCCGCCTTGTCGTCGGAAGCATGGGCCGCAGAATATCGGCGATATCCCCTGTCCCGGCATCCCCCATCGGGACTTGCCAGATGTGAAGCTACACCACCAATGCCATCCGCGGATCGGTGAGCATTGCCCCCAGATCGGCGAGGAACTTCGATCCCTGTTCACCGTCGACCAGCCGGTGGTCGAAGGACAACGCGAGTGTGGTGACATCCCGCACCGCCAGCTCGCCGTCGATCACCCAGGGGCGCTTGGCGACAGAGCCCAGCGCCAAGATCGCCGCCTCGCCCGGATTGATGATCGGAGTGCCGGCGTCGACACCAAAGACCCCGATATTGGTCAGGGTGAATGTGCCACCGGCCATATCTGCCGGCGTGGTCTTGCCCTCACGCGCGGTCGACACCAACTGAGCGACGGCCGTTGCCAATTCGCGCAGTGACAGCGCGCCGGCGTTCTTGACGTTCGGCACCACCAGCCCCCGTTCGGTGGCGGCCGCGATACCCAGGTTCACGTAATGCTTCACGACGATCTCACCGGCCTGCTCATCCCAGGTGGAGTTCAGCGAGGGGTGCGATCGCAGCGCCAACAGCACCATGCGCGCGACCAGCGTCGTCGGGGTGAGTTTGAGATCGGGGTACCGAGCCTTCAGTTCGGCCAGTAGCGCCATCGTCGCGGTCATGTCGACGGTGAGGAACTCGGTGACATGCGGGGCCGTGAAAGCGCTGCGCACCATGGCGGCAGCGGTGTGCTTGCGCACTCCCGCGATCGGAATTCGTGTTTCCGCACCCCCCGGGGGCGCGGCGCACCCGGCATCGGGCTCGGCGGAATGCGGCTGCGGCGCACGGGCCGTGAGGCTCCGGGTGTACGCCTCCACATCCTGGCGGGTGATGCTGCCCCCGATGCCGGTTCCGTTGATCAGGTCGAGGGCCACACCGAGCTCGGCTGCGAGCTTGCGAACCGACGGCTTGGCCGGGACCCTCTCCGGTACGGGCTGCGCCTGGGCGGCCGGCGGCACGACGACGGGTTCGGGCTCGGCCGCCTGTTCCACAAGCGCAAGCGCCGCCGCGCCGGATCCCGTGCGGCGCCGGCGACGGGCCGTGCCCGACGATTCCGACGGGCCGTATCCGACCAGATTGGCGGGCGCGTCCGGCTCGGCACCGGCCACCTCGATGGAGATCAGTGGCGAACCGACCGCGACGGTGGAGTTCTCGGCCACCTGTAGGGCCACCACCGTGCCTTCGAAGGGGGACGGCAGTTCGACCATCGCCTTTGCCGTCTCCACATCGGCGAGCACCTGGTTGAGCTTCACCTCGTCGCCCACCTTCACCTTCCAGGCGATCAGGTCGGCCTCGGTGAGTCCTTCGCCAAGATCCGGGAGCAGAAACTGTTTGACTGCCATGGATTTCGCACCCCTTCTACGCGGCGATGGCGCGGTCGACGGCGTCCATGACCCGCTCCGCGTCGGGCAGGTAATGATGCTCCACCTTGTTGGCCGGGTACGGCAGCGCGAAGCCGCCGACGCGCAGGACCGGAGCCTCCAGCTGATAGAAGCACCGCTCGGTGATGCGGGCGGCGATCTCGGCGCCCAATCCCATGAACACCGACGCCTCGTGCACCACGACCAGCCTTCCGGTTTTGCGCACCGACGCTTCCAGGGTGTCGAAGTCAACCGGCGACAACGAACGCAGATCCACTACCTCGATCGATACCCCCTCCGCCGCAGCCATTTCCGCGGCCGCGTTGGCCACCGCGACCATCGGGCCATAGGCGGCGATGGTAGCCGCCGTGCCGGGGCGGACGATACGTGCGGCACCCAGTGGGAGCGGGGTCAGCGCGGTGTCGACCTCGCCCTTCTCCCAGTAGCGGCGCTTGGGCTCGAAGAAAATCACCGGGTCGTCGCAGGCGACCGACTGGCGGATCATGTCGTACGCGTCCTGTGGTGAGCTGCAGGACACCACCCGCAGGCCCGCGGTATGCGCGAAGTACGCCTCCGGTGACTCGGAATGGTGTTCCACCGCACCGATTCCGCCGCCGAATGGGATGCGGATGGTCAGTGGCATACCGACCGCACCCTTGGTGCGGTAGTGCAGCTTGGCGACTTGGCTCACGATCTGATCGAAGGCCGGGTAGACAAATCCGTCGAATTGGATCTCACACACCGGGCGGTATCCGCGCATGGCCAAACCGACGGCGGTGCCGATGATTCCGGATTCGGCGAGCGGTGTGTCGATGACGCGATGGTCACCGAAATCCTTTTGCAGCCCATCGGTGACCCGAAACACGCCGCCGAGCTTGCCGACATCCTCGCCCATTACGATCACGCGGTCGTCGTCCTCCAGCGCCGCCCGCAACCCGGCGTTCAGGGCACCGGACATGGTCATCCTGGTCATGATGCGATCCCTTCATCCTCAAAGCCCTCGAGATACTCCAGGTAGTCGTGCCGTTCGGCGGCGACAAGCGAATGTGGTTCCGCGTAGACGTGGTTGAACATGTCGGCGGCGGTCGGCTCGACCGTGCCCAGGCATCCCGCCCGCATCTGGGCAGCCACCTGATCGGCCTTCGCGGCGATGCGCTCCTTCTCCGATTCGGTCAGCGCACCCTTGCTCTCCAGGTACTTTTCCACCCGCGCCAGCGGATCCTTGGCGCGCCACTCGTCCAGTTCGGCCGCGTTGCGGTACTTGGTGGGGTCGTCGGAGGTGGTGTGCGGTCCCATCCGGTAGGTGACCGCTTCGATCAGGGTGGGGCCGCTGCCCTCGCGGGCACGCCGCAGCGCCGCGCGGGTCGCTGCCATCACGGCCAGCACGTCATTGCCGTCCACCTGAATCCCGGGGACGCCGAAGCCGATGCCCCGGGCGGCCAGCGGCAGATGACTCTGCACCCGGACCGGCTCGCTGATCGCCCACTGGTTGTTCTGACAGAAGAAGACCACGGGCGCACCGAAACTCGACGCGAAGGCGAACGCCTCGGAAACGTCGCCCTGACTGGTGGCACCGTCGCCGAAGTACGCGATGACCGCGGTATCCGATCCGTCGAACTTCACCCCCATGGCGTATCCGGTGGCGTGCAGCGACTGCGCGCCGACGATGATGGCAGGCGCGGTGATGTTGTGATCGCGCGGGTTCCAGCCCGATTGTGTTGAGCCGCGCCAGAATTGCAGCATCGCGGTGGGTTCGACGCCACGGCAGTAGGCGACGCCGTGCTCGCGGAAACTGGTGAAGGCGAAGTCGTCGTGTTGCAGCGCGCGAGCGGAACCGACCTGCGCGGCTTCCTGACCCAACAGCGGCGCCCACAACGCGAGCTCACCCTGACGCTGCAGGGCCGTGGCCTCGTTATCGATGCGGCGGACCACCACCATGTCCTCGTACAGCGCCCTCAGCTGATCGTCATCGACATCGGCGACCAGGGGTGCGTACTCCGGATTCTCGATCCGGATACCGTCCGGATCGAGGAGCTGGATGATCTCCATAACCTGCCCTCGCTAACGATGTGACGCACTACCGAAACATGACCGCCGCACCGTGGCTGTGTCATGACTCACAGTGCACCAGATAGTCATACTGCGCAACCGATGCGTGTCGAATTGCGCAATATGCCCAGATTTAAACGACCATTCTGTGCGATACTGCGCGCTATGACTACTCTGGATGCCACCGATGCGAAGTTGTTACTCGCACTCACGCAAACTCCCCGCGCATCCGGGGTGGAGCTGGCGCAGCGGCTGAATCTGTCGCGCAACACGGTGCAGGCACGACTGACGCGCTGGGATCAGCACGAGGCCCTGGCCGGCATCGATCATCAGATCGTCCCGCGCGCGATGGGCTATCCGATGACGGCGTATGTCACCGCGCGCATCGACCAGCACCAGTTGAGCGCGATCGGTGCGGCACTGGCCGATATACCGGAAGTGGTGCAAGTGCACGGCCTGGCCGGAGCCGACGATCTCATGATCAAGGTGGTGGCCGTCGATAGCGACGACCTCTATCGGATCGCGGGATACATTCTCGATATCCCGGGTATCACCCGTACCTCGATCGCCATCGCGATGCACGAGCTGGTGGCGTTCCGAATGACACCGCTGCTACGGCGTCTCGCCAGGCAGGGGTGATGGTTAACCCAACCAATCCAAAACCGCTGCGGCCGTCCATGATTGCTGCATGCTACCCAGCGGCTCCCCGGTGAACGGCTCGTAGTACTCCGCGAACGAACCGTCGCCTGCCTGCCGTAGTCCCTCTTGCCGCAACAGGAATGCGCGCTCACCCCAGCCGCGCCGCTCGAACGCCCAACAGAACAGCCAGGTGAGCACCGGCCAGACCGGACCCCGCCAGTACTCACGCGGCCGAAAGTCTCGCGAGACCGGTGACGTGGAAGGCACCAGCGCGTAGCGCAGATCGGGATGGCCGCAGAACCGCGGTCCCTCCAGCAGCCGCAGCAGGGCCAGCTCCTGCGGGCGCGGCAGCCCGCCGGTGAGCAGCGGCGCGAACACAGCCACCGTGTCGGTGGCGACCCACTTACCCGTCTTGACATCGAAATCCCTTGCCGCCCCGGTGCGCTCCTCGGTGGTATCGAGAACGCCCTGCCGGAACCGCTCCGCCCAGCTGTGCAATTCACGCACATCAGCGCGCGGGCGGGCATGCTCCTCCCCGATGGTGGCCAGCACCTCGCATGCCACCGAGAAGATCGCCGAGACGAAGACGTCCTCCATGGCGAAGCTCATCGCGTCGGGCAGCCGGGCATCGTCGTAGCGCACCGATTTCATCTCTTCCAACAGCCACAGATACACGTCGTATTCGGCGTCCTTGGGCCGCTGCGACGGATCGGTCACGATGGTGGTGTCCTCGCGCGTGTACGGCGGCAGCTCGCCCGGAACAACGTTGGCGTAGGCCCCATCCCAGCGCGGCGAGTTGTCCATCCCGGATTCCCACCCGTGATACAGGGTGATGCGACCATGCTGATTCTGGTCCCGCGTCTCGGCCAGCCACCGATGCCACCGCATGAGATCGGACCAGCGCCGGTCCAGGAAGGCCTCCGCGATGCCCCGGGCGCTGCGGCCCCGCCGTCGGGCGTGATCCAGGATGCGCTGCACCGCGATGGCATGCACGGGCGGCTGCGTGATGCCCGATGTCTGATGCCCCGACGGCGCGTTCGCCGCCAGCTCGGCCGTCTGCCAGCGGGCCGGACCCGGAAAGTACCCGTCGACTCCGTTCGCGAACACGATGTGCGGGATCATCCCGTTGGCCCATTGTGCCGACAGCAGGGTGTCCAGCTCAGTGACCGCGCGCTCGACGCTCAACGGCGCCAACCCGACCGCCACGAATGCCGCGTCCCAGCTCCACATGTGCGGATAGAGCTTCGGTGCGGCACTGGTCATCGTTCCCCGGTCATTACCCCTGAGCAGGTATGCCGCGCGCGCGGCCAGCTGCGTGGGAGTGAACATCGGGTGGGAGGGCATCCGTCCATTGTGCGGTGTAGCTGTCCATTCCCTCTCGCCGAAAGTCGACTTTTGGTGTGAAAGTGCGAGTAAAGCGCACCAAAAGTCGACTTTCGGCGCCGGCGCGTAGCGTGACGCACATGCCTCACGCTCTCATCACCGGTGCCGCCGGTGGGCTCGGTGCCGCCATTGCCCGCGCGCTCGCCCCCACGCACAGCCTGCTCTTGGGCGGTCGCCCGTCCACCAGGCTGGACGCCTTGGCCACCGAGTTGAATGCCACCCCCTGGCCCGTCGACCTCGGTGACCAGGACGCGGTCCTCGGCGCCGTGGCCGGCATCGACACACTGGACGTGCTCGTGCACAACGCCGGAGTCTCCTATCCCGCCACCATCGCCGACTCGAGCCTGGCCGACTGGCGAAAGACCTTTGATGTCAACGTATTAGCACCCGTCGCGCTCACCCAGGCCCTGCTGCCCGCACTGCGCGCGGCGCAGGGTGACGTGGTGTTCATCAACTCCGGCGCGGGGATCAACGCGCACCCGGGCATCGGCTCGTACTCGGCCAGCAAGTTCGCGCTGCGTGGATTCGCCGACGTACTGCGCGCCGAGGAACCCACGCTTCGGGTCACCTCGGTGCACCCGGGACGGATCAGCACACCGATGCAACAAGAGCTGACCGAACACGAAGGGCGCGAATACGATCCGAGCGAATACATGCGTCCCGAATCCGTGGCGCAGCTGGTCGCCGATGCCGTGAATCTGCCGCGCGACGCCCGGGTACACCAGATCGTCGTGCGACAGAACTAGACGACCAGGTTCACCATGCGGCCGGGCACCACGATCACCTTCTTCGGGGTGGCGCCGGCCAAGAACTCCAGCACCTTCTCCTCCGCCAGGGCCGCCGCCTCGATATCGCCCTTCGGTGCATCGGCGGCCACGGTGATGCGGCCACGTACCTTGCCGTTCACCTGAATCGGGTACTCGACGGTGTCGGCGACCAGCCAGCGCTCATCGGACACCGGGAAGGGCCCGTGCGCCAACGATTGCTCGCCGCCCAGCTGGCTCCACAGCTCCTCGGCCAGATGCGGGGCCAGCGGCGCCAACATGAGCACCAGTGGCTCCACCGCGGCGCGCGGCGCACCCTCCGGGTACTCCTTGGTGAGGTGATTGGTGTACTCGATCAACTTGGCCGCGGCGGTGTTATTACGCAGGGCCGCATAGTCTTCGGCGACTCCGGCAATCGTCTTGTGCAACGCCCGCAGCGTGTCCTCGTTGGTCACGTCGTCGGAGGTGACACGAATCTTGCCGGTCTCCTCGTCGACCACCACTCGCCACGCACGCTGCAGGAAGCGATGAGCACCCACGACATCCTTTGTGGCCCAGGGGCGCGACAGCTCCAGCGGACCCATGGACATCTCGTAGACCCGCAGCGTGTCGGCACCATAGTTGTCGCAGATGTCGTCCGGCGAGATCGAGTTCTTCAGGCTCTTTCCGATCTTGCCGAACTCCTGCTTCACCTCCGCGCCCTGATAGAAGAACTTTCCGTTCTCCTCGACCACCTCGGCGGCCGGGACGTACATACCGCGCGCGTCCGTGTAGGCGTGGGCCTGGATGTAACCCTGGTTGAGCAGCCGCCGGTACGGCTCGCGGGAACTGACGTGCCCCAGGTCGTAGAGGACCTTGTGCCAGAACCGCGAATACAGCAGATGCAGCACGGCATGCTCCATGCCGCCTACGTATAGATCGACACCGCCCGGATCGTTCGGGCCGTACTCGGCCGGGCGCGGCCCCAGCCAGTACGCCTCGTTCTCCTTGTCGCAGAAGGCTTCCGAGTTATCGGGATCCGCGTAGCGCAGCTCGTACCACGAGCTGCCCGCCCACTGCGGCATCACGTTGGTATCGCGTGTGTAGTGCTGCAGCCCGTCGCCCAGATCCAGCTCGACGGTCACCCAGTCCGTGGCCTTCGACAACGGCGGCGACGGCTCGGACGAGGCATCCTCCGGATCGAAGGACACCGGCGCGTAGTCCTCGACCTCGGGCAGCTCGACGGGCAAGGCGTCCTCGCCCAGCGGGCGTGGACGCCCGTCCGCGTCATAGACAATCGGGAAAGGCTCGCCCCAATACCTCTGGCGCGCAAAGAGCCAGTCGCGCAGCTTGTATTCGATGCGCGACTCACCGCGCCCGTCTGCGGTCAGCCGGCGGGTCACCTCGGCCTTGGCGGCGTCGATGTCGAGACCGTCCAGGTAGTCGGAGTTCACCAGCGCACCGTCACCGGTGTAGGCGGCCTCGGTGACATCGCCGCCGGAAATCACTTCCTGCACCGGTAAACCGAAGGTGTTGGCGAAGTCCCAGTCCCGCTGGTCGTGTCCGGGCACCGCCATGATGGCACCGGTGCCGTACCCCAGCAGCACATAGTCGGCGATGAAGACCGGCACCGGCTTTCCGCTCACCGGATTGGTGGCGTAGGCGCCGGTGAAGACACCCGTCTTTTCTTTGTTCTCTTGACGTTCCAGATCGCTCTTGGCGGCAATGGAGCGGCGGTACTGCTCGATCGCCGATCGCGGCGAGTCCTGCCCTCCCGTCCAGCGAGGGTCGGTTCCCTCCGGCCAGGCCGCCGCGGCCAGCGCGTCCACCAGCGGATGCTCGGGCGCCAGCACGATGTAGGTGGCGCCGAAGAGTGTGTCGGGCCGGGTGGTGAACACCTCGATATCGGCGGGGCCACCCGCCCCATTCACCGCGAACAAGACCGACGCACCCTGCGAACGACCGATCCAGTTGCGTTGCATGGTCTTGACCTTGTCGGGCCAGTCCAGCACATCCAGGTCGTCGATCAATCTGTCGGAGTACGCGGTGATGCGCATCATCCACTGCCGCAGACGTTTACGGAAGACCGGGAAGTTGCCACGCTCACTGCGGCCGTCCGCGGTGACCTCTTCGTTGGCCAACACGGTGCCCAACCCCGGGCACCAGTTGACCACCGAATCCGATTGGTACACCAGGCGATACGAGTCAACAAGATCCGCGCGCGCACCGGCGCTCAGCTCTGCCCACACCGTGCCGTCCGCGGGAGTGCGCACGCCGGAATCGAATTCGGCGATCAGCTCAGCGATGGGCCGCGCACGGCGCGCCTGCTCGTCGTACCAGGCGTTGTAGATCTGCAGGAAGATCCACTGCGTCCATCGGTAGAAGTCGACATCGGTGGTCGCGAAGCTGCGGCGCGAGTCGTGCCCCAGGCCCAGCCGCCCCAGCTGCCGCTTGTAGTTGACGATGTTCGCCTCGGTGCGCACCCGCGGATGAGTGCCGGTCTGCACCGCGTACTGCTCGGCGGGCAACCCGAAGGCGTCGAATCCCAGGGCGTGCAGCACGTTGGCTCCACGCATCCGGTGATAGCGGGCGTAGACGTCCGTCGCGATGTAGCCGAGCGGATGTCCGACATGCAGACCGTCGCCGGACGGATACGGGAACATGTCCTGGACGAACATCTTGCCGGCCGGAATCGGCGTGCCGTCCGTCGGCGCGAGCGATCCCACCGGATTCGGCACATGGAACGTGCCCCGGTCGGCCCACGTCTGTTGCCAGCGGCGCTCGATCTGCCCGGCGAGCTGCGCGGTGTAGCGGTGCACGGGCGTTTCCGCAGAATCTCCGGCGGCGTCTTGCTGGGCATCAGTCACGGTTCAAGGGTAAAGGTGGCTGGTCAGCGAACAGAAATCGCCGCTTTGGCGACGAGAGTTAATCACTCTGGTCACAATCCGGCCACTTCCGGGGGTGTCCGGGGTGGTTTCTCAGCTGCGCTTATTAACTTCGGGACCGCACAACCGAGAGCCCGTCTGTCGACGCCGTCAGCGCTTCTCGTTGTCGCCACAACCTCACACAACGCATTGGACAGAGCCGGAAGGACATAGAAGGTGACGACCATACGGTATTCAGTCAGATTCGCGGCGGCCACGGCCTCCGTCGCGGCACTGCTCGCGGGGACTGCGGCCGTTGCGATCGCGGACCCCCAGCCGGCACCCGTACCCCCGGCACCGGCGGCCACTGCCAACGCCGCCGTCGCACCGGCCCCCAATGCGGCGCCGGCGCCCGCCGTGGCGCCCACGTCAGCGACCAACCCCTTGCAGCCGTCCGCGCCGACCGGCGCCGCACCGGCTACCGACGGCACGCTCACCGAGTTCTTCGCATCCAAGAACGTCAAGGTGGAGCCGCTGAACAAGAGCAGTCACGGGGTACCGCGCATCAGCATCCCGATCCCCAACAACTGGGCCAACGTGCCGGACCCGAATGTCCCCAACGCCTACCAAGTGATTGTCAGCAAGGCCAACGGCACCGGGATCTACCAGTCCAACGCCCAGCTCACCATGAGCAAGCTGGTCGGCGAGTTCGACACCAACGAGGCCGTCTCGCATGGCCCCGTCGAGGTCAAGACACTGCAGGGCTGGCAGCCGACCGATTCCTCGCTGGTCACCTACCAGGGATTTCCCTCGTCGATCGTGGAAGGCACTTTCCGCCAGGACGGTGAAAGCCTGAACACCTCACGCCGCGCCGTGATCATCACGCAGGGCAAGGACCGTTTCCTGGTCCAGCTGGCCGTCACCACCACCGTCGGCAACGCCATCGCGGAGGCACCCGCCACCGACCTGATCGTCAACGGTCTGCGCTTCGGGGACGCCGCGCCAGTGACCGCGCCGGTGGCCGATCCGAACGCGCTCGCCGATCCGGACGCGGTCCCGGGTGCCCCCGCGGCACCGGCTCCCGGTGCGGCGGATCCGAACGCACCGGCTTCGCCGGCACCGGGTATCCCGGGTTTGCCGGCACTGCCGACCTTGCCCGCGCCGGTGCCGCCGGCCCCGCCCGCGGCGTAGCCGGCCACGCACCCGGCTTAAACTAGGCGGGTGTTGATCGCCGCCATCGTGACCATCGCCCTCGCCGGGCTATTGGCTGCACTGTCGGCGCTGGCGTTCCTGCGGGCACCGCACGGCAGTCCGCGGCGGATGCTCGCACCCGCCCAGGCCGCGGCCGCGGCCATCTTGGCGACAGGTGGACTGGCTGCGCTATTCGGCTCCGCCACAATCGGTTTGGTGGGGCTGGCGGTGTGCGGTGTGGCCGCAGTCGTCACGGTGGGAGCGGCAGCCTGGCAGGTCGCAAAGTACACCACCGCCGCACAACAGATGTCGTCCTCGGGAGGCTGCGGCAGCTCCTGCGGGGGATGCCCGAGCGCGAGTCGCAGAGACTCGTCGGTGTGCGCCCAACCCTGACATGTCCAATCTTTAGACACGGCGGCCGCGACCTCGTCGGAATGTGAGCCGTATTCGCCCATGTGGGCCCCTTTTTTGGTGTTATGTTTCCGGACACTCGTGAACGGGTGTGGTCAGAAAGGGAGCCGTGAAAGACACCAAGCAGATGGTGAAGTTCATCCTCGTTGGTGTCCTCGCCGTCGCTTCCGGCATCGCCGCGTACATCTATCGCGACGACCAGTTGACCGTGGATCTGCTCACCATTCCCCTGTTCACCGGCATCATCGGCTACATCACCAACTGGACCGGCGTGCTGATGCTGTTCGCACCCTTGCGTTTCTACGGGTGGCGCATCCCCGGGCTACGCACGCTGTACGCGTTTCTGCCCCGGCGCGTACAGGTGATCCCCGCCATCACCTCCGACGGCCGGTTCGGCTGGCAGGGCATCGTGCCGTCGCGCGCCGAAAAAATGGCCAGCATCGCCGTCGACAAGAGCCTGGCCAAGCTCGGCAGCATCTCCGATTTCTATGAACAGCTCGAGCCCGACCTGATCGCCAATCACCTTGCGCTGATTGCCAAGTCAGAGATCCGCGGCGTCATCACCAAGATCATGGAACGTGAGGACCCTCAGCTGTGGCACAACCTGCCGCCGGCGCTGCGGGAAATGATGTTCAAGCGCATCGAGAATCAGCTGCCGCAGATCATCAAGAACATGACCGATCAGATCGGCGAGAACATCGAGCAGCTCGTCGACGCCAAGCTGATGATCATCCGGTACCTCACCGCGCATCCCAAGCTGCTCAACGACATCTTCCGGACCATGGGACACAAAGAGCTGCAGTTCATGCAGAACTTCGGTTTCTACTTCGGCTACCCGATGGGCTTCGTGCTGGTCGCAATTCTGCATTCGGTACCGCACCACTGGTGGACACCGTGGATCGTGCTGCCGCTGGGTGGGGTCATCATCGGGTACATCGTCAACTACCTCGGCATCACCATGATTTTCGAACCCGTGCACCCCAACAAGTGGGTGCCGTGGCGGCAGGGTCTGTTCATCAAGCGCAAGGCCGAGATCTCGGAGGAATACGCGCGCACCATCTCCGAGAACGTCATCACCCTGGAGAACATCGGGGACGAGATGCTCAACGGGCCCCGCTCGGATCGCACCCGGCAGATGCTCGCCGACGGCATCCGCCCGGCCCTGGAGCAGGCACTCGGGCCGGCTCGCCGCGCCATTCGGGTAGCCGTCGGCCGGCGCCAGTACGACCAAATCACCGAATCGGTCACCCTGGAAGCAACCGGCTTTGCGCCCCTTGCCTTTTCCGATCCGGAGTTCAACAAGCAACGCCAGGGCAAGATCGGCGCCTTCGTGTCCACCCAGATGCACAAGCTCTCACTCGACGATTTCAATGAGCTGCTGCGCTCGGCGGTCAAGCAGGACGAGTGGTTGCTGTTCGTGCACGGCGCCGTGCTGGGAGCCGCGGGCGGCCTGGCACACCTACTCATCTTCCCGCCAGCGGGCTGACACGCATCCGGAGCCGACCTGACAAGATGATGCCCGATGACCGATAACACGCCCGTCCCAGCGCACAACAATCGTGAGCTCCGACCCGATCGCGTGGTCCAAGGGGTCGCCATGCTGGCCGCCAAAACCTGGTGGCGCGGCGTCAAGTGGTCGGCGGATGTCGCCACCACCACCGGAACCAAAATCATCGACGACGTGCGGGCTGGCCGATCGGCCACCGACATCGCCCTGTCCGCCACCGAGCACGTGCTGGGCGCTGTACGGGACGCGCTACAGCTGCCGAGCGACTCCTCCGGGCTCACCCTGGCCAAACCGCAGAAGCCCACACCCTCCCGCGTCACCATCGACATCACCGAATCGGGCGCCCTCGACGGCGACGAATTACGCCGCCGCGGAGCCGAATTGCTGCGGCGTTCCGCCGATGTCTCCGACGTCGAGGACACGCATCCGGCCTACGCCCGCATCATCAACCAGCTGGCTCCCGATGAGGCGCGGATCCTGCGCTTCCTTGCCGCGCACGGTGCGCAACCCGTGGTGGATGTGCGGACCAGCCGCCCGTTCGACGTCGGCTCGGAGATGATCGCCGAGGGACTGTCCATGGTCGCCGAACGTTCCGGCTGCCGCTACACCAACCGCAACAACGCGTATACGAACAACCTGGTGCGCCTCGGCCTGGTCCGCGCGTCTCCGGAAGCGGTTGCGGCCGAGCGCTATCAGGTGCTGGAGGTGCAACCCGATGTGGTCGCGGCATGCCGCCGGGCAGGGCGTGCGCACAAGACGGTGCGCCGCAGTATCCACTTGACGCCGTTCGGTGAGGACTTCTGCCGCGCCGTCATCCCCACCGATCCCTCGGTGGGCGACGACCTGTAGGTCTAGTTGCGGCTCACGTCGATGGGGTGGGTCGCCAACAGCGACATCGGCAGTGGCTGCCGGCGCAGCACCTTGGCCCACAGATCCTCGTGGGTGTCGGTGAGCACATCGGACGGGAGCGCCGACAACACGATCCAATCGTCGCGCTCGACTTCTCCTTCAAGCTGACCGATCGTCCACCCGGAATAGCCGGCGAAGACCCTGATGCCCTCGACCAGCGGGGCGATGTCCTCGGGTTCGGCGTCCAGATCGACCATCGCCATGCGGCCCGCCACATGGCGCAGACCCTTCACACCGTCGATGCTGACCCCCGCACGCAGCGTCGCCAGGCACAGTGCCGCATCCCGTTTGACCGGCCCACCGATGAACATGGTCTTGGGCTTACCGGCGAGCTTGGCCCACTGCGGCAGCACGTTGTACACGGCGGTCTCGCTGGGACGATTGAGCACGACACCCAGCGTGCCGCCATCGTTGTGTTCGACGATGAAAATCACGCTGCGTCGAAACGTCGGCTCAAAGAGATTGGTGTTCGCGATCAGCAGGGTCCCGGCCCGCAGACGATGTGCGGGCGGCGCCATGTAGCCCTCGCCATATGCCTCGCCCTCTTCGGGCTCGTCCCCGTGCGCCACCTCATCATCATGACACCGTTTGCCGTTTCATGACTTGTGCTCGGCCAACCGCTACACATTTGTAGTGTGGGCGTTAACGCTCCGCCTCTTCCGCCCGACCGATCTCGACACACGAAAGTGACTCACATGACTGCGCGCCACTCGCCGCTGAGCCTGTGGCGCGCCATCCACGACCTGCCCGACTTCGGGCGGCTGGTGTGGGTCCGGCTACTGACCCAGTTCAGCGACGGCCTGTTCCAGGCCGCCCTCGCGGGTGCCTTGCTGTTCAACCCGGAGCGCGAAGCCGAGCCGTGGGCGATCGCCGGCGCCTTCGCGGTGCTGTTCCTGCCGTACTCGGCGCTCGGCCCGTTCGCCGGTGCGCTGCTGGACCGCTGGGACCGGCGCGCGGTCTTGATCGGCGCCAATCTGATCCGGGTACTGCTGGTGGCCCTCGTCGGATTCGAGCTGGCCTTCAGCGCCGACGACGTGGTGCTGCTGCTGGGCGCGTTGATAGTCAACGGCGTCACCCGATTCGTGACATCGGGGCTCTCGGCAGCCCTACCGCATGTGGTGCCGCGCGATCAGGTCGCGACCATGAACTCGGTCGCCACGGCGGTGGGAGCCACCGCCACCTTCTTCGGCGCCAACTTCATGCTGATGCTGCGCGCCGTTTTCGGTGCCGGCGATTTAGGCTCTGCCACAGTCATTTTCCTGGTCATCGTGCCGACGACGGCGGCAGCCTGGGTGGCATCGGGGTTCGCCGGTGACCGGTTGGGTCCCGACGACAGCGTGCGCGCGGTGCACGGCTCGGCCTTCTACGCGGTGGCCACCGGGTGGCTGCACGGCGCCCGCACCATCGTCGGCACACCTTCGGTCTTCGACGCGCTCATCGGGCTGGCCGCCCATCGCATGGTGTTCGGGCTCAACACCTTGCTTGTCCTTGTCCTGGTCCGCACCAACGAATCGGTGTTCGCCGGGATCGGGGCCGCGGCGTTCTTCCTGGCCTGCACCGGCGTCGGCTCATTCTTGGGGACGGTCTCCACCCCCGCGCTGCTGCGCCGTTTCGGCCGCGGACGCACCCTCGGTATGGCGCTGGGCGGCGCCGTCCTCCTGCAACTGATGGCCTCGGGTTTGTACATCCCCATCGTGCTGACCGCTGCCTTCGGCCTCGGCATGGCCGGTCAGGTGATCAAGCTGTGCGCCGATGTCGGCATGCAGACCGACGTCGACGACGCGCTGCGCGGGCACGTCTTCGCGGTGCAGGACTCGCTGTTCTGGGTCACTTTCACCGGTGCGATGGCCGTCGGCGCCGCCTTCATCACGCACGCGCATTGGCTGGCCTTCGGCGGCGCGGTGATCTACTTGATCGGACTGATCGTGCACATGACACGGACCCTTTGGCCCAGCCCGGCCGAATCCAGCCAACCCGACCCGGAAGGACACGCCCGTGACCTCGACCGCTGACGCTGTCATCGACGACCTGCGCGATGAGAGTGACGCACTGGACGCCCTGGTGGCGCCGCTATCCGACGACGGCTGGGCTCTGGACACCCCTGCGGCGGGCTGGACCATCGCCCACCAGATCGCCCATCTGCATTGGACCGATGCGCAGTCGCTGCTGGCGGCCACCGATCCCGAGGGTTTCGCCCGCGAGCTTCCCAAGGCGATGGCCGACCCCTTCGGGTTTGTGGACAAGGCCGCCGAGGAGACCGCCCAGATTCCACCCGCGGAGCTGCTGACGCGTTGGCGCGATACCCGCAACGAGCTGCACGCGGCACTGCGCGCCGTTCCCGACGGAGTCAAGATCCCCTGGTACGGGCCGCCGATGAGCCCGGCCTCCATGGGCACCGCCCGCCTGATGGAGACGTGGGCACACGCCCTGGATGTCGCGGACGCGCTCGCGGTGGCACCCGCTGCCACCGCGCGGTTGAAATCCATTGCTCACCTGGGTGTTCGGACCCGCGACTTTGCGTATTCGGTGCATTCATTGCCGGCTCCCGCCGCGCCGTTTCGTGTCGAGCTGACCGGCCCCGACGGGGACATCTGGACCTGGGGTCCCGACGACGCCGCCCAGCGTGTCACCGGATCGGCGCTCGACTTCTGCTATCTGGTGACCCAGCGCCGTCCGCGCGCGGACTTGGATCTGAAAGCCTTCGGCGAGGACGCCGAGAAGTGGCTCTCCATCGCGCAGGCATTCGCCGGCCCGCCCGGCGCCGGCCGGGGGTGAATCGCGCGGTTACCGAGCGCGCGCTCGATCCCTCGGAGGCCATGTTCGCGGGAAACCGCAGCACCGTGGCGTACTCGGTGTTCGGTACCGGCGCGCTCGATATCGATGCTCTGGCAATCGCTTTCCGCGCGCTGTTGACGAGCTACCCGGTGCTGTCCGCGCACATCGTGCCCGTCGGGGCCGGTTACACGCTGCGACACGTTCCCCATCCGCCCGCACCGCAGGTGGGTACCCGCACCGCCCTACCCCGGTCTGGCTTCACCATCACCGACCCCGACGCGGTGTGTGCCGTCGATGCGGCCCAGAGCGGCAATGCCTTTCGCCTGACCTTGCTCACCCACCACAGCATCGCCGACGCGGGCGCCGCACTGAAATACCTGGACGTTCTGTGCTCGCTGTACACCCGTGTGATCACGACGGGATCACCCGGGACCATCCGCGCGCATCCTCTGGCCATCTCGCTGGAACAGTTCCTTGCCCTGCGCGGGTACGTCATACCCGAGCCCTGCGCGCCCGCCGCATCACGCTCCGAGGCGCCGGTCGACCCGACGGTCGTGGTCCGGCACGGGCGCACCCAGCTCGGGCATGAGCAGACCGCGCAGTTGTTCGACACGGCCCGTGCGGTCCGCCTGACCGTGCACGGAGTCGTGTGTGCCGCGATCCTGCTTGCCGCTCACGCGCTTTCACGATCACCGGACCCGGTCCCCTTTTGCCTGACGTCCTCGGTCGACCTACGTACCCGAACCGGCACACCCATCACCGCGGTGCAGGGCACGGTGATCCAGGGTGCCGACACCGCGGCTCTGACAGTCACCCCCGATGACGACCCGCTGCGCCTGGCTGGCGCGGTACTGGATTCCCTGGCCGGCGGCCTCGCGGATGGCGGTGTGCACCAAGCATTTCTGCGCAATCCGCTGCCGCGGCAGCCGTCGATCAAGAATCCGCTCATGGTGACGAACTGGGGACGGATACCGCCGCTACAGCTGCCCGAGGGACTACACGTCCATGATTTCCGCGCCACCGTGCGCGGTAGGCGTATTGGGCTGCGCGCCACAACTCTTCCGCCGAGCTTCTTCGTCACCACCTGCGACGGGCGACTCAGCCTCGATCATCCGGTATGGGTGGCCGATGAGTCCGATCCGACGCTCGCGTGGACGGCGGCGCTAGGGCGCGCCTTCGACCGGCTTCTCCGCTGACAGCCGCGCCGGGCCTAGTGTCCGGGCCGCATCGGCGACACCGTCCCTGTCCACATCGGTGAGCACGATGTCCCACCGACCGTCCCCCGTGGTGTCGACGTACACGGAATTACCCGGATCCGCGGCACTGAAAGCCCGTTCGGCGTGGCCGTCACCATCCGCGTCGATCAGCTGCTCGGGCTTGCCGTCCCCGTCGACATCGGCTGTGCCGCCGGGGTGTTCGGTGCCATCAAGACCGAACCAGCTGACCGACCCGCTTCGTTCCACGTGAAACGCCCACGTGCCCAGGCCATCATCGGTGAAGTAGGTCTCGGGCCTGCCGTCGTTGTCGATATCCAGCACGCTGTGGTCGGCCGAACCGTCGCCGTCGGAGTCCCACATCATGTCGTCGAACAGCCCGTCACCGTCGAAGTCCAGCCGCACCGCATCCATGATCCCGTCGCCGTCCAGGTCGGCGTTGGGTGGCGCGTCCCACGCGGTGACCACTCCGTCTCCCCCACCGAAGCAATAGTCCATATCCGATATGAGCCCCCGCCGGCGCCGGGCGTTCCGCCTTGTTCCGGCATGTGGATAACCCCGCAGACAGAAGGTGCGCTGATATCGGTGCATATCGGTAGGAGGAGATCGGCAGCGATTCGGTTCCATCCGTAGTCTCTGACCCCGTGGACGCCCCTACCCTCACCGTGCTGCTGGCCGCGGCATCCGCCGCCGGCTGGGTCGACGCGGTGGTGGGCGGCGGCGGCCTCATCCTCATCCCGGTACTCCTATTGATCTTTCCCGGCATGACCCCGGCCACCGCGCTGGGCACCAACAAGCTCACCGCGCTCTCGGGCACGGCATCGGCCGCCATTCGGCTCTTCCCCCGAACACCGCTGAACTGGCGCGCGTTGTTGGGAGCCTTCGTCGTCGCCGCGGCCTGCGCCAGCGTCGGCGCATACACCGCCTCGCGCCTACCGGTGTCGGTCTTCAAACCCGTGGTGCTGGTGCTGCTGCTGGCCGTGGGGGTATTCGTCGCGACGCGGCCCCAGTTCGGTACCGCGGCGCACACCTCTACCCGCACGAGGGCCACCACCCTGACCGCGCTGGCCATGGCCGCCATTGTCATCGCCTTCTACGACGGCATCATGGGCCCGGGCACCGGGACGTTCATGATCATCACGCTGACCGCCGTCGCCGGGATGACCTTCCTGGAAAGTTCGGCCACCGCCAAGGTGCTCAACTCGGGCACCAATGTCGGAGCGCTCATCGTCTTCGCCTCACAAGGGCATGTGCTGTGGCTGCTGGGCTTGGCCCTTGGCGTCGCGAACATCGCGGGAGCCCAGCTCGGCGCGCATATGGCGCTCGGTCGTGGCGCCGGTTTCGTCCGCGTGGTGCTGCTGGTGGTCGTCGTGGTGATGGTGGGCAAGCTCGGCTACGACATGCTCGGCTGAGCCCGCTTACGCGTCGCCCTGCTCGGCCCACCATTCCCGCAGCGCCTCGATCGCCTCGTCGTGATCGAGCGGGCCCCGCTCCAACCTGAGCTCCTTCAAGAACCGCCAGGCCTGCCCGATGATCGGCCCGGCCGGCACCCCCAGCAGCTCCATGATCTCGTTGCCGTCGAGGTCGGGCCGCACCCGCGCCAGATCCTCCTTGGCGGCCAGCTCGGCGATCCGCTCTTCCAGCCCGTCATAGTTGGCCTGCAGCCGGGCCGCCCGCCGCTTGTTGCGCGTCGTGCAGTCGGCCCGTACCAGCTTGTGCAGCCGCGGCAACAACGGACCGGCGTCGGTGACGTATCGGCGCACCGCGGAGTCGGTCCACTTCCCGTCGCCGTACCCGTGGAATCGCAGGTGCAGGTACACCAACTGCGAAACGTCCTCGACCATCTGCTTGGAGTACTTGAGCGCGCGCATTCGTTTGCGCACCATCTTGGCGCCGACCACCTCGTGGTGATGGAAGCTGACCCCGCCGCCATCCTCATGACGGCGGGTGGCGGGCTTACCGATGTCATGCAGCAGCGCCGCCCAGCGCAACACCAGGTCGGGCCCGTCGTCTTCGAGGTCCACCGCCTGCTCCAACACCGTGAGCGAATGCCGATAAACGTCCTTGTGCTGGTGATGTTCATCGATGGTCAGCTGCATCTCGCCCACCTCGGGCAGCACCACCGCACCCAGCCCGCTGTCCACCAACAGATCGATTCCCGCCACCGGATGCGCGCCCACGACCAACTTGTCCAGCTCGGTCTGCACCCGTTCAGCGGTGATCCGGCCCAGCTGACCGGCCATCGCGTGCAGCGCGTCCAGTACACGCGGCGCCACCGTGAAGCCCAGTTGGGAAACGAAACGGGCAGCGCGCAGCATGCGCAGCGGGTCGTCACCGAATGAGATCTCCGGGGCCGAAGGAGTGTCCAGCACCCCGGCGCGCAGCGCCTCGAGCCCGTTCAACGGGTCGCAGAAATCTCCGGGCCCGTCCGGGCCGATCTTCACCGCCATCGCGTTGACGGTGAAATCCCGGCGCACCAGATCGCCCTCAAGGGTGTCGCCAAAGACCACCTCGGGGTTGCGCGACTGCTGGTCATAGCTGTCGCTGCGGAAGGTCGTGATCTCCACCCGCTGCCCCTTGCGGGCCACCCCGATGGTGCCGAACGCGATCCCGGTGTCCCAGATGGCCTCGGCCCAGCCGGTGACCAGCTCCCGCACCTGTTCGGGGCGCGCATCGGTGGTGAAATCCAGGTCGGTGCCCAGCTTCCCCAGCACCGCGTCTCGGACACTGCCGCCCACCAGATACAGGCTGAAGCCTGCGGAATCAAAGAGTGCGCCCAACTCCGCGAGCATCTTCTTGTGCCGGTTCAGGGTCACCGCGGCGGTGGCCAGCAATTCGGCGGTCGGTATCGATTCGGGCACGTCGGGCAGCCTACCGGCGCGTATCGCAGGGGCTCTCAGTAGCGGGAACTACTATCACATGGGTGTCTGACTCCTCCGGCGGTTCCCGCACGGGTGGGTCGTCGGATGAACCGGGCTCGGAACCCGCCTCGGCGCGCGGCAGAGGGTCGCGCCGCGGTCGGCGCAACCGATCGCAAGGTCGTGCACAGGGCCGGGCGCAAAGCGCCAATACTCCGGCGCCCTCCCCGGCCGCTGAGGCTCCACATGCGGCCAACGGAACCAACGGCGCCACTGGAAAAGGCCGTGGCCGCGTCAAGGGCCGGCCTGCGGGCTCGGCGCTGCGCACGGTCCGTGAAACCTCGGCCGGTGGCCTGGTCATCGCCGGGATCGATGGCCCCAAGGACGATCAGGTGGCTGCCCTCATCGGGCGCACCGACCGGCGCGGCCGCATGCTGTGGTCACTGCCCAAGGGGCATATCGAGCAGGGCGAGACGGCCGAACAGACCGCCATCCGTGAGGTCGCCGAGGAGACAGGAATCCGGGGCAGCGTGCTCGCCGCGCTCGGCAGCATCGATTACTGGTTCGTCACCGAAGGCCGGCGCGTGCACAAAACGGTGCACCATTACCTGATGCGCTCCCTGGGCGGCGAGCTGTCCGATGACGATGTCGAGGTCACCGAGGTCGCCTGGGTGCCGCTCGAGGAGCTCCCCACCCGGCTCGCCTACGCCGATGAGCGACGGCTGGCCGAAGTCGCCGGTGATCTCATCGACAAGCTCCACACGGGCGGTCCGGCCGCTCTGCCTCCCTTGCCGCCCTCCGCACCACGACGCCGTCCTCAAACGCACTCCAGCACGCACAGGACACCGGGCCGACGATCCGGGCGCGGACAACAACAATGATCCGACCCACGCATCGCAACGCGACGCGTGTGGCGGCAGTACTTGCCGTCCTCGCGCTTGTCCTGCTCGGCGCACCGTGGTCCGCCCCACGCGCCCAGGCCTACCGTGACGGTCAGTTTCTCAAGGTTGTCATCGACGAGGTGAATCCGCAGACCGTCACCACCGTCGACTCGATGGTGACCATCCGGGGCACCGTCGCCAATGTCGGAGATCGCCCGGTCACCGATGTGGTGGTCCGCCTGGAGCGCGCCGATGCGGTGAGCTCTAGCGCCGACCTCCGCGCGAACCTGCACGGGCATCATGACCAGTACCGGCCAGTCGGCGAATTCGTCACCGTCGCAGGAACTCTCGAGCAGGGGCAGCAGCGCCCCTTCAGTCTCGCCTTCCCGCTGCGCGGGGGTACCGGGCCGAACTGGAACATCGAAACCCCCGGGGTCTATCCGGCGCTGGTCAACGTCAACGGCACCCCGGATTACGGAGCCGCCGCGCGCCTCGACGACGCCCGGTTCCTGCTACCGGTTCTCGGCGTCCCGCCGCCGACAAGCGCCGGATCCGAACCCGAAGTCGCTCCCGACACCTCCCGCCCGGTGGGCCTGACACTGCTGTGGCCGCTGGCCGATCGTCCACGGCTGGCGCCGGGTCAACCCGGCGGCCCGACGCCGGTGCGGCTGCTCGACGATCAGCTGGAGCGCTCGATTTCTCCCGGCGGGCGGTTGGACGCTCTACTAGGCGCCCTGGAGTTCGCGACCGAGCCCGCCGTCGACCCCAAGGGCGATCTCGCCCGCACGGTCTGTGTGGCGGTTGATCCCGATCTACTGGTGACCGTCAACGAGATGACGCAGAACTACCAGGTTCTCGACAACGCGGCCGATCCGGCCGGCCCCGTGCATCCCGGTACCGGGCAAGGGCTGGCCACCGCCTGGCTCGACCGGCTGCGCACCATGGCCAAACACATGTGTGTGACCCCCCTGCCCTATGCCCAGGCAAGTTTGGACGCGGTCGCCACGATGGCCGACGACGGCCTGGCCCATCAGGCCACCACCGGTGCCGCCGATGTGCTCGATCAGATTCTGGGAGTCGGCAGCCTGCGCGGCGCCACACTGCTGGGCGACAGCCAGCTCTCGGCGGCCGGCATAAACCTGCTCACCGCGCAGGGCCCGACCGTCGCGGTCGCTCCCCTGCCCCCGGTGCAGGAGACGCCGCCCGACTTCAATCCACGGCGAGTGTCCGACACGCTGGTCGCCGCTCCCTTTGACCCGTCGGTGGGCGCCGCACTGAGCGCCCTCGGACGGGACCCCACCACCCCCGACTATGTGCCCCAGTCGCTTCGCTTTGCCCTGCAACATGACTCGCGCGTCGCACGCATCCAGGACGCGCTGGGGGCCATGGCCTGGCAGGCGCTCAGTCCGCAGCAGACACCGCGCCAGGCGATCCTGCTGCCGGATGCCACCTGGGATCTGTCCGACGGCGAGGCCCGCTCGATCCTGTCCGCGACGTCCACGCTGCTGCATGCCGGTCTGGCGATGCCGCGCCCGCTGGCCACCGTCATCGGCGAGGCGCGGGCAGGTGCCCAGCCGAATCCGGTGGACGCTTCCTTTGGCGTGGACTCACCACAGGCCATCGATGACTGGGTATCGCAGGGCCTCGGCGACGAGGTGCGGCGGCTGTGGGGACTCACCGCGGCGCTGACGGCAGACGCGCGCACCGGGCTCACCGGCGCTCAGTACACCGACCCGCTGCGCCAGGACGCGTTGCGCGCGGTGAGTCAAAGCGTCCCCACCGATGCCCGTGACGACGCCGCGCGCGAACGCCTGGCCGCCATCAGACGCACGGTCGGTGATCTGTTCAACGCGGTCACCGTCGTCAATCCGGGCGGGTCATACACCCTGGCCACCGAACACAGCCCGCTGCCGCTGGTGCTGCGCAACGAGCTTCCGGTACCTATCCGGGTGACCCTGCGTGTCGAGACTCCCGCCGGTATGAGCGCGACAGACGTTGGGGTGCAGGAGATTCCGCCAGGATTTCTGCCGGTGAAGGTACCCGTGGAGGTCAACGTGTCGCAGCGGATGGCGGTGGACGTCACGCTGCACACACCCGATGGTCTGCCGTTGGGCGACCCGGTGCGTCTGTCGGTGCATTCCAACGCGTACGGCAAGCCACTGTTCTTCATCACCATCACCGCCGCCACCGTGCTGTTCGTCCTGACGGGCCGCCGCCTGTGGCACCGGTTCCGCGGCCAACCGGACCGCGCCGATCTGGACCGCGACGACGAAGGCTGGCAGCCGTGAGGCGGCCCCTGGACCCGCTGCCCGATCCCGAATCCGACGACACCATCGAGGAGCTGTCCGACGCGGCAGTCGTCGCACACTCAGGGTCGATGGCGGTGGCCACCCTGGTCAGCCGGATCACCGGATTCATCAAGCTGCTCCTGATCACCGCCGCGCTGGGCGCGGCGTCCGCCAGCGCGTTCTCGACCGCCAACCAGCTGCCCAACATCATTGCCGCGCTGGTGCTCGAGGCCACCTTCACCGCCATCTTCATCCCGGTACTCACCCGTGCCGAGCGCGAGGACGCCGACGGCGGTCAGGCCTTCATCCGCAAGCTGTTGACCATCGTCACCACGCTGCTGTTGGTGACTACCGCGCTCTCCGTGCTGGCCGCGCCCTTGCTTGCCTCGGTGTTGCTCGGCGCCGACACAAAGGTCGACGCGGCACTGACCACGGCGCTGGCATATCTGCTGCTGCCGCAGATCTTCTTCTACGGCCTTTCGTCGGTGTTCATGGCGATTCTCAACACCCGCAACGTATTCGGGCCGCCCGCCTGGGCCCCGGTATGGAACAACGTCGTCGCCATCGTCACCCTCGTCCTGTACTGGCTGATGCCCGGCGAGCTCACGATCAACCCGACACGGATGAGTGATCCGAAGCTCTTGGTGCTCGGTATCGGCACCACGCTGGGCGTGGTGACTCAGGCTCTGGTGTTGGTCCCGGCGATCCGTCGCCAACAGATCCCTATGCGCCCGCTGTGGGGGATCGACGACCGCCTGAAGCAGTTCGCCGGGATGGCGGCGGCCATGTTCGCCTACGTGGCGATCAGTCAGCTCGGCTTCGTGATCACCAACCGGATCGCCGCCGGCGCAGCCGATTCCGGTCCGATCATCTACAACCAGACCTGGATGATCCTGCAACTGCCGTACGGGGTGGTCGGGGTAACCATTCTGACGGCGATCATGCCGCGGCTCAGCCGCAACGCGGCGGCCGAGGACACCCCCGCCGTGCTCGGCGACATGGCGCTGGCCACCCGGCTGACCATGACCGTGCTGCTCCCGGTGGTGGCCGTGATGACCGTCTGCGGGCCGGCGATGGGTCCCGCACTGTTCGCCTACGGGAATTTCGGGCTCGGGTCCGCCCACTACCTGGGCTTGTCTATTTCGCTCTCCGCATTCACATTGGTCCCGTATGCTCTTGTGCTGCTACAACTTCGGGTGTTTTATGCACGCCACGAGGCATGGACACCCACGCTGATGATCATCGTGATCACAGCCGTCAAGATCATCGGCTCGGTCATCGCTCCCCACCTCACCGACGACCCCAGCCTGGTCGCGGCATATCTGGGTGCCGCCAACGGTCTCGGATTCGTCGCGGGTGCCATCTGTGGGTACCTGTTGTTGCGCCGCAGCCTGGGAGGCGCGGCGGGATCGCTCATCGGCCCGGACGTGGCCCGCACGGTGCTGGTCACGCTCGCCGCCTCGGCGACCGCCGCCGTCATCGGTGTGGGCCTCGACCGCGGCGTCGGCCTGGACCTGCTCACCGCGCGTGGCGGCGGTCCCGGCTCCATCCTGCGACTGGTCATCCTCGGCATCGTCATGCTGGCGGTGACCTTCGCCGTCATGGTTGCCGTCAAGCTTCCCGAGGCCCTGAGCGTGGTCGCCATGCTGCAACGCCGCCTGGGCGGCCGCCTCGGGACCGGCCCTCAAGATCACGCTTCGGTTATGGGCAACTCCCCCGAGCCAACCCTGCCGTACCCTGATTCGGGTGATCGAGTCGGCGGCAGCGATGCCGTCGAGTCGACAACCGCAAACAAACCAGCGCACGGGGGCGGTGCTGATACGAGAAAGGGCAGGGCTGTGACCGACACCCCGGGGTCATCGACTCGGCCAGTTTCCACCCAGTCCCCGTCGACGGGCCCACTTCCCACCTCCGTGAGGCCCGGTGCCAGCATCGCCAACGGCCGATACCGCCTGCTCACCTCGCACGGCGGTCCGGCCGGGCTGCAGTTCTGGCAGGCCACCGATACCGAGCTGAATCGGCCGGTGGCGCTCACGATCATCGACGGCGCCACCTTCAGTTCCGATCAGGTGCAGGACATCCTGTCGAACACGTTGCGGCTCAGCAAGATCGAGTCACCGGGCCTGGCCCGGGTGCTGGACGCGGTACATGAGGGCACCGGCGGCATCGTGGTCGCGCAGTGGGTCCGCGGCGGTTCGCTGCGCGAGGTCGCCGATACCGAGCCGTCCGCGGTAGGTGCCAGTCGCGCGATCCGGTCCCTGGCCGAGGCCGCCGACGCGGCCTTCGAGGCGGGGTCCGCGCTCAGCATCGACCACCCCGACCGGGTGCGCATCAGCATCGACGGGGACGCCGTTCTGGCCTTCCCCGCCACGTTGACCTCGGCCAGCGCCGACGAGGACGTGCACGGGCTGGGCGCCGCTCTCTATGCGCTGACCACTCGCCGCTGGCCGCTCGCCGAGACCGGCCAGCCCAGTGGCCTGCCCGCCGCCAATCGCGCTCCCGATGGCCTGCCGGTCGAGGCCCGCATCATCGTCCCCACCGTGCCCGACGAGATCTCCGATGTCGCGGCCCGCGCGCTGAGCGATGATCCCGGCTCTGCCGCCGATCTTCTCGACGGCCTGGAATCGGCCATCGCGAGCGTCGACCACACCACCATGCTCGAGCCCGCCGCCGCGGCTCCCACCCAGGCGTTCAACGTCAACCGTCGCCAAGGATTTGAGGCCCCGGCTGATTCCGCCGACGACGAGGAATATGACGACCTCGACGACGAGGATCCGGAGGAGGCCGCGCGTCACCGCAGGATCTTCCTGATCGGGCTGGGCGTCGTGGGTGTCTTGGTCATCGCGCTGTGCATCGCGCTCGGTGTCTGGGTCACACGGATCTTCGGTGACGTCGGACCGCTCGACAAGATCAACATCGGCATCGGCCTGCCGACGCAGTCCTCCAGTGCCGAGACGGCTAAGCCAGGTAGCCCGGCCAAGATCGTGCAGGCGACCGTCTTTCCCCCTGGCCCCGACGCCGACCAGCCCGGCAAGGCGGGGCTGGCAATCGATGGGAACCCTTCGACGTCGTGGACCACTGACACCTACACCCAAGCCGATCCCTTTCCAGACCTCTTCAAGCCCGGTGTGGGTCTGCTGCTGGATCTGCAGTCCCCCAGTGCTCTGAGCAGCGTCACCATCGAATCGCACAGTGTCGGAACGCAAGTGCAGATCCGCTCCGCCGACTCGGCCACCCCGGGCTCTCTGAATGACACCAAGGAGATCTCGGCAACCGCCACACTGCAGTCCGGCAAAACCACGATTCCCATCACCAGCAGCTCTCAGGTCTCGCATGTGCTGGTGTGGATCAACAAGCTGGGCGCGACCAACGGAGATCACCATGCGGAGCTCAGCGAAATCACGGTGTCAACTGCGTCCTAGCTGCACGATCGTCTGAGAGTCGACCCGTTACCGAAGGGGTTTCGGTAACGATCCACAGATTTCGGCGCTATATTTTTCGCGGTAGTTGAAACCCGATGGCAACCTAAGATCAGGGCGCTGAACTGGGGTTCAGGTTGGTCAGTTACGGATATCGCCGTTACGGATTGTTGAAAGTTGTATAACAGTTTGCTGTGGGGTGCCCTCGCGGTCGACGGCACCCCCCATTTTTGATTACTGTGCGCGTGTGGGCATGGTTCAGGGGGTTCTCACCGCTCCTCAACACTCGGACGCCGAGTTGTTGGCCGCTCATGTCGCCGGCGATCCCTCAGCTTTCGAACAGCTGTTCCGCCGCCACCACCGTCGGCTCTACCGACTGGCCCGGGCCACCAGCCGTACCCCCGAGGATGCCGCTGACGCGCTGCAGGAAGCGATGCTGTCGGCACACCGCGGAGCTGCCAATTTCCGCAATGACGCCGCCGTCACCAGCTGGTTGTACCGCATCGTGGTCAACGCCTGTCTGGACCGGATGCGCCGCAATAAGGCGCACAGCCCCATAGAGCTGGAAGAAGACGTCTACACCCTCGAGGATCCGTCGACCAATGTCGATACCTCGATCGTCATCCAGAAGGCCCTGCTGCGGCTGCCCGCCGAGCAGCGCGCCGCGGTTATCGCGGTCGACATGCAGGGATACTCGGTCGCCGATGCCGCTGAGCTGCTCGGTGTGCCCGAGGGCACGGTGAAGAGCCGTTGTGCGCGTGCCCGCGCACGGTTGGCCGTCGCCCTGCATTACCTGGACAAGGCCGGCTCGGTCGAACCGGAAACCATCGACTACTAACCGTGTATCAGCGTGTCACGATCCGCTCACCAATTGGGCAACGGCCGTGGCGGGCGGTAGCTGGATATGGGAACAATGAACACAAATGGTCAGCAACCAGCCGGGTGGTTCCGATGACGAAGGTAATCTCGACAAGGTGAACCTCGCCGAGGTGCCACTGTCAGTAGAGGTCTTGGCCGACCTCCACGCCGGTGTCTACGACACCGGCGATGCCGACGTGCTTAGGCAACGCGCAGACCAAGATCCGGGCGCTCGTCAGACGCTGGCAGCCCTCGATCAGGTGCGCGCCGAGTTGGTGGCTTGGCTGGATAGTCCCGCGCCCGAGGTGCCCGAGTCCGTTGTCGATGACATCGTTGCCGCATTACGCGCCGAGTCCGCCAAGCCCACGTTGCCCGCAGTAGCTGAAGGCTCCACACGGCCAGCCGACGCCAGTCTCAACCTGGTGACCGGGCCTGTCCCGCTGGACCATCGGCGGCGCCCCGCGGCAAAGCGCCGTTGGCTCGCCTACTCCGGGGCCGGGCTGGCCGCGGCGGCCTGCGTTGCCGTCGCGATCACCGTGGTCGCCCAGAATCACCAGCGCGCCGCACAGACCACCACGGCCATTGCCGGGCCTTCGCTGTCCCAGCAGATCGCACCCAAGACGGCCGCCCCGGTGGCGCCGGACTTGCCTGCGCAGGGCGCCATGGGCCAGACCCCCTTCCCGCTTTCCGGGAACGATGTCACCGCACTTGTGGGCCGTACACCCGCGTTTGGTGCTCTCGATGACGCCGCCCGGCGCGCATCCTGCCTCACCGGCCTCGGGCTCTCCGCCTCCACACCGGTGCTCGGCGCACAGACTCTCGATATCGATGGCCCCGCGGTGCTCATGGTGGTGCCCGCTGAGCGTCCGGGTGAGCTGCTTGCCGTGGCCGTGCGGCCCGGGTGCAGCCAGTCCGACCCGCAGCGAGTGGCCCAGACCCGAATCGGCGCGACACCCGGCCGGTAGATCTCCCACCGCCCGCCCGGCGTGGAACATCCCGCTCTAGGCTGTTGTTTCAGCATTCGCACGGCCTGTGGAATCAGGCAAACAGATCGCCTCAGAAGGGAACCGCATGTCTCAGGCTCCGTCCACCGGGACCGACTCGGATATCCACGAGCTCATCATCATCGGCTCGGGACCCGCTGGGTACACGGCGGCGGTCTACGCGGCCCGCGCACAGCTCAAGCCCATCGTTTTCGAGGGCACCCAGTTCGGTGGCGCCCTGATGACCACCACCGAGGTCGAGAACTACCCCGGCTTCCGCGAGGGAATCATGGGCCCCGATCTCATGGATCAGATGCGTGAGCAGGCCATCCGCTTCGGCGCCGACCTGCGCACCGAGGATGTCGATGAGGTGTCCCTGCGGGGCCCCGTCAAGACTGTCACGGTCGGTGACGAGGTCTACCGCGCCCGAGCCGTCATCTTGGCCATGGGAGCCGCACCGCGGTACCTGGGGGTTCCCGGCGAAGACACCCTGCTGGGCCGCGGCGTGAGCTCCTGCGCCACCTGCGACGGATTCTTCTTCAAGGACCAGGACATCGCCGTGATCGGCGGCGGCGACTCCGCCATGGAAGAAGCGACCTTCCTCACACGATTTGCCCGCAGCGTCACCCTGATACACCGCCGCGACGAGTTCCGCGCCTCCAAGATCATGCTGGAGCGCGCCTACTCGGATCCTAAGATCACAGTGCTCACGAACACCCGGATCGTCGAGGTTGAGGGCAGTGACTCGGTGACCGGTCTCAAGCTGGAGAACACCCTCACCGGTGAGGCCTCCCAGCTGCCCGTCACCGGTATGTTCGTCGCCGTCGGCCACGACCCACGCAGCGAACTCGTCAAGGACGTGGTAGACGTCGATCCCGACGGATACGTGCTGGTGCGTGATCGCAGCACCTACACCTCGCTGGAGGGAGTGTTCGCCGCCGGTGACCTGGTAGACCGCACCTACCGGCAGGCTGTCACCGCCGCCGGAAGCGGTTGTGCCGCAGCGATTGACGCCGAGCGCTGGCTTGCCGAGACGGCACATTCGCAGACCCTCATCGAGGCTTAGTCTCAACCGCCACTGATCAAAGGAGAACCATGAGCGACCGCGCGACCGTTACCGTCACCGATGACTCGTTCCAGGACGACGTTGTCTCCAGCAACAAGCCTGTGCTGGTGGATTTCTGGGCGACCTGGTGCGGGCCCTGCAAGATGGTGGCACCCGTGCTGGAGGAGATCGCGAAGGATCACGGTGAAGCGCTGACCATCGCCAAGCTCGATGTCGACGCCAACCCGGAGACCGCACGTGCGTTCCAGGTGACCTCGATCCCCACCCTGATCCTGTTCCAGAACGGTGAGGCCACCAAGCGGATCGTCGGCGCCAAGAGCAAGTCGGCGTTGCTGCGTGAGCTAGACGGCGTCGTCTAACCAGCCCAACATGGGTCACATAACCGGGCCGAGAGTTTCGCTCATCCCGTAGGCATCTGAGACAATGGTGCCGCCAGCGACGATCGGCAGCTCGTGCCGGGGTCGGTGGCGGTGCGGTTCCTCAGATAGGGCCGCGAAGGCGGCGAAAGGCGGAGTATGACGACAGGCGCGTCGAACATTCGCCACGGCGATCGAGGCCCGGCCGTCACCGAGGTGCGCGAAGTGCTGACGGCACTCGGGTTCCTGGAGGACCCCGATGAGGTGCTGGCCACCGGTCGGCACGTCATGGTGGATCGCTTCGACGCGACGCTGCACGACGCCGTGCGCGCGTTTCAGCAGTGCCGGGGCCTGTTAGTCGATGGCATCGTCGGTCCGGCGACCTATCGCACGCTGAAGGAAGCCTCCTACCGGCTCGGCGCACGCACGCTCTTTCACCAGTTCTCCGCACCGATGTACGGCGACGATGTGGCCACCCTGCAGAAACGTCTGCAGGATCTCGGCTTCTACACCGGGCTGGTCGATGGGAACTTCGGTTTGCAGACCTACAACTCGCTCATGTCGTACCAACGTGAGTACGGACTGACCGCGGACGGTATCTGCGGACCCGAGACCCTGCGCTCCTTCCAGTTGCTGGGTCGCCACGTGACTGGCGGCTCGGCGCACGCAATTCGTGAGACCGAACATGTTCGCAATGCCGGCCCGCAGTTGTCGGGCAAGCGCATCGTGATCGACCCCGGCCTCGGCGGTGCCGATCACGGCCGCATCGTGCCGGGTCGCGAAGGTCCCACCAGCGAAGCAGATATCTTGTGGGACTTGGCAAGTCGCCTTGAGGGCCGCATGACTGCGATCGGGATGGACACCTACATCTCGCGCGCCATCCAGAACAACCCCACCGATATCGAACGGGCAACCTACGCCAACAACGTGGGTGCCGATCTGATGATCAGCCTGCGCTTCGACTCGCACCCGACCGTCGCCGCCAGCGGGGTCGCGTCCTACCACTTCGGCAACCTGCACGGTTCGGTGTCCACCATCGGACATATGCTGGCCGACTTCATTCAGCGGGAAGTGGCGGCGCGCACCGGTTTACGCGACTGTCGGGCCCACGGCCGTACCTGGGATCTGCTTCGTCTCACCCGGATGCCTACCGTACAGGTCGACATCGGGTACATCACCTCCCCCAGCGATGTCTCCGTTCTCAGCTCCGCGCACTACCGCGATGTCGTGGCCGAGTCGATTCTGGCTGCCGTGAAGCGCGTATACCTGCTGGGCAAGAACGACCGTCCCACCGGCACATTCACCTTCGATGAGCTGCTGGCCCACGAATTGTCCGCCGGAAGCTAGTTTTCTCGCTTTCCCCCCGGTTGCCCGGCTTTCGTCACAGTGACGCGCCCGGTACCCCCTTCGGTGCACCCCTCGAGGAATACGTTCCGCTTTCCCTACGTTTTTCGCGTCTGTGAAGACTTTCACCGTGGGCGATGCAACCGTCACTCAGCTCACCGAATTAGATGTGTGGCCTATCAAACCGCGCGATTGGTACCCCGCTCTTACCGATGAGCAGCTCGCGTTTGTCCGCGCCACCTATGCGCCGTCGGCCGTCTCCATTGACGGTGCCGAACTTATCTTCGCCATCCACAACTATGTCATCGAGCTCGCGGGCACCGTTGTCATCGTCG
This sequence comes from Mycobacteroides immunogenum, assembly GCF_001605725.1. Classification (NCBI taxonomy): domain Bacteria; kingdom Bacillati; phylum Actinomycetota; class Actinomycetes; order Mycobacteriales; family Mycobacteriaceae; genus Mycobacteroides; species Mycobacteroides immunogenum. The sequence goes on from NZ_CP011530.1 coordinate 5,566,165, forward strand.
ACACCTGCTCAGGTAATCACAAGAACCGTCCGCTGTTTCCGGACCTTCATATGCTTGATACCGACTACCTGATCCGTCTCAAGCAAGCCGGATATACCCCCGAAGACGTCGATCTGGTGATCAACACCCATCTGCACCTGGACCACTGCGGTTGGAACACGCGGCTGATCGACGGCACGTGGCAGCCCACATTTCCCAACGCCCGCTACCTATTTCACCGCACCGAACTCAATTCCATTCGGTCCCAATGGGAATCAGCGCCTATCGATCACTGGGAGAACAACGGCGGTTGGGTGTACCAAGACAGCATTCTGCCGATCCTGGAGCGCGCACCGCATGATCTCGTCGCCTCTGGGCAAGTGCTCCACTCTCACGGCTCCACTCGCATCAGTACGGTCGATGCGGCCGGCCACACACCTGGGCACCTGGCCATTGAGATCGGCTCATCAGATGGCGGGCTACTCATTGCCGGTGACGCACTCCATCACCCCATGCAGGCACAGTTCCCGGACCTACCGTTCTATGCCGATGCCGATCCCCTGGAGGCGATCGCCACGCGCCACGCGCTACTCGAGCGCTGCGCCGACGAGAACCTCCGACTACTCACCGCACATTTCCCGGCGCACTCACCGCTGAGCGTGCGCCGCAGCGGTACCGGGTTTGACTGGGGTATCCGGGCGGATATCGGGTAGTGGCTCGAATTCCGTTGCGGCACCGCTAGAACGCGGCACCCACTACCGGTCCGGCACCGGCCGGCTGCGGGATTTGCACCGACTCGAGCAGCCGCTCCAGCGCTGCCTCCACTTCGGCCTTCCAGCCGAGCCCCCGATCCAGCTCCAACCGTAGCCGCGGGAAGTGCTGATGCGGCGCGACAACCGTGAAGCCAACATCCTTCAGGAAGTCCACGTCGATCATGCATTGCTCGATAGTGCACTCACCCAGCACATCTGGGGCTCCGGGATGGCGGGCCAACGAACCCTCACACATTCCCAGTGTTTCACTGGTGCGACCAAACGCCTCCAACGCGCGCACACCACGACGCACCAGTTCGGCGACCACATTGGCGATGATGCTATGCGGCAGGCCATCTGACTCGTGTCCCGGCTCCACCCCCAGTGAGGTCAACAGAATCGCATCGGCACTGACCGGCGCCGTGGGAAACAATCGCGCCCGGGGCACCACCCCGGGCGGTGCATAGAGCGCGTACCCCGCGGTTGTCGGGCGGGACTGCGGTCCCGTCACCGCAACCTGACCGCATGACCCCCACTCGAGCATGACCATTGACAGCCACGCCTCCTTTTCGAACTCGGGGTCCGATAGGTGCTGAGCATCGCCGACGGTAGCGGGGTCCACTTCCCAGAAGACACACCGCCGGGCATGCTTGGGCAGCTGCTCGAAACCATCGAGCCGCAGGGGAACGATCCGAGCCGACACTGGTTTAGTACGCCTCCACGTCTGGTCAACATGGTGCGCGGCACGCGTCATGCGTCCGGCAACCCTTCAAGGATATGCGAAATTTCTGGTTTGGCACCCGGCGGAGTGGTCACGATCCAGGGAAACAGCGGCGGCCGGCGCGACGATGGGCACCATCACACTGCCAAGCCGAAAGTCCTTAGTTTCCAACTGCTTTCAGAATCGCGGCGATGTTCGGCCGGTTCCACGTCACAGTGACGTTTCTCCCCTGTGGGCTAGGACGTTGCCTCGCCGGACATCAAATCGACAATTCGCTGCAAATCGTCGACCGAACCGAACTCGACAACGATCTTGCCCTTGCGCTTGCCTAGGCTCACCGTCACGCGTGTGTCGAATGTGCCGGACAGTCGTTCGGCGACATCCTGCAGGCCCGGCATCTGGATCGGCCTACGCCGCGGCGCGGGTTTGGGGGCATCGCTGCGATTGGCTAGCGTCACCGCCTCCTCCGCGGCACGCACCGACATCCCCTCCGCCACGATCCGGGCGGCAAGCTCTTCCTGTGCCTCGGCTCCGCTCTCCAGCGCAAGCAAGGCTCGCGCGTGCCCGGCCGACAGCACCCCCGCCGCGACGCGGCGCTGCACCGCGATCGGCAGACGCAGCAGCCGAATCATGTTTGAAATGACGGGTCGTGACCTACCGATTCGAGAGGCCAGTTCCTCGTGAGTAACCCCAAACTCATCGAGAAGCTGTTGGTAGGCGGCGGCCTCTTCCAAGGGGTTCAGCTGAGCGCGGTGAATGTTCTCCAGCAGCGCGTCGCGAAGCAGGTTGTCGTCCGCGGTCTCGCGCACGATCGCCGGAATGGTCTCCAATCCGGCTTCTTGCGTGGCGCGCCAACGCCGCTCCCCCATCACCAACTGATAGTCGCCGCCGTCGACAACTCGCACCACGATCGGCTGCATCACGCCGAATTCACGGATCGAGTGCACCAACTCGGCGAGCGCTTCCTCGTCGAAGACCTGGCGTGGCTGCTTGGGGTTCGGCTTGATCGCAGTCACCGGGATCTCGCGGTACACCGCACCGATATCTGCGGTGGGGGCAACAGCCGCGGCAGGGGCCACGGGCCCGCCCCCAATGACGACATCGGCCGCCGCGTCACCCAATCGGGGACCAGCCGGGGCCGGCGCGCCGTCCACAGGAGCGGTCGGAATGAGCGACGCCAGCCCGCGGCCGAGGCCGCCCTTACGCCGTGATGCTGCCGACTGACTCATCGATTACTTCTCCCTTTTCGCATCCACTCCGCACACGTGCTCATTTTTCCGTAGCGCACCCGACTCATTGTGGATCACTCGCCGACGGGCTCGGCCGCTGCGCGAGTTCACGCGCGGCGTCCAGGTAGCTCAGCGCACCACGTGAACCCGGGTCGTATTCAAGGACGCTGGTTCCGTAGCCCGGCGCCTCGGACACCTTGACGCTACGCGGGATGACCGAGCCCAATACCTTCGGACCGAAGTGGCTCCGCACCTCATCCGCCACTTGGTCGGCCAGCTTGGTCCGGCCGTCGTACATCGTCAGCAGAATCGTCGATACATGCAGCGCCGGGTTCAGATGAGCCTGGACCAGCTCGATGTTGCGCAGCAGCTGTCCCACACCTTCCAGCGCGTAGTACTCGCACTGGATAGGAATGAGTACCTCGTTGGCCGCGACGAGCGCGTTGACCGTCAGCAGACCCAGCGAGGGTGGGCAATCGATGAAGACGAAGTCGAACGCGTCGGCGGGCAGCGCGGCAATCGCTGTGCGCAGTCGCCCCTCGCGCGCGACCATCGAAACCAGCTCGATCTCGGCACCCGCGAGATCGATTGTCGCCGGAACGCAGAAGAGATGCTCGCTCTGCGGGCTGGACTGGATCGCATCCTGGATGGGGATCTCACCCAGGAGGACTTCGTAGGAAGACGGGGTACCGGCGCGATGGTCGGCGCCCAGTGCGGTACTTGCGTTGCCCTGCGGGTCGAGGTCGATCACCAGAACGTTCAGGCCTTGCAGCGCCATGGCCGCAGCGAGGTTCACCGCGGTCGTGGTCTTGCCGACGCCGCCCTTCTGATTGGCGATCGTCAGCATCCGCCGTTGCGCCGGCTTCGGCAGCCGGACCGATCCCTGCTTCAACTGAGTCGCACGCTGTGCCGCTGCGCCAATCGGAGTCTCGGACTCCACGAACTCAGTGGGCGCTCGATGACCGCCGCTCGCCGCGCCGGTTTCACGTGAAACATCGTCGGTGTTGGGTGCGCTTCGCCCGAGGGTCTCATCGCTACTCACTGTCGTCTCCTTGATCGGATGCTCATCGGCTCCGCCTCCGCGAACCGCCGCGGGAGCTTCCCCGCCTACGGTCTCCGTCGCATTCTTTCCGCCGCGCGACCACCACCGTGGTGGGCGAATCGAGGTACCGCGTGCCACACTGCACCACCCTCACATCGTCGGCGCCGAGCGGACCCAGCGCACTGCCGTACTGCTGTACTTCTTCGTCTGCGCGATCACCTTTGATCGCTAACATCCGTCCGCCGATCCGCGTCAAGGGAAGCGACCAGCGGGCGATCTTGTCCAGTGCTGCGACAGCTCGGGACGTCACCACGTCCGCCCCACCAACCTCGGCGATGACGCCCGGCTCCTCTGCCCGACCCCTTACCACCGACACATTGGTCAGCCCCAGCTGCTCGATCATTTCACGGAGGAACTCAGTGCGGCGCAGCATCGGCTCGACCAGAACGATATCGACGTCCGGGCGCGCAATACCTACTGGAATACCCGGTAGGCCCGCGCCGCTCCCGACGTCAATTACGCGCTCCCCGGTCTCGAGTAACTCACCAAGGACGGCGCTATTAAGAATGTGGCGCCCCCACAATCGGTCGGTCTCGCGGGGTCCGATCAGACCTCGCTCCACACCGATCGTGGCGAGCGCCTCGACGTACTCAACCGCTAGCGGAAGCCGCTCACCGAAGATGTCGGCAGCGGCCTCCGGCACCGGGAGGGTCTCGCCGTGTTTCACGTGAAACATTCCTCCCGGAGCGCGGCCACAGAATTACATGGATGAGATTTGTTTGTGTCAGTCGTGCAGGACGACGACGCGGCGCGACGGCTCCACGCCCTCGCTCTCGCTGTGCACACCGTCGACAGCGGCCACAGCGTCGTGCACGATCTTTCGCTCGAACGGCGTCATCGGGGCGAGCTCTTCGCGCTCGCCGGACTCGAGCACCTGCTGAGCGATCTTGGTACCCAGCGCAGCGAGCTCGTCGCGACGCCGCCCACGCCAGTTGGCGATGTCCAGCATCAGGCGGCTGCGTTCACCGGACTTCTGCTGAACCGCCAGCCGCGTCAGCTCCTGAAGCGCGTCCAGCACCTCGCCCTTGCGGCCAACGAGCTTCGACAGATCGCTGCCGCCATCGATGCTGACAATCGCGCGGTCGCCTTCGACGTCCAGATCGATATCGCCATCGAAGTCGAGGAGATCCAGCAGCTCCTCCAAGTAGTCGCCGGCGATCTCGCCCTCGGCAACCAGACGCTCTTCGAGATCGGCCGTACGCGGCTCGGCCTCGGGTGCGACGGCGGCCTCGGCCGTGGTCTCTTCGGCTTGAGTGTCCAGATCGGTCATCGTTCTTCTCCCTCTGTCACGCCCGTACAGAATCGCGGGCGGTTAGCGCTTGCGGCGACGATCGGGCCGCGCACCCGGCTTCGGGGTACGGCTCGTCGTGCCTGATCCATTTGTTGAGTCCGGGGAAGCCTGTCCCCCGTTGTCCTCGTCCGTACCGTCGGACTCCACGATTTCGGTACTACCCGAGTCGTCTGCTTGTTTGACGGGCTGGTTCTTTCCACGGGTCGGCTTGGCACCCGGCTTCGGGGCGTTGGCTGCTCGCCGCTCCAGATCCGCTTGCTTCTTCTCTTCTTCTTCCTTGGCGATGTGGTTGAAGACGTAGTGCTGCTGCCCGAACGTCCAGATGTTGTTGGACACCCAGTAGAGGATGATCGCGATGGGCAGGAACGGCCCACCGACAACGACGCCGAGGGGGAACACGTACAGCGCCAGCCGGTTCATGATCTGGGTCTGCGGGTTGGCCTGGGCCTCGGGGCTCTGCCGCGCGATGGAAGCCCGGCTGTTGAAGTACGTGGCGATACCCGCGATGAGCATCAGCGGTATGGCCACACCCGCGACGGCGAGCCGATTGAATTCGGTGAACGCGTCCAGACCATTGGTCTGAATCATCGTGGCACCCAACGGTGCGCCGAACAGGTTGGCATCCAGGAAGTTGGCGACGTCGCCGGCACTGAAAACGTAGTTACCGGTCGCCCGGTTCTCCGCCACCGACATGTGCACCTGGCCGAAACCGCCGACCGTTCGGTTGAAGGATCGCAGCACATGGAACAGACCCAGGAAGACCGGGATCTGTGCCAGCATCGGCAGACATCCGAGGATCGGGTTGAACCCGTGCTCGCGCTGTAGCTTCTGCATCTCCAGCGCCATCCGCTGGCGATCATTCTTGTACTTCTTTTGCAGCGCCTTGATCTGCGGCTGCAGCTCCTGCATCTGCCGGGTGGTCCGGATCTGCCTGACGAAGGGCTTGTACAGAATCGCTCGCAGGGTGAACACCAGGAACATCACCGACAGCGCCCAAGCGAAGAAATTCTTGGGGCCCAATAGGTACGCGAACAGCTTGTACCAAACCCACATGATCGCCGAGACCGGGTAATAGATGAACCCGAGGCTGAACCAATCAAACATCCGCTGTGCTCCTCCGCACGCTCACGTGCTCTCCGCCCCGACTATCTGGATCCCCGTGCTTGGTATGGCGTTCCGGTATCGGATCCCATCCACCGTGGTGCCACGGTCCACATTTCAGAAGCCGAATGCTGGCCAACCAGCCACCGCGGATCAGTCCGTGCACGCTCAACGCCTCGACCGCGTATTGGCTACAGGTCGGCATGAATCGGCAACTCGGTAGCCGCATCGGCGAGATCCAGGTCTGGTACAGACGGATCAGAAAGATCACGGCGCGCGCCGGCCGACTTCTCATGGCCGCCGCTCTGCTGCCGGTTCCTGCCGTCGTGCCGACCGATCGATTCCGTCGCGCAGTTGCTGTCGCAGACTTGCCGAGAGTGCGCTACCGCTACTGGGCAGCGCCCTGATGACCATGCGGTCTACCGGCTCAAGTTGAGGAAGCAGCTCTGCGGCAGCGTGCCGGAGCCTGCGCGACACTCGATGCCGCACGACTGCACTGCCCACTGACTTTCCGACGATCAGCCCTACTTTGGGGCCTTCGACCTGATCAACGGTGGCACCCACACAGCCACGCTGGAGGTGAATCACCAAGTCCGCGTGGGCACTTCGTACTCCACGCTTGACGGTCTGTCGGAATTCGGATGATTTGGTCATCCGGTGTCGAGTCGGCAACACCGACTACTGCCCGCGCCCGAGACTCAGGCGGTCAGTTCGCGACGACCCTTACGACGCCGGCCGGCAATGATGGCGCGACCCGCGCGGGTGCGCATGCGCAACCGGAAACCGTGGGTACGTGCGCGACGCCGATTGTTTGGCTGGAAGGTCCGCTTGCCCTTTGCCACCGCTCTTACTCCTTTATATCCATCACGTGCTCAACGAACACCACTCACGCCGCCAATTCACGACGCATGCGATGTGCTGAGACGCATCAGTCCGTTGGTACTTCTCACTCGCCACCGGCGCGGTACCTACGGAATCCTGGGTTTCATCCCTGATGACGTGCGGGTCGCGGCCGTGTCGCCAACGTTCGGGCGACTGTTTGAGGGTACTGACCTGCTCGGCGCCGGTCAAACTGATCACAACCGTCACATCCGTATCCCCTCTCCACAAGAGTCTGTCACCTCCACGAAAGTTGTCATCCATGTCGTCGGATCGGTTGGCGGGGCGATACAAAAACTGTTAGCTTCTGCGAATGCCGTTTCCACCGGGCGCATGCATCGGAACCATCCACACTGGTCGATGCCGATCGCGGTCGGACACCGACTAGCCGGTTCCCGGAACAGGTGATCCGAAACGATCTCCTGGTATACGCACAATGACCACCATGGGGGTGGTCGGCTTTGTTGTCCACAGCTGTGGATAACCGTGTGGAAACCCACGACCGATCATTGAAAAGGGGCTAATGTCGACGTGTCCCCTACCACCCAGAGAGATGCTCGCCG